>CAWBPK010000001.1:0-1749466 GCA_963790685.1 uncultured Chloroflexia bacterium
TGTTTTCGGCCTGTGCTCAGGATCGCCACCCGGACTTCCGTGGATCGTCTCTTTTCCCGCTGCAGGTGCACCCACACTCCATCGCTCTCGCCGTACAGCACCGGCGCCGGAATCTTTCCCCCTTCCTGCACAGCCCCTCCTTCGAAGATGCGCCTTCGCTCGGCTTCTTCCCCATCCGCAATGCGGTTACCCACCAACCAGGCCATCCGTTGCAGGCTGGTGGCGGTAATCGGGACCTTGATCAGGTAGCTGAGTTGATCGGCTGCCCGGCGATAGGGATCACAACTGGACAGGGCCGCTCCCATCTCCTGAACCCTACCGCTCATCCGCCCATATCGTAACAGGCCAAACAACTCATCGACCGGTTTCACTCGCCGGTCCCGCTCATCTTGATAGATCCTTCGCTTGTATCGAACCGCTCCCAGGCTGCTCACCATCCAGCGCATCTCCGTCCCCACATTCCTCCAGCCTGCGGGCACCTCCCGCGCGATTCGATCATCCAACACTTGGATCACCCCCTGAAGCACTTGTTGCCCCAGTCCTACCGTCAAGCTGTGGATCGAATCCTCCACCGCTCCGATGAAAACCTTTTCCTCGATTTCCATCACCACATCTTCCAATTTTATGGTTATACTAATCGCGACAGATTCGTCTGTCATCTGAGAGCTCCTTTCGGTATTGTTGGCGCAACCTCAATATTGATTGGAACTCTCTCTTTTTGCAACCCCTTTATTCTATGGATTTCTGTGACTGTAACGGGGTTCAAAGGCACCCTGGTTTCGGATTGCCTGATGGTTTATGATGATAAAAGGCTGGCCGACTGGCTCAAACAAAAATGTCTTGCGCATTTGCTGCAGGATCTGAAAGAGATGGAAGAGAGTAAAACCGGACGGGCGGTGCACTTTGCCCAGGAAGTGACCGCCGTCCTGCGGGAAGCACTGGAATTGAAGGCCAAAAGACCCAGCCTGGACCCAGGTGGCTTCTCCCAACAAGCGCTTGCCTTGGAATCCCGCCTGGATGCTTTGATCTCCTCCCGACGCAGACTCACCGATGCGGATAACGCCCGTTTTGCCAGGCGCTTGCGCAAACACCGTCCTCATTTGTTGCGCTTCCTGTACATGAATGACCTGGAGGCCACCAATAACCTGGCTGAACGCCAGTTACGACCCGGCGTGATCATCCGCAAAACCAATGGATGTAATCGCACCGACAGGGGAGCGGAGACCCACTCGGTCTTGGCCAGCATTCTGGCGACTTGCCGCCAACGATCTGTTCCTATTCTGGATTACATGGTTAGTCTGCAGCGTTCCGGTAGATCATCACCACCCCTGATTACTTCCCCATAGTTCAAAAGATGCTAAACAAGTACAGTATTATTTTAGAACGGATGTGCTATTAAGTCAAGAGGATATATGAGGAGACTTCCGAAGTCTCAAAGACATTGGAAGTCTGGGGGTTGGAGAGAGGATGAGGGTGCAAGGAGAGGAAGTAACTTGGTATAGACCCTAAAGGTTTCTAAAACCTTTGGTCTCATCAGGCAGGGCAAGTTTCATTACTTGGTAATTGTCTCAATCCACGCCTCCGGGGAGCGGCCTCCACTAGCGCGGCCAGATCGTTCATCGCAAAGCTACAGCCCGCCTCCAGGACGATTCTCCCCGCCGACGGTTGGTGCGTGCCATAACCATTTCTTTTTAAGAGGGCAGCCAGTGCATGGGGCTGCTGTGGGCCGGGTTATTCCAAGAGGGCCGCCAACGCCTCGGGTTCTTGAGAAAATGTGTACCCTTTCCGCTGCAGATTCTTATAAACTTCCCGGGTGTTCTCTCGTTGGCAGCTCCAACACGTTCAGTGTCACCGGCCTTGCCTAGGGCGGAGTAACCTACCACTTCCAGGTAGTGGCGACCAACACGGTCGGACTGACTCAGACGTTTGCCGCCCCGGCAATCGGGTTCCCAACGGCGACCGCGAACTCACAGCCAGCCCTATCCAACTCGATCAAGACCAAATAGTCTTAGAACCTGAGTTTATCATCGACCCCAAATTTCAGTGTTTTTAGCCGGGAAAATTGATATTTCGGGACACTAGCCGGAGTGGGGGGAAGGGCTACAATTGGATCCATGGCGTTCATCCGAAAGGTAAAAACGACAAGCGGTGCAACCGCGGTTCAGATCGCCTATAAACAAAAGGGGAAGATCGTCAAGATCATCCATATCGGGAGTGCTCATACCGAAGGGGAATTGAAGATCTTGCTTGCATTAGCACGCAAGCAGTTACAAGCAAACCAACTTGTGTTATTTCCAGAAGCACGACCTTCCCTGCGGGTGGGTATCAAGCGCTCCTTTTCCGGTTTGTTGTGGAATATTCTGCGAGAACAATACCATCAGCTGGGATTTACCAGGCTGAAGGACGAGGCATTTGAATCTCTCTGCATCGCAAGGATCGTGGAGCCGACATCCAAACTGGACAGCTTGAGAGTTTTGGCTGACCTGGGAATGGGGCCGATCGATCAGAACAAGCTTTACCGGAGTTTGGCAAAAGCTGCGGATCAGGATTACCGGAAGATCATTAGCCAGGCCTGTTTTAAGCATGTGGGTGGATATGGCCTGACTCTCCTCCTCTATGACGTCACCAGCCTGTATTTCGAGGTTCAGGTAGAAGATGACTACCGCAAGCCGGGTCTGAGCAAGGAACGCCGGTTGGAGCCCCAGATCATCATCGGGCTTCTAGTGGATCGAAATGGCTTTCCTTTGGGCTTACACAGTTTCGAGGGGAATAAAGCTGAAACCAAGACCATTCTGCCCGTCATCGAGGCTTTTCAGGCACAGCATGGCCTAAACAAAGTAACCATTGTGGCCGATGCAGCCATGCTCAGCGCGACCAACCTGGCAGCGCTCACAGAAGCCGGTTACACCTACATTGTTGGCTCCCGGCTGCACAAAGTACCCTATGACATCGCCGAGTACCAGAAGACTGGGGCAATGAGTGACCAACAGATCGTAGTCAGCCCCCAGGAAGGTTACCGGGTGATCTACCAATATCGCGCGAAACGCGCAGCCTTGGACCTCCGCAACATTGAAAAGCAGGTCGCCAAGGCCAAGAAAGCTCTCAGCGGGCAGATCCCGACCAATCGAACGAAGTTCTTGAGCATCAAGGCCAAGAGCAAACAGCTCAATCAGAAACTGATCGATAAAGCCAGGACCCTGGCCGGTATCAAAGGGTATGTCACCAATCTGGATATCCCGGACGAAGAGGTTATCGCCTACTATCATCAACTATTCCAGGTTGAGGCTACTTTTCGAATGGCAAAATCCGACTTGAAGGCCAGACCCATCTTTCACCGCAAGCGGGATGCGATCGAGGCTCACCTCACGATCGTGTTTGCAGCTTTGGCGATCGGCAGAAATATTGAACACCAAACCGGGATCAGCATCAAGCAGTTCGTGAAGCTGCTCCGCCCGATCCGATCTGGTATTGTGACTATCAATGGCAATGAGGTCTTGGCTGAACCAGAGATACCCGACGCAGTAAAACCTGTGCTAAATAGCCTCGGTCGGGGACACTAGGATGATAAACTCAGGAGCCCTATCCAACTCGATCAAGACCAAATAGTCTTAGAACGAAATAGAGGAGGGATTTCTCCCTCCTCTATTTATTTAAGCACGATCAGATGGGGAAACCAGCAGAAATGACGTGACATCCATGGAATTTATCGGGGGAGGGAGGAGACAGAAAAATCGCAGCGAGAACTCAAAACAAACCGGAATGCTTTTGACGCCAGGGGTCGGGAACCAATTTTTTACTACAATCGACACAGATCGACCCGGGACCATCGGGTTTGCGGACACAACTGCCGGTAACCCGGCCTGGCTGGCCGTATCAGTACTAGATGGTGGCAAGGAGGTCAGAGGCGGAGAGGGGGCATTTGGCGGATGGTTGAGAATTCATGTTTCATAGGTCTCACCGGGGGAGGAATGGTTAAGAAAACCGCAGGAAAGAATAAAGCTCCACACTGAAGATTTGAAATTCGAACTTAGCGATTAGAAGTTCAATTCCTACAAGAGTATATTTCTATTGTTCTAATAGATTGGACAGGTCAATTTAGAATAAATGTATATTATGGATTGATAATTCCTTCTCTTTCGAGAACTAGGCGAACTTCTTCAAAAGCAGCATTAATATTTCCTTTTGGAAATCTTATTTGCCCAAGACCATGAATATTACTGAATTCTTTGCAGCCATCTTCTAATAATATGATCGCCCTTGCAAAGCCTAATCGACCTTGAAAAAGTCCTGCTTCATGCACTACATTCATTCGGGCGATAATTTCTCCATCTGCTAATTCCTCCTCAGCTGTCAAAATTAAGAAAGCCATGACTGCACTGTCGAGCATTTCCGATAATCTCGAAATGTTCGTAATGCCCGCTACTGGATTACGGTTAAATTCATCCCAAGGGAGCTTCAAACGGTCTTGAATAAAATCCTTAAGATCTTTCCATAAATATGAATGACCATGCCCAATGAAAATATTAGTTCCAATTCTTTTCATTTTTCGATCTTGTTTTACCTGTCGTTCCATGTGAGAAATTACTGCTATCACATCTTGTGTTAGCATATCACATGCATGAATTCGGCTACGAATATGAAATATATCTGCGATAATTGTTATATGTGGTGGTGCCCAAATACCCTGAGACATTGCTAAGGTGTCTCTCGACATGATATTTTGAGGACTTTGGGTCTTTATCCAATCTGTTCCGTCAGATATTTTTAAAGCCTTAATTTTATCGGAAATTCCTTCTATAAATGAATCATTTCGATGTTGGAGATAAGTCTCTAATATAGAGATAATTGTTTTAACTTTATCTTCAAACAGTTTTTCACCTTCTTTTCCGATCTCTTTCGCTTGTGAAAAGTCAGTAATGCGTGATTTTTTCTTTATATATTCGATCACAAAATCAAATTTCAATTCTGTCCAATTGCTACTTTTTTCCTCTCTTGAAAATGAAAAAAATCCCCATTCGCTGCTAAAATGTTCCCCAAATGGAGGTGGCAAAAATCTCTATAATATACATACGATTGATAACCAATCCATGAACCACTCCAGGATTTTCCAACTTCATTCGCAATTTCCTCTAGTTCTATTAAAGATTTAATAGAATCACTCTTATTTGCTTTATCCACAAAAGATACTAGTTGTTCTTGTATTTCATTTAATTCATCTATTAAATCATTCATAAAGACCTCATTGTTGTTCTGATATATTTTTTTGTTAAGCGTAATTAACGAAAACAAAGTGCAAATTAATCCTAAATAGATACAATGGACCCTGTGTAATAATTTCTAGGTGAATTAGGTTCCCTGTCACAAGATCAAAACTTATGAGCGTAATTATTCCAGAATAAGCACACTATATCATTATATTATTTTGTTTCTTCAGGTCGCCAATGAAGCGGGAAATAATGGAGCCTGAGAGGGGCTTGATCGCACCGTCATCGCTGGGGAAGGCGACCAGCAGCATGTCAATGTTATCGCCCCAAATGAAGCGGTACTCATTTGGGCGGCCGTCCTCGTAAATGCCAATGCCGTCGGGATAGGGGTCCAGTTTTGAGATCCTGGCGAGAGGAATAGAGATCGATCTAGAGTCCCCCATAAAAGTCAGCACGGTATTTGCAATAATCAAAAAACCCCTGCCTGTATTGGTAAGGACGGCAGGGCTTTGCGGCTTATGTTCCCCAGGAAACAATCCCATAATAGTTCGCCTAAAGATTTCAAGCGTGTCAGTATGTCTTTTCATTTCATAAAGCAGTACAGCTGGAAGATACAGTCCGCTTTGCACAGGGCTGGGGAAATTCTGAGCAAAATCGAACGAAGCCCCTTTCTGTGTAATTGTGACGAGCTGTCTGCTATACATAAATAAAATTCCTCCCCCGGTAGAGCTGCGGAGAATGTCCTGGATATTATGGTTGGAGGAAATATATAAAGATAATAGCCCCGCTGATAATGTTGAATTCTATGATGCAATGGGTTGTATAGATATTATATATCAAAAGCGGAAAACAGATTTTGCACAAGATGAAAAATTAAAATAGATAATGGTCGACGATGCCCCGCGACATGCTGGAGCCGGTGTTGTGCTGCGCTTCTAGTTGCCATTCTGTGCGAAAATGGCAAAGGCACCTGGAGAACACAGAGAAGTCTTGATCGTGTTAGCGTTCGTATCCAAAGTGGGCGAAGGAAGGTTACACACTGTTTCTACTTTTTCCCAAGTGCTGCCCGTCCACGTGTAAAGCGCCAGTGTGTCCAGGTTTTGAGGGGAGGCAAACTTTATTGTCACCGAAACCGGTGCATTGAAAGTAAATTCCTTGAATCCTTCCATTTGATCCCCAGGACCTGCAAGCAGATCGAAGGCATCGCCATTGTAAACGAGAGTTGGAGGATAAATGGATGACAGCCCGGGAATAAGCATAGCTCTGGCAGGCTGCAAGGTTGCATCTTTTGGAAAGTCCAGCCAAATTTCTGTGCCCGTTTCAATTGCGTAAACCAGGGTTGCTTCAATCCCCGGGAACAAGCGGATGGAGAAGGATTCTATGAAAGGGATCTTTGTTGGGTACGGTGTGGGAGGAAAAGGCGTGTAGGTTGGGAAAGGCGTATAAGTCGGATATGCTGTCTGGGTAGGCACTGCCGTTGGCATCTCGGCGGCGGCAGTCTGAAGACTGACAACTGGTGAAATAGAAGAGCATGCCGACAGAAAGAGTAAAACCAGGGAGGTTACGAAAAAGCAGTAATTTTTCATCGTGTCATTCCTCATGTACTGAATGAGTTGGTAAGATTACTCGGTTTTGGTAGGCTGTATTAGCAACCGGCAGACAACACCTCATGAAAACCTTCTGTTACAAGCTCTACGAACGCCCAACGAAAAAAAAGGTTGAACTAAGCTGCACGCAGGGGTATCAGAGGTGAGGGCTTTGGGGATTGAATCCTCATTGCGCAAGCCGGGTCACGTAACCACATGGAAAGTCCACGGATATCAATCATGATTGTTCTAATGGGCATCGGCGTCTGGCAAGTGAATTGGGTGTATGTGTTTCATCTTTACAGGAAAAGAAGCCGCGATTTTCGTATCAAAAGCTGCTACGGCAGGGAGAAAAAAATCACGGAGCGTGCGCCTGGCAGATGGAAACGATCTTTTCCTGCAGCAACCGGCTAAAATAGATCCGGATTATCGTTCTCGGTCAGGCAATAGGGCATCGAGAAGTATCCGGCTTCTTGCCCGCAGCGTAACCACAATATGTGCTCCATTAAGGTCTCCTTCTCTGCCATATAGACCATCATTTCACCACTTGTGTTTAGGTGGGCCATAATTTTCTACTATGCTTTGATATATTTCTTGCTCGGACGGTGCAATGCTGACAATCCGAAAGCCTTCAATATACTCATTCGGGATAATCGCGTCGGGTTGGCTCCACATGGCCCGGGCGATAAAAACGATATAGGGCTTGTCAGCCACCTCAAACGTATATTCCAGGCGCAGGGTGTAGTCTTTTTTGATTGCCAATACCTTGGGGGTCTCAAGTTTGAAGCCTTGCGGACTGATTTCGCAAAGATAACCTAGAAGTTCATGCGTGTTATTATCTGTTACACGCATGTAAGATCCATTATTACGCCGTTTATCTTTTCTTTTCTCTTTTTGCATGGTCTGCATTCTCACATAGGAAAAATGGGATTGAGAAGTACCTGGCTTTTATCCAAGACAAAAATAGGTTATGTTCAAACTTAATGGCTCCCAAATAAGGTTCGTAAAAAATCAGCCCATTCAAGATTTCGCCAAATGTCATCTTCAAATATAATTTTGAGGGGAGTTTGGGTTAAATCTTTATTAGTCAAGTCCCCTCTGTTAATTTCCGGCGGCGTTAACAGATATACTTTCCCCGAGAATTTATCCATATGCAATATATAATGCCTGTCGTAAAGCTGCGGCGTAAAGCCTTTGACTGTCATCATTCCTGCGCATTTGGGTAGCCTGTGCGGATTGATAGGCAAATCAAGAGATAAATAAATGATTCCCTCGGCAATCTGTTCTGTGTCTTCCATGTCCATTAATTTACCGGGTAAGTTTATAGTATTTAGAGGCATTTCCGCTCCAATACCGTTTTATCGTGCTGATGGGTTCATAACATCGAGTTTAAAAAGTACAGGATATTTATAAGGATTCAAACCACCCAATATTGGAAGCCCAGAAAGGATCTTCAAACCCTATATCGTACTGTGTGTTGATTAAGTCCATGTCCCCGCCCGACATTGGTTGCATTGTTATTCTCACCCTCCCTGTAATTGCTTTACTAAGTTCAAGGATAAATTGCTTGTCATTATATTCAGGCTTGAAACTTTGTATTATCAATGTTCCTTTAATTCTGGGTTGACCATGTAGAATGGGGGGCGGAATTAATGACAAGTGAACCGATACCTCGGTGATGATTTCTTTACTTTCAATATCGCGTAAACAGCCGGGTATAGTTAAAGTTTTGTTAGGCATGTTCCCTCCAAATTATAAGAAAAGCGGGTCAACATGTTCATTATTACACGACTTTATTTTGTTTTCAACAACTTTTCTAAGCCTGTTATTTAAACTTGAAAACTGGACAGTTTAAAGCTGAAAAGTGGACACCCTCGAAAGAGCAGCTGGAAAAGGATTAAAGATCAAAACCGGACAGTTGTGATAAATTGTCAGCCAACAAGGAGGAGTGATATGGAACAAATCCACCGAAGGCAGACAGATGAACAAATACGGCTTGTCTTGAGGAACTATTGTGAGCATCTTATCAGCCGGGAAGAGGTTGAAGAGACGCTCGAGATCGGCAAGAGCCAGTTCTTTGTTCTGTTGAAGAAATACAGGGCTGACGCGCATGGATTTTCGGTGAGTTATCAACGTCATAGCCCTGGAAAGCTGGCCGATAAAACCGAGCAGGCCATTGCCCATGAACTGCAACGAGAGAAGGAACTGGTGGAGAATCCAGAATTGCCGATCTCGAGTTACAACTACTCCGCTCTGCGGGACCGCTTGAAAGATAGTGGGATCGAAGTCTCCTTGCCAACGATCATCAAACGGGCGAAGGCGCAGGAATGCTATCACCCCCGCCGCAAAGGCAAGGTCCACGATCGGGAAGTGGTCACCACTGCCATTGGTGCCTTGATCCAACACGATGCTTCCACGCACCTGTGGTCGCCCTATGCTGAAGAGAAATGGACCCTGATCACTTCGATCGATGATTACAGCCGCAAGCTGCTCTACGCTGATTTCGTGCCTCATGAGACCAGTTGGGCCCACATTCTGGCGGCTCAGGCCGTTCTGCAGGCTTTTGGACTGCCTTTAGCCTATTATGTCGACAATTTACGCGTTTTTCGCTTTGTCCATGACCGCGATACCACCTGGCAAAAACTCTCCCACCAGACCGATGAGATCGACCCGTAATGGCGGCAAGTCATGCGGTCCCTGAAGGTGAATGTCACTTATGCCCTCTCCCCGCAGGCCAAGGGCAAGGTGGAACGCCCATACCGCTGGCTCCAAGATCGCATCGTCCGCACCTGTGCTCTCGAAAAACTGGCCGATCTGGAAGATGTCCGCAGTGTTTTGCATTATGAGCTGGACCGATACAACAATCACCAGGTCCACTCAACCACCGGCGAGATCCCCAGCCTGCGCTACGAAAGAGCTCGCCGGGACGGCAACAGCTTCTTCCGTCCCTTTACCTTGCCTAAACCTTACACTTCTCCCAAGGACATCTTCTGCTTCCACACAACCCGGATCGTCGATGGATATGGACAGATCTCTCTTTTCAACACCGAGATCAAGATCCCCCATGCTCCGCTCCACCAGGATGTCGACCTGCATCTCATACCGGACGAATCCAGGAATGTGATAGAAGTCCGTGTTTGGTTCCAGTCCAAAATGGTTCACACGTTGGCTTTACCCCTGATAAACCACCTGTCCGGTTTTTAACTTTAATTGCGGTTGCTCAGGATCACTGTCCATTTTTCAAGTTTAATAGTGTCCACTTTTCAACTTTTCCTAACACAACTTTTCTAAGCCACAGGTAAATGGAATTCCTCTAACGGAGATGATATCCCCTTGGCGGGGCAAGGTGAAGCAAGAATGGCGTGAGGGGAAGGGGGACGACGAAGTATGCAGACCCGAGGTGATGGGGGAAAAGGAAGGCAACGTCAGACCCTCCTACGCGGGTCACCTGTCGGGGATGATATTTCCAAGGATCGGAGAAAAGGTCGCAACGACAAATCGTGCCATTTTAGAGCTAACATGGAGAAAAAACTTTGGGGCAGATTTTCTTGGGTTACAAACTTCCTCTGGAATTCCAGCTTCTTTTGCGCAAAATGGCGCTCCATGACATGCTCGAGGCGGTTCTTGACCGGGATGCAGATCGCCACGCCCACAGCGATGGCGATGTAGCGCGGGATGGACAGAGGCGCAGGCATGGTTAATAATACCTTTTGTGTTGAAGGTAACATTACGACGCAGAACGTGGAGAAAAGATTCACCCCCAAATGAACACCCTTTTAAGGAAAAGATTAGGTATGGAGACAAAAATAAATATTCCGGCAACAATAATAAACGGGGACAAAGTGCTTTGTATATACAGACGATTCCAAACTTTTAGTACCCTTTCTGCGGCATCATCGTAATGATTCTGCATCAGACGTATAATAGAAAACCAACTTGATCCCAACCATAGGACTCTCGCCCACAGAAAAAATGCTTGCACTCATCGCTGCTTCTCAAGCCGAGCAAAAAATGCCTTTCGGAATGTTGGTAAAAAACAACACAAATTTCTGTCACCGCGGGATGGGTAAATCCCATAAAACGCAACTTGGACACGATTTTTTAGTAAATAATATAATACTCCTTCCAGGAGGTAGCGTATTGGTTCATGAACTTGGCTATCAGGCGCAAGAATCAACGCAATTGGTAAAGCGGAGTGGGGATCAATATTCATCCGGGTTTGGAATTAGTGGATTAATTTTATAATTTGAAACGGTTGAACTTCAAAAACCCTTTGACTAAAATACATTGAGCATAGATTTAGGAGCATCCCATGCGCACTCCACTCTGGATCCCATCTTCCGAACGCAAAGGAAAAGCCAACATCACGCACTTTATTGAGATGGTCAATGGGCGTCATCAAAAGGATTTCAAAACCTATGCGGATTTGTACCAGTGGTCGGTGGACGCCATCCCCGATTTTTGGGCGGATATGTGGGATTACGCCGGGATTAAATCCTCCCGTCGATTTGACTCTGTGGTGGATGATCTTTCCGTGTTCCCCGGCGCCAGGTGGTTCCCGGGGGCGCGCTTGAACTTTTCTGAAAACCTGCTCCGTTACCGGGATGATCAGACAGCCATCATCTTCAAGGGCGAGGCACAAAGATCGGCACGGATGACCTATGCGGAGTTATACGCTTCCGTGGCGCGCCTGGCGAAATCGCTGCGCGCCACTGGCGTCGGTGTGGGAGACCGGGTGGTGGGGTATATGCCCAACATGATTGAAACTGTAATCGGGATGCTTGCCTCATCCAGCCTCGGCGCTATCTGGTCATCCTGCGCAACTGACATTGGCGCGCAAGCCGCACTCGAACGGTTGGGACAGGTGGACCCGAAGGTGCTCTTCACAGCCGACGGATATTACTATAAGGGAAAACCCATTGAAACGTTGGCAAATGCCAGTGAGGTGGCGCGTGGGTTCCCATCGCTGCGAAAAACGGTCGTTGCCCAGTATATCCATGATCGTGCGGATATCTCTGCAATCCCCAACTCCGTTCATTACGCAGATTTTGTAGCACAGGATGATAATCTCGAAATCGAATTTGCCCAGCTTCCATTCGACCATCCCCAGTACATCATGTTCTCATCGGGGACAACGGGCAAACCGAAGTGCATGGTGCAAAGCGCCGGCGGGGTGCTTATCAATCACTTGAAAGACTTGATCCTGCACACAGATCTGCGCCGGGAAGACACCATTTTTTACATCACAACCTGCAGTTGGATGATGTGGAACTGGCTGATTAGTTCGCTGGCGGTCGGTGCGACGATCGTACTTTACGACGGCAGCCCGAATTTCCCCGATACCGGTGCGATGTGGAAATTGATCGAAGATGAAAAAGTGACGGTCTTTGGCTGCAGTGCAAGTTACATCCACTTTTTGAAAAAGGAAGGCGAGACGCCGAGCCGCTTTGACCTGTCGAGCCTGCGCGAAATCTCGCAGACCGGCTCATCGCTCTCGGTGGATGGGTTCGAGTATGTCTACAGTGCCATCAAAAGCAACCTGCACCTCAATTCTATTTCAGGCGGCACGGACATCAACGGCTGCTTCGCCGCGGGCAACCCGATTTTGCCGGTCTATGTAGGCGAATTGCAAAGCCCTGCGCTGGGGATGAAAATCAAGGCATACAATGATACCGCACAGGCTATTTACGATGAACAGGGAGAACTGGTTTGTGAAAGACCTTCCCCGTCGATGCCGCTCTATTTCTGGAACGATCCGGATGGCTCGAAGTATCACCACGCCTATTTCGACGTTTTCCCCGGCGTCTGGAGGCACGGCGACTATGTACTGATCCACAGTGACACGGGCGGGGTCACATTCTACGGTCGCTCGGATGCGGTTTTGAAACCTTCGGGTGTGCGCATCGGCACCGCGGAAATTTACACCCTGATGGAAAAACTGCCGGAACTGACTGATAGCCTCGCCATTGGTCAAAACCATGAGGGCGATCAGCGCGTGATCCTGTTCGTCGTAATGGCCGCGGGGCAGGCGCTCACGGATGCGCTCAAAGAGAAGATCCGCAAAACCCTGCGCGACAACGCCTCCCCGCACCATGTGCCGGCACTGATCATCGAAGCACCTGAAATCCCGTATACGATGAACATGAAAAAGGTGGAGAGTTCAGTGACGAACATCCTCAACGGGCGGGCGGTCAGCAACCGGGATGCACTCATCAATCCCGAGTCGCTTGATTTTTTCGAGGGGTTGGTGGATCAGTTGAAGTAACTGCACCCATCTGATAATTTTGGGTATTAAGTTCGATTTGTTTGGTTGCCCGGTAGACGATCTCCCCCTAAAATACGCTTCTATTTGCTGGTCGACTGGATGCTTGACGAATTATGGCAGGAATAAAGAATACTATAACTCTTTTGCGATGGTGTTTGAGATGATACCAATATTTTTTGTTAAAACCTATGGATATCCTCATGTTGGGTCCAGAAAGCTGTCTCACTTATCCTCGATTTGGACGGGTAATGTTTCTTCTCATGTGATATTAAATTGTATAAAGATCAACATATTCGTTGACCGGCAACTCTTCCAGTTTATTTAGATCAAGGGAAACATCGAGAATGGCTTTCTGCTGTTTTTCCGGAAAGCGTCGAGCCAGGTTGGTCTTGAATTTCTCGATCAGCAGGGGAATTCCTTCGCTGCGCCGTCTGCGGTGACCAATGGGATATTCAACAACGACTTCGTCAGTTTTACTGCCGTCACTGAAGAAGACCTGGACCGCATTGGCAATTGAGCGCTTTTTGGGGTCGAGATAATCCGCGGAAAACTGCTTGTCTTCCACGCACACCATTTTTTGGCGAAGGGCGTCAATGCGCGGGTCCGAGGCAACGCTATCTTCATAATGCGCTGCCGTAAGCGTCCCGAAGATCATGCCTACCGCCGTCATATACTGAATGCAGTGATCGCGGTCAGCGGGGTTATGTAGTGGCCCTTTTTTGTCAATGATGCGGATCGCAGATTTATGAGTGCGAATAATAACTTTTTCAATTTCATCCAGGCGATCATGAACCTGTGGATACAGTTTGACCGCACATTCAATTGAAGTTTGTCCATGAAATTCGGCAGGAAAGGAGATTTTGAACAATATATTCTCCATTACATAACTGCCGTAGGGACGCTGGAACATGAATTGCTTTCCTTTGAATAGCACGTCATAGAATCCCCATTCCTTGGCAGTAAGACATGCAGGATAACCCATTTCCCCCTTTAGTGAGAAAAGCGCCAGGCGAACAGCCCGGCTGGTGGCATCGCCTGCCGCCCAGCTTTTACGGGATCCGGTGTTCGGAGCGTGACGATAGGTACGCAGGGAGCCGCCATCGATAAACGCCTGGGAAAGCGCATTGATTGTTTCGTCAGGGGTGCCGCCAAGCAGCCAGGTGCAAACCGCCGTCGAGGCTACCTTAACCAGGAGGACATGGTCTAGTCCGACCCGATTAAGGCTATTCTCAAGCGCCAGGATTCCTTGAATTTCATGCGCTTTGATCATGCCTTCCAGGACGGTTTTCATCGTTAGAGGGGGCTTTCCCGCCGCTGCTCTGTTCCTGGAAATCCAGTCTGCCGTCGCTAGGATGCCGCCGAGATTGTCAGATGGATGTCCCCATTCCGCTGCTAGCCAGGTGTCATTAAAATCAAGCCAGCGGATCATAATACCAATATTGAAAGCCGCCTGCACTGGGTCCAGTTGAAGCTGGGTTCCAGGGACTTTGGCACCATTGGGCGTTATCATGCCGGGCACAATGGGACCGAGCAGCTTCGTGCAAGCCGGATACGATAGCGCCTCCAGTCCGCAACCAAGGGTGTCAATCAGGCAGTTTCCCGCCGTTTGGTAGGCTTCCTTCGATTTGATTTTGTACTCGTGGGTGTATTTCGCGATATCAACCAGAACCTTATCCGGTTCGGGACGAATGTTGGAAATTTGTGAACCCATGTTATTTCCTGTCATCGATTGGAACAAAATTCTGATCTTCCGGTCCGATATAGTTGGCCGATGGTCGGACAATTTTGTTGTCGATGCGCTGTTCAATCATGTGCGCCGCCCAACCGGTGATCCTGGACATGACGAAAACCGGGGTGAACATTGCGGTCGGAATTCCCATATCATGGTAAGCGACTGCTGAGAACCAGTCGAGATTAGCGAACATTTTTTTCACTTCCCACATAACCGATTCAATCCGCTCAGCAATTTCAAACTGTTTCATATCACCGATACTATTTGATAAGCGGCGGGACACATCCTTTATGATCTTGTTGCGGGGATCGGAAATAGTGTAAACCGGGTGCCCGAAACCGATAATGACTTCCTTTTTTTCAAGGCGGCTGCGTATATCAGCTTCGGCTTCATCCGCGCTTTTGTAGCGGTTCTGGATGTCGAGCGCGACTTCGTTGGCTCCGCCGTGCTTCGGCCCTCGCAGGGCACCGATCGCCCCGGTGACTGCTGAATACATATCCGACCCTGTGCTGGCAATTACCCGTCCGGTAAATGTTGAGGCGTTAAATTCATGTTCCGCGTAAAGGATCAGGGAAGTGTGCATGGATTTGATCCAAAGTTCGGAAGGTTTGCTGCCGTGCAGTAAATGCAGGAAATGCGCGCCGATGGAATCATCATCGGTTTCCACGTCGATGCGCTGACCGGAATGGCTGAAATGATACCAGTAGAGCAGCATCGAAGGAAAGCAGGCCAACAACTGGTCGGCAACGTCTCTTGCCCCGGCAAGATTGTGATCATCTTTTTCAGGCAGAACGACGCCCAGCGCGGAGCAACCGGTTCGCATGACGTCCATTGGATGTGCCGCTGCTGGAATTTGTTCGAGCATGTTTTTTACGATATTGGGTAGACCGCGCAACGAGCGAAGGCTCCGTTTGTAGTTGGTCAACTCGGAATGTGTCGGCAATTTTTCGTGGATCAGCAGGTATGCAATTTCCTCGAATTCACACTTGTCTGCAATATCCACGATGTCATAACCGCGATAATGCAGGTCATTTCCGGAACGACCTACTGAACAAAGAGCCGTGTTGCCGGCAGGAACGCCGGATAGTGCAACTGACTTCTTTGGCTTAAAACCGGGGTCTGAGGCTTGATTCGTTTCCATTATTCTTTCGCTCCTTTTGAGAATAACTCATCCAGCTTGTTTTCGAACCTGTGATATCCAAGAAAATCATACAATTCCTCGCGCGTCTGCATCGTCTCGATTACCTGTTTTTGTCCCCCGTCTTTGCGAATTGCCTGGAAGACCTCGAGAGCCGCTTTGTTCATGGCGCGAAAAGCAGACAATGGATATAAAACGAGGCTGACACCTGCCGAATCAAGTTCCTTGATCGTGAACAAAGGCGTTAATCCAAATTCTGTGATATTTGCCAGCACCGGCACTTTGACGGCTTCAACGAATTTCTTGTACATGGAAAGGTCGGTCACAGCCTCCGGGAAAATCATGTCGGCTCCGGCTGCAACATAAGCCGTTGCCCTGTCGATGGCAGCTTCTAATCCCTCCACTGCCAGCGCATCCGTCCTTGCCATGATTACGAATTGCTCATCAATTCTGGCATCTACCGCGGCTTTTATCCGGTCTGCCATTTCATCTTTCGCTACGACGGCTTTGCCGGGACGATGCCCGCAGCGTTTTTCTACTACTTGGTCCTCGATATGACATCCTGCAGCGCCGAATTTGATCAGCGCCTTGATTGTCCTGGCAATGTTGAATGCCCCGCCGAATCCCGTATCAATGTCTACAAGGAGTGGCAGATCACAAACGTCAGTGATTCTTCGTACATCAGTGAGAACATCGTCGAGGGTTGAAATTCCTAGGTCCGGTAACCCCAGGGAACCGGCTGCAACCCCGCCGCCTGAAAGGTAGATACATTTGTAACCCGTGCGCTTCGCCATGAGAGCATGATATGCATTAATTGTGCCAACCATTTGCAGCGGTTTTTCATGTTCCAGCGCCTCGCGCAGTTGTGCTCCGGAAGATTTAGGCGGTTTCATATTTCCTCGCTAAATTTGACTTTAGCAATGATCAATAACTTTTTCTACCAACCCTGTAGGATCATAAAAAATGGAAAAATATGAAACGAAATTTTTCATAATCCTGTCTTTATGAGCTTTGGTTTTTAAAAAATGCTAATTCAACCAATTTCTTATATTGTATGGATATTGAATATGGAGATTTAATATTTAGGCGATTCCTCTTTGCTTGTCGAAGAAAGAATCGCCTCTGTTATCTTATGAACAACTGATGTTTTCAAACTTCAGCAGTATTAAGCCGGAGCAGGCTCCACATCAGGTTTATCTGAGTATACCATTTCGATGACTTTTACGAAATTATAGGTTTGGTCAGTGCTACCTTCAACAGAATCACCAATGGTCCGAGAGCCGGCGATTATGCAAGGCGTGAGGAAAAAAGTGGTGTATCAACAAATAGGTAGCTATCTGTTGATATATTGGGCTTAACGCCGTGCCCAGCTGTCGTCCGGGCACCATCCGTATTTGACTCTGGACAATAATTGGCAATAATCCGTTATTGGATAAAAATCTCCCCGGGGGTACTATTCTAAAGGGTCCTGGCAGGAGACGGACTTGCAACCCCTCGGATACCATCTCAAATCCATGTCGGAGCCAATATTAACCCCCTCGCTGTACATGCGCGTTGAAATGCTTGGAAGGTGCTGCAATTCCATATGCATAAAACCTTGTAAAAATAAAATATAGTGATATATTATCAAAATTATCCAAAATCCAACCAATAAAAGGAGTTTCAAATGAGTATCGAACAAATTGCACGCGATATGGTATCGAATATGGCCAATATTGAAAAGATGAAGGGCATGGTCACCTCGGATGCAATGGCGAGTGGCGGGGTGCTGCCGCAGCCCATCCCGGTCATGGAAGCCATGAAAGTAACCAGTGGCTTATCGAATGCATTTCCCGACCTCAAGTTTGATATCCAGCGGGTCACAGTGAATGGCAATCGAGCCACGGTGGACGCCGTGTGGAGCGGTACGAATACCGGTTCTTTGAGTCTCCCAATTCCGGGGATGTCGACCATTCCGGCGACCGGGAAAAAGGTATCAGTAAAGGATACCTATATCATCACTGTCCAGGGGGATAAAGTTTCCCATTTCCAGGTCGAGTCGCCTGCTGACGGTGGGATTCCGGCTGCGATCATGCAGCTGGGAGTCAAAGTACCGAGCATGTAGTTTCGTAACGGAAAGATCGATCCATCATCGGGCGGGAAAAAGGGATTTTCCAGGAACCTGGACTCCCTGCCTGAATTGGAAATAAACATGCCTTCAGCTCAATAGCTGGAGGCAATTTGATTCTGCCAGTGCCCTTTAACGGTCCTATTCGTCTGCATTATTATCTAAAGCCTGCTGTATCGTTAATCGCTGGAAGAGGGTGTCACCGGATCGATCGGCTTGGATCATTGTCCGTTTCCCTTGCAGGCGGGGGGGTTGTTTCATCGTCCTTGCTAGGTCTCCTTGCAAAGAGACTGGGATTATAGCAATGTATGCATGATCCCGATCAAGGCTCCCCCGGCGATAAGCCAGGTGGAATTCAGCCTGAAGCGCAGCAGTAGTACCAGGCTGACCGCCACAATGACGATCGTCAATGGATCACGGACGGCAGTGGTGGCAAGCTGGGCGGTGACCCCCAGCATCAGACCCAGCGCGGCCACGTTGACGCCGTCCAGGAAGGCGCCTGTCCAGGGGGAGTTGCGGATGCGCGGGACCAGGAACCCGGAGGCGGCAATGAAGAAGAAGGAGGGCAGGAAGATACCCAGCGTGGCCAGGATTGCCCCTGGAATCCCGCCGAGAACATAGCCGATAAAAGTGGCGGTGGTGAAGACGGGTCCGGGGGTGACCTGCCCGATGGCAATGGCATCGATCAACTGCTTGTCGGTGAGCCAGCCCAGCCCCTGGACAAAGTCAGCCCGCAGGTAGGCCAGTAGGACGTAGCCGCTGCCGTAGAGGGTGGCTCCCACCTTAAGGAAATCCAGGAAAAGGACTGGCAGGCTGAAGGGGACTGAGCCGGCCAGCAGACTTACGCTGGCGGCTGGCAGCCAGAAACTGATCCCCGGCAGGCGTTTGATCCGGGAAAGGTTTTCGCCGAGCATTGCGATGGCACCGGCGGCGAGCAGTAGGACCAGGATGTTAACCCCCAAAAAGTAGAGGCCTACCACCAGCACCCCCAGCACACCGGTCAGCCAGTTTTTCACAGCCCTCCTGCCCAGGTTCCATAAAGCCTGGGCGACGATGGCGATCACCACCGGCAGGATGCCGTAAAAAATCCCTCCGGCCAGGGGGGTGGAGCCGTAGCGCACGTAGGCCCAGGCCAGCCCCAGTACGATCAGCATGGCAGGCAGGATGAAGCAAACTCCCGACAGGATCAGCCCGAACCAGCCGACCCGGCGGAAGCCGAGATAGATCGCCAGTTCCGTGGAGGTGGGCCCGGGGATAAGGTTGGCGGCGCCCAGCAGGTCCAGGAAGTCCTGCTCGCTGACCCATCTCCGGCGCGTCACCACCTCGTCATGCATGATGGCGATGTGCGCCGCGGGACCGCCGAATGCGGTTATCCCCAGGCGCAGGAAGAGGGTTGCGACCTCAACCAGACGTCGCCGGTAGGAAGGGAGGGGTGTCTGGGTTTCCATGGGTGCGAGCGTTCTACCTGATGTACGAACCGGGATTTGTCCTTATCGCTGCAATGGATCTTCACCTGCCCGGGTCAACAATCCATGAGAAGAAATGGGCATCTTCCGTTTAGAATAACTTTTTCCTTGCGGACTGTCAAGCAGGTTGAGGCAGGAAGGTAAACAGCGCGCCTGGGAAACGTACTGTCGATTATTTCTGAAATGCACGCACGATGAAAAAGATGATCAACGCAGCAAGGAACAGCCAGATCACGATAATGATCCCTGCCGCAACCTTGTTCACCGGCAATCCCTGGTCGATGATCTCCTCGGCTTTTTGGCGGCTTTCAGCCATCACATTTTTTGGGATCATTGAGAGCGCTAATTTTATTCCCAGGGGAACCAGCACTAGGTCATCCAGGGTGCCGATGACGGGGATAAAGTCGGGAATGAGATCGATCGGACTCAGTGCATAGCCGATTACGCACCCGGCAACAACTCTCGCGATCCATGGTACTCTCGGGTCCCGGTATGCCAGGGTAAGCGCGTAGATTTCAATTTTAAGCTGCCTGGCTTTATGCTTCCACTGGTCGATTAACTTTGTCATCAATTCAGCTTTTTTTTGGCAGGGATATTTGTGGCAGCATGTCAATCCAGTTCCCGGCGGTCGGGTTTGCATGTGCTGCACATTTGTCCCGCCCTTTTCCTTGCTGGTTCAACGGGGGACATTGACGGATGGGAATGATAGCACCCCGCGAACAGGTCAGGTCAGCTTCTGGTCGCAGGTGTTGCGGTACCCGCAATTCCGGCAGCGATCGGGGTCGTCGTGGCTGCGTTTCACGTCGGGATGGTGCTCGTCATGGCGAATGGAGACCAGCAGGTCGAGCAGGGCGGATTCGAGGGCGGGAGTATAGTCCACGGCAAAATCACGCTCGGGGTAATGCAGGATTCCATAGGGTGGGCGCTTGCCGTAAGTCTTGTGGATCAGCAGGCAGTAGACGGCCACCTGGAAGATGTGCGCATCGTAGGGGGCGGCAGGCGTGCGCCCCGTCTTGACCTCCACGGGGATGAGTTTTCCATCCTGTTCCACGAGGTAATCGGGCTTGCCGGTCAGGTCAAGCTGCGGGTCGAAGAGCGGTTTTTCGAGCGGGCCCCAGGCCCGCGTGTCGGTATAGATCACCCGTTCGCCGGGGAGACCGAGGCGGCGGCGCTGTCGCCCGGAAATGAAAAGGAGGACGAAGGCGAGCAGGAGGATGAAAAGAGCGAGATAAAGTGAGAACATCGCTGGGTTCGATCAAATGATCTGCCGGGTGCAGAAGGCGGCTAGCAGGACGAGGGCCGCGAGCAGCAGGATCAGTGCCAGGCTGCGGATAAGACGGGAACCGAGCACCTGGCGCCCATGCTGGCGGTGGAGCTCGGAGCCGGAGGTCATTTCGGCCTGGTTGATGGATTCAATCCCTTTGCGCGCGTAATACCAGGCGCGCGCACAATAAAGGTAAGTACTGACTTCGGAAGCACGGATGGGTCGCATGGCAGGCATATCGTAACATGTTCGCGAGGCTTTTTAACGTATAATTCTCTAAACAAAAAACATCATTGGTAACATCGCGAGCTCAAAACCCATTTCGAATTGAGGCAACCATGTCGAATCTGCCCGAGATCGATACCCCCTTCCTGCTGGATTTTCTGCCCAAACTGCTGAACACCCCTTCGCCCACCGGCAACGCCGAACCAGCCGTGGCATTCACCGAACAGGCTCTCAAATCCTTCCCGGCACTGACCCTGGGGCGCACCCGCAAGGGAGCGCTGACCGCCACCTGGCGCGGTGAACAGGACGAAGATCCGCGGGCGCTGACGGCTCACGTGGATACGCTTGGGGCGATGGTCAGGGAAGTCAAGTCCAATGGACGGTTGAAGTTGTCCAGGATTGGGGGTTACGCCTGGACGAGTATCGAGGGCGAGGGCTGCACTGTCACCACCCGCTCCGGGCGGCAGGTGCGCGGCTCCATCCTGCTGACGAAGGCCTCCACCCACGTATTCGGGGCGGATGTGGGCGAGATGAAGCGCAGCGAGGATACCCTCGAGGTGCGGCTCGACGCGCGCACGCTGTCAGCGAAGGAAACGCTCGACCTGGGGATCGGGGTGGGCGATTTCGTGGCGTTCGATCCGCGCGTGGAGGTGACCGCCGGGTTCGTCCGCTCGCGCCACCTGGACGACAAAGCCTGCGTGGCTGCGCTGGTCTCGGCCGTCAAGACCCTGAGCGATGCGGGGCTCAAGCCTGCCCGGACGACGACGCTGCTCATCAGTAATTATGAAGAGGTGGGGCACGGCGCGGCGGCGGGCATCCCCGTGGACGTGGAGGAATTGCTGGTAGTGGACATGGCTGCCGTAGGCGAGGGCCAGAATTCGGACGAGTACCATGCCTCGCTGTGTGTGATGGACAGCGGCGGACCATACCATCACGTCCTGTCGGACCGGCTGCGGGCACTTGCAGAGAAGAATGAGATCCCCTACAAGGTGGACATATACCCCCATTATGGCTCGGACGGCGAAGCCTGGTGGAAGGCGGGCGCCAACGCCGCGGTGGGATTGATCGGCCCCGGCGTGGATGCGTCCCACAGCTATGAGCGCACCCACACTGAGGCACTGGTAGCGACGGTCAAATGGGTGATGGCGTATTTATTGGAAAAGTAAATTAAACACAAAGGATACGACTCCTTTCAAAAATTGGGGAGGCGCACCATGGAAAATCCATTGGATTTTGTGCCTTTGCCGTCGAAAAATGTTTTCAGGGAGCGGAAATGCATATTCTGCACGTGGTAGGTGCCAGGCCGAACTTCATCAAGGCTGCGCCTGTGGCGGCCGCCCTCGCCGCGCTGGGTGCGGCACAGACCATCGTACACACCGGGCAGCATTACGATGCCCGGATGTCGGGCGTCTTTTTCAAGGAACTGGGCCTGCCGGAGCCGGATGTCAACCTGGATGTCGGGTCGGGCAGTCATGCCGCCCAGACCGCGCAGATCATGCAGCGCTTCGAGCCCGAAGTGCTGGAGCGTAAACCTGACCTGGTCGTGGTCTACGGGGACGTCAACTCAACGGTGGCGGCTGCGCTGGTGTGCGCCAAGCTGCTGATCCCGGTGGCGCACGTGGAAGCCGGCCTGCGCTCCGGTGACCGCAGCATGCCCGAGGAGATCAACCGCCTGCTGACCGACCAGCTGGCAGACCTGCTCTTCACCCCTTCGCAGGATGGGAACGATAACTTGCTGAAGGAAGGCATCCCGCAGGAGAAGACCAGGCTGGTGGGGAATGTGATGATCGACACGCTGGTGCGCCTGCTGCCGCAGGCTGAGGCGCGCTGGCCGCAGCTTGATTCTGAATTTCCACCCGGACGGTTTGCCTTGGCCACGTTGCACCGTCCCTCGAACGTCGACGATCCGCTGCAGCTTAGGCGCCTGATCAAAGAGCTCGACCAGATCGGGAAAGACATCCCCGTGCTGTTCCCGGTCCACCCGCGCACCCGCCAGGCGATCATGAACAGCGCCATAGAAGTCCCGGCGACTATCCGCCTGTTGGAACCGCTCGGGTACCTGGATTTCCTGGCGTTGGAAAAGCATGCCGCGGTCGTCATCACGGACTCGGGCGGGATCCAGGAGGAGACCACCTTCCTGGGCGTCCCCTGTCTCACCCTGCGCACTACCACCGAACGTCCCATCACCATCACTCTCGGGACCAACATCCTGATCGGAGCTGAGCTCGAGAGACTGCAGCCGGAATTAAAGCTCATCCTGGACGGCAAGGGCAAGAAGGGACAGGTGCCCCCGTTTTGGGATGGGCACGCCTCCGAAAGGATTGCCAGGGAAATCCTGAATTCAAATTCGAACCACAGCCAAGATCAGCCGCCGCTCCCCCAGGGAGCCCCTTTGTAGGGAAAAAACTTAGGCAGGAGGAAAGGCTGGATTGGGAGATAACGATGAACTTTAGTGACTACCAGACCAGGTCGCGCAAGACCGCCATTTACCCGTCCATCGGGCACCCGGTGGTATATCCCACCCTTGGGTTGACCAACGAAGTCGGGGAAGTGTCCGGGAAGATCAAGAAGATCTTCCGCGATAAATCCGGGGAAATTACCGCAGCGGACCGTGATGCCCTCAAGGGAGAGCTGGGTGACGTGCTATGGTACCTGTCCCAGGTCTGCACCGAGCTGGAGATTTCGCTGGAGGACGTGGCTGCACACAACCTGGAGAAATTACTTTCCCGCCAGGAACGCGGCAAGATCGGCGGAGAGGGGGATAACCGGTGACCGGAGGCGTTGCGGTATAATCCGGACTGCACTGTGGAAATCGTTATCCCCACTCTCCTCGACCAGGCAAGGGCGTCTGATGCAGGCAAACAGGAAATTGTTTCGGACCTTCGGAATTATCTTGTTTACCGCTGGTATTCTGGCGGGGAGTTTGATGTTCATCCTCTTGAACTGGGCATATTTCGAAGCGTCCTTCTATTTCGGGTACAGTCCCCCGGCTCAAAAGGTTCTGACCAGTTTGAGATGCCCGCTATTAATGACTTCTGGTGAAACCGGGCAGGTCACCATGAGTATGACCAACACCACAAGTATGGATCTCTTGATTCCGGTCCAGACTGAATTGAGTTATTATGGCGCCGCGACGCTGGACAATTTCAGCTACACGTTGGCTTCTGGTCAAACCCGTCGCCTGAGTTGGACGGTCTCTTCGGACAATGTCGTTTTTGGAAACCTTATCATGGCCCAGGTATATACAAATAGGTCCTACACGCTGCCCTCGCGTGCCAACACCTGCGGCACCGTGGTTCTGCCTCTGACCTGGGTCACCGGTGTCCATCTTTTTATCATTGTTCTTTCCTTCAGCCTGGTTGGTATGGCGGCTGGGTGGAGCTTGTGGCTCGCGGGGAACCGTCCGATCCAGGGGGAGGGGATCATCGCGACCAGGGCCATGATCTTTTTTACGGCCATCGTGGTGCTTGGCATCCTGGGCGGGCTAGTCGGCTGGTGGGGGCTCGGCTTGATCTGTGCCGCGGCTGGAGTATTGTTGACAATCTCGGTGTTGGGCTACTACATTCAAAAAATGCAGGCCCATTCAGTCTAGGGTTCCACCGCACCATTTCCAGGATCAATTTAATCGGCGAGAAGGAGAAGTTGGCATGGCCTGCAAGAATTGTTCTTCCTTGAACCTGAAACGCGAATTCCCTTCCACCGGGGAGTTGAAGAAATTCATGCGCCGGCTGAGAACGCTCGTTGAAGACGGAAAGATCGTCGAATTCCCTTCCTTTACCGAGCTCGATGAGGTGGAGGATGATGCCAGTTTTCCCGACGTGATCGAAATCCAGTTTGGCTGCCCGGATTGCGGCACGGAATTTACTTTCAAGGCAAATTCGCACCACAGTAAACCGCCTCAGTGGATTCCGAAACGAGGCTCCAGCCGTTAAAGCCGGGCTCGATTTTCCCAAAACCGTCCCGGGAGGGAAGATTACTCCCTCAAAATTTGGGGCAGGCGTATCCGGGATTTGGAATTTGGGTTAAAATCAGGGCCTTCTGGAAAGTTCCGGGGCTCCACCGCTATGTCCGGGGCTTCCCGAACTCTAATCATCCTCATACATACCCCCTCCCCTTTATTTGGTAGAATCAAACCAGATACTATTTGTCTGATTGCAGAGCAGGACCAGTTCCTGTCTGCCGGATTTGGAGACCTTTATGGCTAGCATGGAAAAGTTTACTCAACGGGCGCGGCGTGTACTTGCCCTGGCTCACCAGGAAGCGGAGAACGCTCACCAGGGGTTGATCGGTACGGAGCACCTCCTGCTCGGGTTGTTGACTGAAGATGGTGGGGTGGCCGGTCGTGTTTTACGCGAGCTCGGCCTGGAAACTGATCGCGTCCGTGAGATGGTCCAGCGCGTGAGTCACGAGGGGCATTACGAAAGCGGCAAGATCGAGCTGGCCCCCGACACGCAGCTCGTTCTTGAGTACGCCATCGAAGAGGCCCGCAAGATGGGCCACCACTACATCGGTACCGAACATCTGCTGCTCGGGCTGGTACGCTCGGAAGGTGCGGCGATGGAAGTGTTCAAGAAACTGGGAGTCACTCCTGACCAGGTTCGCCGCCAGACCCGCCGCGTGCTGCAGGACAGCACCAGTTCCTCGCCTTCCGCTGTGCCGGAGACCGCCAAACCCGGCGGCAAGTCGGAAGCCAAGACACCGCTGGTGGATCAGCTCGCAACCGACCTGACCACCCTGGCTGAGGAAGGCAAGCTGGACCCGGTTATTGGGCGCCAGACCGAGATCGAGCGCGTCATCCAGATCCTGGCGCGGCGTACCAAGAACAACCCGGCCTTGATCGGCGAACCGGGTGTGGGAAAGACGGCCATCGTTGAAGGGCTGGCTCAACGCATCACGGATGGGGATGTCCCTGCTCCGTTGCTCGGCAAACGCGTCCTGAAACTGGACGTGGGTTCGCTGGTGGCAGGGACGATGTACCGCGGCCAGTTCGAGGAACGCCTCAAGCGCGTCATCGACGAACTCAAGCAAACCAAGTCCATCCTCTTCATCGACGAGTTCCACATGCTGGTGGGAGCTGGGTCGGCCGGATCCGCCGTGGACGCCGCCAACATTCTCAAACCCGCTCTTTCACGCGGCGAACTGCAGTGCATCGGCGCCACCACGCTGGACGAATACCGCAAGCATATCGAATCCGATGCCGCCCTTGAGCGGCGCTTCCAGCCCATCGTGGTGGAGGAACCCTCCGTTGACGAGACCATCGAAATCCTCAAGGGCATCCGCAGGATGTACGAAGAGCACCATCACCTGGTGATCTCCGACGAGGCACTTGAAGCTGCCGCCACTCTTTCAGCTCGCTATGTATCTGACCGCTTCCTCCCCGATAAGGCCATTGACCTGATCGACGAGTCTGCCTCGCGCGTGCGCATGTACAAGTCGGGCGCCTCCACTTCCGCAAAGGATATTTACAAGCAGTTGAAACTGGCGCGCGCCAATCGCGCCCTTGCCCAGGAAGAAGGCAAACCCGAGGACGTGGCCACCTGGGAAGCTCAGGAAGCCGACCTGAACGAACAACTTAAACTTATGAAATCGAGCTGGGAACGCGCCAAGAGTCCGGTGGTTTCCGGCGAAGATATTGCTGAAGTGGTTGCCATGTGGACCGGCGTGCCGGTCATGCAGATCGCCGAGGCTGAGTCGAAGCGCCTGCTGAAGATGGAGGAGGAACTCCACAAAACTATCATCGGCCAGGAAGAAGCCATCCAGTCCATCGCCAAGGCGGTCCGCCGGGCGCGCGCCGGGTTGAAGGACCCGAAACGCCCGATCGGCTCGTTCATGTTCCTCGGTCCCACCGGCGTTGGCAAGACCGAGTTGACCAAGGCCCTCGCCAAGTTTATGTTCGGCAGCGAGGAAGCCATGATCCAGCTCGACATGTCCGAGTTCATGGAACGCCATACCGCCAGCCGGCTGGTCGGCGCGCCGCCCGGATACATCGGCTACGATGACGCCGGTCAGCTGACGGAGGCCCTGCGCCGCCGCCCTTATTCCATCGTCGTCTTCGACGAGGTTGAGAAAGCCCACCCCGAAGTCCATAACATGCTCCTCCAGATCATGGAGGAAGGCCACCTGGCAGACGCCAAGGGCCGCACGGTGGATTTCCGCAATGCGATCATCGTCATGACCACCAACGTGGGTGCGGAAGAGATCAAGAAGCAGACTTCGCTCGGTTTCCAGCTCAAGCGCGATGTAAAGACCGAGGAACGCACCTCTTACGAGGAGATGCGCAAGAAATTAACCGAGTCGCTAAGAAGGTTTTCCGCCCCGAGTTCATCAACCGCCTCGACAGCGTCATTGTCTTCCGTTCCCTCAATAAGAATGACATCCGCCAGATCGTGAATCTGGAGTTGGACAAGGTGACTGAGCGGCTCGCCGAACACGAAGTGACCCTCACCGCCACCGATGCCGCCCTGGACCTGCTCGCTGAGCAGGGCTACGACCAGGAGATGGGCGCTCGGCCTTTGCGCCGTGTCATTCAGCAAAAAGTAGAGGACCCGCTCTCCGACGCGCTTCTCGCCGGGACTTTCCATGAAGGAGATGTCATCCTGGTGGTTGTGTCGGAGGGAGATATATTCCTGAAACGGGCCAAGCTGCCCGAAACTGAGGAAGAACCGGTTCCGTGATATTGATATAGGAGGCACCGCACGTTGGTGCCTCTCCTCTTGCGGAGGATTTTATGGGTAATAATTACGAGGTAGCTACTCTTGCCGGCGGCTGTTTCTGGTGCCTGGAAGCGGTGTTCGATGAACTTAAAGGTGTTGAATCGGTCGAATCGGGCTATAGCGGCGGGCAGGTCCAGGACCCCACCTACGCCCAGGTTTGTGACGGGGATACGGGGCATGCCGAGACCGTGCAGATCACCTTCGACTCGCAGGTTTTATCGTACAATGACCTGCTGACGGTGTTCTTTGCCATCCATGACCCCACCACCCTCAATCGCCAGGGCGCGGACGCGGGCACGCAGTACCGCTCGGCTATCTTCTATCATAATGAGGAACAAAAGAAGATCGCAGAGCAGGTTATCCAAAAGATTTCATCGGCGGGCATCTGGAATGACCCCATTGTGACAGAGGTGACACCGTTCGACACGTTCTACCAGGCCGAGGATTATCACCAGGAATACTTCGCTCACAATTCGGCTCAGCCGTACTGCCGGGTGGTTATTGCGCCCAAGGTGAGCAAGTTTCGCAAGGAGTTCGTGGACCGCTTGAAAAAGTGAAAAATTTGGGATGCCGGGCGGGCGAACTTCCGGGCATCCAATCTCGAAGTCGAAAGCTAATTAAATAAATGCAGGTCCTCCAGACCATACCAAATACGACCATCCTGCCCGGAACGCTGCCAACCTTCCGGGTGGGCGGCATTCCCGTCTACGGCGACGCCATCCTTGCGCCCATGGACGGGTTCTCCGACTGGCCCTTCCGCTCGATTTGCCGGGGGCTGGGTTCGGCGATGAGCTATAACGAATTTACCCGCGCTGAATTCATTCTGCACGGGTTCGAGCATATCTCAGAACGTTTCACCTACGATGAAATGGAGCGCCCGTTCGTTATCCAGGTCTACGGGGATGACCCCGAGCTGATCATCGCCGCCGCTCTGCGCGTCATGGAGAAGCACCCTGACATCATCGACATCAACATGGGCTGCCCGGCGCGCACGGTCGCCAACCATGGCGCCGGCGTGGGCTTGATGCGGACTCCCCTGAAGGTCGCCCGTATTTTCGAGCGCCTCACCCACCTGCTGGACGTGCCGGTGACGGGAAAGATCCGCCTGGGCTGGGACGATAACCGCACCTATAAATTGATCGCCCGCATCGTGGAAGAGAACGGCGGTGCGTTGATCGCCGTCCATGGACGAACGCAGGAGCAGGGTTATGGCGGCGACGCCAACTGGGATGCCATCGCTGAGGTCAAGGCCGCGGTCAAGATCCCGGTCATCGGCAACGGCGACGTGAAAACCGTGGCGGATATCGACCGCATGAAAGCCTATACGGGCTGCGAAGCGGTAATGATCGGGCGTGCCGCCATCGGCAATCCCTGGATCTTCTCCCGCCTCGACCGGGACGAAGTCACCCCCGAAATGATCCGCCGCATGGTGCACGTTCACCTGGAACGTAATATGCAGTTTTACGGCGAGCACAAGGGGCTGATCCTGTTCCGCAAACATGCCATGCGCTACCTGGCACTGCAGAAGCTGCCCCGCGTTGTGCGCACGAAGATCATTACCCAGAACGATCCAAAAGGGTTCCTGGAACTGCTGGATAAGGCCATCGATGGGTTGAGTTAAGAATGCTTTGCATTAAACCAAAAAGCGCATAACTTTTGTTGTGCGCTTTTTTTGTGCTGGTGCTGCCGTTGTGCTCTCGCTGTCGGACTTTATCAGCGTATCTCGGAAGGGCGGTTCAGGTTTTTGGGGAGATTATCGGTCATGCAGGCTCCGGTGAGGAAAGAAGATTTATCCAGTTATCCTATGTCCGCTTTGAAAAACAAACCACTTGCGTTTTTCCTCTTTCCCTTTTCATCTGCAAAGCTTTAATTTTTAATTCCCGGGGATGGTGCCTCAATTCTTTATCCCTGAAATTAAACAAAGCTCCTCCTGTTCTTTTTATTTCTCACAGGAGGAACTTTGTTGTTTTGTGCCTCGATTTAGACGTTCATTTGGGGATGATCCTTGAGTTATTGCCAGGCTTCCGAATTACTTGATCGAACTCCAGTGCCTGGTTGTTAATTACCTCAGCAGGTCGGTCATTGCGACTGCGTTTGCATCGTTGCTTGTCTGTGTGGGCAGTCCGAAGATCGTCTCCACCGTCTTGAGCAGGGAGTAATGGTTGTATGTCTTTGATGAGACTGCACCGCCGGTCTTGGCTCCTGACCCGGCGAAGATGGTCAGTACTTTGTTGCTGTGGCTTCCGTCGTCTTCATCCCAGGTCAATATCAACAAGCATTTATCAACCGTGCAGGCTGGTGAATTGAGGATTGCCGGCAGGTTGGTTTTCAGCCAGGTATCGCCGGTGCTGACCGAGCAGTTGTGCATGTCGTTGCACAGGTTCGGTGTAATGAAAGCGTAATTCGGTGTGGTGGCTGCAGACTTCAGGTCGCTTGCCAGGCTCGTGTAGGGCACCACGCCCGCATCGCAGCGTGAAGTATTTGTGCGGATATCATCGAAGTACACGAAGGGATCGTGCTTGGGAGCGTAATTGCCGGAGGTTGTGATGTCGCAGTTCGAAGGCATCGATTCCATGTATCCCTTCCAGGTCAACCCCTTGGCTGTCAGGTTGTCTGCCAGGTTTTTGGCATTGACATGGCAGCGAACTGGATGGGCTGCAGTCCGTGGTGATCCCGTAATTGCTCCCGCCGTACAGGTCCAGGTAACTGGGCAGGCTGGGATGCGTGATGGCGGTGTAATTTGTTGCCCTTGCATAAGCATTCCCCAGGCTGGTGATATAAGGAGAAGAGCTTGTATTCCAAACCTGGGTGTAGGCATGGTTTTCCATCACTACCACAAAGACATGTTTGATCGCCGACGTGCTTGACGGTGCTGCCGTGGGTTGTGGCGTGCCGACCGTTGTCGCCGTAGCCGTGGTTGATCCGCCGGTGGTGATGACCAGCTTGGGAGCATTTGCCCCCGATTCACGCGCTGAAAGGCTGATTGCGGTCGATCCGGGTGTGGAAACTCCAAAACTGAAGGTGCCTGCCCCGCTCACAAAAGCAGTTACATCCAGCGTAACCCAGCTTCCGCTTACAACGGCTGCCGAAGTGGACAGGCTGCTGCCCATTGCCGGGGCATTGCTGTAATCGATCGTGGTTTCTCCCCAGGTGTTGCTTGCCACTGATTTGGCAACCAGCCCTTGTGTGGAGGCGGAGTTTGCATGGATCAATAGGCTGGCATGCGTGATGAGATGTCCGCTCAGCCCCGATACTGTAAAACGCAGGTAGGCATTATTGATTGGCGAATCGTCCACCCGCAGGGTGGTGCCTGTGCCGAAGTTGGTGCTTGGGTAGCTCGCATTTGTATACGCATCCGCTGCCGGGGTGAAAGTAAGATTGATGCTTGTTGCACCGGTGGGAATGAGGGTCAGGCTGGCCAGCAGTCCGACCACGACCAGGATTAAAGAAATACGTACCGCTAAAGGTTTATTTGTAAACATCAGGTTTCCTTTTATTAATTTGTTTATGGAAAAGGGGGGCTCTGCGAAAGGACTCTGCATGGCGGGTCGATCATCCGCCGGGGCAACCATCAAGTTGTTCACCAAACTGGATGTACTTCGCTGAGTCGGGATACCGCTTTACTACTGGGGGAACCCCAAGCATACCACCTGCGCCGCTCTTGTCCAGCCCCTTTATGGACCAATTACCGGAATATTTATGAGTGTTTTGTAAGGTGAAACCGGGCTGAATCCGGCCTGGTTTTGGAGACGGTTCATCCCATCAAGGGGGGGATTCCCTCGGAGGACGGTGATTTAGCGCCAAAAGGCGCTGATAAGGAAGGGGGAGGGCGGTCTTGCTTCGCCGCCGTCCTCGGTCGCAATTACCTGCCTGGCACTAATATATATTAAACCCGAATTCTACGTCCCTGGATCAGTCAAAGAAAGGAATTTTAAGAAAAGCTCATTTTCTTGATGCAAAATTGGCTGTTGGAGCTAATATTTCATCAATTTTGCTTTCTGCGATGAAATCAAGGCTTACCTGACCGGATACGTCAGAAGCGGGGATACTTATACAGCGAATGGCACAGCAGAAATGATCAAAGAAATCATTACCCAAATCGAAGACGAGGGATTGAACATCACCTTTCGCATGGACAGCGGCTACTTTGAAGATGTCATCCTGGAAACGATCGAATCGCTGGGGTGTCCCGATGTTATCAAGGGAAAAGGATATCCAACGCTTGTTGAGCAGGTGACCGATCCATCTTTTGTTTTTGTTACCGGTAAAACAGGCCGGGAGACCACCGAGCTTGTTATAGCCCTGAATACATGGGACAAAGCCAGAAGGTTTGTCGTTTCGAGAGTTTGAAAGATGAAAAAGACAGAAAACAATTATCTTTTCTGGAAAGTGAAGCGTACGATTATTTTTTCTTTGTCACCAATAAAACGGAATTATTGCCGGAAGAAGGGGTTGAATTTTATGAAAAACGCGGGAATTGTGAAAATTACATCAAAGAAGCCAGGTACGATATGGAGGTTGGGCACCTGTTGCTCCAATCATTTTGGGCTAATGAAGCGATCTTTCAGATAATGATGCTGACCTCAGCCTGTTATTCCAGATATCAAGTTGTGAGATGGTTCGCAAAAAATGATGCAAAATGGAGGAAATTACCATGCTATCCCAGGCTCCCATCAACCGGGGTGATAATGTTGGATTGGTGGAATTGGGTCTATGACTCTCAAATCCGCCTACGGTAGCTCTTGAGAACTTCGCAAGGCTTGCCCGGCCTCTTTGGTCATAATCCCCATCAGCCACGTGGACGCCCGTCAACATGTACCTTCTCCGTTGGTGCGGATGCATTCATCAGTAAAGGGGAGACGCACGAGCGAGTGGCTGACCGATTGCGTGCCGTTGCCGCTGGTTTCTGCAATCAATCAAAGCCAAGCTGCGGTTTGAAGAGCTTTCTATGAACCTCCTCAATAGTTTATTTAATTATGTTTGGAAGGTTGGCTCTTTTGCCTTGTTGGTTTAATCCCCTGCAATATCTGCGGCTGTCATTTTGGGTGTTAATTACGGCCCTTATTTTTAGTCAGGTTATTGGCGGGGCAATTGTCGGATTACTAATATCCATCTACGGTGTTATCAAATTGCATTTTTCAAACCAATATTTAAATTCCCTCCTGGTTATTTTCAGCTTTCACTTTATCACGCCCTCACCCCTTCGCTTTGCATCATAAATTTCTAAACCTTCCTCCCGCGGCACGTCCGTCATTTTGACCACCTTCCTTGCTCCATTCTTCGCCATATCATTACCGGAGAGGACGTTGTCCCCGAATGGAACCGAGGGGAGCACCCCCATGGGGAGGACGGTCTGTATGGGCGAGACACATTGTCCTTCATGGATGCATCGCCCCTATTTTCATTTCTCCTCCTCTTGACAAATCAGAACATAAGTTCTAAAATCTTCCCGTCGCTTGTTGCAGTTTTCCTTCTTACCCTTTACCCTCATTTATCGACCCGGGGAGACCGCCAATGTCCAATCGAAAACCATCCAAGGTAAATTATATCCCGCGCCGCGGGTTGTCGATTTTGGATTTTATTCGTTTTGGGCTCGTTTCGCGGAACGAGTTCGCCACACTGGTATATATGTATGAAGCGCAAACGAGATGTATTCGTTCCTCACTCGTTTCTGAGGAACGAGGCGCGGCGGGCGGGTCTCTCCCCCGTATGCCGCGCCGCTGTCGGACGGTTCGAAGCGATGAAGCTTCCAACCGAACGGACATTGCCCCCGCAGGAGGATACATCCCACCCGTTTTCTTAAATACCTTCTCCATCCTCATTCGTGATATCTCTCTTTTTCTATTATTATTTATTCTTAATTCCCTCGGTGTTGCTCTGTGCCCCCTTGTGTCCTTGCTTGTTATTTTCTTGCCCCTCGATCCATAATTCTTGTTAACCTCGAAAGGTATAATTAACCCATGCCTAAAACCCACACCCGTTACGTTTGCCAGCAGTGCGGACGCGTCTCCGCCGGCTTCATGGGGAAATGCCCGCAGTGCGGCTCCTTCAACAGCATGGTCGAGGAGATTGTCTCGGACGAGCCCGCCGGTGGCAGGTCTGCGCCGCGCGGCCTGAGCGGGCGTTCCACCCCCCACCGCCTTTCCGACGTGAGCGTGGATGCCGAAGACCGCATCCCTGTCCCGATCGGCGAATTTTCGCGTGTCTTGGGCGGCGGGCTGGTGCCCGGCTCGATCGTCCTGGTCGGCGGCGACCCGGGTATCGGCAAGTCCACCCTCATGCTCCAGGTGGCCCTCGAAATGGCTTCCCGCTTGCGTGTCCTTTACGTTTCGGGTGAGGAATCCGAACGTCAGATCAAGATGCGCGCCGCCCGCATCGCCTCCTCCGCTAAATTCCCCGCTGACCTGTTCCTGGTCACCGAGACCAGCCTGGAGACCATTTTCGAACACGTCGCTGTCGTCAAGCCGGACCTGCTGATCGTGGATTCCATCCAGACCGTCTACATCCCTGAAATGGACTCGGCTGCCGGGTCGGTTTCGCAGGTGCGCGAGTCCGCCGCCCGCCTGCGCGAGCTCGCCAAATCCTCCGGGCCGGCGGTATTCGTCATCGGGCATGTGACCAAGGAAGGCACCATCGCCGGGCCGCGCGTCCTGGAGCACATCGTTGACACGGTCCTCTACCTCGAGGGCGACCGTTTCCAGGCTTACCGCCTGCTCCGCTCGGTGAAGAACCGCTTCGGCGCCACCGCCGAAGTGGGCGTGTTCGAGATGGTCGAGCACGGGCTGGTCGAGGTCACCAATCCCTCCGAGGCTTTCCTGGCAGAGCGCATGGTCAACGCCGCCGGGTCAGCTATCGCCGTGACCCTCGAAGGCACCCGGCCGCTGCTTGTGGAGGTCCAGGGCCTCACCAGCGCCGCCCAGTTCGGCAACGCCCGCCGCACCCCCAACGGGGTGGACTACAACCGCCTCCTGATGATCGCCGCCGTGCTCACCCGTCGGGTGGGGCTGAAACTGGCCGAAGCCGACATTTTCGTCAATGTAGTGGGGGGACTCAAGATCGACGAACCGGCCGCGGACCTGGCAATTGCTGCGGCGGTGGCATCCTCCATGCGCGACCTGCCGGTGCGGGCCGACACCGTCCTGATCGGCGAGATCGGGCTGGCCGGGGAGCTGCGCATGCCGGGCCAGATGCCGGTCCGCCTGCGCGAGGCGGCCAAGCTGGGCTTCAAGACCGCCATTGTCCCGCAGCGTCTGCGCAAAGGGGAGCCCTGGCCGGTCGACTTGGAAATCGTGGAAGCGCGTTCTGTCCACCAGGCCCTCGAACTGGCCTTTGGCATTCAGCGCGAGATCACCGGGGGTCGCAAGGTGGCGTGAGGCGCACCCTTCTGAATGAAGGTCGTGAACATTGAAAATACTGAACTTATTTTCAACAGGCCTTCGATTTTAATCAAACATTAAGCGGCATTTCAGCCTGCCCTTATCCTGGCAGGCTACTATGCACTCATCCCATTCGGTTCCGTTCGATTCGATCGGAGGTAGCATGAATTATCTGCCCTATCTTTCCACCCTGGTCACCTTTACATTCGCCGTGGCGGTTTTCCGCCGCTACCTGGTTAAGCATGGGCCGTACCTTCTGCTTTGGAGCATCGGCCTGGTGTTATTCGGGATTGGTACCCTCAGCGAGGTGATCCTGGGGCTCACCTTCAGCGGGCTGGTGCTGAAGGCCTGGTACCTGAGCGGAGCCATGCTGACCGCCGCCTGGCTTGGCGAGGGGACGATCCATCTCCTCCTCCGCAGACGCGGGGTGGCCCTCACCATGACCGGGATCCTGGCCGTGGTTTCCCTGTTGGCGGTCGTGCTGGTCCTTTCCTCTCCCCTGACATCGGCCGCGGCCTCCTTTAATACCAGCCTGGCGATCTCATCCCAGTACCAGGACATCCTGACCCGCGGCGGCCTGACCATTGCCCTGACCATTATCCTGAACATCTACGGCACGCTGGCGCTGGTGGGCGGGGCCATTTACTCTGCCTTTATCTTCTGGCGCAAGCGGGTCCTGTTTAACCGCATGATCGGCAACATCCTGATCGCTGTCGGTGCGCTGGCTCCCGCCATGGCAGGGTCATTCGTCAAAATGGGCCTGGTGGACGGGTTGTACCTGTCCGAGCTGGTGGGTGTCATCCTGATGTACGTCGGCTTTGTTCAGGCCACCACCGTGCCCGCCCGGGAAACCGCACCCGTCACGGCAAGTTGATTTTTCGTGGGTTTTACTGGCTTCCGAAGGGCTCTTGCCTCCGGGAACTTTTCTAAAAAATTCCAGGTTACGGTTGTCCGGGACATCTTTTTTACAGGTATAATCTTTTCAGATTGGAGCGACCCATGACCATTCTCGAAACCCCTGTGATCTCCCGTATCCGCCGCAACCACGGGCTGGAACATGCCACGATCAATATCCTGGCGCAGCGTTTCCCTTTCAAGCGGATGGCGGGCTATTCCTTCCCTGGCGGCTTTTTTATCTCCGGCGACATCCCCACGGAAGATGTGCGCGAGGCCGTCATCCGGGCACTGGTTCGCCTGAACAATGGTGATGCCTACCTCGCCATTCATGAACACTGCGGCACGAATTATGCCGTCTCAGGTTTTGTTGCTGGATTTTTGGCGTGGCTCGCCATGGCCGGGGCAAAGAGTAAAAGAACCAAAATGGAGCGCCTCCCTTTGGTCATCAGCCTCGCCACCCTGGGATTCATCGCCAGCCAGCCGCTCGGACCGATCGTCCAGGAGCGCGTTACTACCTCGGGCAACCCGCTGGGGATGTCCATCGTGGATGTCTTCCCGATCCGCTTTGGACGCTTCTCGATTCACCGGGTGGTCACAAAAGATTAGCATTCTATCAGAAGATAGTCATGCATTCGATGACATGCAGCCGGGACATTATGGCTTCATGCCTGGTGATAATTAATCGCGAACTGTTATCCATTAAATGACAGAGACTACGCCGGTCCTCATCCTGCATGGCAACGACGAATATGCCATCTCCGGGCACATTGAACGGGTATGCGCCAGCCTGGGGGCTTCACCCGCTGCAGAGATGAATATTGCCCGCTTCGACGGACGGCTGGGCCTTGATTTTGCAGCGCTCAATACTGCCATCAATTCCACCCCTTTTCTGGCGCCGCGGCGCGTGGTGGTCCTGCTTCACCCGGTCTCGGCATTTGCCCCTCCACGAAAAAAGTCTGCTGACTTGCAGGATAAACCCCAGTCGGCAGACGCGCCCCCCCCGCCTGGGAAAGAGGAACCCACCGAAGACGCCCCCTCATTCTCTAGAAAGAAGTTCCTCGATTTATTGGACAAAGCCCAGCCCTCCACCTCCATCATTCTGGCGGAGTTCGACCAGCTTAAAGGCGACCACTGGCTGTTGAAATGGGCTTCCGGTAATCCACGCACAGGCGTCCACGTTTACAACCTGCCCAAACAAATCGAAATGCCGCGCTGGATCGAGTCTGAGACGAGAAAACTGGGAGGCAGGATCGAACCTGGAGCCGCGGCCCGCCTCTCCGAAATGGTGGGTGAGGACCCGCGCATCGCCTCCCAGGAACTCACCAAGCTGCTCACTTACGTGAACTATGCCCGCCCGATCACGATGCTGGACGTGGAGCAGGTGAGCATCGCCAGCGCTCAAGGAAATATATTCGAACTGGTGGACGCACTCGGGCTCGGGGAGGGGCAGAAGGCCCAGCAAGTGCTCCATCAATTGCTGGAAGATGAAGAAGCCTTCGCATTGTGGGGCATGGTCATCCGCCAGTTTCGCCTTCTGCTCCAGGCGCGCGAAATGCTGGATGCGGGGCTGAACGTCTTTCAGATCAAGGATGCCTTGAATTTACATGAATTCGTGGCGACCAAAGTAACCGGGCAGGCGAAACGGTTTTCGCTGTCGGCGCTTGAGACCATTTATCATCGCCTGCTGGAGATTGATGAGGACGCAAAAACAAGCCAGGTGCCGCTGGACCTGTCTCTTGACCTGTTGGTTGCGGATCTGACTAGGAGATAACCGGGCTGACCGGTCAGAATAAGCGCGCTTGTTCCTTTGATAAATGCTGTGGGACGAGGTAGCCGTGATCCCTGCACCAGGCCGGGTCCGGCCCGTTCCAGCCAAAGCGTGTGAAATCCACCCTGGCAGAGTCGCTGAACTCCACACCCTCTTCTTCAAGCAGGCGGCGCTGATCCTCTGCCCCCGGTCGCGGGCTGACCTTGCCCTGTGAGTTAATCACCCGCTGCCAGGGCACGTCTGCAGGGCAGGCTGCCATGGCGCCGCCCACCCAGCGTGGACCAAAGGCGTCATAGCTGCGCTGGGGCATGTCTCCCGGATGGGGGATCATCCTGGCGATCTGGCCGTAGGTGGTGACCCTGCTTGGCGGCACCTGCCTGACAATATCCCACACCTGGTTGTTGAAAATAAACGAGTCGGGTGGAGAAGCAAATGGGCTCATGGGACCTCCAAAAACTGCCTGGCAACCACCCGGTAAGCCGGGCGGTACAGGCGAACATAATCTTCGGAATGATGCACTGTAGGAAAACTCTGCTTTTCCATATCAGTAAAGAAAGCGATTAGATCCTCCGGCCGAAGTCGCCCTGTCCCGGTCTGAACCCACCTGGTCGCCTCAGCCTCATATGACTTCAAGGTTTCAAATGAGCCATGCCATTCATGGGACGTGCGCATAAAAGCCCTCAGCAAGATCTCCGGATCCCTCTCGGAACGGAGGTATGGGCGTAAATGGATGCGCAGGATCTGATCATCGGGAGAGATAGGGTCGCGCAGCGGGTCATCGGGTCCTGCTCCCATCTCTATTAATTCGCGTGCCAGCCAGACGCGCACACTCTGCTCATCACCGACAGCATGTTCGCTCCCCATGGCAGCCTGGTATAAAAGTTTATAGATGTCCCGGGCGTTCATGGCGGGTGTGCGAGTGAATTGACCTGTGAGAATTTGAACCACAGTCTCCAATATTTAATACCCTCTCATGCTAGGGGATTCCCATCTCCCGCTTTTCCTGCTGTATCCCAATATTACTATTTGGTTTTTCGTACAAATCATCAGCCTTTTTATTATTTCCCAACCTTGGCATGTTATTCTCCTACCACTTCCACTTCTTCATCCCTTCCATCGCACTGCGAGCCGTCAGGTCAAGCTGCAGCGGGGTTATGGAGACGTACCCGGCCTTGACGGCGCCGTAGTCGGTGCCTTCTTCGAGCACACCGATCGGGAATTGGCCGCCGATCCAGTAATACGGTTTGCCGCGCGGGTCCTGGCGTGCATCCAATTCATCCCGGTAGAGGCGCAAACCCTGGCGGGTAATCATAAAGCCTTTGAGCTCTTCTATCTTTAAATATGGCACATTGACATTCAAAAGGACCCCCTCGGGCAGCGTCTCGATCATGACAGTTTGCACCACCTGGCGCGCCACTGCTGCTGCAGTTCCGTAATCCAGCAAGCCCTGGAATTCCTCCGGCGAATTGAGCGAGATGGCAATCCCCGGCACCCCCCCGATCACGGCTTCCATGGCAGCGGTCACCGTCCCAGAATAGGTCACATCGTGCCCGATGTTTTCATGGGGATTAATACCCGAAACCACCATGTCAATCTTTTCCTTTACCACCCCCAGGAGTGCCAGCGCCACGCTGTCAGAAGGAGCGCCATCGGTGGCGAGGGCTGCCGTGCCGTCAGCCAGGAGCACTTCACGGGCGCGCAACGGACGATCCATGGTCTTGACATGGCCCGAAGCGCTCCAGTTGTGGTCGGGCGCAAAGACCGTTACTTTTCCCAATTTCCGTAATTCCTGCGCCAAGGCCAACAACCCGGGTGCCAAAACGCCATCGTCATTCGTGACCAAAATATGCATAAATTACCCTTTCGGGGAGATTATATCGCGCGGCCATGTATAATCAACCCATGGCACGGCTGCTTGCCCCCCTCTCATCCATAGACAGAATCCTTTTCGGTTATCAACTTGGATAGAAGGCTTCCATCCTGCCCTGTGGAAGGAATAAATTTGGGCCGCATAATTTTCCTTTTTTTTGTGCTTGCACTGGCAATTTCAGGATGTATTCCTCTTCCGGCCACCCAGGAAATATCCTCCCCTCAACCGCCAGGGACCCTTCATGTCTATTTCCTTGACACGGCTCGATTTCAGGTAGGGATTGAACCTTATGAGATGCAAGTGACGCGCGATGTCCCGGTCCCGTTTTCACCTCCGGAAGCGGTGTTGGTCCAACTATTCGCCGGCCCCACGCAGGCTGAAAAAGCACAGGGGTTGGCAGTCATCTTAAGCGGGGCGACCGGGTTCAGCAAGATGACCGTCGAGAACGGAGTAGCCCGGGTCTACCTGACCGGGGCATGCGCTTCCAATGGGTCAACCTACACGATTGCGAATCTCATCTTTAGAAACATCAAACAATTCCCGGAAATTCTGTGGATCAAGATCTACGACCCGAACGGCGCAACCGAAACCCCGGACGGACCTAGTAATTCCATCCCCATCTGCCTGGAACCATAATGATGATTATTAAAAACTCCCGCAGGATTGACCTGCGGGGGATTTTTAAAGATGGAATCGAATAAAAGCAGAAGTTAATTCAATGCTCGAACAATTTGGCTGACCAGGCCAGGCCCAGCGTACACCAGCCCGGTATAGATCTGTACCAGTGCAGCGCCGGAATCCAGGCGCGCCTGGGCATGCTCGGGACGCATGATCCCGCCTACACTGATAACCGGCAAACGACCGTCCAGGTTTTTGACCACCGAATGTAAAACCGCCTCACTGCGCACTCGAAGAGGTTCTCCGCTCAACCCGCCAGTTTCTAAAGCATGCCTTGATCGCAGGCCTTCACGTCCCAGGGTGGTATTGGTGGCGATCACGCCGTCCATGCCGGTGCGCAGGATGACATCGAGGGCGTCATCGAGTTCCTCTTCCGACAGGTCGGGTGCCAGCTTGACCAGGATGGGGGCAGAGCCTCCACCAGCAGCTGCAAACTCCCGGCGTTCCTTTGCCAGGATGTTCAGCAAGCCTTCGAGCATTTCCCGTCCCTGCAAGCGGCGCAATCCAGCCGTATTGGGGGAACTAATATTGATAACAAGGTAATCAGCCAGGGGGGTGAACTGCCGCAACAAGGTGAGGTAATCATCAGCAGCATTTTCGAGAGGAGTATCCTTGTTCTTACCCAGGTTGACGCCAACAATCAGGTTCCCATGTTTGCGACTGTGTCCTGCGTTGGTACCGGGATTCCTTCGGAGATTTCCTGCAAGGTAATCAGCACCCTTTCCAGGAAACCCCATGCGGTTGATTACTGCTTCGTCTTCCAGCAGGCGGAATACGCGCGGCTTCGGATTCCCGGGTTGGGGGAATGGTGTGACGGTGCCGACTTCGATGTGACCGAAACCGAGAGCGGCGAGCCCGCGCCAGGAGAGACCATCCTTGTCATATCCAGCAGCCAGTCCCACCGGGTTACGAAAACGAAGCCCGAAAGCCTGCACCGGCTTTTCGGGGGTCGAATAGATCGTCCGCAAAAGGAAGTTCAACGGCTGGTAGTTGCCCAAGTGGATCAGTTGCAGTGTCAACTGGTGGGCGGTTTCCGGATCAAGCCTGAAAAGAAGGGGGCGAACCAAAGAATACATTTATGATTTTGGCTTGCGGATGGCAAGGAATCGATCGCATTCCTGGGCGTATTTCCGAGCACGTTCCTGCAGTTTTGGCATCAGCGTAAAATCACCCTTGAGCAGGGCGGAGCCATGATCCAGAAGTTGCTGTCCCATTTTTTGCAGCAAGGGTTCCAGCTCGGCTTCGTTTATGGTCGCGGGGTGAAAAGCCTGTTCCGGCAGCGGAGGTTTGTCAACGCCTTCTTGGACGAGTACCCAGCCGAGTGTGGATTTGTTTTCCGGGCTTTTCAGATCGGCAATTTCCAGCCAGGGTTTGGTACCTATTTCATAATTTATTATAATTTCAGTGGTGGTATTTTGGTAACGGACAGTCACGCTGCGATTCTCGAATTTGGTCTCAGTCTTTTTGAAACCGAAGCGAGCTTCCAGCCCCGAAAATGCCTTCTCCACCATGCGTTCGAATACAGATTTTTTCATTGGTTTACTCCTGAAAAATTTATCTCGGCTGGGGCGCCCATAATGGAAGGAGCGGATTCGGGGTCGAGGTAAAAAATATAACTGGATAGCTTACATATCAGGTCATGTCCCCTGATTAAAATTAGAAATATTGCCGATTATTCCGGCAGATCAGCTAGTGAACAAAGGCAAGTGTCCTAGGGCAATGATATGATCCCATTTGGCGCGCTCACCCTCGGTCAAAATTGCCCCCTCACGAACCACCTCAGCCCCTGCTTTTTCCATTATCATGCGCATCCCCTGAAGGGTCGAGCCGGTGCTGATCACGTCATCCACAAGGACGACTTTTTTGTTGCGCGCCAGCTCCTGGTCTTTTTCATCCATGATCAGAGTCTGAGGCTCGCCGGTTGTAATTGACAATGTTTCGGCGATCAACGCGGCGCCCATGTAGGGTTTGTAAGCTTTACGCAGAACGATGTACGGTTTTTTGGTTTCAACAGCAAGGGCGTATGCCAGCGGGATCGACTTGGCTTCTGCGGTTACCAGGATATCAAACTCAATGCCTTTAAGGGCTTTTGCCAGTGCTTTTGCAGCGGCCTGGACAAGTTCGGTATCACCAAGGATGTTCAGAATTGCGATCCTCAGCCCGGGCTTGATCTCAAACAAGCGCAGGTCGCGTTTGACACCGGCAATTTCAATTGGATAAAATTCTTGAGCTGCCATGGGGATTCTCCCGGATAAAACGGTTGGAATAAGTGTATCACAAAAGAGTTGGGCAACATTCGTCATTTCATGTCATTTGCGTTAGAATCCGGGTGTGCTTCCAGACCTGCAGCTTCACGACCTCCTGCGTTTACGAAAACCGCATCCGTGTGGTTCGTATGAATGGACCGTCACCCGCCTGGGCGCGGATATTGGGCTGGAATGCAAAGGCTGCGGCCGGCGGGTGATGTTGACACGTCGGGAACTTTCCAGGCGGATAAAGGCTGTTGTGAAAGAAGGACCCAATGAGCGCTCTACCGACTGACAAACCCCATATGACCTTCCTTTTTTCGGATACCGGCGGCGGTCACCGGGCTGCCTGTGAGGCGATCATCGAGGCAATCCACTGCGAATTCGGCAATGCCGTGATAACGCAAAAGGTAGATTTCCTAAAAGATTATGCACCGCCCCCTTTTAACCATCTGCCTGAAGCATACCCGGACATGGTGCGCGTACCCGAACTGTGGGGTGCCATGTTCGACATCAGCGACGGCCGGTCGCAGGCGCGCTTTGTGACATCCATTTTTTGGCCCTACGTAAGACGTGCTGCCCACCGCCTGGTGACCGATCACCACAGCGAAATGCTGGTCAGCGTCCACCCGCTGGCAACCACCTTTGCGCTAAAAGCGCTTGGGAAGACCCACCCGCCGTTTATCACGGTGGTGACAGACATGGTATCCACTCATGCCCTATGGTTCGATCAGCGGGCCGATTTGACGATCGTCCCAACCGAAATGGCCCGCCAGGTTGCCATTGGATATACCATGGCTCCTGAAAAAGTGCGAGTAGTGGGGCAGCCTGTGTCACAACTTTGCAGCGTTCCAATAGGCGATAAGTCCCTCCTGCGTAAAAGTTTCGGCTGGCCAAAAAGCAAGAAGGTTGTCCTGATGGTGGGGGGTGGTGAAGGAATGGGTCCCATGGCTGAGACGGCACATGCCATTGACGAATCGGGGTTGGATGTGTGCCTGGTCATTGTTGCTGGTAGGAATAGCAAACTCGAAGCCGAACTTAAGGAACAGACCTGGGAGAATCCCGTTCTGATTTACGGATTTGTCCAAAACATGCCGGATTTCATGCGCGCCTCCGACATCATCGTGACGAAGGCAGGTCCAGGGACAATCGCCGAGGCGCTTATTGCCGAACTTCCCATCATCCTGTTTGCCAAGCTGCCCGGTCAGGAAGACGGCAATGTGGATTTTGTCTTATCTGAAGGGGTGGGAGTTTGGGCTCCGGAACCTTTGGCAGTAGTGCGAGCGTTGACGCGCTGGGTCTGCCGTTCAGAGGAGAGACAGAACGTGGTAAAAAATTGTCGCCGTGCGGCCCGTCCAGACGCGTCACGCGTTATCGCCCGGACACTCGGCGAAAAATTAGGGCTGACAAAGTAGACACCTTTGAATTTAAGCAAATCGGGTTCCAAGGGGGCATTCTTTAACGGCTCATGTTCGATGAAAACCCGACAAAAACCCTGTAGTATAATCTTCTCGACATGCCCATCCTGGACGAGCATACATTTGAGTTCTTCAGCAAATCCCCCGAACAGACCCGCCGGCTGGGGATGCGCCTGGGCGCGCTGCTCCAACCAGGGGATTTAATCTGCCTTCAGGGCGAGCTCGGCGCAGGGAAGACGACTTTTGTCCAAGGTGCGGCTCGTGGCTGGGGGGCAATCGATGAAGTTTCCAGCCCCACCTTCGTGCTGGTCAATGCTTACCGACGACCGGACGGCGCTCAACTATCCCATTTTGACGCATACCGGGTGGAAAGCCTGGGGGAAGCCGAAGAATTGGACCTGGATGCGCTTTTGGAACAAAGCCCGCTGCTAGTGGAATGGCCTGAGCGCGTCGAACCAATCCTTCCTGGGAACCGGTTATGGGCCAAGCTGGAATACGAATCGGAAGAACATCGTTCCATGCGGTTTGAAGCTCACGGCTCACGCTACCAAAATCTCCTGGACGAACTCAAGCAGACCATCTTTGGAGCCAACTGATGCTGCTGGCAATCGACACATCCACCGCTCAGATCGGGCTGGCACTATATGACGGGGAAACCATCGCCGGAGAACTAGTATGGTTAAGCCGCGCACATCACACGGAACAACTTGCACCGGCACTTGCCGGACTCCTCGAGAGGGTCAGCATAAAAATGGAATCAATCGATGCATTGGGCGTGGCAATTGGCCCTGGTTCATTTACAAGCTTGCGGGTAGGACTGGCCTTTGTCAAAGGGCTGGCTATCGCCAGGCATTTACCTCTTGTTGGAGTTCCCACCCTTGATATTGTTGTCGCGTCTATACCACTTTCCGATGCGAACCTAGCCGGTCCAGGATCTGCTGGCTCAAGCTCTTTCCGTAAACTGGGAGCGGTACTGCAAGCCGGACGAGGACGACTGGCTGTTGGGTGGTATAAACCCACCAGCGCTGGGTGGCAGGCGGAAGGTGTCGCAACGACCACAACCGCAGAAGAACTTGAAGAAAAAATCCACACGCCGGTGATTATTTGCGGCGAATTAAGCTCCGAGGACCGTCATTGCCTGGGACGCAAGTTTAAAAATGTGACACTGGCTTCCCCGGCGCAGTGCGTGCGCAGGCCGGCGTTATTGGCTGAAATTGCCTGGACCCGCTGGAAGGCAGGCAAAACGGATGCCGCTGAATCGCTGGCACCGATTTATTTGCACGTAGCCGGAGGCCTGCCCGCGTGAACGTTGCCATCCGGCGCATGACGATGGAAGACGTTCCCGCTGTCCACACCATCGATATGCTTTCATTCAGCCTCCCGTGGCCGGAAAACTCCTTCCGCTTTGAATTGAGAGAAAACCCTGTTTCGCGCAGCTGGGTGGTTGAAACTGAAAGACGCGTGGCAGCCATGCTGGTGCTTTGGCTGATCGTCGATGAAGCGCACATCGCCACAATTGCGACCCACCCGGATTTTCGCCGGAAGGGAATTGGAGAACAATTGATGATCGCTGCCCTTCAGTCTGCACGGGAAGAAGGGGCCAGGTGTGCTTTCCTGGAAGTGCGCGCGGGAAACGTGGCTGCGCAGGCAATGTATAAAAAATACGGATTTGTAGTGGCTGGCGTCCGTCAGGGATATTATAAGGATAATAGTGAGGATGCCATATTGATGAACTTGGAAGACCTGACCAACCTGGAGGCCGCATGAGCGTGGAAGATACGCTTGCCCAAATCAGCATGGAAGTTTCAACGTGCAAAAAGTGTGCGTTGTATCACTCACGCAAAATGGCAGTGCCCGGTGAAGGACCGGCAAACGCGGAAATCATGTTTATTGGAGAGGGTCCGGGTTTCCACGAAAATGAACAAGGGCGACCATTTGTGGGCGCAGCAGGGACCTTCTTAAATGAACTACTGGCTGAAGCGGGGCTCGAACGTTCAGATGTGTGGATTGGCAACGTGGTAAAATGCCGTCCGCCGGGAAACCGTGACCCGCTCCCTGAAGAATTAGCTGCTTGCGATGATTACCTGGAGCGTCAGATTGCTGCGATCAATCCCAAAATCGTCATTACCCTTGGTCGATTCTCGATGGGGAAGTATATGCCCGGGGCAAAAATAAGCTCCATACATGGGCAAATGCGCCGGGTGGGCGATCGCTATGTCATCGCCATGTTCCACCCGGCGGCAGCATTGCACCAGGCGGCACTGAAACCCGCCATCATGAAGGATTTTTCCCAACTGCCGACCTTGTTGGAACAGGCGCGCGCCGGGTTGAAGCGCTCCAATGGAGCGACTCCGGATGAGCCGAAAGAAGAACCGAAACAACTCAGTATGTTTTAAATCCAAACTCATAAACTGACACGAATAATAAAGTTCGTGTTCGGACTGCCTATCGGAAAAGGTATGCGGAGGAAGTATGTCCATTAAAGATACCCTCTTGGAGAAATTGAAGAATAAAACCGCCCAGGTGGCCATCCTCGGCATGGGTTACGTAGGCTTGCCGCTGGCTGTGGTTTTTGCCGAGGCGGGATTTAATGTCCTCGGAGTAGACCCGGACAAACGAAAAGCCGATTCGCTCGCAAAGGGCATCAGCTATATCCCGGATATTTCCACAGAGAGGCTTGCGCCGCTGGTAAAGTCGGGCCACCTTAAAGCCATTACAGACTTCTCGGTCCTGAAAGATAGTGATGCGGTCAGCATCTGTGTCCCGACTCCGTTACGCCAAACCGGTGACCCGGATATGTCGTTCATCATGTCAGCAACAGAGCAGCTGGCGAAGTATATGCACAAAGGCATGGTGGTCGTGCTTGAATCGACAACATATCCCGGCACCACGCGCGAGATATTGCTGCCGAAGCTGGGAGAGGCAAACGGGTTGAAGGTGGGTCAGGACTGGTTCCTGGCTTTCTCACCTGAACGGGTGGATCCCGGACGGGAAGATTTCACAACATTGAATACTCCCAAGGTAGTAGGCGGCATCACCCCGGCCTGCACCGAGTTGACCGAAGCCTGGTATAGTGGAGCGATCCAGCACATCCATACAGTCTCTTCGGCAGAAGCTGCAGAGATGGCAAAACTACTGGAGAACACCTTCCGCATGGTCAACATTGGGATGGTGAATGAGATGGCAATCATGTGCGAACGGATGGGCGTGGATGTATGGGAAGTCATCGATGCAGCCGCGACCAAGCCCTTTGGTTTTATGAAGTTCACCCCGGGCCCAGGTCTGGGAGGGCATTGCATCCCGATCGACCCGCTCTATCTTTCCTGGAAGATGAAGGCTTACCAGTACACTGCTCGTTTTATAGAGCTGGCCTCGGAGATCAACACCAACATGCCACGCTACGTGGTGACCCGCATCCTGGAAGCGATGAACGAGCGCGGAAAAACGCTGAAAGGGTCGCGTTGTTTAATCCTGGGCGTTGCCTACAAACCTGACATAGATGACATCCGTGAAAGTCCCGCACTGGATGTAATTGGTCTGCTCCAAAAGAAGGGTGCGATGGTCGAATATCACGATCCATATATCCCTTCCCTGAAGACTCACGAAGACACTGAAATGAAAAGCGTTCCCGACCTGATGGCTGCGGTGCGCGTGGCTGACGTGGTAATTTCTGTAACGAATCACAAGGATTATAACTACAAAGCCATCCTGAAGGAGGCTAATTTCATTTTTGACAGTCGCAACGCCCTTGGGAAGTTGGGCAAGAACAACCCGAAGGTGGAACGATTGTAATGTCGAATTACCTGGTCACCGGCGCGGCAGGGTTTATCGGCAGCCGGGTCACGGAAATGCTGATCGCCCAGGGACACTCTGTTACCGGCGTGGATAATATGAACGACGCCTATGACGTCCGCATGAAGGAGTACCGATTGCGGAAGTTAATACCTCTGCCCGGATTCAACTTTCAGAAACTCGACATTTCTGACCGGGCTGCAGTGGAGACATTACCGGCTTTCGACGCAGTCATTAATTTAGCCGCCCGTGCAGGGGTACGCGACAGCATCGAGAATCCATGGACCTTTATGGAAACAAATCTGACAGGGACACTCAACCTGCTGGATATGGCGCGCCAGCGCGGGATCAAAAAATTCATCCAGGCCTCCACAGCAGGCATTTATGGGGCAAATCCACCGCTGCCCACCCCTGAGACAGCCGAGTCGGACCACCCACTCCAACCTTATGCCGCCAGCAAGAAGAGCGCTGAAGTCTTGTGTCACTCGTATTATTTCATGCATGGATTGGATATAACCGTGCTGCGCTATTTCACGGTCTATGGTCCTGCCGGGCGCCCCGATATGGTCATGTTTCGGTTTGCCAAGTGGATATCCGAAGGGCAGCAGGTGCATTTATACGGGACGGGAGAACAATCACGTGGCTTTACCTACCTCGATGACATTGCACGCGGTACCATCCTGGCGCTTAAACCGTTGGGTTATGAAATTATTAATTTGGGTGGGCACGAAACCGTCACAATAAATCAAATGATCGCCATGTTGGAAGAACTGACCGGTAAAAAAGCTAAGGTAAAGAAACACCCCGCCCACCGAGCAGATATTCTCGCGAACAGGGCAGATATCAACAAAGCAAAACAATTGCTTGGGTGGGAACCACGGATGGAACTGCCGGAAGGGATGAATCATCTTGTTGAGTGGTACCAGGCAGAGCGGGAGTGGGCTAAAGAGGTGGTAACCTCGTGACCATTTTCCAAAAGCTTTCTGCAGTTTGGAAGGATGATAATATCCTGCGCCGAATAGTCCGCAACAGCAGCTATGTATTCGGCAGCAACGTGATTTCCGCGCTCCTGAGTTTTGGCCAAACCATCCTGGCGGTGCGCCTGATCGGGGTAACCGGCTGGGGGCTGGTTGCCATCGTCCAAACCTTTGCTTCCAACATCAACCGCTTCCTGTCCTTTCGGATGAGCGAAGTGGTGATCAAACACCTTGGGGCATCCCTGGCGGAAGAAAAGAAACAAGAGGCAGCTGCACTGGTAAAAGCCGCAGGCCTGACTGAAGCAGTCACGTCGATAATCGGTTTCTTGGTGTTGGTTGCCCTCGCCCCATGGGCGTCCAGGGTTTTTGCCGGTGATGCTGCAACTGCTCCCGTTTTTATTTTCTACGGTCTTATCATCCTCAGCAACCTGATCTTTGAAACCTCCACCGGTGTTTTGCAAGCCACCCACCGGTTCGACCACCTTGCGCGTGTCAACCTGATCAACAGCATCATCACCTGTACAATGATCGCAGGGACATACGCTCTCTACCGCTGGACCAGCTTGCTTACTGCTCCTAATTTATTGCTATCCATCCTGCTGGCTTACGTTCTCGGGAAAACTTACGTGGGGATTTCCCAAGTCATTCTGGCATGGCGCGAATTGAATCGCGCCTTGGGTATAGGATGGTGGAAAACTCCCCTGCGAACCCTGCCTGGAAAACCCGCGCTGGCTATGTTTGCGCTTAATACCAATCTAAATGGTACTTTGAACCTGCTCTTCCGTGACAACATCCTCCTATATGTTGCAGCATTATTGTCCGTTACTGCGGTGGGTTATTTTAAGATTGCCTTGACTTTGACGATCCCAATCACGCTGATCCTCGACCCATTCATCGCACCAACCTATACTGAAATTTCCCGCACAATCGCAAAGTTTCAATGGGGTACAACCCTGCGCCTGTTGAAAAGGGTTACCATCATTACTGGAGGGGTTGTCCTGGGTATCTGGGCAGCCTGGGCGCTAACCGGCTGGTGGATCATCCCTACAGTATACAAGCCGCAAGCCAGCCCTGTGTATCCGCTGTTGCTTATTATGGTTGCCGGGTACGGTTTTGCCAGTACATTCCAATGGAACCGGCCGCTTTTTCTCTCGCTTGGCAAGGCCGGGTATCCAATCCTGATCAACTTGTTAATCGGGACCGTCGAACTTGCATTGATTTTTTCTCTTGTGCCGCGTTACGGGTACCTGATGATGGCAGTCATCCTCTCAGGATATTTCGTTGTATCCCAGGGCTTCATAACTTTGCGCGGCCTGTGGGAAATCCGCAACCTACAGAAGGCTGACCCAAAACCGCCTGCCACAGATTTGCATCCGTCCACGGTTGCCAAGACCCAATCTGAGGAGACTCCATGGGTCACGGTCAAATAAAGATCCGTTTCGGATTTCCAAACGTCAATCGCTGGGACTGGCTGGCTGCCCTTTTATTCCTCGCATTCGCCGGGTTATATTTCCTGGGGCGTTTACAGGGAAACTACCCTGTTGTAATCCTGACTGGCGACGGCGGAAATATTGCCAGTTTCGCGGCAGGTCTCGATCATCCGACCTGGTTTTCGAACGACCCCCTCCTTGGAAATTCAAATAACATTGGCGTTTACGCCACCATCCACATCCCCCTCATCCGTCTCCTGGACCGCGTGACCGGCGACTACGGTCTGGCATATGCCTGGCTGGTGTTCCCGGAAACATTCCTGCAGTTGGTCGGCTTTTATATTTTAGGACGAGTGCTTTTAAAGAATCGCTTCTGGGCATTTCTACTTGCTTTCATAACCGGCATGACGGTCATCAATATCGGCCTGGGCGAAATCTGGGGGGTTTGGCAGGATGCCCTGCCGCGGGTGACATTCCAGTCCCTGCTGCCTTTCCTTCTGGCAATGGTGCTGGTTTGGAAGGACCGTCCAGCCCGCTGGCCGTGGTTGATGATCGCAGCCGGACTGCTCGTCTATGTCCACCCAATCAGCGCCCCTGCGTGGGGGTTTGCCATCTGGCTCAGCCTTTGGCTGTTGCATCCCAGAAATTGGAACTGGAAGCGGCGAATCATGATCATGCTGGGATTGGGTTTCCTGTTCCTGCTTCCCGTCATTCCATTCGCCATTAATTATTTGTCCTACAACCTGCGCGGCCTGGGTGCGGATTACGACACAGTGATGAACGTCCTGCAAAATTATTCCCCATTGAATCTTCTTGACCCTCTTGCCGCCTTGGGCACCTTCCTTTGGAATATGGTCCGCAACCTGCTTCTCCCTGTGGCCCTGGTTGGATTTGCCTGTACATGGCTGCTGATGAAGAAAGATCGGACAGCGGTCAAGGTGGTATTATTTTGGACAGCCGGATTGTTTTTTACCAGCGTCCTGATCCCACTTGCGGAAGAAATAGTCGAGAGACAATTCCGCATCCTGCCGCTTGAAACCGAGTTGGTGCGCTGTATCCGCTATTTCGTCCCACTCATGCTGATCTTCTGGCTGTGGCCACTTGCGGAACTGGCGTCCCGAATAATTAAAAAACAAATGCTCGCTGGAGTGATCGGAGTGGGCATCCTCCTCTTCGGATTCTGGGGAGCCACCAACCGTCCCGCGATTGGTGACATGCTGCAGGCTGGCTTATGTTTTACAAAAGTCCGGCTTGTTTGCTCTTCCCCTCTGCCAATCGATGATCTCATCAGCGCATTGCGTACCCAGACCCAACCCGGGGAAGGCGTTCTATTTTTCAATGAAGATGCTGCCTACACCTCGCAGACCCTAAGCGTGCGATATGAGGCTCTTCGCCCGTTGGTGTACACCTCCCGCGACAGCGGAATACTGGGTTACGCTGACCGTTCCGCCCTGCCGGGATGGCTGACAACAACAAAACAATGGGAAGCCCTGCGCGGCCTTACCGATCCCCAGGAAAGGTTAAAGGGATTGGTCTCGTTGGCGGTGAGTCTAAAGGCAAATTATCTGGTGATAGATTTCAACGTCTCCCCGCAAATATTTCCCAGCCTGCCGGTAACCGTGGTAATGCAGAATGAAGGGTATATTCTGTTCAAAATACACTAACACATTAAATGGATTTTCTATCCTGAATCTTTAATTTTCCTCGTCCGGAATGGCAGATAAATGAGAATAGTGGCTATTTCCTCAGCGCAAGTCCCCTCCGATACTGCCAATAGTATCCAGGTAATGAAGGTCTGCCAGGCTTTTGCGCAACTGGGGCATGAAGTCATCCTCCTTGTCCTAGGCCTTCAGCCAGTAAACCTGAAACCTGCTGATTTGCAAAAGCACTATGGTCTGCACACGCTTTTTAATATCGAATGGCTGCCGGCAAGGAACCGGCACACTTTTCCGTTGGACGCTGTCCGGCGTGCCGAACGCCTGGGAGCAGACCTTCTATATTGTTGGCCGCCACAGTCCGCGGTCCTGGGACTCATTGCCGGCCTGCCATCTATGTTGGAAGTCCATGATATCCCGACCGGACGATTTGGTCCACTTTGGTTGCATCTTTTTATACTCCTTCCAGGACGAAAGCGTCTATTACCAATTACCGAGGCGTTATGTCGCCTACTTGATTTGCCGGCAGAGCGAACAGTAATTTCTCCAGATGGAGTTGACCTGGAACGATATGAAGTATTACCGGACCCTGCCGGGGCGCGTAGTATGCTTGGTTTACCTCCAATCTCAACAGTTCTTTGCACGGGTCATCTTTACGACGGGCGGGGTGCGGATCTTTTCCTTGAATTGGCGAAAAAATTACCGCAAACCAGCTTCGTTTGGGTGGGTGGACGTCCTGCGGATGTGGAAATCTGGAAAACGAGGGCTATCAGACAGGGGCTTGTTAACCTTACTTTCACCGGGTTTGTCCCGAACGAAAGTATTCCTCTGTATCAGTCCGCTGCAGATGTGTTGTTGATGCCATACCAGCGAACGGTGGCGACCTCCAGCGGAGGAAATACGGCGGATATCTGCAGCCCGATGAAAATGTTCGAATATATGGCTGCCGGGCGGGCAATCCTGAGCAGCGATTTGCCTGTCCTGCATGAAGTACTGGACAAGACAAGCGCGGTTTTTTGCACTGCAGAGAATTCCCTGGCATGGGAACAAGCCCTGACTAAGCTGCTGGACGATCAAAAACAGCGCCAAATGCTGGGTCAAAGGGCAAAACAAGTTGTACAGCAATACTCCTGGATCGAACGAGGCCGGAGAGCCCTGTCTGCTTTTATTTAATGAACTCTTCTTCATGTGCTTTCTTGATCACAAGCCAATTCAGGGCTGAGTGATTGCCATTATAATAAAAAGGGTTCGCACTAATAGGGCCTCTAATTATTTATCGCTAGTTACCAGACTAGGGGTGATTTTAAAGGTGCCGACTTAGTTCGTACCCAGATTATTGTGATGTACTCACCTGGAAATGCAAGAAAATATATGAAAGCATAAGGCAATTATTCATATGGCGGTTGTTGATAACAATTCCATGCCTTCGGTCGCAGTCATTATTCCGGCATTTCGTGTGGAACGGGAGATAGAAAAAGTTATTCGTTCTCTCCCCGGGTTTATTCAATACATAATTGTCGTAGATGATGCCTCCCCTGATCGGACGTTCGAGATCGTGGAATCTCTAAAAATAGATGAGCCGCGCCTGGTCCTGCTTCATCATGAGCGAAACCTGGGGGTCGGAGGCGCAATCGTCAGCGGTTTTCGCACCGCTTTGAATTTAGGAGCTCAAATTATTGTAAAGTTTGACGGCGATGGGCAGATGGATGCTGCTGACATCCGGGATTTGATCACCCCCCTGATCCAGGGTAAAGCAGATTACACCAAAGGCAATCGTTTCAGGGATTTTATCGCCTTGCGGCAGATGCCATTCATTCGTCGTATTGGGAACATCGCGTTGGGCTTTTTATCCAAGGCTGCGACTGGATATTGGAATATATTTGACCCTACCAATGGCTTTATAGCCATTCGAAGCGGTGTATTAGGGCAACTCCCGCTGGATCGCGTTGCCTGCACGTATTATTTTGAGACGTCAATGCTGGCGGAACTTTACCTGATCGGCGCGTGCGTTTTGGATATTCCCATGCCGGCGCGCTATGGCGACCAGGCCTCCAACCTTATCATCCCCCGGGTGCTGTTTGAATTTCCCATCCGGCTTGCAGTTACATTTTTTCGGCGGATATTTTTGAAATATTACCTTTATGATTTCTCAATGGCTTCGATTTTCCTGCTCAGCGGGGTCCCATTATTTATTTTCGGTTTTATTTTTGGACTTATCAAGTGGGTTCATTACGCTTCTCTGAATATCCCGGCGCCAACAGGGACGGTAATCCTTCCCATGATGTGTGTTCTGCTGGGAATCCAATTTATTCTTTCAGCGATTCAAATAGATCTTCAATCTGTTCCTCGTATCCCCCTAATATCATTTACTCGAGAATAGCTTCTGAGTCGGTATGGTTTTTCTATTTTCGCCTTTCTTTTAAACCAAATGATTATTAAGGGGATCAATCGCGGCGACCTGACTGGAAGAGATTAGGGAAAGGGAAAGAGTTCCGCAAGAACCATGACCCATTGATTGCACCCTTGCTCGGGATGGGGGTCTATTTTTGTTCAAGCAATTAAGGACGCGTTTACCCAACGGTCCATCCTGGATGAAGGATTGTATCTTTAAGGATTACTTTTTCGCTGAAGGTATTTAATAAGTAGTTCCGGCTTTCTCCTCGTTGAATTGTGCTCCTGACATTTATTTGCGGATATTTAGTCACTATCCGTGACCCGGCTGGTGAATTGATATACCCTCTACTGTTAATCTACGATATATGTTGGACATAACCTTATGGAGCAATTGAACCTGCTTCATCCAGCATCAATCATTGTTGATCTGTATAAATCGTCCGGAAAGATACTGGTTATAAACCTGGAAATAATTTCATGAGATCCAGCACCTAGGTCCGCACCTGATCGACAGAATAGAAAGTCAGCTAGCATTTGTGAAGGCACTGGCCTATTGGTCGTCGCCTTGATCAACCTTAGCTTTCTTAAATGGAATACCGCGGGAAGTGATCCTGTTTGTGACCAAGTTTTGATTCCCCATAACCGCGTTTTATCACCATCTGCCGACTCTTCTCCTGAAGAAAGTTGGGTGGATTTTGAAATTGGCGTCCTGCTCCATCTGTTGGTCGGTTTTTCTTGATCTTGCTTGTCCTGCATTCAGTCAATGAATACGGCGAAAACCCGCGTTCTTGTAGTCCGGCTCAGATCCTGGCGATAATTGTGGTATTCTCGGGGGGAGATATCGTCTTTAATAGGAAAAGCCTTGAAAACCCTGCTGCGTGACTTGCGTTGGATCGTTCCTGCCAGTGTCTGCTTGGGCCTGGGTCTTTCATTCGGAAGTCCCGGCACTTGGTGGATTGGATGGCTTTCCTATACTTTGGTTTTATTGCTTGGCTTGCTGGCAATCGTTGCGCTCTGGCGCTCTACTGGCTCACCGAGTAATTTGCTATTGATGTTGCTCCTGGCGTTAATCTTGCGCCTTGGGATGGGCATATTTTTCTCCATGGTTCTACCTATTTATGGCAACGATACCCCGGTTTATAAAGCTGGTTTTGCAGTCAGGGATGCATCCACTTATGATGCACAGGCTTGGAAATTGGCATCCTCAAATGAACCATTATGGAGGGCATTCGACCGGTCGTATGGCGCTGATGATCAGTATGGCGGGCTGCTTTTCTTTCACAGCCTGTTCTACCGGTACCTCAGCCCCGACGCGCATCGCCCCTGGCTGCTGATCCTTTTGTCTGCACTTGCAGGCGCATTAGGAGTGGCGCTGGTATGGAAGGGGGCACTCCAGAGTTGGGGGAAAAGTGTTGCGCTGGTGGTGGCATGGATCATGGCATTGTACCCAGAGTCTTTATTAGTGGGAGCCTCGCCTGTGCGCGAGTCTTTTTTGATCCTATTTATAGCAATGGCCTTTTGGGGGGTAACAGATTGGATGATGAATCACCACCGGACTGCCTGGATCTGGCTGGCTGGCAGTCTTTTGGGGATGGCCCTCTATTCTCCAGGGGTAGTAGTGGCAGCCCTGGCAGGTTTGGGGGTTTGGGTCTGGCTACGGGAAAAGGAACGCCGGACGAGCGTGTGGGTGGTCGCCGGAGGGGCAGCGGTGATTGTGCTGGCGGCAACGCTGTTGGGAGTGATCGTGGGAAGCACACTCCAGGTGCCTGGAGGACCGTTGCAGAACCTGGTAGACTGGCTGCGATATTCAGCGAGTTACAGTGCCTATGTGACTGAGCATAACTCCGGTTGGATCCAGACCATCATGGGCTATTTACCCAAGTCTCTTCACCAACCATTTATTACTGTGTACGGCATTGCCCAGCCGGTGCTCCCTGCCTCGCTAGCCGACCCCGCGGTCTGGCCGATGCGATTATTGGGAATCCTGAGGGGGTTGGGATGGTATGCTCTGCTCCCATTCCTGGTCTACAGCTTGCGTTCCATTTGGAAAATCGCTGACAGGCGGGATCGCTTTGCATGGTTGTGGCTTTGGCTGGTTACTTGGGCCTGGATCATTATTTCATCAGCGCGTGCTGGAGGAGATCAATGGGATAACCCGCGTTACCGGGTCATCCTACTGCTATTTCAGGCAGCTCTCGCTGCACAGGCGCTCACCTGGCAGCACGCCACCCGCGACCGCTGGCTGTGGAGGGTGCTGGCTGTGGAAGGGGAGTTCCTGGTGCTGTTCGGATACTGGTATGTCAGCAGGTATTATGGGTTGCCTGTCTTTCATATCTTTATCGTTTTTGGCGCCATTGCAGTCTTCGCTGTGATCATCCTGGTTGGCGGTTGGGTATGGGACCGGAGTCGGGGTAAACTTGGACCGGCAAAATCTGAAAGATAATCTCCTGCTGTCTTCGCTAGCACTGGATTGATTATTATTGTTGGATTGCTAGCAACACACGTGCTTGGTATAAGCGGACGCCAGCCTGTATTTTGACGGAAGTTCCCAGTTTCACAAGCACTTGACGTATTTCTATTCGCGTTTATAATTCAACAACTGAATTTTGAAAAGGAGTATTTATGCCTACTGCTCTTATAACCGGTGTGACCGGACAGGTCGGCTCGTACCTGGCGGAATTCCTGCTTTCAAAAGGCTATACTGTTGTTGGCATGGTGCGACGCTCAAGCACTGTGACATTTGAGCGTATTCAGCACATTCAAAATGAAATCAGTATTGTCCAGGGTGACCTACACGACCAAAGTTCATTGAATGCGGTCCTCGAGGAATTTCGCCCGGATGAAGTATATAACCTGGCGGCGCAGTCATTTGTAGCAGCCTCTTGGAGCCAGGCGGTTTTGACCGGGGAAGTTACTGCCCTGGGAGTGACACGCCTGCTTGAGGCGATTCGTCAGGTGAATCCAAATTGCCGCTTTTACCAGGCATCCAGCAGTGAAATGTTTGGAAAAGTAACCCAGTCCCCTCAGAACGAAATGACATCATTTTACCCACGCAGCCCTTATGGGGTCGCGAAAGTGTACGGGCATTGGATCACGGTCAATTATCGTGAATCGTACAATATGTTTGCTGTGTCGGGCATTCTGTTCAATCATGAAAGCCCACGGCGCGGTTTGGAGTTTGTGACACGCAAGATTTCAAATGGAGTGGCGAGAATAAAATCAGGTATGGATACCCAACTCCGCCTAGGCAACTTGGATGCTCAAAGGGACTGGGGCTTTGCTGGAGAGTACGTGCAGGTAATGTGGAAGATACTCCAGCAGGAGATTCCGCAGGATTATGTAATTGGTACCGGTGAAACCCATTCGGTGCGTCAATTCTGTGAACAGGCTTTCAGTCATGTAGGATTGAATTACCAGGATTACGTTGTCCAGGACCAGCGATTCATGCGCCTAAGTGAAGTTGACCACCTCAAGGCGGACCCATCCAAGGCATGCCGCGAACTGGGCTGGTCACCGCAAGTGGGATTCAATGAACTGGTGAACATGATGGTCGAAGCAGATCTCAAACGTGTGCAAAGCATCAGCATATAACAGGTAAACTGCCGTGGCAGATTCTGCAGATACAACCCGAGACTTGGCACTGCTCGAAACCATCGAGCGCGACCCGGATGTGAACCAGTCTTCCATCGCATCGCAACTGGATGTGGCAGTTGGGACTGTTAATTGGCATCTTAAACGCCTGATCGACAAGGGTTATATCAAGATCAAACGCGCCAACCGCAAGAAATTACGATACATCATTACCCCGGAAGGGATTGCCCTGCGGGCCAGCCTGACTGTGGATTTCATCGAACAGCAATTCCTGCTCTACCGGAATACCCGCCAGCAAGTAAAAGAACACATCGAACGGGTACGGGCAGCGGGCTTCGACCACATCACTCTGCAAGGGGAAGGGGATGTAGCCGATATTTGTCGACTGACTTGTTTGGAACAAGGCGTGGCGGTGGTACCAGATGCAGGCGGACCGATATTGGTGATAAGTGGGTTGAAGGTCCGATTGGATGGTGTTTGATTTATACCCACGGAGCAGAAAAAAATTAAATGGCAAAGACTGCATTAACCGAATCTGGAGGCATGGTAACGGCTTCCAATAAATGGGATATGATTATCGGCCCGCAGCGAAATTGGTTCGATTTGCGGTTGCATGAAATTTGGCATGCCCGTGATTTGATCATCCTGTTTGTAAGACGTGATTTTGTGTCCGTCTACAAGCAAACCATCCTGGGGCCGCTCTGGTACCTTATTCAACCGTTGTTAACCACCATCACTTTTACTGTCATTTTTGGAAATATTGCCAAACTACCCACAGACGGATTGCCAGATTTCCTGTTCTATATGTGTGGCACGGTGATCTGGACATATTTCGCAAGTTGTCTCTCCAAGACATCCGAAACGTTCGTTAATAATGCCAACCTGTTTGGCAAAGTTTATTTCCCTCGCCTCGCCGTGCCAATCTCCATCCTCATTTCAAACTTGATTGCTTTTGCTATCCAGTTCGCTTTTTTTCTGGCCTTTATGGGTTATTACGCAATGCAGGGGGCCCAATTTTATCCCAACTGGTGGATTTTACTTACCCCCGTGCTATTACTGATGATGGCTGGATTGGGATTGGGTTTTGGCATTATTGTTTCGTCTGTGACGACCAAGTACCGTGACCTGCGATTCCTGGTGCAGTTTGGCGTAACATTGCTGATGTACGCAACACCGGTAATTTTTTCAGTCTCTTCCATTCCCCTAAAATACCAGAGGCTGATCGAGTTCAATCCCATGTCGTCCGTCATGGAGGCGTTCCGTTATGCTTACCTCGGAGGGGGCGGAAGCATCGATCTGGGCCAACTGGCATATAGTTTCGGGTTCATGCTTGTTGTTATTATTATTGGTGTGGTCTTGTTCAACCGCGTCGAAGCTACATTCATGGATACGGTATGAGCGACCCTGTCATTATTGCTGCAAAGGTTTCCAAGGCTTACCGGCTGGGGCAGTTCGGCAGCGGCACATTGTCCACCGATCTTAAAGTATGGTGGGCTCGGATGCGCGGTCTGCCAAACCCCATATTAAAAATTGGCCAGGAAGAGCTGGATGGGGCAACTTTATGGGCTCTGAACGATGTGAGCTTCTCTGTAGAACGAGGCACGGTACTCGGAATCATTGGACGTAATGGCGCCGGAAAAAGCACTTTGCTCAAAATCCTGTCACGCGTGACTGCTCCCACCAGTGGCTTGATTAAAGTCAAGGGGCGCATCGCCAGCCTGCTGGAAGTGGGTACCGGCTTTCATCCGGAGCTGACCGGGCGCGAGAACATCTACCTGAACGGCGCCATCCTGGGAATGAAAAAGGTCGAAGTAGACCGTAAATTTGACGAAATATTGGATTTCTCGGAAGTGGAACAATTCATCGACACACCCGTCAAACGATACTCCTCCGGGATGTACGTGCGACTGGCGTTTGCTGTGGCTGCCCACTTGGAACCGGAAATCCTGGTAGTGGATGAAGTGCTGGCGGTGGGCGACGCAGAATTCCAAAAGAAAAGCCTGGGCAAAATGGGAGATGTTGCTGGAGAAGGTCGCACGGTGCTGTTCGTCAGCCATAACATGTCGTCGATTCTACGACTGACCAAAGAGGCAATCGTCCTCGAAAAAGGGCGCCTGGTGATGCGGGCCTCTTCTCCTGAGGCGGTGGATTACTACCTCTCAGGTGGAAACCCTGAGGCTGGTGAACGTATCTGGGAGGATGACGAAATTCCGGCCGACGCGACTCCCTTCCGCCCGATCTCGTTGCGTCTGAAGGACCAGGCAGGAAAGATCGTGGATACAATCCGGTCAACCGAACCGTTCAGGATAGAAATGGAATACAGCCTGGCTGCACCACTGACCGGCTTGCGCATTGGGATTTATATAAGTACGGCGCGCGGTGAATATGTGCTGACATCATTTGACACCGATGACCAGAAGCGATTTGAAAAACATGGTTCTCGCCCGGCGGGGCACTACACCAGCAGGTGCGTGCTGCCACCGGATTTCCTGAACGGCGGTCGATATACCCTGGGTGTCAATGCAAGCTCCTATCGGGTGCGCCGTTATTTCATGGATGAGCAGGCGCTAAATTTCAATGTGGATACATCCGGTGCTCCTGGGATGCAATGGTCCGAACCTCGGCCAGGTGTTCTTCGCCCTCGCTTGGAATGGAAGATTGAGACGAAATGAAACCAGCGAGTCTGATAAAAGAATTCCTGGGTGAAATGCCGTTCACTGTGGAGGCTTACTGGCTATTGCGCCACCGAGATCATAAAATATACAGCCGGTTCAACCTGGAAACCCTGTCTGCCCGATTGCCGGAAATGGTTGCTCAAGTGAAACCATTTGCTAAGTCGGCACCGGCCGGAAAAAAGATTTTCATGTTTGCTTCCATGCATTCCTGGATCAACCATATTACTGTGACCGGGCTGGCGCTGCGCGGCTTGGGGCATAATGTGACCCTTGGCTACCTGCCCTATGGTGACTTTGCAAAGCCAATCAGCCGATTCGATTTGCGCCGCCATGAGTTGTACGCCTGCCATGTTTTGAAGGGCACCGACCAATTATTGAAAATTGCACCTTTCCAGGACATGGATCCTGCCCGTGAAATTCCAGAAGCGCTATCCGAGGCTGTACAGCAGGTGACAATCTTTGATACGCAATACACCATGCAGCGGGAGGACGTAACCGGGAGTGAGCCGATATATCTGCTAAGGCGCCAGCGCAATGATGATGCAGCCCGCAAGGCTTTTGCTTACTTCCAAAAGAACCGCCCTGATGTAGTTGTGGTTCCGAATGGCATGATACAGGAATACGGTGCGGTATTCGCTGCGGCGCGCGCTTTGGATATAAAAACAATCACCTATGAATTCGGTGAATTGGACCAGCAGGTTTGGATTGACCAAAACCGATTGGTGATGTTCCACCATACCGACGAGCTTTGGAAAAGATGCAGTGAACGTATTTTGGATGAATCCCAAAGTACCTGGCTGGAAACGTTCCTGGGAGAGCGGCAGGGAATAAAAACAGGAGCACAGTTCGCCCACCTCTGGCAGAAGTCTTCCCGCCAGGGAGGTGGGAATATCCGGGCGGAGTTGGGCTTGGATGATCGCCCGATCGTATTCCTGCCGACCAACGTTCTGGGTGATTCAGCGACACTTGGGCGAACCGTCTTTACCAAATCCATGGCAGAATGGATCGAGCGCGTCGTCCCATTTTTTGTCACCCATCCGGAGGTCCAGCTGGTGATTAGGATTCATCCTGCAGAGACCTGGACGGTTGGTCCTTCGGTTGCGGAAATCATCCACTCTGCGCTTCCGGAGTTGCCTTCCCACATTCATTTGATCGGTCCAAAAGAAAAAATTAATACCTATGACCTGATGGACATTGCTAACCTGGCGCTGGTTTATACCACCACAGCAGGATTGGAAATGGCAGTCCGCGGGATACCGGTTCTGGTGAGCGGAGAATCACAATACTGTAAAAAAGGGTTTACGCTAGAGGCCAACACATGGGACGAATATTATCTGGCGCTTAATCGAGCGCTCAAAGATTTGCCGGGGTTCCGCCTGACCCCCAAACAGGCAGAGCGGGCAAAGAACTATGCTTATTTTTACTTCAAGGAATACCCGCGGCCTTTTCCCTGGCATCTGGAGAAAATCTGGCCAAGTCTTGAGAAAAGGCCACTGTCGTATGTGCTCAGCCCGGAAGGGCGTGAAAAGTTTGAAGCCACATTCCAGCAATTGGCCGGTGCGCCGATAGTTTGAAAATAATTTATGTAACCATCTGGAAATACCCGGATAGGTTATAACCACATAAGGAGAAAAAATGTCACAAACTAGAGTTTTGGTTACAGGTGCTGGTGGATTTATTGGACACCATTTAGTTTCTTTCCTGCGCAGCAAAGGTTACTGGGTACGCGGTGTGGACCTTAAGGTCCCTGAATACAGTGAAATTGACGCGGATGAGTTCGAAGTGCTCGATTTGCGCCGCTGGGATAACTGCCTGCAGGCAACACGGGGCATCGACGAGGTCTATGGCCTTGCGGCGGATATGGGTGGGATGGGCTTCATTTCTTGTCATCACTCTGAAATCCTGCATAACAACTCGTTGATCAATACCCACACTCTGGACGCGGCGCGGGTCAACGGCGTAAAACGTTACTTCTATACTTCGTCAGCTTGTGTTTACCCGGAATATAAACAGACTGAGGCTGACGTCGTCCCCCTTAAGGAAGAAGACGCTTATCCTGCCATGCCCCAGGACGCCTACGGCTGGGAAAAATTGGTCATGGAGCACCTATGCACGCACTATCGCGAGGACTACGGTCTCGAGACTCGCATCGTCCGCTTCCACAATATCTTCGGTCCGCAAGGGACCTGGGAAGGCGGGCGTGAAAAAGCGCCGGCAGCCATGTCGCGCAAGGTTGCCATTGCCAAGTTGACCGGCAACCACGAGATCGAGATGTGGGGAGATGGCGAGCAAACCCGATCATTCTGCTACATCGACGACACTCTGGAAGGGATCTATCGCTTGATGCGCTCCGACTATGCATCCCCCCTCAACCTTGGTTCGGATCGTATGGTAACTATTAATGAACTTGCCTATATGGTCGCCAAGATTGCAGGGATCGATATAACCATTAAGCATATTGATGGACCACAGGGCGTGCGCGGTCGCAACTCAGACAATACCCGCCTGCGTAAAACTTTAAACTGGGAGCCGGTACTCACTCTTGAAGAAGGCATGAAACGTACTTATGACTGGATTGAGCAGCAGGTTTCCCAAAAACTCGGTCTACCAATTCCGGAATAGAATCCCTGCCCAGCAGTCGATTGACCATGCTGAGGCGCATGGAGGTCCATGGCTTTCCTGACGATTTTTACGGCGCCGAAGCCGTTCACCAATCCGCATATCAATATCATCCAACATAATGCCATCCAGGCGTGGAAACGGTTGGAGGATGTTGATGTCATCCTAATTGGAGACGAAGCAGGTATTCCAGAGGCTGCCAGGGAATTGGGCGTTTTGAACGTTCCCAAAGTGGATCGAGATGAAAAAGGCATCCCAACGGTTAAATCGGTGATGGAAATCGGTCATACCCACAGCAACAGCCCGCTCTTATGCTATGCCAATGCAGACATGATCCTGATGTCGGACCTTTTACGGGCGGCAAGACATGTGTCGGAGCAGGCACGTGACTTCCTGTTGGTTGGCCAGCGCTGGGATCTTGAATTGACCGAGCCGTTGGATTTCAATGGCGAATGGGAATCCCGCCTCGGGGCGGAAGTGGCGCAGCGCGGTAAATTCTACTCCCCCTGGGGCATTGACTACTTTGTATTCCCTAGGCGACTGTACGCTGAAGTGCCCAATTTCACCATTGGCCGTCCAGCCTGGGATAACTGGATGGTTTTCCATGCCCGCACTACTTTTGGATTGGCAATCGATGCTACGCGGGATGTGCTGGCGGTTCACCAGAAACATGATTACAGCCACCTGCCGGGGAATAAGCCCCCCTATGGTTCAGAGGTCGCCAAATCCAACCTTGCAAAAGCTGGAGGGCGCAGGTGTGTCTATAATATTCTGGACACAAACCGCGAACTTTTAGGGGGACGCGTCCGCATACCCGAGGTCAGGTTGGTCCGAATTTTACGAAGCCTGGAGAGGCGTTTCATAAATGATGCCCGAAAAGGTTGGAGCTGGGAAATATCTCTCCGTCTCCAGCAAATGCAGCGCCCACTGGCTGTCAAACCAAGGATATAAACATGCGAATTGGTCAAAACCCAGCCCGGTTTATTAACAAGGTGGCTCAACCTGCTGAGATTACGGTTGCGGTGGTCAATTGCATCCCATTTTTAAGCGGATATTACGAACAAAGCCTGGAAGTGCTCAAGGTTGTTGTTGAAAGCCTGCATGCAACGCGTGAGGCCGCCCATCCGTATGATGTGATGATCTTCGATAACCACTCCTGCGCAGAGGTGCGAACCTATTTGAAGGATTGCAGCGACCAGGGAAAGATCCAGTATCTGGTTCTGTCTAAGACGAATATCGGCAAGATTGGGGCCTGGAACTTCATGTTCGGGGCCGCACAGGGGAAGTATGTAGCGTTTTCGGACGGTGATATTGGTTTCCGCCCCGGCTGGCTATCGAAATCTCTAACGTTGTTTGAGGCGTTTCCCAAAATCGGTATGGTAACGGCCCGTCCACTCCCGACACCGGTGGAATTTTCCACCGCAACATTTGAATGGTCGAGAAAACAATCCCCTGGTGTTTTGGAAGAAGGAAATTTCCTTCCCTGGAATGTTTATATGGAGCACGCCCGCAGCCTTGGCCTTATTGAGGAAAAAAAATCCGATTTTGCTCGTTCAATCATGTACCGGTTAAGTTATGGAGGTCAAACGGCGTTCATCGGCGCTGCGCATTTTCAGTTTCTAGCCACGGCAGAGGTGCTCAAAAAGATCATTCCCTTGCCTTCAGAGCAGCCTATGCGTGGTGAACGAGCCCTGGATCTGGCAATTAATCAAATGGGCCTCCTTCGCCTTACGACAGAGGAAGCGTTGGTGTGGCACTTGGGAAACCGGGTAGCAACGACGCCTTTGTTTGACAGTGGGCGACATAAAACAATACTTCAGCGTATTCTTTGGCTGGCTCCCATCCATAAGTTCCTAATGTGGTTGAACAACCAGATTTTTAAACTATATTTCTTCAATGTGGAATAATTCTTCGCTTTTGGTAATCAAAACAATAATGTTATTGTGGCATTGCGGTAATTGACGGAGCCTGTATTTATGAAAGTTCTTTACGTAGCCTGCCATGATCCAATGAATATAGATGTCGGTAATGCGATGGACTATTTCCATTATCACTCCATATGCAACAAGGGTCATGATGTTAAATATATAGGTCCCTTCGATTTCCCTCCGGCCAAAATCGAGAGATTGATTGCCCGCATCTACCAGCGAACTGGAAAGAGATATTTAAAATTTAAGATGTCGACTTCCTGGAATGTATCAAAAGCGACCAATCAAGCCGTGCAGGATTGGAAGCCTGACGTGGTTTTTACAAGTTACATAGCCTCCTTGGTTTTTTACAAAGGCCCGGTTCCTGTGGTGTATACCGTGGACACTTCATTTTACGGTTTGGAAAAATATTGGCCTTTATATGGCGGGCCTGCTCTAATGGTATCGATGTGGCAGGAAAAAAAAGCTTATCGATGGGTTAAAAAAATACTCACAAATAGCGAATGGCAACGGAAAATCCTGATGGACGTCTACAAAGTACCGTTCGATCATACAGAAGTTTTCCCTCTCCCGTCCACTTTACCGCCTCAACATGTGCCTTTGCGAGTTGATATGGAGACCAAGAAGATTCAGGCCCCTTTCAGGTTGCTCCTTGTGGGCCGGGATTATCGGCGCAAAGGTATCGATATTGCCATCGAAACCGTTCAAAAGCTTAATTCTGCTGGGATATTTACTGTATTAACCGTTTGTGGCACCCAGGGGCAGGAAGATCAATTCGTTAAATTTGTAGGTCCTTACAAGAAGAACGAACCCGAACAATTGGAGCAATACCTGGATTTGTATCGAAAAGCGAATATTCTTATTCACCCCGCCTTGTTCGAGCCTGCGGGGATCGTTGCAGCCGAAGCAGCCGCATTTGGGACCCCAACAATAACGAATGACGTAGGTGGGCTGGCAACGACGGTAGCCGATGGAGAATCGGGAATTGTGTTGCCTGCAGCGAGCCCTTCTGACGCATATGTACAGGCAATTACCCATTTAATACAAAACCCGGACTGTTATTATGAATTATGCCGGAGAACGCGGCAACGGTATGAACATGAATTGAATTGGGAAGCAGCCGGAAAATGGTTTACTGAGATATTTCAGCAAGTGGTCAAAGCTGGATAAAAATTGAACGTCACATTTATTTTGCAGACAATTTTAGAACCGTTTTTTTATTTTAAAGAAGCTATTACCCCTTTCATCTTGTTAAAATTCTTATCTTGAACCAATTAATCCGCGACCCTAATTGGAATGATATTATGTAATATGCCAGAACCTGTCAAACTTTGCCCCTTATGTGGGAGCGATCAAAATATGCTATTTGACCGACGCAAATTTCGCAGCTCCCTGGTTGAAAATCGCATCTGCGTGGAGTGCAGGCTTGTTTTTCAATCCCCGCGCATGACTGATGAAGAGATGAATATTTACTACCAGGCTGAATACCGGCGGACGTACCAAGGCGTGGAAGGGCCGACTGCTCGTGATCTTGCGGTGCAAACTGCCCGCGCTCAATCATTGTTAGAGTTCTTCCATCCGTATGTTCCGAGCATGGACCGTTTCCTTGATATCGGTTGCTCGGCCGGAATGATTTTGCAGCAGGTTAAGAATCAATTCAGCTGCCAAGTGGTCGGGATCGAACCGGGCGATGCTTATCGCACTTATGCCCAAGGCCTGGGATTGACAATATACCCCTCTCTGGATGAACTGGAACATGCGGGTGAAAAAAAATTCAATATGATCAGCATGGCGCACGTTCTGGAGCACCTGCCAGACCCGGTGGGCTATTTGATCCACTTGCGCGAGAACCTTATCGAGCCTGACGGCTGGCTGCTGTTGGAAGTCCCCAACCTATACTCGCACGATTGTTTTGAGATTGCCCACCTGGTGGCATATAGCTACCACACCCTGCTGCAGACGACTGCAAAAGCTGGTTTTAATCCAGTCCACACGGAGACTCATGGGAGGCCGCGATCTGATATCCTGCCGCTATACATCACCGTGCTGGTTCATCCGGTTTCCGGCACCCTGTGTCCCTGGCAACCAGTCCCGGAGCGATGGGTGCCTCTCAAGCGACGCCTGGGGATGATGCTCAGGATGTTCCTAGAACACTTATTTCCGAAGCAAGCGTGGAAAAATTTGTAAATAGATTATGGAAAGTTATTTTATATAGCAATTTTCCAAAAATGAAATGGAAGCAGCAACTTGACAATGAACCAGCACAAACAGCCTGAAATTTCAATAGTTATCCCCACCTATAATCGACCGGATTATCTGGCGCGCTTACTGGTTTCTTTGTCCTGCCAGACTGCCGAAAAAGACACGTTCGAAATCATTGTTGTGGATAATGCTCCAATAAATGGTAATAATAAAGTCCGGGTACTTTGCAAGGATCCTGCATATGCTGGATTGGATTTAAAGTACGTTCATCATCCCATTGTGGGTGTCAGCGAAGCAAGAAATCGTGGTGTGGCTGCCGCGCAGGCAGAATTGATCGGCTTTCTTGATGACGATACACTGCCTCACCCGGACTGGGTGGAAATGGTTTTGCGAATATTTTCGGAAACTGAAGTCGATATTCTGGGGGGACCAACAGAACCGTATTACCTTGTGGACAAGCCAGCGTGGTACCGCGATGAGTATGCTGTTACTACCCATGGGGATTGCGCTTTGTGGTTGACCGGGACTAAAACGGTAACTGGCGCTAATATGGCTTGGAGAAAACGGGTACTTGAAGGATTGGGCGGATTCCTTTCGGAATTTGGTTATCGTGGATCAAAGAAGATCTATGGCGAAGAAACGGAATTAAACCTGCGTGCCCACCAGGCTGGATATAGAACCTGGTACGACCCGCGCCTGCTTGTCAAACATTGCGCCCATTCAGACCGTATTCGGGTGACCTGGTTCTTCTTACTTGGGTATCGATACGGACAGTTAAAAGCTCAATTGTTTTTTAAGATTTGGAGCGCTCAGGATTCCAGGCCTGCACCTGTGCAAATTCTCTCGCAATTCAAGAACCTTATCATAAATTTGTTCCTCATGATTGGGTCCATTTTATACCTGCCCTTCCGCTCGCGTGAAAAATATCCATATTTGCAGAATTATGCAATCGAATATATACGATTAAAAATTGAAAAAATAAGTATGTCAGTAAAGATGCTTGAGCTTTATTTCTCAGGAGAGGTTAAATCATGAGAAAGGGACAAAATCCCGCGAAGATGGGGCTTCAATCTTATCAACCGAAGCGATTGGGCATCGCACTCTTATCCTGGATTCCATCTCAGGACGGCTATTTTAGGCAGGCGCTTAACATTCTGAAATACCAAATCGCGAGTATTCACAAAAACACTACCGACTTTGATTTACTCGTTTTTGACAATGGCAGCTGTCCTGAAGTGCAGGATGAATTGCGTAACCTGCAGAAATTGGGATTGATCCAATTTCTTATTCTGTCACATTTTAATTTGGGTAAAACGGGAGCTTTAAACTGGATCCTTTCAGCAATGCCCAATGAATTAATTGGCTTTTCAGATGGGGACGTACTATTCCGCCCTGGCTGGTTGGAAAAGACCACTGAAATTATTAATGCTTTCCCTGCTGTGGGACTTGTCTCTGTCCAACCGTGCTTATATGACATCCTGGATGGGAAAGGGCAGGCATATCGTAATCTTGAACATGCTCTGGGCCTCCACCTTTCCAATGAACTGCTAAACCCTGCGGTGGTGGATGAATATGGGCGGGGAGTGGGGCTGGACGAGGGGAAAATCGAATTGTTAAAACAAAATCCCGTCCAGGTCGTGGAAGAGGTCGGGACAGGCGTACGCGCTGTGGTTGGTCAATCGCATATGCAATTTGTGATGCCGCGGGAAGTAGCTCGGCAAATCCTGCCCTTACCATCTGCTCTGGCTCTTGGGCGTGCGGAATCCAAAAAAGTCAACGAATTCATCGATCAGCTTGACCTGTTACAACTGACCTCCATGGAAGCCTTTGTCTATCACATGGGGAACCAGTTGGATAAACATGTTTTAAATGAAATTCGGAATATGAATTTGGATGCAATCCTGCAGACCAACAATGTAGTTAAATCCAATTCGCTTCAATTCGCACTCTCTCCGTCGAAAAAGAGAGCCATTCGGATGCTGAATCAGGTTGTGAAGGTAGCCGTTTTCAAAAAAATAATACTTCGTCTTTATAACTTTCTTTTTGAATTTTACGGCCAGGAAAAATGACCGGCGGCGGTCAGTTTGGAACCTAACCATGTACCTTATTAAATTTGGAGTTCAAAGTTGATAAAAATACTAAAAACCCTCGGGGCGGTTCTTATACTGGTGGGAGTCTTTTTTATTCCTAGAAAGTGCGAATGTCTTTAGCGCGATCGTCCTGGGACATAATTTGCGCTACTTCATCACTGGTTCAGGTCTGGTCGTCCTTGGTACTGCCGTGGTTTTAATCGCCAATCGAAGCCTAAAAGGAATTCTGAGTGTCACAAGTGGCAAGGTTGCTTTTGGGCTTCGATATTTCTCAAGGTTAAAACGACCTGAATGGATATTTGCCATAATCGCTCTTATCTCTGGAACTATAATTTCCTTTCTCATCCCCGCTCAGGCGGGGTACGATGAAATTACACAAATGGCCCGGATTTGGGAAATATCAGGCGGGTATTTCATTCCCAACCAGAGGTTATCTCAGGGGCCATATCTGCCAGCGGACTTTTTGGAAATCTCGTATCGGAATCAATATTTCTTTGATCCAGTAAAACCAAATTTTATTAATTTTTATGGGAATCTACGAGATTACGGGACCTTCCTCGACTATCAAACCCGGTCATCCTATTTACCAACTGTATATCTTCCTCAGGCATTTGCAATGAGATTGCTGGGGCGAGTGTTAGGTTATCCTGTCCTGTTGATCTTTTACACTTGCAGGCTTCTATATCTCCTGGGTTATATCCTGTTGACATTTTTTGCCATCCGGCTCATTCCATTTGGCAAGTGGTTATTGACGGTCTTGGCACTGGCACCCATAGCAATGTTCCAATCCTCGACCATTTCCCCGGATGCATACACATTTGGAGCGGCATTTCTCTTTATCGGCTGGGTGCTGAAACTTGCCATTCAGGAAAAAAAGATTAATTGGAGGCAGTTTTGGATCACGATCGGGATCATCACCTTATTGTTATTGGTTAAATTAAACGCTGCTTTCCTGCTTCCACTGCTCCTGCTCCTGGTTTGGAAGGGATTTGAGTCTAAGAAGATGTTGCCTATCATAGCAGGAGTGACCGTTATCCTGTTTGCTGGATTATTTGTCGGCTGGAACATCGTTTCATATTCTACTTCTCCTGCCCAGCCTGGCTTTGGCGCAATGGGACAACTGTCTTACATTTTTTCACATCCCTTGGCTTTCTGTACCTTGGTTATTCACGATATAGCCACCCAGGGCACCTCATACGTACGGGATTGGATTGCCCTCTATGGATTTGGCGCGACCGTGGTCCCACCATTGACTTACCCATTGTTCGGCCTGGTTCTGGTCGCTGCGTGGTTGTTTTCCCCCTCACCAATAGCCATAAACGCCAGGACCCGCACGGTCCTGGTTCTCACCGGCATTGTTGGTTGTTTTTTGATGCTCCTAGTCATATATATAACCATAAATCCTATTGGATCAAGCACGATTAACGATTTGCAGGGGCGACACCTGACCCCGGTCGTGCCCGCTATTTTTCTGGGCCTGGTACCGGGTCGAAAAATATTTACCCACTTGGCGGATTGGATCCTACCAGTGGTAATTGGGGTCGGCTCAGCGCTCACCCTTGGCATTTATATTTTTGGAGCGTATCTTTCCTTTTATGTTGTTTGCGGCACCAGCATGTTAACTCCTGGCTTGTGCCACCAGCCACAATATAAGAACTGGGCACCAAACGACCACTCCACCCCGCCGGTTACACAGAATGTGCTCTTGCAACAAAACTTTACAGCCGTGTGTATGCCACTTCGGTCTATTCGAGTATGGAGCGCATCATCTTCAGGGTCGAGCGGGGAAACCCAGATCACCTTGAAAGATGCCGTGAGCGGAGCGGTATTAAGAGAAGATTTGGTTATTAATCAGATTGCAGCTGATCATGGGTGGCTGGAGATGACCTTTGCTCCGCTTGATGTCGCAATCGGGAAGCAATACACCATCGAAATCACATCAGATGTTACTGATCCTTCTGCCGCCCTGTCGTTTGGAGTCAGTGCACGCCGAGAATATTTGGATGGACTGATTATAAATAATGATCACGTGGATTACGATCTCATTTTCCAGTACGGCTGCGATCCGTTGACTCTACCGGATTTGATCAATCAAGGAATGCCATGAACAAGTGCCTTTTTATCATTGCCGATCATGGGCTTGCCCTGATCTATTTCCTCCAGTCGGATGTGATTCCGACACTTTTGAAGGCCGGTGTGGAAATCATCCTCTTTACCGATGACGAATCTCTTCAAGCCATTGAAGCCCGATACCATCAACCTAGGTTGATCTTCGAAGGGATCCGGTCGAAGGAATGTGAGCAATTTTTCCAAACAGTGGATCCATTCGCCCAACGCTGCCTGCAAATGCTGCGCTGGGTGGGTGGTTCCAACCGCATTAATGTCACTGCCCTGGACGGAAATTATCACCTCCTTGCAGCAGGCTTCACCGGCCCGGGGCGGTTCGTCCTGCCTTTCCTTAAGGTGATCATCTGGATGATGCGGCGTTCACGCGGGTTAAGACGGTTTATTATCAAACTCCAAAATAGGTACACACCGCATATATATGATGACCTGTTCGAGAAATATCACCCGGATATGGTGGTTTCGCGGACTCCCGGATGGCGTATCGATCGCTATATTCTGCGCGAAGCCGCTCGAGGCGGCATCCGTACAGCGGCTGTCACAGTTGGCTGGGATAATCCTTCTTCCTACAGCCAGAATGGTGCACCTGTCGATTACATAATATGCTGGTCTGAAATACAGAAGGAAGAATATATACTGGGCTCCGACTGGGATCCCGAACGGGTATTCATTGGAGGCGTGCCAGCCTACGATGGCTACTTCCGGCGTGAATGGGTCATCCCGCGCGAAGACTATTTCCGACAGCATGGCCTGGACCCAGCTCGCCCGTTGCTTTCCTATGCCTGCAGTTTTGAGACGCTTCACCCGAATTTTCCCAACATAGCCGCAATTTCCGAACTGGTCAATCAGGACCGGCTGATCAAGCCGAGTCAGCTGCTCATTCGCCTGCATCCCAACCACTTTCGCCCTGGCACGCGTTTTGAAGAAGAGGCCATTCGGGTGCGGGCATATATCAAAGGGATGCCGCATGTTCACCTGGTGGAGCCGGTCTCGCTGGGCGGCGGGCTGGGACATTATTCGGGGGAGGATATGGACGAAAAATCTTCCATGATGGCCTGGTCGGATGTTTTCCTGACGGTTTATTCCACCATGGTGGTGGAAACTGCCATCCATGACCAGCCAATTGTCAGCGTGACGATCGACACACCTGGCGGTTGGAACATGAAGGATGTCTATTCCCTCCCGTTGACCGCCATCGGTGACTGGCCTACTCACCAGCGATTCCGGCTGTCGGGGGCAGGTCGGGTGGCAGCGGACCAGGAGCAAGTGCGCGAGCATGTTAACTTCTACTTGCAGCACCCGGATGCGGATGGCGACAAGCGGAGGAAGTTTATTTCCGAAGAATGCACCTTCACCGACGGCAGCGCTGGATTTCGAACTGCTGACAAAATATTATCTTGGATAGAGAGAAAATGAAGATAAGAAAGACCTGTCTTATCCTGGGATACGTGCTTGCGTTAATGGGCATAGTTTTTAAGATTTATTCCCTTATCCCCTCCATAACAAATTATCCATTTCCCATTGGATGGTCGGAGGGAGGGAGAATATTTGCTGCCTATCAGGTTTATGCGCCAATTATTGCTGGAAAGTATTTATCCTTGCCTTGGCTGGATCCAGCCCGCTCCATCCTTGATGGGTTGGTTTTCCTCATCCCTAATATATCTATTGGAGTTTACCGGTTTTGGATTTCATTCTTGTTTATTATTTTTAGCTCGATAGCGGCTCTATTTATCGTGAGAAGAACATTTATTTATTCTTTGACGAAGGATTATTTAAATAATGGATTTTATGTTTTATTCTTTATTTTTGGATCGCTATTTCTTTTGCAGGGTCCGGTTTATTACCACGTTTTGGCTGGGGTGATTCCGGTATTATGGCTATATGACGAGAAACGCCTGATCCGAAATCTGATTATCATTACTATTTGTTCATGTTGGGAGGGATTAACTCGGGTGAACTGGTTCATGATGCCAGCAGCGGTAGCAATAGTATTCCATATTTTAGGTACAATTTACTCAAAGAAAAATTTCTGGGCCTATATTAAATTGCCATTAATTTATTCATTCATTGGAGGTGTCTGTAGTTTTACGGTTTATTTGATTTATATGAAAACAATGGGGTTTGTCATATCCTTTTTAAATCCAGTGATGAACTACGCATATTTCCTGTATAAATTATGGCCAAATGCCGGATTTATGGGGTTGATTCCTGGTATTGCTTTGATCTCTTTGCCATTATTATTGATTACATCATATATTATTTGGAAATACAGACAGAATATTCATTGGTTAAGATTATTGATGCTTTTTGGCATTCTCGCACTTTTTTTTGCCATTAGCACAATAATAAGTCTTCGCGCTGGCGGGGGTTATGATTTGCACAATTTCGACACGTTCTTATTGCTTTTATTGATTACTGCATGTTATTTTGTAATGCAAGCGGTGCAAATGGATGTTCCCCTCCAATTAAGTAAGCTGGTTCTTTTCAATTATGGTGCAATAGTAATATTACTGGTAATTCCGGTATTATCAGCCTTTCCTAAACTACCGCTTAGTCTGCAAACAGCGAATTCTCAAACTGACCAAACACTTCTAGACATTAGGAAAACACTTCAGAGCCCATCCGTCACCATTGATCATCCTATCTTATTTATTGATCAACGACAGCTGTTGGTATTTCACATACTTACTGGAGAGGATATTTATATTCCTTATGAAAAAATTGAACTTATGGAAATGGCAATGGCAAGGAATCAAGGATATAAACAAATTTTTGTAAATGATCTTCAAAATCACAAATATTCTTTTATTGTTAGCGAAGTTTTAACGATTTGGGCAAAGCATTTTGACCCAAACCTTTTTGAACGCGATTGGTATGAAAACAATGTCTGGGTGGATATGGTCGGAATTCCAGTCCTGAACTATTATGTGCCAGTTTATGTCAATAAAAATTTCGGGATAGCTATTTATGTCCCAAAGCAATAATCGCTTCCTAATATTTATTATCTATATGAAATTCACGTTGCAAAGAGGTGTTTGGTGTCGAAATCCGAAGTACTTGCCATTATCCCTGCGCGCGGCGGTTCAAAGGGTATCCCTCGCAAGAATATCCGCCCCTTTGCGGGTTATCCGTTGATCGCATTCAGCATCGCCGCGGCTCTGCAAGCGAAAACTGTAACACGCGTGCTCGTATCAACAGATGATGAAAAGATTGCCGAAGTGGCACGGCAATTTGGCGCTGAAACTCCCTTCCTACGACCCGCAGAACTGGCCGCAGACCGGACAATGGACCTGCCTGTTTTCCAGCACGCTCTGACCTGGATGGCCGATCATGAAAATTATCATCCCGCGCTCGTCGTCCACCTGCATCCCACCAGCCCGGTCCGCCCTGAGGGCTGCCTGGACCAGGGCGTTCACCTGTTGATGGATCATCCCAAGGCCGATTGTGTGCGCGGGGTGGTGGAACCGAGCCAGAATCCATACAAAATGTGGCGAATTGATAAACAAACCGGTCGGATGGGTCCTCTCCTGACGGTGCCAGGGATTAATGAGCCATATAATACACCCCGTCAGCAACTCCCCAGTGTATACCTGCAAACCGGACATGTGAACGTTATTCGTCCTGTTGTGATCATGGGTGGCTCCATGACCGGTCGCGTCATCCTGCCGCTAATTATTGACTCCCATTTCGAAGTGGACCTGGACACCATGGCAGATTGGGAACGCGGGGAATGGCTGGTTTCAAAGCGTGAATTGGAAATGGTCTGGCCTAAGGAGAAATAATGACCAAACAAGAAGTGCTCGCCATTATCCCCGCCCGTGGCGGATCCAAAGGAATTCCACGCAAGAATATTCGTTTATTTGCAGGCTATCCTTTGATCGCGTACAGTATTGCAGCCGCCCGGCAAGCTGCCACTGTGAGCCGCGTGATCGTATCGACAGACGACGAGGAAATTGCAGATACTGCCCGTCATTTCGGTGCTGAGACTCCCTTCCTGCGTCCGGCTGAACTGGCTGGAGACCACACCCCCGACCTGCCCGTTTTCCAGCATGCCCTGAAATGGCTGGGCGAAGCCGAAGGTTATCTTCCCGAAATTGTCGTTCACTTGCGCCCTACCACTCCCATCCGTCCACCTGACCTGGTGGATCGGGCAGTACACATGCTGCTGCTTCACCCCGAAGCGGATTCGATACGAGGCATCACGCCGGCACGCCAAAACCCTTACAAAATGTGGTTAATGGAAGACCTGGCTAACCCCATCCATCCTCTGGTATCAGCCGCGGGCATAGATGAGCCATATAATGCGCCGCGTCAGGATTTGCCAGCCGCCTATGCCCACACTGGTCTGATCGACGCTATACGCCCGGCGACAATCCTGGATCATAAGTCGATGACCGGAAAAATCATCCTGCCGATCCTCTTCGATCCAGCATATGATGCCGACTTGGATACTCCCGATGACTGGAGAAGGTCGGAGCAATTCATCCTGCGGGGAGGGCCTAAGATGGTCTGGCCGGGTCAGCAGCCCAGGGCCATGCCTGGGATAGTTAAACTTCTCATCCTTGACTTTGACGGCGTCATCACTGACAACCGTGTTTGGGTAGATGAAACCGGTCGTGAATTGGTGGCTGCCAATCGGAGTGATAGTCTTGGCATCAATTTACTGCGCGAGGCCGGAGTGGAGGCATTGGTTATTTCAAAGGAGACCAACCCGGTGGTGGCTGCCCGCTGCAGGAAGATGGACATCGCCTGCATCCAAGGAGAGGATGATAAACAAACCGCTGTGCGGAAAGTAATCGCTGAACGCAGAGTGGACCCTGCCCAGGTAGTTTACCTCGGCAACGATATTAACGATCTACCTTGCTTCCCGCTGGTTGGTTGGGCGGTGGCAGTGGCAGATGCTTTGCCGGAAGTTGCCAGCAAGGCAGATTATGTGCTGAGCAGGCCGGGTGGTCATGCAGCAGTGCGCGAGTTATGCGACCTGATCCTGGCTGAAGCTCGCGGATGAATTACAATTGTCGCTCCAAAAACCAAGCATCGAAATTGATCCTGGAGGTTGAAAATGACAGAAATCAAGATTGGGAATAAGTTGGTAGGGGATGGGCATCCATGTTATGTGATCGCCGAGATTGGTATTAACCACAATGGTGATATCGAGACCGCCAAAAAACTGATCGATGTTGCTGCGGCCTCCGGTTGTGACGCGGTTAAATTTCAGAAGCGGACTATCGAAGTGGTTTACCCTGCCGATGAACTTGCTCGTCCACGCGAGAGTTCATTTGGGACCACCAACGGTGATCTCAAATATGGGCTGGAGTTCGGTCTGGAGGAATACCGTGAGATCGATCGTTATTGCACGGAAAGAAAAATCACCTGGTTCGCTTCCTGCTGGGATGAAGACTCTGTGGACTTTATTGCGCAGTTCAATGTGCCTTGTTTTAAAATCGCCTCGGCTTCGTTGACAGATGATAACCTCCTGCGCCACACACGTTCAAAAGATCGCCCGATCCTAATGTCAACCGGGATGAGTACTATGGATCAGATCGACCATGCCGTCGATCTGTTGGGAAAGAAAGACCTGGTCGTTCTGCATACCACCAGCACCTATCCTGCTCTTTACGAAGAGCTGAATTTACGGGTGATCCTTGGATTGAAGGAGCGCTATGGCATCCCCATTGGCTATTCCGGACACGAGACTGGCCTGTCCACGACGATTGCTTCTGTAGCAATGGGCGCCTGCGTGGTGGAGCGCCACATTACCCTCGACCGATCCATGTGGGGTTCCGACCAGGCAGCCTCAGTAGAATCACAGGGCTTTATGCGCCTGGTCCGCGATATCCGCCTGGTGGAAACAGCCATGGGAGACGGTGTCAAGCGTGTGATCGAAAGGGAAGTACCGATCATGAAAAAGCTCCGTCGTGTGGATACCAATGGAAGTGGTAAATAAATGATATCCCGGAGGACTGCATGACGCGAATTGGAATTATGGAGGGTCGCCTTTTCCCCCCTGAAGCAGAGCGGTTCCAGAGCTTTCCCCGCGACCATTGGGCTGATGAATTTGTCCAGGCTGCCAAGGCCGGCCTGGATTGCATCGAATGGATCTACGACGCATATGGTGCTGACGTTAATCCGCTGGCAACGGACGCCGGGATTGAACACATGAAATCGCTCTCGAAACAATTCGGTGTTGAGGTCGTGTCATTGTGCGCTGACTATTTTATGGACAAGCCGCTTGTGCGGGCCGCCCCGGCGGAACTTACCGAGCGCCTGACAACCCTGGAGTGGTTGATGATACGCTGCCAGAAAGCAGGCATGAACCGGGTCGTTGTTCCGTTCGTGGACGCTTCACGAATCGACACTGACGAGGAATTTGATATTGTGGTGGGCATGTTGAGCGGCCTCCTGCCTGTTGCGGGAAAAACCGGTATCGAACTCCATCTTGAATCTTCCCTGCCTCCAAAAAGGTTTGCTGAACTCCTCGCGAAGCTTCCTCACCCGATGCTCAAAGCTAATTACGATTCTGGCAACAGCTCTTCGCTGGGCTATATTCCCCGGGAAGAATTCGCTGCATATGGTATACGGGTGGGTAGCGTGCATATTAAAGACCGCCTGTTGGGAGGGAGCACCGTCCCTTTGGGGGCGGGTGATGCTGATTTCCCGGGTTTAAGTGAAGCTCTTAAATCAGCCGGATATGCTGGTGATTTTATCCTCCAGGTTGCGCGTGAAACCCCGGGTAACGAAGTTAATTGGGCCAGGCAGAACCGCGATTTCGTTCAAAAGTATTTTGTTGAAAAGCTTATGGAGCGGCCATGAAAGTCTTGATTGTCGGTCTCGGTGGGATCGGACAACGCCATCTTCGCAACCTGCGGGCAGTGTTTGGAAGTGAGGTGGAAATTATCGGGCAGGATCTCCGTCTCAATCCGCCCGTCCTGACCGATCAACTCCAGATAGAGCCGGGCTCCAGCCTCCAGGATAAATACAATCTTCCCATTTTCCTGGACCTGAATCAGGCCCTCGCCCAAAAGCCGGAGATCGTTTTTATATGCAACCCATCCAGCCAGCATGCCCCGGCGGCGATCCTGGCAGCCAAGGCAGGTTGCCACCTGTTTATTGAAAAGCCGTTATCGAACAACTTCGACCGGGTGGAGGAATTAATTAACCTGGTTGAGAGCCGCGGCCTGAAAGCTGTGGTGGGCTACCAGATGCGGTTCCATCCCTGCATACAACGTCTCCACGGTCTCATCCAAGAGAAGAAAATAGGACGGATTCTTTCTGTTCGGTCGGAGGTCGGTGAGTACATGCCGGGTTGGCATACCTATGAGGATTACCGTCAAATATATGCCGCCCGGAAAGATCTCGGAGGAGGAGTCATCCTTTCTCAGATCCACGAACTGGATTATCTCTTCTGGATGTTCGGCTTGCCACGCAGCCTTTACACGCTGGGGGGACACCTGAGCAACCTTGAGATCGATGTGGAGGATACGGCAGACACCCTTATGGAATGCATGCTTGAAGGGCGTCCGATTCCAGTAACGCTGCACCAGGATTACCTGCAGCGCCCACTAAGCCGGTTTTGCGAAGTTTTCGGTGACGCGGGAAAGATTCGGATGGACCTTCGTGAACTAAAAGTGGATGTTATAGATGACCGGGGCAGACCAGTCGAGTCCAGTTCTTATGAAGGGTTCCAGCGCAACCAGTTATTCCTGGATGAATTAGCCGGTTTCATGGAATGCCTACAGGGAAAGAGTACATCCATGGTGGACTTGCGCGCCGGAGCGCAAAGCCTGCGCATGGCTCTTGCTGCAAAAGAGTCCCTCGCTGAGGGAAAAGTGGTTAAGTTGACGAGGTGAACTCATGGGTAGAGTAAAGAAGAATTTGTTCGATTTATCGGGTCGCGTGGCAGTGATTACCGGCGGGACGGGACTGCTGGGGCAACAGCATGCCGAGGCGATCGCCAACGCTGGCGGCATTCCCGTGCTGGCGGATATCAGGATTGAAGGCGTGGATACAAAAAGCCGCGCCTGGAAGGATCGGTTTGGCGGTTTAGCCTGTGCTATAAAAGTTGATATCACCCAGCCGAAAAGTATTAAAGGGCTCCTCTCTGAAATCCTGGAGCGTTTTGGCCGGGTGGACATACTCATCAACAATGCTGCTAATAATCCCAAGATGGAAAAGACAGCCGAAGTGGAATTCTCCCGGCTCGAAAACTTCCCACTGAAACAATGGGAGAATGATCTGTCGGTGGGGTTAACCGGGGCATTTCTCTGCTCCCAGGTCATTGGAAGCGAAATGGCAAAACGGAAAAATGGGGTGATCGTAAATGTGGCTTCCGACCTGGCTGTGATCGCGCCAGACCAGCGCCTTTACCGCAAAAGCGGGCTCCCTGAAGCTCAGCAGCCGGTGAAGCCAGTTACATATTCGGTCGTAAAAACTGGCTTGGTCGGGCTGACACGTTACCTGGCTACATATTGGGCTGAGGCTGGGATTCGGGTCAACGCCATTTCGCCTGGAGGAGTGTACAACAACCAGCCTGAAGAATTCGTCCAACGGCTTGCCAATCTCATTCCGATGGGTCGAATGGCAAACCTGGATGAGTACCAGGCAGCCATCCTTTTCCTTTGCTCGGATGCCTCTTCGTATATGACCGGAACAAACCTGGTCATCGATGGTGGGCGGAGCAGCTGGTAATAAAGGAAGCTTTCCATGATCCCTGCAACCATTGCAAACGAACTAAAAGTTCACACGCAAATTCTCGAGCAAACCATCCAGCAGTCGGCAGATTTAATCGGCACCATGGCGATGAGTATGGCAACCTGCTTCCAGCAAGGGAATAAAATCCTTTTGTGCGGAAATGGGGGCAGCGCAGCAGACGCGCAGCATGTGGCTGGAGAGTTCGTCAACCGCTTCCGCCTGAACCGGCGCGCATTGCCAGCCATCGCCCTTTCGACTGACACATCCATCCTGACAGCCATTGGAAATGACTCGGCCTTTGAGAACATATTTTCCCGCCAGGTGGAAGCTCTCGCACGGTCGGGAGATATCCTGGTGGGGATCAGTACCAGTGGAACCTCTCCGGATATTCTGAAAGCGTTGGATGCAGCCCGGGTTAGCGGCATGATCACCATGGGATTTACGGGGGAAATGGGGCGGGAAACCATGGCGCCAAAATGTGATTATTGTCTGGCTGTCTCTTCAGCAGATACTCCCCGAATTCAGGAATGCCATATCGTTATCTGGCACATGATCTGCGGTATTGTAGAGCAGGAACTTTTTTCGCAAATGGGTAAAGGAAATTTAAAACTCGACCAAAACCTGGGAAGGCGATGAAGAAGTTTCCGGCGGAAACATTAATATTTAGTGCGATTGTGCTCATCAGCATAATTGGTGGTGTTTTAACGTCTTATAGTACTGCGAATGGTCCTTGGGGATATACCGATCCCGTGGCATATATTTCCACTGCCCGCAGCCTTGTTAATGGTCAAGGATTGGGTTACTACGAGGCGGACGCACAATTTAAGGCATATACCATTCAACCCCCCTTTTATTCTATTGTCTTAAGCGCAATAGGTTTGTCTAAAATCAACCTGGTCGTCGCGGCTCGCTGGTTGAATATCTTGGCGTTTGTGGCCTCGATCTTCATTGCCGGTTGGACAATCTTTCGTTTTAGTCGTGTACCGGCCTTGGGTATTATTGCCAGTGCTTTATTATGCGCATTTCCGAATATGGTCGTAACGTTTAGCTCGGCCTTTTCTGAACCTCTTTTTATCCTGCTGTTTTTATCCGCTGGGCTGTGCCTGTTTTCCTTCTTGCAACGTGAAAAGCTTTTCACACTCTTGATCGGTGGTTTGCTATTCGGGTTCCTTCCTTTGACACGATATGTCGGCATCGCCATGATCATTTCTGCGTGGTTTTGCATTCTGTTATTCTCATCAGGGAAGGTATGTCCTCGTTTTAAAAAGTCAGCTTTGTTTGCTTTTGTCGCAGGCTTGCCAATTCTGGTATGGCTCGGATGGGTTTATGTAACTACCGCTCATAGTATTGGCGGTCGCAGCCTCGAATTTAATTTTGGAGGGCTTTCAACTCAATTCCAGGCGTTCCGTGCAAACTTCATGGACACGGTTTGGAAATGGATTCCATTTCAATCTAACGATACTATTTTGCCGTACTGGTTCAGGTTCATATTAATGGGGATGGGGGTTGTTATTTTTTTGGCCATTTCTCTGCATGCAGAAAGTCGCTTGCGCAAGAATTCATTCAAAGATACGAATAATTCAGGCATGCACATATTTGCCTTCTTTGGGCTGTCATCGCTCACCTTTCTTGGGGTATTGATTTTTACTTATCTATTTACGCAGCCGACCATAGATGTCGATAATCGGATTCTGCTCCCGTTTTATGTTTCTGTCACAATGAGCCTGGTTGCGGGATTTTCCTTGTGGCAGTCTGCCTGGTTTAGGGGCTGGATGCAGTTATTTCAAATTCTGCCCTGGGGGATCGCAGTGATAAGTATGGTTTGGTTTTTTCCACAAACCAGAAATGAGGTCAAGTTTTATCATTCCGGGGATGGTTTGACAGCCTATCATTGGGATCACTCTACGATCGTGCAGGCGGTACGCTCATTGCCGCCTGACCAACCGGTGATCTCGAATGACTGGGAACTGCTGATGCTTTGGACCGGGAGGCCAATTCATGGCTTTTGGAACACCTTTCAACTAGATCCGCTTCAAAATTCAATGTACGGAACTGATCAAAGAGACAACACACAATCCGTTTTCTGCAGGCAGGGGGCTGCTTTGGTAATCTTTAATGATTTTCCAACCCAGCTTAATGCTCAAATTGGCGAATCGAAATCGGACCAACTGGTGAAATTGTTCAATGGATTGTCCGTTTTTGGTGCATTTTCGGATGGAACAATTTATCTTTGCCCTTAAATGGGAGTATTTGATTTACCAAAAATAAATGATTGTGCGGTCATTCTCATTAAAAGTTCTGAATATCATCAGGCGACCATCCTTCCTGGCTTTCGTCTATTTTACGTTTCTAACCATAGTGATGACTTTCCCGCTTATTTTGCGGATGAACCAGATCATTGGAGACGCAGGCGGCGATGGCACATATTTTGTATGGCTCATTCGATGGTACCAGAAGGCGCTTTTTGAATTAAAAATATCACCATTTTTTAATCCTTACATGAATTACCCTCAGGGCTGGAATCTCGCCTCCACCGATATCAGCCCGGTTATGGTGGCGCTGGCGCTGCCAGTAAGCCTGTTATTTGGCCCTACCAGTGGTTATAACTTTTCCATGCTTTTGAGTTTCATCCTCTCAGGCTGGGGGATGTACCTGTGGATCAAGCATCTCACCAGGAATGATATGGCGGGAGTGGTAGCCGGAACGATTTACGCTTTCCTTCCTTTTCACATGGCGCATTTCCTGATCGGTCATCTAAGCCTGGCTGGAATGCAATGGTTCCCTTTCTATTTTTGGGGTTTTTATGACCTATTAAAGCAGGAAAAATTCAGTTGGAGACCTGTGCTGTTGGCTGGAGTTTCCGCTGGTCTGATAGGCGGAACCAGTAGTTATTACGTCTACATGACAATAATCATTTCGGCTATTTTTTTGGTGGGATTTCTTATTTTCAAAGGGTATCAGCGATTAAAATCTCCCATCTTCTGGAAAAGCATTATTCTTTTTGGTGTGATTAGTATTGTGCTGGTTGGCATAACCATGCTGCCGTACTTAAACTTCAATGCTCAGAACGGACTTGCATCGCGCTCGGTGGAATATGCTTCAGGATTTTCGGCCAGCCCGACAGACTATGTGATTCCGTCCATAAAACAGTTCCTGTGGGGAAAGTGGATCGATGATCGCTTCAGCCCTGAGAGCTGGCAAGAATCGACCTTGTATATCGGCGCAGTTGCATTTTTCCTAGCATTGATAGCCTGGCTGAGAAGGCGACGAACTTCTCATCATGAGTTGTTGAATATCGCCCTTGTTGTTTTCATTTCTGCATTTATCCTTTCCATGGGCATAGATCTGCATTGGCTGGGTCGAAAAGTCACCTCTTTTCCCGGGATTTTTCAACCCATTTTTAATCGCACCGATTTTCCAGAAATCTACCTGCCCACATATTATCTTTTCCTGTATCTGCCATTTTTCTCAAAGATGCGGGTGATGATGCGCTTTGGGTTGTTTAGTCTGCTCTTCTCGAGTATGATGGCAGGTCTCGGAACGCATGTGTTGCTGAATGCTTCCCCGCAGAAGCTTAAGCGCTGGGTTGGGATCGGTTTACTCTTGCTGGTTTTTGTGGATTTTTACCCCGGGATTTTTACTGGGTTCTCCACCATCGATGCCCGCCCTGTGGATTATTGGCTGGCGACCCAGCCTGACACCGGCTCGGTGGCACAATTCCCGTTCAGCCAGGAATCGGACCAGGGACAGGTTTACAATACGCTTGTCAGTATGAAACCGTTCCTGGGTGGTTTTTTTAATGCCAATCATCCCGAACAATATGATCGCATACAACCCGTCATGGATGGTTTCCCATCCATTGAAAGTGTGGAATTGCTAAAGGAATTAGGTGTGGCTTATATCGTGGTCGATTCCTCGGTTTATTCGGATTATTCAAATGTAGATCAGACCATTAAATCGTTTGGCTTGCGGCTGTCGAACGTCAGCGCAGCAGAGTATGTCTATGTTTGGCCATAGGGATAAATTCAATCAACAAGATCTTCTCCATAGAGAGGGAAGGCGGATTATATGAAGCGAGAAATAAAAATTGGCAGAAGGTTGATCGGCGATGGGCAGCCGGTATTCATTGTGGCAGAAATTGGTATCAACCATAACGGAGATCTTGAAATTGCCAAACAAATGATCGATGCGGCCGTTCACGCAGGCGTGGATGCGGTCAAGTTCCAGAAGCGCACCCCAGAGCTCTCTACCCCCCTCGAGCAGCAGAAGCAAATGCGAGAGACTCCCTGGGGTTATATTACGTACTTAGAGTATCGTCACAAGGTTGAATTTGGTGAATCCGAATACCGAGAGATCGAACGGTATTGCAAAGAAAAAAACATTACCTGGTTCGCTTCGGTTTGGGACGAACAAGCCGTGGATTTCATGGGAAAGTTTGATACCCCCGTATATAAAATCCCGTCGGCTTCCCTGACCGACCATAATCTTTTGCGCCATGCCCGAGCCACGGGTAAGCCGTTGATCGTTTCCACGGGGATGTCGACAATGGAAGAAATTCGGGCGGCGGTGAAAGTCACCGGGACAGAAAACTTGGTGATCACCCACTGCACAAGCACCTATCCATGCGAACCGGAACAGCTCAATATGCGCGTCATTAATGCACTGCGCGATGAATTCCCATGCCCGATCGGATATTCCGGTCATGAAGTAGGGCTGGTGCCTCCAGTAGTGGCGGTATCACTAGGCGCATGCATGGTTGAGCGTCACCTGACCCTCGACCGGGCTATGTGGGGATCTGACCAGGCTGCCTCTGTTGAACCCGGAGGATTCGAACGGCTGGTAATGTATATACGCGTCAGTGAGGTTTCCCTCGGTGACGGCCTCAAGCGAGTTTACGAAAGCGAAAAACCATCTCTAAAAAAATTGCGCCGGGTGGTTCCGCAAGAATAATGACTGATTACACTTCGGGTATTGCACGGCGGATTAAACGACTCGGTGAATTGACCCGCACGTACATATTGGCGCGTCGGTTCGCAGCGCATTCCCACCCTTCGCCGGATGCGAGGCCAGTAGTATTTTTTAATGCCTCAGCACGCCTTTCGGGACTCAGCCAGAATGCTGCCTTTTCACTCATCACCTCCTGGGCCACGCGGTTGGCAGGCGCGCCGGTGATGCATTTTGTTTGTAAAGCCGGTATGAGCCGCTGTGTTTTGGGCGCGGATCAGGATCACCCCCAGCAACTTCCTCCATGCGCAATGTGCATCCGCCAGTCAACAATAAATTATTCGGGAGCAGACGTCCGGGCCTTCTCTTACCAGCGGGATGAAATGCTGGCGTCGATGCTCGAAAAATTGACCCTCGCTGAACTCGTAGGCTACGAACAACCCCTCTCAGCTACCTGGTTGGCAGGTTCAGAATCGACCGCATCCTTGCCGTTGGGTGCCCTTATCCTGCCCTCATTATCCTGGAGAATGCGTCGCCAATCCTTGCAGGATGACGATTCCACCCGTTTTCTGTGTCGCGAATTTCTCCTTTCTGCATGGAATGTTGCACGCGAATTCCATGCTCTTTTGGAAAGCGTGAAGCCTCAGTCAGCGATTTTATTTAATGGTCTGCAGTTTCCAGAAGCAGTGGCAGCCTGGTTGTGCCGCCGGAACGACGTGCGTCTCATCACTCACGAAACCAGTTTCCAACCGCTCAGTGCTTTTTTCCTGGAGGGGGAGGTCACCACCTATTCCATCCCGCTATTGGAAGGTGAATTAACACCGGAGCAAGATGCACTGGTTGATGCAGATCTCCAAAAACGGCGCGAAGGTGATTTTATCATGGCTGGTGTTAAATTCTGGAAGGGTATGCAGGGCGTACCTTATGAAATGGCCCAGAAAGCGGGCTCGTTCAAACAAGTGGTGGCAATCTTTACCAACATCATTTTCGATACCAGCCTGGTTTTGGCAAACAGTGTTTTTATGGATATGTTTTCGTGGCTGGATGAATTGTTACCGGTTATCCGGGGGCATCCGGAAACCTTGTTCGTGCTGCGTGCCCACCCCGACGAGGATCGTCCCGGCAAAGCCAGCCGGGAGTCTGTCGCAATGTGGGTCGGGAAAAACCATGTGGCTGACCTTGCAAATGTGATTTTCATCCCGCCGCAGGAAACGATCAGCTCTTATGAATTAGCCCGTTTTTCAAAATTCGTACTGACCTATAATTCGACGATTGGGATCGAGATCACTCTTACGGGGAAACCGGTGTTGTGTGCCGGGCGTGCATCGTTCACTGACCACGCGACTGCCTGGTTTGAGCCGGACAAGCAGGCCTATTTCCGCCGGCTAGAACTCTTTGCTGGCTGCAGAGAGTTCCGAGGTTCCAGCAGAGCGTATCCAGAATGCCCGTCGCTATTGGTATTATCGCAATTACCGTTTTACTCTTCCCTTTGGATCTTTCCTGGAGTCCACTGCCCCGATCGGTTATGTCCGCCTGAAAAAATTCTCCTGGCGGGACTTGCTCCCGGAGCAGTCAGCTACCATACGCACCCTTTTGAATGGGATCCTCCAGGGGAAACCATTTGAACTTGAATCCTGACGAATTATTCATCCTTTTTGTTTTTTTGCACAAATATCCGCCCTCAGAAGGAAACCTGCATCATGTATGAAGTTCTGGAAACATCCCTAGCAACCGTAAGTCGCTCGTATGATTACCAGATCAGGTCCATTTATGGCGCTGATTTTAACAACCTTAAAGGCTTTGGTTCACCTTGGCTGCTGGACTCTCATCACTGGAAAAAGGGAGAAAAGGTTCTCGACGTGGGCGGGGCGTATTCCGAACTGCCAATTTACATCCAAAAAAAATATGGATGTGAGGTCTGGGTGGCTGATGATTTCGGGCTGGACAGTGCTGCAGCAGAATGGACCCGCGGCCGTTCTCCCCAGGAGCATATCGCTGCCAACCCCCAGGTGAAATACGTTTTGGAGCGTGTTGGGCCGATGGAGAAATCGACCCTTCCCGACCATTATTTCGATGTTGTTTACAGCCTTTCAGCTTTGGAACATGCCGGCGGACTCCAAACCCCTTCGGTATGGCATCATATGGACCGGCTTTTAAAACCGGGCGGGGAACTGTTGCATGAGGTTGATGTGACCTTCCCCTCCAACACCGGCATTAAAGGGCTGTTATACGCCAGTGCTTTTGATTTATTGTTTCCCGTTCTCCCCAAATCATTCCGATTTAAACATTGCATAGCCACCCCCCGGGCCTATTTACGCGTCGCTCTTGGAAACCTTGGATCCCCGCTAAAACTTACCGGGAATCTGTCGCCCATCCACATGGCTTTGGACCCCGATATTTTAGCCGAGTCATACCGTCATGGTCTTTATCGGTTGACACACGATAATATCAAGGATTTCCGTTATAAACGCTTCGGGGCCTTGCTGATTCATTTGAAGAAAACCGCTTGAGATCCTTCTGAGTATGTTTATGAACTGCTCTCTTGTTTTACGTGCCTACAACGAAGAACTCCACATTGGACGTCTTTTGGAAGGCGTTCGACATCAATCGGTGCAGGATGTGGAGGTAATTCTTGTAGACTCTGGGTCGACCGATGCCACCACCTCCATTGCAGTCCAATACGGAGCCACTGTAGTACATATCCCGCCTGTAGAATTCACTTTTGGGCGTTCCTTGAACTTGGGGTTAGGTGCGGCCACCCGCGACTTGGTGGTCATAGCCAGCGCCCACGTTTACCCGGTTTATCCCGATTGGCTGGAACGGATGCTTGAACCATTCACAGATCCTCAAGTAACGCTTACTTATGGCAGGCAGTGTGGCGACGAGACTTCCATGTTCTCGGAGCGGCAGATATTATCCCGCTGGTTTCCACCGGTATCTGTAACCAACCAAAGCCATCCCTTCTGCAACAACGCCAATGTCGCTCTCCGGCGTTCGATTTGGACGTCGCACCCATTTGACGAAACCTTGACTGGGCTGGAGGATCTTGCCTGGGCGAAGGAAGTGCAGGCTGACGGGTACGCCATATCGTACGTAGCGGAGGCGGAAGTTGTACACGTTCATCGCGAAACGCCTAACAGCGTTTTGAATCGTTTCCGCCGGGAGGGTATGGCCTTCAAACGTATTTATCCGGAAGCGCATTTCAGCCTTTATGATTTTGCCCGGAATGTTCTCTCAAGTATATGGTTTGACCTGCTCCACGCTTCGCGGGAGCGGCAGTTTTGGCACAGCCTGGCGGGTATATTTTGGTTTCGGTTGAACCAGTTTTGGGGAACCTACCAGGGTTACCGTCATTCCGGTTTACTGACCCCCGACCTGCGCCAAACTTTTTATTACCACGTTGGCTGGGAGAAGACTGCTCCAGTCAAGCGGGATGTCGAGCCGATTCGGTATAATAAGTGAACCATGACCAAACTAGTCGCCCTCGTTCCCATGCGCCATCACTCGCAGCGCGTCCCTGGCAAGAATTATCGTCTTCTGGCGGGCAAGCCGCTCTACCGGCACATTATCGAAACTTTGCTTGAGGTCCCCGAAATCGGCGAAATCCTGGTCGATACTGATTCGCCTCCTGTTATCGATGGCTTGAGACGCGATTTCCCGAATGTCAAGGTGATCGAGCGTCCAGAGCATTTACGCTCTGATACGATTTCAATGAATGAGATTTTGCTTTACGATACATCCCGGGTGCAGGCTGATTTCTACCTCCAGACACATAGTACAAATCCCCTGCTCCGACCCGGAACGATCTCCAAGGCTATCCAGTCATTTTTAGCCGATTATCCCAGTCACGACTCGCTTTTCTCGGTAACCCGTTTGCATACCCGCCTTTACAACCAGCAAGGACAGGCGCTAAACCATGACCCCGATATACTTTTACAAACCCAGGACTTGCCGCCTGTTTTTGAAGAGAATTCATGCATTTATATCTTCACCCGCGAAAACCTGTATAGGCGGGGTAACCGGCTGGGAGAGAACCCCATGATGTTTGAGATCGACTCGGCTGAAGCATGGGACATTGACGAGGAAATGGATTTTGCCATCACCGACTTTTTAATGAAAAAAAGTGAACAGTAATTTCTTATATCAATTCTGACATCCTGGACTGCCTATGCCAACCATTCTTTTTTCTTCCCCATATATGCTTCTGTCCATCAACCGCTTCCGTCCTGTGCTCGAACGGCACGGCTTGGATTTAATCACTCCCAAAGTCCAGGAACGCCTGCTGGAAAGCGACCTATTAAAATACGCCGGTCAATTCGATGGCGCCCTCTGCGGTGACGATTATTTCACAGCTAAAGTTCTTGCAGCCTGCGCACCGCGCTTGAAGGTCATCTCCAAGTGGGGTACAGGGGTGGATTCGATTGATGCCGCGGCTTGCGAGCGTTACGGAGTGAAACTTTGCCGCACGCCTAATGCATTTACCCTGCCGGTCACGGATACGGTGATGGGTTACCTTTTGGCTTTTGCCCGCCGCCAACCCTGGATGGATCGAGCGATGAAGGCCGGTGATTGGAAAAAAAATCCGGGCAGGGCCCTGCACGAGTGCACCCTGGGGGTTGTGGGCGTGGGTACGATCGGAAAAACCGTCATTCGCAGGGCGCATGCCTTTGGAATGAACCTGCTGGGTAACGATATCGTGGATATAGACCATGTTTTCATCGCTGAAACCGGGGTGAAACTGACATCGCTGGAGGATTTGCTTGCCCGCTCCGATTTTGTGTCCTTGAATTGCACATTGAATCCAACCAGTCTCCACCTGATCAACTCCCGCACCCTGGGAATGATGCGCCCGCATGCGGTGCTCATCAATACTGCTCGCGGCCCAATCGTGGATGAACCGGCGCTGATTTCTGCACTACAGGCTGGGACAATTGCCGGTGCGGCTTTGGACGTGTTCGAAACCGAACCTTTGCCAGCCAGCAGCCCCCTCAAGCAAATGGATAATGTTCTCCTGGCTCCTCACAATGCCAATTCCAGTCCGGCTGCCTGGGAACGGGTCCACTGGAACACGATCAGGAATTTAATCGAAGGCCTTGGAATTCCATTCAAAAGCGTGGAACAGGAATGATTATGCCTAGTACCAAAACTGTGTTAATCACTGGTGCTGCAGGGGGCATTGGACGTGCCACTGTCCATCTCTTCGCCAATAATGGCTGGCGCGTCATTGGAGTTGACCGCCTCCCGTATGGAAAGGGCTTTCCCGAGAAAGGTCTTTTTATTCAATCAGAGGTATCCAGGCCCGAATCGATGGAATCCATTTTTGATCAGGTGCAGGCTTTTTCTCCCACCTTGGATGCGCTGGTCAATAACGCAGCTGTCCAGGTCGCCAAGCCCTTGATCGAAATGACAGTGGAAGAATGGGACATGGTCATCGCCAATAATCTGAGGCCGGCCTTCCTGCTTGCCAAGCTGGTCTACCCGCTTTTCAAAGCCGCTGGTGGGGGGGCAATCGTCAATGTCTCATCTGTCCACGCCGTGCAGACTTCGGTGAATATCGCTGCCTATGCCACCAGCAAGGGCGGTCTGCTGGCATTGACGCGCGCCACGGCCATCGAGTTTGCAAAGGACAATATCCGCGTCAATGCCATCCTGCCGGGTGCAGTGGACACACCAATGCTGCGCGCCGGGTTAAACCGGGGCCACGTCTCTGGGGACGACATAGTTGCCCGCCTTGATAACCTGGCTCGCAAGACCGTCAATGGGCGCGTGGGGCAGCCGGCAGAAATCGCTCATGCCATATATTTCCTGGCCGATGACACCCAATCATCTTTTATGACCGGTCAAGCCATGATCATTGACGGCGGCGCGACCGCTAGGCTGAGCACAGAGTGAGTATACGAGAGAGAAATTGAAGCAAACCATAAAACGGGTTGTTCCTGCCTCAGTCTGGAATTTCCTTCGCAAAAGTTACAGCGGGGGTATGCATCTGCCCGACCTTCCAGGAGTATATTTTCATCCCTGGCGGCGCGAGAGCATGGCGAGACTGGCAGAATTGAAAGGTATCCACAGGGGCGAACGTGCTTTTATCATCGGGAATGGTCCCAGCTTAAAACTGACCAATTTGACCAAACTAAAAACAGAATATTCGTTTGGCCTGAACCGAATATATTTGATGTTTCCCGACCTTGGGTTCGGGACGACTTATTTCGTCGCAGTTAATGACCTGGTAGTCGAACAATGTACCACAGACATCATTGCATTGCCCATGCCGAAATTCCTTTCATGGCGCTCGCACCGGTTTTTTCCCTCCGGTCCAATCCCCGCCACTTTCCTTTACACCACCTACGATAACCCTGGGTTTGCCCGCGATGTGCGTTACCGGGTCTGGGAAAGCGCAACCGTCACTTATGTTGCCCTCCAATTAGCTTTCCACATGGGCTTCGCGCAGGTAATCCTTGTGGGTGTCGACCATAATTCTAATGTTCCAGGAAAAGCCAATTCCACCGTCGTCTCCCAAGGGGATGATCCAAACCATTTTCACCCCGGGTATTTCGGAAAAGGCTTCCGTTGGCAGCTTCCCGATTTTGAAACTTCTGAGATCGGTTACCGCTTGGCTCGTCAGGCTTATGAGGACGACGGGCGGAAGGTCCTGGATGCCACTGTTGGAGGTAAACTGGCCATTTTCCCCAAGGTGGAATTCGCGTCCTTATTTTAAAAACATGACTGACCTTCCCCTCGTTTCCGTTGTTACCCCCTCATTCAATCAGGCTCGATTTCTCGAAGCGACGCTTCGTTCAGTGCTGGAACAGGACTATCCCAACATCGAATACCTGGTCGTGGATGGAGAATCCACCGATGGCAGCGTGGATATTATTCGCCGCTATGCTGACCGTTTATTCTGGTGGGTATCCGAAAAGGATTCTGGTCAATCCGAAGCGATCAATAAGGGATTTCGCCGGGCGCGCGGGGAATTTGTTGGCTGGTTGAACTCGGATGATGTATACCTGCCTGGAACGATTTCCAGCGCAGTATCTGCCTTCCGCTCCAACCCTGCTGCGTCGGTTGTTTATGGTGATGCATTCGCAGTAGATGCCGAGGGCAGGCCCATGAATCTGATGCGCGCCCGTCAGTTTTCCCTTCTCGATCTGATGGCGTTAAACATCATCTGCCAACCGGCTGCGTTTATGCGCCGCTCTGTTCTGGAGCAGGTGGATTACCTAAACCCCGCGTATCACCTTCTGATGGACAACCTGCTCTGGATTAACATGGCGCAAGTTGCCCCAATGGTATATGTGCCGCAGACGTGGGCAGCAGCCCGTTTCCACGACCGGGCAAAGAACCGTACCGGCGGAGCGGCTTACGGACGGGAGGCTAGATTGCTGGTCAATGATTTGAAAACTCGCCCGGAATTTACCGAAATTATAAAAAAGAATGAAAAACGAATCATGGCAGGCATGAACCGGTTCGACGCCTTCTACCTGACGGATGCTGGTCAGCCGGGAGATGCCTTGCGTGCATATGGGCGCGCCTTCCGCTTGCACCCAGCAACTGCCCTTGGCGATTGGAAGCACATTATGCTGGCATTCTTTTCGCTATTTGGACTGCAAAAAGTCCGCAGAATGTACGATCGTCAGCGCTCCCGCCGGTTGAAACAAGAAAAATAGACCATCCTATGCCATAGTAACGGTTGTACGATAGGATAATTGTTTATTTGCCTTTTGATACTCCCATGTGGTACCATTCAAAATTGCACCGATTCCCCGTTTCCAACCGTCCGCTTATCCCCGAATTTGGATCTAAACGCTTGGGTATGATTGAATCCTTATTTTATCCTTTGTTCCATTCTGCGGCATCATCTGCCGTGCTTTTCGCCTGACCCAATAATGGTGGTGGTCATCTCTTATTCCTTTTGTTCTTCTTTCCTCAGGTAATACGCCGACAAATTTCATGTTTTTATATAGATGCAAATGGTTCCATATTCCCGAGAGTAGGTTGGTCGAGTGAAAAAGTCGGGTTTTATAAAAATTATTCAAGAGTCTGGCTGGTATTTGCAGCTCCGGAGAAATTACCCGCGGTACCTATTGAACGCTGTCCTGGCTATCGGAACCATCACGGCGGGAGTTGCAATCCTAACCTATATGTATTTGGGGACATTCTCTCGTTATTACGCAGATGATTACTGCGTAAGTGGCTTGTTCTTTTCAGCCGGCTTTCCAAGAGCGTTGGTAGTTCTATATCAGACCTGGTCCAACCGGTATGCAGGGATAATTCTTATAAGCCTATCTGAATTATTAGGCCGTTCAGCTATTCGCTATTGGGCAGCCTTGACCTTGATGATCTGGGTGCCCGCCCTGACCTGGACAATATTACAGGCTGGACGCTATGCCCGACTTCTTCTTTCAAAATGGATGGCCCTGTTGGTTGCAGGGATATTGGTTTTGTTCACAGTCATGCAGTCGCCCCAACTATATCAGACACTATTCTGGCGTATAGGGTTGATCACTTATACCTTGCCTTTGGTATTTCTGACACTGTTGTTCGGGATTCTCTTTAATGGAATGAACAAAGCTGTAGAAGGCAACCGCTTCAGCTTTAAATTGGTTGCGGGTTTGTTTGGTTGTTTTGTTATTGCCCTTTTTGCGGGAGGGTTTTCCGAAACTTTTGTCACCTTGCAAACGGGTTTACTTGGACTGGTCATTCTTTTTGTCTTGTTGGGGTCAAAAGGTAAGACAAAAAAAAGCTGGCTTTTATGGCTGGGAATATCTCTGGCAGGGTCACTTATTGCTATGCTGATCGTAATAGTTTCACCTGGTAATACCGTCCGCCAGGCGAACCTGCCTCCTTCCCCAGATATCCTGAAAGTATTCTATTCATCAATGGTTAATGCATTCTTATTCGTTTACATGTCATTGCAGGATTATTCTTTCCAAACACTGCTTCTTTTTGTTCTCCCGATGTTACTTGCATACCAATTTACAACCGGAAACCCCAATTCCATTGAAATTCGCCCCTCACGATTGGTTTTAGCTTTACTGTTAACCCCATTAATCTGTTTCCTTCTGATCACTGCAGTTTGTGCACCAAGTGTATATGCAGAATCATCCTATCCTGAGCTGCGTGCTTTGATAGAGGCCCGTTACGTTATGGTTTTATTCATAGCAGGGGAGGGATTGTTGATCGGTCTTGGCCTGGCTCAATTGCACAAATTAACGGACGAAGCTCCACCGTTTTCTATCCGTGCATTTGTTGCACTGGCCTCAATTGCCATCCTGTTATATCCTATCTATGATGCCAGGAAAATTAATGCACTGGTGCCAGAGTATCGCGCTCGGGCGATTGCTTGGGATGCACGAGATGCCAGGATTCGTTCAGACAAAGCCCAGGGCTTGGAAAACATCCAGGTACAGGAAATCGATGCCGTGAGCGGCCTTCAAGAGATGGGTCCTGATCCGGGGTTATGGGTCAATGGTTGTGCGGCTCAATTTTATCAAGTCCGGACGATCGAAGCATCTCTTCCATAATATGTTTTCATAGTTATTGTGAATTAGGCCAAGGATATCCTAAATGCACGAAGATTTCCAACCTAAATTTTTAAAACCCTGGTTGATGGCAGCTTTAATAGCCTTGTTGTTTATCCTTGGGCTGGGTATCCGCCTGTTTGACCTGACCAACCTGCCCAACGATTTTTATCTGGTGCGCCAATACCGCTCGCTGTTGATCGCACGCGGCATGTATTACGCCAATTTACCGTCTGCCCCGGAATGGCAGCGCGAGATTGCCGTCGCCCAGTGGAAAGCGGAGGGGTTGATAGAACCGCCCATCATGGAGTCTTTGGCTGCTCTTACCTACCACGTCATCGGGGAACAAATCTGGGTCGGCCGGGTTTACGCCTCCATATTTTGGCTCGCAGGCGGGGTTGCCATCTGGCTTCTGGCGAAAGACCTCTCCATGCGAGCTGGGGGTATCATCGCCCTGGCATATTTCTTGTTTCTCCCCTATGGGATAACCGCCAGCCGGGCTTTCATGCCCGATCCGCTTATGACTGCCCTTGTCGCCTGGTCCCTTTGGTCCCTTTTCCGCTGGGAGAAAAGCCGCACCTGGAAATCTGCGATCCAGGCGGGGGTGTTCACGGGTGCTGCCATCCTGGTAAAATCCGTGGCTGTTTTCCCTTTACTTGGAGCTGCCGTAGGGCTGGTCATTAGCCGAGGATCTTTGAAACGAATTTTCGTGGATAAACAAACCTGGGCAGTGGCCGGGATTACAGCCCTGCCAACCATCATTTTTTATTTTTATGGCCTTTTTGTCCTAAAAACCCTGGAAAGCCAGTTCGCTCTCCGCTTTTTTCCGAATTTGCTGAAAGATCCCTCATTTTATGGGCGCTGGCTGTTTATCGCTGCGGGGATAGTGACTTTTTCAGCCATGTTCATTTCACTTGCGGGTATATTTCTGTTCAAGACTAATTCGGCGCGTTTTTTGGTCATTGGCGCTTGGGTAGGGTATATTATCTTTGGATTTGTATTCCCGGACCATTTTATAACCCATGAGTATTACCATTTACCACTCATTCCAATTGTCGCCATCGGGCTGATCCCCGTGGCAGACCTTTTGATCCGACAAATTGTCGAGTTGAAGGGCTGGCTTCCGCGGGCAGGGTTTGCAGGTTTGTTGCTGTTTGGAGTCGGCATGAAAATGTGGGAGGCTCGAAATACCATGGTCAGCAATAATTACTTCCCTGAAATTGCCTACTGGCAGGATCTGGGTCAAGCGATTGGCCATGACAAGAACATAGTTGAACTCTCCGGCGATTACGGTTATCGGTTGGCTTATTTCGGCTGGGTGAGCGGTACTCAATGGTTGAATAAAGATGACCTTGCGCTGCGTGCGTTGGCTGGGTTGACTCAACCTGATTTTGCTTCGACTTTTACTGCGCAGACTGAGGGCAAGGATTTGTTTGTCATCACCTCGCTTTCGGAATTGAGCAACCAGCCTGACCTGAGTGACTACCTGTCAGCGCATTATCAATTGGTCACTCAGGGAGATGGTTATCTTATCTATGATTTGCAGAAATATAAATGACCTCAGAATATCCTCTCGTTTCCATTGTTATTCCTTCTTATAACCAGGCGCAGTTCCTTGAAACGACGATCCGCTCTTTATTGGGACAGGACTATCCCAATTTTGAATTGATCCTGGTGGACGGAAATTCAACTGATGGCAGTCTGGATATCATTCATCGCTACGTAGACAAGTTTGCCTGGTGGGTCTCTGAGAAGGATAACGGACATGCAGATGCCCTAAACAAAGGATTTTCCCATGCCCGGGGTGAAATCCTTGCCTGGTTGAACTCGGACGACACATATTACCCTGGAGCCATTTCTGACGCCGTGTCTACCCTGCGAGCCCACCCGGAAATCGGGATGGTGTATGGAGATGCGGACCTGACGGATGAAAGTGGAATTGTCATCGGGCACTTTGCATCCCGTCAGACCGATTATGAAAAACTCCTGCGTGGTTCTGTTCACATCCCGCAAGCCACCACTTTTTTTCGCGCGGATTTATGGCGGCAGGTGGGACTCTTGGACATCTCCTTGTTCTATGCCTTCGATTATGACTTGTGGGTCCGGCTTGCGAAGGTCTCAAAGATTCTCTACATTCCGCACAAATGGGCAACCTTTCGGTTGCACAGTGCAGGGAAGTCCGTAATTAATGACGACCGCTGCTACCCGGATATGCTGAAAGTCTACGCGCGTGAGCGCGGCGGTGGTCCGTCCTGGCTGTACCTGCGGGCGATAGTTCGCCGCATCACCTATGCCTGGCTCCCCTTGCGCTTCAGAATTTTCCTGCGGGAGATTTTCCTCCCACATCATGTCAGTTAATTATTAACTGGAGGGATCTTCTGCAGGAAACCAATAAATTCCAGTTCTCTGTAAATTGATACATTTGTCGGATCCCGGTAAGTATTATTCACTCGCGCTGACCAAACGATCCATAGGATAGGAGGAGCGATTTCAATCGCTTGTTTCGGGCTGAAATTGCAGGTTTACTCTGGGGTTCCGCTAAATTCATCTTTATATAGTTTGTGGAGAGGGGCGGATTACTGGGAAAATTCACTTAATAATCTTGTCAGTTTCATTACAATATTAGAACAATTTCAGCATCCGGGAGAATTTCGGTTATCATTTGCGTAGATATGCGCACATCTGACTCTCCATTCATTGCTGATTGGTTCATTGTTTCCCTGCGCTGGCTGGTATTGCTTGGTTTGATCATCAGTTTGTCGCTTGGAGGACAATTACTCGTCCTGCCCAACGCGGTCTTGATCGGCCTGGCAGCTTGGAACATCGTCCTGACCTTGTTGGCCGGGTTGAACCTCCGCATCGAAGGACACCGCCAGATAAGCCTGGGGATCGATCTTTTAGCGGCTGGCCTTTTCTTTATATTATCAGGCGGCTATTCAAGTCCCGCGTTTTGGATCATATTCCTGCCTCTGCTCTCCGGCTCCATCTATTTTGAAATTTGGGGCGCCTTGATTTCCGGTTGTCTCATGGTGGCTGTTCAAATTGGCGTCACGCTTGTGCAGACCCTGGCTCCCCCTGCACTGCTGATCATGGGCGCCTCCGTATTAATTACTTTTTTGATCGCCGGAACTTTTGGCTTTTTGTGTATGCGTCTCATCCAGACAATTCGCCGTTCCCGGCAAATTCAATTGGAAGCTGTGCAGAATAAACAACATGTGGAAAACGAACGATTGCGTGCCATTTACGGATTGACCTCCACATTAATGGCCACTCTTAATTACCAGCGCGTGCTCGAATCTCTGCTTGACTTGAGCCTGAGTGTGCTCAACCTTGAACCGGATGCTCCGCCCGATGATCGCCTGGTTTGTGCAGTGCTGTTGTTTTCCAAAGCTGACTCTCTCGAAGTCGGTTCGGCGCGTCGCTTGACACCTGCAGATATGCGTGTCGTATTGAAAGGCCAGCAAGGCGTCATCGCCCAGGCTATCGAAAGCGATAAACCAGTATTGCTCAATGAAGTGCAGCATGATCCGGAATTAACCCGGTTTGTTACCTTCATGAGTTGCAATGAGGTCTACTGCTTTCCCCTTCGGAGCGGATTTAATGCATACGGTGTCCTGCTTTTCGGTCACCCGGACACTGGTTTCTTCTCATCCGGCAGACGCGAGCTTCTTGACATCCTTGGTAGTCAGGCGGTGGTCGCCATCCAAAATGCCCGCCTCTACCAGGACGTGGTGAATGAACGTGAGCGCATGATTGAATTCCAGGAGGAAGCCCGCAAAAAACTTGCCCGTGACCTGCACGATGGTCCCACCCAGTCTGTTTCTGCAATTGCCATGCGCGTTAGCCTTGCCAAGAACATGTTGTTAAAAGATCCTAAAGCGGTCAGTGATGAATTGGGTCGCATCGAGGATCTGGCCCGTCGCACCACCACCGAGATCCGCCATATGCTGTTCACCCTGCGTCCGTTGGTATTGGAATCGCAAGGTTTGGCGGTTGCTTTGAAATCCATGGCAGAAAAAGCGAAGGAAACATACTCTCAGAATGTGATTATCAAGGTGGATGAAAAAACACTTGAATCCATTGAAATGGGCAAGCAGGGGGTTATATTCTATATTGTTGAAGAAGCGGTTAATAATGCCCGAAAACATGCCCGCGCAGGGCACGTCTGGGTGACCCTCCGTCAAATGGAACAAGGCCTGGCCCTTCTCGAAATCCAGGATGACGGGATTGGTTTCGATATCGATGCGGTCAACAGCACGTATGACCAGCGCGGCAGCCTGGGCCTGGTCAATTTGCGGGACCGGACGGAGCTGGTCAACGGTATGTTGGATGTTCAATCTGTCCCCGGTAAAGGCACTCGTGTTCAAGTCTTTATCCCTCTAACTGAAGAGGCTGCTGATCGTCTGCACCACTCACCTGCAAAACAATAACCCCAACTCCAATGCCAATAGTTTCTGGAATCCACTACTTCCTGCATGAAGGGGGAGGGCCAAAAAAACCGCCCTTGTTACTCATCCATGGCGCTGGGGGTGACCATCTGTCCTGGCCGCCTGAAATCCGCCGTCTTGCAGGTGAGCGCGTTTTTTCGCTCGATCTCCCCGGCCATGGGAAATCGAAAGGGCGAGGCCGTCAATCCGTAGGCGATTACGCTGAAAGTGTGATCGAGTTTATGGACGCCGCGGACCTTTCCAGGGCAGTGTTCGTCGGTCATGCACTGGGCGGCGCAATCGCTCTCTCCCTTGCCATCGACCATCCGCAGAGGGTTGCGGGTTTGGGGCTGATCGCTACCGGGGCAAGCTTGCCGGTACCTTCTGAGGTTATGGAGAATGCCGCCAATCCAGCCACCTTTACCCTGGCAGTCCAATCACTTCAGGAACAGATGAATACTCCGTTCAGTTTGAAATTGGTGAAAGACCAGGTAACTAGGCAATATGCATCCATTCGCCCCACCCTTTTTCACGGCGATTTGCGCGCCAGTGACCAGTTTGATGCAACCAAATTCCTTGGTAGCATAAATTCACCGGTTCTGGTGATATGTGGCACTGACGACCAACTGGCGCCACGTTGCTATTCCGAATACCTGGCAGAAAAAATAAATGGCGCGGCCTTGCAAACAATAGATGGTGCCGGACATCTGGTGATGCTCGAACAGCCACACCGGGTGGCCGGCTTATTGAGCGTGTTCCTTAAAATCATCCCATATTTGCCGGGTTCATGATTTAAAGGTTTCCTGGATTGGGAAATTTCAAATCGCTATATTAAGCTCATGGAGAAAAGGCGGAATAAACCTGAGCATTTTTTTGATAAAAGCAACCTAGGATCCTAAAAACCAGGAGCTGCATTACTCAAGGAAGATTGAAAACTGTAATTCCTAAAGTCTGGCTGGCTTATTCTTTCTAAAAGCAAACTAAAACCCCAATACATCCCTTAAAATTGGAATGGCATTCTGGATTGCGTGCGCCCTGTGACTGAGACGATTTTTCTCATCCATCTCGAGTTCTGCCATGGTGTGCCCGACCTCCCGGATGAAGAAGATGGGATCGTACCCGAACCCGTTGGATCCGCGCTCTTCAGGTATTATTTCCCCTTCGCATTCCCCCGTTGCCAGCTTTACCTCGCCTGAAGGTGAAGCGATTGCGATTGTCGCCTTGAAGTGGGCTGTCCATGGACGTGGTTTTCCTTCCAACTGCTCCAGCAGGTATTTTCGCCGGTCTGCATCGGTGGCATCGGGGGTGGGATTGAACCGGTGCGAACGCATACCGGGCTGCCCGCCCAGGGCATTCACTTCCAGACCCGAGTCGTCGCCCAGTGCAACCATTTTACCGGCTTGCGCAAATGCTGACGCTTTTTTGATGGCGTTCTCGGCGTATGTTTTTCCATCTTCGACCACTTCTAGCGTCAGACCCAGATCGGTGGGGGTGAAAAGGGTCAGGTCAAGAGCGTCCAGCAACGACTTGATCTCGGCGACTTTTCCAACATTATTGGTGGCGATTAAAACATTGCGCATAGGTTATTTTCAGTCAGTTTTTTCTTCTCTGATTTTATTTAAAGCCCAAACTGCATGGTCCCGGATTATCGGCTCGCTTTTTTGAATTGCACTTTCCAGGGCTTGAAGTGCCGCTGGGTCTCCCGAATTTCCCAAGGCCACGGCAACATTACGGAGATAGCCTTGCCTCTTGCTTCGTTTTATGGGGCTGTCTTTAAATCTGCGGTTAAATTCCTCCGCGGAAAGGGTCATCTCAGCTGCCAGATCCGGGTTGGGCATTCCAGGACGTGCATTGAATGCAGGATCATGCTCAGGGGTCGCAAACCTGTTCCATGGACACACCTGCTGGCATATGTCACAACCAAAAACCCATTTTCCCATCTTGGAGCGCAGATCAATTGGGATTTCTTTTTTATTTTCGATGGTCAGGTATGCAATACAGAGCCGGGCATCGATTGTGCGATCAGACAAAATGCAGCTGGTGGGGCATGCAGAAATGCAGCGTGTGCAATTCCCGCAGCGATCAGATATGAATGGAGCATCCGGATCAAGGCGCGTACCCAGCAGGATTTCAGCCAACAGGAAATACGATCCCATTTTTGGGTGGATCAGGCACGTGTTTTTACCGATCCACCCCAGCCCCGCGCGTTGGGCCAGGTCCCTTTCCAGGATTGGACCTGTATCAGTGTACCCACGCTGCACCACCTTCCCTGTCTTTGAATCGATGTATTCTGCCAGTGTATTTAAGCGTTCGGAAATAAGGAGATGGTAATCTTTTCCCCACGCATAAGAAGCCACCCGTCCAGCTGGGTGTGGACCGAATCCTTTATCTCCCCATTTCGGGTCTGGGTAGCGCATGCCGAGCACCAGGACGGATTGGCATTCGGGCAGCACCAGGCGAAGGTCGGCCCGACGCGAGTCCGTCAGGTAATCCATTGAACCATGCCGCCCCAGGGACAGCCAGTGTTCATAGGTTGGCCAATGGGGCGGGGGGTCGGGGGTGGTCACCGCAGCCAGTGAAAATCCCAGACGGCGGGCTTCAGTTTTTATTATCTGGGTAAGGGACACACAGCTCCTGTCTATTTGACAGTGACAACGATGGTCAGCGGGTCGCCGAAGTTGAAACCCTTATCATTTTGCATTCGAAAGGCAACCGCATAATCGCCCGGAGTGGCGGGGGCATTCAAAGTGACTGAAATTTCAAGGTTCTCGCCCTGCAGCACAGTTGCAGGGAAAGGAGTTGGCGGGGTGGTATTCCAGTTTGTTCCGGCACCTCCCCAGCCGAAGATAAGGCGGTAGCTTGGGCTCCAGGTGCACGGACCGAGGTTTTTCACCCGCCAGGTCTTGACAAATGGAGAGTTGGCAACTACTTCCGCCCCGTCCGGGAAGGTTACATCGGTGATAAATTGGGCGTTATCACATGCTCCTGTTTGTGTTGTAATCGGTGTTAATGAAGAAATGGGCGTCAACGATGCGATACCCGGAAGCGGCGTGCTTGTCAGAAGAGGGGTGTTGGTTACCAGCGAAGTTTGGCTAACGGCAGGTGTGACGGTTACACTGGGGGTTTGGCTCGAAGCCAGGGCGGTCGCTGCTTGGGCTACTTCAACGGTCTGCCATATTTGAGTGAACGCGAGCGCAGGGTCGGTGGTGGGTGCTCCACCGCAGGCTGACATCCCCAGTAGCATGATTGCCATCCATACCCAGGTAAATCTGCTAAAACGTGACATTATTTCCTCCAAACGGTTTTTGATGCCTAGATGCATTATTCCTGTTTGCAATCTACTGTTTTCATTATATCAGAATCAAATTTTCAAATATGACACTCAGAAAACAAAGAATGAACCAGAAAGGGTGACTAAATTTGTGTTTAAAAAAAGGGGGGACGGCATTTGGATGCCATCCCCCCTTCAGAATGAATAAGATTGGAAATCACAGTGAATGAATTGATTGACTTGTCACGAAAAAGTTACTGGCAGGATTGGATTATTGCTTTTCGTATGGTGAGCCGTCGGCAGCTGGAGAATGGACCTTGCCTACTAGGCCAGCCAACACGATAATTGTCACAAGATAAGGGACCATCTGCAGGAATTCAGTTGGGACGGGTATATCCAGAATCTGCATTTTAACTTGCAGGCTGTCTGCAAAACCAAAGATCAAGGAAGACCCCAAAGCTCCCACAGGATTCCAGTTACCGAAAATCATCGCTGCCAGGCCGATGAAACCTTTGCCTGCAGTCATCATTTTGTCGAATCGTCCAACTGAACCAATTGTGAAATATGCTCCACCAATCCCCGCCACCAGTCCACCCAGGATCACATTGACATACCTCATCATGTAGACATTGATCCCCAGTGTGTCTGCCGCCTTGGGATGTTCGCCAACCGCCCGGGTTCGCAACCCCCAGCGTGTGTAGAATAGCACCACGAATGTGACTGCCACCAGAATGAGCATGATGTAAACGATAATGTTATTTTCAAAGACAACCGGACCCAGGATCGGGATTTTTACCAGGAGTGGCACCGGGATATTAGGGAATATCCCGGAATTATTGATTTGATCGGTATAAAGTTGCATGTAGCGATTTGAAATAAAACTGGAAGCGCCTGTTCCCACGATATTGACAGCCACTCCGCTGATGATCTGGTCAACCTTGAAATAGATGACCAGGATCGCATGTAATCCGGCAATGATCATGCCGGTCAGCATCCCGGCTACCAGCCCAGCATAAAGGTTATGCAGCAGGGTGGCGACCATGACGGATGTCATGGCTGACATGAGCATGATCCCTTCGAGGCCGATATTAACCACTGCAGCGCGTTCGCTGATCACCCCACATAAAGCAGCCAGGGCAATCGGTGTGGCTCTCACCACGGATGTATTCATCATCCCCACCAGGTCCATCGAATTATCTTTGGCGGCCCAGATCAGGAAGGCAAACACAAAGCAAAAAGCCACCACCCCCGCCAGCAGCCCCGTTGACCTGATGCCTCGTGCCAGTTGCCAACCGCCCACAACGATCGCCACGATCGCTAGCAAATAAATGGCGGGCTGGGCAGGCAGCACCAGGTTCGGAATGGGGATTACATTTTTATCCCCCAGCGGGGTGAGGCCGAAGGTGGTATTCAATCCTGCCTTGGTATTAACCCCAAATAATAGGATGATGACCATGCCGGTGAAGATCAGCAAAAGGCCGGCTGCCAGCCGGGTACGGATTGTTGTTTTCTTTCCTTGTTTCTGGACCAGGTTGGTTGTCATGCAGTCCTCGTTATACCAGTGTCAATATCCAGGATGATGATTTAACCGTCATTTTCCCCAGCCGCGTGTCAGCACGGTTGTTTGCGTGCTGATGGCGCGGATGCGATAGATCCAGCGGACGACGGCCGGAGCAGCAACAAATATAATCACCAATCCCTGGATGATTGAAATAATTTCGATCGGCACACCGGCCGTGATTTGCATTTTGGTTGCCCCACTGCGTAACGTGCCCCACAGCAATGCTGCCAGCACAACCCCCAGGGGGTGACTTTGGCCTAGCAAAGCGATTGCGATGGAATCAAATCCGTATCCGGCTGAAAATCCCTGGCCCACCCAGTGGTCCACCCCAAGCACCTGTACAGTTCCGGCCAGGCCAGCCAGTGCTCCACTGATTGTCATGGCGAGCACAAAATTTCTCACGATGTTCATACCTGCATATCGGGCTCCGTCCGGATTGGCTCCCACCGCCCGGATTTCAAACCCGATCGGAGTTTTGAATAGGAACCAGTATACAAGGAAAGCAATTGCCAGCGCAATGATAAATCCCCAGTTGAGACGGAGCGGGTCCGGGAAAAACTGGGGCAACTGAGCTGAAGTATCGATGACAGGAGTAAGAGGACGGAAGCCTGAGGCCTTCATTGGGCCATTCAACAGCCAATCGCTTAATCGGAATGAAACATAATTCATCATGATAGTGGTGACCACTTCATGCGCCCCGGTCAGCCCTTTAAGCAGACCGGGGATTGCTCCCCACAGCGCGCCTCCGGCGGCACCCGCTAATAATGCCAGAGGTAAATGGATGTACCATGGCGCATGCATGGCGTAACCTACATAAGCCGAACATAACGCGCCGATGCCAAATTGCCCTTCCGCACCGATGTTGAAAAGACCGCACTTGAAACCCACTGCCACCGCCAGGCCGGCCAGGATGTAAGGCGTCACGGTAGTCAGGCTTTCTGTGAAGGGGTAGATTGCCAGTAAAAGCGCTGTACTGTCCCCGGTTGAAAAATAAGTTTGGATGCCGTGGTAAATTTCTGGTACGCTGCCGAAGGACCCGTAGAACAGGGCTCCGTACGCCACGGAGATGGCATTCCAGGTGGCAGCCAGGGCAGCACCCGGGTCATGGAAGAAATTTCGGTAAGCTGCTATCACCGCGTCATTGGATAACGCGATCACAATGGCACCAATGATGAAGCCGGTCAGGATGGCCAGGACTGGTACGAGCAATGTCTGGAAGAGTTTCGACCCGCTCCGCTTCTTCTCCCTGGGTTTTTCGGGTTGGTTATTTTTGGATGCCACCGGTTTAGTTAGAGATGCATTTTCCATCAAGCTGAAGTCCTCCTAAAAAACGCGGTCCACTTCCTCCACTGAGGTTGCTGGAGCCATTTCAAGAGCCTCGGTTGATTTGACGCCTGCCATGAGTAAGCCTAAATATGCCTTGTTGACCTTTGCTGCGGGAACGATATCCACGATTTTCCCTTTATACATCACGGCAATGCGATCTGAAAGCGCGATGATTTCATCGAGTTCGGGTGAAACAAGGAGTACTGCTGTCCCTTCATCCCGTTTTTCGACGATGCGGGAATGAATATATTCTATCGAGCCCACATCCAGTCCGCGTGTTGGTTGTGAAGCGATCAACAATTTGATCGGACGCGAGAATTCACGCGCCACGATCACTTTTTGCTGGTTGCCTCCCGACAACGTGAATACCGGTACAAAAACATTGGGAGTCCGTACGTCAAATTGATTCACAAGTTTTTCGGCGGTTTCGATGATGATCTTTTGCTGCAAATCCAGCCCTTTTGTAAATGGAGGCTGGTAGTAAGTACACAGCACCAGGTTGTCATGGACGGGGAAAGGCAGGATCAACCCATGCCGCTGCCTGTCTTCCGGGATGTGGGCTACACCTCTCTCCAAAATATTCCTCGGTGAAGAATGGCGGACAGGTTTACCCATGATGGAAATTTCACCGCTGAGCACCGGTGCTAGCCCGGTCAATGCATACACTAGTTCGGTCTGCCCGTTCCCTTGAACACCAGCCACTCCCAACACTTCGCCCGCGTGCACCTCAAATGAGGCTCCGTCCACCGTCATACTCTGGCTTTCATCCCGGACGCACAAATCTTTTACACTTAGCACCACGCCTCCCGGGGAGGCCGGTTTCTTCTTCACAACCAGGTTAACTTCACGTCCAACCATCAACGTTGCCAGCTTCTCTTGAGTGGCCTCCTGGGTTTTCATGGTACCCACCACCCGACCGCCGCGGAGAACAGAAATTGTATCTGCAATTGCCAGCACTTCTTTAAGCTTGTGCGTGATGAAAATAACTGATTTCCCACTTGCTACCAGGGAACGCAATACTTTAAAGAGCCCTTCCACTTCTTGGGGCGTCAGGACTGCAGTTGGTTCATCCAGGATCAGGATATCGGCTTGACGATATAAAACTTTAATAATTTCAACCCGCTGCTGGGACCCAACCGGCAGGTCGCTGATATATGCATTCGGGTTAACTTCCAGGTCGTACTGCTTCGAGATCTCCAGGATGCGTTTCGCCACCTTGGCTTTATCCAGAAATATACCGTTGCGGATGGGTTCAACACCCAGCATGACGTTTTCTGTGGTGGTCATCACTGGGATCAACATGAAATGCTGGTGGACCATGCCAATCCCCCGGGCAATGGCATCACTGGGTCCCTGGATGGTCACTTCTTCCCCGTTGATGAAAATTTGCCCTTTATCCGGTTTGTAGAGCCCGTACAGGATGTTCATGAGCGTCGTTTTGCCGGCGCCGTTTTCCCCCAGCAGAGCAAGAATTTTTCCTTTTTCCACTGACAGGTCGATGGAATCATTCGCAAGGACACCCGGAAAAGATTTGGTTATTCCACGCAATTCAAGGACCGGTGGCATGCAGTTTTCTCCCGGAAAAAAATAATAATGGCAATTTAAAGAAGAGCCGGGGAATCCCCGGCTCTTCTTTTATTAATATAGATTTATGGAGCTGCAAGTACGTTGGCGACGGTCACAGTGCCGCTGATGATATCTGCCCTAACCTGGGTCAGTTCGTCTTTCAGGGTTTGTGGAACCTTGCTGTCGAGATCATGGAACGGAGCCAGATCAACACCGCCGTCGGCGAGGGTATAAGTAACCGTCCCACCGGTGAATTTGCCATTCACAACGTCCTGGATGGTCTTAAATACAGCCACATCGATTTTCTTCTGGACGCTGCTCAGTTCGACGCTGGCATATTCATTGGAGGAAACGAACCAGTCGGTGTCCACGCCGATGATCATGCAGGTGCCGGCGGTCTGGCAGTAGGCAGCCGAGCCCAGGCCAACTGCGCCTGCAACCGGCATGATAATGTCAGCGCCTTCTTGGGCCAGGGAAGTGGCGGTATTCTTGCCATCATCCGTGGATGTGAAGTTACCGACAAAAACGCCTGTCTGAGCTTTGGAATCCCACCCTAACGCCACAACCGAGGTGTTGTGTTTCTGGTTGTAATACTTGACGCCCGCGTCGAAACCATCCATGAAGATGGTCACGGTCGGGATCTGCAGGCCGCCAAACGAGGCAACCTTGCCGGTCTTGGTCATTCCGGCGGCCAGGTATCCTGCCAGGAAGGCAGCCTGGTCGGTCTGGAATGCCAACCCACGGACATTGGTCAGATCAGTGGAGGAACCGCAGTCTTTGCCCTCGACTGCACCCGGATAGCAGTCTGGGTAGGTGTAGTCTACGATGGCGAACTTCTGGGTCGGGTTGGCTTTGGCGGCCGTGGCAGTATCAACGCCTAGCAGGAAGCCCACCGTCACGATTAGATCCTCTTTATTGGTGAGCATCTGTTGAATATTCTTGGCGTAGTCGGACTGCTGGGTGGATTGCAGGAATACACCGTCGACACCCAGTTGAGCGATGGCATCAGAAACGCCTTTCCAGGCCAGGGCGTTGAAGGATTTATCGTTCACGCCGCCCAGGTCTGTCACCTCACCGACTTTGATGGGAATTGCGGTCGGAGCGGCTACTGTCGCCGGGACTGCTGTCGCAGGGACAGAGGTTGCGGGCGCAGAGGTTGGGGGAACTGATGTAGGGGGGGCAACGGTTGTGGCTGCGGGACCGCATGCTGTGAACAGCAAAACGATTACTGCCATAACGGCAAACGTGGTGCTAATTCTCTTCATTACTTCTCTCCTTGTATCACAAATGTTGGTTGTGTTTCAAATGATCGGTTGATTGCCTTGCTGAGGATTAATCTTTTCCAGCTAGTCACACCTCCTTTTCGGTTTAAATAAATTCAGATGATGAATTTACCGCATAGTGAGTATACAATGTCTCAGGAATAAAAACAAGGTGAGCTATATTAAAGAATATTATTATCCGTTTCAGGGAGCCGGAATAAGTTCATTAAGATGGATTTCGCCAGAAAGTAAAGTTTGAGGCAGGTCAGCCATTAGTTGTTTGACTTCGTCGGGGATAAGTGCGGAAAGCTCGTGATATGGAGCGAAATCGATTTGGCCGTAATAAGTCCCTGTTCGGAATGGGCTGTGATTTTCCTGGTCAATCTTGGCTGCACTGAGCAGGTTTTCAACACCCGGCGATATGAGTTTAAGGATACTGGTCAACATGCAGGGGGCTGTCGCGGGCAACGCCAAATATTGGTCAAATTCCGCACCGACGACGTATACCCCTCGCGATCCTGCAGACTCAAGAGCACCACCTGCAGTGGTCCCGCCGACGGCAAAAATGATATCCGCCCCCTCGTTGATGAGACTGTCCGCCGCGGCTTCGCCCCAACTTGGATCGTTGAGGCTTGCATCCAGGTCGACTTCGTTGTGATAAGAAACTGTGGCTCTTACCTGCGGTTTGGTGTAAATTACGCCGGCCAGGAAGCCATCCCCATAAGACTTCATCTGCGCTAAGGCATCGCTTGCGCAAACGGCACCCACTTTACCGGTTTGGGTCATCTCGGCCGCCATCGCACCCGCCAGGAAACCCATGTGTTCCTCTGGAAAAATGAGCCAGGTTAGGTTTGGCAAATTGACCTGGTCATTCAATGGTGGTTGGTCTGCACCGATAAAATAAACATTCGCATATTGCCCAGAAACAGCATAGGTGGCAGCTTCTGCATTGTTTCCCACCGTCACAACCACATCGTACCCGGCCTCTGCTAAAACTTGAATGTTTGCTTTGTAATCCCGGGAGTCGACGGTCTCGATGGTTGCCACTTTAGTTGCCAAACCTTCTGTCCTGGCTTGTTGGATGGCTCCCCAAGCAGCCTGGTTGGCACCCCCATCATCCAACCGGCCAACCTGGGTAACCAATCCAACACAAAATACTTCTGGCTTCCTGCAATCAGGCGTGGTAAAACTGCAGCCAAGCTCGGCCAGGATCGCGATCAGTAAAAGCACCACTGCTGAGGGAAATAGTTTCGTCAGTCAGGCACCTCAATTTTGGTGGCTTTAACCCCGGGCAATGGCAATATGGCTTCCTGGATAGCTGCCTCGCCGCGGCGCACGCCCCACATCAATACCAGTGCGACGATCATAAAGATGGGCGCAACCAGCATGATATTGTTATAGTTTCCATTGGTCAATTGGATGATCCAGCCATTGACATTCGGACCGACGATGGCGGAGAGAGTCGAGAAAAGGTAATACAGCCCGGTATAGGTTCCGATGCGCGCCGAACTGGTCATGTCTACCACCATGGGCAATGAGTTGATGTTAACAAAGGACCAGGCGATGCCGGCGAACATCAACAGCACCCCCGCGACTGTCAGCATGCGTGCCCCACCGGCTACAACGGGAATGCCCACCAGCGGCAATTTTGTGATCGGAGTAAGCAGCGCGGAGGTCGGAAAAATGTACAGGCACACAAGGATCGCGGTCATCAAAACCAATCCAATGGATATTGTCACCCTGCGCCCGATCTTGCTCGCGATTATCCCGGAGGGGATCGCAAAAATAACGAATAAAAGCGGCAGGACTGACAGCAAGGTAGCGCCGTCCCCCTCATTTATTCCGAGGTGGTTTTTAGCATACAGGGTAAAGAATGTCTCAACCGCAGCATAGCCGATAAACCAGAAGAAAATTGCCAGGAACAGGCGGACTGCGCTTTTATCAGGGTCGGTCAGAACTTCCCGCAGGCTGGCGAACATGTTGGGTTCTTTTTCAGATTCTTCGTAATTTTTAGGTTCTTTGATGAAAAGGAAGACCATCAGCGCTGCCACGACGACCAGCACCGAACCCATCCAGAAGGGGAAGCTTGGGCTGAGCTTATAGAGAGTACCGCCCGTCTGCAGGGCGATGATCGTCCCGATCCCACCCATGAAGTTGATGATGCCGTTGGCTTGGGAACGTTTACCGGAAGGGGTGATATCGGGCATGAGCGCCACCACCGGTGTGCGCCAGATGGCCATGCTCAGGATAAGAGTGCTGGTGCAGGCAACAAAGAGAGGCAGGATGGCAGCCATCGGAATAAAGCCGAACGCAAGAGCACCCACGGGTGCGCCGACCAGGATGAAGGGCAATCGCCGCCCGATCTTTGTCCGCAGTCGGTCCGACCAGGCACCCACTGGCGGCTGGATGAACAATGCTGCGATATTATCCAGCGTCATGAAGAAACCGATCCAGATCGGCGCCAGGTGAAATTTGTCAGCCAGGAAAATCGGTACGAAGGCATTGTAGACGCCCCAGATGACGCTGACGCCAAAAAAGCCAAAACCGAGCAGAAAAATCTTGCCGTATTTAAACTTCATGAATTTTCTCCTTCATCTTGGATTTTTTTAAGACTCTTTCGGTCTAACTCACTGAGCGGGGCATTTGACAGCAAATCAGGACGCCGCTTGAGAGTTCGTCTCAACGACTGCTCACGGCGCCATTTTTCGATTTTGGCATGATTGCCTGACAAAAGTATTTCGGGGACACCCCAGCCGCGGAATTCGGGGGGACGGGTGTAATGCGGGTATTCCAGCAGACCCGCGGAATGGGAATCGTCCATTGCTCCGTCCGGATCGCCCAGCACTCCTGAAATCAGCCGGGAAATGGCATCGATCAGGATCAGGGCAGGCAGTTCACCTCCGGTCAGGACGAAATCGCCGATGGAGATTTCGTCCGTGACCAGGTGCTCGCGGATGCGCTCATCCACGCCTTCATATCGCCCGCAGATCAGTGCCAGGCGTGTTTGTTGAACCAGTTCCATGGCTATTTTTTGGTTGAAGACGCGTCCTTGGGGTGTGAGCAGGATGATCGGGGTGCTCGTACCTGCTCCGAGCACGCTCTCGACCGCCGCGAAGACAGGTTCCACTTTCATGACCATCCCACCACCACCCCCGTAAGGTTCGTCGTCGGTGACATGATGCCTGGGCGACGCCCAGTCGCGGATGTTGTGGACGCGGACTTCAATTAATTTGCGCTGGCGGGCGCGCTCCAAAATGCTGCTGTTAAGATAGGGGAAAAACACTTCGGGGAGCAGCGTAAATACGTCGAACTCCATGAACTAATTCTAGCTGGTTGCGGAATGTCTGGCAAGAGGGCAGGGAGTTCAATCGCCACTGGTTTCATAGTGAAATAATTCACAAGATTGTACGGGTGGGATTGACGCCCATTTGGATAGGATGGTAAGATGATTGGATGTACTTGCGAGGCTCCAAATGGAGCATGCGCCAGCGGCGCCCTCATGTCAATTGGTTTTTGATCGTAATAGTGGTTCTCCTTATCGTCGTTATCACTTACGTCGATCGCTATATTCTTCCAACTGCCCAGACCCCCTTTTTACCGACGGTGACCGCCACCCGTGACCCGGAGTCCTATGTCACGGACGCTCAAAATCTCTTTGCTGAAGGAAAACTTCTTCCGGCAATTGACGCATATAAGGAAGCGATCAGTGTCAAACCGGATGACCCATCGACTTACATAGCTTTGGCGCGCGTCCAGATATTTGCGGGGCAGTATGCCGATGCACTTACCAATGCTGAAAATTCACTGTTGCTGAATCCCAATAACTCTATGGCCCACGGTGTGCGTGCTTGGGCATTGAGCCAGACCGGCGACTATGCGGGAGCTGATACGTCAATCCAGGAGGCTCTCAAGCTTGACCCAAATAACGGTGTCATCATGGCATACAAGGCTTTCTTGTACGGCTATATGTACGAGAATAATGCCGGTCCCAGCCTGGACCCGCTTCCGGTCGCCATTTCCGCTTCTCAGGATGCGGTTACGATGGCACCCAACAGCCTTGAAGCGCATTGGGCGCGCGCTTATATCCTTCAGCTTACGGCAAATGGAGAACAGGCGATTCAGGAATACCTGCTGGCCATCCAGCAAAACCCCAACATTTCAGAAATCCACCTGGAGCTTGGTGTATCTTATAAGGGCCTGGGCGTGATCGATTCGGCGTTGGAGCAGTACACCCTGGCGAATACTTTAAACCCTACCGATACCCGTCCCTATCTATATAGTTCACGCGCGCTGGTTTCTGTCGGCGAGTATGCCAAAGCCACCCAGTATGCAGAAAGTGCGGTGACGAATGATCCCACCAATCCATACCTGCGCGGCAACTGGGGATTCATGCTTTACAAGAACAGCGATTTTACGAATGCAATGATCCAGCTATCGCTGGCAATCAATGGCGGAAAAACTGAAGATGGTCAAACTGTCCAGCCGCAGCCTCTGACCGCCGATGATGCCCGCATCGCACAATACTATTACGTCTATGCCATCCTTCTGGCAAGGGCGAACCGCTGCGGGGAAGCCTTGCCCATCACGCAGCTTTTACTTACCTCTGTCCCGAATGATACCGATGCTGCCTACAATGTCGACTATGTACAGCAGCTTTGTTCCCAGATGCTCGGGACTCCCTCCGTGACGCCTTCAACGACACCCAGGGTAACTTCGACCCCCACCCCATGAAATTAACCCGCCGTGGCGCTTTATTCCATCAGCGCCGGACCTCGAACCTGTACCGCTTGTTCGGCCTCACAGTCTTCATCATGGCTGGCGCCTGGGTCATTTTAAGGATGTGGACTGGTGAGATCCGCAATCCTTTCGACCCTACTCCCACCTCTACAAGAACCATAAACTCATGGCTGCTGGAAGGGGAGGCTTCTTTCGAAGCCGGCAACTTGCCTGCCGCCATCAGCGCATATCAGGATGCTGTAACCGTGGATCCCAATGATGCTGCAGCATTCGCCGAACTGGCACGCATCCAGACCTATTCATCGCGAATGTTGTCCAACGATACCGACCGCCTGGCCCGCCTCACCGATGCGCTGAAATCTGCCGACCAGGCCAAGGCTCTCGCTCCGGATGATAGCAATGTCCTTGCCATCCGGGCATTCGTCCTCGATTGGAATGCTGACCCCAATTTGGATCCGTTGCGGTCCGGAGGCAAGACTGCCGCAAAACTAATCATTGAAGCCGAGCAGGAGGCCTTGCACGCGATTCAGGTGGAGGGAAAGAATCCTCTCGCCCTGGCATATTATGCCGAAATTCTCATTGATGAGCAGAAATGGACCCAGGCCGAACCGAATATCCAATCCGCGCTTCAACTTGGTTCCAATGTGATGGACGTTCATCGTGTGAATGCCTATTATCTTGAATCGATTAGGGAATATCTCCAGGCGATCACTGAATACCAGCAAGCCCTGACGGTAAATCCAAATTTGACATTCCTGTACATATCCATCGGGCATAATTACCGCGCCCTCGCTTTGAATAGCCCTCCTGGGTCCCAGCAGACGACGTACTACAATCAGGCTCTGGATAGTTATGCCAAGGCTGTCCGCTTGAATGATCAGCTCAAGATCCTTGACCCTTCGCCGTATTTGGCAATTGCCAAAACTTATACCCAGATGGGGGAATTCTTTGCCGCCGCCTTGAATGCTCAGAAAGCCCTCGATCTTGATCCTGGGAATGCCGATTTATACGGACAGCTTGGAATGGTATACAAAAGCGGTCGAAACTTCGAGACATCCCTCATAGCTTTTAAGTGCGCAGTGCAGGGCTGCACTGCCGCTGAATCGTGCGCAGCCCGCAATGGCTGTCCCGCGGGAGATCCGGGGAGTTCAATTCAGCCTCTTAAGCTTAACCCGGTCAGCGCCTATTACTACCTGAATTATGGTTCTGTCCTGTCAGCCTGGCCCAACCTGCCTGGGTACTGCACCCTGGCGGTGGACGTGTTGACCACCGTGAAAAATGCTTACCCTGATGTTGTGGATATCGTTCGAAACGCGGACGCGGGACTGGCGATCTGTGCTGGCGTGCAAGCCTCCTGGACCCCCACGCCAACACCGGTCGGCGCGCCAACTTCCCCAATTCTCACTCCGCCCGCTCCTTATTCCACGGCTACACCTTAATACACGAACTTGATTCATTATTTCGCGGGGGCGCATCAGAGTTGTGTTAGACATCCCACCGCACTCTTGACGTCTGTACGGAAATCTTGTATTATTGCGATTAGCACTCGGTGTAGTAGAGTGCTAAAATCAGCGTAATTCACAAATTCTGGAGGCATATATGAAACTAAATCTCAAACCCTTGGGTAGTCGTGTGGTGATTGATCCCATCGAGCAGGAAGACATCACCGCGGGTGGCATCGTGCTCCCCGAAACCGCCAAGGAAAAACCTCAACAGGGCAACATTCTGGCAATTGGCCCTGGCGACCGTGACGAAGATGGAAAGCGCATCGCCATGGATGTAGCTGTCGGCGACAAAGTCTTGTACGCCAAGTATTCCGGCACGGAATTCAAAATGGATGGCAAAAAATTGCTCATCATGCGCGAGAGTGACATCCTCGCAATCGTAAAATAATTTTCTAAATGGAGATATAAATATGGCTGCAAAACAACTTGTCTTTTCCGAAGACGCCCGCCGGCGGCTTCAGCAGGGCATTGACGTGGTCGCCAATGCCGTCAGTACCACCCTTGGTCCCAAGGGCCGCAACGTAGCCTTGGACCGCAAGTTTGGCTCCCCCACCATCACCCATGATGGCGTGACGGTTGCCAAGGAAATCGAACTGGAAGACCCATTCGCCAATATGGGCGCACAGCTTCTTAAGGAAGCTGCCACCAAAACAAATGACATTGCTGGTGACGGTACCACCACCTCCACCGTGCTGGCCCATGCCATCGTCACTGAAGGCCTGAAGAACCTGGCTGCTGGCGCCAACCCCATGCGCCTGAAACTCGGCATCAGCCAGGGCGTTGAGACTGTTGTTGCTGCCCTGCGCAAGATGGCCCAAAAGATCGATACCAAGGAAGAAATCGCCTCGGTAGCCACCAATTCCGCCGCTGACCCTGAGATCGGCAAACTGATCGCCGATGTTATGGATAAGGTTGGCAAAGATGGCGTTATCACGGTTGAAGAGTCGAAGTCCCTCCAATTTGAGACCGAGTACGTCGAAGGGATGCAATTCGACCGTGGCTATATTTCCGCTTATTTCATCACCGATTCCGAGCACATGGAAGCAGTGATCCCCGATCCTTACATCCTTATCTACGACAAGAAGATCTCTGCCGCCCAGGATATAGTTCCGCTGCTGGAAAAACTCGTCCAGATCGGCAAGCGCGACCTGGTCATTATCGCCGAGGATATCGATGGCGAGGCCCTGGCCACTCTGGTTTTGAACAAGCTGCGCGGCATGTTAAACGTGCTGGCAGTCAAGGCGCCTGGGTTCGGTGACCGACGCAAGGCTATGATGCAGGATATCGCCACCCTGACAGGTGGTCAGGTGATCTCTGAAGAGACCGGACGCAAGCTCGAGACCACCGTTCTTACCGATCTTGGTCGGGCCGAGAAAGTGGTCACTGATAAAGACAACACCACCATTGTCGGTGGCAAGGGTGAAGGCCCTCAGATCAAGGGTCGCATCGAGCAGATTCGCGTCGAGATCGATAAGAGCACCAGCGATTACGACAAGGAAAAACTCCAGGAACGCCTTGCCAAACTTTCCGGCGGTGTCGCCATCATCCGCGTTGGTGCTGCCACGGAGACCGAACTAAAAGAGAAGAAACACCGTGTTGAAGACGCTCTTTCCGCCACCCGTGCGGCTATTGAAGAAGGGATCGTCCCCGGTGGTGAAATCGTCTTCATCAATGCCGTCGCTGCTCTCGATAAGATCAAGATGACCGGCGATGATGAGACCATTGGCGTTTCCATTGTCCGCAAAGCACTTGAGGCTCCCATCCGAAAACTGGCAGAGAATGCTGGCCAGGATGGCGCTGTTATTATCGAGAACGTTCGACGCCTCGCCAAGGAACAAAGCAACAAGCACCTTGGCTATAATGTCATCACAGGCGAATACGGTGACATGCTAAAAATGGGCGTGATAGACCCATTAAAGGTCGTACACGGCGCCCTCGAGAACGCTGCCTCAATCGCAGCAATGATCCTGACCACCGAGTGCCTGATCACGGATGTCCCCGAAAAAGAAAAACCCTCCCCAATGCCCCCTGGCGGCGGTGGAATGGATTACTAAACTAATTTTGACCTGTAAGGGCGGCCACAAGGCCGCCCTTCTCTATTAATTGGTATAATCCTGTCCAATGACTCCCTCAACATCGAAAAATGGATATCTTATTCTGCCGGTGATAATATTGATTCTGGCACTTGCGGCTTGTGGTTCGAAACCTACCCCTGTTTCTGTTCCAACTATTACCATCCCTTCTGTCCCTACGGTAACAATTGTCCCGCCCGCGATTTCTGTTAATGGAGAGAACATTACGACCTCGGAATTCCAGGCTGAACTGGCTCGCTACCAGCAGGCTCAGATCAGTCTGGGGAATACCGTTACCCTTGAGACTGCCACCCAGGCAGTCCGGAACAACTTGGTAGACACGCTCCTGCTTGAGCAAGGCGCAGCATCCAAGAATTTTGTGGTGGACGACGCGATGTTGCAGGCTCGCCTGGATGCCTTGGCTGCGCAGATCGGGGGGGCGGATGCACTCACCGCCTGGGAAAATTCCCACGGTTACACGGATGCGGATTTCAAATCTGAGTTGCGCCGGGAGATTGCTTCTGCCTGGATGCGTGACCAGTTGACTGCCTCCGTACCCACCACCGCTGACCAGGTACACGTTCAGCAGATTTTGCTCTATAATGAAGCCGAAGCAAACCAGGTTCTTAGCTTATTACAGGCCGGTGGAGTATTCAGTGACCTGGCTGCCGAGTACGATCCATTGGCAAAAGGCGAGTTGGGCTGGTTCCCGCGCGGCTATCTTCCCTCCCAGGCTATTGAAGATGCAGCTTTTGCCCTCCAAACCGGGCAGTATAGTGCCATAATCCAGGATGACTCCGGATACCATATTCTGTATCTTATGGAACGGGACCCCGCCCGCCTGCTTTCTCCCGATGCCTTGCTGACTCTCCAGGGAAGCGCTGTACAGAGCTGGCTGACCCAACGCCGTGAACAGAGTACAATTCTCTTTGTGCCATGAACAATGATGGGAGCATGAGGTATGGACAATTTTGATCTCAAGCCTGAGCGGACAAAATTAAGCATAAAATCGTTGGTTTGGAATACTCTGACTGTGGTGGTGCTGCTGGGCACCTGCCTCGTTGCGGTCTTTTTACTCAATATCTACCTGGACCCGCAAACTTCCCTTAATCCATTTCCCCCCTCCGCGCTTCCCACTCTTTATGCGACAATGACTCCCACCAGCACCCTTGTCGTTATTCCGCGTGCTCCCACTTGGACTCCAACAATGACTTTCACGCCGGTTCCGACGCGCACCACAGCCCCCACTTGGACTTTGCTGCCGCAGATGGTCACTCAACCCGGTTCCCCCGTCTCCTCTAAAACGCCTGCGGCATCCGCTACATCCGGCACGACCACTCCCGCTCCGGCTTCGGCGGCGATCACATATGTTCCCAGTACGGATTTCCATCCCGATCTGAACTGTAACTGGATGGGTGTGGCCGGAAGGGTGTTGGGTGCTGATGGGAAACCGGTTCTTTTCATGGAAATCACGTTGGGCGGTACTTTGGATGGCAAGAATATTAACTATGTGATTTTGAGTGGCAACGCGACGGCTTACGGCCCATCTGGGTTTGAGCAGGTGCTGAGCAATCACCCTATTGCATCCACGAAAACCCTTTGGATCCGCTTGTTTGATAGCACGGCTAAACCATTGACCGATAAGATTTATTTTGACACCTACAACACCTGCAATCAAAACCTGGTGATGGTGGTTTTTACCACCAATCGCTGATAGTGGGCATATTAAAAATATGAAAAACGCGGCAGATATGCCGCGTTCTCATTTTGTATTATTAATGATTACACGATCACACTGCCACATTCCAGTGTGCGTACTTGGGATTTTTGGCGCGCAATACATCCTGGAATAGCGTACGCAGAGAGCTGCCGATTGGTCCCATTACTCCTTTCCCGATCGGACGATAATCTACTTTTGTCACCACGGTTACTTCGGCCGCGGTTCCGGTCAGGATCAGCTCATCGCATATATAAACTTCAGAGCGGTCGATCGGGCGTTCTACCACGGTCAGCCCCAGTTCGTTCTTCGCCAGCTCCATAACCGACCGGCGTGTGATCCCCTCCAGGATGTTGTCCGTTATCGGGGGGGTTACCAGGATACCATCCCTTACCAATAAAATATTCATGGCACTGCCTTCGGCCAGGTGACCTTCCTGGGTAAGCACCAGGGCCTCGTCAAATCCGGCGCGGGCTGCATCGGTCTTGATCAATGCCGAGGAGGCATAGGCTCCGCTGATCTTGCCGCGTGCTGGGATCACGTTATCGTCGATACGCCGCCATGAGGAAATGGTCACATGGGCGCTGGTATCGTTTTTAACGTACTTCCCGAATGGGAGGGCGAAAATGGTTAGGTCTTCTTTCAGATCGTGCAGGCGAACCCCGATCCCTTCTTCCGACTTGTATGCCAAAGGGCGGATGTAAATATCCTGGTGGTAGGCATCCCGTCGTAGTAATTCCAATGTCAGTTCGGTCAGACTTTCTGCCGTTTGGTTGACTTCCATACATAACAACTTGCATGAGTTCAAGAATCTTCGATAGTGGTCGAGCGGACGAAAAACAAAAAGCTGTTCCTTCTCATCGTTCCAGTAGGCGCGTATGCCGCCGAAAACTGCGGTGCCGTAGTTGAGAGCATGCGTGGCTACTCCGACTTTTGCCTCGGAGTAGGGGACGATCTTGCCTTGGAAATACGCGTTCTTGGGTAGATCCACAGACAATCCTCCTTGTTAGTAAATTTGGGTTTGGACATTATACGCCTCTTTTTTTGACTCATCCTTTGCCCTGCATTTCCTTCACTTTTAACGGTTTCGAGGCGTACCTGGTGCTGCTGTGTTCCTAATTTCTTTTCTCGGTTCTGGAAAACTTCCAACCTTGCTGGACGGAAAAACATACTTGGGGTAAAATCAATTCGATATATATCGAATTGATTATATAAAGGTGAAATTATGACTGAAAACAACGAATTGCTCGATTTTGTCAAAGCCCTGGCGCATGCTGACCGCTTGAAGATTGTTGGTATGCTCACCCGGAACCCTGCACACCTGCCAGAGATCGTCGCAGGGTTGTCCCTGCCCACCCGCGAGGTTTTCAACCACCTGGCCTTCCTGGAACATGTCGGCGTGGTGCATTCGACAGGCGACCTTTATCAATTGGATACAGATGGGCTGGAAACCCTGACCCGCCACCAGTTCGAAGGCAAGCGTCCATCCTATCCGGCGGGATCGAAGTTGGAGCCAAACAGTCAAAAGGTGCTTGGGACTTTCCTGAACGCCGATGGGACCATCCGGCAGGTGCCAAATTCAAGAACCCAGCCGGCGAAATTTCGGATTGTTTTGGAATACATCCTGGCTGCGTTTGCCCCAGGAACAATTTACACTGAGAAGGAAGTCAACGGCATCCTGCGGCGCTTTAATGAGGATGTCTCCGGTTTGCGGCGTGACCTGATTGACGCGAAAATGCTCGCCCGTGAACGCGACGGCTCTAAATACTGGCGCACTTCTGTTTCCGATGGAAATGTCGAAGGGCAGCCTGAATGAGCGAAATTAACGACGAATTGGTACTCTTTTTTAAGGCTCTTGCAGATGCCAACCGGCTGAAGATCGTTGGCTTGCTGGCGCAGCGTCCCTACAGCGGCGAGGAACTGGCTGCCCTCCTGGGGTTGAAGGCTTCCACGGTTTCCCACCACCTTTCTAAGCTTTCGCAGGTGGGGCTGGTTTCAGCGTGTGCCGAAGGCTATTACAGCGTCTATCGGCTGGAAGAATCCGCCTTGCAGAAGACGCGCCTCCTCTTTTCGCACAAGGACCTGGTCTCCGTTGCTGATGGCGTGGATGTGGATGGCTATGACCGCAAGGTGATCGCAGATTTCACCCGCCCGGATGGCAGCCTGAAAGAAATCCCTGCCCAGCAAAAAAAACTTGACGCAATCCTGCGCTATGTGGTGCGGAATTTCGAGCCGGGGATTCGCTATAGCGAGAAGCAGGTTAATCAGATCCTGTCCCATTTTCACGATGACACCGCTTCCCTGCGCCGCGATCTTGTGGGGGCAAAGCTTATGGAACGTGAGGGTGGAGGGGGAGAATACTGGAGATCAAAGGGCTAAGGCTGGAATCGCTTTCTGGTACCTTGCCCTGCTCCATAACCGCGGGCAAACCATTCTTGTTTTTCCGCGGACAGGTACTAATTTCCGCGCTTTTCCAGCATTATCGTTTCCGTTCCCCCCAAAGCCTTGCCAAGTGGTTCAGCTTTTAGCGCCATGACCCGGCTGTTGGCGAAATAACCAAATGTAAAATTGGTCATATCTCCCGCCTGTTTGCCTGGCACCGGCATCAATCGCGCAGTAAGGGGTTTATCCAGGCGTAGCGCCAGGGCGGAAATATCCAGCAGGAGCGCCGCGATCTGCGCTGAGGTGGCATCCCCCGGTAGGGGCACGGTATCCAAACCAGTGCCGCACACCGCGGAATAGAGCAGCAGGTCCTTGATGGTCAACCTCCCCTCGGCAGCGCGTTCTGCCAGCCGGCTGTCTTCCAACACGGGCATCATCAGCCCGGAGAAACCGGCGCGCGGGAACCTGGCCCGCTCGATCGCTTCGGTCAGGATGGCAGCCGCAGCCAGCGAGCCGTGCAGACCTACCTTTGGTACTCCCATCCGTTCGAAGGCTTCTCCCAGGGAGCGGGATTCTTCCGGGAAAGGAGCCAGCGAATAGTCGATCCCCCCGAATTTGACCAGGTATTTAAATTTCAATATGTCGGCAGTTTTCGCCAGCTTTTGGGCATTTTCTTCCAGTTCGGCGATTAATGCATTTCTCCCAGCCTCGATGGTCTCGTTGCTTCCAAATGCCCGCACAGCCACGTCGGCGGCTTCCATTGCGAGAGCAAATGCCGGTTCTTTCCCGTCGTGGTAAGCAGCTGGGAAAAAGGGAGTGCCTGCAGAAACATTAGCCAGTGCGGCGAAATTCAGGTTGGAGAATCCGTTTGGGTCGAGCCGCCCCGTTTTGACGATCACGTCAGCGCAGGCTTTGATGGCGGGCAGCAGGATCCCGTGCTTTGCATCCGCCATTACTCCCGAGAAGAAAATGTTCTTGGAAACGGAAATGGCTTGGGGAAGTACCCGGTAACTGTCGGGAATGGCTGGCAGAGCCGGGCCGAGGGCGGCGTAACCGACGTTGATCTCCGGCAGGAGCTGGCTCAATTGGGCAGCCATTTGTGGTGTCTCAGACACCTTCTCTGCACCGAGCATTAGCGGGAAGGGAATTGTCGCCATCCGGGTCGACTGGACCTCGTAACCGGCCTCTTCGAAATTGACCCTGGCCTCTGCTAGGAACGCTCCGGCCGCCTGTAGCTTTTTCTCATCCAGCGGCCAGCCTGGGTTGCAAAAGTAGGTGATCGAGCGAATTTTCATTTTCTCTTCTCTTTTAGCTGCCAGCCAGGAAGGATCAATCTGCATTTATATATTTGAGTTGGAATGGATTTCACAATAAATATTATAGCTGGTGTGAAGACCATTTTCATAGTCCACATTGATATACCATTTTCTTCCAGCTTTCACTACCCAACAAATTATCTCCACCGGTCATACTATTTCCCCGATCTTTGCCGGATCACCTCGAACATCAGGATTGCGCCTGCCGCGGCAGCATTCAGCGATTCGCTTCCACCGGGCATCGGTATTGATATCCGTGCGCTTGCAAGGTCCTTGGCCGCCTGGCTGGCTCCCTCTGCCTCGCCGCCGACGATGAGTGCCAGTGGGCTGATGAAATCTGCCTGCCAGTAGGGAATGTCGCCTTTCATATCCGCCAGGACTATATTCATACCCTTGGTATGTGCCCGGAATTCATCCCACGTGCCTTTTTGGATGGGGATGCGGAAGTGTGCCCCCATCCCTGCCCGCAGGACTTTCGGTGCAAAGGGCTCGGCAGTTTCAGGAGGAAGAAAAACGCCCTGTACGCCCGCGGCAGCGGCAGTTCGCAGCAGCGTCCCCAGGTTGCCTGGATCGCGGATCTGGTCGGGGATTAGGACAAAATTTAAGATCTTGGGAATGGGGATTTGCGAATCTTCGAGGACTGCCAGGATTCCCTGGTTGTTTTCAGTTTCACCCACCGATTGCATTAAACCATCCGCGACAACTTCTGTATCCACCCCGTGAGATTGAAGCTTTGCGACCAGGTCCCGGCCGCGGTTGCTCAAAGTTTCCGCTGTCAGTACAAACCGGAGGGGCCAATCCGCTGACAGTGCTTCTTCCACAAGCCTCACGCCTTCGGCAACGAACGCCCCGCTCTCACGGCGTTCCTTTGGGCGGCCCAGCAGGCTGCGCACCAATTGCATTTTGGAATTATGCGTGGAAGTGATCATTCCAGGCTTTTTGAAAGGCTGAAAGGGTGAAGGAGTCGTACAGGATTAGCCGGACGGTTTTGACTCCCGAATTTGGCTTCGTATTAAAATAACTTCTGATGGATTTGATGATTACATCAGCCGCGCGTTTTTGCGGGAAACCGAAGACGCCGGTGGAAATGGCCGGGAAGGATATGGACTCCAATCCCAACTCATCTGCCACGCGCAGGCATCCGGTTACTGCTGCCTCCAGTTTGGCATCTTCATCTCCCTCACCCCAGACTGGTCCTACTGCATGGATGACGTATCGGCAGGGGAGCTTACCGCCCGTGGTCCAGGCAGGATTGCCATGGCTCACAAGCCCATGCTTTCCAACCCAGGCATTTGATTCGGCCTGGATTTCAGGCCCTCCGCCGCGCGAGATTGCCCCGGCTACCCCTGCACCGTGGATCAGGGCTTCGTTGGCTGCATTGACGATTGCATCGCTCGTCTCTGCGGTGATATCGCCCTGTACCAGTTGGAGTTTTGCACCCCAAGGAAGAAAGGTTGAATTTACCTGCTGGTTCACAAGAATATTTTACCCCCGTTAAACAGAGTAGGGGTGAGCGGCAGATCAGTGGAAGGGGCAAGGAAAATTCCAAAGGACGATTTTATCTCCAAAAAACCTGGAGATTATCGATAAGCCTGACAGCGTTGGAGATCTATTATTTAAACCTCTTGATGGATCCTTAAAGTCAATTCAGGAATAGAAAGACCATTTTCAACCGGGATTCTCATCGTGGGTTTCTTCATTCGTTTTTATCATCATATATTTATCTTCAGAGTTCGAAAAGTGAGGTATTATCTATATTCTGCGTGATGACGGTAAACTGGAAAGGAGAATAATCAAATGGAACTCGGAACGCCTGAACTACTCATCATACTAGTCATAATTATCCTGCTGTTTGGGGTGGGCCGGATCGGGAAAATAGCAGGCGAGCTGGGGAAAGGGCTCCGCTCCTTCAAGGAAGGAATGAACGGTTTGGCGGCTGATGAACCCAAGGCTGAAGAAACCGTGATCAAGACCGAAGGAACCGCTGTCAAAACTGTGGAAATCCCAGCTAAAATCGAAGAGAACATGGCGAAAACCGAACAAGCAGACGTGCTTAACAAAGTCTAGGTGAGAAGCGGAAATGGTATTTATAGGTGCGTTATAACAAGATTAAGATAAAAAAAAGCCCTTAGGGCTTTTTTTTTATCTTTTATGTCATTCATGGTTGGAATCAGGATCTTTGAATCCATCCGCCGGCTGGTTGCCCTTCCTTGGGATTGATTATTGACTGGCTTGTTTGACCACTGCAGCAAATGCCTGCGGGTCGCGCACGGCCAGGTCGGCCAGCATCTTGCGGTTGAGGTTGATGCTTGCTTTCTTCAAGGTCGACACCAGGCGGCTGTAAGTTGTGCCGTTCAGCCGGGCAGCAGCATTTATGCGGGCGATCCATAATTTGCGCAGGTCGCGCCGGCGTACACGGCGGTCGCGCGAAGAGTACCACATGCTCTTCAGCATCGCTTCGTTGGCCCGCCGGAACAACAGGTGCCTGCTCATGCGCTGTCCCTTGGTGTATGTTAAAACTCTCTTGTGACGCAGGTGACCTTGCGGTCCGCCTTTTACTCTTGACATTCTTTACCTCCTGCGGTCCCCCGGGCGCCGGTGCAGGTTTTTGCCTGCTCTCCAGTTGCGTGCACCCGGCAGTCGCAATTTACAATGGATAGGTTACAGGAAACTCCAAATACCCGTGGGTATTACGGTTTCATGTGTGGCGCCAGGCGCCGGATGCGCTTGATGTAGCTTTTCCCTTGGACGGCAACCATTTCACCGAACAAAGCCTTCACCCGCTGCGATCGATTGCGGCGCAGGTGGGCTTTGCCGCCCTTGGTGCGCACGATCTTGCCAGACCCGGTAATGCCAAACCTTTTTGAGGTGGCTTTATGGGTCTTCAGCTTGTACTTCCCTTCTTTCTGCTTGCGCGGCACAGCTCTTACTCCTTTACACAAGATTCCGCAGGATGTTACTCCTGCGGTTGCTCGATTTTATCCGTTTGCTTTGGTTTCTCATCAGCGTCTTCCGAACTTTTTTTCTTTGGACCGCCTTTGGCTGGCACAAGCATCATGGACATGGCCCTCCCTTCGATGGCAGGGGCTTGTTCCACCGTGCCCACGTCGGCGAGTTCCAGGGCAATTTCTCTCAAATCTTCGAGTGCAATTTCCGGGTACGTGATTTCGCGGCCGCGGAAGCGGATGGTCACCCGCACTTTCATGTTGTGTTCCAGCCAGCGGCGGGCATCATCCACCTTGAAATCCCGGTGGTGATCGGTCGTCTTTGGGCGCAGGCGGATTTCCTTGATCTCTACCTTGGTCTGCGTCTTGCGGGCTTCTCGATCTTTCTTTTCACGCTCGTACAGGAATTTGCCAAAATCCATGATGCGGCACACAGGTGGTACGGAGTTTGGTGCCACTTCCACCAGGTCGAGGTCCGCTTCGCGGGCCATCCGCAGTGCATCCCGGGTGGCTATCACCCCTGCATTTTCACCTGCTGCATCGATCAGGCGTACTTCGGGAACTCTTATGGTTTCATTAACTCGAAATTCGTTGGCGCTGATACTACTCTCCTTGCAATTAATGGAAGTCCAGCCCGGAGGCTGGTTTAAGCGGGCTGATAATACCATGAAGTCGACCGAATCGTCAATAAAATTATTCGATAAAGGGGTTTCCAACCTTTTCGGGTATCATCGGATATATACAGTGGGTGTTAAATTAATTGTTCCGGGAGGAAAATGGACGAAAAGCAAGCCATTCTTTGCCTTAAAAGCGGTGATATCGGTGGACTCGAGGCTCTTGTCAGCCTTTATCAGGTCAAGGCTGTGCGTACCGCCTATCTGATCACCCGTGATGCTGCCTTGGCGGAAGATGTAGCCCAGGAAGCTTTCCTGCAAGCCTATCGTTCGATACGGCATTTCGACCCGGGTCGTCCATTCGGTCCCTGGTTCATGCACAGTGTTGTTAATGCCGCTCTTAAGGTCTCCCAAAAAAATTCAAGGCAGTCAAGTCTTTATAAACCCGGGAAATCCTTTGAAGAGATTATTAGTGAAGATAGTTCGATCCAGGATCAAGTCGAGGCAAACGAGTTTCAAAGGAATGTTTGGGCTGCTATGCAAACTTTAAACCCTCGCCAGCGCGCCGTTGTCGTCCAACGCTATTTCCTCGACATGAGCGAAAGCGAAATGGCAGCCGAATTGGAAACCCCACCCGGGACTGTTAAATGGCTGCTTCATCAAGCTCGCGAACGTTTGCGCAGCCTGCTTTCAGAAAGGACCTCAAAATGACCGACGAAAAAGTCCGCAAAACCTTGCAGGCTATTGTCAGGCGTGATATCTCTGAAAATATTAATTTATGGCCCCGTCTGTCTTCTGTTCTTGTTCAAAAGAATCCAGTTTCTGTTCATCCAAAATGGAAACTCGTCTTGACGATCCTTTTCGTCATCCTGGGCCTTTCCGTTGTTTCCGGCATCGCCTATGCCGTCGGTCGGATTACCGGCTATCTCCCCGGAATTGGTTTCGTTCAGCAAAATTCCTTGCGCGTGCTGGCTGAACCCGTCACACAAACCCGTGACGGGATCACGGTGACCATCGAACAGGTCGTCGTCGACACAGAGCGGACGGTAATCATTTATAAAACCGAAGGTCTGACCATTGCTGCTGCCAACTCAATGGGCGAAGGCGGCTCATTCGGGTCGAACCAGCTCCTGCGCCTGCCCGACGGAACTTTGCTGGAAGAGGATCTTGATATTGGATATGCCGGAACCCCCGAACCGGTCATTAATGATTTGCGCACCCAGGGAGGGTGGCCGAACTACGTCTGGCGGCTGGTTTATCCCGCAGTCCCACCGCAAGTCGATGAAGGTATGTTGCTCATTCCCATTCTACAAACAATGCCTGCTGGTGCCGCCCCTGAGAACTGGGCGATTGCATTCCATCTAAAACCTGCTCCGGCAGATATGACTCTTGCACCCGTAATTGGTTTGTCGCCGTCAGACGAGCTTGCACAGGGTACCCCGGCCGCAGGGGAGACGTTGGATGCACTCTCATCTACGACTTCGATCCACAATGGATTCACGCTCCACCTGGACAATGTCATCGAATTGGGGGATGGCTTTGTTTTTACCGGGAACTTGACCTGGGATGATAAGGCATTCCCCACTGGCAAAGGTATGCGAATACAGGAAGTCCCCATAACCCTCACCGATTCCAGTGGTCAAAATATCCCGATTGAACCGGTGCAGCTTCTCAACGGGTCTTACACGGATGAACATCAGACGGCGTGGTCCATTCGCACGGACCGGAAGACTTTTTCCGGACCTTTGACTTTGAGCATGACGACTCTCTCCAGCACTATGATTGCCCCAGATATCAATTTTGAGTTGGATCTTGGCCCAGATCCGCAAATCGGGCAGACTTGGGAAGTCAACCGTAATTTTGATGTCGCGGGGCATACTCTTCGCCTGCTGGCGGTCCAATTAATGAATGATTCCAATCCTTGTTGGAAGTCGGATTTGAATTTTAATTTTCAGAGCGATCAGGCTGGTATCTCCGCATATGTGAGCGATGTTATTCCTCAATCAGCCCTCCAGGGCGCCTGCTCCGGCGGAGGCGGTGGGGGCGGCGGACAAGTGGATCCTAAAATATTCACAACCGGCGCCAGCTACGGCAGCCTCCCTACAGGGTTGCATCAATTTAACATCACTACCTACATTCCCTATTCAATCTCCGGCCCTTGGCAGGTTACTTGGAATCCGCCCCTCGCTTCTGAGCCAACCCCAACACCCGCACCCGGGGCATGCCTCACCCACGAAAAATGGGATCTGTTAATAAGCCGGGAAGACCCGCTTCCCTCCGGTTTGGGCGGCAAGGTCGTTACCACCGTCAATGAGGGCGGGCTTTTACCAGTGATCTACGTCAGCAACCTGGACGGTTCAAGCTCACGCAAGATCGGTACTGGTGCCTGGCCGTCACTTTCATCGGACGGGACGCGCCTGGTCTTTAGCGCTTCTGACGGGTTGCGCGTCGTCGATCTCTTGACCGGCCAAAGTATTTCCCTTGGAGTTGACGGCTATCGCCTGGTCTGGTCTCCGGATGATTCCCGCCTCTTGTACTCAACAACTTTCGCCTTATACGTGATAAACGCTGACGGTTCTGGGCAGCAAAAAATTCACACCACCGGTCCCGCTGAAGTTCTTTCGTCGGTGGGCTGGTTGCCTGATAATCAGACCATTGTTTATGGTGCCATGGGAGGCAGTGGGTTTACATTCACCACCTACAACTTGCAAAGTGGTGAAACGAAAGAATTGTTCTCTTTTCAAAACAAGGCGGGCTTTGGAGCGATCTCCCCTGATGGGCAGTGGATCGTCTTTGACGATAAGGTCTTCGGCGAGGATAACTGGGGCATTTACATTGCCCACTTGGATGGCTCTCAGCGCAGGTTGGTCGCTGCTTCAGATGTTCCAACCGCGTTCACCTCAGTCTGGATTGGCGGAATTGGCGATCAAGAGCTGATTATTAACACACAAAAGCCTGATGGTTCTCAAATCCCGGTTGTGATTGATCCCTTCACCTGTCAGGCCGCCAGACTCCAAAATATTAATGGAATAGTCGAGGGTTGGAGCCCATAAGTCTGGGGCAAAGTCCTGTCAGCCCCGCCCCGCGGCATTAATTATTGATGGATGCTTATTAAAGGATGTTAACCGGGGCGTGTCCTTGGTATGCAAAAAGACGGAGAGCAGAATGGCTCTCCGTCTTTTTGTAGATTTCTTCTTTGCTGCTACTCTTTGTTGATCTCTTACATTTCACTCGAGCGCTTTGTGATTCGGTCCTTGGCGCGCACGATGAACTCTGCCAGCGGGATATTGTCTGCCCGGGAGCCGTCCCGCACGCGCAGGGAAACCTGTCCCGCTTTTGCCTCATTCTCGCCTACCACCAGCATATAGGGCACTTTCATCAATTGCGCGGAGCGGATTTTTGCGTTCATGCGCTGGGCGCTGATGTCCGCGCTGGCACGGATGCCTTGGTCGCGCAATTGTCGCACGATATTCTCTGCATACTCATTTTGCGGATCGGTGATCGGGATCACCCGCACATGTTCGGGCGACAGCCAGACCGGGAAGTTGCCGGCGTAGTGTTCGAGCAGGAATCCTATAAAGCGCTCGTGTGTGCCGAGTGGGGCCCGATGGATGCACAACGGCGTTTCCTCAACTCCGTCTTTGTTTGTATATACCAGGTTGAATCGCCCCGGTTGGGCAAAGTCCACCTGGTTGGTCGCCAGGGTAAATTCCCTTCCGATGGCGCTCCACACCTGTCCATCGATCTTTGGCCCGTAGAAGGCGGCCTCATTGGCGACCTCCACGAATGGTACGCCGCCATTGGTCATGGCGCGCCGCACCATTTCTTCGGTCTTCACCCACAGGCGCTCGTTGTCCACGAATTTCTTGCCCAGGCCATCTTTGCTGTGCAGCGAAAGCCGCATGATGAATTTCGTGATTCCGAACAACTCGAGGTATTTTTTGTACAGGTCGATGACACCCATGAACTCCTGCTCGAACTGGTCTTCCGTCACGTACATGTGGGCATCATTCATTTGCATCGAACGCACCCGCATCAACCCGAACAGCTCTCCTGATTTCTCATAGCGGTAGCACGTCCCATACTCTGCTAGGCGCAGCGGCAGGTCGCGGTAGGAACGCGGCTTGGAGGCAAAGATCTTGTGATGCATCGGGCAGTTCATTGGCTTGACGTAATACTTGACTCCTTCTATTTCCATGGGGGGATACATCGACTCAGCATAGTAGGGCAGGTGACCGGAATGCAGGAACAGGTCTTCTTTTGCCAGGTGCGGCGTTTTCACTCTCAGGTAGCCTGCCTTTTCCTCCATCTCTTTCGCCAGCCGTTCCAGTTCCTCGATGATGACTCCCCCGCGCGGCAGCCAGAGGGGCAGCCCCGGGCCAACTTCCTCGTCGAAGGTGAAGATTTCGAGTTCCTTGCCCAGTTTGCGGTGGTCGCGCGCCTTGGCTTCTTCAAGCATCTTGAGGTAGTTTTTTAGCTCGTCGGGTGTGCGCCAGGCTGTCCCGTAGATGCGCGTCAACATTTTATTGTGCTCATCGCCGCGCCAATAAGCCCCGGCGATGGACATTAATTTGATCGCCGCCGGGTTGATCTGCCGGGTCGTCTCAACGTGTGGGCCGCGGCACAGGTCTGTGAAGGTGTCGCTTTGGTAGATGGAGATCTCCACCTTATCCGCCAGCGGGTTTCCGTATTCGTCCGTCCCGCCTTTTTCGAGCCCATCGATCAATTCCAGTTTGTAGGGTTGGTCTTTGAAAATCTTGCGGGCTTCTTCAGCTGATACGACCTTTTTGATAAATGGATGCCCGCCCGCGATGATCTGGCGCATGCGCTTTTCGATCTTTTCCAGGTCTTCCAGCACCAGCGGTTGCGGCAGGTCAAAGTCGTAGTAGAACCCGTTTTCGATTGGCGGACCGATGGTGTATTTGGTCTCCGGATAGAATTCAAGCACCGCCTGTGCCATCACGTGTGCAGCCGAGTGGCGGATGCGGTAGAGTAGCGAATCTTCGTAGCGTTCTTCAGGTTGGTTGGACATGACATCTCCTTTTCTGCATCACCACTGGGTTCGCAGACAGCACATAATCAGCTTTTATCTGTGCACTCTGTGGTGATATAAAAAAACTCTCGCCCGTTTTCGGGGCGAGAGCGTTTGCACGCTTACGCGGTTCCACCCGATCTTACCCCGGTCTGAGCGCAGATTTTCGCTCTGGCACAAGGCATCTCGTGGGGCTGTTAACGGGGCTTGCCGCTCGCCTTACTTGGAGCGCAGTTATTCAGGACTGCAACCTCCGTTCAGGTTTTCGCTCGCGGGTGGTTTTCTGCGCTGCTTGCCGGGGAAGGCTCTCAGTTTTGCCTTCCCTCCCTGTCGGTTTGCACATCGCGTACTCGTCCCGGTCAAGGCGTTTTTATCATTATTGGTCGCTGACAGCTGACCTGGTGGGCGGAATAGGGCTCGAACCTACGACCTCTGCTATGTCAAAGCAGTGCTCTAACCAACTGAGCTACCCGCCCAATTGCGAGTGCATATTATAACGAGGCTGCTTGAAATTGGCAAGCTGTTTGTTGACAATCGCCTTTTTTTACGCTAAACTATACGAAGTAATCGTTGTTTCTTTCATTAGGGAAGGAGATTCTTATGCCCGAATCCTCCACAGCTCATCTTTCGCTCCAGACCAGCCTCATCCCTGCCATAAATGCTTGGGAATATTACCTCAATGACCAGGGGCGTTCTCCCAATACGGTTAAGGCGTTCCTGTCCGACGTTCGCCTGCTTTCCCAGGTTCTTCCCCCTGACCGTACCGTGGGTGACATTACCACCTCTGACCTGAATGAATACCTGCATTGGTTGGAACACGAACGCGGTGTGCCCTGCTCGCCTAAAACACTTGCCCGGCGCGTTACGGCCCTCAAATCATTTTTTCGCTGGCTCCAAAAAGGGGGGGCCCTCCTGGTCGACCCGGCAGAAAAAGTGGTTCAGCACTCTGTGCTCAGTCCGCTCCCTGAAATCCTCACTGAAGCGGAAGTTGAAGCCGTTTTATTGGCTGCTGACCGCTCCCGTCGGGCCTCCCGTCCCGATGCCCGCCCTTATACCTTGCTGGCACTACTGCTCGCCACAGGAATTAAGAAGTCCGAGTGTCTCGGTATCCACCTTAATCACGTTGACCTGTTGTCTCCGGGGGAACATTATGTTTTTATCCGCTATGCCAGTCCAGCGAACAGGTACAAGGAACGTAAGCTGACCCTTCCCGAAGACTGGATTCCTGCCTACGAAGAATACCTGGCTCAATATAATCCGGTTGACCGTTTGCTTCCATGGTCGCCGCGCCGGCTCGAGTACCTGCTCGAAGACATTGGTAAAGCCGCCGGGCTGCACAAGCACCTGTCCTTTGATATGTGCCGTTGGACATGCGCCTTGCAGGATTACCTGAATAATGTTGATCAGGAAAAAATCCGCCAGAAACTGGGCATCTCGAAAATCCAGTGGCGGGAGATAAATTTAAAATTAGGTCAATTGGCAGGGAAAGCCGGATAATTCGTAAGGGCACGAGACATCGTGCCCTTGCTTTTTCCACTTGTAAAGACGTTCTGTGTTGTCTCCCTTTACCCTGCCTGCAGGGTAAACTTCACCACCCGTGTTGTTTGATCATTAATCCGGAACGGGTGTGCCAACCGGAACCCAGGCACCCATACAATTTGTTCCCTGGCGCACACTAGCGGCCACCCGGCTCGTGCCCGCCGGGGGATTTTCACTTTAATGTAGAATTCTCGCATTTTGACAGTTTGCCTGTTCATCCCAAGCGGCGAGAATACGTCCCCTTCCCGTCGGGCTCGGATTGTGAACCTGTCTCCCGTTAAGTCCGCATCTACCCAGGCTGCAAATGGATCCCCGTTTTCAAAAGCAATGGACCGGGCCGACTCCGCCTCCATTTCCTTCGCCGACAGGATAAAGTTCTCATTTAGTCGCACTTGCCCATTTACTGGCAGCTCATGAATTTTATCGATTAATGGCCAGTGAGCCGAGGGCAGGTCTGCCTCAAGAGCAGCCATGTAGATTGCTTCTCCCTCCCGGTACAGGGTCAGCCCTCCGCTCAGGTCCACCTTCCGCGGGAGCAGATCGGGTGGCAAGGAATTTGTTTTACCACCCGAAAAGGTGGCAGCCCGTTCGAGGGTTTCGAAATCGATGTTGCGCATGCCGGGGCGTAAATTCTCCATCGCCCTGCGGACAAGATTACGCCTGAGTCCGCTTGGCAGGTCTTCCATCGTCGCAGCCTGGAAGATGATGAGGTTGGATTTTTCTTTCAAAACAACCTTCGACCAGATAGTGTCGACCGCCTCAGCCACTGCTTCGTAATCCCCCGCCAGGGCGGCTGCTGTTCTAAGCAGCGTATTCTTGATGCGCGGGTTGTACTTCTCCAGCTCGGGGATCAGGCTGTGCCGCAGCCGGTTGCGAAAGTAAGTTTCGTCGTTATTGGACGGGTCATATACGGGCTTGAGATCGTGTTCGCGGCAGTATGCTTCCGTTTCGGTTCTCCATATGTGAAGGATCGGGCGCACCAGGGGGATTTCCGCGTCGAACTCATTCAGGATGGTGCGTCCTGCCATCCCTTTCAACCCTGGTAAACCCGCGCCGCGCAGGAAATGCATCAGGACGGTCTCGACCTGATCATCCGCGGTGTGCCCGACTGCCACCGCTTCAGCGCCGTTTATGCGCGCCTGTTTGAACAGGAATCGGTATCTCAGCGTCCGGGCAGCTTCTTCTAGCGAGAGTTTTTGCTCTTCTGCATAATCGCTCACATCTCCAGCCTCGCTCACAAAGGGCAACCCCATCTGTTCAACCACACGGCCCACAAACCCGGCTTCCTGGTCTGCCTCGGGGCGCAGCTTGTGGTTGAAATGGGCCACAACGATTTTTAAGTTGGGGATCTGCCTCGCCAGGTCGAGCAGGCACAGGCTGTCCGGGCCTCCCGAGACTCCGATGACCGCACTCCTGGTATTTTCCAATTGACGGGCGCTAAAGTGGTCGTTCATTATTCCTCAGAGAGCTTTACCACGTACTCTGTTTTTTTGCCGCCCAACAGGCCTGCGAGCAGGTGGTACACGGCAAACAGTTCGAGCGCAAACGGCAGGTAACCTCCGTAGCCAAGCAGGGGCATTTCGAATATATGCAGCCAGCCACCCCAGGGCACTTGGTACACCCATTTGGGATACGAGAGGTAATTCCACATTTCCCAGAAGAATGCGGTCAGGAGCACACCCAGCCAGAGGGATATGATTTGCCTCCAGTTGCCTCTCTTTGTCCACTCAATCAGGTTCCGCTGCCCCAGCCGGATGTTGATCGGTTCGAGCAGGAAATACAGGGAGAACCAGATGAACGGGAAAAATATGTTTGGCCAGGCAACCATCAGCGCCAGCATGACCCACCCGGTCACAAAAAAGCCAATGCTGATGGCTTTCGTCGGGCGGATGACTGGACCTTTCACCTTTTCGGGGAGAAAACTGCCAACCAGTTCCGCACTGCCAAAAACCGCCGGGACCACGGTGGTGAAATTAAGGGTTGCCCAGAACCAGAACTGGAGGGTGGTGAACGCATCTGCTCCAACATAATGCCAGTTCTGCAGCCGCCAGTTGGCAAGTTCAAACAGCCACCAGACCGGCGCAGAAGCAACGAATAAACCGATGTATTTTTTCCAATTCCTGGCAAGTAATGAAGTCTCTGTGCGCCACAGGACCACGGCGTCCACCGTCAGGGAGTAGCCCAGCCACAGGGGGAAAAATACCCACTGCGTTCGCAGACCGGTTAAGGACCAGTTGAGCGTCCAGAAAATTGCGACGAGACTCAGTCCGATCCAGCCGTGCACGGGGAATTTTTTTACCTGGGTTGCCATTTGGTAATTAAACCACAAAGTTCCCCACCCGGGCGAATTTAAAGCGATCACCAGGCAGGACGCCTGGTGATCTAAGGGGGAGGGGACACCACCGAACTAGGTCAGCATGGGGGGGACATGTTGATCGTCGATGGTAGATACCTGAATTACCAGTAAAAGGAGAACAGGTATCTTGTTGGTATATTACACCGAAATTATCTTAATTGTATTAAAAAATGATTAGAAGAGTCTGTACTTACTTTCCCCGTTTCTCGAACAATGTCAGCCATTCCTCCACCTCACCTTTGCTCAGCTCCGCTTCCCCCTCGGGTTTCGACGTTTGCATCTGTTGTGCAGCAGTCATTTCCCGGGCAAATTCTTCCGCGGACATTAACTTGGCTTGGGCGGTGCTCGCCGCATTTCGCACTCGTCTGTCCGAACTCACCACGGTCCAGTTCTTCGCGGTTCTTTTAAGGCGGGTCAACCGGGCTTCGATGGCGGCATCTGCGCTTGAACCAAGCCGGACGAAGTGTGCAGTCACCATGCCTGTCTTGCGCATGCCCGCTTGTCCCGCTGGAGCGCCGTCAAAATAGACTTCTACCTGGATGCGCCGCGATCTGCAGAAGTCCTGCAAACGTGCGATCAGGTCCAGCTCGTCGTCTATCGAGTCCAGGCGCATTCCCAATTTGGGGATCAAGTTGTGGCCGTCAATCAAGGTTGGCATAGATCATTACCGCTTCGTTGAATGATTCATTTTATCATCGCACCCACTTTAAAGCACCGACAGGACAGCACTCGGGATGCCGCCCTGTCGGTTCAGTGATGGGCCGTGAGACCTCCTTTCTCAATCGGCTGGTGCCGCTAGCGGCACTGCTCCAGTTTTTTTAGGCCAGAAGAACTTCCAATAAAGGTATACGGACGCCGTGTACATGACCAATACGCCTGAGTACACCGGCCCGAATCCGTAATTGACCTGCATCCAGCCGCTCACCGAGGGACTGAACGCCCGACCAAAATTGTTCGCCATATTCACCAGGCTGGCAACAGTCGCCCGTGCTTCCGGCTCGGTGTGCTCCATTACGAAGGTTTGGTAGACCGGGCTGCTCATATTCATCAGCGCGATCCGGATGTAATAGGCAAAACCACTCAGCCAGAACCATGGCGCAAACCCCAGCAGTGCTAGGAAGGGGATCGATAACCCCTGGGTGATCACCACCACCGGGACCTTTCCGATCCGGTCGGCCAGCACCGGAGCGATTAACAACCCCACGCCCATTGCCAGTGCGCCCCATGCCAGCAGGTTTCCGATCACCGGATCGGGTTGGTGATAAGTCACCCGGAAGAATATGTTCATGAATGGCATAAGCAGTCCAGCGCCGAAGGAAGTCACCAGGATGGGGAGGATTAATTTCCCCAGCATGGCAGGTTTTTTGGAAGCATAAGTGAAAGGCGCAAAGAGCGCCCGTTCCGATTTCTCCAGGTGTCGCATCTTCATGAAGAAATATGGGATCAGCCCCAGGGTCGAGACTGCCGCCACGATTGCCAGCGCTCCAGCGTAGGCCGCGCTGCTGGTCGGCGAAATTCCCTGCCGGATGCCCAGCCAGGTGGGCAGACTTCCCCCGATCGAATTGCCCACGAAGGAGGCCGTCACCTGCGCCCCGGATCCTAGGCTGAATAGGTATGTTCGTTCCTGTTCGCCGCTGTTTTCCAACAAGAACGGCGACATGGTCACTGCAGACAGGCTTTGGGCTGCGCCCATTAGAGCCGCCATGGCAAACAGGATCCACTTGACCGGCCAGAGCACCATCCCGGCAATTGCCAGGGAAACCGTGGCGCTGCTGATGATTAAGGACTTTTTGCGACCCAGGACATCGGCCAGGTACCCCATGGGAACTGCCAGGACCAGGGCGGTTGTGCTGTTCATGGAAGCCAGCTGCCCGGCGATATTCGCATCCATGTTCAGGCTGATAACGTAGAAGTTGAACAGCAATGAATACACCCCCAATGCCGCGCCGGTCATTATGGCGCTTAACAGGTACAGCCGTGCATTGGGGGAGAACTGCTTGATTCTTGTCCAATAGGTTCCTAAGATGTTCGACATTCAATCCTGTTTAATAATAAAATTCTTTACCGATTCAAACATTGCCTCCAGCGTCTCCGCGCGGGCGGTGTACCTCTTTTCACCGGTTTCACTCACCCGTATCGCCACCAACTCGGCTAGGCGCAGCGCCTGTAAATGATGCAGCACCGTTGGTGGGCGCAGGCGCAGCCGGCGTGATAACTCCGTGGGTGTCAGCGGCTCGCCGGTCAGGTAGCGCAGGATGCGCAGGCGGGTCGGGTCAGCCAGACTTTTAAGTGCATTGATCAATTTATCGGGCGTCTCCGCTCCAGGCGCTATGCTCTGGAAATCTGGACGGCACCCAAAAACGATCTGCATCTTGCCCACTGATGGGGTGGTGGCAAAAACGAAAGGGGTGGACCAGTATGAAGGTACCAGGATGATTTCCTTAACCAATTCGAGGTCCTCAAACCTGACACCGCGTGATAATTTTTCCACCAGCGCAGGCAGCTTCACCCGCTCCGAGAGTACCCGGGCGTTTTCCAAACCAGCTGTCAGCGCAGGGCGGATGCGGGTCTCTTCATCTGCAAAAAAAGCTTGGTAATATTCCTCCATGCTCGTCAGGATTAGTTCACTGGATTCATCCAGGTTTGTCCACACCTTTAATAATTGTCCCAGTTCGGAAGGTCTTAGCGGGTCGTTTCGCTTGATAATGCTGCGGCTCAGCAATTCTTTTTCTTTGGAATTGAACGTTCCGCGGGTGCCGATGTGCTCCAGGGCTTCTTTGGCTTCGTTGGTGATATTTAACGGCAGGGTCAGGATGCGCAGACGGTCTTCTATATTCAATGCTGCCGCGTGACGAAGGATTGCTTGGCTGTCCTTGGACCCCGGCAGGCTGCTGATCCAATCCACGGGGACGGACGCAAAGGAATATACCTGTTCAAGGAATTCGCGTTGGCGCACTCCCAACCGCTGCCGGACTCCCGCTGTCCAGTTGGGGCGCAGGCCGAATTCCCCTGCGTTGTGCAGCGCCAGCAGGCTGATGAACAGATCGTAAGAGGTCCCTGAGATCCAGCGGATGGTGGCCATAAATGTCTGTACATTAGATTATTATCTAACACATTAGATAATAATCTAATATCAATAACCAGTCAAGTTATTCCGTATCTTCCTCCTCGCATTTTTGAAAATAGCCTCAAAAGCCAAACCCCCTGCCCGGAGACAGGGGAAATGGGTAAATACTCTCATCTCATTCTGAATATTTTTGCCTTCTCGCACGTATAATAAGTGGGGTTTACTGCGTTATATGTTTTCCCCGCATTCCCGCTAAAATACTGCCCGTTACTTGGAGAACGAATGTCCGCCTTTACCTTGATCGAAACACGTAACCTCGTAAAACGCTATGGAGATAAACTTGCCGTGGACAATGTCAGTCTGCAGGTGCAAGGAGGCGAGGTGTTTGGGTTCCTGGGTCCCAACGGCGCCGGCAAGACCACAACCATTAAAATGATCGTCGGTCTGCTCCAGCCTACCTCGGGTACAGTCAATGTTGCCGGGGTCGATGTCCAGGCCCAGCCCATGCTTGCCAAAGCCTCCTGCGGATATGTGCCCGACACGCCCAACCTTTATGCCAAGCTGACCGGGCGGGAGCTCCTCCGCTTCGTCGGTGACCTGTACGATCTCGATCGCCGCCAGGTTGCCCAGCGCACCGATGAGCTGCTGCGCGTCCTGGATCTGAGCGCCGCGGCCGATGACACCGTGGACTCCTATAGTCACGGCATGCAGCAAAAGGCCTCCCTGGCCTCAGCGCTGATGCACGACCCTAAGGTGTTGGTGCTGGATGAACCTACTGTTGGTCTTGACCCCAAATCCGCCCGTTTAATAAAAGATATTCTGCGACAGATGGCTGAGCGCGGTGCGGCGGTATTTCTTTCCACCCATATCCTCGAGATTGCCGAGCGCATGTGTGACCGGATCGGTATTATAGACAAGGGCAGGTTGGTTGCCGTTGGCACGATGAATGAACTGCGCTCACTTGGCAAGGCTGGTGAAGTCAGCTTGGAGGATATTTTCCTCTCCCTCACCGGCGGCGCCGAGGAAGCAGAGATTGCGGAAATATTGAAATGACTGCGCTTGTTACCGCACCCTCCGCTCGCTTTCTGCCGGCGGTTTGGAAACTCATCCGCCTGCGCTTGTTGATCAGCTTTAATGGCTTTAAACACGCCAAGCCTGTCCGCAAGCTTCTCACGGTCGTTGCCATTCTTGGGCTGCTGGCTCTTGCCGGGATGATCTTGTTCGTAAGTTGGATTTTGCTCGGTTTCCTGCGCTCTCCCGAACTGGCGAAATATACCGGGGCAGACGTCACTCCCTTCCTCCAGGCGGTGCCTGTCCTGGTTTTCACCGGACTGTTTCTAGGAATTCTGCTCAGCAGTTTTGGCGTGCTTCTCCAGGCCTTGTATCTCTCCGGCGACATGGATTTCCTGTTGAGCTCACCGGTTCCCATCCGCGCCGTATTCGTCACCAAGCTCCTGCAGGCCGTGCTGCCCAACTTTGGGTTGATTGCCTTGTTTGGTCTCCCAGTGCTCTTTGGATTGGGGCTCGCCGGGCATTACTCTATCGTCTACTATCCGCTTGTCCTGCTGACTATGATCGCCCTGGCATTGGCAGCCGCCGGTCTTTCGGCGTTGCTCGTTATGCTGGTGGCTCGCGTTTTTCCCGCCCGGCGTGCAGCTGAGATCCTCGGCTTTATCGGTGCCATGTTGGCTTTCACTTGTTCGCAGGCTGGCAACATTTACAACTCTTTCGGCCATTCCACCAATGTTTCCGGCGCCCAGGTAAGCAATATGTTTTCCTTGCTAGTCCGTTTAAACACTCCCTGGCTACCGCTCAACTGGGCAGGTCAGGGGCTGGTGGCGTTGGGGGAAGGGCGCTGGCTTGCTGGTCTCCTGCTGGTTTTCCTCACCCTGGGTTTGTCTGCAGTCCTGTTTATGTTCGCTCTGGGCACGGCTGAACGCTGGTATTATTCCGGTTGGGCTGGGATGCAGGTCATCGCGCATGGAAAAAAGAAGGTCCGTGCCGCTCGCCAGGCCGCCTCTATCCAGGTTTCGCTGCCGGCTGCTGTGGCTGCTGGGACGCCTGCCTTTGGGCTGGCACGTTTGCTCCCGGCTCCAATCCGCGCCATAATTTGGAAGGATTTCCTGCTGCTCAGGCGGGACTTGCGTAACATGTCACAGTTGATCTCCCCCCTGATTTTCGGTGTTGTCTATTCATTTATGATCTTCAACTTCGGAAATCAGTCATCTGCTGGGGATGCCGGCGCACCTATCTGGTTGACGAATTCTCTGGGTACCCTTCTCACTTACGGTAACGTGGGCATGTCCTTGTTCGTCGGCTGGATGCTCTTGTCGCGCCTATCCGGAATGGCTTTTTCATCTGAGGGCAAATACTACTGGATAATGAAAGCTGCCCCCCTGCGTTCTGCTCATTTGCTGGTTGCCAAGTTCCTGGTGGCTTATCTGCCCACCTTCGTACTTGGTGGGGTGTTCCTGACCGGGATTTCGCTTGTTCAAAAAATCCCCCTTTCCGGGTTTTTGTACAGCCTTTTGGCGGTTGCCATGTGCCTGGCGGGTATGGACGGCATCCTCCTCGCATTTGGAGTGCTGGGTGCCAATTTTAAGTGGGAAGACCCGCGTAAAATGTCCGCAGGTGGACTCGGCTGTCTTGGGCAGATCCTGACCATGCTCTACCTGCCGCTCGCCTTCGGTTTGTTCATTGGCCCGTTGTGGCTGGTCTCTACTTTCAATTTCCCCCAGGTTTATGGTTATCTGGCGGGCGCTGTCCTTGGAATAATTGTCACTGCTGCCTGCGCATTCTTTCCTCCCTGGCTCGTGCAGGGTAAAGTGGCACGCCTGGCGGAATCTTAAATCTTGGTACGCTCTTAAACCTGCCATTTTTAAGTGGTCTTTAATTAATATTGATACAGTCAAAGCTCCTTGTAAAACAGGGTTTAATCTAAGTTATCAAAAATAAGAAATAAGGTGGCGGAAGATTATATTCGGTCATCGCACCGACCCGGCCAAAAAATATCAAATCACCCAACTTTTATTTCTAAAGAATAATTTTAGAACTTCAAGTTATTACCATCGCAAATATTATGGAGCCTCTGGATGGTGTGTATTAATTTGCAAATTTTATGCTACAATTTTATTAACTAAATCGAAAGTTAAGTCCATGTTTCAGCTTTTTCTCGATTGGTATAAATCGAAGAATGGCAAAACAAAGCAGAATCCATTTTGTCTTGGATTCTGCTTGCGTTTTAATGAGGTTGCGCTTTGAAAAATTGTGGCTTCTCAAGCGTTCAATGCCAGGAACCTTCGATGAATTGCAATTCGCGTTTTTTTAAGTTTGCAACTGGGCCTTTGAAGTGCTCTTATTTATCAGGAGGGAGGAAATCATGAAAACTAAATTTACTTTTTTGGTAGCCGGCGCATTTTTGGTTGGCCTGGTATTTTCGTCTTGCAGTCGAAGTCCGGCCCAAACGCCAATTCCGTCCATGGCTCCTTCACAAACATCTTTGCCTGCACCTGCGACAATTTCTTTACCAACACCACTACCAACATCTACTGCTTCGCAAGTTAATATCCTGGCTTCTGCTACTGAAGTGGGGAGGATCGCGGAGGCATTTAAGGGCGTCACAAATTCTATGGCCGAAGCGTGGAATTCTGGGGATCTCGAAGCGATCCAAGCGCTATACACCGATGACATCGTGCACCATGACGCTACATATTTTACACATCTTGTTGGGATTGAAGCAGTCATGGGTATGGCCCGCGATTTCGTAGATTCTTATCCGAATGTCAAGAGGCAAATCATAAACCGATATATCGGTTTAACTGACAGCCTTCTTATTTACAATTTGTCAGGTTATCAATTGGGTGGCTACGACTTTACACAAAACGACCCGGGGCTGACTATCTTTCTATTGGAAACCCGCGGCAGCCTGATCTCTCACTGGACAATGTACTATGGGCTGGACGCCATGGAGAAATCTGGAGCCAGATCCAGGATTCTCCTTGATATTACAAGATCATTCCTATCTTCCTACGCTTCGGCATGGTCTTCGAGTGATCCCATTACCGTGGGTAAGCTTTATGCAGAAGATGCTGTACGCCAGGATATGATCTTTGGGGAACTGCAGGAAGGGCGTCAGGCGATTAGCTCCTTCGCAGAGTCGTTCTTTGCCGAGCATCCAGGAATAAAGTTGACCTTTTTCCAGACCTTCGGCGAGGCCCAGGGATGGCAGGGAGAACCACCGGTTATTGGCGGTGCATTTTATATCGATGCAGCCGGTCCGACCGGCCAACCTTGTGAGGTTCTTGGTGCAGTACTTCTGCAAACCTCTAACGGCACCATAATCCACGAGGCACATTATTATGATGCTGACTCACTGATTTCGTGTGGGTGCATTAAGGCTTTCGTTAAAATAACCTGGCTGCTTTCGCTTCCGCTTGAAATTTCAGCACGGTCAACAGTATTTGTGAAGTCGGTGAGACTGATTACCTGCTCCAAAGTCTGATCTGGTTTCAGGATGGAGGATTCCTTGGGGAACAAAATAGGTCCTAAATCATTCTCAATAGTAAAATAGATCGCATGTTGGATAGTGCCATGGTCAGGAAATTACTTTTCATTATTCTCACCTTGATTCTCGTCGCCTGTGCGGGCAGCCCTTCTTTGACTCCCACGCCCGCACCTGGTCGGCTGGAGGATGAGCAGCAGGCTGTTTATGCCGCCCTTCTTCACAGCCTCTATTCGTCCTCGAATTTCGTCATCATGGATACCACTGCCACCAGCCCGGGCGGAGTGGGGGATACTGCCGCCATCCTCGACAATATCCTCCAGAATATGCACGGGGTCGACGCGGAAACCTTGGATAACTTCCGTGTCCGTAACAACGCCTCCTTTCCTGTCAGCCCGCGCATGGACCTTGGCACTCCCTACGTTCTCCTTACCCGGGAACAGATGGACCACCTGTTTAGTCAAAATCAGGATGGGTGGCAGCTCTTTTATGAACAGTATCCCGCTGCTCCTGGCATCACTACGCTCTCGCAAGTCGGTTTTAATTTACCCTTCGACCAGGCGCTGGTTTACGTCGGCACAATGAGCCACTGGCTGGCAGGCGCCGGCTATTACGTGCTGCTCAACAAGGTGAATGGAGCCTGGGTCGTAGACCAGCAGGTCATGTCCTGGATTTCATAATCGGGTACAATAACCTGCGTGTCTGGCTTGAAATCCCCCTTCTTTTGGTTTGTCCTGGCTGTTCTGACCACTGCTGGGCTGACGGCTCTCGGCCCTCAGGAACAATCCCTCGGTTCGAATGTGCGCATAGTATATCTCCATGCTGCCTGGGTGCTGACCGCTGAGGCAGCCCTGGGGGTTTCTGCATTGGTCGGGTTTCTGGGAATTCTTTCCCGACGCGACCGGCTGCACCACTGGTCTTCCGCCCTCGGACGCACCGGCCTGTTTTTTTGGGTGACCGATCTTCCGCTCTCGGTCTGGGCCATGCAGGCTAATTGGAACGGACTATTTTTGAGCGAGCCGCGCTTCCGTATCGCTGTGGTTTTTGCTATAACCGGCGTACTGCTCCAGATTGGGTTGACGTTGCTCGCCAAGCCGGCTTTCACTTCCCTTTTTAATGTTTTGTTCTTCGTCGCTTTGTGGATTGGATTGAAAGAGGCCGGTTATGTTCTCCACCCGCCGCCTTCGCCTATCTTTAATTCGGGGGTCTTATCGCTCCAGTTGTTTTTCATCGGGCTCACCTTGCTCACGATGATCGCCGCCTGGTTCCTTACCCGCTGGTGGCTTTCCCGGTGAAACAAAATCCCGAACCTGACTCCTCCCGCCTGGTCTCGCGGGCTGGTGCGCCTCGTCCTGAAATTGGGGATACGGCCCAGGTGGTCGCCTTTTCGATCACCCGCACGGTGATCAATACCCTGCACCGTATGGTCTATCCCTTCCTGGCTGTCCTGGCACGTGGCGTGGGTGTGGATATCATTACCATGTCCTACGCTCTCACCGCTCGCAGCCTGGTCGGTACGGTTGGCCCTTTTGCTGCCGCGGTCGCCGATCGTCGGGGACGCAAGTTTGGCATGCTCTCTGGCATTGGGTTGTTCACCCTCGGGACCGCAGTCGTGGTCTTTTGGCCTGTCTTCCCGGCTCTCGTTATTTCCATCATTCTCTCCACCCTCGGTAAGTATATTTTCGACCCGTCCATGCAGGCCTATCTTGGAGATCGAATCCCCTACGCTCGGCGCGGCCGGACCATTGCCATCACGGAGTTCGGTTGGTCGCTCGCCTTTGTCATCGGAATTCCTCTCATGGGGTTCCTCATCGCCCGCAGCGGCTGGATGGCTCCCTTCCCGCTGATGGCTGTTCTGGGGGCGCTCATCTTTGCCGGGCTTTTCTGGATGCTTCCGAAGGATGGGCAGCCCGACGCCGGTAATCCCACTTTTTCAGCAAACTTTCGGACCGTCCTGACCTTCACCCCTGCCCTGGCCGGACTGGCGGTCGGGTTGCTGGCCAGCGCTGCCAACGAGGTGGTTAACCTTATCTTCGGGGTCTGGCTGGAAGACTCCTTCGGTCTGCAGATTGCCGCCCTGGGTGCAGCCTCGGCTGTGATCGGTCTCTCCGAACTGTGTGGGGAGGGTCTCGTTGCAGCTTTTGTCGACCGGCTGGGAAAACCGCGTGCCATCGGGTTGGGGCTTGCTGCCAACTGTCTGGCTGCCGTAGCCTTGTTTTTCCTCGGGCGCACTGAAGCCGGTGCCCTGGTAGGCCTTTTCTTGTTTTACATTACCTTCGAATTCACCTTGGTTAGCGTCATCCCCATGATGACCGAGGTCCTTCCCTCCGCCCGCGCCACTCTAATGGCTTTCAATGTAGCTTCCCTTTCCCTTGGTCGGGCTCTCGGTGACCTGCTCGCTCCCCGCCTCTATATCTGGGGGTTCTGGTCTGTTGTGATCGGCGCGATCGTGTTCAACTTCCTCGCCCTACTTGCCCTTCGAAAAGTTAAACCCGCATAAGTGCACATTTTCGCTGTATTTTGGGGATGGCTTGCACCGCCTCCATTTCAACTCTAACATCTTCGCCGGCTGGTCTAGATCTGCACTATCAATTGATGAACATAACTGATTTGTAAAGTTGTCAGAATTTAAGTTCATGCTATACTTAAGCCGTCGTTAATAGGTAAATAACGATGATCCGGGAAATGGGGGAGAATCCCTGAGGCTATTTTGGGTTCCATTTTGCGCTCCAGCTTCGGTGTATTGAAAGATCTGGCTCTATCATTCCGAAACTAAAAATATCGCAACCATCATTGAGGTGACGTTCATGCATGGTAGGGTTGGTAACCGGATGAAACAGCATGAGGAAGGAAATGACCGTCTTTCTTACCTCTCCACTCTGATCGACCAAATATCCGATGCGCTCATTACAACCGGGCCGCAGGTTGACATCCTTGACTGGAATCAAGCTGCCGAGCAAATGTATGGATGGAAGGCTGCCGAGGTTGCCGGTCATTCTTTGCAGGAGATTATCCCTTTTGAATTTGGAGATGAGACTCTTGCGGATATCCTCAACCTCGTAATAAAAGAGGGGGTATGGAAGGGCGAGGTAAGCCAGCACCGTCGCGATGGCACCTGTTTTCCTGCGTTGGCTTCAATTTCGTTGATCAATAATGGATCAGGCGCACCGGTTGGGTTCGTCTTTATCCATCGGGATGTAACCGACCGCCGGCGCTCGGAAGAGGCGTTACGTGCAGCCAGCTCATACAACCGGCGTTTGCTCGAAGCCAGCCTCGACCCGTTGGTGACCATCGGCTCCGACGGCAAAATTACCGATGTGAATCTTGCCACGGAATCGGTCACCGGCATCCCGCGCGACCGTCTGATCGGCACTGATTTCTCCGATTACTTCACCGAACCTGAAAAAGCACGCCAGGGCTATCAGCAGGTCTTTGCCCGTGATGTGGTCAGGGATTACCCCCTGACGATCCGGCATATCTCTGGCAAAACGATCGATGTGCTCTATAATGCCACGGTTTATAAAAGCGATGCTGGGGAAGTGCAGGGCGTTTTCGCCGCTGCCCGTGATGTCACTGAACGCAATCGGGTGGAGGAGGCGTTGCATGCAGCCAGCTCATACAACAGGCGTTTGCTCGAAGCCAGCCTGGATCCGTTGGTAACCATTGGCTCCGACGGCAAAATTACCGACGTGAATCTTGCCACGGAATCGGTTACCGGCGTCCCGCGCGATCGCCTGATCGGCACCGATTTCTCCGATTACTTCACCGAACCTGAAAAAGCACGCCAGGGCTATCAGCAGGTCTTTGCCCGTGATGTGGTCAGGGATTACCCGCTCACGATTCGCCATGTTTCTGGCAAAATGACCGATGTGCTCTACAATGCTTCGGTTTATAAAAACGAGAAAGGGGAGTCTCAAGGAGTCTTCGCTGCAGCTCGGGATATAACGGAACGGAAAAAAGCAGAACAGGAAATTAAAAACCTAAACGCTGAACTTGAGCAGCGCGTCGCATTGCGCACAGCCCAACTCGAGGCTGCCAATAAGGAATTGGAAGCGTTTGCCTATTCCGTCTCCCACGATTTGCGCGCCCCCTGCGCGCCATCTCGGGGTACACCAACATCCTGCTGGAAGATTACGGCCCATTGTTTGATGATGAGGGCAAACGCGTCTGCAATGTCATCAACCATGAAGCTCAGCGCATGGGCGAACTCATTGACGATTTACTGACCTTCTCCCGTCTCAGCCGCACCGAGAAGCGCGACTCGTTGATTGACATGCGCACCTTGCTGGAATCCGTTTATTCAGAACTGACCACGCCTGAATCCCGGGTTCGGGTTGATCTTCGAGTGGCGGACCTCCCTCAGGCCTTTGGGGATCCTGGGCTAATTCGCCAGGTTTGGATGAATCTGCTTTCCAACGCTCTCAAGTTTTCTTCCAAAAAAGATCGGGCCGTCATAGAAGTTGGAATTGAAACTGGTGGCAGTGAAGTTGTCTATTTCGTGCGCGACAATGGCGCCGGGTTTGATATGCAGTATGCGGGCAAGCTGTTTGGGGTTTTCCAGCGCTTGCATAGCGAGCGCGAATTTGAAGGGACAGGCGTTGGGCTGGCTATCGTTCAACGTGTCATCCTGCGTCACGGGGGGCGTGTCTGGGGTGAAGCCCAGCTCGACCGGGGCGCGGTATTTTATTTTTCATTACCTAGGAAAGAGGGTTTTGATGAATGGCGAAAAAATAATTGAGATTTTGCTTGTCGAAGACAATCCGCGCGATGCGGAGTTGATGATCCGCGCCCTCAAGAAACGCAACCTGGCCAATAATTTGATTCACGTGGAAGATGGCTCGGCTGCCCTGGACTTCCTGTTCAACCGCGGCCAATATGCGCAGCGCACCGACGCCGCATTGCCGAAGATCGTCCTGCTCGACCTGAAATTGCCCAAGTTGAACGGTCTTGAAGTTCTGCGCGAGATTAGGGCGAATGCGAACACCCATAACATTCCCGTGGTGATCGTCACTTCATCGGCCGAAGACCCCGATATCAAACGTGCCTATGAGCTTGGGGCGAATAGCTATGTGGTCAAGCCGGTGAATTTCGACGCCTTCTCGGATGTGATGAGCAATCTTGGCTTGTATTGGTTGCTGATTAACAAGCATCCTTCCTAGGACAGCTAATTGATCCTCAGCTTTGATCCCCTCGGGAGGTCTCCGGAGGAAATGGATTATGAGTGAACCGGTTCGGATTTTGATCGTTGAAGATTGGCCCCCCGATGCTGACCTCGCCATGTATGAAATTCGGAAGACCATTCCGGATTGTGAATTCCAGCGCACCGACACGGAATCCGATTATATTGAACTGCTTGAAACTTTCAAGCCGGACCTGATCCTCTCTGATTATCACCTTCCAAAATTTACTGGCATGCAGGCATTGAAGCTCGCCTTGCAGCACGTTCCACTTACGCCGGTGGTTATCTTTACCGGTTCGTTGAGCGAAGATGTCGCTGTGGAGTGCATGAAAGCTGGCGCAGTCGATTATGTAATTAAGGAAAATATCAGGAGGCTTGGGATCGCAATAAACCATGCGCTTGAAAAGAGAAAAATGATGGTTGAGCGCGACCGGGCTGAGCATCAAGCCAGGGAACGTTATAAAGAATTGCAGGCATTCTATAGCCTGGCCGGTATCGCTGAAAAGCAGGGCATCACTTTGGAGGGAATATATCAGGAATTTGTGGATATCCTGCCGGAAAGTTGGCAGTACCCTGAAATAGCCTGCGCCAGGGTTGTGATGGGCGGAAGAGAATTTTGTACGAAAAATTTCACTGAATCTGAATGGATGCTGGCTGCGCCTGTCAGGGTGAATGGGTTGCAGGTGGGAAAGATCGAGGTTGGTTACCTTGAGGAAAGGCCGCAGGGGTCGGAAGGGCCATTCCAGCAGGAAGAGAGGATGCTCATCGATGCCATCGCTGAGCGGATTGGGCATATCACCGAGCTCAGGCAGGCGGAAGAAGAAATTCACTTGAGGGGTGCAGCACTTGAAGCTGCTGCCAACTCCATTGTCATCACCGACCGTGTCGGCTTGATCCAATGGGCAAACCCGGCTTTTGGAATATTGACAGGCTATGAGCCTTCTGAGGCGGCGGGCAAGAACCCGCGTGACCTCGTTAAATCGGGGGAACAGGATCAGGCATTTTATAAGGATTTATGGGAAACGATACTCGCCGGTAAAGTCTGGCACGGCGAATTGGTTAATCGCCGCAGGGATTCGAGCTTTTATTCCGAAGAGATGACCATCACCCCCTTGCGTAATCCCCACGGTGAAATTACCAACTTTATCGCCGTGAAACAGGATATCACTGCCCGCAAGGCGGCTGAGGAAAAGATCCGCCGCCAGGTAAATTATCTTAAAGCTTTACGGGAAATTGATCGTGTCATCTTATCCAATTTTGATCTTCGCCTTAGTTTGAATAATCTCCTGTCCCAGGCTCTCAGGCTTCTGGAGGTGGACGCTGGGGTGATTTTGTTGGCTAATTACCCCATGAACTGCTTGGAATATACGGTTGGGCTTGGCTTTTTGACGCAGGTCATGGAAACCGCCAGGTTCAAGTTGGGGGAGGGGCGGGCTGGAAATGTTGTCATCCTGAGGCATATGGTCCGAATCCCGTCTCTAGCTGAAGAATCGGCCGACCCCCTCCTGGAAGTTTTGCTGAAGCAGGAAAAATTCGTTTCTTATGTAGGTGTCCCGCTGATCGTCAAGGGAAAAGTTATCGGAGTGCTCGAGCTTTTCCACCGCAGTTCGCTTGAATATGACCAGGAATGGCTTGATTTTCTTAATTCTCTGGCTGGTCAGGCAGGGATCGCCATCGATAATTCCCGCTTGTTCGAGGGTTTGCAGCGCTCGAATATGGATCTCAGTGTCGCTTACGATTCGACCATTGAAGGCTGGTCGCAGGTGATGGATTTGCGCTATAAAGAAACCGAGGGTCACACTCAAAGGGTCACTGATCTTACCCAGAAGGTGGCGGAACGGATGGGTTGCAACCCGCAGGAACTGGTTCACATCCGTCGCGGGGCTGTCCTGCATGACATTGGCAGGATGGGTGTACCGGAGTCGATCCTCCTTAAGCCTGGGAAGCTCACCGAGGAAGAGTGGAAGATCGTACGCCAGCATCCCACTTTTGCATTCCAGATGCTGTCTTCTATCAACTATTTATCGCCTGCATTGGATATTCCTTATTGCCATCATGAGAAATGGGACGGCACCGGCTATCCGCGTGGGCTTAAAAACGGGCATATTCCGCTGGCAGCCCGCATTTTCACCGTTGTCGATGTTTGGGATGCCCTCACCAGCAGCCGTCCCTATCGTGAGGCCTGGACGAAGTCGAAGGCTCTGGAATATATCCGGGAACAATCTGGAAAACAATTCGATCCCCAGGTTGTGGAAACATTCCTCGCCTTGCTTACCAGCGCTCAGCAACAACTGTAAATTTATAAATATTTACCCGTCTTGCATCTTAAGTAGGGGCGAGTCGCATTTCCATGGAAGGGGTGACTCGCCTTTTTTGTTATGTTAACGGCGATAGTCGTTAACAATTGGTCGTGGCGCTATTTTCTCTGCTTTTTGGAGACGGCCTCAACCATGATGGGCATCGTATAGGTGCTGCTGGTTCTCCATGCACTTTTTTCTATAGTCATATTATCGTCAGGCCTGGGCTGGGGTTTCCGCCGGGCACCCCCTTGTGGTCCGACACCCCATGGATTACCGAAGGTCTCCCCATTTGTAACGATTTTCCCGACCTGACCTGGGCTCTTCCAGAATCACTCTTCATTTTTGGAGGTTCTTTACCCTTGACATACCAGAACACATGTTCTATTATAAAATTGTATCTACTCACGCCATGGCGGGGAGTGGCAGAGAAGGCCTGCCGAACAACCCCTGGATGGCGTCAAAGGGTGAGCGACCCGCCAATCCAGACGTATGGATGACCGAAGCTATCGCCGCATAGGCATTGGCTCCCCAGCCGGAACGGAAACAGCCCATGACCTTGCGATGGATCACCGTTGGACGCAGATAGCGCTCACTGAGGTTGTTGGTCGGAGGCACATCCGATCGATGCAAGAAGACGAACAGGCCGTCCCGATATTTTCGATACCGTTTGATGAGCCGTCTTTCATCCGGGTGCTGGGGTGGTCGTTCCAACAGCCGGTCACAGAGATGCTCCAGCCGCTCCATCCGAGCGTTGAACTCCCCGGGAGGCAGTTGATCTCTTTCGTTATGCAGATGCACCGCCGAGCGGAACACCACTTGCATGGCTTTCGGCCAGAAAGCGGTCGGATACAAGTCGATCACCGCCTGCAGGTTACGCAGTTGATGGGCCATACATAGCTGCCGCTTTCCGGCCGGGGCCTTCATCTGGGCCGAGTAGACATCGCTGACCCATACTTCCGCGGCATGGCTCCCCATCACTTCTTTGATCACATCCACGCTGCGATCAAAGCGAGCCACATGCAGGACGGCTTTGGCCGAAGCGAAGACCCACTGATACCAATTCTGGGAGTCCACCCGGCTGCCGGTCTCATCACAATGGATCACTTCGCTTTGCTGGAGCGCCGCTTGGATCGGCCCCGTCTGCTCCAGGGCTTCTTTGCCAGCCCGCCGGGTGATCTTGTCGATCGATCCTTCACAGAGCTTCACCCCGTGCAGGTCAGACAGCGCCTTCTTCGTGCGCTCATAGCTCATGTGCTGCTGCTGGCGATAGTACACCACCGTGGCTTCCAGCCGGGAGCCAAAAGTGCGCTCCATCTCCAGCCCTTCCGGCGGCTGGCTGGTCTGTTTGTGTCTGCAACAGGGACATCCCACTTCAAACTGGCGCACCTCAATGACTTCGGCTTTCGCTTCCGGCAGTTCAGTGATCTGGTTGACTGCCTTCACCCGGCCTTCAGCCCCCGACAGATCCGCCTGGCAGCGGGCACAAGAGGTCGGTTTCACTTCAACAATATGGTCCGGATCAGCCACCATTTTCCGTTCGTATTTCACATGCCCCACCGGCGGGCCATGCCGCCGCTGGCGCTTGTCCTTGGGTCGGTTCGACTTTTGATCCTTCGAAGGTGGTTGAGAAGAGTTGCTCGAGTCCGTCGGCGGTTTCTTGTTCTTCTCCAGTTTTATCTTCAGAGCCTCATAATCGGCCCGCAGTGCCACCAACTGGGCATGCTCGTCCAGGAGCAGATCGATCAGTTCATCACGGCTCATGCGAGCCAGGTCATCTCGGGTCATGGTGGTCTCATCTTACCAGACCTGGTTTAAATCGCGAAGGGTGTGAGTAAGTACATAAAATTGACCGATGATTTATAACGTCTGTCACACCGATTAATCTGCTCATTAACAACCGCATAACATATTATTCGTTTCGCCACAACTATAATAAAAGTGACTTTTATTCGTCCCTCTTTACCCGCCACAGGAGAGCACTCAACCGATGGATAATATCAGGGCGCCGGTTGAAACCCTTTCCGTTTATTAACTTCAATACCCCCGTTCTTTCTTTACGATTGTTTGATTTGTAAAATTCGCTAAATCAAACTTCTCAACTCACTAAAAGCATACTTAATAATGAATAAGTTCTCGAGGTGGACGGGAAAAAATGTGGGGTTGTTTGTCCCTCTTTTTTTCCTTAAAACAAACAACCTCGTCCCTGTTTCCCCCCTCATTCTGGAGGTCCCGGTACATTATGATCCTCCTTTGCCTTGGGTATAATCATTCTTGATGGAGAATTCGTTGATCGATTTAGGTTCTATATGAGCCACATTAAAATTTCTCCCTTGCGAGTCGCATTTTTTGTTTTTCCTCTCATTGGGATCACCGTTTTTCTGGCTGCTTGTATGGATTCCTCTCCAGTTCACTTAACCCAACCGGCCCATTTACCCTCATCCGCTGGCCCCACCGAAGCGATCCCTACATTTACATCCACTCCATTAGATGTATCGCCCTCCGCTCTCGTTCCTCCCGCAAATCCCTCTTCTACCCCCTCCCCTGATACCCTTCTGAAACCTTATTACTGGCGTGATTGGCCGGTTACCCCTGGCTTTTCTCCGCGCGTTCTGGAAATACTTCATCTCGCCGAAAGTAATCCCTCCCTCGATACGCATGTCTTTAGCAAGGTGGGTGATTGCCAGATGACTCCCGCCACTTTCCTCGGTGGTTTCGCTACGGGGGAATACGCCCTCCCGGCAGGAATGGCTGAAACAGTGTCCTGGTTTTCGACTAGCATGACCTCAGAAAGTGTCACTGCCGCCAATGGTCTTGGGATCAGCTCGGTTTTGGATCCCATGTTTGGGCTGGCTGCCGGGAACACCCAGTGTCAGGCGGATGAAACGCCCCTGGACTGCGAATTGCGCACCCGCCATCCTGCCGTGGTTTTAATCGCTATGGGTACCAATTGGAAACCAAATGGGGAGGTGAGTTTTGAAAAATACCTGCGTCAGGTCGTGGACCGCATTCTTTCCACCGGCGCCCTCCCCATCCTCGCCACCAAGGCGGATGACATCGAAGGGGATTGGAAACTCGACCTCGCCATCGCCCGCGTCGCCTACGACTACGATCTTCCTCTGGTGAATGTCTGGCGTTCCGTCCAGTCATTGCCGAATCATGGACTCGAAGCCCCTTTGAACGAATATCTCACCGGGGATGGTTGGATGGCTGCCAATTACGCTTGGCTGGATACCTTGGGAAAGGTATTCCAGGAATTTTCAAAATAATTGGAATCCTCTGGGGCACGCTTCACGCGTCATATATTTCATCTCTCCTGGGGTAAAATCGAGCTGACTATAAGACTGTAATATTAAATATTGGAATAAATATTACGATGTCCATAATCCGATTTTCTGACCCCTCTAAGCCATGTTGATCCATTCCGCCTCTCAACTTCTCACCCTCCAGGGCGGCCCGCAGCGCGGGGTTTCCCTTGGCACCCTCTCGATTATCGAAGACGGTGCTGTTCTTGTCCGGGATGGGAAGATCGTCGAGGTGGGCTCCTCCCACGAATTGCTTCGCCATCATCTAGCTGAACAAGCCCTTGATGCCTCCGGTTGCGTGGTCATGCCGGGTTTTGTCGATCCTCACACCCATGTTGTCTGGTCCGGTGACCGGGCCGCCGAGTTTGAAATGAAAATGGCGGGTGCCAAATACCTCGACATTTTGGCAGCCGGCGGTGGGATCATTTCCACGGTTCACCGCACGCGCGCCGCCTCTGTTGAAAATTTGCTGGACGAGACCCGCCCGCGCCTGGCTCGCATGTTCGCATATGGTACCACCACTGCAGAGGCTAAGACCGGGTACGGTCTGGAGAGCGAAGCCGAACTGCGCATGTTGCAGGCCATCCTCGCCCTCGACGCTGTCGGCCCGCTCGAACTGGCTCCCACATTCCTGGGCGCGCACGCCATCCCGCCTGAGTATAAAAGCAACCCGCAAACCTATACCGACCTTCTTTGCACAGAAATGCTTCCCTTTATCCGCAGTTGGTGGGAAGGCCAGCCCTCGACCGCCGCCCGTCCCCTGCCCTTTGTGGATGTCTTTTGCGAGACTGGAGCCTTCGACCTTGCCCAAACCCGCCAGATCTTGACCAGAGCCAGGGAGCTTGGTTTCCCGCTCAAGCTCCATGCCGACGAGTTCGACAATCTCGGCGGGGCTTCCTTGGGTGTTGAGCTTGGCGCTGTATCAGCCGATCATTTGGTGAAATCCTCCCCGACGGATATCCGGGCGCTGGCGTCAAGTGATACCGTCGCAGTCTCGCTGCCTTGCACCCCCTTTGGTTTGGCTGAAAGCGAATATACTCCTGCCCGGGAGATTATCGCAGCCGGTGGGCTGTTGGCACTTGCCAGCGACTGCAATCCCGGCACTGCCTGGTGCGAGTCGATGCAGTTTGTGATTGCCTTGGCCTGCCGGACCCTTAGGCTGACTCCGGCTCAGGCTATCGCCGCAGCAACCATAAACGCCGCTTTTGCCATCCGCCGCCATGACCGGGTTGGCTCTCTCGAGCCCGGCAAGCAGGCCGACCTGCTCGTCCTGTCCATACCCGATTACCGTCAGCTTGGCTACCGTTTCGGCACGAATCTCGTCAGGCAGGTCATCAAGCGCGGGAACGTGTACCCGGTGCATGTCGAGGCCGCCTCTGAGTCCGCGCCCATGCAAGCAAAGGATGTTTCGATATAGGAGGTCGGAATGTCGATTAATTTTTCCGCGATCCCATACAACCAGATTGTCTGGTGGGTGCTGATCATCATAGCTGCCGTCGTGGTGTTTGTCGTCATCCGCTTCTTCTGGAGACATATTTTAAAATATTTATTCCACGGCTGTTTCGTTATCCTTGTCATCCTGGCATTGCTGGCAGTCCTCCATTTTTACTTCAAGATTTTCTAGGAATAATTATGACGCTGCGATTTCAACCCTATAAGGGGGCTTTGTCCCTTGTTCTCTTACCCCCAGTAGTTTGCGGGATTGGGGAGAACCGAATTTTGACATGAAGCATTCTCCTCATTACAGCCCCTTTTTTTTATAACCCTTTACTAAACTCAACTGCTGCCTACTATGAAACCTACTCTCTCAGATCTCGAACAGCTGGCTCGCCACTCGGGTGAAATATTGCGCCTCGGATATGGTCACGAACACCAGGTGGGCTATAAGCATGTCATCGACCTTGTCACCGAAATGGACCGCAAATCCGAGGATTATCTGCTGGGTGAAATTCAACGTCTCTTCCCCGGTCATCAGATTGTTTCCGAGGAGGTCGGCCTGGTCCCCGGCAGCATTGCCGACCAGTGGTATGTGGACCCCCTGGATGGCACCGTCAATTATTCCCATAACATCCCCATATTTTGCGTGTCCATTGCCTATGCCAGGGAGGGAGTCCTGACTCTGGGTGTGGTCTACGACCCCATGCGGGACGAAATGTTCGCCGCGGAACGCGGTCAGGGCGCCTGGTGTAATGGAAAAAGGCTCCAGGTCTCACGCGTGACCGAAATCGAGCGCAGTCTGCTGGTCACCGGCTTCCCCTATGATGCCTGGACAACCAGGCAAGATAACCTCGAGAACTTTGGCCGCTTTACCAGGATCACTCAAGGGGTCCGCCGCCTCGGCTCGGCTGCCCTGGACCTGTGTTACGTCGCTGCCGGTCGGTTTGACGGTTACTGGGAACTGGTTCTCAACCCCTGGGATTTGGCTGCCGGTGGGCTGATCGCTATTGAAGCGGGGGCAATGATCACCAACCTCAATGGGCAGCCGGATTTTCTCACTCCACCCTGTTCCCTCCTGGCTGCTCCGCCCAGCCTGTATCCTAAAATGTTGGAGGTTTTGAATACAAGGTCATAAGGCCTTCGCCCTTCAGGAATTAGTCTTAAATTTTTGCGATGATATAATTTATGAGTAAAATGAAAAAAAGGAGACTCTCTTGACTGATCCTCGTGTTACGCAACTTGCTAAAATATTGGTGGACCATTCGGCGCAGATCAAACCCGGCGATCGGGTTGCTATTGAAGCCACGATCGCGGCCGAACCTCTGGTGGGCGCCCTCTACTCCACCATTTTGGAACGCGGCGGGCTTCCCTATCCGTTGCTCGACCTTACCGATCAGGACGAGCTCCTGTTCGCTTCTGCAAAAATGGAACAATTGGATGCTATCCCCCCCTTCCGCAAGCTGGCATATGACCAGTTCGAAAGCCGTATGCGCATCCACTCCGCAACCAACCCGCGCGGTCTCTCGGGTGTGGATCCTGCCAGGCAGCAGCGTCGGCAGAAAGCACTGGCTCCCATCATGGAAGCCCAGATGCGCCGCGGTGCTGACCGATCATTCAAATGGGTCACCACCCTTTTTCCAACCGAAGGGTTTGCCCGGGAAGCTGAGATGAACCTTAAGGATTTTGAGGATTTCGTCTACCGCGCCTGCCATGCCGACCAGGCAGACCCGGTTGCTTTCTGGAAAAAGGTGGAGGCCAGCCAGCGCAAGATCATCGAGCGCCTCGAAGGCCATGACAAGGTCGTCCTGCGCGGCCCGAATGTGGATTTGACCCTGTCCATTAAGGGGCGCAAATTTCTTAATGGTGCCGGTCTCAACAATATGCCGGATGGAGAGATCTATACCGGCCCGGTCGAAGATTCAGTTAACGGCTGGGTGCGCTACTCCTACCCTGCCATCTATAACAGTGTCATGGTCGAAGGCGTGGAATTGGCTTTTACTGCCGGCAGGGTCACCCAGGCTAAGGCTTCCAGGAATCAGCCCTTTCTCCTCGAAATGTGTGACTCGGATCCCGGGGCGCGTTTTCTCGGTGAGTTTGCTATCGGCATGAACTACGAGATTGACCACTTCTCCCATAATATTCTTTTCGACGAAAAGCTTGGCGGCACTTTCCACATGGCGCTCGGGTCGGGCTACCCTGAAACGGGTAGCAAAAATAAGAGCATGATCCACTGGGACATGATCTGCGGGATGCACGACGATTCCGAGATCGTCCTGGATGGAGAGGTCGTCTACCGGAACGGGAAATTTATCTTTTAGAGAAGGCAGGGCGGGGATAACCCACCCTGCTCGAATACCCGCGCCTTTTATGCCCGCCAATAACCGTGACGCAGCGGGCGCACATCCTCTGAAATCACGAAGGCATCGGGGTCCGTCGCGTGGACGATGTCCTGCACTTTGGATACGTCCTTGCGCAGCACGCTGACGCTCAACATGCTCACCATTCCGTCCCGGCCCCGTGCCGGGATTTCCGTTACTCCGAAACCGGCATCCCTTAAGGCCTTGCTGAGCATCGTTCCCAGGCTCTGTGTAACGATGCTTACTTTGACATGCCCGATCGCCAGCCGTTCCTCGATCAGCATTCCCACCACATTTCCTGTGGCAAACCCGGCCGCGTACCCGATTACATTTAATGGGTTATCCAGGTGCTGCAGCACCGCTGTGATTGCAATGACATAAATTACCGACTGGACAAAACCCAACCCCCAGGCATTGCCCTTGCGTCCGCGCATTACGAACAACATCCTCAGGGTGTCGCAAGACATGTCACTGACTCGCAGGGCGAAAATGCCGAGTGCGCCCAGCCAGGCTGCAGGGGAGAGGAAAATTGCTAGCATAAACTACCTACCTTTCAGGAAAAAAAATCAGGGCGACCATTTCGGTCGCCCTGCCGCTTTATTTCATCGCAGGCATATACAACCGGTCTACATACTCTTTGAGCATCCGCTGCGTGCTGAATTGCGGCGTGACAGTGCGCATGCTCTCTTTGATCATCGCCACCCATTTGTGCGGTAGGTCTTCCGCGCCTCTTTCGTTGTAATACAACGGAATGATTTTATTATCCAGAGTGTCGTAAAGGCTTTCAGCGTCCGTTTCATCCTGGACCTCGGTTCCAAGGTCGACGTCCTCCCCGATTGCCCAGCCATTGGACCCATTGTAAGCTTCGCGCCACCAGCCGTCGAGGACTGAGAAATTGAGCGCCCCGTTCAGGGCAGCCTTCATGCCTGAGGTTCCGGAAGCTTCATTGGGGCGGCGTGGGGTGTTCATCCAAACATCCACCCCTTGCACAAGGTAGCGCGCCAGATTCATGTCGTAGTCTTCCAGGAAGACCAGCCGTCCCCCATTTTCAGCCTTTTTTATCACCCGGTAAACCTCCTGGATCAGCATTTTACCGGGCTCGTCTGCTGGGTGTGCCTTTCCGGAGAAGATGATCTGGACCGGGCGGTTGGGTCGGTTGATGATTTCGAGCAGCCGGTTAAGATCGCTGAAGACCAGGCTGGCACGCTTGTAGGTTGCGAATCGGCGTGCAAATCCGATGGTCAGCGCATTGGGATCCAGCATGGCTCCTGAGGCAATTGCCTGAACCGGGTGAAGGTCTCCTTCCATCCAGCGTGTTCGCACCCGGTCTCGCATGTATAAGGCCAGTTTTCGTTTCAGGTGCCGTCGAACTGCCCATAACTCAGTATCTGGGATGCTATCCACCTTTACCCACATTTCCGGGTCATCCAGTCGGTCGAGCCAGCCTTCTCCCAGGTATTTATCGAGGAGCAGGCGCAGCCTGCGGGCCATCCAGGTGGGTGTGTGCACACCGTTTGTAATGAATGTGATGGGCACGTCATCTTCTTCTTCGATATCAGGCCACAGGAAGTGCCAAATTTTCCTGGAAACGCGGCCGTGTAATTCTGAAACGGCATTGCGCCCGTCTGAACCTCGCAAGGCTAGGATGGGCATACTGAAAGTCTCTCCCCAGGGTTCCTTGTGACGTGCCAGGTCTATAAACTGGTCGTGCCCCAAATTAAGTTCAGACCAGAGGTTGGAGAGGTTTTTATCGATCAGCCAGAGCGGAAACTCGTCGTTCCCAGCTGGCACCGGGGTATGCGTGGTGAAGACATTTCCTTTGCGCGTTTTCGCCATCGCCTTTTTAAACGACAAGCCCGTTTGGACGAGTTCTCGAGCCCGTTCCAGCGTCAGGAAAGCGGCGTGGGGTTCATTCATGTGCCAGACACCCGGGTCATACCCCATGGCTCGCAACGCCCTTAAACCACCTATGCCCAGCAAAATTTCCTGGGCCACCCGCAGGTCGATGTCACTCCAATACAGGCGGGTGGTTAACTTGCGGTCATTGGGGGCGTTCTCGTCTAGGTCGCTGTTCAGCAGGTACAGCGGGATACGCCCTACCCGGAGTTCCCAAATGCTGGCTTTTACAACACGGTTCGGGAAGTTTACGGTGATCTTCAGCGGTTCACCTTTTTTATCCGGCACCTGCAGCACAGGCAGATTGTCAAAATTGAGCAGGTTGTTGATCGAATCCTGCCAGCCGTCCTCGGAAATGCGCTGGGAGAAGTAACCTTCAGCATACATCAAGCCCACACCCACCAAAGACAGACCCAGATCCGAGGACTGTTTTAAATGGTCGCCTGCTAGCACTCCCAGACCGCCCGAGTAAATTGGTAGGGATTCATGCAGGCCAAATTCCATCGAGAAATACGCAATGGTCTGCCTGCTGCGAGTCTTGTAGGTACGTGCTGTCCAGGTATCGTTGGCTTTCAGATAATCATCGAAATTGGTGAAAACCCGGTCGTACAGGTCCAGGTAAACAGGGTCCTGAGCGGCGGCATTGATCTCGAACCTTCCGACGGATTTCAGGAAAAGCAGCGGGTTATGGTTGAGCCGCTCCCACAGGGCGTTGTCGACACGGTTAAAAAGTCGCTGGGCAGCCGGGTTCCATGTCCACCACAGGTTGTAAGCCATCTCACCCAGCCGGTTGATCCGGCGGGGGAGATCGAAATGATTTGGGATTTTGGAAAGGAAAGCAGTCATTTTTTGGTCCTTCAAGACTGGTAATCATACCAAAAATCTTGCCAATTATGTGCCCTTTTACACAATTTGTGAAGTACAATTTCCACGGGAGATTTATGACCGAAACCGTTCAACTTTTTATCACATGCTTGATTGACTCGTTTTTCCCTCAGATCGGCGAAGCAATGGTCAATGTGCTCAATCGTGCCGGGGTGCGGGTGGAATTCCCAGCCGCACAGACCTGCTGCGGTCAGCCGGCGTTCAATGCCGGGCTCCGCTCCACGGCACTTCCCATGGCGCGCCATACCATCCGTGTCTTCGAAAGGACCACCGGATATGTCATTATTCCCTCCGGTTCTTGTGCTGCAATGGTGCGTCAAGGCTATTTGGAATTGTTCAAGGATGACCCTGCCTGGCTGGAGCGCGCCCGTACTCTCTCGCAGCGAGTGTGCGAATTTACCGAGTATCTGGTGGATGTAATCCAGGTAACCGAGTTATCGGCACGCTGGCCAGGGAAATTAACCTATCATCCTTCGTGCCATCTCTTGCGCAGTCTGGGGGTTGACCGCCAGCCGCGCGCCTTGTTGGCTGCGATCAGGGACGCCGAGATCATCGAGCTCCCCGAACATGAGGATTGCTGTGGCTTTGGTGGGGTCTTTTCATTGGAGCACCCCGAGCTCTCTGCAGAATTCTTGAAACGTAAAATGGCCAACCTCGAAAAGACAACGTCTCCCACGCTGGTGGTGGCGGATATCGGCTGTCTTATGCACATCCAGGGTGGACTTGCTAGGCAGGGGAAAGCACAACGCGTCCTGCATATTGCAGAAGTGCTGAACAACCTATGACCCTCAAAACTTTCCGGTCTCGAATTCGCCAGTCGATCGCAGATAATAATCTGCAGCTGGCCCTCGACAACAACGCCGCACGCCGCCGCGACGGGCGCCTGGCTGCCTTCGCCTCTCTCCCCGATCACCAGGACCGTCGCCTCCGCGCCCATGCCATCAAAGCCGATGTGGTTGCCCATCTGGACCAGTACCTCAACAGTTTTATTGAGCGTGTTACTGCGAATGGCATCGTGGTTCATCGCGCTGCGGATCCAGCTGAAGCCCTCCGCATCTTTATGGATATTGCCCATTTCGTACAGGTGCAGCAGGCCAATCCAGGCGATGGGTCAAAACCGTTGCTTGTTGCTAAATCCAAATCCATGCTCAGCGAAGAGATCGATTTCAACCATGCGCTAGAAGCTTCAGGGATGCGCCCGGTGGAGACTGATCTCGGAGAATACATCGTCCAAATGAGGGGGGAGCGTCCCAGCCACATTATTACTCCTGCCGTTCACCTCCGCCGCGGCGACGTAGGCCGGCTCTTCGCTGAAAAACTGGGCATCCCTTATACCGAAGATATCCCGGTGCTGACCAACACCGCCCGCAAAGTTTTGCGGGAAATCTTCCTTACTGCAGATATTGGCATTTCAGGTGTCAACTTTGGTGTTGTCGATTCAGGTACGTTGGCGCTTGTGACCAACGAGGGCAACGGGCGTATGTGCACCACCCTCCCTCCGGTCCATGTGGCATTGATGGGCATTGAGCGCCTTGTTCCTTCTCTCGATGACCTGGCTCTTTTCCTGTCGCTCCTGGCGCGCTCAGCCACTGGTCAGAAGCTGAGCGTCTATACCAGTCTGATCAATTCTCCGCTCCCCGGTCAGACGCGCCACTTGATCATGCTCGACAATGGACGTTCCGCATTGCAATCTTCACCGCTTGCCGAATCCCTTTTCTGCATTCGGTGTGGGGCGTGCTTGAACGCCTGCCCGGTCTTTCGCGAAGCCGGAGGGCACGCATATGGCAGCATCTATCCCGGCCCGATTGGCTCGGTCATTTCCTGTGCCCTTGTTGACCCCCAATTGGCATATCTCGCCCAGGCTTCTTCATTGTGTGGCGCGTGCAAGGAAGCCTGTCCGGTGGATATTGATCTTCCGGGGATGTTGCTGCGTGTCCGCTCCGGGGTTTCTCCTCGAAAATCTGGAGAGGGGACTAATGAAGGAGTTGGAATTCCTTCATTAGTTAAATTAGGATTGGAAGGGTACCGCCTGGCCGCTGGAACCGCCGGACTGTTCACTATCTTCCAGCGTTTTGGAGGGTTCCTCAGCCGGGTATACAGCCCCAGCCGGGCATACATGCGAATCCCAGCCTGGACGGGCTGGGGCTTAAGCAAGGATTTCCCCCGCCTAGCCCTTCGACCTTTCCGTTCAAAGTGGGGAAAAATCGAACAACAAGTGGGAGATAAACCGGTTCAGCCATCGGAAACCCGGAAATCCGCTGAACTCCTCGCACGCCACTCTGTCAAGTCGCTGGCTGAACAATTTTGCGAGGAACTCACCACCCTCGGAGGGCATGTTTATTTTGTCTCAGCCAAGGATATGCCTGCCAGGTTGTTGGAATTCCTGAGATCCAAAAACACTGATCAAGTCTTCGTGGACGACGACGGAGCGCGCTTTGTTTCAGGCATTTCCATCACCCGTGACCCTGATCCTGCGGTCAGGGTGGGGGTCACCGGGGCGCTTGCTGGTATTGCCGAGACCGGTTCCCTGCTGCTCACCTCCGGTGGTGGGCAAACCCTTAAGACTTCCCTTTTGCCGGAAGTTCACGTGGTTGTCCTTAAGGCTTCCAGGATCCTGCCCTCGGTTGCAGAAACCCTCGCTATGCCGGAAGTCCGCGCTGCATCAGCGGGTGTCATCATTACCGGCCCTTCCCGGACTGCTGATATCGAAATGACCCTCACCATCGGCGTCCATGGACCCGGCGAAATGCATGTCTTTTTGATTGACGATTCAATGCCCGTCTGATAAAATCCCCCCCGCTCGAAATAGCTGGCTTTCAGCCGCTATGTTCCGCGTTGCCGGCGTGACATCGGCAGCGCTACATGCCCCCATCGTCTAGTGGCCTAGGACGGGGCCCTCTCAAGGCCCAAACAGCGGTTCGAGTCCGCTTGGGGGCACCAATCTATAGAGATACATCTGCCCATCCCATCATCACAAAAAAGCGGCCGGTCAAGGTCGCTTTTTTGTGATGATGGGAGAATAATACTCCACCGAGGAAATTTTCATTGTAAATTTCGCTGTCCTGGGAGGATAAAATGCAATATTAATCTCCGGTGCTATAATTTATTTATGATTGATTTTATCCGAAATATATTTACGGTCAATCACGAATTAATATATTTCATCTATGGATTGATGTTCTTCGTGCTTGGGCTGGCAATCGCCCTCCAGTCCAGGCATTCTTCTCGCTTGGACCTTGCAGGCAGCCTTAACTGGTTCGCGGCTTTCGGGTTCCTTCACGGCTTTCACGAGTGGGGTGACCTCTTTATTCCGTTGCAGTCTGCCTACCTGGCTCCCGGGCTGATTCTATATTTACGCTATTTCGACCTCTTGCTCCTGGCCCTCTCATTCGCCTGTCTGTATGGGTTCGGGCTGGCATTGCTGGAGCCGTTGAAGCATCGCCGCTGGCTGCACGTTATCTTTGCAACCTTGCTGGTTATTTGGTTGGGGTTATTGTCATTTCCTTTCCGGGTTTCGTTTGTTGATTTCAATACCTGGTATAGCGCTGCTGATGCTCTGACTAGGTATTTGATCGGCCTGCCGTCCGGGTTATTGGCCGCCTACGCCCTGCGCGAGCACACCCTGAAACGGATCGCTCCCCTGGACGTTCCCAGGATCGTTCGGGCGCTGCAGCTTTCCGGGATCGCCATGGCTCTATATGCATTGGCTGCCGGTTTGATCCCTCCGGCGGTCCCTTTTTTCCCGGGGAATTGGCTGAATTCCGACACCTTCACCCAATACCTTATATTTCCCCCCCAGCTTTTCCGTGCTTTGATCGGATTGGGTATGGCGATGACTACGATCAGGTCCCTGGAAATTTTCGATGTTGAAACCAGCCGCCGGATCGAAGCTATGGAACAGGATCGAATGCTGGCCGATGAGCGCGAACGGATCGCCCGGGAATTGCATGATGGCACCATTCAGAAGGTATATACGGCCGGCTTGCTCGTCCGCTCGGCTGAAAATCTTGCTCCGGCGGAGTCTCCTTTGGCAGCCCGCTTGTCGACTGCCGTGGGTGTACTGGACGATGCCATCAGTGATTTGCGCCAGAACCTAAACCAACTCCATGCACCTGCCAAATCGCCGGAGCCCTTAAAACTCACCATCCAAAAGTTGGCTACTGACCCGCGTTTCAGTGCGCTGGTGAATGTGGACCTCCACCTGGATTTACCCGATTCGTATTACCTCACCCCTGAACGGACAGTGCATATTCTGGCGATTCTCCAGGAAGTGCTGTCAAATATCATCCGGCACTCACGTGCCCGAAATGTATCCGTGACAGCTGATTGCAGGGATGATCGCCTGGTGGTCGTGGTCAGGGATGACGGGATCGGCCTGCCTGCGCAGGTCACTGAAGGGCACGGCCTGCTAAACATGCGCGATCGTGCCTCACTGCTGCGCGGGCAGATTTCAGTCGAAAAAATGGAAAAGGGTACCCGCGTGACCCTGGATATTCCATTGGAGGGGAACCCATGAGCAAGATTTCGGTGGTTTTGGTCGATGACCATGCCCTGGTCCGGCTGGGATTGAAAACCCTGATCGATGACCAGGCTGACATGCAGGTCGTTGCTGAGGCCGGGACTTCGCAGGATGCCTTAAAAGTGGTTGAACTTCACCACCCACTCGTGGTGTTGATGGATATCCGTCTTCCGGGGGAGGGCGGCCTGGACGCCACCCGTCGGATTGTGGATCGCTTCCCGGAAACAAAGGTCGTCATGCTCACCTCCTACGCCGATGAGGAATTGGTGATGAGCGCTATTCGGGCGGGAGCAGTCGGTTACCTTTTAAAGGAAGTGGGTAACGAAGAGGTCCTGCGGGGGATTCGGGCGGCCGCACAGGGAAATTCAGTGATGGACGCAGTCACCACGAATCGCTTGTTTGCCCGCGTCCGTGCTGCAGACCGTAAGTCGGAAGAGGATGCCTTCCGCGACCTGACTGACCGTGAAATGGCGGTCCTCAATGAGGTCGGGCAGGGCAAAACCAACTTGGAGATTGCTCAGAGTCTAAACTTGAGTGAAAAGACTGCCCGGAACTACGTTAGCGCAATCCTGGAAAAACTTCACCTTTCCAATCGCATCGAGTTAGCCACGTACGCCGTTAAATATCATCTGTCTGAGCGAATGAAACGGGGATAAGGTGGGTTTAATCAGGGATGATTATTGGGAACAAAAAAAGACGGCGGAAGTTTACCGCCGTCTTTTTGATCGTCTTGCCTTGCTTATGCTTCTGCCCCTGTGGGGGTGTGAATTGGTGTGTTTATCTTAACCTTCTCCCGGTTCCAAATAGACGCGACCCACGGCACCAGGAAATAGTCGGCACCGAAGTATCCGGAGACTTTCCAGGCCAGGACTAACAGGACTGAGAGGGCGAAGAACATCGGGTTGACGCTTGCGGATCCGGCCATCATGAAATTCCAGTTCATAAAGCCGCCTGCAAACGCTGCCACACCGGTGAAAATTCCCAGGATCATGGCTGCGCCGATCAGGAATTCACCCACCGGGATCAGCTTTGCGAACCAGGCATATGCCTGCGTGTTCAGCATAAATTGCAGGAAAGTACGATACCAGGCGTAATGGATCGGTGCAGACCCGGTGGCAGGGATGGCGATTGCACTGGTCCAGAAACCTTTTAGAGCGGTTCCGGTCTGCATCCAGGCCGGGCTCTTGAACTTGGTCAGAGCCGCGCTGATCCATTGGTAACCCAGCCACACGCGGATTGGCAGCCAGATCAGCCCTGCCAGCGGGTGGGTGAAAATGCTATTGATGATTGATGGAACCTGTACTTGTTGTCCCTTGCGGGTTTTCACTACGTTTACCATATTAACTCCTTATGAATGGTTGCAGAGTATTATTGTTTTGGTTCTACAGGGCTAAATTTACGACCATTTAGCTCTGAATTACAGTGTCACCTGACCCTAATTTGAAGGGGGCGGGTGACCCGGTTATTTTCCACTATGGATTGTAAACATCGGAAAATCTTCTTTTATCTGTCCCCCCTGGCAAGAATCTGCCTAATGTTCTCGCTTCATCTCTTGAAAGGTCGGTTGGAATTGGACGGATTCATTCCCCCTGGAATAATATTATTCCACGTGCAACCGGAACAGGAAGTCCGGATGAACCCTTTTCAAGGGTGACCATGTTACCCCTCTGTATAATAGATTGGATTGGAGACCAGGGCAGGCAGGAGCGGCAGCCCGGGTACGAATCCCCTCAGGATCTCTATTCGGGCAAACCCCTCCGTCTCCTTTGTATATGCACCCTGAAATCTGCCATTCCCTTCTGCCTTCAGAATGGGCGTGCTCCCGCTTTCTGTGACCACTTGCAGAACATCCCCCGCCAAAATCCCCCCCACGCTAATTTGAAGTTCTTTCGATTTTGAAAACGGTACACTGTCACCGAGGATTGCTTCACCTGCAGACATTTCCAGGCTGGGACCATTGGGTGCAAATGTAATATAAGCGTGGCCGCGCCTTAACCCATCCAGAATATCTCCGGCGCTCGCTGACATTGAATATACACACGTGGTGGGTCCGCCCGGGAATAAAAAGAGTTGGTCGCGGTGGTAATCGCTTCCACCGCAAATGGGAATTTTTTTACCAGCCATAAGCAATGTCTGCCAAAATCCGATTGCACGCAGGTTGGATTCCCGCATCGGACCGTTCCAAACTTCGAGACAATCATAGGGAAGCGAATTCAGGTCGAACTTGAAAGGGCATATTTCATCGAAGGGATGGTTTATGGTGATGAGAGCTCCCCGCTCGTGGGCAGTGTTGAAGCGTGCTTGCACTTCCTGGTTTGTATTTGCCACAAACGGTTCGTCGTACGGTTTGTCTACTCCCAGGAAATTGGCGTGCCCCTTAAAATGTGTCCATTCTATTCCAGGGATTAGGGTAATCCCTGCAAGCTGGTGGGATGTATATCTTGAACTCATCTGGTTGTGGTCGGTGATGGCAAGAAAATCCATTCCGTGCCGTACCATATGCTGTGCGAATTCTTCCTCATTTAGGACTCCATCCGAGGCAAGGGTGTGGGTGTGCAAATCGCCCTTTAATAGCCTGCGGTTTTTTTGGATGAAGGTAACCTCGTAGAGAACGGACACTCCGGCAGGGGCCACCTTGTATGCGCCCAGGATGATCTTCCATTCACCAGAAACAAGGAGGCAGGGCTGATAGCCGGGAGTGGCACTCGTTTCACTGATTTGGATCTCGGTTTTATCTGACCCGGAAGCCCCTACTTGCCTGCCGGTGGGGTCCAGTATGCCGAGATCGATGATATTGATTTCCTGGCTTGAAATAAAACTTCCAAATTCCGATTGAGTTTCTGTTTCGTGGTGACGTTCGTACCGGTAGACGAGCGAGAATGACTCAGTGTTGGGTGGCATGCTGAACGGTAGGAAGAGATACGTCCCCTCTTGTTCATGATTGACAAAATATTGGAACTTCAATTGATTTTCGATGGCGAATACTCCTTGCGATTAATACAGCTGAAAATAGTCAGGTGGAATGACAGGGTGAATGTCATTCGTGTCTGCAATTTCTATTTCTCGGTTTTGCGATAACGAAATTATATATCGAATTCTGGATCGAGTTCATCAGCATACTGGAAGAATTACTTGTTGATCGATCGAATTAACCGGATGAACACTCGTAATTCCGGTTCAATTTTGTCATGTGGCTTGTTGATTTTCCCAAATGATTTCTGCTTTTGTCCCCGCCGGGTATAATGAATGTGATTTCGATAATCCGCTGCACAAGAATTCAGATCGGGTTTGTAAGCAAAAAGGATAATCGTATGAGCGCAGGACAAAGATCCCAACGTGATGAGCAGGAACAGGAACGCATACAACGTCAACAAGAGCGAAAAGACCTGGATCAGGAACAGGAAGAGGAAAGAAAGCCTCAACAAGACCAGGAGCAAGAGTCGGAACAGCACCACGAACAGGAGCGGAAACAGCGCCAGCGCGATCAGCAGCAACTCGACCAGCAAATGGAAGAGAATAGAAAACAGCGCCAAAAAGAACAGCAGCAGCTGGAAGAACAGTTGAAACACAAGCAGAAAAAAAACTAGCTGGGCTTTCAAGGTTTCCATCCAAAATATGACTTTATTTCAACCTTGCACCCGTTAAAATTAACATCATCTAAAGTCTCTTAAGAATTTTTAAATTGCGCGTCCCGCCCGGACGCGCTTGTTTTTTATCCAATCTCTCTGCTTCGGGGGCTGGTCTTGGGAGTGGCTTGTGGAATTGATAAAAATATTGATGGTTGTTCAGGGTTGGAATTTGTATATAATTAATGCATAATTCTGGAATACCTTGTTTTATTTAATATTTCTCTGGGCATGGGTATCTCATGAATAAAAACCGGAAAGTTTCTCTCTCCGAAAAAAAAGATAATCAGTACCAGAGGATTTTCAACACAGCTCCAGATGGACTGATCATCGCCGATTTGGAAACCGGAACCATAGTTGAGGCAAATCCGTCAGCTTGCGTAATGCACGGTTATGCGGCTGACGAATTCACAAATCTTCACTTGACGGCTTTAACCCACCCCAAAAGCCTTCCTAAATTCAACCACCATCTACAAAATTTAAAATCGGATGGAATGTTCGATATAAACGTCCTGGAGGTATGCCGGGACGGCTCAACGTTTTTTGCCAATTGGCGCGGGACTTTTTTTACTTATAAAGGCCGGTCTTGTCTGTTGGGGGTCGTTCGCGATGTCAGCCAACAGGTTCAGTCAGAGAAGTCTCTCCGCACGCGTGTGGAAGTTCGCACCCAAGAACAGGCCACGCTTCTCAACATTTCTCATAACATGGCATCCACCCTGGAACTCCAGCCAGGGCTGATCCTTGACCAATTACGGGGGATTGTCGAGTATACCCATGGCGGACTTATTCACATTGGAAGACTCCAGGTTGGTTACCCTGGCCATGCGTGGGGACTCCTCAGTTGGAGAATTCCAACCCTATCCATATCAGCATGCAAAGGCCTGAAACTTTGGCCACTCTTGTTCAACGGACATCGGCCCATCCGTATTGCTGACATATGGAGTGACAATCCACCGGCGAAATTTATACGTTCGCTTCTCAACGACAGTGCGGGAGGATTGCTCGAAGGGATGCGATCCTGGATGTGGGTGCCCTTGGCAGTAAAAGCCCGTTTCATCGGTGGTTTGGGAGTGGCACACGAGAAGCGGAATTACTTTACATCTCATCATGCAAACCTGGCTCTGAGCGTGGCCGACCAGGCTGCCATTACCATGGTCAACGCTGAGTTATACGAACATGCCGGGGAACTCGCTGCCCTCCAGGAACGTCAGCGTCTGGCTCAAAACCTGCATGATGCAGTCAATCAATCCCTCTTCTCCGCCGGTCTGATCGCCGAAGTGCTGCCGCGCCTGTGGGACCGTGACCAGGCCGAGGCCCGCAAGTCGCTGGAAGACTTGCGCCGGCTGACGCGCGGCGCCCTTGCAGAGATGCGCGCCCTTCTTGCCGAATTACGTCCTTCGGTTCTGACCGACAGCAGTCTGGGTGACCTGCTTCGTCAACTGGCTAATGCATTTACAGGCCGGACGAATGTGCCTGTCAGCGTTTCAATAACCGGAGAGCATGTTCTCCCCGCTGAAATCCAGGTCGCACTTTACCGGGTCTGCCAGGAGACGCTTAATAATATTGCCAAACATGCCGAAGCCAGCCAGGTGGAGATTGATTTGCATTATGATGCCAGTTCAACGGATGGAAATCCAAAGATTCAAACGTTTTCATTCCTGGCTAAGATGGGGGTGCCCCAGGAGATTGCGGTCAGCTCGGTGGAAATGCACATTCTCGATGATGGCATTGGCTTCGACCCCGGAGAAGTGACTGCCCCCGGTCATTATGGAATGGACATGATGCGTGAACGTGCTGAAGCCGTGGGTGCACAGCTGTCGTTCACCAGCCAGCCGGGTCACGGGACAGAAATCACCTTGTGCTGGCCCCGAACCGAGAAATAGGAGTCTCTATGACATCCCCTTCCTCCTCCCGTATCCGTGTCATGGTGGTTGACGATCATACGATGGTCCGCCGCGGGTTGGCGACCTTCCTGAAGGTCTTTGATGACCTGGAATTGGTTGGTGAGGCTCCCAGTGGTCAGGAAGCCATCCAGCTAAGTGAAAAACTCCATCCGGATGTGGTCCTGATGGACATGGTCATGCCCGACATGGATGGAGCTGCTGCCACGCGGATGATCCGCAAGCAATCTTCATCGATCCAGGTGATTGCTCTTACAAGTTTTAAAGAGGAGATCCTGGTCCAAAGCGCATTGCAGGCTGGAGCCATCGGCTATTTGCTCAAGGATGTATCGGCTGACGAGCTGGTTCAGGCTATTCGCGCCGCGCATGCTGGCCGCTCAACCCTTTCTCCCGAGGCTGCCCAGGCACTGGTACATGCTGCCTCGCAACCTCCCGCACCTGGCCTCGACCTGACCGAGCGCGAGCGTGAAGTTCTGGCACTTATGGTGGAGGGGTTGAACAATACCCAGATCGCCGCCAGGCTGACCGTAAGTCCATCCACGGTAAAATCCCATGTCAGTAACATTCTTTCCAAATTAGGAGTCGCCAGCCGCACAGAAGCCGTTTCCCTGGCGCTGCGAAACCGCATTATTCCCTGATTCCTCCATCTCCCCCAAGTGGACGAGATAAACACTCCCCGGCTGATGGATGTAGCTGGGGAGGCTGCATTTTATAATGAGTAAGAGTTAGGAAAAAGAAATCTTGATGTCATGTTCAAACCTAAAAAAGGAGTTACAAAATGAGTCCTACACTTATAATCATTGCCGTAGTTGTGATATTGGTGATCATGGGCGCTATCATGGCACCCAGGTTTGCCCGCCGAAAGAAGTCTCAGAAGTTCCAAAATAAATATGGACCTGAATATGACCGCACGGTCCAGGCTGCAGGGAACGAAAAGAAAGCCCAGGCAGAGTTGAGCTGGTCGGCAGAAGCACATGGATACATTGAATATTCGTCCGCTTTCCGTGAGTGAGCGTGAGCGTTACCAGGCTGAATGGACGGCGATCCAGGCCAAGTTTGTCGACCAACCCGGACAGGCGACTGTGGAGGCAGACCACCTGATCATGGAAGTCATGAAGGTGCGTGCCTACCCGGTATCCGATTTTGAGCAGCGGGCAGCTGACATATCTGTCAATTATCCAACTTTGGTGAGTAATTACCGGGCTGCACGTGCGATCGCCATCAAGAATGAGCAGCACTCGGCAAATACCGAAGAATTAAGACAGGCATTGATCTATTACCGATCCCTGTTCGATGAACTTCTTAAAGACGAGACCGTCGTTCCAGAAAAGAAATAAAGACGGTTGGACGTTAATAAATGGTCAGATGATCTGATGACCATGGATAATGTCCATTCAAGCAGGTCATAGGTTTGAAGGTCAAGGGTTCTCTTGACACTTTTTGATGACATTCTTAGCCAATTCCCTCCCGAAGTTCAAGCGACAGTTCGCAAACTCTGGGAGGATTTGGGCCCCGCTGAAAAGACCGGCTTCCTGTCGCTATTAACTGGTTTCCCAACGGATCCGAATTTGCTGCGGCGGTTGATAAAGTTGTCCACTGCCCAGGTCCGGCAGGCTTTTGGGACCAAGCACCGGGTAGTCATTGTTGGACCAACCAACGTCGGTAAATCCACCCTGTATAACCAGCTTGTACAAAATAAAAACGAGCTGGCCAGGGTGGGTCCTTTGCCGGGCACTACAACTGTAAATCAGCAGGCCGATGCAGTTTTGTTTACCGTTGTCGATACACCCGGGGCTGATGCGGTGGGAAGTGTGGGCGAGAAAGAAAAAGATCTGGCCTTGTCGGCTGCCGAGGAGGCGGATTTCCTGATCCTGGTTTTCGACGCCGTCCAGGGGATCAAAAAGACCGAGCAGGAACTGTTCAACGAGCTGTCCGCACTGAAAAAACCCTTCGTGGTGGTGCTGAACAAGGTGGACCTGGTACCACGCAAAGACCTGCAAAGTGTCATATCGAGTGCTGCAGTGAACCTGGGTTTGAAGCCCGATGAGATCGTACCGATTGTTGCCAAGGTCGGCAGGAACCTCGGGAAAGTGTTACTGGCGGTGGCAGCCACTGAGCCTGAGATGGTCGCTGCCCTGGGACAGGCATTACCGGAATATCGCTGGCAGCTCGCCTGGCAAACCACTGTCCGGGCGGCTTCGATATCAGCCACCATTGCATTGTTACCGCTGCCGGTCATCGATTTTGTTCCCTTGGTGATAACACAGTCGATCATGGTGGTCAGTATCGCCCGCATCTACAATTATAAAATCACCCCCCAGCGCGCCTCCGAACTGGTTGCCACCTTTGGCCTGGGGTTTCTGGGTCGGACTCTGTTCCAGGAACTTAGCAAGTTGGGAGGCTTTCCTGGCTGGCTCCTGAGCGCCGCGATTGCCTCCTCCACAACTGTCGTGATGGGCTATGCGGCTGTGCGTTGGTTCGATAAAGGTCAAAAGCTTTCGGCTGAGGCTCTCAAAAAACTCACCCGGGTGGTAACCGCGTACCTGCTTGGGTCCCTAAAAAACATCGGAAAACGCAAGCCAGGCCAAAAAGGTCTTCAACAACGCGTTGCCCAATCCCTGGAAGATCTTCCAATGGCTGAAAGCCAGTCAGGTCTGGATAATGAAGCAGGTGAATAAGAAATAGCTGCAAATGAAATACATTTGCGCTGGAATCCAGTAGCCAGGAGGATATTGTCATGGATACTCATTTCCGATTTCCCATTGAGCATGTCATTGTTCTCATGCTTGAGAACCGGTCTTATGATCATATGCTGGGTTACCTGCCCAATGGTCATGGACTGACCGGCAATGAATTTAATCCGGTTAATCCCTCTGACCCAAATTCTGAGCACGTTTTGGTAAGTAACAGGGCAGACTACATATCTGTTGACCCTGCCCACGACTTTGAAAGTGTTGAAACGCAGTTATATGGCGAGCCGGGGCGCGTTGTTAATCCGGCACCAATGAATGGATTTGTCGCCGCCCATATCGTCCAGGAAAAAGGCGATGTGGAGCTTGGCAGGAAGATCATGGAATGCTTTGATCCTGCCAGGCTCCCGGCGTTGACTACCCTCGCCAACGAATTCTGCCTGTGTGATCACTGGTTCTCTGCCGTTCCTGGGCCCACCTGGCTTAATCGCTTCTTCGCTCATTCTGCCACCTGTGATGGAATGATCGTAGACTCCCCCAGGCATAATTACAGGATGAAAACCATTTTCGATGCTTTAGGTAAAAATGGGCATTCTTGGAATATATATTATGGAGATGTCCCTCAAAGCATCATCTTGCAGCATCACTGGCGGACGCTGGATCGCTTCAAAAGATTTGAGACTTTTTACACCGATCTGGAAAAGGGGGACCTGGCTGCCTATTCCTTTATCGAGCCTCGCTATATCGATTTTCATGAGTGGAAAGCCACCGACCAGCACCCTCCCCATGATGTTCGTTTGGGTGAATATCTCATTGCCGAGGTTTATGACACCCTGCGCAATAGTCAGTTATGGGAAAAGAGTTTGCTCGTCGTGACCTATGATGAACACGGAGGTTATTTCGATCGTGTCTCACCACCCGCCTCTGTTCCAAGTCCTGATGGTAAAAAATCCAAACACCCGTACTTTGATTTTACGCGCCTGGGTGTTCGTGTCCCGACAATCCTCGTTTCACCCTTCGTGGAAAAAGGGCGGGTGGATTCAACCGTCTATGAACATTCCTCCCTGCCAGCTACTATAAAAACCCTGTTTGATCTTCCCGAAAGTCTCACGGCTAGGGACAAGGCTGCGAACACATTTGAAAAGAACCTTTCTCTTACACAGCCCCGCAGCGACACTCCACTGACGCTTCCTGTTCCCGGTGAACCTGAAGAAGCCCGTCGTCATCGAGAACTGCTTCGGGTTAATTCCCTCGAAAAGTGGCGCAAGGGGGAGGTTGACCAGTCACAGATATCTCAACAGCCGCTTTCTTCATTTCAGGAGTTTCTCGTGGGAATCGCTCATCGGCTTAATCAGCAGGCTCATAGTCTTGCGCCTTCTTCACCTATTCAGACTGAGCACGAAGCTGCCGTTCACATCCACGAGAGCCTGGCCCGATTCCTGGAACATTAGGCGGGGTGGGCGCTTTTCACCTTTGGTCGTAACGGCATGCCCTCTTGAGCTGCGCAGGCTTGAGAATTTCACCAGGCTCGCGATTGCTGAACCATGTTAAAGAGGGCAAAAGAAATTACTTCCTCCCCCAACTGGTGGAGGCGTTTACCCCCCGCCCGGCGGATGTGGTTTGGAGGGGTTGGTCGTATCATAAGACCTCCCCTGGTCAAATTCGTCCGGGGATTAATTTTAGAATAAGGAGTTGATACAAATGGCAACCGAAAAAGCAAAGTTGAACGAGAAGAAGCCCGTGCGATTATCAAAGGGGAAACGCATTCATGCCAGGCGTCTGAAGCAGGAAGCCCGTAAGACGGCCGGCACAACTCGCGTGTAGGAGAAAAAATGGGACATAAAGGTGTCAGTAAACGCAAATTACCAAAACAAAAATTGAAGCCGCTCGCAACCGCTAACCGCAGCGGTGGTTCAATTTCTGATTTGGCCCAGGCTGAGAAAACCACTCGGCAGTTGCCCGGGAAGAACGGCACATTGCCCCTTGCCAATGGCGGGATGAACCCCTCTTCTGGATTGAAGAAAAGTAACAAGAAGCATTAGGCTGTTTTCGGCGTAAGATTGCCTGGATGCAGAGTGTGTGGAAACGACTGGAAATATCGTTCCCACACACATGTTTTTTGTCTCAACCTTAATTAAATGAGTAAGGCCTGACCGGCTCTTCTCTCCTGGTTGTTTCTCTACTTCTTTTTACCCCACATGGTGGCTATAAGTTCACCCTCCCCCAAGTGGCCTAGATGAATACTCCCCACCCGTCTGATGTGGCTGGGGAGGTTTTATTGTACGATAAATCTATGACCCGCGTTTATTTAGCCGATGCCCAGTCTGAGGAACGTTCTGCCCTGCGCCTGCTGCTTCTTGATTTAAAGTTGGAGGTAATTGGCGAAGCGGCCGATTGGATAACGACCTTAGCTGAGGCACCCATCAGCCACACAGATATTTTGCTTGTGGATTGGGATCTGCTTCCCAATTCTCCTACAGCAGCTCTTGAGCAACTTCGGAAGGCCTGCCCGGCTGCGCTGGTCATAGTCCTTATCAGCCATTTGGACGCCCGTCACCAGGCCGCCCTCTCTGCAGGAGCCGATGCGTTTATCAGTAAAGGGGAGACTCCCGAGCGGGTGGCTGAACGCTTGCGTGCCGTTGCCGCAAGTTTAAACTTAAGTGATGCACATGACTGATATAAGGACTTGAATAACCGGCGCAATATGCTGCCCCGAGCGCCGGCACAAACTGGGACGGCATATTAACAAGATTCAAAGGAGCTTAAATTTATGATCAACGTTTCATTTGAAAGCCAACGGAAGCACGTGCTGGAAGAGGCAAAAGAGTGGTGGGATACACTCAACAAAATCGAAAAGAACCAGCAGATTAAACAAGGAAAACTGTTCGATTCAGATGAAGCCAGACGGGTCTAAAGGTTCCGGCTCATGGATTGGGACCAAATTGATCTCTAAAGATATCGCCAGACGATATTGGGAAATCACAAGTAAAAAATACTCCTCACCGGGACAGTCGCAAATTAGTGTGATGCTCTTCAGGTGGGTCTCAGCTCAGGACAAGGCGATGAAGTTTTGCAATAGAGCAATTATGTAGTTTTTATAAATGATCCAAAGGAAGATCAAAATATGATCAATGATGTATTGCAAGGTCAGTGGACCCAAATCCGAGGAAAAGCCAAGGCATTGTGGGGCAAGCTCACTGATGATGACCTGGAGCGGGCTGCAGGGAAGGTCGACGTTTTGGCTGGCGTTCTTCAGGAAAAGTATGGCTATACCTACCAGCGTGCAGTCAAGGATATAGATAAGCACCTGGCAGCGAATGATGGTCTATCTGGAAAATAAACCTGGGCCCGCCCCCGCCAAGTAACTGGATGGGAGTCAACCATCCTCAAGAAGGGGAGGGCGCTGGACCTACAAATTAACACACGGTATTCCGTGACCTGGATTCTCAAAAAGGAGAGAACTATGTTAAATATCGTTATCTACCTCATTGTCGCTGCAATCATCGGCTGGGTGGCCACCGAGATCATGCATGACCGCTCGAATCTGCTGATCAACATTATCGTTGCCGTCATAGGCGGATTCATAGCCGGGTATTTCCTCACCCCCTTGTTCCATATCTCGCCAATTGGTGTCGGCGCGATCTCAATTCCAGCCATGTTGATAACCCTGGCAGGCGCGATCATCCTGCTCTTCATTGTCAATTTAATTCGCCGCAGGCGCTAACCCGCCTGTTTTCTTGTCTAAAGTAAAGGGTGCCTCCCGGCACCCATGTTCACCACAATTGTGAGCCTTTCCCCATTCTACTGGGATCGTGCTGATAAAGGAGTTCAAAATGACTACAAATACTTCCTCAGAAGTACAGACGACACAGAAGGAACCGGAACGCGAACGACAGATTTTTACCTTCAAAGCCACCCAGTTGGTTTGGCTGGTTCTTGGAGTACTCGAAGCATTGCTCGCCTTGCGCTTCGTATTGAAATTGATCGCGGCCAATCCGGCTAACCCGTTCGCCGTTTTTATATATGGTTTCACCGGCCTTTTCGTGTCCCCGTTTGCAGGCTTGACGGCGACACCAGCTGCAGGTGGCATGGTGCTCGAAATCTCAACCCTGATTGCCATGCTGGTGTATGGCTTGATCGGCTGGGCGGTTGAAAGATTAATTTGGGTGATCTTCTATCGCCCGCGCGGACCCGTTACTCAAACTACTACCACCGAACAGCACAACACTCACCAATAAAAAAGGTGCAGCATGGAAATTGCGAATGGTAAATCCAGGCAGGCAGAGAACCGGGCAAATCCTTTTTTAGGCTTCTTTTGGACCCTGCGCAGCGCAGTCAGGTGGCTTTCCAGGCTGTTTATCCTGACCGAGGAAGAACGGATTCAAGCCGGCATATATTTTGGCAATGAACGGCAGGAATAAATTACTGGTCTGCGGTCCCTGGCTTCCCCTAACAAGGAAGATGCAATCAAGATTCACTCATGTCAAGAACCCGGGAGATTTCAGTTGGATAAAAATAGTGGAAAACTTAAGCACGGGAATAATGGGATGAACGTTTTATTTGGTATGTTGATCGGCGGCCTTGCAGGTGCTGTAACCATGCTGCTCCTGGCCCCTCAATCAGGGAGGCGAACGCGCGATCAAATTCAGCAGGAGGCCATTTTGGTGCGCGATCGGACTGCCAAAAATGTTAAAAGTGCTGTGGAGCAGGTCCGCTCCGAAACCAACCGGATCACTGCTGATGTTCAAGAGAAGGCTGTGGAATTAAAGCAGCTCGGTCAGGATAAGCTCGTCGAACAGCTGGACCGTTTGTCTGCAGCTCTCGATACCGGGAAAGCCGCGGTTGAGGCAGCCTTAGATTAAATCGTTCTAATCTCCCTTTGCGGGTGTTTGGGATCATTGATCTGACGCCCGCCACTTGTTCACTTTAGAAAGGAGTAACACCATGCGCATGCGAATCACCCATAATATAGGCTTTCTTTTATTAGCCATCTGGCTCATCCTGTACGGGCTGATTGGATTATTCAGCTTGAGCTTTGCCGGGCTGAGCGTAATTATGGCAATCCTCGCTATCGCAGCCGGTATCTTTATACTGCTGGAGCGTTAGATCAACTCCCGACCTGTCAAACGGACGGGTGGCTACCTATGGGCCTTGAAATAGGCCGTTAAAAAGGAGAATTCTCATGTTGTGGACGATCATCGTAATCCTGTTCATCCTGTGGCTGCTTGGCTTTTTTGGCCGAAGGATCAGTTCGAGCTTCCCGGAAACTGGCGGTTGGATCCATATATTGATCGTTATCGCCATCATCCTGGTCATCTTGCACCTCTTGGGAGTGATGTAGCCTGACTAAAAGCGATACCGCTGTGTCATTCGAAGTGGATAATGATCCCGAATCTTCACTTCGAAAATCTATGGGACACCAGGGCTAAATACCAGATTGCCCGGATCGACTGGACCTGATAACTAAGTTAATTTGACAAGTTAGTGAAAATATAAAATCCTCGCTCCGATTTAAAAAAATTGGACAATCTAAGGAGACAGCGAATGGCAAAAAAAAGAATGACGAAGGCCGAGTTCGTGGCCGCCCTTTCCAAGAAAAGTGGTCTTACCAAGCAGCAAGCCGCTTCAGCTCTTGATGCGATCAATGTCATAATCGCTGAGCAGCTCGGCAAGCGTGGGCCAGGCGAAGTTCTTATCCCGAACCTGGTTAAATTGAATGTAGTTACCAAGCCAGCCTCGCCGCAGCATAAAGGTGTTAATCCCTTCACCAGGGAACCGATGATCTACAAGGCAAAACCGGCGAGCAAAGTGATAAAGTTGAGGGCTCTCAAAGCACTGAAAGATTCCATCTGAGTTCCTGCCAGCCAATTTGGCGTTATTGCCAATGCGGCTGGTAATTTTTTGGTTGGCGATCGGTCACCCGACCTTATTGCGCCCAGGACCAGTAACTCTTTTGGAACGGCCAGTTGAGTTTCGATGCCCGTCCAGGGTGTCATACTGGATTCCTTCCTGGACGATAATTGGAGAATTCAGGTTTGAAGCATGGATGGGTCGGGATGGGTGATGATAATTGTTGTATAAAACCAAGGGCTCTCCAGGTTTACTGTCCCCTCCTGCAGCAGCCCATTAATATCTCATTGTTACTTGGCAAAGTTGGCATATCATTGCCGCATATCAGCGTGCCAATTATAATCTCTGACACACTTAAGGCAGATTAAAAGTAATCTGCACATATCAGCAGTGCCCAGGGGATTTGATAATCAATTCTCCGCATTCAACTGAATCGCGGCATTTAATCGTATTAATTGCTTATCGATAAAACAAAGAAACGAGATGAGCACAGGATACTGAATGGTAAAAAATTTGGCATCAGGTATTCGCAGCGCGATGTAAATGAACGTTCGCATGGCTGGTTGGGGATTTGGTTGGCGACAGGAAACCATAAAGCCTAGTTCGGCGATTACGTCCGCCGCGATTGCCTACTTTGCCCTCTTTTCCCTCTTTCCATTACCCTTTTGAGCATTGCCATTACCAGCTTCACACTTGGCCCAATAATTGACCGACAGCTCATCGTACAAAGGCTGGAGTTTATTGCACCAGCTCTTGGCCAGTTGTTTGGTAGGAATATTGATGAAATCATTCGGGCGCGCGGGCCAATTACCATTGTTGCGATAGTTGGACTGATCTGGTCTGCGTCCACTATTTTTTACACGCTTACCCAAACACTGATTGAGATTTGGAGCAATAAACGCGGTCGTCCATCTGGAAGCGGCGTGGTCTGGCAATCCTGTTCGTGCTGGTTCTCGTTGGCCCAGCTCTCTTCCTGGCTTCGTTTGCAAGGCGTGATTGGCATATTTCACGTTCCCTATAATTATTCCGGTAGGGGTGGAATCAGTTTTATATTGGCCATTATTCTCGATGTATGCATTATTCATGGCGCTCTATACACTGCTTCCCGCATGGAGCTTCCACCTGGCGCGAGATTTTACCCGGAGCGATGGGGGCTGGCCTGCTCTGGGAGCTAGCCAAAAAATTCTTTTTACTATTTGTTTCCACGTTACGTCTCCCTATCGAACCTGGTCTACGGTTCGGTTGCAGCGATGATCGCTTCCTCTTCTGGGCTTATCTGAGCGGACTAATTTTTCTATTTGGAGCCAACTTGAGTGTCTCTATTACCGCCAACACAGGAACATGAAACGGAAGCTCAACCAGATAAAAATTTATTATTAGATGCCTCGGGCAAAAATGGAAAAAATCGATAAAATTTAGGGCAAAGGATTAAACCACATGGATGAAATTACTGACAGGTTCACTTCCCTCACAAGAAAGCGCCATATGCGAGTGAAGCTGATCTTTAATCCCAGTGCGGGGGCTGCCAGGACATCACCTATAAAGATAGTGGATGTGATTCATGAGATGCAAGCCTGGAAGCTGGTACCGGAAGCTTACCTGGTGGAACCGGGCTGTGACTTACCCGGGGTTGTCCAGGATGCACTCACCCAGGGGTTTCGGATGTTTGTAGTTTGCGGTGGTGACGGCACTATTTCTGCAGTTGCCAGAACCTTGGCTGGGACTCACGCAACCTTGGGAATAATCCCGATTGGGACACAAAATAACACTGCTCTAAGCCTGAACATCCCGAATGATATTCCAGCTGCCATTGCGATACTGCGATCAGGGCGGCGTATCAAAGTGGATGTTGGCATAGCTACTTGCGGCAAGATCAGTACACCATTCCTGGAGGTATGCTCAGTTGGTTTGGTCTCGACTCTTTTCCCATCTGTTGATGATATCCAACATGGCAACCTGGCACAAATTGGGAGTTTCTTGACAACCCTGGCTTCAGCTCCCCCTGCTGATATAAATCTGTTACTGGATGATGATCGGGAGATCCATGATCGGGGTCATGTGGTCCTGGTCTCAAATATGCCTTATATAGGCTTCCATTATCAACTAGGTACCATTGAATCCTTTAACGATGGATTACTGGATGTGCTTTTTTTCGCTGACTTGTCCAAATTGGATCTGCTCGGCTATATCCTGCAGGGGGTAGGTGAAGGGAAACCGGAAGATTCCCGTATCCAGCACTACCATGTACAGCGTGTGGAAATTGAGACCAACCCGGCTATGCCGGTAATGGCGGATGGCATCGCGTTGGGAGAAGGGACTGTGCGTATCGAAATAAAACCCCACGCCCTGACAGTGATGGGGGGAAATCAAGGGAGTCTGGAAAATCCTAAGCAGGATAAAAACGATGCAAACTGATTTGGGATTAACCAGGTGGTGATGGGAACAAATGCAAAATGAAACAAAACGCCCTCGCCAATTTCGAGGTGATAAAGTGAAAGGAAAGTCGCATGATTTTTAAGAAGAATAGTCGGCATTCTTTTGGTTATTGCAGCGGTAGCCGGAAGTATTTTCAGCCTCGTAAGCTGATCGAAAATATTTCGGTACAGGCCAATGTAAAATAAATCGGGACGATAACCTGGCATTGGTCGATCAATCTCTCAACACCACTCAGAGACGTTCTCACCATCGTCGATCAGGTGGTGCAGACTACAACGGATTGATGTTGCTTCGCTGCAGGCAACCACCAACGCGCTGGCTCTGGCGATCCATAACACCGACCCGATGCTAGATTCCCTGATCAGCGCTAACCGGCAAAGATCTCCCGGCTGCAGTCAGCTGCTACTCAAACCTCATTGGCCTCGGCTCAAAGCAGCGCGCTTCTCATTGACAACGTATTGGCTAGCCCTGACGAGTATTCCTTTTTCACCGGTAGCTGCCTACAAACCGGACGGTTCCTTTGCACACGGCCCTAGGCCCAGGTTTCAGCCAGCCTGAATACATTGATACCATCGCTGTGCTACCATCAACACCAGTTTGGTTAGACGGCCAGACTAATCTGGGTACCGTTGGAGACCGAGCTAACCAAAATCTACTGAAACGACGCAAGGGATTAGTAGCACACTCGGCAATGCGCAGTCAGTAATCGACCAGTATAAAGCAGTCACCACACAGCTAAAAGCGAATGTGGAAGCCGCGCAACACGCGGCTCCAAACCTGGATTTTGGCGATCGCCGTGGATCTTGAGCTTTGCAGCTCGGTTGGTTTTTGATCGCCCAACTTGGGGGCTTAGCAAGGACTCGATTTAGTTACGAAGAGCATGTAGAGGAGCAACAGGTATATCGGATTCTCTATCCGTCTGCTTTCCAGACAGTTAAAAAGACTTGCCAGTGAGCAAGCAAGTGATACTGAGAAATCCATTCGAAACACAAGGAGAATGAACATGAGTGATAATGGAAAGGTATCGGTGGATAAGAAGGAAATATTGGCACCGGATTCTCCATCTGAGTGCGGATCACCATGCAGACGGTTCAAGACAACGAGTTTGTTATCAGCGCAAGGCATTTGACGAAAAAGTTCGGTGATGAAACCGCAGTTCAGGATGTCTCATTTGAGGTCCCGCGTGGCTTCCATCTTCGGTTTTATCGGTCCCAGCGGGTCGGGAAAAACCACCACGGTCCGTATGTTGACAGGCGTTTATGTTCCCACGGACGGCGAAGTTGTATGTATTTCGATCGCGATCCAGCGAAGTTAAGTCGGCGCGAGCGGATAGGCCTGGGCTATATGCCGCAGCTTTTCGTACTCTACACCAACTTAACTGTGTGGGAAAACCTTAACTTTGCTGCTTCCTTGTACGGCATGAGCTTGTTTCGAAGAAGGCGACTGAAAGAGGCCTTGAAATTTGTAGAGTTGTATGAACATCGTTCGAAGCTGGCGCGAAACATCTCAGGAGGAATGCTGCGACGACTCAGCCTGGCGTCCACTCTGGTTCATGATCCGCAACTGCTCTTCCTGGACGAGCCGACTGCGGGGATAGATCCTGTCCTGAGACGTAAGTTTTGGGACCATTTCAGGGAACTTAAAGACCAGGGACGAACGATATTCATCACCACCCAATACGTAAGCGAAGCAGACAATTGCGACCTGGTGGGTGTACAGAACAATGGGAAATTGCTTCTGGTGGATACCCCGCGAGGTGATACGACATCACGCCTATGGCGGCGATATGATCGATTTTCGCACGACGGCATCCATTCGATTTCCAAGCTGAGGCTCATTCTGCGCTCGATGGCCTTCGTGCGGGCTAAAAACATTCCGTACGGGTCCCAACAGCATGCGAATTATCGTAGACCATGCCAATACCGCCACTCCGGAATTGATGAGTTGGGCGCAGCAACAAAATATTCAGGTGCAGGCGGTGGAGGAATATATGCCGTCCTTTGAAGATGTCTTTGTGGAGCTGGTGCGTCCGGAGGTGAAGCCATGGGTAACTTTTTCCGAGGCATAATCAGGTCATCATCTTTCTTTCGGAAGGAAATTTTTGAGATTTTGCGCCAGCCTCGACTGGTCGCCACTCTTGTGCTGGGTCCGTTCCTAATCCTGTTTATCTTTGGAATTGGCTACCGTGACCAATCGAGCGCCATTGCGTACGCTGTTCGTGGTGCAGTCCAACAGTCCAATCTCTGCCCAGGATATCCAACAATATGGAAAATCCATGGACTTGGTGCTCAACTTTGCCGGTGTCACTGATAATCAGAGCTGACGCGCTCGATCAACTGAGCGAGGACAGGTGGATCTGGTAATTGTGGAGCCGGTGGATGCTACCAGCATCATCAAGAGCAACCAGCAGGCCGTATTTATCCTGTATCACCATGAGATCGATCCTACGAAGGTAAGTTATATCAATTATTTGGGCTGGCTATACGCAGGTGTTGTCAATCAGCAAGTGCTGCGTTCTTTTGCCGTGCAGGGGCAGGCTGATGCAGTCGACTTGCATGCCAGTCTGCTGGAAGCTCATCAAAATGTCTCTGCCATGCGGCAAGCCGTGCAAAGCGGAGATGCAGCACTTGCTCAGCAAAAACAGCAGGGGTTAGCTGAGCAATGTGGATGCTATTTCCCAGGCTGCAGGCGTCAGCTTGCGATTACTGGATGGTCTGCAGCAAACAAATAGCACGAGCGCAGGAAATGCTGACCCGGCGAAGAGTACGCTTACAGACCTGCATCAAAATACAACCCAGCTTAGCGACAGCACAGTTCCTTCAAGGATGAACGGCTGGCGCGCCTTGACAAGGTTGACAAGGACCTTACTGACTTGGACTCCATGCTGTCAGAGTTCCAGAGCATTAGCCCTGATATTATAGTCAGCCCTTTTATCAGCGAGACGAAAAGCGTGGTGAACGTCCAGCCTTCCATTTTGGATTTCTTCGCACTGGCAGTACTGGCGCTCTTGCTCCAGCATCTGGGAGTTACATTCGCTGCCTTATCCATTGTTCGTGAGCGCAATGTAGGTGCCATGGAACTTTTCCGGGTATCACCATTATCAGCGCGGAAGCCCTGCTTGGTAAATATGTTAGTTATATGATATTTGGAGGAGTGATTGCAGCAATCCTGTCTGCCCTCTTGGTGTTTGTCTTGCATGTGCCCATGTTGGGTAACTGGTTGTATTTCAGCCTGGTCATCGTAGCCGTGCTGTTTACCTCACTGGGGATTGGCTTTACGATTTCGATTGTTTCGCAAACCGACAGTCAGGCTGTGCAGTACAGCATGATTGTCTTGTTGGCCAGCGTATTTTTCAGCGGATTTATCATTGAGTTTGGATATGCTGTTGAAACCGGTTAGAGTTATCTCTTGGATGCTGCCTACCACCTATGGCACACTTCTTTTGCGGGATATAGCCTTGCGTGGTATTGCTCCAAACTGGATACTTCTCGGTGGGCTGGTCGCAATTGGCCTGGTCCTGATGCTCATCTCCTGGCGTCTAATGCGCCGTCTGATTGCCTCATCACAATGATACTTTGTAGTTTAAAAAGTCGCAGCATCGGGCAAAAGGTGCAATTATTAATCAAACCATCGTGAAATAGCTGGCGAGAAACGGTTGCGATTGTTGACTGTACGATTGCTGAATGTGAATCGACGGGAATGGAAATCAACAAATCCAATTAATTTCATCAATCTTTAATTTATATCTAGTATAGTTGCCGCAAGATCTCCCCCGACTGGCGGAGAAAAGGACTCCCCGGCTGGTGGATGTGGCCGGGGAGCCTTTATTGTATGATGTTTATAGCCCACAAGGGCTGCCAGACATGTGAAAGACATGGATCTTTCGCATGATGACTTAAAATATGAATGGAGATCATTATGGGAATACTTTCCTGGGTTGTCGTAGGTTTGTTGGCAGGTTGGTTGGCCGGGGTGGTGGTTAAAGGGGGCGGGTTCGGGTGTATCGGCGATATTGTCGTCGGAGTTGTTGGCGCGTTGTTGGGAGGTTGGGGTGCTTCCTACTTCTTCCATATCGGAGACCCGATCTCAGGCATCAATGTGGAATCAATCCTGATTGCATTTGTCGGGGCAGTGATTTTCGTTATAATATTGCGCCTGCTGGGTGGAAGAAGAGGGTAATTACCCTTTGCTGGCTCATTGCGTGAAGGAAAGCTCGAATTTTAAATTCGGATATGCACGCTTTGGATTGGGTGCGATTATCTATTATTTTTAGGCACGAAATCCAATCGTTTAAAAAAAGGTAAAATTGGAATGGCAGTAGGTGTTGTTTATAAGCTGATCCATGTTGTCCTTTGCAGGTTGTCGGACGGATCATTTCAATAGTGCGACTCTATTTCCGGAACTTTTCTAGTTGATTCCTTGTTTCCTTCGGACGACCATACTTGGCGAATAGGGCTTCCTTTTCTCCAGGGGGCGGGACAGCTTGTCTGCGGATGACAACCGCAATAGAAATTTCGCCAAAGGAGGCTGAACGAATATGAACCGGAGCACAATTTCGTTGGGGCGCATTCTCGGAATCCCCATCGGAGTGGATTATTCCTGGTTTTTGATTTTTGCGCTGCTCACCTGGTCACTGGCTACCAGCTATTTTCCGGCAGAATTCACCAACTGGCCGGTATCTCAGTATTGGATAGTGGGGGCAGCCACGGTTATCTTCATGTTCGGTAGTGTGCTCCTGCATGAGCTGGGACATTCAGCCGTGGCCTTGCGCTACAAGATCCCGGTACGCAGCATCACACTCTTTATATTTGGCGGCGTTGCTCAAATATCTGCCGAACCTCCCAGTGCCGTTTCGGAGTTCTGGATCGCCCTTGCCGGCCCTGTGGTGAGTTTCGCCCTGGCAGGTTTTTTTGCCCTTCTCCAGCCGGTCGTCGGTACTCTTGCCCCCCTTTTAGCCATTGCCAAATACCTGGCGTACATAAATGGTGCCCTTGGCCTGTTTAACTTGATCCCGGGTTTTCCGTTGGATGGCGGTCGGGTTTTCAGAGCCATTCTTTGGGGTGCCACTCATAATTTACGCAAAGCCACGCTTATCGCTGGCAATGTTGGACGCATTATCGCTTATTTGTTTATCCTTTGGGGGGTGTGGCAGATTTTCACCGGCAATTTCGGAAATGGGCTTTGGATTGCATTCATTGGTTGGTTCCTGGAATCCGCCGCCTCCTCCCAGATTCAACAGCAGACGATCCATGACCTGTTGGCTGGTCACCATGTCGCTGATGCAATGAGTCTCAACTACACCACCGTCATGGCCAATAGCACCCTTGACCAGCTGATCAATAAGCAAATCCTTGGGACCGGGCAGCGCAGTTTGGTGGTCAAACAGGACGATCAGGTGGTTGGTTTATTGACACTGCATAATGTTAAGACCATTCCATCCACGGCCTGGCTATCCACAACTGCTGCTCAGGTGATGATTCCTCTTTCAAAAATAATTTCTATTCGACCTGAAGCAGATCTGGTGGATGCTCTCGGAGAGATGGATCGGGATGGTGTCAACCAGCTCCCGGTTATGTCTGGGAGCCAAATTCAGGGTGTGCTTGGTCGGGATGACGTGATTAATTTCTTGCACACTATGAGTGAGATCCGTCGCCATTAATTTTATATTGGGGTGCAGTAAAATGGATGAAGTGAAGGTCCATTCCCATCCCGGAAGCATTTAATAATCGATGTTGGAGGTCGATATGCCGCAATCGTCACATGTCGAAAAACATTTCACGGGGTCTGCAGTGATCAGGGATATTGTAATTGGCATGTCCGATGGGCTTACCGTTCCATTCGCTCTTGCTGCTGGACTTTCCGGGATAGCCAGTTCGACCACCATTGTCATCACCGGAGGCTTGGCAGAGATTGCCGCAGGATCCATTTCCATGGGGTTGGGCGGTTTCCTCGCAGCCAGGAGTGATGCGGAGCATTATGCCAAGGAACGTGAGAATGAACGCCTAGAAGTTGAAATTATCCCTGATAAAGAGGTGAAAGAGGTGGAAGATGTGTTTAACGCTTACGGTCTCGAGCCCGCCGAAAGCACCCTTGTCGCAAAAGCCTTAAGTAAACGCCCGGAGGCATGGATAGATTTTATGATGCGTTTTGAGTTGGGTCTCGAAGAGCCTGCCCCCAAACGCGCTTTGACGAGCGCCCTGACGATTGCAGCCTCTTACATCGTCGGAGGAATGATCCCCCTCACTCCATATATTTTGATCTCCAACACTGGGACGGCCCTCAGCTTTTCGGTCATATTCACCCTTGTCGCACTGCTCATCTTTGGGTATGTTAAAGCCCGTTTCACCGGCACCCATCCCATTCGCAGCGCTCTTCAGACTGCATTGATTGGCAGCCTGGCAGCAGCCGCCGCGTTTGGGTTGTCAAAATTAATATCCAGATAAGGTGGAAATATCATGGAATCAAATCATAAGAACCATCGTGCGTTGTTGGAAAGCATTGCTCATCGGGTAATGCTCGAGCGGGGGCTCCTTCCCGATTTTTCCAAAGATGCGCTGGCAGAGTTGGCCAACATTCAACAATCTGCGCAGGCAGGTGGTAAATTGGCTGCAAGTTCTGTCGGAACCCGGGACTTGCGCGGACTTCTTTGGGCATCCATTGACAACGATGATTCCCTTGATCTCGACCAGTTGACCGTCGCAGAGGCTTTGCCAGGAAACCGGGTCAAGATCCTGGTCGCGGTTGCGGATGTGGACTCGTTGGTGAAAAACGGATCGGCAATTGATGCGCACGCCCAGCATAACACGACATCGGTTTACACCGCTGCTGAAATTTTCCCGATGCTTCCTGAAAAACTTTCCACCGACCTCACCTCCCTGAATTTCGATGAGGAACGGCTGTCGATCGTCGTAGAAATGAGCGTGAATGCGGATGGAACTGTTCAGGATTCCGATATTTATCGGGCCCGTGTCACAAATCACGCCAAGTTGGCTTACAACAACGTTGCCGCCTGGCTGGAAGGAAATTCCAGCGCACCAGAAGCCGTCACAAAAGTAAAAGGGTTGGAAGAGAATCTGCGCCTCCAGGATCAGACTGCCCAACAGATGAAGAACCTCCGCCACACCCATGGGGCATTGAGCTTGGAAACTATTGAAGCCAAACCTGTTTTCGACGGTGACCAGATTCAGTCTCTCGAAATCGATGAAATGAACCGCGCCAGGGTGATCATCGAAGATTTCATGGTGGCGGCAAACGGGGTCACTGCCCGCTTCCTTTCAGCCAATAATTCACCTTCGATCCGACGCGTGGTCCGGATTCCAAAACGTTGGGACCGGATCGTCGAAATCGCTCGCGATCACAAAGTTGGACTGCCGGAAAACCCGGATTCAAAAGCATTGGAGGAGTTTCTCATCAGGGTTAAAGCTGAGGACCCTTTGCGCTTCCCGGACCTCTCCTTGGCTGTGATCAAGCTCCTGGGCTCGGGTGAATATGTCGCCGAACCTCCCGAAGGAGTTGCTCCAGGTCACTTTGGCTTGGCGGTCAAGGATTACGCCCACTCCACCGCCCCCAACCGGCGCTACCCCGACCTGCTTACCCAGCGCTTATTGAAAGCAGCCCTGGACCATAAGCCTGTGCCTTACCGTATGGAGGATCTGCAGCTGTTGGCAGCTCACTGCACCCAGGCGGAAGATACCGTCAATAAGGTCGAGCGACAGGTTGGCAAATCCGCGGCTGCCTTGCTGCTTGAATCTCGCATTGGAGACCAGTTTGATGCGATTGTCACCGGCGCTTCCGAGAAAGGCACCTGGGTGCGCTTGTTGACAATTCCGGTGGAGGGGAAGGTGGTGAGTGGGTTTGCAGGCTTGGATGTGGGTCACCGGGTCCGCGTGCAATTGACTTCCCTGGATGTGCAGCGTGGTTTCATTGATTTTAAAAAAGTCGGATAATCAAAAAACTGATTGCGAAAGCCGTTATGCGGCGCCCACCAACCAAAAGGAGACCGAAATGAGCAACATAAATACAGGCAATTCCTCGACCGTACTTGGATCAGCATCGCTTCTCACCTTACCTTCTCTCCCATATACCGAAAACGCATTGGAGCCGGTCATTACAGCTAAAACCATGAGTTTTCATTACGGGAAACATCATAAAGGCTATGTCGACAACCTGAACAAGCTGATTGCGGGGTCAGAATACGCTACCCTGTCATTGGATAAGATTATTACCAGTACCGTGGGACAGCCGGAAAGAACCGCGATATATAACAACGCTGCTCAGTGCTGGAACCACTCGTTCTTTTGGAAGAGTTTGACGCCGAGTGGAGGTGGCGAACCGCCCGATGCTCTCAAACCGAAAATCGAGGCCTCTTTTGGCAGCGTCGACGCCTGCAGGAAGGAGCTCGCCAGTATGGCTGTTTCTCAATTCGGGAGTGGTTGGGTCTGGCTGGTTCTCGATGGCACCCTGCTCAAGGTGGTAAAGACTTCCAATGCCGATATCCCCATGACGAAAGGTCTGAAGCCCTTACTCGTCATAGACGTATGGGAGCATGCCTATTACCTGGATTATCAAAATCGACGCATCGACTATGTAAATGCTGTCCTCGACAAACTGGTCGACTGGAAATTTGCGCTGAAAAACATCAGCGAATGACGGGTTTCATAAGAAAAAATTTGGAAAATAACAGGTTGGTGCAAGCCATTCAAGGTGGCGTTGACAGGTTGCACTTTATGCATGTTGGTGTCAGCAACCTGTGATTTATCGATAACTACAGGATGGCTGCATATTTATAAGTTAAAAGGAGATGTAATATGAAAAAGATCGCAGGTCTGTGGATCGATCATCGCAAGGCAGTGATCGTGATTGTCTCGGAGGCGGGAGAGGAGATTAAGGAAATCACTTCAAATATGGAGAAACATACCCGCTTTACTGGCGGGAATGCCTCCATGGACGGCTCGACGGAAGATGTGCGTGACCGCCAATTTGGAAATCACCTCAACAACTTTTACAATGCAGTCATAGCGATAATTCGAGGTGCTGACTCAATTCAAATATTTGGGCCCGGCGAGGCCAAGGGCGAATTGGCAAAACGTCTCGAGCACGACGGAATGAAAGATTGCATCTTGTCTGTAGAAACCGTCGATAAGATGACCGATCACCAGGTTTCCGCTAAAGTTCGTGAGCAATTCGCGAAACAGGTTGGCTAAGGTTTTAGAAAATAATCTCGTTATAAGTTCCGGACCGGATGGGTAATGAAATTAAAATGAGACGGTTCGATTAGGACCGTCTCATTGCTTATATTAATTGGCAGATACAGAATTTTTATGAGTGTCCCCTCTATGGAGATTTTCTGGATAATTATTTTCCGGGGCTGTAACGCAATAAAGTAATGCCAGAACTGAACAGTTTGGTTTCAGCGAGGGCGAGTTTCTTCTCGCCTCCATCTATAAAAAGGCGCTTCCCGCTTCCGAGGATGACCGGGTAGACCATTAGTCGATATTCATCCACAAGGTCGTTTTGCATCAACAAGTGCACTAACTTGCCACTGCCGGCAACCAGCATATCTCCATCCGCCATCGCCTTCAGTTTTGACACTTTTTCAACAATCCCACTCTCAATAATTTTCGAGTTATTCCACTTGGCTTCTTTCAGGGTTGCAGAGATCACGTATTTGGGCATGCTGTTCATTTTGTCGGCAAATTCCCCGCTTCTTGACGGCCAGGCTGCTGCAAACCCCTCATATGTGGTCCTGCCTAATAGGAGGGCTCCTGCCTCCATGACTTCATCTAGCTTGAATTTGTCTCCTTCGGGTCCGCGTTCATATTTAAAAGCCCATCCACCTTGGGGAAATTTTTCAGCTCCGCCCGGGTCTTCCATGACGCCGTCCAGAGTCAGGAACTCCGAAACAATTATCTTTCTCATTTATCCTCCTGTTTCTCGGTTTGCCATGGGTTCTACTTGCCATTTTGATTGTAGGCAACCGCGCTCAGGATTAATTCCATCAAGGCAGCCTCCCGGATAATATCTCCTTCGAAGAAATCGATGGCGCGTGTAGCCTTCGCTTCCAGGCCGGCATTGAAGAGTTGGTGCGGATCTGGGAGCGAAGCCCCTTTGAAAAAGTTGAGTTTGATATGGTCCTTGAAAGGTGCAATGGAAACGACATTCCCGTTTTGAGACCAGACCGCGGTATCCCACTTCCACTCCTCGGTGATTTCAGGCGCAGCAGCCTTGATCAGGTCCCGAATTCTTGCTAGCAGCTCTCCGCGCCAATCTTCCAATCCTGCAATTTGATTAGAAATGAGCTCTGAGGGCGACATGGCTTCTTTTGAAAGTGTTGTATTCATATTAGTCCTTTCTTGTCAAAATTCCTGTTAGTTTGGAAATTTCCGAATTGAGGCGAATTACCTGTCCTCAGGCAAGGGTATATCCAGGAATGCACTTACTATGTTTGCAAAGTCAGGGAAATTTAGGACATTGTAGTGTGTCATACCCGGCAGGATGGCGAGTTGACTTGTCGGTCTGCCGCTCCCGTCCATTCCGGCATCCTTTTGCCCGCCACCTAGTAATTTGTAGAATTCCGTTATGTGTTCAGTCCGCACGGCATCGGCATCCGCAAAAGCGATCATTACTGGTGACTTGATGGCTGCTACCCCCTTTGACCAGTCATATTCCTGTCGTAATAGGTTTCCCAATTTTGTGAAGAGAACGGACCAGTTGGCGTCTGGATAAAGCTTGGAAAGTGGGGACTCTTTCATATACTTTGCAGCTTCAGGACCCATTTGTCCCATACCCGTCAGCACCTCTGGGTAAAATCCATTTCGTTTGCATGGGGTTGAGAGCAAAACAAGTTTGCGCACCATATCCGGATGGCGGATGGTGGTCTGCAGAGCTACTCCACCACCTAATGAATACCCCAGGATATCGACCTTTTCTATGTTCAGGTGTTCGATTAATTCTGCAATATCGTCGGCCATCATCTCATAGCTGAGCGGTCGGTCGATATCCAGGGTCCGCCCATGGCCTTGCAAATGAACGGCGATGATCTGCCTGCCTTTTACCAGCGTGGGTCGGATTGGCTCGAAAGTTTCACTGGCACTGACCCCTCCATGAAGAAGGATCAAGGGTCTGCCTGTTCCTGATATCTCGTGATACAGCCTGAGCCCATTGACAGAGGCATATCCCCCCCTGATACCTTTTTCTATTGCTTCCTTTTCGATCATAGTCTTGTTCATTTTTTCTCCTTTCTTAGAACACTCCGTCCTGGTTGGGTGAATCTACCGGGATGGATTCGCCGATATCCCATAGCTCGACAATCTTGTCTCCCTGGAACCGAAACAGGTGTATGGCTGCCATCCCGGGTTCTCCTTGCCGAACCATAATATGTGAGTGGATGGCAACCAGGTCACCGTCACCAATCACATGTTTGATGGTGATCTTCTTGTCTGGGAATTGAATGTGATTCTCTTTCATTGCTTCTTGTAGAGCTGGGAACCCTTTCCGGAAATATGGATTGTGATGTTTACCATTTGGGGAAACATATTTCTTGTACGCATCGTCAATATTCCCTGCTATCACCAGCTCCATGAATTGTTGGGAGACTTGTTTACGCTCGGTCTCTCTCTCGACCGCTGATGTATTAGCATCCTGTCCTTTAATCCTTGTCATGGTTTTTCCTCAATGATGGCTATTTCCAAAAATGGGCTGCTTATTTTTTAGCCGGTTCATAATATATCAGTACGTTGCCTGACTTGAAGGTCTTGGTTTTGATTAATTTCAATTCCAGTCGGTTTTGGATACCCTTAAATAAAGATTTCCCTGTACCAAGGAAAACAGGGTTTATCATGATCCGGTATTCATCGATCAAACCGTGGGGAATAAATGAAACTGCCAGGTCGGAGCTGCCAAAAATGAACGTATCTTTTCCGGGTCGCTTCTTCAGCTTCGCGATTTCCTCGACAAAATTATCCTTGATAAGCCGGGTATTTTGCCAGTCAGCGTGCGAAAGTGTTTTAGAAAAAACGATTTTAGGCAGGCTGTTCATCTTATTTGCTACGATCGGATCGTCCTTGATTGCTGTCGGGGTTGGCCAATACGATGCCATCATTTCATAAGTCACCCTGCCAAATAATAAGCTGTCCGCATTGCTAAGCTGTTCTACCGCAAAATCGTTGAATTCTTCATCCACATGATGCCAGTCGATTTCATGTTTTGGCCCCTCAAAAAAACCGTCTAAAGTTGTCAGGTTGAAAACGATTACTTTTCCCATATTATTTTTCCCTTGTAATCAATTTGTCAATTATCTTGTTATCATTTTTTGGTTTGAATAGCTTATTAAATTCCAAAACTGACCATTTTGTATTGCTTTTGACTCGTTGGGAATAATGCTTCGCCGATTTCTGTTTGATTCCCTTGACTCTTTCCTTTATTTACACTGAACACGATTTTATTTGCCAGTCGCGGCTCGATAGACCGCGACTGGCTGGGATCTGTCTAAGCTTGAATCAATTGAGGTTCGTGCACATTAATGGATGGATACTTGGTAGCAGGCCACATCGTACTGTGAAACCGCTTTGGGGTTGCCCGAATTCTGGGGTTGTTGTCCAGCGTAAACAGTTCCGGCTGTACCGCTGGGGTTGAATGCGGATCCGGGTGCGCTGATGGATTGTCCTGGGGTTACGCCTGCAATCTGGCATGATTGGTTGGGTTGTCCGGCTGCAAAGACACTTCCTAGTGGAACCAATAGGAGAACAGCTAATAGAAATCCTGTGATCCCAATCTTGAGTGTACGGCGAGTAAGCTTGGTCATCTTATTTCTCCTTTCAATGTAATTCAAATCCTTTAATCGGATTTGATTTGAGGACGGGTCTATGAAATCACCGTCTTTAACCTGGAATTCCTTGAAACATTCTCCATAAAGCAACCTTAAATTTACTCTCCAGGCGCTTTCACGGCTGGAGAGCATTGTTCTCTTCCTGCCTGGAAGAGAAGGAATGGAGGTTGCGAAGTCTCGAATTTACAACCGACTGACGCACAAAAATGAGCTGGTTCACTTGCAGCCTCCTGCCTGTGATTTCAAAATATTATCCAGGCACATCAATTTTGGGAGCATTGATTTGCCTGGAAAGATGTTATTTCCGAATACCTTCCCGTACCTTCATAAGTATTTCGGCAAAGCGTTCACCCGATTCGTATGAACCTTCTTCCATCCCTTCCTTGACCATTCCATCCCGGTCCTCGATCGACTGGAAAACGGATGAATCTGTAACCTTGGTCTTGCCGTTCACATCTTCGAAGATGAGGGTTTCCATCAATACATGGCCCGGCATACCTTCAAACTCGAAGGTCGACACCACCCGTTCCGGTTTCTGGATTTCGTGATACACGCCATGGAACGCGAATTCCTTTCCATCCGCGCCACGCTGAATGAATCTCCACTGACCTCCAGGTCTGACTTCCATTCGATCGACCTTGGTGGTATACCTTCGCGGTCCCCACCATTGGGGGATCAATTCTGGGTTGGTGTACAGGTTGAACACCTGGTCGCGTGGGGCATCGAACATATGTGTAATCACGACTGCGTGGTTTCCCGGTTCGACTTTAATATTTGTATTTTTATCCATATTACTGCCTCCTTTGCTCCTTGGCGGATTTACGAATAAGAACCGCATTTTATTGCTTTTCCAATAATTTGTCAATATTTATCTAAATTATCCTAATATACTTGGTTGCCGGATGTCATATTAACCGAGTTGTGAGATTATGTGGAATTTCTGCTTTCCTGCAAGGTTTTCTTAGGGCGAGGGAAACCTTAATCAGAGTGTTGTATAATGTCGATACGAATAATGAACATTTTACGTTTACATGATTTATCAAATGGACTTGTCCTTAGCGACATATGCATTTTTCTCCCATTTGGCTCCATCCATTTCATCCCCCTCATGCTAATGGTGTCAGCCAGAATTACTAGCCGGAGGTAAAAATGAAAGATATCTTTGTCATTGAATCATTAAGGACTCCGTTTGGCTCTTTTGGGGGTGCATTATCTGATATCGAGGCCCCTCATTTGGGTGGGACAGTTATAAAAATGCTTTTGGAACGCGCGGACCTCGAGCCGGCTGCAGTTACCGAAGTAATTATTGGTGAGGTCTTGGCAGGTGGAGTCGGTCAGGCTCCCGCCCGTCAGGCCATGCGTTACGCCGGGCTTCCCGATGGCGTCCATGCCATGACGATCAACAAGGTATGCGGTAGTGGATTAAAGGCGATCATGCTTGGCGCTGGTTCCATTGCACTGGGTGATTCTGAGGTCGTAATCGCTGGAGGGATGGAGAATATGTCCATGGCTCCCTTCATTTTGAAAAAAGGGCGCTATGGCTACCGGATGGGGAACGGCGAGTTGATCGATCTCATGGTCTACGATGGTCTTCAGGACCCATACACCGGCAGGCATATGGGCGAAATTGCTGACTTGGCCGCTTCGCGTTACAGTTTCACTCGCGAAGCGCAGGATGAATTCGCCATCCGCTCGTATCAACTGGCTCAAAAAGCTGTAAAAGAGGGGATTTTCAAGGATGAGATCGTCTCTGTATTAAAGAAAACAAAAAAAGGCGAGGAAATCGTCGAAAATGACGAGGAACCGTTCAAGGTGGATTTCGAAAAACTAAAACAGCTCCGCCCGGCTTTCACCAAGGATGGGACGGTCACCGCGGGCAATGCCTCTACGATCAACGATGGCGCTGCCTTGTCTCTCCTCGTGGGTGAAACTGCGCTCAAGAAGTACAGCCTAAAACCCCGTGCCCGCCTGGTGGCCTATTCCACCTGGAGCCTGTCCCCCGATATGTTCCCTGATGCACCGGTGGGAGCGATTGAGTCGGTCTGTGCCAGGGCCGGGATTAAGATTTCTGATATTGATCTTTTTGAAATTAACGAAGCTTTCGCGGCTGTCGCCATGATTGCCATCAAGCAATTGGATCTGGATATCGCTCGCGTTAATGTTAACGGAGGCGCTGTCGCTTTGGGCCACCCGATCGGTGCTAGCGGTGGCCGGCTAGCAGCAACCCTCATCAGGGAGTTAAACAAGCGCCAGGTCCATTATGGACTGGCCACCCTTTGCATCGGGGGCGGCGAAGCAGTCGCTGTCATCTTCGAAAGAGTTTAATTGTTTTAGTTATTAGGTGTGGATTTCTTCAGCTTGAAATCCACACCTTGTTTGGATTAATTCAGTCATACAGGAGCGGGATATGGTCAAAATTGTTGGAGTTCTGGGCGCCGGGCAAATGGGGAATGGCGTCGCGCATGTCTTTGCTCAGGTTGGGCTTCAAGTGATCATCTATGATGTTTCTTCTGAGCAGCTGGAAAAGGCACAAAAGACAATCCGTCAAAACCTGGATCGACAGGCGAAAAAGGGCATCATTGATCCGGGTGGCATCCAACAGGTTCTGGACCGCATCTCTATTGCCAAATCGCTCGCAGACCTGTCTGATTGTGATTTGATAATCGAAGCCGTCAACGAGAATGAATCCTTGAAATTTGAAATTTTCCGCCAGTTGGATGAAATTGTTAATAAGGATGCCATTCTGGCCTCGAACACTTCCTCTATTTCGATCACCCGCATCGCCGCCGTTACCAGGCGCCCGGATAAGGTAATTGGCATGCATTTTATGAATCCAGTGCCCGTCATGCAGTTGGTGGAGGTCATTCGCGGGCTTGCGACCAGTGATGAAACGTTCCAGGTCATTTCTGGTCTGGTGGATAAATTAGGAAAAGTGATGGCTGTTTCCCAGGATTATCCGGGCTTTATCGTCAACCGGGTTTTAATGCCCATGATTAATGAAGCCATTTTTGTTTTGTATGAGGGCATCGCCACTGCCGAGGATATCGACAAGGGGATGAAACTCGGCACCAATCATCCCATGGGACCGCTTGCGTTGGCCGATCTGATTGGTCTCGATACGGTTTTGGCGATCATCTCAGTCCTTTACGAAGGTTTCAAGGATCCCAAGTTCCGGCCCTGTCCCTTGTTGGTTAAGATGGTTAATGCTGGGTACCTCGGCAAGAAATCTGGTCGCGGCTTTTACTCATATCCGGCCTGAAAAAACATGACCAAACAGGATTGTTCGGATTTCGATCTCCCCATAACTCTATCTGATCTATTTTTGAGAGGAGTCCGCTTTGGAATATAAATCCATCCTGGTCGAAAATTCCGAAAATATCGGTTGGGTGAAGATCAACCGCCCTGACAGCCTGAATGCCCTGAACTCTGAAGTAGTGGCTTCCCTGTTTCAAGCCCTCCATGATATCGAGTTGGACCCCTCGGTGAAGGTGGTAGTAATCACCGGGGCGGGTGAAAAGGCCTTCGTGGCTGGAGGGGACATTAAGGAAATGGCGGATATGTCTCCAATGGCTGCTAGGGTTTTCTCCCGTAGTGGCCAGTCCGTGGTCGAGTTGATCGAAAAAATGACCAAGCCGGTCATTGCTGCCGTGAATGGGTATGCCCTGGGCGGCGGCTTGGAGCTTGCTTTGGCATGCGATTTTATTTATGCCTCAGAGAAAGCCAGGTTGGGTTTGCCGGAAGTTACCCTTGGTGTGATTCCCGGCTTCGGTGGCACCCAGAATCTTGCCAGGTTGATCGGGCCTAATAAAGCCCGGGAGTTGATCTTCAGCGGCAAGCTCCTTTCGGCGCAGCAGGCCAGGGATTGGGGCATTGTAAATGAAGTTTTCCCCGCTGGCGAATTGATTCCAAAGGTCACGGAGATAGCGCTGGCAATTTCCCATAATGGGATGCTCGCCGTAGCGGGCGCAAAGGATGCCATCGTCAACGGTCTGAATATGCCAAAGGAAGATGGCCTTCGCTACGAAAGTTCATTGTTCGCTACCTTATTCTCTACGGAAGACCAAAAAGAAGGCATGCAGGCCTTCATTGCGAAGAGAAAAGCGGAATTTAAAAGCAGGTAGACTTGCCTGAAGGCGATATAAATCTGAAATATACGGAACCCATCACATCCAGGAGAACCAAATGGATTTTGAGTTGAGTCAAGACCACAAGGTATTGCAAAGCAGCGTTCGTGATTTTGTGGAGAAGGAAATCAGACCGCTTGCCATCCAGATCGATGAAAACCACAAGATCCCGGATGAATTGATTCAAAAAATAAGTGCGCTGGGCTTGCTGGGCAGTTTTATTCCTGAAGCTTACGGAGGCGCGGGGCTGGATATTCTTTCCTATGTTCTCGTAGTGGAGGAGGTGTCCAAAGCCTGCGCTTCTAACGGGGTTTTGATTTCTGCTCATACCTCCCTGGCTTGCGATCCCATTCTCCATTTTGGTACTGAATCTCAGAAAATGAAATATCTGCCTCCTTTGGCTGCTGGTGAGAAAATCGGCTCGTTCCTCCTCACCGAGCCGGAGGCAGGCAGCGACGTGGCAGGCATTGCCACCACCTATCAAAAAGACGGGGAAGGTTTTGTCATAAACGGGAATAAAATCTTCGTTACGAATGGCGGTTTTCGCGGCACCGGCATCCTGTTCGCCTCGATGGACAGGAATCTGAAACATAAAGGCATCTCTGCTTTTATCGTGGATTTGGGGTCAGAGGGTGTCGAAATCCTGAGGAATGAAAATAAACTCGGTATTCGGGGAAGCTTCACCACATCCTTTGCCATTAATCATCTCAGGGTGCCTGCTGAGAACCTTCTTGGTAGTGAAGGTCAGGGCTTCAAGATTGCCATGGAGACTCTCAATGGGGGACGTATCGGGATCGCCGCCCAGGCGCTGGGGATCGCGGAAGGAGCTTTCGATAGAGCGTTGGCGTATTCCCGGGAACGCAAACAGTTTGGTCATCCCATCAGCGATCTTCAGTCCATCCAGTTCAAGTTGGCCGACATGTTCACCCGTATTGAAACCAGCAGGCTCATTGTGTACCGCTCCGCCTGGCTTAAGGAGAATAAGAAGCCTTATGCCGCAGAATCGGCCATGTGCAAATTGCACGCCTCCGAAACCGCCACTTATGTCACCAAGGAAGCCATCCAGATCCATGGTGGTTACGGGTACGTCACAGAGTATGAGGTGGAACGCATGTATCGAGACGCAAAGATCACTGAAATTTATGAAGGCACCAGCGAGATCCAGCGCCTGATTATTTCAAAGGCATTATTATCGTGATCCTTGCACCGGGTGAACCTCGGAATTCCAGGCAAGGCTTGTTGATTACACTGATGGAGAGAAAAACGACATGAATTACACCAGGGAATTCTATTGGAACGTTGGGCATGGTGTTCTTGTGCCAATGTTTTCGTTTACTGCGCTTACTGCTGTGATTTTGATTTATGGTTTTGTCCGGCGGATCCGCATCTACCGCATGGGGAAACCTCTGCCTCGCCTCGATCACCTGTTCACCCGGATTGTCAGGCTGATTAAAAGAGGTTTTGGCCAACTCAGGGTGATGATAGTAAAGGCACCTGGTATTACTCACGCTCTCCAATTTTGGGGGATGCTCCTCCTTTTGCTCGGCACGATCCTCGTCATGATTCAGGTTGATTTTACCCAGCCATTATTTAATCTATACTTCCTCAAAGGTACGTTTTATCTGGTATTTTCTATAACTCTTGATATTGCTGGTGCGGTGGTGGCCGTTATGCTGGCTGGCTTCCTGGTTCGTCGATTTATTTACAAACCCAAGGGACTTGCCACCATCCGGGACGATTACATCATCTACGGCTTGCTGTTCGCCATCCTGGTCACTGCCTATCTGATCGAAGGCGCCCGCATGGCAGTGACTGAGATCAACCAGGATCCCTATCTGGCTATGTTTTCTCCTGTTGGCCTGTTGGTTGCCCGTCTATTGTCTGGGCTGAGTGAAACCACCCTGAGGGAAATGCATAAGATTTTATGGTGGGTCCACTTCTTCCTGGCAATAAGCCTTATCTCTGTGATCCCTTTTACCAAATTGCGCCATCTCTTTACGACCCCCATCAACTATCTTTTTACTGACTTGCGGGAGAAGGGCAGCATCGAAACTATTAATCTCGAGGCGGCCGATGCTGATAACTTCGGTGTCGCTAAGCTTGCTGACCTCACCTGGAAGGACATCTTCGACGCGGATGCCTGCACCAGTTGTAAGCGCTGCCAGGATCGTTGTCCGGCTTGGGCTACCGACAAGCCTTTGTCTCCCATGAAAGTGGTTCAGCAGATCGGGGAAGTGGCCTTTTTACACCCCGAGGCCAACCTGATCGATACAATTACGAAGGATGTCCTTTGGGCTTGCACCACATGCTATGCCTGCCAGGAGATCTGCCCGGCCGATATCGAGCATGTCAATAAAATTTTGGAAATGAGAAGGAACCTGGTCCTTATGCAGGGCGAGTTCCCTGGCCCGGAGGTAATGACTGCAGTTAACAACACCGAGGTCAATGGTAATCCTTTTGGACTGGCATTTGCCAGCCGGGGTGACTGGGCGAATGGTCTGGATGTAAAGCGCATGGCAGATGGCGGTGCCGTGGACATTCTCTACTTTGCCGGTTGCTATGCTTCGTTTGACAAAAGGAATCAGGACGTAGCTCGAAACTTTATCAAGATCTGCAATGCCGCCGGGGTAAAAGTGGGCGTCCTAGGCAAAGAGGAAAAATGTTGCGGTGAACCTGAGCGAAAATTGGGTAATGAATATGTTTACCAGACTGTGGCTGCCGAGAATATTAAAAAGATAAAAGGGTACAACATTAAAAAGATCGTTACTACTTGCCCGCACTGTTTCAATACCCTCGGTCGGGATTATCGGGATTTGGGGCTGGATGTGGAAGTCGAACATTATTCGACATTCCTAAACCGTCTTATTAGTGAAGGTGCTCTTCACCTTGACAAGCAAGCCTTCGACTGCACCTATCACGACTCCTGCTACATCGGTCGCTATAAGGGAATTTTCCAGGAGCCGCGCAATATTCTCCATTCTGCAGGTGGAACGATTACTGAAATGGCCAAGAAGGAAGAAAATAGCTTCTGCTGTGGCGGTGGCGGTGGGCGCGTTCTGGCGGAAGAAAAACTTGGACGACGCATCAACGTCGAACGCGTAAAAATGGCGCAGGCTACCGGCGCCCCGCTGATGGTCTCTAATTGTCCCTTCTGCCTTACCATGTTCGAGGACGGGATTAAGACCGGAGGGATGCAGGAAAAACTTCGTGTCCGTGATCTTTCTGAGATTATTGTTGAAAGGATATCTGGCTGAATATGCAGCTTTACAGTGTCCTGAGCAATGCATTCAAGTTGGACGGTGGCGCTATGTTTGGGAATGCCGCCAAGGCAGTCTGGGATCGCTGGTTGCCTGCCGATGAGCTCAATCGTATCCGGCTTGCCACCCGTGCTTTGCTGGTTATCACCGGCAAAGAGGTGATCCTTTTTGAGACCGGCATTGGGAATTATATGGATCCCAAGATGAGAGAGCGTTATGGGGTGGATGAACCAGGGAATGTGCTTCTCGATTCTTTATCTCAGAGAGGGGTGTCCTCGGCGGATGTCACCCACATCATCTGCTCGCACCTGCATTTTGATCATGCCGGCGGGTTGCTCAGTGCCTATAAGGAAGCTCGGCAGCCTCGGCTGCTTTTCCCCAATGCGCAATACTATGTTGGAGAAGAGGCGTGGGATCGCGCTAACCATCCCCACCCGCGCGACCGGGCTTCTTTCATCCCTCAGCTTCAGGAGAAACTCGCCCAGAGTATGCGCCTGACCCTGGTAAAAAAAGGCACGGTTTTTTCATTTGATGAGTTTGAACTCCGCTTCTTCCGCAGCGATGGTCACACCCCGGGGCTGTTGTGCTCAGACCTTCTCTTCGGGAATGACCGCCTTGTGTTCGCATCTGACCTAATTCCGGGTAGGTTCTGGGTTCACATTCCTATTAGCATGGGATATGACCGCTTTCCCGAATTGCTTATCGATGAAAAAACATCTCTGCTTACTTCAATGGCGAAAGAGAACTCCTGGCTCTTTTTTGTGCACGATCCGGATTTCGCTGTTTCCCAGGTGCGCTACGACGCTGACCGCAAAACCTTCGTAGCAGTTGATGCACTCAAGGACCTGGCGATTGGTTCAAGCTGACCCTTTATTGGAGAATTTAATGGCTGATAAGAAACGTAGGACCGAACTGAATGAGGCGCTTTCAGAGTGGGAAAAATCCACTCTCGCGGATTCCCTCAAGCAGCTGCCCGAACGGCAGGCAAAATTCATTACTGCTTCCTCCGCAGAAGTAAATCGTCTTTACACCCCTCTCGATTTGCAGGATTTTGAATACCTGGACGACCTCGGCCTTCCGGGTGAATACCCTTATACCCGTGCAATTCACGCCACAGGGGTGCGAGGGCGTTTGTGGACCATGCGCCAGTTCGCCGGGTTTGGCTCGGCGGAGGAGTCCAACCTCCGCTATAAATACTTGCTGGAACAGGGTACTGGCGGACTTTCGATTGCGTTTGACCTTCCAACCCTGATGGGCTACGATACCGATGCTCCTGAAGCGTTGGGTGAGTTTGGCAAATGCGGCGTCGCGGTCAGCTCGTTGAAAGATATGGAAATCCTTTTGGCCGATATTCCGCTTTCGAACATATCGACCTCCATGACGATCAACTCACCCGCTGCCATCTTATGGGCCATGTATATCGCTGTCGCCGAAAAACAGGGGGCTTCCCAGGCTCAATTACGGGGTACGCTCCAAAATGACATCCTCAAGGAGTACACTGCCCAGAAGGAGTATATTTACCCTCCGGAGCCGTCGATGCGCCTCGTGGTGGATACCATGGAGTACGGTTCCCGGCATGTCCCGCAATGGAACACTATTTCAATCTCCGGATACCATATCCGCGAAGCTGGCAGCACTGCCGCCCAGGAACTCGCCTTTACCCTGGTCGATGGCATGGAATATGTCCGTTGGGGGATTGCCCGTGGCATGGATGTGGACGAGTTTGCCCCGCGTCTCTCTTTCTTTTTTAACGCTCATAACGACTTTTTTGAAGAAATCGCCAAGTATCGCGCTGCCCGCCGCATTTGGGCGCGCCTCATGCGCGATACCTTCAAGGCGAAGAACCCTCTCTCCTGGCTGATGCGTTTCCACACCCAGACTGCCGGGATGACCCTCACCGCCCAGCAGCCTGAGAACAATGTGGTTCGAGTCGCCATCCAGGCGCTCGCAGCCGTCCTTGGCGGTACCCAATCCCTGCACACAAATTCGATGGACGAAGCACTGGCCCTCCCTTCTGAGAAGGCTGTCACCATTGCCTTGCGAACTCAGCAGGTGATTGCGGCCGAATCCGGGGTAGCCAATACGGTGGACCCGCTGGGCGGATCGTATTTCGTCGAGGCGCTCACCAATCGTCTCGAAGCGGAAGCGCTGGATTATTTCCGGCGCATTGACGATTTGGGCGGCGTATTACCTGCCATCGCCAAGGGCTTCTTCCAGAAAGAGATTGCCGACGCTGCCTATACTTACCAGCGTGAAATCGACGACCATACCCGCACCATTGTTGGGGTTAATGATTACCTGGATAAAAAACCTATTCCAATCCCGCTTCTGGAATTCGACCCGGTCGGTTATTCTCGCCAGGTGGCCCGGCTGAAGGACTTGCGCCGCGATCGTGACAATGGGCGTGTGGGTCAGGCTCTCGACCATCTGCGTCTCGCCTGCCAGGGAGGGGAGAACACGATGCCTCACTTGCTTGAGGCGGTGCGCGCCTACGCCACCTTGGGAGAGATTGTGAGTATCATGAAGGCTGTGTTCGGTACGTATACTGAGCCGACTTGGATTTAACCTCTTCCTTTGGTGTGTGAGGAGTTGAAGAGGCAGGTGTTGCTCGATAAGCGGTTAGGAGACGCACCATGAAAATACTGGTATGTGTAAAACAAGTGCCTGATATGGAATCCAGGTTTAAAGTAAATAGCGTGGGGGACTGGTACGATGAGCAGGATCTCGCCTTCAAATTAAACGAGTACGATGAATTCGCGCTTGAACAGGCGGTCCGCCTCAAAGAGCAATTGGGAAGTGTGGTGGATGTCACCGTTCTTTCACTCGGCCCCGCCCGCGTAATTGAATCTGATTAAAAAAGGGCTTGCCATGGGAGGCGACCGGGGGGTTCACATTCAAGATGATCATGCTTATCAGAAAGACCCCTGGCAGGTGGCTTCGATTATTGCTGCCTTCGCTCGCGCTAGGAATTTTGACCTGGTTTTTACCGGGCTGCAGTCCCAGGATCGGGGCTCGGCGCAGGTGGGGGGCATCTTGGCGGAGCTGCTCGGCTTTGCCTGTGCCACCACACTGGTTGCGTTCGAATTGAATGGCGATGAGGTCACTGCCAGGCAGGAATTGGATGGAGGCATGTACGCCATCTTGAAATTTAAACTTCCAGCTGTTTGCACTTGCCAGCTTGGTTTGAACATTCCCCGTTATCCTACTCTTCCCAATATCATGAAAGCCAGGCAAAAGGAATTGCTCGCATTTCCGGTTTCAGACTTCCTTACCGGAGACAGCCTGTCTATTACCGAACGAATGTACCCGCCCGAGAAGAAGGGACATGGAATGCTTCTGGAGGGAGACCTTAATGAAATCGTCGATAAGTTGGTTGGGGTTCTAAAAGAAAAGACGACGGTGCTGAGGTGACTTTCATGGAGATATCCCGATGAAAGCGTTGCTTATTGGCGAATACCGGCAGGGCAAACTGCTTGAATCCACCTATGAACTGCTCGCCTTCGCCGACCACCTTGGAGCAGAAAAGGTCATGCTGCTAGTTGGCTCTGAGACCGCAGCCCCTAAATTCGATGGCAGGATATACCTGGCAGATCCTGGGACATATGGTGAATTCAACCTCGATCTGCATATGCACCTGGTTCTGGATACTGTGCAGAAGGAACATGCAGATTACATTGTCTTTCTCCATTCCTCTTACGGTTGGGACCTGGCACCCCGCGTTGCTGCGTCACTGAAGGCAGCCCAGGTCTCTGAAATTGTCGGGGTGCGGGATGGCAAATTTGAAGTCCCCTCCTGCAACGCTAAGTTACGCAGGCTGGTCGTCCCCAGGTCATCCCAGGCGGTTCTCACCATCCAGGCTGGTGCCTTCAGCCCGCAAGGTCAGCCTGCCGGCACCCCCAAAATCGAACGAGTTTCCGTTGAGGCTCCCGCTCCCCGGGTTGAATTTGTGGGTTATGAAGCCGCTGAAAAGAAAGATGTCGACTTGGCAAAAGCTGAGGTGATAGTCAGTGCGGGACGCGGCATCGGGAAAAAGGAAAACGTGGAGATGATCGCTGCCCTGGCTCGTGCCCTCGGCGGTGAACTCGGTGCAACCCGCCCGGTGGTGGATTCCGGCTGGGTGGAGCATACCCGTCAGGTTGGGAGCAGCGGTCAGACTGTTTCCCCCAAACTGTATGTCGCCTGTGGAATCTCCGGGGCAATTCAGCACATCGCCGGGATGAAAAGATCGGGTTTTATCGTCGCCATTAACAAGGACAGGGATGCCCCCATTGGCGAAGTGGCAGATGTTCTGGTTGTCGCCGATGTGTTGCAGTTCGTCCCCGCCCTTACCGCCAGGCTGAAATAATGAAGCCTTCGTTGTTTTATCGTTGCGACTTTGTCGCCTGTTCTTTGGAGGAGGAATGTTCTTTGTGACGAAGCAATCTCCTCCGGCTAAATGCATTCACATGTCAAGAGAAGAACCTGAATTATATTAAACCGTTTATGAATAATTCGTTCGAGGTGCCATGGATCTTGAATTGAGCCAGGAACAAAAGCTGATCCAGGATACTGCCCGGGAGTTTGCCCTCGCAGAACTTGAACCGGTCGCCGCCCGCCTTGATGCCGTGGGTGACCAGGAAGCCTTTCTGGGAAACCTGAAAAAGCTCGCCGGGTTGGGCTTTATGGGTTTGAATATCAAGGACGAATATGGCGGCGCTCAGGCTGGGATGGTGGCTTTCAGCGTCGCCATCACCGAAATCGCCAGGGCTTGCGCTTCTACGGCTGTAACGGTTTCCGTCAATAACCTGGTCTGTAATGTGATCCAGTCGGTCGGGACTGGTACCCAGAAGAAAACTTACATCCCTAAAATTTGTTCAGGTGAATATATTGCCGGTAGTTTCGCTCTGACTGAACCAGGCGCAGGTTCTGATCCAGCCGCCATGACCGCTTCAGCGGTTTTGGATGGGAACGAATGGGTCTTGAATGGAACCAAACGTTTTATCACCAGCGCACCCTACGCCGGTGTGTTTGTCGTTTGGGCTGTTACCGATAAGGCTGCCCCCAAGGGCAAGGGGATCAGTTGCTTCCTGGTGGAGGCTGGCACGCCTGGCCTGGTTGTCGGAAGGGCCGAGCAGAAAATGGGTCAGCATGCTGCTGCTACCAACGAGGTTGTTTTGGACCAGTGTCATATCCCGCTGGATGCTCTCTTGGGGACCCTTAATTGCGGCTACCATGTCGCTGTAGGGGAGCTCCTTGGCGGTCGGGTCGGCATCGGCTCCCTGGCGTTGGGGGTCGGGTTGGCTGCCATGGATTACGCCACACGATATGCTCATGATCGTGTCCAGTTTGACCAGCGGATTACCCGCTTCCAGGCTATACAGTGGATGATTGCGGATTCCTATACCGAGCTTGAAGCTGCCCGGTTGCTTCTCATGCAAGCCGCTTTCCGTGAGGAGCGCGGTCAATCCTTTGCCAGGGAGGCTGCCATGGCGAAGCTATTCGCCACCGAAGCGGCTAACCGGGCCTGTTATTCTGCTCTTCAGATGGCGGGCGGTTATGGTTATTCAAAGGAGTTTCCTTTGGAACGCTACGCCCGCGATGTTCGCGTTACCTCGATCTATGAGGGTACCAGTGAAATTCAGCGCACGATCATTGCCCGCGAAATCCTGAAGGAAATTTCGCAGGGTTGATGCTTGCAAGCCGGGTGGATCGACCTGGTCGGTTACCGGCCAATCACATCGAAAAAATTCTCTACGGCCATGTCCTCGGACACGTCGCAAATCCTTTGCCAAAGGAATATAGGAGGCACAAATATGCAACCAGTTTATGTCGTATCGGGAGGAGTTTCTAAATTTGTCAAAGCCCGCCCTGATAAAACTTTCCAGGGCTTGGTAAAAGAGGCCTACGATTATGCCCTTGCTGACTTGGGTATTGACCATTCCCAGTTCTTCGAATTGGTGGACGGTAGCGTGGCTTCCTACTTTTCGGACCATTTCACCCGCCAGTTAATGGCCGGCATAATGGTCCAGGATTACTTGGGGCTTTGCCCCAAGCCGTCTCACCGCGTGGAAGGAGGCGGAGCAACCGGCGGGATCTGTTTCCAGGAAGGCTGGAAGGCGGTCGCCTCCGGTTACATGGACATCTGCCTCGCCTTTGGCTTTGAGCAGATGAGCCACGTCGAGACCTGGAAGGGGAACGAGTTTATCGCCCTTGCCTCGGATATTTCTTTCGATTATCCGGTGGGGGGGTTCTACTCGGGTTACTATGCCATGATGGTTACTCGCCATATGGCCGAGTTCGGGACCACTGTGGAACAGCTTGCCCATGTTTCGGTCAAGAATCACATTAACGCCTTCCATAACCCCTATGCCCAGAAACGCCAGCGCTTGACTATTGAGGATGTGCGTTCATCTCCCATGGTTGCCTGGCCTCTCACTCGCAACGACATTTGCGTGATGAGCGATGGAGCTGCAGCAGTCATCCTTTGTTCGGAAGAGGGTCTGGCAAAACTTGAGAAGGCTGCCGGTCACCGCCTCCCGCGGGTTAAAGTCGCCGGCATCGGCCGCGGCACCGATGCCATGCGCATGGCGGATCGCCCCCACCAGTCTTACGACGATTTCTATAAGTACAATGCACTGCCGAACGAACTAAATGATGACGCCAGAGCCTATTACAAAAAATTATGGAAAAAGGGATTCCGCTATCCTGGGGTCCACTCATTCCGTGCCGGACGCATGGCTTCGCGTGAGGCTTACAAGAACGCCGGCATCACGGACCCGCTGAAAGAGATAGACTTTGTCGAGCTGCATGATGCCTATACCTCGTCGGAGGTCCAGACCTATGAGGATATGGGCTTGTGCCGTTATGGGGAAGGCGGTCCAATGGCTGCCAGTGGCAAGACCTTCATGCCCGGTATTGATTATGGGCTCAAATTGCCGGAGAAGCCGGTCTGCCCGGTTAATCCCTCCGGAGGATTGATCGCCTGCGGTCATCCTGTCGGCGCCACCGGCTTGATGCAGGCTGTCTTTGCCCTTTGGCAGTTGCAGGGGACGATCAAGAAGCATTTTGGCGATCCTGCCCTCCAGGTTCCCAAAGCTCAGCGCGGTGCCATTCATTCCCATGCTGGTACCGGCACATACGTGACCGTCAGCATCCTCGAAAAGGAAAAATAGGAGCCAGCCGCCATGACTAAAAAAGTCTTTCCCAAGCGAATTGAAGATAACCTGCAGGGGACGGTGGTGTTCAGCGTTCCATTTCCAACAGGCGATGATCTCTCCGCCCTGAAGCACATGTCGCCCATCGTCATCAAGCAGCCTTACTCGATCGACTACAACTACTCCTACGGTCAGGATTCCCCCTTCTTTGCCGCACTCGCCAATGGACGCTTCATCGTCACCCGTGAACCTCAGACCGGGTACACTTACGCAACCCCGCGTGCCCACGACATGTACACCGGACATGAGACCGAGTGGGTGGAGATCAAACCCGAGGGTCGCATCCACGCCTTCACCGTTTGTTATTTTGGGTCTGAAGCCTTTCTCCCCGAGACGCCGTTCGTACTCATCCAGGTTGAATTTGATGAGTGCAACACTCTCTTCCTTGGGCGTCTCATCGGCGTCGACCCCGACACGGCGGACATTAAATGGATCGGCAAAAAGGTAAAAGGGCGCTTCCTCCGCAATGCCAAGCTCAAGCCAACGGACATTTACTTTAACCTGGCAGAATAATGTCTTCGACCCTTTTTAATGGGGATTCATGAGGAATTTGGATAATCTCCAAACCCTTCCTGGGAGAAGATGGAGATTCGCATGAGCGATCCAATTAAAAACAAAGGTGAACTCATCGGCTGGCATGATCCAGACGAGAATCGCCAGTGGGTGCGGGAAAACAAATCCCGCCAGCTTGCAGACAAACGCACCACGGTGCCGGAAGCCATCCGAAAATACGTGCCGGATGGCAGTCTCCTCGCCGTGGGTGGTTTCGGGCACATCCGCATCCCCATGGCGTTGATCTATGAACTGGTTCGCCAGCGCAAACGGGACCTGACGCTGATCGGCAAGACCGCCGTCCATGATATTGACATTCTCATCGGCGGCGGTTGTGTCAGCCGGGTGGAAGTGGCCTACGCCTTTGGGCACGAATTGCGCGGCCTTTCCCCCTGCGGACGCCGCGCAGTCGAGAGCGGACAGGTCCAGGTGACCGGCGAGATCAGCAACGCTGGTTTCCAGTGGCGCTTCCTGGCTGCCGCCATGGGCGTGCCCTTTATGCCCGTCCGTTCCATGTTGGGCACTGACACCATCTCACACAGTTCAGCTCGGGTGATTGACGATCCCTGGAGTGGCAAGCCGATCGGCTTGGTTCCTGCCTGCTATCCCGACGTCGCCCTGTTCCATGTCCATCGCTGTGATAAATTTGGCAACGCCCAAATTGACGGCATCATGGTTGAGGATTTTGAGTTGGCGCGTGCTGCTCGGCGTTTGGTCATCACCACCGAAGAAATCATTGACCATGAGGAGATCCAGCGCCAGCCGTGGCACACGGTGATCCCATTCTACTTGGTCGACGCGGTCATCGAGGTTCCCTTCGGTGCCCATCCCACCGAAATGCCTGTCACCTACTATTTCGATGAAGAGCACATTGCTCACTGGCTGGAGGTTTCCAAAACCTCCGCGGGTACCCAACAATACTTCGAGGAATTTGTCTTCGGTGTCCCCGATTTCGATGCCTACCTCGAGAAAGTAGGCGGCATTCGTAAGCTCACCCACCTTAAACAGGTCATGAAGTTGCAGCCCGATTTGCCTTCATCCGGGGGAGGCGCTTTATGACCGGCGAGGAGCGTTACAATCTGACCGAACTGCTGGCTTGCGTGGCAGCTGGTCTGCTGGATAATGGCTGTTCGGTATTTGTCGGCACGGGCCTACCCCTCGTGGCAGGCATGCTCGCCCAGCGTACTCATGCTCCCGGGCTGCTGATCATCTTTGAAGCGGGTGGCATCGGTCCCCAGGTGCCCGCCTTGCCCATCTCGGTGGGCGACTCGCGCACCTATTACAAAGCCTCCGCCGCTTCCAGCATGCATGACGTGATGTCCGCCTCGCAGGCGGGCTATGTCGATTACGGCTTCCTGGGTGGTGCCGCCATGGACTGCTATGGCAATGTCAACACCACCGTCATTGGGGACTGGAGCCATCCCAAAGCGCGTCTCCCCGGCAGCGGGGGCGCAAATGATGTGGGTTCTTTTTGTTGGTGCACCATTTATCTTTTGCGCCAGCAGTGTACCCGCACCTTTGTTAAAAAACTTGACTTTATTACTACCCCCGGTTATCTGACCGGGCCCGGTGCCCGTGAACGTGCTGGGCTTCCTTCCGGAAACGGACCCTATCGTGTCATCACCCAATTAGGTGTCTATGGTTTTGACGATGCCACCAAACGCCTGATGTTGCTGGACCTCCATCCCGGTGTTTCCGTGCAGCAGGTCCAGGATGCCAGCGAGTTCGAGATCCTCATACCGGAAGAGGTGGGTGTCAGCCCCGAACCGACCGCCGAGCAGTTGCGCATCTTGCATGAGATTGATCCGCTTGGAATGGTGATTGGCAAGTGAGTCGATATTATTTATTTGGAACCCTCACGAGAATTTTTCCTCCGTAATTTCGCCTGTTTCTTCCTTGTCGCAAGGAAGGGAGTAGGGGGATGGGTACTCAAATGATTAATTAATTCGCAATATTTAGAAATAGTAACACCCGGGAGGTGCAACATGGATTTCAAATTTACCGAAGAACATCAGTTGATCAAGCAAACCGTCCGGGATTTCGCCGAGAAGGAAATTGCTCCTCGCGCCGAAGACATTGATGCTACTGACCAGTTTCCCAAGGACATTTTCAAGCGCATGGGTGCCCTGGGGATCCTTGGCATCCCGTTTGGTGAAAACTACGGGGGCTCAGGCGGTGACTACCTAAGTCTGCTCATCGCCCTGGAGGAAATTGCCCGCGTCTCTGGCTCGGTCGCCATCATCCTGGATGCCCACACCTCCCTGTGCTGCGAGCCGATCTATCTTTTCGGTACAGAAGAACAAAAGAAGAAATACCTGCCTTCCCTTTTGAGTGGTGAAAAGATTGGTGCCTTTGGTCTCACCGAACCCCAGGCGGGCTCTGACGCCGGTGCCACCCGCACCCGCGCTGTCCATGACGGAAACGAGTGGGTCATCTCCGGTCAGAAGCAATTCATCACCAACGGCTCCCTCGCAGACGTCCTTGTGGTCACCGCGAAAACGGATCCGGATAAAGGCACGCGTGGCATCTCTTCGTTCATCATCGAGAAAGGAACCGCTGGATTCCAGCCCGGGCGCGATGAAAAGAAAATGGGGTTGAAAGGATCGGTGACTTCGCAGCTATTCTTCGAGAACTGCCGCATCCCCGTTGGGAACCTGTTGGGGAAGGAAAATGAGGGTTATAAACAATTTCTGACTACATTGGACGCTGGAAGGTTGGCTATCTCAGCCATGGCGGTCGGTCTGGCACAGGGGGCTTTTGACCGGGCGGTCGCTTATGCCAAGGAACGCGAGCAGTTTAACCAGCCCATCGCCCAATTCCAGGCTATCCAGTGGATGATCGCCGACATGGCTACGGAGATCGATGCCGCCCGTTTGATGGTCCACCGGGCTGCCTGGTTGAAGGGACAGGAAGTTCCCTTTTCCAAGGAAGCCTCCATGGCAAAGTTGTTCTGCACCGAGATGTCGGAGCGCGTTTGCTACAAGGCGATCCAAATTCACGGCGGTTATGGTTACGTCCGTGATTATGCCGTCGAACGCATGTACCGCGACCAGCGCCTGTGCGCCATTGGCGAAGGAACCAACGAGATCCAGCGCCTGGTTATCGCCCGCCAGGTTCTCGATCTTTGATTTCTTTCAATCTTTGGGGTTGGCTTGCTCCGGCTGTAATTATCGCGTTCCCGGAGAAATCTTTGACGATTATCCAGAAAGCGAGCTGGTCATGAAACCAACATTCAATTTTCTTCCAATCCTCAATTTTCTAAACGATTTGAGCCGGAATAATTCCAGGGATTGGTTTAATTTAAACCGGCCGGCTTATGAGGCTTCACGCGATATATTTGAAGGATTTATCGACTACCTCATCGATGAATTCAGGACCTCGAGCAATTTGCAGGCTCTGTCTGCCAAAGAATGCATCTTTAGAATAAATCGTGACATTCGCTTCTCGAAAGACAAATCACCCTACCATACGAATTTCTCAGCTGTTATTGCACCTGGTGGGAAAAAACCGACTCAGCAGGGAGTTTATATTTCGATCGAGCCGCAGGGACGCACCATGATTGCAGGAGGGCTGCATATGCCCTCGCCTGAACAATTAAGCCGGTTTCGGCAAGCGGTTGATCAGGATGCCGCATACTTTAAGGAAATTATTGGTAATAAGTCCTTTATAGAGCATTTTGGAAAAATCGAAGGAGAAAGACTCAAAACCATACCGAAAGGCTATGACAGGGGCCACCCTGAAATTGAATTGTTGAAGCTCAAGGAAGTAATAGCCTTGCATTCCTTCCCTGATCGGGAGCTGTTGGCAGCCGATTTTCCTGAAAAGGCGGTTATTGTTTGCCGGGCGATGAAGCCTTTTCTGGATTATCTGGATGAGGTGCTGCAATAATTGACAATCAAGATATGCCGTCAGGGGGATCGTTTTCCTTTTATCTCCCTGCTTTCTATCCCTCTTCGATTTTTCAGTAGCAATACTCTTCCAACTTCTTCCCCAGACCCGAAGCTTGCGCGCAGGTGTGTTTTATCGAAAACACGTCCTGATACTAAAGGAAGTTATGACCACACATTTCCAAATTCCTTCATCTGATCCCTTGCAACTGATGCAAGCCACCCGGGTCGCCGAAGAATTTTCCCGGCAATATGTTCGAGACGATATCGTTGGGATCGTCTTTTTAGGTGCCATCGCCCGCGGCTATTTTGATCACGCTGCCGATATAGATATCGCCCTTTTCAAGCATAAAGATGCAACGGTACCATTTCCATCAAATTTCCTCAAAGTTCAGAATTTTGAGCTCCATATTCATCGTGAGGATTATGATCCCGGGATTCAACCATTCTGGGACATGTCCAAGCGTTGGACATATTCTCAAAATCGGGTTTATTACGACCCAAATGGACTGATCTCTCAATTGATAAAGGAACAAATCGATTTAAAACCGGATGAAAGAAAATGGCTATTAATGTCCGGGCTGGCACTATCGGACTGGTACATAAATAGCCTGTCCCATCTTTGGATTGAGCGCGGCAACATGGTAAGTGCCCACCACATGGTCGATCAGGGCCTTAATTATTTCTTTGAGCTTTTATTTGCGATCAATAACGAATTGGTTGCGGATATGAAATGGCGCTACTATTGTGTGGAAAAATTACCCGCCTTGCCTCAGAATTTCCATGATCGCATTAAAGATGTCATGTTGTTCAATGCGTTTACGGTGGAGGAGATCGATCGTCGCCAGCAGGCCTTTATGGAGTTATGGCAGCAAATGGTCCCTCAGGTTGAATTACAGGTAAATATGCCGTATGCTGAAATTAAAAACTTGGTTTAGTTGGTAACAGTCTATGGAAATGGTTAAAAAGGCGACTTCGGCACGCTGCACCGCATCTTCGCAAACACAAAGGTTTTAGGGCTCTAGAACGATATATTTCCACACAAATAATCAAACCGACTCAGCAGTGGGTCGTTTTGACTTTTTCAGTAATGTCTTCACTGCCCCCCATGGTGATACCTTGCGTTCCACCAGCTTGTCTATCATCTTTTCATATCGCGGGTCGAGCACACCTTCATGGAACCGTTTTACCAGTGTCTCCGTGAGCAGTTCCTCCAATTCAGCTTCCAACCGGGCTCTCTCGCGCCTGCCCCATTCCCCGCTGTCGTGCAAATGCTGCGCATGTTGTTCAACAGCAGCTGCCAACTCTGCCACCCCCGTTCCATCAGTTGCGATCGTGCGCAGGATGGGGGGCATCCACATTGCAGGTTTTCCCGGTTCATTTCCAGAAATGACCGTCCCCTGTCCAGGGTGTCGGAATACCTTGGCAACCGGGTGAGCCAGTCCCATCATTCCCCTTAATGCGCGTACCGTGTTTTCCACTCCCGGCAGGTCGGCTTTATTGACCACCAGGATGTCCGCGATTTCAAGGATCCCCGCTTTAATCGCCTGGATTTCATCCCCCAGACCGGGCGACTCCACCACCAGGGTGGTATGAGCCAGCCGGGCTATATCCACTTCCGTCTGCCCCGCGCCAACTGTTTCGATCAATATCAACTCGAATCCGGCTGCGTCGAACACCTGCACCATGGCAGCGGTCGCCCGCGCCAGCCCGCCGAGAGATCCCCGCGAAGCCATCGAGCGGATGAATACACCGGTGTCACCGGCCAGGTCGCGCATGCGCACGCGGTCGCCCAGCACCGCTCCCCCTGTGAATGGGCTGGACGGGTCCACGGCCACGATTGCCACCTGTTTTGGATTCTTTTCACCTCGATAATGCAGCGCTAGTTGGTTGACAAGCGATGATTTTCCGGTCCCTGGTGCACCGGTCACGCCGATCAGGTGGGCTTTTCCGGTGTGGGGGAAGAGTTCGTCCAGCGCAGCCCGGCTCACGGGGGAATCGTTTTCCACCTCGGTGAGCAGGCGTGCCAATGCGATGCGCTCGCCGTAAAGAATTGGTTCGATATTTGGTGTTGCCATTGTTAATTAGGAAGGGTTGAAAGTTGCGCGGATTTCGTTTACGATCGTATCGGTCGAGGCTCCTGGACCGTAGACCCCTGTCACGCCCATTTCTTTCAGCCGTGGTACATCCTCATCCGGGACGATCCCTCCGACGAAGATTTTTACGTGCTCCTGCCCGTTGGCCTTCAAAAGTTTTAAAATGGGGGGAATCAACGCCAAATGTGCCCCTGAAAGGATCGAAAGACCCACAACGTCCACGTCTTCCTGCAGGGCAGCTTCGGCGATCATCTCCGGTGTCTGCCGCAGCCCGGTGTATATGACCTCCATGCCGGCGTCCCGCAATGCGCGCGCAACCACCTTGGCTCCCCGGTCGTGACCGTCCAGGCCCGGTTTCGCTACCAGTACACGTATTTTGCGTTCAGGCATGTTTCCTCCTTTGCAAGATCCTCCGCATTATACATCACCGCTCCATCTCTCCCCGCGTCGTTCGCTCATCCCTGGTTCTTGGGTCTGATCTTCGTTTCTTGGCAATGGAACAAAGTGGAAGGTTCGCAGCCCGTTGACGAATAAATTGAATTGTGCGAGAATGCCATTGAGAAATGTTCATGCAGCCCAAACCCTCCATCCTCCTTGTTGACGATGAATCGGCCATCACCGACAATTTATCCCCGTTCCTGACCCGTTCTGGATTCGCGGTCTCGGTCGCCTCCAACGGCGAAGAGGCTTTGCAGAAGGTTGCTTCAGCCCATCCCGACCTGCTTGTTCTGGACGTATTGATGCCCCGTTTGGATGGTCGTGAAGTATTGCGTCAGCTCCGCCAGGGCGGCAATTGGACTCCCATCCTCCTGCTGACCCAGGTGGGGGAGGCAGGCGAACGCGCTATGGCCTTGGAGGAGGGCGCTGATGATTACCTCAACAAGCCGTTCGACCCTCACGAGTTGGTTGCCCGCATTCGGGCGGTTTTGCGACGTGCCCGCCCAGGTCAGCCGCCCCTTTCGGCAGCCGTTCGCCTTGCTAGTGGAATCATGGTTCTCGATCGGTCTTCACATCGTGTCTGGTTGGGAGAGACTGAGCTTGCTCTTACCCCCAAATCCGTCATGTTGCTCGAATATATGATGACCCATCCCGACGAGTTGGTCTCCCGTGAACGCCTCCTCGACGTCGTCTGGGGCTGGGACTATCCGGTTGGCACCCGTGCCGTCGATACGCGCGTCGCCGAGTTGCGCCGGGCGTTGGACGATGACCCCGCCCAGCCGCGTTTCATCGAGACCATCCCTGGGCAGGGCTACCGTTTCGTTGGTACGGTGGAAACGCGCTCATGAAAATCGGTCGCTGGTTAATCATACTTTCACCTGCTATTCTCGGAGGTGGGCTGGCGCTCTTTTTTTTCCTCTCTTACGATTTGACTCACGACCACATTGTCTACCTGCGTGCTGACCTGGGGAGTCTGTCCATCATTCTGGGGATTATCCTCTCGGTGCTGCTTGGTTTGGTATTTGCCTTTTTAGGTTGGTCCGAGCGTATCCGCCTCCAGGCTGGTGCGGCCGCGGCTGAAGACCGCCGCCGGTTTTTACGTCGCCTCGATCATGAGCTGAAAAACCCGCTCACTGCCATTCGCGCTGGCCTTGCCAACTTGGCAGAATTGCCTCCGGGCGAGCCTCGTCAGGAGGCCCTTGCCAGTGTCGAAACTCAGACCTTGCGCCTGAGCCGCCTGTCTGCCGACCTGCGCAAGCTTGCAGAACTGGAAGTCCGCCTCGTGGAGCATTCGCCGGTGGATATCCCCGTTTTATTGCGGGACGCTTTCAGCATGGCGCAGGAGCATCCGGTGGCAGTTGACCGTCATCTGAATCTGAGTATCCCCCAGGCTCCCTGGCCCTTGCCGAAGGTCCGCGGTGACTTTGATCTTTTGCTGTTGGCTGTCCACAATCTGTTGGAAAATGCGCTTAAATTCTCCCGACCCGGCGATACCCTTGAGCTGCGCGCCTTCGAAGACGGGTCGGAAATTGTCATCGAGGTGGCTGACACTGGTCCGGGCATACCTGAGGAAGAGCAGCCGCACGTCTGGGAGGAACTGTATCGCGGCGAAGCTGGTCGCGGCGTACCTGGCAGTGGGCTGGGATTGGCGCTCGTCCACGCTATCGCTGAACGGCACAATGGTCGCGTCGGCTTACGCAGCCGCCTCGGGCAGGGGACGGTCTTCAGCCTGCGTCTGCCGGTTGGCTGAGGTTAATTAGAGGGGATCTAGACATAAAGATTAACTGTTACAGATTGATAACAGGCGAATTCGAAACCGTGACCTCCCAGCCACCCTGGCGTGATATGGAGGTCCTATAATGTGGGGTATATCCAATCCAAATCAGGAGGCCCCATGAAATCCCGCATTTTATCGGCATTGTTCATTCTTATTTTCATCACATCGTGCAATGGCACGATAGCGATTGGTATTGAACACCCCTCGGATGCTACGTCCTCACCAATTCAAGCCGTAAGTGGTACCTCGTCCCCCGATAATACGGCCCTGCCGTTGCCCACCCTGTCTGCAGTCACCTCCACTTTGGTCCCCGGCAATCCCCCGGCATTAGACCCAACCATGACAGCGTCGCCCAGTTCATCTGCAGTTTCGTATATGGATGACCGCAGCACTCCCTCCCAGGTGATTGCCTCATTCTATAACGCTATAAACCGCCAGGAATATTCGCGAGCATATGATTACTGGATAAATCCTTCCACCTCGCTGGGCAGCTTTGCAGCCTTTGCCAGTGGCTATGGCGATACGGCATCTGTGCAACTGGTATTTGGTCAAATCACCGAAGGTTTCGGAGCAGGGCAAATTTATTACACGGTGCCGGTCGTCCTGAAAACTAATGCAAAAAATGGTACCCGCACCGACTGGTCAGCCTGCTATTTGGTGCATCAGTCGCAGCCGGCGAACTTTACTGAGCCGCCCTTTAATCCAATGGGTATCGATCGTGGGCAAGCCACTCCATCCGATACCAATGCCAGTGATGCCACCCTTCTGGCCGCGGCCTGCAGCGGGTTTCCGATAGGGGCAACTCAGGTAACCATTTCAGGCAGCAACCTCAATATCGATAAAAGTAATTATCTTGATAATCGCAGTGGACCCGTAGAAACAGTCAGTTCGTTCTTAAATGCCATCAATTTGAAACAGTATGCAAGAGCTTATTATTATTTCGAAACCCCTGCCACTTTCCCAGGACCATTTGACACATTTACGGGTGGCTATTCTGATACAGATGCAATCACGGCTACCTTTGGTATCGTCCAAAGCGAGGGGGCAGCTGGTAGCCAGTATTTAAAAGTACCATTGGCACTCCGGGTGCAGACCTCCTCGGCCGCAGTGCAGACCTTTGTGGGTTGCTATACCCTGCGCCTTGCCCAGCCTGCCATACAGACTGCACCGCCTTTCCAACCCATGGGCATTATTTCCGGTAAATTTGACCAGGTGGATAATGGCACGGATCTATCTGCCTTGCTGCCGGCAGCCTGTAATTAAACCAGATGAAGATTTGTCTGTACTAATTTTTTTTCTCCCTTGGCTGATCCACCCTTATCCGGGGGCGGATTTAAACCAACATCACATTAATTGTTTTTGGAAAATTCAATTCCATTTTGGAGGCCCCATGAAACCCAGCATCTTGTCAGCAATTCTCATCCTCATGTTCGTCACCGCTTGCAGCGGCACCCTTGAGGTTGGTTTTGAACATACTCCGCTCAGTAGTGACCCTTTAGTGGCCACTTCCACGACGATGCAGTTGCCGACTGATTCACTGGTTCCAACGGCCCCTGTCGCCACCTCCCTCCCGACCGAAGTACCGGTCGCTCACACGGTGGAGATCTTCCTGATTGCCGTCGGTGATAATGGCGTCACAGGGTCCTTGGTCGGCTGTGGTGACAGTGCTGTCCCTGTCAAGGTGCAAACTCCCCCCACCTCCCAGGTTTTACAGGCTGCCCTGACCTCCCTCCTTTCGATAAAAGATCAATTCTATGGTCAATCCGGGCTGTACAATGCCCTCTACCAATCGGACCTCAAAGTGGATTCAATTAGCATCGTGGGGGGCAAGGCAACCGTGAACCTTACCGGTACCCTGCTTTTAGGTGGTGAATGTGATAATCCCCGCGTCCAGGCTCAGCTTGAACAAACCATCCTCCAGTTCCCAACAGTGACGGAGACAGATATTTTCATCAATGGCAAGCCTCTGGCGGATGTCCTGTCGTTGAAAGGTTAAGATAAAAATGTGCACGTAGTAGGGTATGGATTGTCTTCCCGCCAGCTTCGGCGGGAAGATTTCATTAATTCAATCTCTCTCGTTTATAATGAATGGATATCGGGACAATTGACCTAAAAATAACCTTCCCCCGGCAAATCAACTCGACCCGAAAGGAGAGACTCGCCATGCCGCCCTTTGGTGTCCATTCTGAAGTCGGTAAACTTCGCAAGGTCCTGGTTCATCGACCGGAGCTTAGCCTCCAGCGTCTTACTCCCGCAAACTGTGCAGAGTTGCTTTTCGACGATGTGCTCTGGGTGGAACGTGCCCAGTTGGAGCACGACCAGTTCGTGGAGGTGATGCGTTCCCATGGGGTGGAAGTGTTTTATGTGCTGGATTTACTCATCGAGACCCTGAAAGCCAGCCAGGAAGCTAAACGCCTGGTGATCGAGGCAGTCGCCACCGAATATACCGTCGGGTGGTCACTCGTCGACGAGATCCGCGCCTTCTTGTGGGGCCTGACTCCTGAATTTCTCGCCCGGCATCTGATCGGCGGCTTGACCGCAGGTGAATCCGGCATCGATTGGAAGAAATACGGGAAGATTTCCCTGCATGCCGCCGCGCTACAGGAGATGGACTCGTTCATCCTGCCTCCTCTTCCCAATACACTCTTCACCCGTGATTCATCCTGTTGGATTTACGATGGCGTTTCGGTAAACCCGATGTACTGGCCGGCGCGTCGCCGGGAATCCCTCAACATGTTTATCATCTATCACTATCACCCGCTATTCAAGGATGCTGGTTTCGATTTTTGGTATCCCAATGCCACTGATGGTGAGTTCAAGATGCTAAACCTTGGACGTTCCTCCTTGGAAGGCGGCGATGTCCTCCCGATCGGGAACCGCACTGTTCTGATCGGGTTGTCTGAGCGCACCCAGGGCAGCATGATCGAGCAGGTAGCTGAGGCACTATTCTCAAAAGGCAGTGCCGACCGCGTCATCGCCTGTGTGATGACCCGCGACCGCGCCCACATGCACCTCGATACGGTTTTCACCATGCTCGACCGCGACAAGGTCACTGTTTATCCCAAGGTCGTGGACCAGGTCAGGGCTATCAGCCTCCGTCCAGGAAAAAAACCCGGTGACTTCCGTGTCACCCGCGAAAAAGACATCCTTTCGCCGTCGCGGATGCCCTCCAGGTTCCGAAATTGAACGTCGTTAAAACTGGCGGTGACCAGTATCAAATGGAGCGGGAGCAGTGGGATGATGCCAATAACACCATCGCTTTGGCGCCAGGGGTGGTGGTCTCTTATGAACGCAACACCCACACCATCGCCCGCATGCGCCGTGCGGGGGTGGAGGTTATTACCATCCCGGGGTTTGAATTGGGGAAGGGCCGCGGCGGGGGTCATTGTATGACCTGCCCGCTCCAGCGCGATCCGATATAAAGTTCTAATTCCATCAACTCTGGAACATTCAAAAATCCGCCACCATCGGCGGATTTTTATTTCTAATTTTATTTTGCCGTTAGTGTTTTGTTTCGTGCTCGTGTCTGTGATGCAGGTCCGGGGAATGCGCATGTTCGTGCTCGAGTCGCTCGTGCAGGTGCACGTGCGTATGAGCCCCGTTTACCAATGGGATATCTTGTCCGCTGTCGTGTTGGTGATGCTCGTCAGGATGTGAATGTCTGTGCTCATGGACCATCGGCTCGTGGATGTGGTGATGGACGTGGTTTTCTGTGAGCATCAGCCATGCTCCTGCCGCCATCACTGGCAGGGCTGCCCAGAACAGGATTTGCGGTTTTTCGCGCAGGAGTACCAGCGAGAGAAGCACTCCCACAAACGGGGCCACCCCAAAGAGGGTGCTTGTCCGTGCCGCTCCTAGGGACCTTAAGGCGATAATGAACAACTGGATGCTGATTCCATAACTGATCGACCCCAGTAGCATTGCCAGGAGGGCAATCCCTGCTGGAGGCAGTTGTTGCTTGAGCAGCAGGCAAAGGACCAGTGAAAATGCGCCTGCTCCCAGTCCTTTGATCCCCACGATGATGAGCGGGTTTTTTGCGGAAATGTGCCTGGTGAAGTTGTTGTCCACTCCCCATAAAAAGCACGCCCCGATAATCCCCAGCGCTCCCAGCGAAAAGCCCCAGTTGCCGCCAGTCCAGGTGAGCACGATGCTCGCCAGGGTTACCATGCCGATGGCCCAGGCAATCCTGCGGTCAATTGATTCTTTGAAAAAGGTGATTGCGATCAGCGTGGTGGCTACCGCTTCAAAATTGAGCAGCAGCGACGCGGTCGATGCTGGTGTTCGCTGCAGACCCAGCAGCAGGATGATCGGCGCCCCAACCCCGCCTGCCAGGAGCGCCCCTCCCAGCCAGGGCAGATCGCTGCGGCTGAGTCGGGCTTCCACCCTCTGTCCCTTGTTCCGCATCCCCTGGAAAAGCAGCAAAAGGAAAGCCCCACTGCCGCTCCCCAGGTATAGGAATGCAGCCAGTGGAATAGGCTCCACTTCACCCAGCAGGAGCTTGGATAAGGGTGCCGATGCGCCGAATAGAACGGCTGCTAATAATGCTTGTAACGCAGGGGTAAACTTTGGGCGCATTTTTCTTTACCGTGGTCGTCCCTGTTTTTGTTTGACTTCCCTTGGATTGTTTGGTGATGGTGTTCCAAAAAAAGAATACATCAGTATTATTTTTTCACGAAGGCTGCATCCATCCGGCACCATGCATACAGCCCATCGTAGACCTCGAATTGGGCTTCCAGGTTTTCAAGGTCATCCGGGAAGCGCAGGCTGTAACCGCTGGCGATCGCTTCCAGGCCGGGCGCGATCGGGTCTTTGTCCATATCTTCTGAAACATCCGCAGAATGGACGATCTTTGCCAGTCGCAGCAGGCCTGGTTCTTTCAGGCCATATTTTACAATAATGGACTCGAACGAGCAGCGCCCGTCCTTATGTCCCAGCTCGGCGCCGGGAGCGTCGAAGGGGATGGCATTTTCCTCCTTGGCAACCTTTTCGATCTGGCTGGAGGGGACGAACAGGAACTCTGCTTCGCTGTCCACAAAACGGGTGATTAGCCATGGGCAGGCTACTCGGTCAACGTGCACGTGGGAACGGGTGATCCATTTCATTGTTTTCTCCTTATCACAACCGCGCTTAAATGTGTGCTTGATTTTCTTCCGGCGGTTTGATTGCCTTGAAGTTTCGATATAACACATAGTCATACACGATTTTTAGTCCTCCACACAGGAAAAAAGGGACGCTGATCAAACTGGGGATGGAAAATAGCAGCCCGCTCAGCGACGGTGAAAGTGCCGCACCCACCGACCGGGAAATGGTCGTCACCCCCGAGGCTGCCGATCGTTCATCGGGTGCCACCACGGCCATCGTGTACGATTGCCTTGTTGGTACGTCCATCTGTGAGATCGAAAAGCGCGCCAGCAGCAGCGCAATTGCCAGCGGCAGGTTGGGCATTAGGGGCACCAGCATCAGGAAAATACTGGAAGGGACATGGGTGGCGACCATTGTATTGATCAGTCCGAATTTTGCCGCGATGCGTGCCGCCAGCAGGGCGGATATCCCCGCCAATATGTTTGCTCCGAAGAAAATACTGCCCAGCACTCCTTCATCCACTCCGAATCTTGCCCGGAACCAGTAAGCCAGCAGGCTCTGGATTACCAGCCCGCCTGCAAATGCGTCCACCGCGAACAAGGCTGATAACCTGGCCACCACGCCCTTCGATTGGTGCAGGCCAAGCGTCCGCCGGATTGGTTTCATCTCCCGCGCTGCTTCGACAGCCGGGGAAAGGGTTGCAAACAGGAGGATCAGCAGGCCTCCTGCAATCGCATATCCTGTCAGGATTGTCCGGTACGATGCCAGTGCGCTCCAGCCCTTGGATTGAAGGATATTTGCCAGCCAGCCTCCTGCCAGGGCGCCGGTGGCGGTTGCAAAGGAGCCTGCCAGGTTGTACCAGGCGAAAACATGCGTCCGGCGTTGGTCCGGGATAAGTTGGGTCAGGGCTGCCTGTTCTATCGACAGGAATGGGCCGATCTCGTTTCCGCTCGGGCTGATCACGCCGATGATGGCTGCCGCGGTGAGCACGAGTGGATTGCGGGTCAGTAAAAATACCACGCCGGCCATCAGCATCAGGATTGCCCCCAGGATCAGCATCCAACGCCTGCCCAGCCGGTCTGCGGATGTGGTCAGCCACAGGGATATCCCGGCGTCCCCCGCCAGGGTCAACGTGAACATCAGTCCAACGGCGCGCTCGTCCAGTCCCACTTCGATCAGGTAAAAGACCAGGACCACCGAAAGGAAGCCGTAAGCGAACAAGCGGATAATTCGGGTGGTAAAAAGGACTGGGATATCGTTGCGCCTCATCCTGCAAGTATAGCCCATTTCCCAATCGGCTCTCCGGCTGCCGCTCTCATAAAAAAGAAGCTGCCTACTCAGGCAGCTTCCGGTAATATCTTGCTGTAATTCAGGGTATCTTTCCGTCTAATAAATCGCACCTAGCCAGTGGTCGTTTGGGTCAGTGTCAGGGTTACCTGCATTGTGCTCCCGTTCCGGTTGAACACCACTACCACCTGGTCTCCCACTTTGAAGCTGAATAGGATGTTGATGAATGAATGGGTACCATCGATTGCCACGCCGCCGACGCTGGTGATGATGTCGCCGTTTTGTATTCCAGCCTTGGCAGCCGGGCTGCCCGATGCAACACTGGTTACATAGGCCCCGTATTGTACTGGCAGGTTATAGGCGCTGGCAATATCTGGCGTGATGGATTGGATGTTGACACCCATGTTTGGGCGCGTGATGTAACCGGTTTGGATGATCTGGTCAGCCACGGCTGCCGCGGTATTGATCGGGATGGCAAACCCCAGCCCCTCTGCCACCGTCCCCGTCCCGCTGTTGCGCACGATCATTGAGTTGATGCCGATTACCTGTCCGGCCAGGTTGACCAGTGGTCCACCCGAGTTGCCTTGGTTGATCGCTGCATCCGTCTGGATCAGTCCATCGATGGTGTACCCATTACCTGTGTCAATAGACCGCCCGGTGGCGCTGATCACACCCACTGTGACCGTATTCTTGAAGTCACCCAGGGGAGAACCGATCGCGATCGCTGTATCGCCCGGGATCAGTGTATCCGAGTTCCCTAGGGTTGCTACTGCTGGGATTTTCCCGGTGACTTTCAATACTGCGATATCCGAGTACATATCCGCACCCACCAGGGTTGCAGGTTCCGTTGTCCCATCCGCCAGGGTGATCGTTATCCCTGTTACACCGTCGATCACGTGATTATTGGTCAGTACGTAGCCGCTATTGGAAATAAATACTCCGCTGCCGCTGACAGTTTGCGCTCCTGTCGGTCCAAATTGCGACATTTGGCTTGGGATGGTCCCGCTGACGGTTACAACTGCCGGCCCGACCAGTTTAACGGCTTGCGTAATGGTCGTTTGAATATCGGTTGTGTTTAACGTGAGAGGCGCTTGTGCCGGGCTGTTGCTGGCTTGGATGACTTGTTGGGAAGATGAGGATGAGGATGAGGACGAGACCGCACTGGTCGGCTGGATCTGACCAATGGTCCGGTACACTACAACTCCGCCTACTGCTGCTCCTGACAGGGCTGCAACACCGGCGAGCATTACGACTAACAGAAGATAAACGATTCGATTCCTGGTCATGGCGAACTCCTTGTTTCTGGAAACAAATGATTATTTTGAATTATTATCCGTATTCTAGAACGTCAACATGAATTGAACATGAACTAATCTGGGCAAATTCACAAATTTCTTTGTTTCTTTCCGCGAAATTGCCTTGGTAAATTTAATATTGTATTGTTCTCCTTCGTACGAATAAAAAACAAGGATTTTGCTTTGTTTGCAAAACCCTTGTGCTCTTCGGATGAGACATTGCTTATGCAGGTTTGAACCTGACTTCGAAACTGGTCCCGGCTCCTGGTGTGCTCTCCACCAGTACGTTACCCTCATGGACTTGAGCGATCCATTGCACGATGGAAAGCCCCAAACCGCTTCCGTTGGGAGAACTGCCATCGCCTCCATCGCCGTTTTCGCGGGTGCGTGCCTTGTCTACCCGGTAGAACCGGTCGAATAGGTGCGGGATATGCTCGGCTGCAATTCCTGGGCCGTTGTCTGACACCCGCACCCATACGCATCCATCTGCAGCTCCCGTTTCCACCCACACCCGTTTGCTTTCCCCTGTCGAATACTTGATCGCGTTCTCAACCAGGTTGCTCAGCATTTGTAGTAAATATTGTCGGTCGCCGAGGATGCGTGTTTCAGGCAGGCTTCCAGCCTCCAGGGTGACATTATTTCGCGCCGCCAGCGGGGTTAGCCGTTCCAGGGTATCCACCACCACGTCGCTCAGGTCCAGGTCTTTTTTCTCGATCGTCATTTGACCGGCATCCATCCGCGCCAGGGTCAGCAGGTCGTTCACCAGGCTGGTCATGAAGTCGTTCTCGCTGTGGATGATGCTCAACGCGTGCTGGTACTCTTTCGGCGACCGGCGTGTCTCGATCGCCCGGCTGGTTTCCAGGTTCACTATGGTCAGCGGGGTGCGCAGCTCATGGCTTGCATCTGCCACGAATTGCCGCTGGCGTTCGAAAGCTGCTTGTAAACGTGCCAGCATTGCATCGAATGTATTCGCCAATTCTCCAAGTTCATCCTTGCTTTTCGAATTGATCCGCCGGCTCAGGTCTGTTTCGCTGATGGTGAGCGCCGCCTGCGTGATTGTCTTTACCGGTCGCATTGCTCGGTCTGCCAGCCAGAACCCGCCCGCCAGGGCGATCAGGATCGTAAGTAGGCTTCCGCCTACCAGGGTCACCAATAACCGGCGTACCAATGCGTTCGGGTCGAGGATGCCGCCGAAGATCAAAAGGTAATTGACCCCTCTTTGATCCTGGACCGGGGTGATGATGAAAACGTAATTCTGGGAAGTTGGGCTGGTCCAATAGAAGGTGGGCGAATCGCTTGACCGCGCCGTTGTTTGCAGCCCGGCCGATACGATTTGGATCACCTCCGAGGGCGGGATGGGTCCCTCGCTTGTGACTACTTGTCCGCTGGGGCTTACCAGGGTAAAGACGTCCGTATTAAGCAGGATACCCTTCGGGATTGAGAATTGTCCACCCCCAGCCATGAGCACGGATTGGACATTGTCAACCACGGCGGTGATTCTGCGGTTCAATTCCCGGATGGCTTCCCCCTGCAGGTTGCTCGATTGGTTGAAATAGAGGAATCCGCTGAAAGCGCAAAGAATGATTGCTAATATGACTGTAAACCACAGGACTATCCGGAACCGGATGCTGCGGAAAACCCTCCCGAGCTTTTCTCCAAAAGCTGGGAATTTCTTGAACATCATTTATCCTCCGGCACCCGCAGGCGGTACCCTGCGCCCCGCATGGTTTCGAGCAATTTGATCTCGCTTGGATCGTCTATCTTGGATCGTAACCGGCGGATGTAAACGTCCACCACGTTGGAAGCGATGACGTGGTCGTAACTCCATAAATGTTCTTCGGCCATCTCGCGTGTGATAAGGTGGTTGGGATGGCGCATCAGGTATTCGAGCAGCGAGAATTCCTTCGCGGTCAGGTCGATCGCTTGCCCATCCCGCTGGACGGTGTGGGTTGCCGGATCCAGCACCAGGTCTGCCACTTGCAGTGACCCCGATTTACTGGGGCTTTCACGCCGCAGCAGGGCCCGGATGCGGGCACGCAGCTCGTCCACTTCGAATGGTTTCACAAGGTAGTCGTCAGCTCCGCTGTCCAACCCCTTCACCCGGTCATCCAGTGCATCCCGCGCAGTCAACATTAAGATCGGGGTGCTGATGCGTCGGTCGCGTAATTCGTGGCATACTTCCAGTCCATCCTTGCCCGGCAGCATGATGTCCAGGATGATGATGTCGTAGCTGGAAATGAGTCCCATTTCTTCGCCATCCAGCCCGTCATATGCCGTGTCAACGGCATACCCATCTTCTTCCAGGGTGACCCGCAGGCTTTCGCTCAGGCGGCGGTTGTCTTCGACTAGTAGGATGCGCATCTTAATCCTCCGAATGGTCCTTTTCAGCCCAAATTGTAGCACGCAAATATGACGGCGTGATGAACGCCTTACGCCCCTTTTTCTTTTGCCAATTCCTGGAAATAAGAAATATGACAATTCATCTTCTATTCATCTTCGTTCTTTATACTCCCGGAAACCTAATTGAGGAGATATACCTATGAGTAAACAATTTGGTGCCTTGATGGCAGCTATTCTGATTACCGGTGCGATTGTCTTGTCCATGTTTGTGGTTGGTGCGAGTGCCATGACCAACCAGAATGGCGTGGCTGTTTCGAATTCCCCCGCTGCTGCAGCCGCGGCAGCTTCTACCACTGCTTCCTCTGCATCAGGCTCGACCTCCGATCAGGCTTTGATCGCCCAATTGCAGGCTCAGGTCGCCCAATACCAGGCGCGTGACCAGCAGTATCAGGCCGCCCTTAATAGCGATAACCAGCAATTGACCCAGGTTGCTTCTGAGCAGCAGATGATCCAGCAGTTGCTGACTTATCTTCAGCAGAATGGTGTCATCTCGATCGACAGCCAGGGCAATATCTACATTAACAGGCGCTAGGAGGGTATTATGAAAATATTCAAATCGGCGGTCCATTATTGGATCGCCATTGTCAGTGTACTGAGTTTCCTGGTTGGCTGGGGCATGCTTGCACATTCTCTTAAACCTGTCTCCGCCTCCCAGCCGTCTTCTTCCCCCAACACTGCCACCTTGCCGGCTTTACCTCCCATTCAGGCATTCGGTGGTCTCACCGGTAGTGGGACTACTGGGAATAATAGTGGTCTTAATTTAACCGCCCCCAGTAATCCGCCGGCTTCTTCATTTCCCAGGCTCCGCTCGGGTGGTTCGTAGATTATGGAAACCTTCGGTTTTCGCGCCATGAACTCGGATATATTGCTCGCCGCTCTGGGAACCCCCGAACGCACTGCCGAGGGATTCGAAGAAACGCAGCGATTTATCCAGGCGAGTGAGAGCCGCTTTACCCGGTTTTCCGAGGAGAGTGAACTCTCTGCCCTCAACCGTTCTGCCGGGACGCCTTTTCAAGCCTCACCTGACTTGTTCGCGGTTGTCGCCCTGGCGCAGCATTTTTTCCACCAGACCCGCGGTCTTTTCGACCCTTCGGTCCTGCCTGATCTGAAACGGATTGGTTATGACCGCACCATGGACCTTCTTCGCCTGCAGGGTTCCGTCCCGTTGTTCGAATCCCTCCTGGCTGGAGAGCATCCTTCCTTCAGCCAGATGGATCTGGATGAAACCCGTGGAATGATTCTGCTTCCCCCCGGGATGTCTATTGACCTGGGTGGGATTGCCAAAGGCTGGATCGCCGAACAGGCTGCCATTCTCCTTTCCGATTTCTCTTCAGCATGCGCGGTAAATGCGGGAGGGGATATGTTCTTGATCGGGCTGCCAGAGGGAGAAACTCAATGGCCTGTTTCCATCGAAGACCCGCTTCAGCCCGAAAATGACATTACCACCATCAATGTTGACCCCGGTGCAGTCGCCACTTCTGCTGTGACGAAACGCATCTGGAAACAAGGCGAAAAACAACGCCACCATCTTATCGACCCTCGTACAGGTGAACCTGCCCAGACCGACTGGTTGAGCGTGACGGTTATAGCCTCGCATGCTTATGAGGCTGAGGTATTTGCTAAAGCGCTCCTCATTGGAGGTCCACAGGAATCAGAAGAGATTGCCCGCAGTGGGGGTACTCGGTTTTCTTATCTGGCGGTTGATCATGATCGGAAAATCTGGGGAAATCATGATTATTTGGAGAATTTATATGTCAATCGATCACTCTAAGCAACCGCTGGTTCCTGTAAAGCAGCCTGATGAGACCGAAAAACCGACGCCCTGGCGGGTGATTATCAGCATATTTGCCACCCTTTTCGTGTTAGTGCTGATTCTTTTGGGCACCCTGTTTTCACTGACCCCCTCCGGGCAGGCTGTGGGAAGTTGGTTTAGCTGGCTTTTTGCCCTGAATAGTGTCCAGCTCTGGTGGTATGTCACCCGTGCCAGCGGGATAATTGCTTATCTGCTCTTATGGTTTTCCATGGTCTTGGGGCTGGGAGTTACAAGCAAATTTTTCGATCACATGCTTGACCGCGTCTTTACCTATGACTTCCATCAATTTATTTCGCTTCTTTCGATCGCCTTTGTCGTCTTGCATGTCGTCGTGTTAATGCTTGATCGTTATCTTCCCTACACAATTTGGCAGGTCTTGATTCCGTTTATTTCCCCTTACCGTCCTCTCTGGGTCGGGGTGGGCGTGATCGCTTTTTATCTCATTATATTGGTCACGATCACCTTTTACTTCAAAAGACGGATTGGGATGCGCACCTTCCGTATCATCCACTACCTGAGTTTGCTTGGATACGTTGGTGCTACATTCCACGGCATTTATGCCGGAACCGACTCTGCCCTGCCATCCATGATGCTGCTCTACGAAGGGACGGCGATTGTGGTTGTCTTCCTGACCATCTTCTGGTTGACTCTGCTCGGCCTTAAGAGACTTGAGGCGCGCCGCCTTGCCATGGCTGCCGCTCGCTTGCCTCGTAATAGGCATGCAGGTACCAGGTGACAAATTCTTTACAGGTCAGGAATCCCATCTTAGTGAAGCTGCCGAATAGGCAGCTTCCTTTTTTATTTCTTGGGAAGAGTTTAACCTTTTCAATAGGGTCACAATTCTCTGCATCGTGACCCTCCATATGCCGGGACAATATGCTTACTCCTCCGCGACTGTCCTTGAAAAAAACCTAAACAATATCTACACAATTTCCTAACTGCCTGATAACACCTCCTCGCTATACTGCGATAATAATCAAATTTTGGAAAAACCCGCAGTTAAGCTGGTTTCCAAAATACGAAATATGTTTTGCGAGGTGAAATGATGGCATTAAATAATTTGGGCTCTTCAAAGGCATCGCTTGGACTGGAAGGCTCCTCTTCAGAGCACTTGGATCAATCATCCGGGAAAGATCGACTATTTTCATGGTTGCCTAAAAGGGTTCTTTGGATCGCCCTCGTTGTGATCGTTGTGGGCGGAGTTGCTTTTGGAGCATATATCTACCTGCATCCGGCTCAAACGGCTGCTTCCACCACCACAGGCACCCTCCAAACCGCCACGGCCCGCCAGGGTGATTTGGTGCTTGAAGCCAGCGGAGCCGGATATTTGGTTGCCGCTTCTGAATCCGCGGTCGGTTTTGATATCTCCGGGAAAATTGCAGCCCTCAACTTGAAGCTTGGCGATACGGTCGAAAAAGGCCAATTGTTGGCTCAATTGGATGATACCTCGCAGCTGTCCGCACTGGATCTCGCAAAACAGGCCCTAAAGGAATTGACTTCCCCTGAAGCGATCGCCAATGCGGAATTGGCAGTCACAACGGCCCAGTCGGATGTAATCAACGCTCAATATGCATTGAACAATGAGCAGTATTGGGATAATACTGACCTCATCCAGGAGCAATATGCCAACCTGGTTCTCGCCAGGGAAAACCTTGATAGGGTGGAGGCAGCATATGATGCTGCCAATGTGGGCGAATATATAAACAATGCAAATGAGGCAAATTTGTATGAAGCGCTCTATTCTGCTAGGCAAAAGTACGACACTGCCCAATACTATTACAGCCTTTATTCCCAAAAACCGACCGAGCGCCAGCTTAAGCAGGCCCAGGCCACCTTGGATCTGGCCAATGCAAAGTTGACGAACGCTCAAAACTATTTGACTGCATTGAATGGAGGAGACTTGCCAGACGATGCCACGGGCTCTTCCTTGGCTGCTTTGGCACAGGCGCAGCGCGCTGTTGCGACTGCTCAGGATGAACTGGACGCAACCAAACTTTATGCTCCCATATCGGGTGTCATCATGACGCTTAATGTCAAGGTTGGCGATGCCGCCTCTGGAACGATCATGACGATTGATGACTTGAGCCAGGCTGACATTCAATTTTATATGGACGCCTCTGATTGGACCAATGTCAAGGTGGGCTATGTGGTCTCGGTTAGCTTTGACTCCCTGCCCAGCCAGGCATTTTCCGGAACGGTGACGGAGGTCATGCCGGGGCTGGTTTCTGCCCAGGGTTCCAGTATGGTCGAAGGGATGGCTCAGCTTGATGCCTCGGTGGCTGACATCGGGTTGCCGGTCGGTGTGGATGCTGGCATTGATGTGATTTCCGGTCAGGCTGATAACGCCGTCCTCGTCCCGGTCGAGGCTTTGCATAAACTGGCTGACGACTCCTATACCGTTTTTGTAATGAAAAATGGGACGCCTTCGCTGACGGTGGTTGAAGTCGGGCTCCAAAGTGATACCTATGCACAGATTATCTCCGGGGTGGCAGTGGGCGATGTGGTCACCACTGGTATTGTGGAGACTTCGAAATGACATCCTCTGCTCCGATTATTGAAACCATCGCTCTGACTAAAGTATATGGCATGGATGGCGTCAGTGTGACGGCACTTGAAGATATAAACATCCGCATTGAGGCAGGCGAATATCTCGCTATCATGGGACCTTCAGGCTCCGGCAAAAGCACCTTGCTGAATATTCTCGGTTGCCTGGCGCGGCCAACCTCCGGGTCGTATATTCTGGATGGGGAGGACGTGAGCAATTTGAACAAGGTTCAGCTGGCAGCTATTCGCAATCTCAAACTTGGATATGTGTTTCAGTCTTATAACCTCTTATCCCGCACGACTGCTTTGCGAAATGTCATGTTGCCTCTCCTCTACGACCGTAGCCGCAAAATACCTCCCGAAAAATGGCAGGAGCTCGGAGAAAAAGTGCTCGCTGCGGTTGACTTGGAAGACCGCATGTACCATCAACCGCAGGAACTCTCCGGAGGTCAGCAGCAGCGCGTGGCGATTGCCCGGGCGTTGATTAATAATCCCGTGGTTATTATTGCCGATGAACCCACTGGCAATCTGGATAGCCGCTCTGGAGAGGAGATCATGACCTTGCTGGATTCGTTGCATCGCCAGGGTGTGACGATCGTAATAGTTACCCACGACCCGATTGTTGCCGCCCATACGCAGCGGACCATCCATTTGCGCGATGGACGCGTTGACACCATCGTGCACAACGGGAAAAGGTCCCATCAGGTTGGTCAGGAGGAGGGTGATCATGCGACCGGTTGAAGTGCTCCGCATTGCCTGGGAAGCCATCGGCAAAAATAAGGTTCGCTCGCTGCTGACCATGCTCGGCATCATCATCGGCGTGGCCGCCGTGATAGTTATGATCTCCATCAGTGCCGGCACCGAAGCGACCATCAGCGACCAGATCACCAGCCTAGGTTCGAATCTGATCTATATCAGTTCGAGTTTTAGCCGGATGGGACCTGGAGTGGCAACTTATGGTGGGTTGATCTATGCCGATGCTACTGCCATCGAAGAACAAATTTCGGGTGTGAAAGGGGTTGTCGTCGAGCAGGATGCCTCTGAAACGGTCAAGGCTGCCAGTGCCTCATTAGCCTCAATTTCGATTACCGGCACTTCCCCTGATTTCCTGACCGTTCGCAATTTAACGGTTGCAGGGGGTCGCTTTTATACTGCCGATGATGTTTCCAACAAGAAAAAAGTGGCGGTGCTTGGCTATGACCTGGCAAATGAACTTTTTCCGGATGCCGATCCCATCGGACAGACCGTCCTGGTTGGCACAACCCGTTTGACGGTGGTCGGGGTTTTGGCTGAAAAGGGGACAGTCGGGGAAATTGATTACGATGCCCGCCTTTACACTCCCATCTCGATTGTCCTGGAAAAATTCACTCGGACTGCCTTTTCCAGGATCAATGGCGACCAGATTAGGATGATCTTCGTGCAGGTGGATGACTCCGCCAATATGAAAAACGTCATCCTGCAGATTCAAATCTTGCTTGCCAAACGCCATAATGTCTCCTTGGATAGTCTCGACTTTACCGTGACTACCCAGCAGGACATTATCTCGACCCAGGAATCGACATCCGCTGCGTTTAGATCGTTGCTGGCTTGGGTGGCGGGTGTCTCCCTTTTTGTGGGTGGCATCGGCATCATGAATATCATGCTCGTCAGTGTGACTGAAAGGACCCGGGAAATTGGTCTCCGCCAGTCCCTCGGTGCCACCCCCGCTGATATCCGTTGGCAGTTTCTCACTGAGGCCCTGATGCTGGGCTTGGTGGGCGGACTTATCGGCGCTGCGGTTGGTGTCGGCGGTTCGTGGCTGTTTGGTGTCGTCAGCGATATGCGCACCGTGATGGTCCCTGGGTCAATCTTCCTTGCATTCGGTTCTGCTGCCGCTGTGGGTGCATTCTTTGGCTTTTATCCTGCCAACCGGGCGGCTCAGCTGGATCCAATAGATGCCTTGCGGCATGAATAATAATAATTGAAGGAGTTTGAAATGAAGAAAATAGTCCTTATCATTACCGGTCTTGTTCTAGCTGTCATGCTGGGGGCATGCAGTCAGGCTGCCAGCCAGACCTCCAACCAATCGTCCCTGGTGGAAAGTTCTACTTCCTTGTCCACGGCCACCCAGCTTCTTGTCGGTACCCTCAAACTGGAGGGGACTGATCAGGCTGTCACCTCTGCGCAGGCAAAGGAATTGTTGCCCCTCTGGCAGACCCTCCAGTCATTGTCCACAAGCAGTACTGCTGCCACCGAAGAGATGAATGCGCTTGCTAATCAAATTAAAAGCACAATGACTGCCGACCAGGAGGCCAGGATTACTGCGATGAATTTGACTCAGGCAGATGTAGCGGCATTAATGGGACAAAAAGGGCCCATTGCCAGTGGAACTGCTGTTTCTACTCCCATGGCGTTGAGCGGTTTACCTGCTGGCGGCAATTCGTCCACGGGCGGCAGCGCACCTTCAGGAGGCATGCCTCCATCTGGAAGTGCGCCCTTAGGTGGGATGCCCTCAGGTGGCAGTGCCCCCTCGGGGTCTTTTCCCCAGGGTGGTACTGACCCTGCGTCGGCGGGTGGAACCACTGGCATGACCACAACTCCGCAGACTGTTCGGTCGAATGGAATGTCTGATCAGCTCCCCGCTCCCTTATTGAACTCGTTGATCGAACTTCTCCAAAAGCGAATTCAGTCCTGATCTGACTTTTTATTTTGGTTCGCTACATTCAGCTCGTTTGGTGACCGAATGGTAGGGGAGCATATGCTGCGAAGGAATCAAAGTAAAATCATCCTCCCCCATTTTTTGTACTTGAAAATGGGGGAGGCAGGAGGGGCAGATTAGGAAACTGGTCGTGGCAATCCCCAGATTATTCCAGCGAGTTACTGTATCGAATTTCCATAGAACAGGGAAAGAGAGAGATCAGCGGCCATAGATCAGCCGGTGAAGGGACCTGACCCAGGGTCTATTCTGGTGCGGTCCTTGAAATGCAGGCAAGGAACCCTGAGTGGTCTCTGAATATTCTACCTCCAGAAACTGCGTGGTGTGATATGTTCTGGGTGGAGTTTGGAGAGGCAGGTAACGATAAGCGTGGGAGCGCAGCTGGTCGGCATGGCGGCAGATGGCCAGCATGGCGCGCACGCCGGGCAAACGCCAGGAACAGCCGCGACCTTTCATGCGGTGGACAACGAGCTTGTCGACATTACCTTCAATGGCTCCCAGGCAAGCGGGGAGGGAGCAAGCCCGGTATTCCAGGTCCAATAACCCATCCTGGTTGTTGAGCACGTATCGGTAGAAGTCGAGCAGCAGTTTCTGTTGATTGCCTTCTGCCTGCTGGATGTGTTGCTGCAGCTCAGGAGCGACCACATTGAAGCCTTCATGTCGTAAGCGAGTGACCACACGCCGGGCTTCGCCTCGATCCTGGTAGGCCCTGCGGGCTGCCCTCTGCAAGTGGAACCGATCCAACACAAATTGTTGGGGGAGCCCCATCCGTTCAAAGCTGTGCCGGACCCATTGGTTGCCATCTCCCCCGCTGATCAAAATCCGGGTCTGGGTCAGGTCATAGGCCAGATGTGCTTCCCGCAGGATGTGTTCCTGCCACATCTCCGCATTCAGCCCGATGGCAGTCATACAGTGCTTGTTTTCCAGGCGATAACGGTCTTTCCCGACCTGTTTTCGGCCTGTGCTCAGGATGGCTACCCGTACTTCCGTGGATCGTCTCTTTTCCCGCTGCAGGTGCACCCATACTCCATCACTCTCACCATACAGAACCGGGGCCAGGATCTTCCCCCCTTCCAGTGGCTCTCCCCCTTCGAAAATACGCTTGCGCTCGGCTTCTTCGCCATCCGCAACGCGGTTACCCACCGACCAGGCCATCCGTTGCACGGCACTGTGGCTGATCGGTGTCTTGGTCAGGTAGCTGAGTTGGTCGGCCGCCAGGCGATAGGTCCCACTGCAGGCCAGAGAAGCTCCCATTTCCTGGACCCTGCCACTCATGCGCCCATAGGGCTGCATCCCAAACAGATCATCTACCGGTTTCCTTCGCCTCCTTTGCCCATCTTGATAGACCCGCCGCTTGTATCGAACCGCTCCCAAGCTGCTCATCATCCAGCGCGTCTCTGTCCCCACATTCCGCCATTCGCAGGGCACATTCCGCGCCATCCGATCGTCCAGCACCTGGATCACCCCTTGCAGCACCTGCTGCCCAAGCCCAGTGGCCATGCTGTGAATAGATTCTTCTACTGCATCGACGGGTACCTTTTTCTGAATTTCCATCACTGCATCTTCCACTTTTATGGTTATACTGATATTGACAGCGTCGTCTGTCATCTGAGAGTTCCTTTCTTTGTTGTTGTTGCCAACTACAATATTGACTGGAACTCTCTCTTTTTGCAACCCCTTTATTCTATGGATTTCTGTGACTGTAACTTCCAGCGACCGGTGGATTGAATTGTCTTTGCGATATTGATATACTGGTAAAGTTAATGGTCATTTTTCAAATTGTTCACAAGTTATTTACTTCCCTAATGATGGGCGGACAATGGTAACCCACCAATGGTGTAAGAATTGAAATACCATCAAAACTCACTCAAACTCTTACAATCAGAACAAATTAATGGAAAACAGGTTTTTCCAAACCTTCCTCCATCGGTGAATGAGTGGTTTTCTTTCAAGAATGGATATGATCTATTATTGAAGTATAGTAACGAAGATAGCCCACTTCGACCCGAAGAGTTTGAACACTATAGATTCAAAAACCATAAATTGGCGATCTTTATGCATGAGAATCAAGACGTATGTTGGTGGGCATTTGAGATGGATACACTTGATGATCCCCCTGTTTATGTAAATATTAAATATATTAGCGTTGATCTTGAACGAACCAATTGGGTCTTATGTTGCGATACCTTCTCCACTTTTATATTCACAAGATTGTTTGATTTTCGATATTGGTGTGATAAGGATCTCAGTATTGAGGGTAGCGGTAGTCCACTAAAGAAAGAAATCCTAAAAGGCTTGCGGAAAGATTTGACCGAATATCCGATTACATTTGGTTTCCCAGGGGACGTGCAATATCGATTTGGAAGTAACGACCAACGAATCACTATTTGCTGCACCAGAAATATCGCAAATTGGTTTTTCACTGCTGAAACGCCGGCCTCGGTTATAGATATTTTTGAAAAATATAAAAATTTATTGAATTGGCATACTGATTTACCCAGCGTCTAATATTGGCTCAGTGAAATCAATTCCCTGCTCCTCCTGACGCACATAATTAAGAGGCGCACTTTAAATTCGCTTCAACGCAATGAGGAATCTGACACATTGATTCCTGCGCCATATGTCACCTCCTTCACCTTTCCTCTTTTAGGGATTTATCCCCCGTACTGTGGGGGACCTGTCCCCTGAATTTTAGAGGATGGGCATATGGTCGCTCTTTCCTTAAGTTTCTTGCTCCCCACTCTTTCTGCCGTGACCCTTTACCCCATGATCTCTGCCGCAGATCTTCCTTTGCGCAGCAGATCAGCCATCTTTCGCATCGGTTTGTCTACGTATCGGAAGAACATCCGGTAACCCTTGCACAGATAATTTACCCTTCCTTCGTCTCCTGCGACTGATGGGAACCGGTTCCGCGGGCATTCTCCATGGCAGGCAAAGCGGACGTCGCATTCCAGGCAGGTCTTTGGGAGCTGCTCGCGTTTATCCATCCCGAACCACCGTTGAGCAGATGAATCCACCAGCTCGTTCATTGGTTTATTCAGGATGTTGCCCAAAAGGTGCCCTTGGTCGACGAAATGATCGCAGGCATAAAGGTCTCCGTTGTGCTCCAGCACTAGCGAACGACCGCATGTCTCTTGGAAAACGCAGATGCTCTCGGGGATTCCATACCAGCTCGCCAGGCTTGAGTCGAACATTTGGATGAACATTGTACCCACGTCGTGCTTCACCCATTCATCGAATATATCGATTAAAAACTCTCCGTACTGAATCGGGTTTACCGATCGATCGCTTATGCAGTTGCCTTCTTGGTTCCAGTCGGCGTTGTTTTCCAAATTTGAATTATCCCGTTCTACGATGGGGATGAACTGGATGAATCTTGCTCGCAGGTTGTCCCTGAAAAAACGGTAAACCTCCAACGCGTGGGTACTGTTGGTTGCCTGGACGGCGCATAAGATATTTGTATCCACCTGGTGTCTCTGAAGCAGGTCCCAGCTGCGTTTAACTTGCTTGAAAGTCCCCCGCCCGCCCTTGTCCACCCGGAAGGCATTGTGTAATTCTTCCGGTCCGTCGCAGCTTAGTCCGATCAGGAAGTCATTCTTCTTGAAGAAATGGCACCAATCTTTGTCAAGTTGTGTGCCGTTCGTTTGTAGGGTATAGCTCACTCGTTGACCGGGTCGTTTAAATTGGTTCACTAATTCAATTGAGCGCTCAAAAAACTCCAGTCCCATCAGGGTTGGTTCTCCACCCTGCCAGGCTACGCTCACCTCCGGGATTGGTTGGGTCGTCAGTACCTGCTTGATGTAAGCAGTGAGAACCTCGTCTGTCATCCTCAAGCGGCTGCCCGGATAAAGCCTCCCTTTGTCCAGGTAGAAGCAATATTCGCATGCCAGGTTGCAGTCAGCCCCTGCCGGCTTTGCTAATATGTGGAAGGGAATTGCTGGGATCTTTTGAGCGCTTGCCATTTTTCCTTATAGCCAACCCCGCAGGTTTGCCTTCATTTCGCTATTGAAGGTTTTCAGCATGACTGCCATTTCTGACGCTCGGTCGGGTTCTGATTCGATCAGGCTGTAGGATTCGTTTGGGTCCGTCTCGAGGTCGAACAGGAATGGTCCCTGTTGCATTGGCCAGTATGCCGCATTGTCGGTCACATATCTCTTGAAATATTTCCAATGCTCGTGCCTTATGGCCACCAGGGTGCGGGTGTCATAGTAATACAACGTGTCCTCCGGGGAAGGGGCCTCGCCCATTAAAAACGGCAGGATGTCTTTGCCGTCGATGATCCGGTCTTGTGGAGGGGTTGCGCCGGCAATCTGTAGGCAGGTGACGAACAAGTCGAAATTAATGCACATCTCTGCGCTGGTTTTCGCTGCAGGGATGACGCCGGGCCATCTTGCGATGAAAGGTACCCGGAACCCTCCTTCGAAGGTCAACAGCTTTCTTCCGCGTGCATATCCCGGGTTGCCTTGCATCCACGGCCCGTTGTCGCTGCTGAATATTACCAGCGTCTTCTTATCCAGCTCCAGTTCCACCAGCGTGTTTAAGATCTGGCCTACGCTCCAATCCACCTCTTCGACTGCGTCTCCGTATAAACCAGCCTCGGATTTCCCCCGAAAATCATCCGACGCGTGTTCAGGATAATGTGGCATTGCGTGTGCCAGGTAAAGGAAGAAGGGGGACTTTTGATTTGACCGCATAAAATCTTGCGCTGCCAGAGTAAAATTTTTCGTCAGGACGTTCTCGTCAGCGGGGGCAGGCACCGCCACTTCCCGGTCTCGGTAGATTGCATAAGGTTGGTCGTCATTGCTCCACAAGGCGCCGTAAAAACTGTCGAACCCGCGATCGTTCGGGAGATAACCGGGCGTGCCTCCCAGGTGCCATTTGCCTACAATGCCGGTTCGGTATCCCCTCCGGCTCAAAACCTCCTGGAGCATCACCTCATCCTTGGGGATACCCTGCACGTCGTAAGAGTATCTCCCCAGCACATCCATGACGATGTTCAATGGATTGTGCGTGGAAAGCAGGGGGGTGGAGATCAGCGTTCTCACCGGGTAACGCCCGGTCAGAAGCCCTGCCCGGGATGGGCTGCATACCGAGGCGGTTGCGTAAAAACTGCTTAAAGTCGTGCCTTCTGCTACCATGCGCTGAATATTGGGCGTTTTTACTGCTGGAGACTCGAGGTCGCCGTATCCCAGGTCGTCGGTCAGGATGATGATGATATTGGGTAAACTTTCGGGTGTTGGGCTGTGTTGGATGCCGTTTAGGTATGCCTTGGCTCTCTCTGGTTTAAAATCCCGCCCGATTGTGTAATAAACCTCCCTTGTGATTCCCCCCGCTAGCAGGACCCCGCCTGCGATGGCAGCGCCTTTCAAAAAATTCCGGCGGCTGATTTTTTTGGCCATATTTCCACCTTGACTTCTTATCCTGATCTCGGAGTTTAACTCCCGTTTTGTATACTATACAAGCATACCGTTTCCCGCGCAAGTCATTTCGATAATTTCAAAATAATTTGCCCTTTATTCACCAATCCTTTATCCTCAATCTCCTTCAAGTATGCTTGACAAATCAGAAAATTTGTTCTATAATAGAAATTGGCAAGGGATGGCCGCAAGTTCCATCCCTTTTCGCGTTAAATACGCGAGCCTGCTGTCCCTTGCTTCGCTCACTGCGCCCACAAGGCGCAGTGAGCCATATCGACTATTTGAATCGCCGATGTCCCGGACCTTAACAGCCAATCCCGAACAAGGTGTCCTCCCTATCTCTTCGGTATTTCCGTAGCGAGCCCTCTTGGTTTGCCTCCGTACTCCTCCTGTTTGGATATGCCGAGAGGGGATTGCTTGATCGTCAGGATCATGCAATCTCCCCCATCCTGCAGCCACAGTGCCAGCGAGAAAACCCGGCTTGAAACCGGGTGTGTGGAGAAAACCCTCTTAATGCAAGGGTTTTCAGCGCAGTAATTCCATATGGGTGCGCGAAGGGCGGTTCGACCGCCCATTTGCCACACCGCAGACGTGACATAGTACCCGCTTGCTCCAGTTTTTGGAGCCAGGGTAGTCTGCGGTGCCACGTGACGTGTTGAGCCGAAGGACTGGGTAGAACTGTTCGGCTGAATAGTTGAGATTCATCAGATGCGCTTTCCCATGGACGTGACCAAAAAAAAGAACCCCACTCCGTTCGTTCGTTATCATTTTCGAGTGCGAACAGTGTTAAATTGAGACGAATTAACAGTGGATTTCCCGGCAGAAAATACCGGAAAAGCCCCCATCTAAAAAAAGAGCCTCAAATCCTCTCATTCGTTTGTAGTCGTTTTCGCGTGCGAATTTGCTCAGAACGAAATATCTCACAGAAGCAAGCTGTGCAAACAGGTAACTCAAATCCACTCAGTCGTTTTGAGCTGACATTGCCCCCGTACTTTGGGGGCATTGTCCCCGCCTGCCCCGTTCCTTTGGGGCCAGGGTAATCGCCAATGCTCAGCCATGTCGACGACTTGACTGAGGCGGCTTTGCATCGTCCCCGAAAGGGGAAGCCGCCATCAGTCATACCGACGACGTGAGTCGTCGATATGACAGCGTACCCGTCAGTCCCTGTTCTCAAGGGGCAAGGGTAGTCGTCGACGGTAAAGCCGAGCGAAAAAGTTTCAAACAGGCCATTCTAAAAAATGCGGCTCAAATCCTCTCAGTCGTTTGTACTCGTTCTGACACGCGAATTTCCGCAGGTGCAAAATTTAAATACCTTTTCCATCGTGCCAGCATCCCTGTGAGGGAAGCATATTTCCCCGCACTTTGGGGAACGTGTCTTATTCTTATCTCCCCCTCGCACCAGTCTATCCTGGCTCTCTGCCTCTCTACATCACCACCCGACCTTGCCTCACCCCTGCCCGGATGGCTTCTGTGCGGCTGGTAACCCCTAGTTTGGCATACAGCGCGGAAAGGTGGAATTTGACAGTATGTTCACTGATGTTTAATTGCATTGCGATCTGTTTGTTTGCCAGCCCTTCCGCCGCAAGCTGCAGCACTTCGAGTTCCCTCTCAGTCAGCGGATCTCCCACCGGTTCACCCGTCTCGAATACCTGGGCAGGGTGCCGTTCCAGCAAGCTGCCGGTTAATGCTGGAGAGCCAACCCAGAGTCCCTCTCCCAGTGCATGCAATGCTGCAGAGATCTCCTCCGGGCTGGCTTCTATAGGCAGCACACCCCAAACAGGCAGGCTCGCCATTCGGGCAGCCTCGTCCGCTGCGTTGGTGAGCAGCAGCACCGGGCGGGTGTCTTCCCCGCTTTGGTGTACATCATCGAATGAGGTCACCACCAGTACGTCAATGCCGCTCAATCCCTGCGTGCCCGGTGCATCCACCCTTACTTCGATGTCGGGCAGGTTGCTCAGCATCTCTCTCAATCCCAGACGCATCGCTACGGACTGGACTACGACTGCGACTCTCATCAAATGACGTCCTCTGATGTTTTTTGGTGAGGAAAGTTTTTATGGGCGTCAGCCAGGAATTCCCGGATCAAACTGGCGGGAATAGCCACACTTTGATCGCCGCCGAAGATCATCGCATTCAGACCAATCACCTCGCCGGCTGCGTTCAGCAGGGGTCCTCCCGAATTGCCGGGTGCCAGTTGCACGTCGCTGCGCAGGATCGGTAACTCCCCCTTCCGTGTCCGTGCTGCTGTCACGGCTGAAAGGACTCCGCCGGTCAACACCGCTCGCTGTCCCCATGGGTGCCCGTAAGCGAAAACCATTTCACCGGGTCGCGGTTCCTGCGTCGAAATTATGGCACCTGCATGTCCATGTTCGGCGATTTCCAGCAGAGCCAGGTCTTCATCCGCATTTCTCTTCACAACCTTTGCTTTGTACGTTTCGCCTTCATCCAGCGTGACCTGCAGTGCTCGTCCGTCGCCGGCCACGTGATTGTTGGTCAACACCAGTCCATCCCCTGCCAGTATTCCTGCCCCTGCGCCGCGGCGCCCATTGGACACGACCACCAGCACTCCTTGGATACGGGACAGCAGGTCATCAAGTGCGTTTTCGAACTGGGATGTCAGGTTCATGACCGCACTCCCACTTTAATCTTGAGCGTTTCCTGCTTGCCGCCCCGCAGGATCTCTACTGCGAGGGATTTCCCCACTGCATCTCCTGACAATATGGCAAACAGATCGTCATGGTCCTGGATGAGGTGGCTTTCAATGCCCACCAGGATATCACCGACCATCAGACCGCCTGCTTCAGCTGGGCTGTTGTTCTCCACTCCGATCACTACCAGGCCTGCAGCTTGCTCTCGCTTAAGAGCTTTTTGCGCCGCCTCCGAAATTTCCACGCTTTGGCTGCGGATTCCCAGGTAACCCCGCTGTACCGATCCATGCTTCTCGAGCTGTGCAGCTACGCTCCAGGCCAGGTCAGCCGGGATGGTGAGCGCAGCGCCGTAGCCGAACCCGGAGGTATTCAGGCCCACCACGCGCCCGTCTGAATCTACCAGCGGGCCACCTGAAAAACCGGGGTAGGGGGTGGTATCGGTGCGTATGTAGCGATCTAGCATCCCGCGTGGCGTACGCACGGGTCCGCCGGTTGCGCTGATTACGCCCAGGCTGGCTTCGATCCCCGCGCTGGATGGTCGGCCAAGCGCCAGCACCAGTTGCCCGATTTTGGCTACCGCAGAGATTTCAGCCGGTTTCCCTGCAGATCGTTCTAGACGTAGGAGTGCCAGGTCCGAGCCGGGATCGCGCCCGGCTAGTTTGGTTCCCACAACGCTGCCATCCTCCAGGGTGACGGTTATTCCTTCTTCCTGTTCCACAACGTGGTCCGCTGTGAGGATCAGGTCCGCCGCATAAACTAGTCCGCTGGCTGACATGCGTCGGCGGGCATTCACCATCACTGTGGAAGATCCGGCTTTTTCCACAGAGGCAACCATCGCATTTGAAAGTTCTACCAATACATTTGACATTTTGTGGCTCCTTGTTGATTTTACATCAGTATAACTTTCCGTTCTCCAGACCATACCGCCGAAACGACCAGTATTCAACTGGAAAAAAGGCTAGGGCGCAAATCCAACTAAAAAAGAATATTCTCTCTTGTCAGCATCCTTTGAATTTGTTCCAGCCGAAACATCCTATTCTTTGGCATCGCCTGAGGTAAAATCATTAAATAGAAGCTGACTTTTTCCCTCAATTCGATACTCACCGGGGATGGGGTGTGCAATGATAAAAAGAAAGAAAACCGATAAAAAGAAAAGGCCCATTGCCATCACGGTCATTGCAGGGGCCATCGTGGTCCTTTTTTTAATCCGCCTCTACCAGGTTTATGAGCCCCTCATCCTTAATGACATTATAAAGAACGGTCTCACAGGTCCGTTGATTACCGGATGGCATTTGACGACCCTCGGGAGTGCGATCCTTTCCAGCGCTACCTACCTGGTCCTATCCCTGGCTGGTATCTTCGTACTGATCGGTTTCCTGCGTCTTCACCGCTGGAGTTGGGTGCTCCTGATGGCTTGGACGGGTATCTCGCTGGTCATCTCCCTGGTGGATTATTTCTACTCGAATCCAAATTACGCAGTGATGGCTTCCAATGTCATTATCGCCTTCGCTTTGAACATTCCCGATGTACGCCGCATTTTTGGAATTAGGAGGGATGATGGCTCCAGTCTCTAACCGCCCAACCTCTCTGGTCACCGTTTCCGATCTGGAACTCCTCCGCAAATACGAGCCCGTCGTCTGCTATACCAAAGGGGAACAATTTTTCCCGACAGATGTTGACCATTATGTCCAGGAAAGCTCTCTTTGGGAACACCACCCGGATGGCCGCGACGAACTTCTCGTCAGGCAAGGGCACCTCACCCTGGAAAAATTGGTGGAATCTCGTCCCGCGGAGTTCGGCTCGGTCCGCTATCTGCGTTTTATCGAACCCCTCAGCCTGGCAGAATCTGCCCGCGTGATGGTTGACCAGGCACGTCTCCGGCGGACTCTTGGCCAATATTTTCATGCCGGGATTGGTCGTCTGGCACGCGGTGGCATCCTTCCCCGTCTGCTGGACGGGTTGTTCTCGCTGTCCTTTCTACTTCGTGGCAAGGTATCTGCTCCCACTGCCGCGGCTGCCGAATTGGATTATAACGAAATATTTTCCAGGGATAAAAACTACACCTATTACGGCCGGGTGGCACGTCAAGGTGGCTGGACCATTCTGCAGTACTGGTTTTTCTTCTCCTTCGACAGCTGGCGCTCAGGCTTTCATGGTGTCAACGATCATGAAGGCGATTGGGAAATGGTCACACTTTATTTATATGAACAGGAAGGTCAGCTTATCCCGGAATGGGCCGCTTACGCTTCACATGATTTCAAGGGGGATGACTTGCGCCGCCGTTGGGATGATCGCGAAGAGCTCAAAATGGTTCAGGAAAGCCACCCGCTGGTATTTGCTGGAGCCGGGTCCCACGCCTCTTATTTCCGCGCAGGGGAGTACCAGGCCGAAGTTAACCCACCCCTTTCGGGGTTGCTTTCAGGTCTGATTCATTTCTTGGACAAGTTCTGGACCGGGACCCTTGGGCAGCCGCCGATTAATGCGATCCACATCCCGTTTGTGGATTTTGCCCGTGGCGATGGTCCCCGCATCGGTCCGGGCGAACATGAGACCTGGTCGCCTGTAGTGATTGACGAGTCGACTCCCTGGGTTGGCCAGTATCGAGGGATGTGGGGTCTTTTTGCCCGTGATCCTATCTCCGGGGAGAATGCTCCTGCCGGTCCGATGTACAACCGGGATGGTTCGCCGCGTGCCTCATGGTATGACCCACTTGGATTTGCTGGTCTCGACAAAGTTCCTCCGCCCCCGCAGATGGAGCCAATGCTCTCTGATAATTGTGTCCAGCTATCCCGCCGTCAGCGGGAGTTGGGTGACCTGATCCCGGAAAAAGCAAAAGAACTTCAATCGAAAGGCATCAGGCAGAAAGGGATGGAAGGCAATCCACATCTTGCGAAACAATTTGCTGCCCTCGAAAAGGAAATAATCAACCTATCCGCTGAAGTTCACAACCTGCGCCGCGAACAATCTGAAAACGCAGCTCTAATAAAAAGTCTAACCAGCCGGCTGGAATTTATCCGTGCGGGGACTCTGGATGACCCTCGGGCCCACATTCACGTCTTGGCTGTTCCGGATGATCCCACACTTAAGCTTCGCTTCGATCGCGCTGCTGAAACCTGGGCGGCAGTCAGCCTTAGTTTATTGATGTTTGCCATCGCCGCCCTGATTTTCTTCGCCCCCAGCTATCTTTGGGCAAGTCTGGCAATCATCCTGATCATGTTCGTCGTGGTCGAGTCGTTTTTACGGGGTGCGTTTATCCAAACTATTGGGTGGGTGACCTTGTTCATGGCAATGGTCGCCGCGGTGATCCTGCTCTTCCATTTCTGGAAGGCACTCATCCTGATTTCTCTGGTGACGATGGGCGCTTCCCTGATGTACCATCGCCTCAGGGAACTAACTGGATAATCTTGGTTTATCATCCCCCCTCCCAAAAACTTCTAGGACACCAAATCCCGGAAGTTTTGTCAATAAATGCTCAAATAAGGGTGATTTTGATTATTTCTTGAATATTTGGGTCTGGTTCTTGCCCGAAATTTGATTTATGAATAGGTATAGTCGAAGACTGGATTTAATAACAGGGGCTGAATTTATGATCGCCCTTGCATATTGTTTGATGCAAAAATACTGTCATTCATTATGGAGGTTTTCCTATGTCTGACCTCTTCTATATCGGCTTGACCATCGCTTTTCTCCTCATCAGTTGGGGATTTATCGTGTTCTGTGACCGTCTGATGGAGAATAAAAAATGAATGCCTTCTATCTAATCACTGGGATTATTACATTGGCACTTTTCATTTATTTGGTGATCGCCCTTTTGAAACCGGAGTGGTTTGAATGAACATTTATAGTTGGCTCCAGCTCATCTTTTACATGCTGGTTTTGATCGCTCTGGTGAAGCCTCTTGGCTTATTCATGGCAAGGGTTTTTCAAGGCGAACGGACCTTCCTTGATCCGGTTTTGCGTCCTGTTGAGAAATTGATCTATCGCTTGAGTGGCGTCCATCCGGACCAGGAAATGAACTGGAAAGTCTATGCCTTCGCAATGCTGCTCTTCAACGTTTTAGGACTGCTGGTCGTTTATGTCTTGCAGCGTTTGCAGGGTTTCCTCCCGCTCAACCCACAGGGCTTCGGCGCAGTCTCCCCTGATTCCGCCTGGAATACAGCTGTCAGCTTTGCCACCAACACGAACTGGCAGGGCTACGGGGGTGAGACCACCATGAGCTACCTCACCCAGATGCTTGCCATGACAGTCCAGAATTTTGTTTCTGCTGCCACAGGTATCGCTATTGTCATCGCGATGATCCGGGGGCTTGTTCGTCATACTTCCAAAACAATTGGCAACTTTTGGGTCGACCTGACCCGCTCGGTACTTTATATCCTTATCCCTTTGTCCTTCATTCTCGCCCTTGTTCTCGTCTCCCAGGGTGTGGTGCAGACTTTCAGCCAGTATAAAACCGCCACCCTCCTGCAGCCAACAACGGACGTAAATCGGAACACGGTCATCCAGCAGGTGCTTGCAGTGGGGCCTGCTGCTTCCCAGATCGCCATCAAGCAGCTCGGTACGAATGGTGGTGGCTTTTTCAATGCCAACTCAGCACATCCCTTCGAGAACCCTACCCCATTATCCAATTTCCTCGAAATGCTCTCAATCTTGCTCATTCCCGCTGCCCTCTGTTATACCTTCGGCAAAATGGTTGGGGATACCCGCCAGGGTTGGGCAATACTTACTGTCATGACTATAATATTCGTGGCACTATTGGCTGTTGCAGTTTGGGCGGAACAGACAGGGAACCCAGCTATAGCCGCCCTCGGGGTTGATGCCCAGCAGTCCAATATCAATCCTGGCGGGAATATGGAAGGTAAGGAAGTGCGCTTTGGAGTGGCGAACTCTGCCCTGTGGGCAACAGCTACTACTGCTGCTTCCAATGGCTCGGTCGATTCTATGCATGACTCGAACATGCCGCTTGGCGGCATGATCCCGATGTGGCTAATTCATTTGGGCGAAGTTATTTATGGGGGTGTAGGTTCTGGTCTTTATGGGATGCTGGCATTTGTCATCGTAGCGGTCTTCGTCGCTGGGTTGATGGTCGGACGCACTCCTGAATACCTTGGTAAAAAGATCGAAGCATATGAAATGAAGATGGCTTCACTCATTCTGTTGATCCCCGTCTTCACAGCATTGGTCGGGACAGCTATTGGGGTGATGACAGCCGCAGGGAAAGCTGGGGTCCTCAACCCCGGACCGCATGGCTTCAGTGAAATCTTGTATGCCTTCTCCTCCGCTACGGGCAACAATGGCAGCGCTTTCGCAGGTCTCAATGTGAACACGCCATTCTATAACACTGCCTTGGGGATCATTATGTTTTTTGCACGCTTCTGGCTGGCAATCCCGGCATTGGCCATTGGAGGTTCTCTGGCAATGAAAAAAAAGGTCCCGGCTGGTGCGGGGACGCTTGCAACCCACACCCCTCTCTTTATCCTTTGGCTGATTGCCGTAGTCATCATCGTCGGAGCCTTGGGTTTCCTTCCCGCCCTTGCTCTGGGACCGATTGTCGAACATTTAATGATCTTCCATTAGGATGATTTAAAGAATGGATACAAACCTTAAAAAACGATCTGTCATTCGCATGCGCCTTTATCAGCGCGCAGTGCGGGATTCATTCGCAAAGCTAAACCCGCGTTGGATGGTAAGGAACCCTGTCATGTTTGTGGTTGAAGTTGGTAGCCTGCTGACAACAGCTTTATGGATACAAGCGCTCTTTGGCAAGGGTGAAGCCCCTGCCAGTTTTATCGGCGCTGTAACCTTGTGGCTGTGGTTCACCGTTCTTTTCGCTAATTTTTCGGAAGCCCTGGCCGAAGGACGTGGTAAAGCCCAGGCCGAGGCGCTTCGCAAAACCCGCCAGACAACGCTGGCTAAAAAACTCCCAACGTCAAACCATCAGGCTAAATACGAACTGGTATCATCGATTTCTCTGCGAAAGAATGATCTGTTCCTGGTTGAAGCCGGTGACACTCTACCTGTGGACGGGGAGATCATTGAAGGGATAGCTTCGGTGGACGAGAGCGCGGTGACTGGCGAAAGTGCTCCCGTTATTCGTGAGTCGGGTGGAGACCGCAGCGCCGTCACTGGGGGTACACGTCTGCTTTCTGATTGGTTGGTGGTGCGCGTTACAGCCGACCCCGGTGAGGGGTTCCTGGATCGCATGATCAGCCTTGTGGAAGGCGCCAAGCGTCAGAAGACTCCCAATGAGATCGCATTGGACATTCTTCTGGCAGGTTTTACCATTATTTTCTTGATTGTTTGTGCTACTCTTTTACCTTACTCGCTCTATAGCGTTGGGACGGCAGGTAAGGGTACGCCCATCACAATAACGGTGCTGGTGGCATTGTTGGTTTGTTTGATCCCAACCACGATCGGTGGGCTGCTTTCAGCAATCGGTATCGCTGGCATGGACCGCATGATCCAGCGCAATGTCATCGCCATGTCGGGCAGGGCAGTGGAAGCAGCCGGGGATGTGGATGTTCTTTTATTGGATAAGACCGGTACCATCACTCTGGGTAACCGTCATGCAGTGGAGTTCATCCCGGTGGGTGGGGTAACAGCACAAGAATTAGCTGAGTTTGCCCAACTTTCTTCGCTGGCCGATGAGACCCCTGAAGGTCGCAGCATCGTCGTATTGGCCAAGGAGAAATATGGATTACGGGGCAAAACCATGGGCCCCAGCGAGGCTGCTCCTCAAGGTATGCACTTTGTCCCGTTTTCCGCCCAGACCCGCATGTCGGGTGTGGATTTCGATGGCACCTCGATCCGGAAGGGAGCGCCCGACACCATGATGGCTCTGGTTCGGTCGAATGCGAATCCCATTCCATCTGACCTGCAAACTTGTGTGGATACAATTGCCCGTTCTGGTGGTACCCCTTTGGTCGTAGCTCGCAACGGCCGGGCTATGGGAGTGGTTCACCTGAAAGATATCGTTAAGGGGGGCATCAAGGAGCGCTTCGCCCAGTTGCGCAAGATGGGCATCAAGACCATTATGATTACTGGAGATAATCCATTAACTGCCGCTTCCATTGCCGCTGAAGCAGGTGTAGACGATTTCCTGGCCCAGGCTACACCCGAAGCGAAGTTGAAGCTTATTCGCGATTCTCAGGCCGGCGGTCGGCTGGTTGCAATGACCGGCGATGGGACCAATGATGCACCTGCCCTGGCACAAGCTGATGTGGCCGTTGCCATGAACACTGGAACTCAGCCGGCGCGCGAAGCTGCCAACATGGTTGACCTGGACAGCAATCCAACCAAGCTGATTGAGATTGTAGAGATCGGCAAGCAGCTCCTGATGACGCGCGGTGCGCTTACCACCTTCAGCATTGCCAATGACGTCTCGAAATACTTTGCCATTATCCCGGCTGCCTTTGCATCCACCTATCCTGCGTTGGGTGTCTTGAACATTATGCATCTGGCTACTCCTCAAAGTGCCATCCTTTCGGCGGTGATTTTCAATGCACTGATCATTATCGCTCTTATCCCTCTGGCACTAAAAGGTGTACCGTACCGTGCTGTAGGTGCTGCCAAACTTTTGCGGGATAACTTGCTCATTTATGGCGTGGGCGGGCTGGTTGCACCATTCTTAGGGATCAAACTGATTGACTTGCTTCTTGTGGCATTTCACATGGTATGAATTTAAAGAGGCCTCGATGAAAAGAAACCGTTTTTCCTTCACTCCGAACTTGTTCGGTAATAGCCTTTTGGCTGTCTTGATGGTGGCAGCCACTACTGTCCTGATGATGTTATTTGGACAGCATATGCTTGGTGACGCAGTGATTGCCATGCTCTATCTCGTTCCGGTGGCTTGGAGCGCGAATAAATGGGGACAACTGCCTGGGATCAGTGCGGCCATCACGGCTGCCCTCGCGTTCGATTTCCTATTTATTCCGCCTTTTTACACTTTCGCTGTCGCACAACTGGAAAGCTGGCTGGTTTTGGCAATTTTCCTGGCGGTGGCAATCCTGGTGGTCGGACGTATTCAAGACAGTCTGACAAAGGCACATGAAGCAGTTTTTATGTACGAGCTAAGTTCTGCCCTCACCGGTTTGCGTACCCAGGACGCTGTCATACACACGGTTGCCAAACAACTTCAGATGTTATTTCAGGCATCTTTGGTAAACATAATTATTTCCACTGAGAACCCTTCGACAAGCATGGTCACCAGTGAGCCGTCCGATGGAGTGGGAAAAGGGCGGCCTGACCGGGTTCTCCCGCTCCTGAATTCATGGGGATTGGTCGGCGAGATCCAGATCTGGCGAGGTGTCTCGCTGGATCTTCCGGCTGAAGATAGCCGGTTGCTGCAAAATTTTGCCTCCCAGACTGCTCGGGCGCTGGAACGCACGCAGCAGAATGGGAATAATAAACACGTGAATGGTTTAACCTCTAAAGTTTCGACCAGATAAGGGAAATATATGCGCGCTCAAATTCGACCCGCCTTGATGGCCATCCTGATTTTTACCCTGCTTACAGGGGTTATCTACCCGCTAGTGGTCACGGGGGTTGCTCAACTCATCTTCCCGCACCAGGCGAATGGCAGTCTCATCCTTAATAATGGTAAGACGGCAGGTTCAGCCTTGATCGGGCAGCAATTCGATGACCCGAAATACTTTTGGGGACGTCTGTCAGCCACAGGACCATACCCTTATAACGCAGCCTCTTCGTCCGGTTCCAACCTTGGACCTTCAAACCCCGCTCTGCTTGTTGAGGTCGATGCCCGAATTGTTGCCTTGAAGGCTGCTGACCCAACCAACACCCAGCTTATCCCTGTGGACTTGGTCACATCGTCAGGCAGTGGTCTGGACCCAAATATCAGTATCGCTGCGGCGCTTTATCAGGTCCCGCGCATTGCAAGGCTTCGCGGGATGAGTGAAGCCGCAGTGACTGCCCTGGTCAATCAATATACTGAAGGACGCCAGTTTGGGTTCCTGGGAGAACCACGGGTGAACGTGCTTGAACTCAACCTGGCACTGGATGCATCAAAATAGGTTTTTGCTAGATAATGTGATGACCATCAAATTCATTGGATAAATTCCTTGTTCTATTGCGGATTTTCAATTTATGAATCAATGATCTATCTCTCCCATTAATGGCAGAGAAAGTTAGTATATTTATTGTTAATGAAAGCTATGGGGCCTGAACCGCTCAGTCTGGCGTTTGCCGATATAAGATAGTATAGTTGAGATATGTCCGCTGAACTTTCCCGCCCCGACCCTGATGAGTTGCTTGCCCAAGTTCAAGCAGAAGAGCAGCAGGATAAACGCGGTCATCTGAAGATATTTTTGGGTTATGCGGCAGGCGTGGGTAAGACGTTTGCTATGCTGGAGGCTGCCCACCAAAGGAAGACTGAAAATGTGGATTTGGTTGTGGGGTATGTGGAAACCCATGGGCGGGTCGAAACAGAGAATCAATTATCCGGCTTGGAAATCATCCCACCCTTAAAAATAGACTACCATGGTGTGCAGTTGCCAGAAATGGATATTGATGCGGTCCTCCTCCGCAATCCGCGTCTGGTACTGGTGGATGAATTGGCCCATACTAATGCCCCAGGTTCGCGCCATGCCAAGCGGTATCAGGATGTCGAGGAATTGCTGGACCGAGGTATTAATGTATATACCACTTTAAACATCCAGCATATCGAGAGTCTGAACGATGTAGTTGCACAAATCACGGGGACAAAAGTACGTGAGACCATACCAGATAATGTGATAGATGCAGTCACGGATATTGAATTGATAGACCTCCCGCCAGACGAGCTGATTAGCCGCTTGCAGGAAGGCAAAGTCTATATCCCTGATCAGGCCCAACAAGCCATTCAAAAATTTTTCCGCAAGGGCAACTTGACGGCTTTGCGGGAGTTGACCATGCGCCGCGCCGCTGAAAGAGTGGACGACCAGATGCGGTCATACATGCGTACCCGGGCAATCCCTGGTCCATGGCCAGCGAGTGAACGCCTGCTGGTTTGCATCAGCCCCGGTGCACTTGGAGAACGGCTGATCCGCACTGCCCGGCGGCTGGCAGACGAACTCAATGCAGAGTGGCTTGCTATATACGTGGAAACCCCCGATCAGGCTAGATTGTCACAGGAACAGCGGGATCACGTTGCGGGTTCATTGCGGCTTGCGGAAGAACTGGGTGCAAAAACCACCAGCATCCCCGGGCAGTCAGTCGCTGAAACCGTAATGGAATATGCTCACCGTCACAACGTAACCAAAGTCATTGCTGGTAAACCTATCCATTCGCGCTGGATCGAATTCTTGCGTGGTTCTGTAGTGGATAATTTGATCCGGTTAAGCGGAACAATAGATGTGTACGTTATAAGTAGTGAAGCTGAATCTTCTACAAGGAAAGTCTTGAAAACCTGGCGCCCTCACAAACCTTGGCCCAGGTACTTTTGGAGCTTGATGCTCGTCGGAGGGACTACTGGTTTATGTGCTTTGATTGCTCCCTACATATCCCCTACGAACCTTATCGTAGTTTATTTGTTAGCTGTTGTTCTGGCTGCGTTTTACCTAGGACGCGGTCCAGCGATATTGACCTCCATTTTGGGGGTGGCCGCATTTGATTACTTCTTCGTCCCACCATTCTTAACATTGGCCATTTCCGACACAGAATATTTATTGACCTTCCTTGGCTTGTTGGCGGTTGGGCTGGTGATCAGCCAGTTGACATCGCTGGTGCGGGAACAGGCTGAAGCTGCCAAACAACGCGAAGTGCAAACAGTTGCGTTATATGAGTTGGGCCGCGATCTGACTGAAACAGGCAGACTTGAAACAGTCACGCAAACGGCAATTGCGCACATCGGTCAAACCTTTAGCAGGGATGTAGCCATATTCCTGCCAGTTGCAGGGGTACTGAAAGTCTATGCCACCAGTCTGGAATTACCAGTCTCTGACGATGATCTTGCTGTGGCGGCCTGGACGTTTGAGCATGGCCAACCTGCCGGGCGTGGTACAGACACCTTGCCTGAAGCTGCCATGCGCTACCAGCCTTTAAAAACGATGCGCGGAGGTGTGGGGGTGCTGGGAGTTAAACCAACCACACCTGACCGATTTTTAACCCGCGATCAACTCCGCACTTTGGATGCTTTTGCCAACCAGATTGCCCTCGCTATCGAACGGGCTCGTTTGGCAGAGCAGACCCGTCAAACCGAGATGTTGGAAATAACTGATAAACTCCAAAATGCATTATTAAATTCGATTTCCCATGACTTGCGCACTCCTCTGGTTTCTATTACGGGAGCTTTGAGCAGCTTGACCAATGACCAGGTTACTTTGGATGAATCGGCACGACGCAATTTAATTGAGACCGCCAGCGAAGAAGCCGACCGGCTCAACCGGCTGGTTGGCAACCTTCTTGATATGACCCGGTTGGAATCTGGGGCGATGCGAGTTAAGCGTGATGCTTGTGATCTTCAGGATCTGGTTGGCTCTTCCCTGGAGGAGGTTGGTTCACGCCTGGGGGATCGGTCAATAATTGTTGATGTGCCGGATTCTATGCCACTAATCTCAATGGACTTTGTCTTGATTCAACGGGTGCTGGTGAATGTGATTGACAATGGTCTAAAATATTCTCCTCAAGATACTCCTCTTGAAATCCGGGCTCAAATGGCTGGCGCATTTGTGGAAATTACCGTATCAGACCGGGGAGTCGGTATTCCCCCCGAAGATTTATCCCGTATTTTTGACAAATTTTACCGTGTTCAAAGGCCCGATAATGTCAACGGCACCGGGCTAGGCCTAGCCATCGGCAAAGGGATTGTGGATGCTCATGGTGGATTTATATCTGCTGAGAATCGTCCAGGCGGTGGAACGATCATCACAATAGCACTCCCGGTGGAGGCGCAAAAATGAGTGACCAAGTCTTGCGAGTTTTGGTTGTAGATGATGAACGATCGATACGCCGCTTCCTGAAAGTTTCTTTGGAAAGCCAGTTTGCAGTCTTCGAAGCTACCAATGGCGAAGAAGCTATGACTGCTGTTGCAGCCAATCGCCCCGATGTCATAATCCTGGATCTGGGTCTTCCTGATGTGGATGGGGTGACCGTTACGCGCCGCCTGCGTGAATGGACTCAGATTCCGATCATTGTCATCTCCGTCCGCGAGCAGGAAAAGGATAAAATTGCAGCCCTTGATGCTGGTGCCGATGATTACTTGACGAAACCTTTTGGTGTGGGTGAATTAATGGCCCGCTTGCGCTCAGCAATCCGTCGTTCAGCCCAGGCGGAAACCGATCCTGTATTTACCACAGGGGATCTGGTAGTTGATTTAAATCAGCGGGTCGTGACAATGAATGGTCAGCCTGTCCTCCTCACTCCCACTGAGTACGATTTACTCCGCACTTTTGTTAAACATGCCGGGAAGGTATTAACGCACGACCAGTTGCTGCGTGCAGTGTGGGGAACAGCTTACGAGAACGAAACACATATGCTTCAGGTTAATATCAGCAACCTGCGAAGAAAAATTGAACCAGACCCTGTACGACCTGGTTACCTTATCACCGAGCCGGGGGTTGGATATAGACTAAAGATTGCTTAAATCAATAATTTTGGGGAGATATGTATTCGTATATTACAATTTCTGGTAAATATCGCCCTTGTTCACGCTAGGGGACACCGATTTTTACAAAATTCCCTAAATAATCAATTAAACAGTCATAAATTCATCTTGACACGACCTTGATGGCATTCTGGCTTTTTTTGCCATCCCCTTGACGCGTCTATCTGTAAAATCCTTTCCGTATCGAAAAGGGAAGTCGATATAGGAATGGACACAATCGCGTGAAGAAAAAAAGGATTCCCAAAATCTGGAGGCTGGTGATTCAAGGGTTGCCACTGGCAGGGGCAGCAGCGAGTGCGTTATTGCCGGTATCGCGGTTGGGGCAGCAATTCAGCATGTTGATTGTGCTGGTGTGGTTGCAAGTATTTTTTGTTGTTGAATATTTTATTGTAGGGAGATAAATGGATCTGGATGGACGAAAAAGCAATCCGAGTCCTGGTGGCGGATGATGAACGTCCGATCAGGCGATTTTTAAACGCTTCTCTGAGCGGGCAGTACACGGTATTGGAGGCGGCCACGGGTGAAGAGACCCTGGCCGTCACTGTGTCTGGACGACCGGACGTCATCATCCTGGATCTGGGGTTGCCGGATGTGGATGGGGTGGAGGTTACGCGGCGGTTGCGGGAGTGGACGCAGATACCGATCATCGTGGTTTCGGTGAGGGAGAGGGAGGAGGACAAGATAGCGGCGTTGGATGCGGGAGCGGATGACTATCTGACCAAGCCATTTGGAGCGGGTGAGCTGATGGCTCGCTTGCGGGCAGCCCTGCGGCGGTCGGCACAACCTGAAAGTGAGCCTGTATATCTGGCAGAGGGACTGATGGTGGATTTAGCCCGGCGGGAAGTGAAGGTGAATGGGCGAGACATAGTACTGACGCCGACGGAATACGATATTCTGCGGATACTTGTTCAACATGCAGGCAAGGTATTGACGCACCAGCAGCTAGTGCATGCAGTCTGGGGGACGAGCTACGAAGCGGATGCGCACTTGTTGCGAGTGAACATCAGCAACCTTCGGCACAAAATTGAGAATGATCCGGCCCGGCCGCGATACATCGTTACAGAACCCGGGGTCGGGTACCGGTTAAAGTCAAATTGATTGACAGCCCCAAAAATCCCAATCAATTAATTGAAAAATCCAATTAAAGGTTAAGAATGTTTTTTTCTATTGCATTACTAATTGTGATCGTCTTTCTCGCTTTCAAAGCTGCCCCCGTTGAGAAAAAGGAAAATGCTGCCATTCATGGAGCAGGGCAGATTGGTCTGCTGGCTGCGGTGGCCTTGTTTGGTGTTGATTATTTCACTTCTTACTTTTATGCAACAGGTGAATTGATGAGTGCTCTGCACCCATACAATCTTCAAAAGTATGCATTCATCGCTGTTGCCGTGATTGCCTTTGCCAACTTCGTTTTTGGTGCGTTATACATGTATTCTTTAGGTATTTTCAACGAAGGCGGTGGTTCATATACAGCCTCAATGCGCTATCTGGCACCGGGGCTGAGCCTGGTTGTGGCAGTGGTTTTGCTCCAGGATTATATTTTCACCATTGTCGTATCCAGCCTATCTGGCGTAGATCAAATACTATCGATCACTAATTCTTATAACATTACATGGGTTGTACATGTAGGACTAGGAATAGGGATAGCAGCAGTGACATGGTATTTAACCATCCGTGGGCGGGGAGAATCTGCCAGGGTGGTTTTCACCATGCTAGGTATCTTTATCTTGTTAACCATCGCCTTGGCTATTGGTTTATTTATTGCTAAAGCAAGAGGGGCTGCTGTTCTTCCTTATACCCCACCAACTGTTATCCCGACTATATGGCAGGCTTTGTATCACATGCTAACTGCTTCGATGAAAGGGTTGGTGGCCTTGAGTGGTCTGGAAGCCATGTCTAATGGAATCCAATTTGTGATAAACGAGGATTTTGCTTTGGTTAAGTGGGGGAAGAAACACATTCATCGTTTAGCAGGTCTATGGGAATTTTACAGTGGCAAATCGGGAATTGGGCGGTTAGTCCAGACATCCTTCCTGTTTTATGGAGGAATAACTACTGCTTTCCTAGCTTATTTTGCTATTCATTTTAATGCTTTTGATGGTGTGGCAGGAAGGTCACTGGTTGCAAACCTATCGTTTATCGGTTTTGCGCAGATTCCTGGAGGAACCATATTGTATTGGGCATATCAAATCCTTGCAGTGGGGTTGCTGGCAGCAGCCTCTATGACTGCTTTTCAAGATCTGCAAGCTACTGAGTGGCGCGATGTGGCGATAGGTGAAATCCCTGAAATTATTGTTTATCGCGACAAACGGGGCACCTTTACCCGCTCTGTAACCATTGCCTTCGTTGTAGTTGCCATTATCATTTTCTTTATCCAAGGTAAGACGGCATTGGGGGTTCCCTACTACGGCATTGGTGTATTCATGCCGATCATGATGATGGGATTTGCTATCCGGCGGCATATTTTAAAAACATTTCCAAAGGGGGCCAAGCGATCCTGGGGCGCTTTTGGGGCGACATTTGCAGCCATCCTATCAGGAGTTGTCTTTATTGGGCAGATTGCGGGTAAGTGGACTGAAGGTGGTTGGGTTGTTCTCATCTCGTTCAGTGTTTTAGTTCTGGCTGCCAATCTCGTTCTGATTTCCCCCACAGGCTACCGGGAACCGAAACAGATCTATCGTATAGTGCGTCAAAAAGCACGCGTCCAAGGGGCAATGGCCTCCATTGTGGAGTGGCAGTCTTTAAAAATGCAGGAATACCGTTACAAAGTGCTGATTGGGATTGCCAGGTTTTTTGAACTGCTTGGGATCCGACGCCCGGTAAGGTATGAGCCACCTGCTCCAGCTGGAGACTATGATCATGCCTTGCATGTCGATCGCCCCGAAGCGCCTTCTCTCCTGCAGCAGTATTTGGAAAGTAAGCCGAGAGAGCCAAAATTGGGTGGTCCGCCCAAAGAGACGATTCCAGGAGATGAGGAAGGAAAAAAAGATTGAATATATTTACATAGTTAGTAAAAACGTGCCAAATTATTGCTAATTGGTCTACTTGGATTACAACCAAGTTTGTCCTAAAAATATTTCCCGTAAAGAGCGAATTGTTCGCAAGAGCAATTCGCTCTTTTTAAGTCTCCAATGAATGTGTTGAATGAACGCTTCTTTTAACAGATTAATGGAAATTTCATCATTAGGGCCAATATTCCTTTATGATCTTGACTATTTCTTGACACTAATTGACAAATTCTTGCCATTTCCTTGATGTGACTAACTTTAAAATCTAAACCGTTGTCTTGACAAAATATTGACACATTACATGAATTAATTGTCATTGGCTTGATATGCCTTTGTGAAAAAACAAAATACCTACGGTAAAGCAATTACGGTAATATTTACTTATCCTATGAAGACAAGAAAGAATGTCGGGAAAGATTGGAGGCTGGTGATTTAAGGGTTGCCACTGGCAGGGGCAGCAGCGAGTGCGTTATTGCCGGTATCGCGGTTGGGGCAGCAATTCAGCATGTTGATTGTGCTGGTGTGGTTGCAAGTATTTTTTGTTGTTGAATATTTTATTGTAGGGAGATAAATGGATCTGGATGGACGAAAAAGCAATCCGAGTCCTGGTGGCGGATGATGAACGTCCGATCAGGCGATTTTTAAACGCTTCTCTGAGCGGGCAGTACACGGTATTGGAGGCGGCCACGGGTGAAGAGACCCTGGCCGTCACTGTGTCTGGACGACCGGACGTCATCATCCTGGATCTGGGGTTGCCGGATGTGGATGGGGTGGAGGTTACGCGGCGGTTGCGGGAGTGGACGCAGATACCGATCATCGTGGTTTCGGTGAGGGAGAGGGAGGAGGACAAGATAGCGGCGTTGGATGCGGGAGCGGATGACTATCTGACCAAGCCATTTGGAGCGGGTGAGCTGATGGCTCGCTTGCGGGCAGCCCTGCGGCGGTCGGCACAACCTGAAAGTGAGCCTGTATATCTGGCAGAGGGACTGATGGTGGATTTAGCCCGGCGGGAAGTGAAGGTGAATGGGCGAGACATAGTACTGACGCCGACGGAATACGATATTCTGCGGATACTTGTTCAACATGCAGGCAAGGTATTGACGCACCAGCAGCTAGTGCATGCAGTCTGGGGGACGAGCTACGAAGCGGATGCGCACTTGTTGCGAGTGAACATCAGCAACCTTCGGCACAAAATTGAGAATGATCCGGCCCGGCCGCGATACATCGTTACAGAACCCGGGGTCGGGTACCGAATCAAGCTATTGAATGATACGGGGACTCAAAATAACCCGGTTTATTTAAGTCATCAAGAAGGGATTTTATGATCTTCTCCATTGGTTTACTCATCGTTATAGTATTCATAGCATTTAAAGCCGCTCCAGTCGAGAAGAAAGAAAGTGCATTGTTGCATGGAGCAGGGCAGATTGGTCTGCTGGCTGCGGTGGCCTTGTTTGGTGTTGATTATTTCACTTCTTACTTTTATGCAACAGGTGAATTGATGAGTGCTCTGCACCCATACAATCTTCAAAAGTATGCATTCATTGCAGTTATTATTATTGCGGTTGCAAATGCTGTATTTGGTTTCCTGTATATGTATTCCCTGGGAGTATTTAATGAAGGAGGTGGTTCATATACAGCGGCAATGCGTTATCTGGCACCGGGGCTGAGCCTGGTTGTGGCAGTGGTGTTAATCCAGGATTATGTGTTTACAATTGTGGTCTCCACCCTCTCTGGGGTGGATCAATTGCTATCCCTGACTAATTCATATAATACCCTCTGGGTCTATCGCTTTTTGATCGGCGCTGGATTGGCGACGATAACATGGTGGCTTACTATTCGCGGTCGAGGAGAATTGGCGCGGGTGACTTTTACCATGCTTGGAGTCTTCCTCCTTCTAACCTTTGTCATGGCTATTGGTCTATTTATTGCTAAAAATAGAGCCGTGACAGCTCTCCCCTACACTGCACCAGTTACCACTCCCACCATTTGGCAAGCCATGTACCATATGCTTCAAGCGTCCATGAAGGGGTTGGTGGCTTTGAGTGGTCTGGAGGCCATGTCCAACGGTATCCAATTTGTGATAAACGAGGACTTCGCCCTGGTTAAATGGGGGAAGAAGAATATACCACGCTTGGCAGGGATCTGGAATTATTACAGTGGCAAATCAGGAATTGGGCGGTTGGTCCAGACATCCTTCCTGTTTTATGGAGGCATTACAACGGCATTTCTGACATATTTCGCCATCCGTTTCAATGCCTTCGATGGCACGGCTGGCCGTTCATTGGTCGGCAACCTATCGTTTATAGGATTTTCGCAGTTGCCAGGAGGAAATATTCTTTATTGGGCATACCAAATCCTGGCGGTGGCCATGTTAGCTGCTGCGTCCATGACAGCTTTCCAAGACTTGCAAGCAACTGCATGGCGAGATGTTGCAATCGGGGAAATCCCGGAAATCGTTGTTTATCGTAACATCAAGGGCACGTTCACTCGTTCAGTCACGGCAGGATTTATCGTAGCTATCCTTATCCAGTTGGCTGTGCGCGGTGATACCAGTGTCGCCGTCCCATTTTATGGAATTGGCGTTTTCATGCCCATCATGGTAATGGGATTTGCCATTCGTAGGCATATTCTAAAGACATATGCAAAAAGCGCCAAGCGATTCTGGGGAGCATTCGGTGCAGGATTCGCGGCGATCCTTTCCGGAATCGTGTTTATAGGACAAATTGCAGGTAAGTGGACTGAGGGTGGCTGGGTTGTTTTAATTTCATTTAGCGTTTTAATCATCGGTGCCAACTTATTGTTAATCTCTCCCATTGGGTACCGGGAGCCGAATCAAATCTATCGCATCGTGCGAGAAAAGGCGCGTGTCCAAGGCGCGATGGCGTCCATTGTGGAGTGGCAGTCTTTAAAAATGCAGGAGTACCGCTATAGCGTTCTCGCCTGGATCGCCCGCTTCTTCGAGCTATTCGGTATCCGCCGTCCGACGCGGTATGAAGCGCCTACTCCAGCCGGCGATTATGACCATGCATTACACGTAGACCACCCTGAAGCTCCATCTCTTCTTCAGCAATACCTGGATAGTAAACCAAAACAACCTAAACTTGGAGGTTCTCCCAAACAAACTCCTCCAGGAGATGAGGAAGGAAAAAAGGATTAAAAACTGGATGGATTATCGGAAAAACCTGGCAAAGAATAAAGCCAGGTTTGTTTTATGTTTGGATTAATGGGCATAGCATTTCAGCCGCCGCCTGATCGACCAGCCAAAGTAATTTACCGTTTACTGGTTTTACAGCTTGTGCAGGCAGCAATCCCGGTTGGGATTTCCCGTGAAGAACTTGGGCGAGACTTTCGGCTTTCTCTGCACCAGAAACCATGAAGAGAACCTGGGCTGCAGAATTTAGCACTGGCAGCGTCAGAGTAACTCTATCTACCAAAGGGAGTGGAGGATCTCTATGGATAACAGGAGCCACCCAATTCGACATTTCGCGTGCCGCAGGGGTGCCGGGGAAAAGTGACGCGGTGTGACCATCGCTGCCCAGACCCAGCAATATCAGGTCGAAGCGAGGTAAAGTCCCCTTGAAAAAAAGGTATAGATCTTCTTTATATTGTTTGGCAGCCTGCTCAACCGGAAATTCTCCCTGGATGCGGTGGATATTTTGGCTTGGGGATGGAATTGCCTTGATAAGGGTTTCATATGCCATGTGGTAATTGCTATTTTGATGATCAGGAGGGAAGCAACGTTCGTCTCCCCAAAAGAAATGTATGCGATCCCAACTTAAATTCATTTTGCTGAGGAAGGTGTACATGAGCTGAGGGGTAGTTCCACCAGCCAGCGCAACTGTGAACCTCCCTTCATTCGCCATGGCTAATTCCGCCAGTCGAAAAAATTCTTCAGCAGCTCGCTCCGCCAGGGAAGACGGATTTGGTACAACCTCAATTATCGGAGAGAGAAGCATCTTACTCATCCGTGCAACCCAACCGCCACTGGCGACCATCACGCGATAACAAAAGGTTCGCATCGGCAGGCCCCCAACTACCAACTGGATAAATATTAAGGGGAGGAGCGTTTTGAGCTTCCCAGCCCTGAATGATCGGGTCCACCATTTTCCAGGAGGCTTCGATGCCATCGCTACGAGTGAACAAAGACGCATCCCCATCCAATGCTTCCAGCAATAAGCGCTCGTAAGCCTCTGGCAGTGATCCGCTGAATGAAGAACCATAATGGAAATCCATGTCCACCGAGCGCATTTCCTGGGCAGAATCAGGTAGTTTCGCTTCAAAGCGCAAGTGAATACCCTCATCCGGTTGAATGCACAACGAAAGGATATTAGGCGAGAAATCGCTGCCTTTGGGCAGGTTAAACATCAAGTGAGGTGGACGCTCGAATTCAATGATAATCTCAGAGGTTTTGCGGGCTAATGCCTTCCCGGACCTGAGATAGAATGGCACACCCTGCCAGCGCCAGTTATCAATATTGAGTTTGAGCGCTGCAAAGGTGGGAATTTGTGAATTGGGAGCGACACCTTCTGTCTCGCGATATCCAGCATACTGGCCACGCACGGTGTCAACACATGCCACTGGTCGAATGCTCTCGAAAACCTTGGCCTTTTCGTTTCGGACTGCATCAGCATTAAATGAACTGGGCGCTTCCATCGCCACCAACGCCAGGAGTTGCAACAGGTGGTTTTGGAACATATCTCGTAATACACCAGCCGTATCGTAATATCCAGCACGGTGGGCGACATCGACCGTCTCCGAAACTGTCACCTGGACGTTATTTACATAACGGCGATTCCAGACAGGTTCGAAAATCGTATTTGCGAACCTAAAAAACAAGATATTCTGGGCGGTTTCCTTGCCAAGATAATGATCAATGCGATATACCTGGCTTTCGTTGAATACAGCATGAACCGCGCGGTTGAGCTGTTGGGCTGAAGAAAGGTCACGACCGAACGGTTTTTCGATAATGATCCTCCTCCAGACATCAGGGATGGATTCCTGTTTCGCCATTCCAGCCGCACCCAGTTCACTGGTGACAATAGCATAATGCTCCGGCGCTGTGGCAAGATAATATAACCGGTTGGCTGGTCCTTTTTCCAGGGATTGAAGATATGATTCGAGTTTTGGGAAATCTTCCTTCACATCAAGGTCACCCTGGAAGTAATTCACTTTCTCTGCAAATTTTTCCCAAACAGTGGAATCAAAACTTTCTGAGCTAAACTTTATTACGCCATCCCGAAGCGTGGATCGGAACGAATCATCGGTGTAGGGACGGCGCGCAAACCCAATAACATTTACATGCTCGGGCAGCCGCCATTTCTTGAAATTATTGTAAAGTGCTGGAATCAACTTGCGTGAGGTCAAGTCACCTGAGGCACCGAAAATGACTATGGTAGTGGGGGTATTTTCCATGGAGCTCTCCTTGAAATGTGGTGGCATCAAATCTGCCTAGCTTCATGTTCTGACGCCGCTCCCTCATGACTCTCTCCTGCTCCTATTCGGTTTTTACAGCGTGACCGCCAAACTCATTACGCATTGCTGCCAGCAACTTGGCAGCGTAACTATCGTCCTGGCGGCTAATAAAGCGTTGCTGAAGTGAGAGGGTAATTACCGGAGCAGGTACATCCAGATCGATTGCTTCAGTCACAGTCCAACGACCCTCTCCGCTGTCGGCAACCCAGCCTTTTATATGCTTCAGATCCTGGTCTTTAAGGAGGGCGTCGGCAGTCAAGTCGAGTAGCCAGGAGCGGACTACACTCCCAAACCTCCAAATTTGAGTGATTTGTTCTAGGTCCAGGGAGAAATCTCGCTTGGCATGCATTATCTCAAAGCCTTCAGCGTAAGCCTGCATCAGACCATATTCGATGCCATTATGGATCATTTTAACAAAGTGCCCAGCACCAACCGGACCGACACGCCCCCAACCTTTGTCCGCCGCTGGAGCCAAAGTCTCAAAAATTGGGCTGAGCCGCTCTACGACTTCAGCATTTCCGCCTATCATCAGGCTATAGCCTTCCGCCAGCCCCCAAACCCCTCCGCTGGTGCCGGCGTCCAGATAATCAATGCCTTTTGGGTCAAGCATGGCTGCGCGACGGATATCATCCTTGTAGTAAGTGTTCCCGCCATCAATGATGGTATCGCCAGGGGAAAGCAGCCCCGCCAGTTCGCTAATCACCTCTTCGGTTACCGCTCCCGAAGGAACCATCACCCAAATCACACGAGGTGGTAGTAGAGAGTTTACGGCTTCCCGGTTTGAAGTTGCGGGAACAAGCCCATGCTCCTCCGCAAGTTGGTGAGTCACTTCCTGGGACTGGTCTACTCCAACCACGCGATGTCCCCCTTTGAGCAGCCGTTGGGCCATGTTCCCACCCATCTTTCCCAAACCAATCATTGCTAATTCCATATCGGTTTCTCCAAGGCTTATTTACCATTTTTATTTTCGATTTTATCTTAAATATCCTATTTCTCACACTTGACTAATGAATATTTATATTGACCTCATCCTTGTTTACTCTTACAATATCCGCATGGGAAATATCAGCCAAAACTATGCTGGATTTTTTCGCCCTGATCATGACCCGCCAGGTGCAGTAGATCTCTGACCCTGCCGCGGTTTTTTTGATGCGTTCATCCCCATTACTTGTATTCCTTATAATTTGCTGGAGGAAAAATGTCAGTTTTACCTTTCCCATCCAAGCGTGCCACAGCCTTCGCAGATATCCCTGACGAAAAGTGGAATGACTGGCGCTGGCAATTAAGCCACCGCCTTAATTCAGCGGAAGAAATCGATAAAATAATTACCCTCACCGAATCAGAACGCAAAGCCCTCAGCGCGCCGCATCTTTTTCGTGTGGATATTACGCCATATTTCATTTCACTGATAGATCCAAATGATCCCGATGATCCGGTTCGGAAACAAGTAATCCCGACCGACCGTGAAATGATACCTTTTACAGCGGAAATGGAAGACTCGCTGGCGGAAGACAAGCACTCACCGGTGCCTGGGCTTGTCCACCGATACCCGGACCGAGTTTTGATGCTGGTCACGACACAGTGCGCTTCGTATTGCAGGTATTGCACGCGTGCCCGCATTGTAGGAGATCCTACGGCACAATTCTCGCGCCATGAGTTCGATATGCAGATAGAATATCTAAAAAATACACCCCAGGTGCGGGACGTGCTTCTTTCTGGAGGCGACCCGCTGGTTTTAGCGCCCAAGATTCTGGAAGAAATCCTCACCCGGCTGCGGGAAATCCCGCATATCGAAATCGTTCGCATCGGCTCGCGCGTGCCTGTATTTATGCCTCAGCGGATCACAGATGACCTGTGCGATATGCTCCAAAAATTTCATCCACTTTGGATGAACATCCATGTGAACCATTCGAATGAAATCACCAAAGAACTGGCCGAAGCCTGCGATAAACTCACCCGGGCAGGCATTCCGCTCGGCAACCAGACCGTGCTTTTAGCGGGCGTCAACGATAACGTTCACATCCAGCGCAAGCTTGTGCAGGACTTGGTGCGGATACGGGTGCGCCCTTATTATCTCTACCAGTGCGACCTGGTGCATGGTGCCGGACATTTCCGCACGGCGGTGGCCAAGGGAATCGAGATCATGGAGGGGTTACGAGGACACACATCAGGGTATGCCGTACCGCAGTATATTGTAGACGCACCCGGAGGAGGTGGCAAAATTCCGGTGATGCCCAACTACCTGATATCCATGTCAGACCATAAGATCATCCTGCGCAACTTTGAAGGCTACATTACCGCATACGAAGAGCCCACCGATTACACTCCAGCCATGGAGGCCAAGTACAAGGGGATCAAACGCCCCGAACCCGGACAGGAAGGAATAACAGCTTTACTGGATGGCGAAAAGATGTTCATCAAGTCTGAAGGGTTCGACGAAGTCCATGACCGCCACGGAATACAACACCGGCTCAAAGACGAATCAAAGTGGAAACCACTTGGGATCGGTCCAGGCGAGGAATAAGAACCAATATTGCAAAGACAATAAAAATATTTTGGAAAGAGAGCGGCGATTGACCATATAATTGCTGCTCTCTATCGTAATGGAGGCAATATGGAATATCGGAATTTAGGCCGCTCAGGGTTAAAAGTCAGCGAACTCTCCTTTGGTTCATGGGTGACCTTTGGTACCCAACTGGGTGAAGACCTTGCTCGGGAGTGCATGGCTGCCGCATACGCAGCGGGGGTAAACTATTTCGATAACGCCGAAAGTTATGCCCACGGTCAATCTGAAATCGTAATGGGCATGGTGCTCAAGAAACTTGGCTGGAGACGGAGCAGCTACCTTGTTTCGACTAAATTCTTCTGGGGCTTAAACGACGGACCCAACGAAAAGAATACGCTGAACCGAAAGCGACTTTTGGAGGCCATCGATGGATCCCTGGCTCGGTTACAGCTCGATTACGTTGACCTCGTCTTTTGCCACCGCCCAGATTCCCTGACTCCCATCGAGGAAACCGTGTGGGCTATGCACGATATTATCGCACGGGGAAAGGCACTATACTGGGGCACCTCCGAGTGGAGTGCAGGGGAAATTATGGAAGCCTGGCAAATTGCCGACAAACATCATTTACACAAACCTTCGATGGAACAACCCCAGTACAACATGTTCAACCGGCAGAAGGTCGAACTCGAATTCGCCAGGCTATACGAGGATATCGGGCTGGGAACGACCACCTGGAGCCCACTGGCTTCAGGGATGCTTTCCGGCAAATATAATGCCGGCGTTCCAACAGGCAGCCGAGCCAGCCTGAAAGAATACGATTGGCTGAAACCTGCTTTGACCAACCCGGAACGGATCAGCAAGGTCAAAGAATTGGCACCCATTGCCGCAGAGCTGGGAGTGAGCATGGCGCGAATGGCGCTTGCCTGGTGCCTGAAGAACCCTCACGTGAGCACAGTCATCACGGGAGCCAGCCGGGTGGAACAAGTGCAGGAAAACATGAGTGCAATAGAGACGGTTGAAAAACTGACCCAAGATGTCATGGACAGAATCGACGGAGTCCTGGGAAATAAACCCAGTGGAGAAGTCAATTAGTTACACTTCGAACGACTTTGAATATCGCCCATAAAAGTCTCTATCAGGTTCGAAAAAGAGAAGCCGGACAATTTGTCCGGCTATTTCCTTTAGTAAATCATGTGCAATTTCGAGGTTAATCCTTCTTAACTTTTTCGGCAGCCGTGAAACCAGCTTCGAGCGCTTTATGGTTCATCTCCTCGGTACCACGCGGGGCGCGAGCGATGATGGCTTTTTCGATTGCATCCCTGGTAACCACTCCAGTCAACCCAACCAGGACACCCAGGGCAACGGTGTTGGCGGTGATGATCCTGCCGGTTGTGTCAAAGGCCATTTTCGTAATTGGCAGGCGGATGGCCCTGGGGGAAGAGGTGGAATCCACTTTATCAGCATCGACGATGAGCAGGCCGTCAGGCTTTACCGAGGAACCAAATTTCCTAAAGGCTTCCTGGCTTAGGGCCACAACCACGTCGGGTTGCAGGACTTCGGGGTGGTCGATTTCACCAGCCGAGATAACAACCTCGGACTTACTGGCACCGCCACGTGCTTCCGGCCCATAACTCTGCGACTGGACGGCGTTCTGTCCACCGTAGATGGTGGCAGCTTCAGCCAGGATAATGCCGGCCAGGATCATACCCTGCCCACCCTCGCCAGCCAGCCTGACCTCGGTCCGATCCGCGATCCCAACTTTTTTCAGAATGCCAGACTCATTCACGGTCACAATTCACCTCCCTGGACGCGGGTAATCAGGTTGGAATAAACCTCGGTGTATTGGGGACGCTGTATGTCGATAAATTTACCGCGCACAATTTTTGTATTGGCGGCTTTTTCCTCCGGAGTGAGCCGGTCGAGAGCGGATTGCGGGATACTGTTGTCTTTCAGGGCGCGCATCATATCGGCAGCGGTACCGAGCTTATTCAAGCGCCCGTAGGTGGTATGGCAATAGGAGACCGCTTCGACCACACTGAACCCATCCTTTGAAATGGCTTCGGCAAGGTATTTATCCAACTCGAGGGCATGGTAAACGGTGGAACGGGCGACATAAGTAGCGCCAGCAGCAACCGCCAATTCACAGATGGGGAAGGGAGGCTCGACGTTACCATATGGAGCAGTGGTGGCGCGCCCTCCCAGTGGGGTGGTGGGGCTATATTGCCCGCCGGTCATGCCGTAAATGGCGTTGTTGACCACGAGAGCAGTGATGCCCAGGTTGCGGCGGGCTGCGTGAATGAAGTGGTTGCCCCCGATAGCAAGCGCATCTCCATCACCCATGATGGCGATGACTTTCATATCGGGTCGGGCGATCTTCAGCCCGGTGGCAAAAGCCAATGCACGCCCGTGGGTGGTGTGGAGAGTGTTGAAATCCATGTAAACCGGCATGCGGGCGGTGCAGCCGATCCCAGCGACGAGCGCCACCTGGTCATTATCCAGGCCGAGGTGATCAATAGCACGGATGAGCGCGCCCATGACCACGCCGATCCCGCAACCAGAGCACCAGATAGTGGGAAATTTCTTGTTCTTGCGCAGTTTCTGGAGAGTCTCGTTTTGTTCAAACCAATTGGCTTGCGGGATAAGTCCTTCACCGGCTTCGAGGGAGTGAGCTTCCAAAATAGTGTCATCCATGGTTCAGGCCTCCATCACGTCAAGCACCATTTGCGGCGTGACCATCTCGCCGTTGGCGCGCCCAACCCGTTTGACCTTTTTGCGCCCGACCATACGTTCGACCTCATAAGCTAATTGCCCCAAGTTCATCTCCGGGACGATGATCTGATCGACACGGTCGCCGAGAGCTTCCACAAGTCGTTCGGGGAAGGGCCAGATGGTGAACAGAGTGAGCAGGTCCACTTTTTTGCCCTGACTGCGGGCAACCTTCATGGCATGACGGGCGGTCCTGGCAGATGCACCGTAAGACAGGAGAGCAACCTTTGCACCGCCCTGGATGTCCTCTTCGAAAAGGGAAATGTCATCCAAATGCTTCTCCAATTTTGTGTTGACCCGCTCCACCCAGGGGTCGACCTCATCGAGGCGCTGGGTGGGAAAGCCGGTCTCATCATGGAAAAGGGCGGTTATGTGGAAACGGTAACCAACTCCAAAGGGTGCAAGCGGTGGGACACCATCTGTTGTGTTGCGGAATGGTTTATATGTGGCAGGCGATTCATTCACTTGCTGCTCGAACACCCGGATGGTTTTGAAATCGGGGAGATCGACTGGCTCACGCATGTGCCCGATAATCTCGTCAGCCAACAATATGACCGGAGTGCGGTACCTTTCGGAGAGATCGAAGGCTTTTACCGTCAGGTCAAACGCCTGGCGAACGGAGGTAGGGCTGAGGACGATGATGGGATGGTCGCCGTGCGTTCCCCAGCGAGACTGCATTACGTCGCCCTGGGAGGCGGCAGTGGGCTGACCGGTGGAAGGTCCCAGACGCTGCACGTCAACGACCACGCAGGGGATCTCGGTCATTACAGCGTAGCCAATGTTCTCCTGCATGAGAGAGAACCCAGGGCCGCTGGTGGCGGTCATGGACTTCAGACCGCCGACACGCGCGCCGATGATGGCAGCCATGCTGGCGATCTCGTCCTCCATCTGGATGAATTTTCCCCCCAGTTTCGGCAGTTCGCGGGATAGGATCTCGGCAACTTCGGTGGAAGGGGTGATGGGATAGCCGGCATAAAACCGACACCCAGCGGCTATGGCGCCCCAACCGATGGCGTCATTCCCTTGCATTAATTTTACAGACAAAGCAACCTCCAATGACAATAACTACTTAAGTCTAGTAACGATTAAATTGCAGTAATGACCTACCCTATCAGGGTGCTCCGTGGAGTCGTTACTACTTTGTTTCTAATCCAACTTCCTGATCACAATTGCCAGGTCAGGGCAGTGGGTGTCACAAAAGTGGCAGGCGGTACATTTCTCAGGAGCCACAATGCGCGGACGATCCTCATCCGCGTCCATGGCGAGGACCTTGGGAGGGCAAAATTCGACACAGATGCGGCAACCTTTGCACCAGGTGGCGAACATTATCACTTCGCCACGAGGACCTTTTTTGGCAGGCAACACCGCACGATTAGGCTGGCCTGAGACAGCAATGACATCAGTCATGAATCACCTTTAATTGTTGGGGATTGGGTACCTGCTCCCGGGCACCAATGAAGAATAATTTTGTTGAGGACTGCCCGAAAGCGGCGAGATTTACGACCAGCTATTTATGCAGTACCCATAATACGGCCTAATTGTATCCGATTTGAAGGGCTGCTGGAATAGTCGAATGTATTAAGAAAGGAATGCCATCCGTTCTGCTTTTCAGAGAGCCCATTTTACCGCTAAATGGGGACCAAGTACAAAAAATCCGTCGAGAGGTCAGGATTTTCATCCAAAAACGATTGAAAAAAGATAAGCACATGGCAGAGATCGAAGCGCAAGAATTGGTGAGGTCGGGGATCATCTCCCGGGGTGAGAGGATGCTTACTTGCAGCTGATGAAAAAGAAAACAGGGGGCTTCAGGCTCCCATGAGTTCGAAGCAGCCTTCACAAGGGGTGCTCCGCAAATAGCGGCTTCCCTTTGTCTCGATAAAGCAGGGCTAACGGGAGGATGTCCACCAATTACAGGAACGATGCCCCCAAACTACGGGGAAATATGCTTCCCTCACAGGGACGCTGGCGCGGTAGAGAGGGTATTTAAATTTGCATCTGCGAAGATTCGCGTGTCAAAACGAGTACAAACGACTGAGAGGATTTGAGCTGCTTTTTTTAGAATGGCCTGTTGGAAACCTTTTCGCTCGGGATCACCGTCGACGACTCTTCCCAAAGGGATGCTTCGCGATGTCGTCGACGTGGCTGTTGGCGGCTTCCCCTTGCCCCGATAATACAGGGGCTGACGGGGACGATGTGAAGCCGCCTTCCCCTAGCCCCTATGGAACGGGGCAAGCGGGGACAATGTCAGCTCAAAACGACTGAGAGGATTTGAATTGCCTGTTTGCAGAGCTTGCTTCTGTGAGATATTTCGTTCTGAGCAAATTCGCGCGCGAGAACGATTAGAAACGAATGACTGAATTTGAGCCGTTATTTTTAGATCGTGGCAATCCACCCATTTTCTGCCGGGAAAGCCAGTGAAAATTCGTTCCGATCTGACACTATTTGCATGAACCCTGACGATTCGTGTCGTCAGGGTGGCCGATTGCGGCTCGAAACTGCATCGGCTCAAATCGAATGAGTGATTTAGAGTTGATCGACCAGGAAACCTCCCGCCCATCCACGCCGCGTTGGTAAAATTTCCCATCTGGAATTACAGCACAAGTGAATGATCCTAATGGGGACATTCACCCCCACACACCCATATGATTGGGTTTTCTCGCTATCCCTGTGGCCGCAAGGGAAGGGAAGTTGTGTGATTGTAAATAATCAAGCAACTCCCTAGCCGGCAGCACCAATCAGGAGGAGACGGAAGCACACCATAGAAGAGAGGTCCCTCTTCAGCGGAAATACCGAGGAGACGTGGGAAGGACGTTGACTGGAGGTGATGTTGTTAAGGTACCGGGCAGCGGGATAAGGTCTGCGGTGTGGCAGCTGAGCGAAGGTAGCACCCAGCGCATATCAACCTAATAATAGAACAAATATTCTGTTAAGTCAATGGGGAAAAAAGGATAAAGGGTCAGCCATTTCGGATAATGGATTGAGAAAGAGTGATAGAAAAAAGCAAACTGGACGAAAAAAATAAGGGCAGCCGGATGGCTGCCCTGAAATTTGGGAAGAGATGAAATATATTACTGGACGGATACGGTCAGTGCATAGTTAACCACGAGGCCGCCAACCGGGATGACCTCGATCACGTATTCCTGGGTTTGGGGCAGGACACCGGTCCAGGTGGAGGCTTTGGCCGTAACACTCAGGAGGGTGCCAGAGGCGATCCCGAAGACATCGATGTAGGCAGTGGTGGAGGGAACAGTAAGGGAAACCGTCATGGTCTGACCGGATTTGCAGTTCAAGGCATAGGAAAAGATATACCCATTTAGAGTGGTACCGTTCACTGTAGCCGAGGTGGCACCCGGATCAAAACTGATCAATTGGGCAACCTTGGTGGTGAGAGAATAACTTTCGGTCGAACCGCCCCCGATCACCTGGATGGTGTAAATTTCAGTTTTTGGAAGCACCCACTGCCAACTATTGTATTTCAGGGCAGGATCGAGCAATTTGTTGCCGTTCGGTTCGAGAACACCAAGGGTGACGTCAGCATGCGGGGAATCGAGCAGCAGGATCATGGGCTGGTCCTGCCCGGCGGAAATTGAAAAGGAAATAACCTGGCCGGGAGAGACGGTACCAGTCTCAACTGCTGCAGTAGTCCCGGGAGTGAAGTTAATGACACCCGGAACAGGTGTTGGGGAGGCAGTGGGGAGGGGAGTCTGGGTGGGAGGGACAGGAGTAGAAGTGTTCAGGGGGACCTGCGGAGTGGGGCTGGGAGGAATCGGGGTCTGGGTGGGATTCCCTGAAAGCGGAAGGGTGCAGCCTGCGAGGAGCATGCCTGAAACAACGAGAGAGATGAAAATGGACCAGGGTTTAATAGCAGAATTTTGACGTTTAGATAACATAGGTTGGCCTCTTTTAGAATCGAATAAATTTAAATCATATTATAAGACGGTGGTCTAATAAAAAAAGTTCCCCCAATCCCGGTCCGTACCTCCCCAAATATGGAACAAGGTATTTAAGGTGGGCGCAACTGCGGATGCAAAAACCGCGCCTTGAAGGACGCGGTTTTCTAAGGCGGGGAGGGCGGGATTCGAACCCGCGGCTGAGTTTTAAGTCCCAGCACTCACTTAGCAGGCGAGCCCAATCGGCCTCTCTGGCACCTCCCCAGGTGCATCTGCATTTCCCGGAAGTTGGCAAGGCGGAGGGAGAGGGATTCGAACCCCCGGTGACCTTACGGCCACGACTGATTTCAAGTCAGTTGCCTTAAACCACTCGGCCATCCCTCCGGGCTGGAAGATTTTACCATAAAGTGAAGAGGGTGCGAGGCAGGCGGAACAAACCCCGCCCGGTAATTTTCCAAATGCATTGAAACCATACCAGCGTCTGCTCCATGACAAGCAGAGGGGAGAGCGGATGGAAAAAAAGAGAATGAACGTGCAAAGGATTACACTTTTCTATTTTCACGCAACCCTAAAAACAACAAGATAGTCCGGGGAAACTAATTATAGACAAACTTGGTATAATTCACGCCCGATGAAAAAATACCATGTTTGGACAGAAGGCTGCCAGATGAACGTGGCCGATTCGCAAAGGCTTGGATCGGCACTCGAACACCTGGGGTATGTGTTTACCGGTAAGGTAGAAGATGCAGATGTAATTGTATTGAACACCTGCGTTGTGCGCCAGTCTGCGGAGGATAAAGCGTACGGCCGACTGAGTTCCCTGCAGCCCTTGAAAAGGAAGAACCCCAGGCTGGTGGTGAACCTGATGGGCTGCCTGGTGGGGATCCGGGAACCGGAGAGACTGCGATCCAAGTATCCGTTCGTGGATGTCTTTTCACCACCCTCGGACCCGGGTCCGCTGATCTCATATTTAAGCCAGGGCGAGATAAAAAAGGCGGAAATGCTCGAGACCGAGGAACGGTTCGCAAAGATGGATGGAGCCCCTTTGGCATCGCAAGAAAGGTCGCCATGGACCGATCCCAATTTGCTCCTCCCGGAGAATGAGCGCGGCAAAACCGTCTCTGTGCATGTGCCCATAGTGCTAGGTTGTTCGCATGCGTGCACATTCTGCATCATCCCTTCGAGACGAGGAGGGGAACGCTCGCGACCTGCAGACGAGATCGAGGCGGAAGCGGTTTCTCTGACAGCACAAGGGGTAAAAGAAATAACCCTGCTGGGGCAGATCGTGGACCGGTATGGCAAAGACCAGCCGGGAAGTCCGGACCTGGCGGCGCTGCTGCAGAGACTGGAGCAGGTGGAGGGGTTGGAACGGATCCGCTTCCTGACTTCACATCCGAATTATTTTGGTGAAGATTTAATTGAGAGCGTTGCGAAGCTACCAAAGGTAATGCCGCACATCGAGATCCCGATCCAGTCAGGGGATGACGATATCTTAAAGAGTATGAGGCGCGGGTACAGCGAGGCAGACTACCGGCGAAAAGTGGGTGACATCCGTGAACGAATCCCTGGCTGTTCGATCGCCACGGATATCATCGTCGGGTTTCCGGGGGAGAGCGAAGAACAGTTCATGAAGACATACCACCTACTGGAAGACCTGCGGATGGACGTTGCGCACCTGGCGCGTTACTCAACACGGCCCGGGACGGTGGCAGAACGGTTGTACCGAGACGATGTGCCGGAAGAAGAGAAAATGCGCCGCTTTCGGATCCTGGAAGACCTGCAGGAGAGGATCAGCGGCGAGATCAATGGTGGATACCTAGGGAAGAAAGTGGATGTATTGTTCGAAGAGAAGGTGAAGGGACGCTGGCGCGGGCGGACACAGACAAACAAGCTGATATTTGTTGAGAGCGAGGATGAGCTGAGAGGCGAAGTAAGGGCCGTCATGGTCACCTGGACGGGCCCATGGTCGATGCAAGCGAAGCTGTGATTGGGTAAGGGGGGGGGAGCTTCAAAAAAATAACCAGGAGGTTGTCACCCCCGCAAAAACCGCTGGGGTTGACCCCCGCAAAAACCGCTGGGGTTGACCCCCGCAAAAACCGCTGGGGTTGACCCCCGCAAAAACCGCTGGGGTTCACATTGAACGGGAGGAGGTATGGGGGAAGAAACAATCCGACCGATCGCGACCTGTGGGGGGATGGAGAGTGAATTCGAGCAGCCGAATGCCTTGAAAATAGCCGCCGGCATTTACGCCGGCAGAGAGAGGGAATCCAGCCTGGCGTATTCAGCGAAAAGCCGGAAAAAAAGAACTGCGCGAAGAAATTGACGTGGCCTGGATTACGTACGGTACCTCTGGCTGCGAGAGTATATTTATTTGATCGATGGAGAGCGCACACACGAGATCGTACCGGTCTTCGAGGGGCAGTCTTATGGATCCCGGTCCCTATGTAAAAAATACCCTGCAGGGCAATGCAGCAGGGAAAATCTTTCGAGCTGGTGTGGAAAATTCTGGACGAATTCGATGTGCAGAATGCACCCGGATGGGCACCTCAACCTGTCCGGCAAATAAACCAATCTCCCGCCTTTTGGGCGGGAGATTGGTTTCAAAACGAGGAGAGACTGTTATTAATCTTGCTGAAAACATTTCCAATAACAGGGCCGAGGATAAGTAAAACTGCGATAACAACCACTGCAACTAAAACTAAAATTAGAGCATACTCAACTAATCCCTGCCCGCGTTCATGGATATTGCACAGCATTGCAATCACCTCCTTTCATGAATTATTTTAATCTATTATATAACGGTTATTTTAAAATTGAGTTTGCATATTTGCAAAGTTTTCGCAATGGACAACGGGGACAAGCGGGTCGGCGGGCGGTGCAGATCTCACGCCCAAGGCGGATAATGTTAAGATGGGCGGAATAATACGCCTCAGGTGGGAAAAGGGTTTCGAGGTGAGAATGTGCGTGTTCCACCGTCATTTTTTCGGGGAGCAAACCAATGCGACCGGTGACACGAAAAATATGAGTATCCACAGGGAAGGCGGGACGCCCGAGTGAGAAGAGCAGGACGATGGCGGCAGTCTTTGGACCGACACCCTTGAATTTCATCAACCAGCCGCGCGCGTCTTCGAGTGGGAGAGTTTTCAGAAAAGTCAAATCAAGCGAACCGCGTTCAGTGGTTATATCCTTGAGGACCTGCTGGATGCGGGGTCCTTTCTGGTTGGCAAGCCCGGCGGTACGGATGGCGGCCACCACCGAGGCGGGAGTGGCATCGCGAACCGCTTCCCAGGTGGGAAAACTTCGGAGGAGCGATCCAAAGGCCCGATCCCGATTTGCATCATTGGTATTCTGGGAAAGGATGGTGGCGACGAGTTCATCCAGCGGAGGCAGAGGGCTCCGCCAAACAGGCTGCCCATAAAAATCCAGCAAGCGCTGATGCACCTGCCGGGCGAGTTTTTCGAGAGGGGTCATGCGGGTGGTGGAGTCCTCTGCAAGGTAAAAGCCGGACGGGAGTGGCCGACCACCAATTTTCGCCAGTTCGTGACGGGCTTGATCGGACCAAATTCCGCCGATAAGGCTTCCAAATCCTTATCGCCAATGTACCCCATCTGGTGGAGAATTTCGAGGGCAACAGCAGGCCGGACGCGATTATAGGAATCTCCATCCGGCTTGCGGATTGCGAGATCGCCATCGGATACCTTAAAAGCAATGCCGACCCCCGGTGATTCAGGTCCCAACGCGCCGCCCGGGATGCCCAGGATTATGTACCCCTCCGCGCCTCCCTTAACCAAGATGCGTCCCGAACAGACTTCCATCAGGCGAGTATCGAAGCGCCCCGAACCTGCAACCATGACCGGGTTGGCTATCATGGCCTGGGTTATGCGACGGCAAGCAGCCGCACGTTCGGTTTGAAACCCACGGGGATCGCACATGCGGGCAAAACCAAGGGCGGCATTATAGAGAGGCATGGCAAAATTTGGGACCGAACAGCCGTCAATGCCCAATTCGACCTGTTCCACGGGCAGACTGCAAACCTCTGCCAGGGAATTCAGAATGGTTTTTTGAACCGGGTGTTCGGGATTAACATAATCCGCGATGGGCAGCCCGCGCATGCGGGCAGCCGCCAGCATGCCGGTGTGTTTTCCTGAGCAGTTATGGCGGTTGGGGCTGAGGGTTTCCCCGCGAAGGCGCATGGCCTCGACCGTGGGAACGTGAGAAAGCGGATGGGTACCGCACAAAAGATCGCTCTCCTGTACACCCACCTTGGCTTGGATGCTTTTAATCACCTCAACATGTTCGTCAGTGCCATCATGGGAGCCACAGATAATGGCCACTTCTTTTGAGGTCAGGTGGAAAGTCTGGTCACCGTGGCTCTCAATAAACGGGAGCGCCTGGAATGGCTTGGAGCTCGAGCGCAAAAAGGTAACTGTTTTAGGATCCCCGAGCCAAGCGAGCAGGTGACCTGCAGAGTCGACCACTGCAGCCGCTCCAAAGTGAACGGATTCGACAATGCGCCCCCGAGTTACTTCGAAGATAGGCTGGAAAGACTCAGTCATTAAGATCATTCCATTTATTCATGAGACTTATTCCTCTCCGCTCCCGGTCCCCGTGGAACGGTAATGGCGGCTGTAATAATGGTGCAAGCCATAGCGAAGACGGCGGGTATATTTCTGAAGTTGAGTGCCAGGGATCTTGAAGGGACGCAAAAGGGACGGGATGAGGTTATCGACTGCTTCAGGGGCGGATTTTTTCCCGGCCAGTTTTTCGAGTTTATTGAACACTCCGTCAAGATAATCTTTTTGAGCCCGAATCACATCAACCGGCACCACTCCGCTGCGACCACTGACAACCACCCAGTTACGGTAAACGGGAGAAAGCAAGAGTTTTAGAGTATCTAGCCAGACAGGAATATCCGCACCGGCAAGGAAGGGAGGCTGGTTCTTGATCACCGCATCACCGACAAAAACAACCTTTGCATCCGGGAGGATGACCCAGGCTGACCCAGCCGTAGGGCCGGGATGATGTTCCAGCACGACAGGCGAATCTCCCCAATGAATGGTCATCTGGGTGCTAAATGTAATCTCCGGAGGAACCCAGCGGATATTTCCAAGACCGGGAATGTTTTCCCAATCGGATCCGGTCTCTTCGCCCTGCGCCTTGAATGTGGTCGGACGGGTGCGAAAGACGTGGGCAGTCTTTTCCTGGGCAACGATGGTACAGTCCATGGCACGTGCGCCCAATGTGCGATCGGGATGGGCGTCGAGGTTGACCAGCAAACGTTCAGAACCTCCTCCCAGGTTCATCAAGGCGGCGCGCCAGGCACGACCATCCTCGGGGGAGGGGGGTGCATCAATCTGAACAAGTCCATGGGGAAGATTTATTACGCCCAGGGTTGCGCCCGGGTACTGATTTTCAATATAAATTTCAGTAGCTATCGACTGCATGCCATCTCCTACATTATCTATTTTTCATTGGAAACCGGCAGGGTGAGGATAAATTTAGAGCCCTGGCCATCTTCGCCTTCGACCCAAATCTTTCCACCATGACCGTTGACCGCCAAGCGGCAGAATGCAAGTCCCACACCCAACCCGCTGGCATTATCCTGGCCCTTAAGGCGAGTATATTTTTCGAAGATATGTTCCCTCTCAGCAGGCGGGATACCCGCGCCATTATCCTGGACCCATAACTGAACCCAGTCACCATCCTGGCGCCCACCCAGTTCAATATTTCCCTCGGGAGGAGTAAATTTCGAAGCGTTTTCCATCAAATTAATCAGCACCCGGCGGATCATATCCACGTCCACCCAAACCGGGGGAAGCTTGTTTGATAAACTGCATTTCAAAACCTGATGGCGGCTATCGGCCATGGGACGGACAGCCTCCAAGGCATCCTCTGCAAGGACTGAAGGCGTGACACTTTGCTGGGAAACGATGGTCTGACCAGATTCGAGGCGGTTGATATCGAGGAGGGAACTGACAAGGCGCTGGATGCGGTCAGTGGAACGACGGGCAATGGTGGTGACGGATTGGATGGTTTCGTTATCCTGGGAGGGGAAAAGGGTTGAAAGGACGTCGAGGCTCGAGATGATGTTTGCCAGAGGCGAACGCAAGTCATGGTAGATCATGGAAGTGAGGTCTTCGCGCTGCGTGTCCAAATTCTTTCGTTCACTGATATCCCGCATCAGCCACTGCAATGAGTCAGCCTCTTCGAACACCACTTTGCGAACGTAAACCTGGATGGGAATCTTTTTTCCGCTCCTGGTTTTAAGAACAAATTCGTAGCTGACAATCTTACCGCTTTTAAGCTTATCCAGGCTGACCATTTTCTGGTCGCTTGCCCCATCGTGCAACTGATCGATCATCATCCCCTGCAACAGCCTGGAGGAATATTCCGTTATGACCGCTGCCTGGCGGTTCGATTCGTGAACTTTCCCGTCCATACTGGTGACAAAAATTGGATCCACACTGTCATCGAAAAGCTCGCGATACCGTTTATGAGCAGCCTGGAGCTGCTCAAACAACTGGGCGTGCTGGATGGTGGATCCTGCCAGGTTGCCGATGCCGGCCAACACCATAAGAGCGTCGGTATCGAAGGCTCCAGAAACGGGATTGATGGCCTGAAGGATACCAATTACACGGCCGAGGGCGTAGATGGGAGCAACCGCCATGGCGTGAACTTCATAACCGGTGAACAACTCAGCAGGAACAATCCGTTTGTCTTCCCGGACGACCGGGATGACCACGCCTTCCCCTTCATGGGCCACCCAACCAATGACTCCCGACCCGGCAAGGACGCGCTTCCCCACGATCTCTTCCCTGTGCTCCCCCGTGGCAGCGCGGAAGACAAGGTCCCAGTTGGATTCAACCAGCGCAAGGGCGACCGTTTCCACCTGTAAAGCCTGGATGGTTTCATTCAAAATGCGCTGGAGGACTTCGTCCAATCGTAAACTGGCGTTGATGGCATCCGCACTGGCAGCCAGGGCGGTCATCACACGCGCCTGGCGCTGGCTCTCGGCATACAAACGGGCGTTGAGGACCGCGATGCCTGCCTGGTCAGAGATAGCCTGCATCAGGGTTAAATTATCCTGGGTATAAGCCCCAGGTTGAGGGTGAACCAGCGTGAGGACTCCCACCAATCGTTCGTGCGCCATCAAAGGAACGCACAAGGCAGACTTAGCGCCGGACTGGTCTGCAGCGTCATCAGGCCGGCGCAACCAGCGCTCATCGAGGCTGGTATCCGGCACCCAGGCAGACTGCCGGTTACGGACTACCCACCCGGCCAAACCGCGCTCAACTGTCTCACGCAACTGCTGCGTGGTATGGTCGTGGATCTGGCGTCCATAAACGATGGCAGAATCAATTGCGCGGCCATTATCATCGAGAACAACGATGCTGGCACGTTCCCCGCCCACATATTTCAGGGATTGGAACAGAATGCGCTGCAAAACCGTGCGCAGTTCCAATGCGGAGGCCAGTTCACGGCTGACATTGAAAAGGAATTCCAGGGTGGTCTTGGTTTCAGCTTCTGCCATAGGTGTGAGTTAAATATACTTCAATCCAGATCCTGTGTTAAATAATACAACCATTTCTTCCGGGTGTACCCAGCCAATCCTGACCAAATTTCTGAGACCTGTCAGAGAAGCCGCCCCTTCGGGACAGGCAAGAAGACCTTCCTCGCGTGCGATCGCATTCCGGGCATCCGAGATTTCTTCGTCGGTGACGGAGACTGCCATTCCCTGGCTTTCCCGCAGAACACGCAATACCAACCGGTCTGCGAAGACATTCGGAACTCGCAACCCAGCCGCGAAGGTGTGAGCGTTCTCCCAGGGTTCGGTCCGCTGTGCTCCAGACAGGAAAGCACGCACAACAGGGGCACACCCGTCCGCCTGGACAGATACCATGCGCGGACGCCTGGGACCAATCCAACCAAGAGCTTCAAGTTCAGCGAAAGCCTTCCACATACCCACCAAGCCAGTGCCCCCACCGGTCGGATAAATGATCACGTCCGGGAGCTGCCAGTTAAAGGATTCTGCCAATTCCAGCCCCATCGTTTTTTTCCCTTCAACGCGATACGGTTCCTTGAAGGTGGAGACATCAAACCAATTCGTGCCTTGGGCGGCAGCGGATGCCTGACGAGCGGCATCAGAAATGAGGCCATCGACAAGGGTCAGGTCAGCACCCGCCAACTGGACGTCAGTCTGGCTGGGGAGGGGAGCGTCTCTGGGCATGAAGACGTGCGCCTGGGACCCACTGCGGGCGGCATAAAAAGCCAGAGCGCTTCCGGCATTCCCCGCGGTGGGGATGACGAATTCTTCGAGGCCGAGTTCACGTGCGCGTGCGACGGCGACACAAAGACCGCGAGCTTTAAAAGACCCGCTCGGGTTGGAAGATTCGTCTTTTATGAAGAGGCGATTGACCTTGTTTTTGGGGCCAAGCCGCCCAGCAGGCAGGAGGGGGGTATCGCCCTCGCCCAACGTCAGGCGGAAACTCTCTTTACGAACGGGCAAAAGTTCCGCCCAACGCCAAAGACCACGCGGGCGGGAACTCACCTGGGCAGGCGTCACTTCAGCAGCGACCTTCTTCAGATCGTAACGAGCAAGCAGGGGTGAGCGGCAATCATTGCAAAAACTTTGCACTCGATCGGGATCGTATTCTTTCCCACATTCGGGACATTCGAGATGGGTGAGTGCGCTTTCAGGCATCGCAGTGAGTATACTGCGTCTTAAGAAAAATTGGATAGCCGTTATATGGGGAGGTGATCATCAAGCGCACCTAAATATTCCACCACCAAGAAGAGAGTGAACACGTAGCAAACCAATGGATAAAACAATTTAGCGGAAAGGAATAATTAATTCATAAGGGGAGAATAAGTCTCTTTTCGGGTCCAAAGAGAAGCCTTTATGGATAGAAAAAGGGTAATTATTTGGATAGGTTTATTCATTGAATATTCATGTGGAAGTGCTATGATAAACGTAGAAAGAACAGGCGAACGTTTTTTCTCTTCTCTCCTCCCAAGACGACCCGGCAGCAAACCCGGGCCGTTTTGGTTTAAATTACCCCGTAAAGTCAAGATTTCTGGAAAACGACCGGTTTCAGGAGGGAAAGGTCAAAATCAGCCATGCCTTGCGGGCCGAGCCTTTGCACTTCGATAATTGCCCTCTGGAGATCATTCTGCAACTGCCCGATTTCGATCCCGCGGCAGGTTTCAGGCCAAAGAGTCAGCCATTTCTGGCTGCGTTTGTAGACTTTCATCGCTCCTGCATAATTTCGGCGGGAAATGTGGAGATAAACGACTCCGGCCTGCAACACGCCTCGATAAAGCTCACGGATCGGACCGGTTTCAGCTCGCCAGGCAGCCTCAAGGGCCTCATGAGCAAGCCAATATCGCCCCTGGTTGAATAGTTCCAGACCCTCGATTGCTTTTGGAGGTAGGGGACCTTCGCAATCTGTCTCCAGGGAAGGGATTGAGGCAGGGGGTTGGGTCGGTTTCATGGATCAGGTTAGCAATTTTCGTATCGGGTAGACCCTAACGTTTCAGGGTCCGGTATTTGACCCGGTGGGGCTGAAGATCTTTCCCAGTGGTCTCGCGAATATGGGCTTCATAGTCCGACCAGTTTCCCAGGAACAAGTGCGCCTGACTGTCGCCTTCAAAGGCAAGAATGTGGGTGCAAATACGATCCAGGAACCAGCGGTCATGGCTGACCACGATGGCGCAGCCAGCGAAATTCTCGAGGGCTTCTTCCAGGGCACGCAAGGTGTTGACATCCAGGTCATTGGTAGGTTCGTCGAGCAGGAGAACATTGGCGCCCTCCTTAAGGGTCTTCGCCAGATGGACGCGGTTCCGTTCTCCGCCGGAGAGGGTGCCCACCTTTTTCTGCTGGTCACCGCCGGCAAAGTTAAAGAGGAAACGTAGGCGCGTGAATTCATTTTGCGGGTGCCGAGGGTGATCTCGTCCTCACCGCCACTGATCTCCTCCCAAACATTTTTATCGTTATCGAGCGGACGCATCTGGTCTACATAAGCCCATTTGACAGTCTCGCCCAGGCGGATGGAGCCAGCATCGGGATGCTCACTGCCGGTCACCATTCTCAGCAAGGTGGTCTTACCGGCGCCGTTCGGTCCGATAACGCCAACAATGGAGCCGGGTAAAATTTTGGCGGTAAAGTTCTCCAGCAAGAGGCGGTCGCCATAACCCTTGGTAACATTGTCAAACTCAAGGACGATATCCCCCAGGCGTGGGCCGGGCGGGATATAGATCTCCTGTTCGCCGCGATACTTTTCGACCTCCTGGGAGAGGAGCTTTTCGTAGGAAGTAAGGCGGGCCTGACCCTTGGCCTGGCGCGCTTTGGGGGACATACGTACCCATTCCAACTCGCGGGCGAGGGTCTTCTGGCGCCTCGATTCTGTTTTTTCCTCCTGGCGCAGCACTTCCTGTTTCTGCTCGAGCCAGGATGAGTAGTTGCCCTTCCAGGGAATGCCGTAGCCGCGATCAAGTTCCAGGATCCAGCCGGCAACGTCGTCGAGGAAATAGCGGTCATGGGTGACAGCAATGACCGTGCCTTTATAATCGCGCAGGTGATGTTCGAGCCAAGCGACTGACTCAGCGTCCAGGTGGTTGGTGGGCTCATCGAGCAGGAGGATGTCAGGCTCGGTGAGCAGGAGGCGAGTAAGGGCGACGCGACGGCGTTCCCCACCGGAGAGAACCTTGATGGGCGTGTCCGCGGGCGGACAGCGCAGGGCGTCCATGGCAAGATCGAGATTGGAATCAAGGTTCCAAGCATCCAGCTTGTCGAGGCTTTCCTGGAGTTTTGCCTGTTCTGCGATGAGAGCATCGAAATCCGCATCAGCAGACGAGAAGGCGGCATTGACCTCGTCATAGCGGGCAAGCAATTCGGTGATGGGTTGGACTGCCTCACGCACAACCTGCATCACGGTCTTATTCTCATCGAGATGTGGCTCCTGCTCGAGCAAGCCCGTCGTGTAACCTTTGCTTACGGCGATCTCGCCGACATAATCGCGGTCAAGCCCGGCCATGATATGGAGCAAGGTGGACTTGCCTGCGCCATTCAGACCGAGCACGCCAATCTTGGCACCGTAATAGAAGCCGAGCGAGATGTCGCGGAGTACCTGCTTATTGGGGGGATGGATGCGCCCGACGCGCACCATGGAATAAATCACCTGGGTATCGGAGGGCATGGATCAGGCTCCTTTTATATTGCGCATAACCGTCTCAACTCATCCTCCCCGATGACCTTCACCCCTAGCGACTGGGCTTTCTGAAACTTCGAGCCCGGCGCATCCCCGACCACAAGATAGGTGGTGTTTTTACTGACCGAATCGGTCACTTTGCCGCCATGGCTTTCGATAAATTCCTTGACGCCTTCGCGGGAGAAACCAGCCAGAGTGCCGGTGACGACGAAAGTCTGCCCGGATAACGGGCCAACCGAAGACGCATCAATCGTCAGACCGACCGGCCAAACATGGTAAGTTTTCAACTTCTCCAATACCTTCCGGTTGCGTTCCCGGCCGAACCAATCCAGGATAGCCTCGGCGATGTTCGGGCCTACTCCAGCGACTGCCTGCAACTGGTCCGCGGACGCTGCGGATAATAAATCCAAGGAAGGGAAATGGCGCGACAAATCCGCAGCAGAGACTTCGCCGACACCGTGGATACCAAGCGCTGTGATCAGCCGGCTTAAAGGCTGTCCCCGGGAGGTTTCAATGGCGGCGAGGAGATTGTCGGCAATCTTGCCAGGAGGTGCTGACTCGGATTTCCGGTCTTTCTTGGTAAGGGCCACAAGTATATCGGCTTTCTTCAAAGCATATATATCGGCGACATCCTTTACCAGACCGGCCTCAATGAGTTTCTCGACAATCCTGATACCCAGGCCGTTAATGTCCATGGCGCCGCGCGAAACGAAGTGCTCTACGTTGCGGACCAATTGGGCGGGGCAGGCGGCGTTGACACAATACCAGGCGACCTCACCTTCAAAATGTTCCACGGGTTGTCCACAGGCAGGACAGCTGTGAGGGGGAAGATATGGTTTTTCCACGCCGGTGCGCAGGTCCACAACAGGACCGATGACATAGGGAATAACCTCGCCAGCTCGTTTAACCAACACCCGGTCACCGGGACGGATATCCTTTTCGGCGATATAGTCGAAATTATGCAGGGTGGCATTCCTGACAATGACCCCGTTTATCTCAACAGGCTCCAGGACGGCTTTGGGAGTCAGAACCCCGGTGCGGCCGACCTCAACCTCGATTCCCAATAATTTGGTAGTGACCTCACGCGCCGGGAACTTGAAGGCAATCGCCCCACGCGGGTCCTTGCCAACAAAGCCAAGGTCATCGGCAAGGTCGAGGTCATCAATTTTTATGACCATCCCGTCGGCTTCATAGGATAATTCGTCACGGCGCTTATCCCAGGAGGCGGTGTAGGCGAGCGCAGATTCGATATCGTCGAAGCGGCGGACTGTATCTGTAACCGGGAAACCGAGCGAGCGAAGATATTCAAGCAGTTCCCATTGGGAGCGCGGCTCGCGGGGAGAGGCAGAATTGTTTTCCCATTGAACAATCTGATAAACCAGGAGGGTGAGAGGACGGGAAGCAGTCATGGCCGGGTCCAACTGGCGCAGGGAACCAGCGGCAGTATTGCGCGGATTCAAGTAGGTTTTTTCGCCATTCTCTTCCAAGCGTTTATTCAATTTTTCAAATTCGTTAACAGGGATGAATACTTCCCCTCTGACAACAAGCAGTTCTGGTACCTCTCGAGCGTTTGATTTGAGGTCAGCCCTGGACGGATGGTCTCCTTCAGCAGAGTCCTGAAGCATGCCGACAGGAATTTTCAGGGGGATTGTCCTGACCGTGCGAAGGTTGGGAGTTATGTCCTCGCCAAGTTCACCGTCACCGCGGGTGGCACCCTGGATAAAGATGCCATTGCGGTAATGGAGGACCACGCTCAGGCCGTCAATCTTGGGCTCGACGACGAACCTGGCTTTCGCAAGACGGTCATCCAATTTGCAGACGCGCTCATACCAGGCGCGCGCATCCTCCACGCCAAAGGCATTCGCAAGCGACAAGATCGGGCGAGGGTGGCGGACTTTCGCGAATTTTTCCGAAGGCTGGGCGCCGGCGCGCTGAGTGGGAGAATCAGGGGTGACCCAGTCAGTGTGGGCAAACTCGATCCGGCGCAACTCGATTACAAGCTTATCGTACTCGGCATCGCTAATGACCGGGTCATCCATGACATGATAGCGAAGGTTGTGGAAGTTAATCTGCTGCTTTAGGTCTTCGTATTGCTTGATCGTATAGGAAGTGTCCATGGCGGTTCCTTATGAGGATCCGTGAATAAATGATGAACCTGATTATATTCGTAAATTGGGGGCTTGACAAAATAGGACAGATGTTCTATACTACGCACACCTAAATAGTACAAACGTTCTAAATCGACACAGGAGGTCGTCATGAACACAAGTATTAGCAAAAACCGCGGATTCTTCTCAAGTCTCAAAAGATTACCTGTCCGACGCGGGATGGCCTGGGGACTAATCATCATCGGTGCACTGCTGGCGTTTGAGATGTTTAACTACTGCACCACCCAGTTTGCCCTGAATGATGTGCTGGGTGACCTAACGTTTGCAGGCATCCGCTGGGCAACCATCCTGGCACTCGCTTTCTGTGGGATCGACTTCGCCGGGATAGCACGGCTATTTACTCCTGAACAGGGCCGGGAAGAGCCGACCGAAGTCTGGTATCTTTTAGGCGCTTGGATCCTGGCGGCAGCAATGAACGCAACCCTTACCTGGTGGGGGGTAGCGGTAGCAATTGCCAGCCACCCGAACCTAAGCAGCGAGATCATCAGCACTGCGACCCTGACCAAGATCGTGCCGGTATTCGTTGCCATCATGGTCCTATTGATCCGGGTGCTGATCATAGGAACATTCTCGGTCAAAGGCGGAAAACTATTCAGCCAGGCTGAATCCCGCCACTCGTCAAGGTCGGTAGAGTTCCAGTCGACAAATTCGCTGAACTCGCATACGCATCCGACCAGCATCTCTCCGTTCCGCCCAGCTACCAAGGTGGCACGCCCGGAGTCCAGCTTCGCCCGTGTGGATCCGACTTATCACAATGTTGCCATGCAGAGCAAGCCGGTCCACGAAGCGGAATATGTCGATACCCCGCGCAATTCCTAACCCATCCATCCAGAAAGCATGACAGCGCAACAGGTATCCACTTTCTCCTCCCAGACAGCCGCCTCAAGGGGCGGCTGTCTGACCCGAATTCATTGTCCCACCGCTGGCTGCGATCTGCATTGGCGCCGTGCTAATGGCAATTTCACTGAGCACGACGATGGACCCGGTCCAGGCGAAAAACCAAGCAAACATGGCAACCCAGGCAATTTCCCCGGTCTTTACACCAGAAGTGCAAACCTGGGCTGGAAAGATCCAAGCATGGGCAGCGGCGGCGGGGGTGGATCCCAACCTGGCAGCGACCGTGATGCAGATCGAATCATGTGGAAACCCGAATGCGCGATCAGGCGCGGGGGCGATGGGATTATTACAAGTGATGCCCTATCACTTTGCGCCGGGTGATGACCCTTACGCTCCTGATACGAATGCTCAGCGCGGACTGGATTATCTCAAGCGATCACTGGAAGCGGCTAACAACGACCCACGCCTGGCGCTGGCCGGATACAATGGGGGGATCGGCGTGATCGGAAAGAACGAATCTAGCTGGGCATTAGAAACGCAGAGGTATGTGTATTGGGGGAGTGGAATCTATGCAGATGCAGCCAACGGGGCGACCAGCAGCCTGCGCCTGCAGGAATGGCTGGTTTCAAACGGAGCCTCTTTGTGCAAACAGGCCCGCAATGTGCTGAGGATCATTCCTTAGTAGCAGGTTCTGCCGACTTTATCAAGGGAAGGTAGATGCAGAATGTAGTGCCCTTGCCCTCAGCAGAATCAACTTCAATTTGCCCCCCGTGATGGTTGACAATCCAATATGCGATCGAAAGGCCCAAGCCAAACCCACCGACCTTTGAACGGGTGCGGGATTTTTCAGCGCGGTAGAAGCGTTCGAAGATGTGCGGCAGGTCTTCAGAGGGGATGCCCTGCCCTGTATCACGCACAATGAGACGGGCATTATCACCGACTTTCCCCAGACTGAGAACCACCTCGCCCCCCTGCGGTGTGTACTTAATGGCATTTGCGACAAGGTTAATCAGGACCTGCTTCAGCCGGTCACGATCACCGTTAATGACAATCTGGTCAATCTCGGGGAGTTTCAATTGAACGCGGTCACGCGCCAGGATGCGCATTTCCTTGAAAACTTCCAAGAGGAGGGTATCCAACTCGACGGGTGCAAAATGCAAAGGAAGTTTCCCTGATTCGGCCTGGGCCTCGAGCAGCAGGTCACCAACCAAGCGGGTGAGACGATCTGCTTCGTCATTAATATTATTCAGGGATTCCTCATCCACCTGTTTCATACGCCGCATCAAATCCACATTACCCTTGATGACCGTCAACGGGGTACGCAGTTCGTGACTGACATCAGCAAGGAAGCGCTGCTGAGATGAGAAAAGCTGCTCGAGCCGCCCGAGGGTATCGTTGAAAGCAGTTACCAGGCGGCCCATTTCATCATTCTCAGGACCCCGTTCAGGGATGCGCTGGGAAAGATCATCGGCACCCGAGATGCGCAGGGCACTCTCGGTAATATCAACCAATGGAGAGAGGGCGCGGGCGGTAAGAAACCAGGACAGCAAAGCAGCAAAGATGATGGCGGCAACCGCGATAACGATAATCGTTTGGACGAGGGATTGGCGGGTCGTGTCAACCAGGGTTAAACTGGCAGCCACCTGAAGAGTGCCAATCGGACGTCCACCTGCTTCCAATGGAACATTAAGGACACGCAAGTGAACGGATTGGACGATGGAATCGCGGTAAAGGGTACGCTTCGATTGGTAACCAATCGGATCGAAGGGCTGGCTTATCTGACCGAGACCAGGGGAAGAGGAGTGCAGCCGCCCGTTGTTGTCCCAGATTTGATAATAAACGAATGAAGTCAGGTTGAGCTGGGGAAGAGTTTCCTGGCTGAGCTCACCTGCCGGTCCAACGCGCCAACCGACAAGCAAATCGCTGGTTGTCTGAGCCAAGGTGGTGTCCACCTGGGAAACCAGGAGGATGTTGACCAACGAATAAAGCAGAATGCCAAATACAAGCAAAATTCCCCCAGTAATTGCCGAGTATAAAATTGTCAGGCGTAAACGGAGAGACATTACGGGTTCTCGCGCAGGACATATCCCACACTTCGCACGGTATGAATCAAGCGAGGTTCACTATCCGATTCAAGTTTTTGACGAAGGTAACGGATATATACTTCCAGCACATTGCTCTCGCCGCCAAAATCGTAGCCCCAGACGCGATCGAAGATGACCTCACGAGTGAGGACCTGGCGCGGGTGGCGCAGGAAAAGTTCAAGCAACTCGTATTCTTTGGCGGTGAGGGGTATCAGGCGTGTACCGCGGGTCACCTGGCGGGACACACTATCCATAGTCAGGTCTGCGAATTCATAGACCTGGTTGCGCTCGGTTTGAGTACGGCGCAGGAGAGCGCGCATGCGGGCGAGAAGTTCTTCCAGGTTGAAAGGTTTGACCAGATAATCATCGGCGCCGGCATCGAGGCCCTGAACGCGATCCTGTACGGTATCCTTGGCGGTCAGCATCAAAATGGGCAGGCTGCCTCCCATTCGCAGGCGGCGGCAAACCTCCAGCCCATCCATGCCCGGGAGCATCCAATCGAGAATAACCAGGTCAGGATGATGGTCATGCGCAAGGTTCAAACCGGTGCGCCCATCGGTGGCAATATCCACGAGGTAACCTTCATAGGCAAGTCCCCGCTGGAGCACTTTCAATATGGCTGTGTCGTCTTCAATGATCAGGATACGTTCATTCATATTGTGCCTCTGACCACAATATACCACAATCTTTTGGTAGAATGATGCAATGTCGGTCTCAAAAAGGATCTTTGATCTGCTGGTGACCATACCCGGGCTGGTGGTCACATTGCCATTGATGTTTATCATCAGCCTGCTGGTATGGATCTTTCTTGGAACACCGATACTTTTCCTGCAGGAGCGTCCCGGATACAAAGGCCGACCATTCACAACGACCAAATTCCGGACAATGACGGAACGAAAAGGTCGCGATGGGAACCTGCTGCCGGACTCAGAGAGGTTGACCGCATTCGGAAGATTCCTGCGCTCAACCAGCCTGGACGACCTTCCTCAACTATGGAACGTATTGATCGGTGAAATGAGCCTGGTGGGGCCACGCCCACTGTTAATGAGATACCTGGAACGCTACACTCCGGAGCAAATGCGCCGGCACGATGTGCTGCCCGGCATAACCGGCTGGGCACAAATCCATGGGCGGAACACTCTGGACTGGGACGAAAAATTCCGGCTGGACGTTTGGTATGTCGACCACCGGTCTTTCTGGCTGGATCTCAAGATATTAATCCTGACTCCCTGGAAGGTATTCAAGCGGGAAGGGATCAGCCAACCCGGCCAAGCCACCACGGAAGAGTTCAAGGGGAAACAATAGATTTTCCCAATTTCAAATATGGAAACTCCTTCCCACAAAGCCGCTGAAAGTTTCCTGGCAGAAGCGAATGCCCTGAACCCAGGAGCATGGTATTCACATTCCCTGTTTGCAGCCGAAGCGGCAAAAATTATTGCCGATCATCATTCGCAGCTCGACCCCGAGGCTGCTTTCAGCCTCGGTTGCATGCATGACATCGGCCGCCGGGCGGGGATGACCGGGATGCGACACATCCTGGACGGATATCATTTTTTACTCGCACGAGGATACAGCGATGCAGCTCGAATCTGTATCACGCACTCCTTTCCGATAAAAGATATTGCTTTCTGTGCCGATTCGAATTGGGATTGCACCCCGGAAGAAATCGAATTTACCAGGAAATTCCTCACAGAGATTGAGTATACAGAATATGACAAGTTAATCCAACTTTGTGATGCACTGGCTTTGCCCACGGGTTTATGCTTGATCGAAAAACGGCTTTTGGATGTCAGTCTTCGCTACGGCACAAACCAGTATTCCGTACCGCGCTGGGAAGCCTATTTGAGTATCCAAAAAGAGTTTGAACAAGCGATTGGAATCTCCATATATAAAATATTGCCAGGGGTTATCGAAAATACATTCGGATTCGACCCTTGTGGTTGATATATTAGAACATGAATTCTTGGTATAATGCGCACATCGAAAAACTTACCCGGAGACAAGTAGCTCCTTTTCCGTTCAGAGACCTGCCGGCAGGTGCGAGGCGGGCGGAAATGCGGTGAAATCCACTCCGGTCTCCTCGAAAGAGGAGAGTGCTCTTGCAGGAGTTGTTCACAGCGACGATCTCCAGGATTTATTTAGACTAGAGTTGTTAAGATGAATAACTGTAAGAGAGCCGGGATGCACCCGTTAGCGTGCATAAGAGACCAAAAGCAGGTGGCACCACGAGACGCCCCTTCGTCCTGCAAATCGAGGGGGCGTATTTCATTGTTTTGGAATATGCCAGGAACCTGACATACTCCAGACGGAGGTGCAATATGTTAGACCTAAACATAATTAGAGAACAGCCCGACCTGGTACGAAAAGCATTGTTGGACCGGCAGATGGACCCTGCACCGGTAGACAGCATCCTGAAGCTGGATGCCCGCCGGCGCGAGCTGCTGACTGAAGCGGAAGCTTTGAAGGCTGAACGTAATGCCGGTTCAATGCTAATCAGCCGGATGAAAGATGCCTCTGAGCGCCAAGAAAAAATCGAAGCGATGCGCAAGACGGGAGTTAAGATCGCGATCCTGAATAAGGAAGTGACAGAGGTGGAAGAGGAGCTGAAGTCCGTATCAGGAACAATCCCCAACCTGCCCGACAAACGAACACCGTATGGCAAGGACGAAAGTGAAAATGTCGTCCTGCGAACAACAGGTACCTTACCCAAGTTCGATTTCGAACCAAAAATACACTGGGACCTTGGACCTGCACTCGGCATCCTGGACTTCGAACGAGGAGTCAAGATTACAGGCTCACGATTTTACGTGCTGACCGGGCTGGGGGCACGCCTTCAAAGAGCCTTGATCGCGTACATGCTTGACCTGCATATCCGGCAAGGCTACACCGAGCAATATACGCCGTTCATGGTAAAGGCAGCCACTCTATACGCAGCCGGGCAACTGCCAAAATTTGCCGAGAACCTTTATCATGATGCCGAGGAAGACCTGTGGATGGTCCCGACTGCGGAGGTGCCGCTGACGGGTTTGCTCATGGACGAAATCCTGGATGAGAAACAATTGCCCCTGCAATATACAGCTTATACGCCCTGCTTCCGGCGTGAAAAGATGAGCGCAGGACGCGACGTGCGCGGCATCAAACGCGGCCACCAGTTTGACAAGGTTGAAATGTATATTTTCAGCAAACCAGAAGAGTCGGATGCCTTGCTGGAAAAAATGCGAGAAAACGCTGAAGCAACCTGCACCGGATTGGGACTGCCATACCGAGTGAAGCAACTTTGCACGGGAGACATCGGGTTCGGGGCAACGATGACCTACGACATCGAAGTGTGGGCACCAGGTCTGCAAGAATGGCTGGAAGTTTCCTCGGTCTCGAACGACACCGATTTCCAGGCGCGGAGGGCGAACATCAAGTATCGCCCGGCAGACGGCGGCAAGACGCGATTCGTTCACACACTGAACGGTTCGGGGCTGGGAATGCCGCGCACGTTGATCGGAGTGCTCGAAAATTATCAGCAAGCTGACGGGTCGATAAAGGTACCTGAGGTGCTGCTCCCCTGGATGGGAGGCGTGGAAATAATCCGCGCATAAACCACACAGGGCAAACGCATGCAAATTGGTCCATACCCCATCGATTTCGTCCTGGTTGCAAAAGTCATCGCCATGGTTATTATGGCGGTGGGACTGCTGGTCATCCCAATCCTGCCCGGGCTGGTAATCATATGGGTGGCGGCACTGGGATACGGAATCGCCGCCGGATTCGGGGCGCTGGGGTGGAGCATGTTCGCGCTCATCACAATCCTGATGGTGGGCGGATCAGTCCTGGATAACGTATTGATGGGGGCACAAGCACATAAGGGAGGCGCCCCGTGGTGGGTCGTCCTGATCGCACTGCTTTCGGCCATCCTTGGAAATTTCATCATTCCGATCCCGATCATTGGCGGAATCCTGGCAGCACTGCTTGTTCTTTTCCTGATCGAATGGTTAAGACTAAAGGATGCGAGGAAAGCCCTGACTTCCATGCGCGGCATGCTGATAGGGTGCGGCTGGGCAATTGTTTTCAGAGTTATAATCGGTCTGGTCATGATCGGCCTGTGGCTCATCTGGGCCTGGGCGTAACCCTTCTTCACTCAGAAAAGGAGAATCTCATGTCACCCGTTGTAACAGATATTATTAATCTACTTGGTCAACTCCTGCGACTGCTGGGCATGGTGGTGCTTGGGCTGGGATTGGGATGGATCGCCCTAGACCTGCTCAAGAAAATCGAACCCTGGCAGGGGCAGGTGGCCATCTTCCTCGGGCTGGCAGGTCTCATCATTGGCCTGGCTGTCTTTACCGGACCGGGAGCGCTGGGCGCTTTCGCAATCGGTATCGGCGCAGCCATCTTTATGTGGGGGATGCCGAAAAAGGTCATTAAGGAAGAAGAAAAGAGTTAATTCTTTTCCGAAAAAGTCCTTTATTAAAAATCAATTGGCGCACCTGACCAGGTGCGCCGATATTATTAGTTTGTTGCAAATCACAGTTTCACAGGGGCGCTCAACAAGGCTACCAAAAGTTTGATGGAATTTTCAACATCCGAGGTGTCCACCATCTCCGAAGGACTATGGACGTAGCGAGTGGGGACCGAGAGACAACCAGCCGGGACACCGGCGCGGGCGACCTGGATGGCGCGGGCGTCCGTGGTGCCTCCTTCAAGGATCTCGCGCTGGTAAGGGATCTTTGACTTCTCCGAGGTGCGAACCATCCAGTTGACAATGCGCGGGTCGGCGAGCATGCCCCCATCCTTGATCTTAACCGCAGGACCCTTCCCAAGGGCAACTTCCATATGGGAACCTTTGGGTGTGTCGCCGGTGGCAGTGACATCCAGAGATAAACCAAGATCGGGGTCGACACCGAAAGCGGAGGTAGTGGCACCGCGCAGTCCCACCTCCTCCTGAGTGGTGAAAACAAAATAGAGTTCGTGCGGGGAAGTTTTCAAAGCACGCATGGCTTCGATCAAGACTGCGCAACCGATGCGATCGTCCATGGACTTGGCAACCAGTCGATTCCCGAGGTCGACGAATGGGCGATCGAAGGCACAGACATCCCCCACCTTGACCGGGCAATCCTTCAAACTGGAAGAACCAACGTCAATAAAGCACTGCTCGAGGGTGGGAGCCTTGGTCATGTCGGTGAGCCGGTCCGTGCCAATCACGCCGGGAGTGCCATCCATAAACCGGACGCGGCTGCCAGTTAGCATCGTCATGCGAATTCCGCCGAGACCGGTAAAACGGATGAACCCATTCGCATCTATGTGAGTTGCCATCAGACCAATTTCGTCCATATGACCAGCCAGCATGATCCTCAGCCCATTTTCAGACTTCGAACCTTTGCGGGCAACCAAGTTGCCCATCGCATCGACGCGAATTTCATCGGCGAGAGGCTTGACCTCCTTGCGGATAACTTCGCAGATACCGGTTTCATAACCGGAGGGGGAGAAGGTTTCGGTTAATTTTTGGATGAGCTGTTTCATAGTTATCCTTTAGTACTGGCCTCTTTGAAATTAATATTTGCGGCTGAAATCGCACCAATCTGCTAAGCCCGATCAGAACTCAAGAGATCGGGGGTAAGGTCCTTCAGAGCGGTTTCGAGCAGGACGGCAGTGTTCTTCCAATCGTCAAGCAATGCAATGGAGGCAGCAGTGTGACTATAGCGGTGAGGAACCGAGACCGAAACGCTGGGAATCCCGGCACGCGACCTGTGGATGGCACCCGCGTCCGTGCCGCCACCAGCAGGCTGGCGAACCTGGCAGGGGATGCCGGCTTGCCGTGCTGTTTGACTTAAATGGCGCACCAGGCGCGGGTCGTAGAGAGTATCGCTATCTGCGATATATATTGCCGGTCCGAGCCCAAGCTTTGTGTTGAACGAAACATTTGGTTCATCATCCCAGGACGGAAGGTCGTTGGCGGGGGTAGCATCCACCACCACAGCAAGTTGCGGATTGAAAGCGTAAGCAGCCACTTTGGCTCCCCGTCCGCCGATTTCCTCCTGGACGGTAAATGCAGCCAGCAGATCTATATTGGAAGGGGCATGCATAATCAATTCGAGCAGAGTGACGACACCCAGACGGTCATCGAGAGCCTTGGCAATTAAAACAGAACCGCTGCGCTGGAAACGAGTGGCAAAAACTGCCCGGTCCCCCGGTTTTATTTTGGTTTCACCCGGACCGACATCGATGCGGAGGGCGTCCAATGGGATTTTCTGTTTACGCTCGTCGGCAGTGGTTAAGTGAATGGGGCGGGCACCGATCACACCGGGTAAATGGTCTTTTCCCATCAGGACAGCTTTCCCAGGCAACTGGCGGACGTCCATCCCCCCGACCGTCTCGAAGCGGAAAAGTCCCTCGCTTTCATCGGCGACCAGCATAAACCCGACTTCGTCCATGTGAGCGGTGACCATTACTCTCAAGCGTTTCAGATCGGACCCCGGGCAAGTCACCAATACGTTGCCCAGAGCGTCGACGCGAACCTGTCCGGGGTGTCCCTTCAGTTCTTCCAGGACGATCTTGCGCACTTCGCCTTCGTCACCGGAGACAGCGCTGGCATTACATAACCGTTCCAGAATTCCAAGTTGAGCATTTCCGATTATCGGCATACTAATCATCCCAGATAATTTTCTCGACAAAATCCGGGGCCAGCCCGGCGATGAATTCAGCCACCAGCCGTCCAGCGCGCTGGATATCTTTTAGCGCGACCATTTCCACCGGAGTATGCATATAGCGCAGGGGGATGCCCATCACGAGGGTGGGGACACCGGCAGCCACCACCTGGGTGCTATATCCATCCGTCCCGGTATGCCGGGGGGCATATTCAAGAGAGTAAGGGATTTCCAACCTTTCGGCCAATTCCTTCATTGCCTTGTACAGGGCGGGGTGAATATTAGGCCCCATGCAAAGGGTGGGACCTTTCCCGAGAGGATTGGTTTGCCAGTCGGTGGCGCCAGGGCCTTTGGCAAAGGTCACATCCATGGCAATCACCAGGGTAGGATGTAATTCATAAGTGGAGCCGATGGCTCCTATGGTGCCTATTTCCTCCTGAGTAGTTGCCACAGCCCAAACATCCCAGGCGTGAGGACGGGATTGTAATTCTTCCAGGCAGATGGTCATGGCAGCCACCGAGGCACGATTATCCAGGGTGTGGCCAGCAACGAAATCGCCGGTCAATTCCATGGGAGGCTGGGCAAACGAGATGAGGTCGCCAACCTGGACAAGGCTTTCGACTTTGCGGGCAGGAAGGCCAGTATCCAGCAATAGATATTCCAAGGGAACGGGATTCAATCCCATTTCGGGCGGCAGGAGGCGGGCTGGCGGTAGAACAATGACACCAGGAATTTCCCTGTTCCCCCCTCCACCAGTGGCATGCAGCGTGACCAATGCGCCAGGCAGGACGCGCGGATCGATCCCGCCGACCTGGGTGAGGTGCAGGAAACCTTCCGCAATGCCTGTGACCATAAGACCGATGGCGTCCATGTGCGTGGCAACCATAACTGTCGGGCGCGGGGCCGGCCCGTTACCGCGGCGCAGCCCGTGCAGGGAGCCCAGCTTGCCACGACTGATCTCGTGGACGAGCGGTCTCCATTTTGCGGAGATGATTTCGGCAGCCGGGTCTTCGTAGCCCGAGAGGCCAGGAGCAGAAAGCAATTCTTTCAGGAAAGGAGAGAGAGGATTCATAGGGAAAGGGGGAGAATCAAATGGTGTAGGGGATCGGACTTGAACTTGACCCGATTTTTTAGACACAAAGTTAAGGGGATTGAATGAACTTGGCTTCGAATTCTACCGGGGATAAGTACCCCAAGGTGGAATGAAGTCTGACGGTATTATAAAACCCTTCGATGTAACCGAATATATCTGTCCGAGCCTGATAGCGGGTTTGATACTTTTGGTGATGTACCCATTCGTTTTTCAAGGTGCCGAAAAAGCTCTCCATCACAGCATTGTCATAGCAATCGCCTTTTTTGCTCATGCTGACCTGAATATGGTTGGCTGCCAGGATATTTCGAATGGAATAGCTGGCATACTGGCTGCCCCGATCAGAGTGATGCAGTAAACTAGCACCTGGCTGCCTTTGGTAAAGCGCCATCCGTAAAGCGTTCTCCACCAGGTCCGCATTGATCTGAGCAGACATGTCCCAACCTACAATTTTCCGCGAGAACAAGTCTAACACTCCGGCCAGATATAGCCAGCCTTCCTCGGTGGGAATGTAGGTAATGTCGGCCACCCATTTTTCATTGGGCTTTGCGGCTCGAAACTCCCGATTGAGCACATTCGGGGCGATGGGAAAGTTGTGCTTGCTGTCCGTTGTGGTCACTTTACGGTACTTCCGGCGCCCTTGCAAGCCATTCTGGCGCATTAATCTGGCTATCCGCTTCCTACTGCAGGTCCAGCCTTGTTTTCTCAGCTGGGCATGCACCCGCGGGCTACCATAGGTTTTGCGGCTCAGCTTATGGATCCTGCGAATATGCTCGATCAGCGCCCGGTTCTCCTGTGTGCGTTGGCTCGGTTTACGCTTTTTCCACGCATAGTAGCTACTGCGACAGATACTCAACAGCATACACATACGACCCACCGAATAGGCCTGCTCATGCCGCTGGATAAAGCGATAGGTCATCTGCCGTCCTTGGAGTACATCACCAGCACTTTTTTTAGGATTTCTTTATCCTGTTTCAACAGCGCATTTTCCCGCTCCAGTTGCCGGATACGCGCTTCTGTCTCGGTTAATCGTCCATTCCCCGGAAAAGCTTCCCCCTTTTTCGGCTGCAGTTCCAACAATTCTTTCCATTTTCCCAGCAGCCCTTTGGTGATCCCCAATTCACGCTCAATCTCAACTTGGGGTCGTTCACCATTCTCGTACATCCGGATGGCTTCCAGTTTGAATTCCTTGCTGTATTTCTTGCGTTCTTTCATGATGACTTCCTCCGGTTCCCATTATAGATTCTCCTTAACTTACTGTCCATTTTTTCGGGGGAAGTTCAACTATCGATCGTTACCTAAGGAACCGGAGTGTCAGTGGATGTCAAGGTGGGGGTGAAAGTAGGTGTGAAAGTGGGAGTAGGCGTGAAGGTCGAGGTGAGAGTAAAGGTTGAAGTTGGGGTGGGAGTGAAAGTAAAGGTAGGCGTCGGAGTCCAGGTGGAAGTAGCGGTGGGGCTTGAGGTGAAGGTAGAAGTGATACTAAGAGTTGGCGTTCGAGTAATTGTGAGGGTGGAGGTGAGAGTGGCTGTTGGTGTTTCCGTGAAAGTAGCAGAATACCGGTCAGGAGCCACCAAGCGGGCGACGATCCCCAAACAATAGAGAGGGAGGGTGGATAAGATTATGAGGACCAGGATACCCCGCCGTTGGTTGCGCTTGGATAAGGAAGAAAACACCCCGGTATGATAACATCACTCGGGGGGTTGGGCAAGTGAACCGATCTTATGAGGATTATGACTAAGTAAACCAAGGTCAAATGGCCATTATCCTTTGCGCTGGAAGACCCTTTGCGGGTAAAATCAATCCGTGATCCCCTTGCGACTGAAACTTACCGGATTCCTTTCCTACCGCGATACTGTGGAACTAGATTTCAGCGGATTTAACCTGGCATGCATTTCAGGCCAGAACGGCGCGGGGAAAAGCAGCCTGCTGGATGCCATGACCTGGGCACTATTTGGCCAGGCTCGCAAGCGCGACGAATCAGTGGTCAATTTACAATCATCCTCGGCAAACGTAGAATTTACATTCGAATATGAAGACAACCAGTACCGGGTCATCCGATCCCTGGCACGGGGAAAAACCACCACCCTGGAATTCCAGATTTTGGATGGGAACCAATGGCGCCCGCTCACCGAACACACCAACCGTGATACCCAGGCGCGCATCGAGAAGGTATTGCGCCTGGATTACGAAACATTCATAAATGTTTCCTTCTTCCTGCAGGGGCATGCCGACCAATTTGCCCAACAAGCTCCCACGCGACGGAAAGAAATCCTCGGCAGCATCCTCGGCCTGGAAATATGGGAAGTGTACAAAGAGCGAACTGCCGGAAAACGCAAGGAGGCAGAAAGTGCTCTCGGAATGATTGACGGACATATGGTCGAGATCGAGGCGGAATTGGCGGAGGAAGAACCACGCAAGAAGCTCCTGGCAGACCTGGAAATGCAGCTAAGTGGGCTGGCAGCCAGCCGAAAGGTCCAGGAGGAGGCGCTGACAAGCATCAGGCAGGTGCGGGCCGGGCTGGACAGACAGCGTGACATGGTCCAAAAAATGGAGCAGACCCTGGGAGCCCTCCGCCAAAACCTTGCAGGGCTCCGGAACCGCCTGACAGGACGAGAAGCTGAACGGAGCCCATATGCAACCCTGGTGGGACGCGCCAACGAGGTCGAAGCGGCTTACAATGCCTGGCAGAGAGCACGCAAAGAGCTGGGAAAATGGGATGAAAGCGCCTCCCAGTTCCACGAACAGGAAAAACTGCGACTGCCATTTCAAAATGAAATTAATGCAGAAAAAGGAAAGCTGGAACAGGAACGGGAAATGCTGGACAAACAGGGGGAAGAAACGAGCAAACAAATTAACTTATCTGCTGACCTGATGGTGGAGTTGGGAAACACTAAAAAAGAGCTTGCCGAGACCGAGATCAAACTGGAAGAGCATAAACGATTGGAGATAGAAATCCAAGCCGGGTGCGAAAGACAAGCCGAATTACGGGCGGAGAACGCCAACCTGAAAGGGGAGATGGACGAAATCAAGCTGCGCATTGCAAACCTAAGCGCTGCCGAAGGAGCCACCTGTCCATTATGCGGGCAGCCATTAAGCACCGAACACCGCAGAATCACACTGGAACGGTTACAGATAGAAGGGACAGAGAAAGGCAATACCTGGCGGGCAAACAAGGTTATAACGGATAACCTGGCCACCCAACTAGTAGAATTCGAAGAGAAACTGGAAAATTATCGAAGCGCGGAAGCAGACCGGTTGAGACTTTCGAACAAAACGGCTCAATTGAGCGAGCGGTTGAAGATATTGGAAACCGTGACAATTGAATGGGAGAAAACCGGGGCGAAACGCCTGGCGCAGGTTAACAAGTACCTGGCAGGCGAAAGATTCGCGCTGGAAGCACGAAAAAGATTAGCCAAAGTGGACAAGGAACTGGCAAGCCTCGGCTATGACGTGGCATCCCATGAGTTGGTGCGCAGGACAGAAGCCCAGCTGCGCCCCGCTGAAGACAAATACCGTGAACTAGAGTCTGCCCGGGCAGCCTTAAAACCGCTAAACGATGAAATCGCCAACCTCAATAACCAGGTCAAGACGCTGACGGACCAAGTAACAGATCAGGAAGAGGAACATAAGTCAGCCAGAAAAGCCCTGGCAGATTTGGAATCACAGGCACCGGACCTGGAAAGCGTGGAAAATAGTTATTTTGAAATGCAGGAGCGCGAGAACCAGTTGAACCAGGAGGTGGGTGCAGCCCGTCAAAAGGTAACTGTTTTGGACGAATTGCGGAAACGCAAGAAAAAGCTGGAGGTCGAACGCGGTGAGCTTGGGATGCAGATCGGAAGGTTCAAGGCGCTGGAACGGGCTTTTGGAAAGGACGGCGTCCCGGCTTTGCTCATCGAACAAGCGCTTCCGGAAATTGAAATGAAGGCGAATGAAATCCTGGGACGTTTAAGCGACGACAGCATGCGCATGCATTTCGAGACTCAGGCTAAGTTCAAGGATGAAAAGCGCAAGGACTTGCGGGAGACGCTTGAAATCCAGGTAAGCGACGGGGCAGGGGAACGGGATTACGAGATGTTCTCAGGAGGGGAAGCCTTCCGGGTAAATTTTGCCATCCGGCTTGCACTTTCAGAAGTACTGGCCCAGCGCAAAGGGGCCCGTCTGCAGATGCTGGTGATCGATGAAGGTTTCGGCTCACAGGATGCCCAGGGACGCCAGCGGTTGATCCAGTCCATCAATGCTGTGCGGAACGATTTTGCCAAAATCCTGGTCATCACTCACTTGGATGAATTGAAGGATGCCTTCCCGACCAGAATAGAAGTCGAGAAGACGGAAATGGGATCGACGCTCACCGTAGCCTAGGCACGGAAGCATTTAAGAATATTACCAACCAGGATCCCAGGGGGCTTGAAAATCATCCTGATTTTCATTAAAGTATATAATATTGAGTAAAGTATGCGATTAAAATGGGCCCTCATAGCCGGGATAGCTGCCTTCCTGCTCGCCCTTGGAGTTTTCGGGTGGGTGACAAACGCGCCATCCTACCTGGAACATGCACCCGCCACATGCAACAACTGCCATGTGATGGACGCCCAATACGAGGGCTGGTTTCATGCTGCACACGCACAATTTGCCGTTTGCACAGACTGCCACCTGCCACACCAGAACATCGCCAGTTATTACCTGTACAAGGGATATTCCGGAATGAGGGACGTGGTTTCATTTACTTTAAAAACCTATCCTGCAGCAATCCGCGCGACTGTACAAACCGACGAAATCGTACAGGCCAATTGCATCCGCTGCCACATGGATACCGTCGAAAATATTCTCGCCAATCCGCTACCACTTGACAGATATTGCTGGGCATGTCACCGTTCCGCAGCCCATGGTCAAAGGGGGCTATCGCTTTCTCCATACCAGGATTCGGAGGTTTACGACAAATGAAAAAAATGATTGCGAACCTTATTTTGGTCGGGATCATCATCGTCCTGGCGGCTGTCCTGGTGGGGGTGTTGATATTCATGAAGAACCAGCCGGCACAAGAGCGGTCGGTCATTCTGCCAATCAGCACCATTCAACCGCTGGAAGCGGATTCCTCCCTGTGGGGAGTGGATTACCCAAACGAATACTCGTCCCTGATAAATACTGCAAATAATCACACCGCCACAACTTACGGAGGATCTGCTCAAAAATCGTACCTGCTCGAGGACCCACGGCTAGTGCTCCTTTTTATGGGCTACCCGTTCAGTATCGAATACAACCAGCCGCGCGGACATGAGAACAGCTTGATAGACGTACGCGCCACACAGCGGTTGACCGACAGCACGCATGCCACATGCTATTCCTGCAAGTCCTCCGATAACCCCGGATTATGGGCGCAGATGGGAATGCCGGCATACGATGCGCAACTGTTTACTGCAATGACCCCCAACATTAACAACCCGATCGGGTGTGCAAACTGCCATGAAGCCGGGACGATGAGGCTGGTGATCACCAACCCGGCTGTGGAGGCGGCATTTCAGTCTGAAGGTGTGGATTGGCGCACCTTTAGCCGACAACAGATGCGTTCAGCCGTTTGTGCGAACTGCCACGTCACCTATTATTTCGCGGGTGACAATAAGGTGCTGACCGTGCCGTGGAACAATGGCACCCGCGTGGAAGGCATCATCCAATCCGAAGACAATGTCAACTTTGCCGATTGGACCTACCCGGGTACGGGTACTCCTATCGCGAAAGCGCGACATCCGGATTATGAACTATATACAGCCGACAGCACCCATTACCGTGCGGGAGTGTCCTGCGCCGACTGTCACATGCCGTACCTGCGTGAGGGGGCGATGAAATTTTCAAGCCACGATATCATGAGCCCACTGCTTGACCCCCAGCAGGCGTGCGGACAATGCCATACTGATGTGGACGTGGTTCTGGCACGAGTGAGTGTGATCCAGGATACTGTCCACGCGGCAAAGATCAGCACCGAAGATGCATTGATCGATGCGATCACTGCCCTCAAAGGCGCGGTCGCGAACCCGGTCTCCGATCCCACCATGCTCGAAGAGGCGCGCAGCCTTCACCGACAGGCACAGTACATGTGGGATTTCATTTCTTCGGCAAACAGCATGGGCTTTCACAACCCCGATGAAGCTTTGCGAATCCTACGGAATGCGACCGATCTCGCACGCCAGGCGCAGATGAAAGCCTCCCAAGCCGCAGGGGACCCATCCCTGCTGACCGCCGGTGTTTACTACAGCCTCCCCCCGGTGACTCCTGCTGTGCCATAACAATGAGAAATGAAAAGAGCGACCGCGACGGTCGCTCTTTTCATTATTTTAATGGATGCAGCTTATTTATTTAAAACTGCCGCCAACGGTCCGGGCGCCAAGACCGGAGTACTGCTGCCGTCAGCCTGAGCCTTCTCCACAGCACGTGCCCATAGATACAAGCAAGTATGGTAAGCGGTGGATGTATAAGAGGTGACGACGGTGGCCACCATGATAAAAATAGTAGCAATAATCACGCCCAAGCTGATCCCGGAGACCAAGCCGAAAGTCGAAGTATTGGTGACCGTAATGATGCCAAACCCGGCACCGAATCCAAGTCCGATCCCAAGGGCACCCAGCAGGAAGCCGATCAATCCGTTGATGGTTCTCACACCGACCGTACTGATTCCGACCAGCAGCAGGTTGTTCTTGATGATGGCCCCGGCTCGTTTTAGTGCGTCTTTAAGGTTGATGTCTTCGATGACCATGGCCGGAAGGATTAGGAAGGCAGCCTCGGTCCAGACCGTGTCGATCAAGCCGGAAAGCATGTTGCGACCCATCGACCTGCCTTTGCCCCTGACTGAATTTTTAACGAGGTTGACAGCCGTGGAAGCAGCAGCCAGGCTGAGGATATTGAGCCACTCCCGTTTAACGATTGCCCAGGCCTTCGACATTACACCGTCACCTTCGGCCAGGTAGCCGTAAACTAGATAGATGGTCATTGCCGAAAAGATGTACCCGATCGAATACTGGATGAAAATCATAAAAGCAGCCAAGACGAACAGGATGATCCTGCCGAAAAGACCGGTGTTCCCACCGCTCAGGAAACCCGCCCCGATCATGAGAGGGATGAAGATAATTGAAACGATAAACCCAGCGAAAAGGGCCATGATGGAGGGCTTAATCAGATCCCTATCCTTAACGGCCATTGACCAGGCTTCTATAAGGAATGACCAACCACGGTTGAAACTTTGCATGAACCACCTCCGCATTATCGTTTCTGCAATCGGACAAGATTATACTTTGTACGCCAGCATGACCCCATCCCGCACAGGGACCAGCGTAGTGACCCAGCCAGGGCTGCGGGTGAGCAACCCGGTCAAGCTACGAATGCCCTCGGTGGCAGGAGTGCGGTCCTTGCCGTCGAAGATTCGGCCATGCCAGAGCATATTATCCACGATCAACACTCCCCCGGGACGGAGTTTTTCTGCAATCACAGGCAGTGAATTAGGGTAGTCTTCCTTATCGATATCGTTGAAGATCAAGTCGAAGGGACCGGGCGTTTCGCGCAGGGTTTGCACCGCTTCCCCAACAAGGTAATGAATCATATCCGTATAACCGAGCGCAGAGAGGTGGGAACGCGCCTGTTTGGAAAGGGCCTCATCCCAGACTACGTGATAGACATCCCCACCACCATTCTCGGTGACCGCGCGAGCAAACCAGGCTGTAGAGTAGCCGAAACCGGAACCGAGCTCAAAAACCCGCCGGGCGGATATCATACGAGCCACCTGATAACAAAGGTAGCCAGAAGCCGGACCAATGATGGGAAAATTTGTCCAATCTGCTTCAGTTTCCATGGACTGCATTTCTGAATTGCGGGAGGGCACCAGACTATCTATATAATCCATTAAATTTTGGGGGATTAAAGACTTATCCATATAGAGTTCTCCATCCTGCCGATCAAAGCAGGGAGGTCGGGTCCACTTCCACCCGCCAGTCCGACAGGTTTTTTCCACGAAGTAAACTGACCGGGTCGGGCCCGCGCAAAATAATCTGCCAGCGATAGAGGCCGTTCAAGCGGGAGAAGAAGCATGGAACAGGCCCTATGATCGTTGTTTCACGCCGGCCCTCGTTCCCAATCCACCCGGTTAATTTCGCGGCCATGTCGCGAGCGTGTGATTCAGCTTCAGCAACCTGGATATGCCTGTATTCCATTCTCAACAAGCGACTGAACGGGGGGTAACCCAATCGCCTGCGATATTCCAGCTCGCGAGCGTAGAAAGCAGAATAATCGTGCCTAGCGGCAGCCTGGATGACATAATGCTCGGGCTGAAAAGTTTGCAGCACGACATTACCACCCAAGGTTGATCGACCGGCGCGACCTGAGACCTGGGTCAACACATCGAAAGTACGCTCAGCGGCGAATGGGTCAGGGAGATTGAGGCCAACATCAGCGAGTACGATCCCAACCAGCGTAACCAAAGGAAGATCCAGACCCTTGGCAAGCATCTGCGTACCAACCAGCACGTCTGCGCGGTGGGCGCTGAAATGACCGAGGATGATTTCGTGAGCATCCTTATGGCGGGTGGTCTCCCAGTCCCAGCGCAGGGTGCGCGCTGAAGGAAACAATCGCGCCACCTCAGCCTCCACTTTTTCGCTGCCCAGCCCATACTGGCGGATCTGATCACTACTGCAAACCGGACACTTTTTTGGCATCTTTCGGACATAACCGCAGTGGTGGCAATGCAGATCGGAGGGAGAAGGCCCGGCCTCAGAGGGCAGGCTGTTGACATGATATGTAAGAGGCGTGTCACAACGCGGGCAGCATAAAGCAGCGCCGCATTCACGGCAGAATACATATGTGGCCGTGCCGCGCTGGTTCAGGAAGAGGATGGCTTGCTGGTCTTTTTTGAGAGCCTGATCGAGAGCATCTACCATTGCCTGGCTGAAAATGCCGCGGTTACCCGACTTCAATTCAGTACGCATGTCCACCACCTGGACGGGAGGCATGCGGGGGTTAACAATGCGAGTGGGTAGATCCAGGAGAAGGATTTCCCCGGCTTGAGGTAGCCGAGAGGAGGAAGCGCGGAAGCGCTGTACGAGCGATGGGGTAGCAGAACCAAGGATGCAAACTGCAGAGCATAGGCGGGCATACTCCTGGGCTGCAGTCACTGCGTTATAGAAAGGAGGTTCGGACTGGGAATAAGAACCATCGTGGCATTCATCCACCGCGATTAGGCCAATGTGTGGCAGGGGGGTGAAAAGCGCGGAGCGCGGCCCGATAATGACCTTCAACTGACCCAAACGGGCTCGCCGCCACGTGTCATAACGCTCCCCGGCAGACAACCTGGAATGGACCAGCCCCACTTGCCCTGGGAAACGCGCCAGGAACCGGCGGACCATTTGGGGAGTGATGGCAATCTCAGGGACAAGGATTATGGCTTCCCTGCCTCGATCGATACATTCCTGAGCAGCCCGAATATAAATCTCAGTCTTGCCTGAACCGGTTACGCCATGAAGCAAAAAGGGGAAGGAAAGAGATGATGAGGAGCGGAGTGCAGGCAGAATTTTTTCCCAGGCCAGGCGCTGATGGTCGGTGAGTTCGGGAGGGGAACCAATCCCCACTCCAGCATCCTCCACTTTCTGCAATGGATCCCGCCATATTTCAGTTTCTCTTAATACGATCAATTCCCTCTCAGCTAATTCCTGCAGGTCGGCCAAATTACAACCAGATTCAGCATAAACCCAGGAAACGTTCACATTCCCAGGTTCGCGGACCAAATAGCGCAGGGCTGCCTGACGGCGGGCCAGCGTACCTGCAGTCTTTCCAAGCCAGGGCATGGCCATCTGGGCAACCTCAGGAGGAACAGAAAGTTGCGCCGTACGGACAAATTTCGGCCGGATCGCAGGCGGAGGCAGGATCGATCGCCCGGTCAGCTCCCCGGACTTGATGAGGCGCTTAGCGGTCCTGCGCCAGTCCACATTCTTGAAATGGCGATCTATCTGGCGACCGCGGAGAGGCCCGTGTTGGGCGAGCAATTTCACAAGCCGCAAACCGGTGCCCGATATTTGTGATTGGGTGTGCAAGCCTGAACCCCGGTTTGCGACTTCGGGATCCCTGATTTCGAAAATCGTATCAGCCTGCTGACTCAATCCGGGTGGAAGCATTAACCCGATGCAAGCTGCCAGGGGGGAGAGGGTTTCCGAAGCCAGCCACCTGGCAAGGGAGATCTGGAAGGAATTGAGGGCGGGCAGTGGATCCAGGAGCTCGACAATTGTTTTTGTTTCCGCCACTGCCGGCTGGTTGACAAGTTCCAACACGACTCCCTGCACGACCTGTTTTCCAAACGGGACGATAACCAAACAGCCGGGTTTGACCTCCAGTCCCAGGTCTTTCGGAATGGAATAATCATAAATACCGGATATTGATTGTACGTTGACAACCAGACGAGCATACATGGATTTGATTTAGGTTTAGGTAATCACCTGGCTGGTTAACCAACCAGGTTGGGGTCAAGGAACCACCGTTTCTCGAACAGTTTAAACACCTTTTTCGACCACGGGTATTTCCAGCTTGCAAGCCTGAGACGATTAACTACCACTGACACTTTCAACGCCCGAAGAGTTGAAGCAGAAGGGAAATCCAAACCTTTCAACATTTTAATCACCCTGCTGGTGCTATGAAGCGAGGACGGATCGGAATATTTTAAATGGCGGATCTCCCGGTCGGATATTTCGTAAGGGAAAGCGGGAAGCGACTTAAAACCGAGGGCATTGAAGATCAGCATGGTCGTAACGCATTTTTGGCAACGACAGCAATTGCGGTCCTTCTGACGGCCTTCCCAACAGACACGCAGGTACTGCCTAGCTTCCTGCCATTGGCCGATCTGTTTCATTTTTTCAATACGGGTGGAGGTGGAACCATCATGGATTATCCTGAACGAGCCGGTTGAAAGCAGCGGGTCGGTGAGCGGGTTCGATCCCCAAGGAATTATCAAGCTGTTGTAGGGATAACTACTCGCTATCAACCCAGCTTTAAATTTCCCCTGGAAGAGCACCAGGCAGGCAGCCAGAGCTGCCGCATGGGAGTCTTCCCAGTCATTATGTTGATCGCGCAAGTTCGTTGACACTGTAATCAAGTTTACGCCAATGGAAGCCAACATTTTTCGGGCCTTTTCTTCAGCACTGGCGAACACATCCTGTTGGTCGATTGGGATATCGAACCCATGCACCAGGATGCCAGCAGCAAGATTTTGTTGCCGGAGAGCTTTTGGAATTGGGCGATGTTGCCAGGCTGAGAAAGCAGAATCCACCCCGCCCGAAAACCCTAAAATGACTTCATCCGTTTCAACGCGTGGCTGCTCACGTTCCGTGTCTGCAGAAAAATCCACCGGATGATATTTGAGGGGGAGCCAGAGCGACCAAGCTTTCTGGAATTCCACCAGGTTGGACAGCAGGGAGGGGGAAACTTCCCCGTGGATCTCCAGGTCAGCCGCGGCGCTCATGGCACTGAACAAGGCCGCCAGGACGAAAGAGTCCATGGTCCCGGTAATGGCGGGCAGGTGATCGGATGGCAGGCGGAACCAAATACGCTGACGCTCCTGATTGCTTTTTTCCAGGGTGGCAGCCAATTCGGTAATGTCATTATTTCGAAGCGGTTTTTCCGGCCATAAATGATATTTCAACATTTAGGTTCCTTATTTCAAAATGATACCAACCAGCACGGCAAAGAGAGCATTTACTCACCTGGAAAAACTCGAACTAAATGTCTGCATAATAAGGCGGTGACAAAGATTCCAAGATTGCCCTCGCTTCAAATCCTCTAGTAGAGAATGTTGCGGATGCTGAACAATGAAGGAATGCTCACAAGCAGGGAGTCGCGTGCGGTAATTATTGGATTGGCTCGCTCGCCTTAGTTGATATGCCATCCAGGTTGCGATTTACAAACCACCACTTTTCGAATACCAGGAATTCTTTTTCGAGCCATGGAAACCTCCATTTGGCAAGCCAGACGCGGTTAATAATCACGGAAACTTTCAATGCCCACAAGGTGATAACTGAACGAAAATTTAAAGATTTCAATTTTTTAATCAATCTGTCTGCACTATGGACTGTGGAAACTGTGGGATATTTCAAATGACTTATCTCCCAGTCGGAAATGTCAAACGGGAAGGCAGGGAATGGAGCCTGCCCGATAGCTCTTAAGAGGAGCATTGTTGAGACACATTTTTGGCAGCGACAGCAATTACTATCCTTGTGAGGGCCCTGCCAGCAGACGCGCAGGTATTGCCTGGCTTCAGGCCAATCGCTTATACACCGTATTTTTTCAACCTTGGCGAAAGCAGCCCCATCATGGATGATCCTGAAGGAGTCGTTCGAGAGCAATTGGTCAGTCACAGGGTTCGAGCCACATGGGAGAACCAGGTCGTCGTAGGAATAAGCGCTAGCAATGAAAGCTGCATTATATTTCCCCTGGAACAGCATCAAGCACGCAGCGAGCGCTGCCGCATGAGACTCAAGCCAGTTATCGCGCAACTCCCGCAGGTTCGTTGAGACTGAAATCAAGTTTACATCTATCGAGCCCAACATTTTTCCAGCTTTCTCTGCAGCCCTGGAGAATGCCTCCGGTTGATCAATTGGAATATCGAACCCGTGCACAATCACGCCGGCTACCAGTTTCCGCAACTGGCGATCCAATTGATTGGGACGGTGCTGCCAGGCTGTGAAGGATGAATCCACCCCGCCCGAGAACCCCATTATGATCTCATTCCCCTGCACCCTTGGTTGATCGCGTTCTGTGCCCGCCAATATATCCACCGGATGATATTTTCCAGGGAGCCAGAGCGCCCAAGCCCGCTGGAATTCCACCAGGTTGGTTAACAAAGAAGGAGAAACCTCCCCGTGGACTTCAAGATCAGCTCCCGCACCCATGGCATTGAACAGGACGGCCAGGACAAAAGAGTCGAGGTTTGTGGAGAGAGTTGGCGACCAGACCGAGGGAAGGCGAAACCAGAGGCGGAGACGCTCCCGGTTGCTTTTTTCCAGAGTGGCAGCCAATTCTACGACATCCTCTGTGCATAAGCGATCTTCCGTCCATAGGTGAAATTTAGGCATAAGCAATTTTTATCCCGGGTTTTCAACGTCTGAAATGCAAAAGGATTATACACTGAGCGGATCGCAGAGATTCACATTATAATTCGGCGTTTCCTTTTTCCTATATGCATCCATCGAGACATGCGCGCCAGCAGAACATTCCTGTTCACCCAGTCAGGACTTTCGATGGACAAATTTTGTCAATGTTAAATCCAAAGATAGCATGAAGCCAGAATATTCCCAACTTGCTTTAAAGATCCTGGATAAAGGCAGGAGCAGGCCCTACTTCTATATGAATAACCGCGGAAACTGGGGGGATGGACTTATCCGCCAGGGCACCTTGAAATTTTTCCACGACATTGGGTTTCATTATTACGAACTATCATCAAGGAAGGGAAGGTTAACCCAGTTGGTAAATAATTACATGCCATTGCTTTTCAAAAGCACGCTGATATATGGAGGCGGGGCAGGCTGGACAACCTTGTGGCAAAAATCCTTTGAGGCGATAAACAATATTGCATCGTCCTACCGGGAAGTTATCGTGCTTCCTTCAACTTATGAGAAGCGGGCAAACTTTTCGAATATTACGTATTTTAGCCGGGACCGTTTTGAGAGTCTGAAAGCCGTCCCGGAAGCAATTTTCTGTCACGACATGGCGTTTTATTTAGAGTGGCAAAGTGCCGGAAAAGGGACTGGGGAGGGTTTCTTTTTTCGGCAGGATAAAGAAACCTCAGGGAGAATTCCCATTCCGCCCGGGAATCTGGACATCAGTGCGCAAGGGAATCACCTGACACCGGTTCGTCCCTTTTTTGAAGCCATCGACCGCTACCGCGAAGTCCATACCGACAGATTGCATGTGGCAATCGCCGGCTGCATTTTGAAAAAGGAAGTGCACTTATATCCGGGGAGTTATTTCAAGAATAAAGCGGTGTATCTTTCGAGCATGCAAGGGGTCTACGAGAATATTCACTTTCACGATTTCCAAGGATAGATCGGAAGGATTTGAATAAGCCATTAAACCGGCCAGCCACCGGTTTTTTGTTTTAATATCACTGCGGCTCCATAACCTACCACAGATGAATAATCCCCGGTGACGTCCCCTGAGGTTGCATGGCGCAGCACTTTGACAGTATCGCCACCCATGGCTTTGGCGGCCCACAGAACGGCTGTCAACGCACCCAGCCCGCAGGCAAATCCCTTCTTTTCTCTTTCCGCGGAAAACACTTCTTCGGGCGAAAATGCTTCAACCCGGCGCAGCATTTCTGTGTCGAAGACCAGCGCTTCCTTTTGGGTGTAGAAATGCGAGAGATCTGTACTGGCTACCAAAAGGGCATTCCTGCCGCTTAAAGTTTCGGCAAGAGCCTTCCCAAGTTGCTGCGATACCTTGGCTGACTGGGAGCGAACCATGACAGGCAATAATTTGAACCCACCAGTGAGGGCGCGCTGCAGGAAAGGCAGCTCGATTTCGAGCGAATGTTCCTGGTCATAAGCCACCGACACCAGCCCTTCACCCAGAGCTTTTTGCAAACGAGTGTCCAGGTCCGCGACCGCCTCCTTTTCCACGGGAACATCCCCGAGCGGGGTGGCATACGCCTCGTGGGCTGTGGTCAGCAACGACTCGGAGTAAGGTTGATGCATGGGTGAGAGGATCGCCACCAGGTCAAATGCCCGGCCGCGGACCGGTGCAAACGCATACCCGGCTACGGGTCCAGAATACTTATGCCCAGCGTGCGGGGATATCACTGCAATGACTTCGCCGGGAAGTGGCGGGATTTGTGCCCGGTCAAGGTAGCCGTCCACCATCTGGGAAAGAGCGCGAGGGTTACCCTCATACCACATTCCGGCGATAGGGGAGGGACGGACAAGAGAAATGGCGTTCATATTCACCTCGAATTCAAAGGTTCTTACGCCGAGGGTTCACAATTGGTTTCTAATATTGCGAGGGCGTTCAATGATTATACCCATCGTTTAATTTTGCGGGAGTAATATGGTCGAGCAACGATTAATAGGCAAGTTTAAAATATCAGCAGGACCATTGTCCATAGAAAGCCGATGCCGATCACCCCAATGGCAAAAGTAGAGAAAAGCAAACGGGTTTTCAGCCGGGACATTTGCGCGACGCCCAGCAAAAAGAAGGCGATTGCGAGCACAGTCAGAACCGCCACATACGAGTCAGATTTATTATTCCAGCGCCGATAGGCATCCGAGGCATCATTCTGCCTTTGAACCAGCGCCAGGCTGGGAGCATGAAGATCGGCAAGGTAGGTGGAGACATCCGGAGATGCCTGATCTGAGATGGGAGCATAAGACGGATCGGTCAATAAGACCGAAAGAGTCTTCTCCTGGTCTGCCCGAGCCTGATACAACATTGACTCGAAGGTCAGCCGTTCATATCCGGACTGGTCACCGGCAGAATGGCGCTGTATGGCGCTATACCCGGCGATCAAAGACTGCTGGGTGTCGGTTAACCAGGTGGAATAGGTACCCAGGTCATACTCAGACTGTGCCCCGGATTGAACAAGACTGCCAGAAGCCTGGATTGCATAATACTGAGAGTCACGGTTGGCCTGATTGGAATGGATGGTGGCATCCACTTGCAAGGCAGAGATAGCAGCAACCAAAATCATGTTAATGAGGGTCAACAGCAACACCAGAGTCTTCCCACGCTTGGGGCTAGAATTAGCTGAGGTGGTCATAAAACTCCCCCGCGCAGAACGAAGAAGATAACCTCGACTCCCAGGCTCCAGACAAGCCCAAAGCCATAAACGATAACCCCCAGGAGCAGGACTAAAAGCCTGGGGCGTATATGTGATAGCTGGGACAAACCCAGCCAGAACAGGCTGACCGCGATCAGGACTGTCCCAACCACGAGCCAGCGCTGTTCTGTGTAATAAGTGTCCGCCTGTGAGAAGGAAGCCTGAGGGTCGAGGCCGGTCAGATCAGGGGATTGGTTTTCCAATTCCTGAAAGCGTTTCGAGATATTTAATAAGCCACCGGTAGGTAAATATGAAGGATCGGTCCCAAGAGGTGTAGCCAGCGATTTCAACCCCGGCAGCAAGTAGGTGCGCAATTGAGCAGCCTGCTCCAGGGTGGCAGGGTCGGTGCTATTCTCCTGGACCAGCAAAGCATTGAGGGTCACCAGATAGTCGCGGGCATAACCAGCCTCCTGGTACGCCTGCCGCCAGTCCTCATTGGAAGCAGCCTGTTTCTTGACAGCATCCAACAACCCTTGATAAATCAGGTCACCGGCCTTCGAACCAAGAGCAGCTGTCCGCCAGGCAGTCAAGGCAGTGGTCAACGAGACCAGGGCGATCAATACGGCAATCCAAACTGCAAGACGATCTTCCTTACCCTGTGGTTCTTCCACGGAAAAGCCCTCCTTTCCTTCGGCATCCAAATATTTCTATTTATGGGGGAGAATACAAGGGAAAACCGCCGGCAGGTTTGAACCGGCGATGGGATCACGAGTTGTGTTTTGAACCAACTTTGCGGCGGAAAGCCCGATCATTTAACAGGCGAACAAGAAGTGCGGCGGCAATTAGTAGTACAGCCAAGCTGAACCAGACAACGAGCCAAATTTCAACCGGCTGGGGAGTTGACTTCGCAGGAGATGCGGCAGGGAGTGGGGCGCTACGTGACTCTCCCGGCGGGGTTGCTACAGGTACCGTAGGGGCCGGGGTGAGTAATCCCTGGTTATCTAACGCAGGCGGCGTAGTGACCGGGGCACCTCCACCCAATCCATATCCTTGACTGGTCATCGGCGCGGCAGAAAGCATAGGCGCATTTGCTCCAAGAGAAATTTGACCGAGAAGGTTGGTTCCCAGGGTTACAACAAACAAAACCATAGCTGCGGCGGAGGCCCAACCCAGGGCTGGAACAGCCCGAGGAAGAGGGGGTTTGATCCCGGCCATTTTTGGAGTGAGCGTGAAGTTGCGTGGGCTGCGGCGCGCGGGTGTACGCCGGAGAATTGTGCGAGCCTGCCGCAAGTCTGCGAGGGTGGAAGTAAGATCCGGGTCTGATTGGAGACGGATTTCCAGGCGCGTTTTTTCAGCCGTTGACAGTTGCCCGTCCAGGTAAGCCGAAAGTTGTTCCACGTCATGGAAAGAAGGTATGCTCATACGGTACGCTCTTCTTCCAGACGAAAGGCTGCGGGTAAAAGTTCCCTGAAGCCTTGCAGGCACTCCCGCAAGCGCAGACGGGCACGTGCCAGCCGGGATTTGACGGTGCCGAGTGGTTTTTTCAAGACCGAGGCGACTTCGGTGTAATCGAGCCCCTGGATATCGGCCAGTACAACCACCGCACGAAAGTCGGTGGGAAGGTTTTCCAGGCAGTGCTGGATGGCATGTTCAACTTCAGCCTGATCCAGAAGTTCCTCCGGGGATCCAACAGGGTCAGCCAGCCAACGAGGAGTTTCCAATTCGTCGCCGTCTTTAGTTTCGGGTTCGAGCGGGATAGTGGGTCGGCGCTGTTTGCGGCGCAGTTCATCGTAGCAGGCATTGGTAACTGTGCGCAAAAGCCAGGCTCGGAATGAGCCACCTCGGTAGGAATTGAGTGCGCGAAAAGCGGAAATGAAGGCTTCCTGGGAGGCATCAGCAGCGAGGTCTTCGTCTCCCAAAATGCGCAAGGCTGTATTAAAGACAATGTCCTGGTAGGCGAGCACAAGGGTGTTGAATGCATCCAGGTCACCGTGACAGGCATTTTGAATGAGGGCGGGTTCGTCCATTGAGTTAATTTTACACCACAAAGCGGGATAAGATTGCAGACAAGGCCAGGTTATACGGTACCTTTTATAGAGGAAGGAAAAAAATGAACCGTCCCGGCAGTGGGACGGTTCATTTTTGTGGCAGAACCTATTATTCTTCCGTTTCGCGCAGGTGAGGGAATAACAGCACTTCGCGAATGGAATGGGTATCAGTCAACAACATCGCCAGCCGATCCACACCCATACCGAAACCGCCGCAGGGCGGCATGCCGTAGCGCATGGCACGCAGGTAGTCTTCATCCATGGGATGCCGCTCTTCATCATTTACTGCGTAATCACGTCCCATTTCGAGGAAGCGTTGTTCCTGGTCGAGCGGGTCATTGAGCTCGGTAAAGGCATTGCAAAGCTCAAACCCGGCCACATATGCCTCAAACCGTTCAACAGTAAGAGGATCACCGGGAATGGATTTTGCAAGCGGGGAGATATCGCGAGGATAGTCACAAACGAAGGTAGGCTGGATAAGTGTGGGTTCAAGATATTCGGTTAACAAGAAATCAATCAATTTACCGCGAGTGGCTTTCGGGTTGGGCGTTTTACCCTTGGCGGCAATCGCAGCGAACAGGGATTTAGCTGTGGGGTACTTGGAAATATCTATCCCACTGGTTTCCAGGATGCCATCGGCCATTGCCATCCGGCGCCATGGAGGGGTAAAGTCCAATTTGTTTCCCTGATATATGGTTTCCATTCCGCCCGTGACTTTTTGGCAGGTATACGAAACCATCTGCTCAGTCAATTCCATCACCTGGAGATAATCCGCATAGGCCCAGTAAAATTCCAACTGGGTGAATTCAGGGTTGTGTTTAAAAGAAACGCCTTCATTTCGGAAGTCGCGCCCGAGCTCGTAGACGCGTTCCAGGTTCCCTACCAACAGGCGTTTGAGGTAGAGTTCAAATGAAATACGCAGGAATAAATCCTGTTTCAACTGGTTGTGATGAGTGGTAAATGGTTTGGCTGCTGCACCACCGTAAATTGGCTGCAGGATGGGGGTTTCAACTTCAAGGAAGCCGTTGTAATCAAGAAATTCGCGCAGGGTACGAATAATACCGGCACGTTTGCGGAAGATGTCGCGAACAGCGGGATTGACTGCCAAGTCGGCATAGCGCTGGCGGGCACGCAGTTCGGGATCCTCGAGGGCGGCGTGGCGGACAGTTTCACCACTCTGGGTGACTTCGTCCTTGGCAGCGGGGAGTGGGCTGATCGCCTTGGCAAGGAGGGTGAAATCGTGAACCTGCAGGGTGGGCTCGCCGGTTTTTGTTCGGAACATGACACCGGATGCCTGGATAAAATCACCGATGTCGAGCATCTTATTAAACCAATCCACGCGCTCCTGACCGAGTTCGTTCATGCGAAAAAGCAGTTGGATTCGCCCATCCCCGTCTTCAATATGAGCAAAGGTGAGTTTCCCCATGGCACGGGAGGCGCGAATCCGCCCGGCGAGGGTAGCCTTAACTTCAGCCGGTTCCTTGTCGACGGGGTGCATGACTTCGGCTTCTTCGAAAGCGACGATCGCCTGAACGGAGGTATGGGTCCGCTCAGCACGGGTAGGAAATGGCTCAACGCCTTCCTTACGAAGCGCTTCAATTTTTTCAAGACGGATTTTTTCAAGGGAGGTATATTCAGTCATGGAGGAACCTTTCAAAAATAGTTTTGTAATTAAAACCCCGCGCATCGAAGAGCATGCGCGGGGTCTGATCACCGTACCCCAGGGTTACTCGACCTTGACGATTTTTACTTTGAACGTACCGCCGGGCGCTTCAACATTCACTTCATCCCCGGCGTGGTGATTTAGAATGGCTTTGCCGATCGGCAATTCGTTCGAGATTTTTCCTTCGCGGGGGTTGGCCTCGGCCGCCCCGACGATGGAATACTTCTCAGAACTGCTTCCATCTTCTTTAATTGTGACGAGCGACCCGACCTGGACCAAGTCACCTTTCTCTTTTTTAACTTTTTCGTCAATCACCCGCGCGGAGGCCAGGATCATTTCCAATTCCTGGATGCGACCCTCGACAAAAGCCTGCTCGTTCTTGGCAGCTTCATATTCAGCATTCTCGATCAGCTCGCCACCTTCCATGGCTTCATGAAGACGGTTGGCAACTTCCAACCGTTTGGTGGTGCGCAGATATTCAAGCTCGTCGGCTAATTTTTGATAGCCTACTTTGGTCAAGAATGTCGTTGGCATCTTAATCTTCCTGAGAAAATACAAGCATCTCTGAAACAGAGATGCAGCTTGCGTAGGATTCCCTACCCGCCAATATTATACTAGATTTTATTCGAAAAGCAAGCAGTTTTCCGGGAGTAACCCTCCCGTGGTGGAATCCATGGTTATTAATTAAGAAATTCCCTCCAAAACACCCAACTTTTTGCCGATAAATTAAAGAAAATTGAGATTTATGACCGACGCCAAAGGCGGAACCCGGGTTGGGTCGCCCAATATAGGCGGATAGAAGCCCTCATCTTTGTCGGGGTCTTGAAGAGCATCCGGATTTGGGTTGCGTAAGCGGAGATGCCTTTTTGCCAGACCCCCAGCGCCTTTTGCGAGACCGGATAGCGGGTGCCGCGCAGGCCTTTGACAGCAGCAGTCATCATTTCCGGATGTTGAATGAGATAAGGAATGTCGGCATAATACCATAGCGGGCAATCCAGACGCTCGGAGGCGAGGCGGGCAAGAACATGGTCCAGATGACCACCAATTGCCAACGGGCTGACGAGAGTATCCCCGGGCTGAATTTCAGATGCCAGAGCGGCGGAAATATCAGCGTCCAGGTCTTTTTCGCCCGGATCAATGGAGACAAATACATCTTTTGAGTATATGACTTTCCCTTCGGGGGAGCGGCGGTAGATGCAATCGGGGATGCTGAAGTCCACTGTCTCGGCTCCCACCACCCTGGCAGCTGCCTGGTTCTCGAGACGGCGAACGGCTACAACCTCCCGGGCGGATTTTATTCCCCATTGATCGTGACAGGAAATAGCCAGCGGGGATAGGCGTCCCGAGGGCGCGTCCCCGGCGCAAATCGTCCAAATCTCAACTGGAAAGCCTTTTTGGACCTGCTCCCAGATCAAACCACCACAGGAGAGTACGGCATCATCAAAATGAGGAGAAATATAAATCCAACGCATAATACCGCCAGCCTCCAACCCAATCAGGTTATTACCCCTGGGAGACAATACTCCCGAAGAGGATAGAAACCTACTCTAATCCTCTTCGATTATTTCCTTAGCCATTTTCCTGAGAGCGCCGGATTCCCCGCCTTCAATGTGACCGGAGCTCCAATAGTGGTCGAGAAGTTCGAGAGGGCCCAGGCTGTTCACCGCCTGGTCTGCAGGCAAGCGGATACGAGCTTCGATTTGGGGATGTTTGATCAAGTGAAACTCAAAAGCGTTTTCGGCATAACGGCGCAGGGAGGGCTCATCAATGAGTGTGTCCCACTCGCGAGCGTAGTCCACTGTGAGGCGGATGATGGCGCCAGCTAATTTATCAGGTGAGGGCAGCGCGGATTTGATCGTCTCAGTCACGTTTTCCGGAGACATGAGGGTAATCCGTCGGTCAATGAACGGGCGAATATTCTCCAGCTTGTGCCAGAAAACCCGGGATTCCCCGCGGGTGACCTCAGCAATGACAAAGAACTTATCGTCGTCCACCTCGCCAAAATCCACGCGCTCAATTGAGCCGGGATAAATGACTGGAGGACGCGAGTGCTCATTTAGATTTTGGGGTTTATGGATATGACCCATAGCCACGTAATCCAGGCGAGCATCACGGACGAGCGAGCCGGGGAGAAGCATATCTGCACCCAACATGATGGTACGCTCAGAGCCCAACTTCGCTCCCTCGACAGAGGCGTGGGCGGTCAGGATGACGGGCAGGGAGGGGTCCGCTCTATCCAGCCAGCGGTCAACCAATGTGGTGAGACGTTCTTCGATGTTTGGAGACACTTCGTCGGAAGCTGCCTCCGTGGCGGCGATCACCCCTGAGCGGGAGATCCACGGGATGGCGATCACCTGGGCAGGCAGACCCAGATCTTGAGATGACAGAAATTGGGGTTTATCAAGCACCGTCACAAAGGGAATATCCAGTGTCTCGAATTCCTGGACGGAGGTGGCACGGCCCAAGGCGGGAGAGAGGTCGTGGTTGCCAACCAGCAGCAAGGTGCGAATGCCTGCCTTCGATAGGCGGATGATGCGTTTTCCCCATTCGCGCTGGAATGTGGGGGCAGGGGAGCGATCACGGTAAGCATCCCCGGCAAAAAGGACCAGGTCCACTTTTTCAGAGATGGCAGTCTCGATGATAACATCCAGGGATTTAAGAAAATCCAGTACACGCAGTGGCAGGCCTGTTTCGGGGTCATGACGGCCGTAGTTGGCCATATCTATGTGTGCGTCAGCGAAATGGAGAAGTTTCATATTATAAAAAGCTCCCGCTGGCGGAAAGTTCCGGCGGGAGCAATAATTACGGATTCACTCCCCAGAGAGAGAACATGTCCAAGGCAGGCTGGAAACCCGGGTGGAAATGAAGCGCCTGGCGCATATCTGCATAGGCGGTATCATACGCACCCAAGGCGTATTCGGCTCTGGCGAGCCAGAACCAGCTTTCTTCAAGTTCCCTCCCGCCGCGTTCGATAATTGCCAAATTGCTTTCTGCAAGGGAGATGACATCCTGGTAACGGCCCGAATAGTAGTAAGCAGAATAGGGAGCGGTTTCGTACCACATGATGCGCCATGGGATGCGTTTATCACCAGTCGGAACGAGGTCGTTGTTGTAATAAATATTGGCTTGGTCATACGCCTCGGCAGCAGGCCCATAATCGGGATTTTGCAGGTTAATCATGCTCGTGACCTTGTTAAACATCGCAAAGAACAGGTCATTTCCAGAAAGTGCCTGGCTTTGAATCTCCTGGTTGGCGATATCCAATGCATGCTGAGCCGCCCAGTACTGATCGCTCCATGGACCGAGAACCTGCATCAGATCAGATTCACGATCGGGTGGATAGACGACGATGAAAGCATAATTGAAGGCGCGCCAGTAAGTGAGGTAATCCGTATAAGATGTCTTGGAGTCCTTGCCGATTGATGTAGGCAATGGCAGATAGGAATCCTGCCAGGTAAAGGTACTCAGGGCATCATCAAAACCGGTGGTAAATGAGTAATGTCCTGCCCATTGGACGGAGTTGTCAGGGAGCAGTGGTTCGTATATGCCCTTCTCAGTAATCACAGGAAAACCGGCTGCGATCAAGCGTTTGAGGAGGTCAAGGTCGCCTCCGTAGCGGGAAAGCGCTTTGAAGTCTGTGTGATTGTTGACAAAATCGACCAGTTCGTATGGCATCACGTTGACATCGGTGTTGCCGCGGTCGACGAAGTTCAAGCTGGGATCATCGACTCCCGGTTTGACAACCAGCGCAATCTGGTCGCGGGGATCATAACTCGAAGATGGGTCACCCTTCCAGCCCCAATATTCGAGCGCCATGGCCAGGTTGGCCGGGCCGCAATAATTGTAACGTCCCATCTGGTCCACGAATGGGACGTTGGTCAGGATGACCGAGGCTGGGAGAGGCGTTGATGTTGGAGTGGCTACGATCAGATCGGTTGGAACGGTTGTGATGGCAGGAGCAATGGAAGAAGTGGTGGACGTCGGGTCTGACTGGGCAGGGGTTATCGTGGGATAAGACTGCCCGCCTGGGTGGAAGGTCACGCTTTGGGGTGGGTGGAAATAGTCAATTACACTTAATCGCACGCGGTCAAGACGCCACGCAAGTTTGCTATGAATAAAGGGAATATTGTACAAGCCTACGGCGAGCACAATCAAAATCAACAGCCAAAGGACTATTTTAATAGTTCGCTGGGTTCTTTTGGATCTTTTTGATCTTATACGCATGGGGCCGATTATACTGCTTTACGTGGAATCGAATTATAAGAATAAAAAAAACCCGGGCTGCCATTTGGCTACCCGGGTGAATACTAATTATCAGGCGTCTCTAACTTCGCCGTCGATCACGTCGCCATCGCTGCTAGGTGGAGGTGTTTGAGGGCCTCCGGCTTGGGGTCCGCCTTGAGGGGGAGTCTGCCCGGGTTGCTGGGCGTACATCTGCTGGCTGAGTGCGTAGAACATATTCTGGAGTTCATCGGTGGCTTTCTTGATGCGCCCGAGGTCGTCAGTTTGAGAAGCCGATTTCAGATCGGTTATCTTGCCTTCGATCTTGCCGCGTTCTTCAGAAGAAACCTTCTCGCCCAAATCGCGCAGCGCCTTTTCGGTCTGATAGACCAGATTGTCGGCGGTGTTACGGGCGTCGATGACCTCGCGTCGTTTTTTATCTTCAGATTCGTAGCGCTTCGCTTCTTCGACCTTGCGGGCAATCTCGTCCTTGTTCAAGTTGGTGGAAGCGGTTACGGTAATCTTTTGTTCCTTACCGGTGGCCTTATCCCGGGCGGTAACGTTAAGGATGCCGTTGGCGTCAATATCGAAGGTGACTTCAACCTGCGGAATACCGCGCGGAGCGGGTGGAATGCCGTCCAGGCGGAAACGACCCAGGGACATGTTATCGGCCGCCATGGGACGCTCGCCCTGCAGGATATGAATGTCTACTGCTGTCTGACTATCGGCTGCGGTGGAGTAAGTCTCCGTCTTTCGCACCGGAATGGTGGTATTGCGATCGATCATTTTGGTCATCACACTGCCCATGGTTTCCACACCCAGCGAGAGTGGGGTCACATCGAGCAGGAGAATATCCTTGACTTCACCGCCCAATACGCCGGCCTGGATGGCTGCCCCGACTGCAACAACCTCATCGGGATTGACACCCTTGTTGGGTTCTTTGCCGTCGGTGAGCGTGCGCACAAGGTCCTGTACCATTGGCATGCGACTGGACCCGCCGACGAGGACGACCTCGTTCAGGTCGGAGGCTTTCAGGTTGGCATCCTTAAGTGCAGATTCAAACGGTGTGCGGCAGCGGCTGAGCAGGTCATCGGTCATCTGCTCGAACTTGGCACGGGTCAACTTGAGGACCAGGTGCTTGGGTCCATTGGCATCCGCGGTAATGTAAGGCAGATTAAGTTCTGTCTCCATCATGCTGGACAGCTCGATCTTTGCTTTTTCAGCGGCTTCGCGTAAGCGCTGCAGAGCCTGACGGTCCTGGCGCAGGTCAATGCCTTCCTGCTTTTTGAATTCGTCTGCTGCCCAGTTGACGACGCGCTGATCCCAGTCATCGCCACCCAGATGGGTATCGCCATTGGTCGACTTGACCTCAATGACACCCTCGCCCACGTCCAGGATGGATACATCAAACGTACCGCCGCCGAGGTCGAATACCAGGATGGTTTCGTTTTTCTTTTTATCCAAGCCATATGCCAACGCCGAGGCAGTCGGTTCGTTGATGATACGTTTTACATCAAGACCGGCGATCTTGCCGGCGTCCTTGGTTGCCTGGCGCTGGCTGTCGTTAAAGTAAGCCGGAACTGTAATTACAGCCTCAGTAACAGGCTGTCCCAGGTAAGCTTCAGCATCAGATTTGAGTTTGGCCAGGATCATGGCAGAGACTTCCTGGGGACTATACTCGCGATTTGTTACAGGGATTTTCACCCGGGCTTCATCAGATGGGCCAGCCACCACCGCATAAGGCACCATTTTGCGTTCGGTTTCCACCTCATCGAAGCGGCGTCCCATGAAGCGCTTGATGGAATATATTGTATTTTCAGAATTAATGACGGCCTGCCTCTTGGCGGTCTGCCCTACCATTCGTTCGTTGTTCTTATTGAACGATACTACCGACGGGCACAATCGTCCGCCTTCAGCGGTGGTGATGACCGTTGGCTGACCGCCTTCCATGACGGCCACCACGCTGTTGGTGGTTCCCAGATCAATTCCAATGATTTTTCCCATGACAACACTCCTAGAAAAGGATACGACCCCTTGAACGCGTCATTTTGCATTTGGAGTAAGCATACATCAGGGGTGCAAGAAGAACGTTAACGAACCATAGGAAAATTATTAAGAGGCCAGATCAGGGATGAATCCGGCCTCTTTTTTTGCAAGCATTTTGGAAAGATTATGGTTGAGAGATCGTGAGCGACTTAAAATCCACGATCACCGGAGTGACCTGGTTTGTGGGGGAAATATTGACCCCAAACCCAATCTGGCCTTCGGTGAAAAAGAATCGGTTCTCTGTAACGCTTTTTACCAAGCTGCCATTGATATATAACGTCAGGTTGGTCCCTATACAGGTAGCAGTAATCTCGTTTTCCTGTTGACCTGAACGGATAGCTGTCGAACCACCATCCGCAATCTCGACATAACCATTCCCACCCGTGCCATCATAAACCCAGATTTGATACAACCCATCATTTTGAACCGTAAATTCATAACGTCCGGAACTAGAGTTGCGGCAGACAAGGTTGATATTGTTGGAATTGTGGGCAAGATTCGTAAAGATCAGGTCCAGGCGCACATCCTGGTAAGTGATGGGAGTATAGTAATAATAAACATATAAATTGGGATCATCCAACTCGACATGCAAGCCGTTTGCAGATTGGGATTCGGAGAACTTGGTTGGATCGCCCAGGTAAACATCGTAGGGCCACATGCTAAGATCGCCTTGGAATATCTCCGAAAAATATGCCGGAACAGAGGTCGCAGTGGGAGAGGGCATTGGGGTGGGAATGGCAGGCGGGTGGGTGGGTTGAACAACATTAGTTGGAAAGACAGGCGGATTGGTAGGTTGGGAAATGACCCGGGTAGGAATTTCAACCGGAACAGTTGGAGTGGTATTGGTAGATATGCCACATGCCAACCCGACTAAAAGTACGAGGCCAGTAAGAAGTATGAAGGGGGAAAGAAGGCGAAGGTTCATGAGAATCTCCTTGAGGAAAGAAAAAATCGCTTGAATAAACTATTTCATATTGTACAACGTCCGTTTCATTTTTGCCTTTCAAATGACCAACATCTGGCAATGCAAAAAACAGGAAACTTTAAGTGCCAGGTTTCTGGGATGAACCCCTACCATTTATCCCAAAAGGATATAGAGCTTTATGCTCCCGTTTGATGTCCGAAATCCCATGCTGATATAACAAGGACCAAAAAAATTTCCGGGGGAAGACCACAAGGAATCAAAACACGCCTTGAAAGGCGTGTTTTGTAGAGTGGAGATGGCGGGAATCGAACCCGCGTCCGAAGACTCGACCCTCGAAAATCTACGAGCGTAGCCGGTTGGATCTGTCGCCGCAGGCCACCCATCCGGCAAAATTGACCTGCGACCAGCCGCCCGAGCCCGAAGGCCCTCTTTCGCGCAGATAGCGGCGTCGTGCGCGGCACTCCACCATTGTGACGCCCAATCCCTTCACCGGGTGAAGAACGGGACGGGTGAACGCGATCTCGCTAAGAGACCGGCCGTTTACTCTCTACTGCTTACGCAGCGAGGGGCATAGCGGCATAGGAAGTGCGGTTGGCACTTGATTGTTTGCGCTGAGTTTACGAGGTCGGCGCCTCTCGGCTCGCATTTCGGGACCAGCCTCTTCCGTCGAAGCCTGTCATCCCCAAAAAAACGGGGACCTTCCCCAAAAAACGGAGACCTTACCCAAAAAGCGGGGACTTTCCCCAAAAAGGCGGGGATTCTCCCCAAACGATTGAGGATTTCCCCATTTCAAGTACCAGGAGCTTCTTGAAGATGAGGAACCGAAATTATAACATGTTATACTCGGTCTGAAACTTCCGAAAGCCGGCAGGGTTATGATTAATAGACCCTTCCGGTAAGGTGAGTGGAGTGCCGGACCCCGAAGAAGAAGAGACCTTACTGCGTGCTGCACAAGGCGACCTTGAAGCCTTTGGTATTCTTTATGCGAAGTACGTAGAACGCATTTTTAACTACGTTTACTATCGCACAGGGAATGTGCATGATGCCGAAGACCTGACGGCGCGTGTATTTTATCGTGCCTTGCACCACATTCATACTTATACGGATCGTGGGGTGCCGTTCTCGGCATGGTTATACCGGATCGCTCATAATCTGGTTGCCAACTGGCACCGCGACCGCAGCCGGCACCAGGAAATCCCACTTTCAGATGCTCCGAACCTTCATTATAAAGGTGAGCCTCCTGAAATGGCTTTAATGCAGTCGCAGGAACGGGATGCGCTTCTCCGACTCATCAGGCATCTGCCTGCTGAACGACAACATTTGCTCATCTTGAAGTTTGTCGAACATATGTCGAACGCAGAAATTGGCGAAACCATGGGACGCAGTGAAGGCGCGGTAAAAAGCCTTTACCACCGCACCTTGTTAGCGCTCCGAGATGATTTGGACGGTTCGGATCTGGAGGAGTAATCCAGACAACCGGGCTGGAATTGTTCGATGAAGTGGATATTTTGCAGGAGCAGGACATGAACACGAAAATGAGAAAATTTGCCGATGCTTCCATGGAGAAAATCTCTTCCATGGAAAACCGGTTATCTGGAGTGCTAAAGCCAATCAAGCCAAGCAAAGAATTTGTAAATGAAGTTGCCCAGCGGATTCAGACCAATTCCACAACAACCTTTGTGGACCGTGTAGCCGAATGGCGCCTTATTGCAATGCTGATCGCAGGGTTCCTCTCCATGGCTGTCTTTCTGGCAGTGTTGGGGAGGGTCTTATCAACTCTTCTCAGGAGGAAACCCATCTCATGACTTCGATGAAGAAGAACCGGTCTGGAAATCCTTTTCCAGACCGGTTCTTCTATAAAAGCTGGTCAGACAAGAAGAGAAATAAGAATAGCGTATTAAACACGCACCCCAAGTTTATTTGCCAATTCAATCTCGGTTGGTTCGGTAAGTTTCGAGCCGTCCGGCCAGACAAGGGTGGGAACGCTGCGATGGCCTCCATTCAGGGTTTCGAGATATTTACCAGCGGTTTCATCCTGGTCAATATCGATCCATTTGTAAGCGATGCCGTTCTTATCGAGCATGAGGCGGCAGCGGCGTGATCCACCGCACCAGGTGGTTCCATATAAAATGATTGTTTCGTTTTCACTCATATTAATCCTCCGATGAGTCTATAGGCTTGATCGATCAAATCAATTCCATTGGGGAGCATGAACTCTGGGTTGACGCGCATAGTTAAATTTAGTGCGGCTATTTTCAAATCGGGTGCGAGACCGGGGAAAGCTGCCAACGCCTTAAGCGCTTCATAAGCACTGTTGGGCGGTATCCCAGTCTGAACTGTATTGTAGGGCTTTACCTGGTGCAGGCTTAAAAAATCCCTGGCTGCAAGCCCTGCAGCCCGGCGTGCGCAGACACGTGCCCGCCCCTCGTTTCCAGCAGCGCGGGCGGCAACAGCCAATTCCATTTCAGCGCGAATTTCTGCAGTAAACCTCATCCAAAATGGAATTATATCCGGGTTTATTCGCATCAAGGATATTTGCACCGATTTAATAAATGTTCCATCCAGCAAGAAAATAGTGCCTCAGGCCGGCCTATAAGCCGCATTTTGTCCGATGGAGAAAGGTCGGTTTACGCTCCGAAGAGTTCCTTCCCGACACACCACCTGGACGGTCATCTCTCTATGCAGCCTACCCGGAACTCAAGCGACGCGAGCAGCGTCTCGTCCCTGCTTGGCCTTGCTCCCGGTTGGGGTTACCTGGCCGCCTGCATTGCTGCAGACGCCGGTGGTCTCTTACACCGCCTTTGCACCTTGACCGTCTTGCGACGGCTGTCTGTTTCTGTGGCCCTATCCGGCAAGTTACCTCACCCCGGGGTTTCCCCGGTGCCGTGCCCTGTGGAGTGCGGACTTTCCTCGATCCTACGCCTAAGCGCAAAACCGCGACCGTCCAGCCGACCTGAAGCTTTTTCATCATACCTGTTCTTGGTACAAGCGTCAATCATTCGATCCGAACAATTGGGTATAATCAGGGGATAGACCCGAAAATAATCACTAATGAGGAGAATTCCATGTCCACTTCCGTAGATAATTTGAAAACGGCATTTGCCGGAGAGTCGCAGGCCAACCGAAGGTACCTGGCTTTCGCCAAAAAAGCGGACCAGGAAGGCCTTCCACAAATCGCGAGACTTTTCAGAGCAGCGGCTGCAGCGGAAACCGTACATGCGCTAAATCACCTGCGCGCCATGGACGGCGCCAAGTCCACATTGGAAAATCTGGATGTGGCCATCGCCGGTGAGAACTACGAGGTGATTACGATGTATCCGACCATGCTCGGAGAGGCTCAAACTGAGGGCGACAAGCGCGCTGAAAAGTCTTTCGGATATGCCCTGGAGACTGAAAAAGTCCACGAAAGACTTTACCGACAGGCAAAGGAAATACTGGGCAAGGGCAAGGATATCGAAGAGAAAACTTATTATGTGTGCCCGGTCTGCGGTTTTACCCACGAAGGACCGGTGGACGGAAAATGCCCGGTATGTGCAACTCCTGCTGAGAAATTCGAGAAAATTGTCTAACCGTTCTTAGGTAAAGATTGATTTTTACCAGGAAGGCACGTTTCTGTTTTGATTCGTGCCGTCCTGCTTTTAATCAATGGTAGGATGGGATAGGTGAGTTTATCGATTATCGGGGATTATCCCGCGCTGCCAATCAAGGAATTAAAAACGATTTACGGTGGATCTGACACCGACCCAACTTTAGCAAAGCTTCCCTGTGAAAAAGTGTCCCGTAGCCTTTGTGCCGGAAAAAGCCATAGCCTGGATATTCAATATCCAAATCGCGCATCAAACCGTCCCGGGCGGTTTTTGCCAATACGGAGGCCGACGCCACACTGAGCGATCTCTGGTCACCTTTGACCAAGGCTGTTTGAGGCAGGTCAATTTCTCGGAAAACCAGGTAATCGGTGAGTAAATAATCGGGGAACAGATTATTAAGTGCACGAGTGGCTGCGAGCTTTGTGGCAGGGAGAATGCCCAGGGTATCTATTTCGTCTGCAGATGCAAAGCCCACCCCCCAGCCCAAAGCTGCGCATTTGATGCGCGGAGCCCAGGTCTCACGAGCGAGCGGGGTCATCAGCTTGGAATCGCGGACGGAGGACAGGGTGCGGGTAAGAAACAGATCCGCGGGAAGGATTACTGCGGCTGCCGCGACCGGTCCTGCCCAGGCGCCACGCCCAGCCTCGTCAATACCAACGATGCGAGTAAAGCCTGCGTTCCATAGATTCAATTCAAATTCGAGCGTTGGATAGGGAAGGAAATCAGGTGGGCGGGTCATAAACGCCTCGACGGGCGTTGCGGCGGATAGTTAGAAGGTCAAAGAACATGCGCCAGGAATCATGCAAAACGCTGATCTTGCTATCCGGGTTGTAATACCAGGGGATCCCGATCTCACACAGGGTATAGCCATGCCGGCGGGCAAGGAAAAGTAATTCCACGTCGAAGGACCAGCCCATCAAAGTCTGGTAGCGGAAGATGTCTTCCGCAACAGCCGCACGAAAGCATTTGAAACCACACTGGGTATCCTGGAGCCCAGGTAACACGAGAGAGCGGATTAAAAAGTTATATGCCCGCCCGGTAAGGTGGCGATATGCCGGTTCATCAAAGCGGTGAGCGCCGGTAACCTCGCGTGAGGCAATGGCGACATCAGTGGTGCAGGCAGGCGGGAGGAAGCGATTGATCTCCTCAACCGGCATGGAAAAATCCGCGTCAGCAATGAAACGATACCCGCCGTGTGCTTCCATTACCCCCCTACGTACGGCACGGCCTTTCCCGGGTAAATCCTCATGGAGGACGATCAAGTTGGGATAATTGTGGGTGAATCCCTGCGCCACTTGCAGGGTGCGATCAGAGCTGGCATTTTCGACAACAATCAATTCAGAGTCATAGGCTTGTTTTGCAAGGAATGCAAAGGCCTGCTCCAGGGCGCGGGGCAGGCGGGTTTCTTCGTTATGGGCAGGAATAATTATGGAAAGGAACGGGGGGTTCAAGGCAACAAGCCCTGGATCAAGGACCACTGGTCTCTGATGACCACGAAAAGGAAAATCCCGACCAGGACGGCCCAGATCACAAACATGGCAATTAATAGTGTCCACTGGTTTTTATTCAACCCGGGACCCTTCGAGGCCGCGGGGACATCCTGGACCTCGTCTTCTGGCAGTGGCGCCAGGTCGTTAATCCACATAGGAGCCTGAGAAAGATCCGGCGTTTCTTCAGCCTGGAGGGTAACGGGTTCGGGTTCCGGTTCCGGAGCAGGTTCTTCAGGGAATGCGAACGAGGGAATGCTGGCGGATTCGGGTTCTGGAGATACGATTGGGGCAGGGGCTTCCGGAACTACGGGTACCTGTTCCGGTTCAGGTCCAGACGGGTTGGGAATGGGTGGATTAAGAATACGACTGATGACATCCTGAACTGCCTCAGCATTCAGCACGACCCGGGCTTGTGTAATAGAAACCGCAAATCGTTCCAGGGCATCGCGCATGACCACCCGGATGATTGGCCGGATGCTGTCCACATTAACAGACAAGTCGGAACAAAGCAGGATGGCTTCCACGCCTGTCATTATCATTCCCTGGCGTTGAAGAAAAACCTGGATGGCGCGCGCCATGTTTTCGGTCCGGGTCAATAAATTCGGTTTTTCAATTTTAAAAGCATCCCCCGAGATCGTCCCCCACTGATCTCCTTTGGCGCGGAACATGCCAGTTACAGGGGAGACATTTATGACGAACACCCCGGTGGGCCCGACGAGGATAAGCGGGAAACTGGTATCCAGACCGGGAGGGGTGACATTCCGCAGCAGGGTATAACTGCGATCCAGGACTTTGCCCAGCACAGGGATGACCTGGTTCTGCGCCTCAACTTCTTTTAGCCAGGGGGAACCAAATTTCATCATGGCCCTGATGCGATCCTGGAAACTGATCTCGCCAGTCTCTGTATCAAAATAGGCGGTATAGTCAATGATTTTCATTAGACACCCTTCCAGGAAAAAAGTTAGAAAACGGGAACTCCATTTAAATGATCGCGTCCGTCTACCTGTCCATCTGTAACGATATTGTCCTGAACCTGGCGCACAGCCGTACCAGTTTTAAACATGCTGCCGAGATAGATTTTTCGTTCTCCAACTACAAAACGTTTCCCCTGCTTGAGCTGTTCGGACAACTCCTTGCGTCCGATTAAAATATGGTCAGACCACACAACTCCACGTCGTTCATAAGCGCGGACAACCTCGATCTTTCCCCCCGGGGTATATCGCACGGCTTCGATGATTCCATCCAATTTTATACGTGCCATAATTAAATTCCTCCCTGCTATTGTAGCATAGGAAGCATATCCATAATAAGCTTTTGCATCAGCACCCCAAGGATAAACGAACCACCGAGGCCCAGGATGGTCTCGGTGGCAAGTCGGGGTGGGCGGATTCGAACCGCCGACCCCCGCGTCCCAAACGCGGTGCGCTACCAGCTGCGCTACACCCCGATCCACGTGAGTATAATGCGTAAGATGTGTGCCCGTCAAGCAGGAGAGTAAGATATAATTTTTTTAAATGGAGAAATTATGAATATCTTCGTAACCGGAGGGGCAGGATATATCGGATCAGCCGCCGCACAAGCGCTGATCGATGCAGGTCATTCGGTCACGGTGTATGACTCTCTGGTGACCGGATACCGGGCCGCAGTCCCCAATGCAGTGCGATTCATCCACGACGACCTGGGAAATTCTGCCGGGCTGACTGCTGCTCTTTCTTCGGAAAAATATGAAGCGGTAATGCATTTTGCAGGTTTTATCGAGGCGGGCGAATCGATGAAAGACCCCGGAAAATTTTTTAAAAACAACCTGACGAACAGCCTGCAACTTATCGAATGTGCAATGCTCGCCGGGGTGAAACGATTCGTGTTTTCATCCTCAGCAGCGGTGTATGCCTCCAAAGATCAACCTCTTACAGAAGAATCGGGTATTGAACCGGCAAACGCGTATGGGTTTACCAAGCTTGCCATCGAGCAGACCCTGGAATGGTACCGGATCGTCAAAGGATTTCATTATGCCGCCCTGCGCTATTTCAACGCCTGCGGAGCAGTTAAGGGAAGAGGAGAAGCCCATCGTCCTGAATCGCACCTCATCCCGCGGGTGTTGAAAGTGGCTCTTGGTCAGCAGGCTACAATTGCGATTTATGGAACGGATTACCCCACCCCAGATGGAACCTGCATCCGGGACTATATCCATATTGCCGACCTGATATCTGCCCATTTGCTGGCGTTGGAAGCATTGGGGAATCAAGACCGGTTGGTATATAACCTCGGGAACGGAAATGGGTACTCGGTGAGGGAAGTCATCGATACCGCCTGCACTGTAACGGGTTTTTCGATCCCGGTGGTGCAATCCCCCCGCCGCTCCGGAGATGCGCCTCGTCTGGTAGCTTCGTCTGAAAAAATCCGGAGCGAACTGGGCTGGTCGCCACGCACCCCTCAATTGAAAGACATCATTGCCAGCGCCTGGGATTGGCACCGCTCTCACCCGCACGGCTATCAGGAGAACTAATGGAGAAGGCGACAACTTTCATCGTGGTAATCGTCGGCTGGATATTTTCCTTGTGCCTGCACGAATTCTCCCATTCGCTGGTGGCATATTACGGGGGGGATACCAGTGTCAAGGATAAAGGTTATCTGACATTCAACCCTTTGAAATACACCCATCCTGTGTATTCAATCGTACTTCCGATGGTTTTTTTACTTTTGGGAGGGATCGGGCTTCCTGGAGGAGCAGTGTATATCGAAACCTGGAGGCTGCGCAGCAGGGGCTGGCAAGCGGCTGTCTCCCTGGCGGGACCGGCTGCCAACCTGGTGTTGGCGATCGTGTTGGGGATCTTACTAAATATCCTGCCGGTCAGTGCCACTGGGATCTGGCCGGGGCTGGCATTCCTGGGACTCATGCAGATCTCGGCCCTGGTGCTGAATTTAATTCCCCTGCCACCATTCGATGGGTATCGAGCCGTAGCACCGTTTCTCAACCGGCAAGTGCAAGTAAATATCGACCAATACAGTAATTTCCTGACGCTGATCGTCTTTGTGGCACTTTGGTACGTACCTTTTGTGAACAATTTGTTCTGGAAAGTGGTCGGCTGGATTTCTGTGCAAATGCAAATTCCACTCTCCCTGGCATTAACGGGTTTGAACTTATTTCAATTCTGGCGATAAGATATTTGATTATTGCGGGGTGAACAACCTTGAAGAGAAACGTGTTTTCAAAATTCTAACGCCCTTCTTATTGACGCCCATTGAACGGACATGGTATCATTATTCACGTTCAATTAGCACTCTCTTCTTGAGAGTGCTAAAATAATACAGGTGCAAATATCAGGAAGCGAGCAGTGGATGAACGACCTTACTGAACGCCAACGATTGATCCTGGCACTGGTTGTGCGTCATTACACCGAAACTGCACAACCGGTGGGGTCTGCGCGCCTAGTGGAGCGCTACAAACTTGACCTTAGCACCGCAACCGTCCGCAATGAAATGGCGGCTCTGACTGAATATGGTTACCTGCGCCAGCCACACACATCTGCGGGAAGGGTACCCACCGAGGAAGGCTACCGTTATTTTGTGACCCACGTGGTCTACCCCTCCGACCTTCCCGAACCAGCGCGGGATACCATATCCCACCAGTTTTATCAAGCCCGCCAGGATGTGGAACAGTGGATGCCACTGGCAGCCTCAATCCTGGCACAACATTCGCGCGCGGCATCCATCGTCACCGCACCACATTCAGAGCGGTCGCATTATAAACACGTGGAACTCATTTCCACCCAGGGTAGACAGGTTTTAATGGTTCTGGTCATGACAGGTGGTGAGGTAAGCCAGCAAATCCTGACCCTGGCAGAACCGGTGGTCCAGGAACGCCTGTCAGCAGCTGCCGACCGGCTAAACCAGGTATGCCTAGGCAAAACCACAGAAGAAATCGCAGCTTTCCCACCGCGGGCAGATTCACTTGAAAAGGATATCCTGACGCTCGTGCTGCAGGACATGAACCGGAGTGAGCAGCGCGTTTCCGGTGAAATATACCTGGACGGTTTAACCAATGTGCTCTCCGAACCCGAATTTCTCGAGTCCGGGGATGCCCGCAGAGCGGTGCACTTGTTCGAAGAACGATCTTTACTTCAAGATCTGTTGGCGCGTACCACGAACAATGCCACAGTGGGGGGAGTCCAGGTGCTGATCGGCGGTGAAGGCAAATGGGAAGAATTGAAACAATGCTCGGTGGTGCTGGCCCGGTACGGCATCCCGGGGCTTGTCACAGGAACCCTGGGTGTCTTTGGACCGATGCGCATGCCTTACGCACGGACCATTCCCACCGTTCGCTATATGGCTGACCTGTTAAGCGACCTGGTAACTGAAACAATGGCAGGAGATGATAATGAGCAAGAAAGAAAAGTTACACCCGACTGACCCGGAGGCGAGGGGCATCCCAGAATCTCAAACCCCGACGAATGCAGGGCCCGAACCCGAAGCAAAGTATTCGAACAAATCCGCTCCTGCAGAGGAAGCAGTCTCTGAACACGAGACTGCGTCCGAGGTTGAAGAATCGATCGCTGCTCTCGAAAGACAACTTGCGCAATCCCAGTCCCTGGCTGCTGAATACAAAGACGGATGGCAGCGATCCGTGGCCGACTTTCAGAATTACCGCCGGCGGGTGGAGGCCGAAAAAAATGAAAGCTACCAGAACGCGATCGGCAGTGTCATTAAACGCTATTTGCCAATCCTGGACGACCTGGAGCGAGCCCTGTCTACACGCCCAGCCGATCTTGCCTGGGTGGATGGCATCGAACTAATATATCGAAAGCTGAAATCCATTCTGGAAGCCGAGGGATTGAAGCGCATCGAGGCCGAAGGGCAAATGTTCGATCCGAATTTTCACGAAGCCATCCTTCAGGAATCCTGCGATGGTTTCGAAAGCGGGCAGGTGATCTCAGTGGTCCAAAATGGCTATACCCTCGGCGACCGGGTGATACGCCCCGCTCAAGTACGAGTGGCGCAATAGCGTTTGAGGCTGTATTTCCTTTTTTGAAAATTAGTATTGGTATAAAACCATAGGTTATTATTTGGAGAAATCGTCATGTCTAAAATAATTGGAATAGACCTGGGAACGACAAACTCGGTGGGTGCAGTGATGATGGGGGCAGAACCGGTTGTCATTTCATCCGCGGAGGGGGAGCGCCTGGTTCCATCAGTGGTCGCGATCAACAAAAATCATGAACGGCTTGTGGGGCGGGTGGCACGCAACCAGGCGATCGTTAATTCCCAGAATACCATCTTTTCGATCAAGCGCTTCATGGGACGTAAATACGAAGACCCCGAAGTCCAACGAACGCTTCCACGCGTGCCCTACACAGCGCTTCCGGCTGATAATGGGGATGTGCGCGTAAAGATGGACGATAAAGAATATTCTCCTCCAGAAATATCAGCGATGATCCTGGCAAAAATTAAACGCGACGCTGAAGCCTACCTTGGCGAACCGGTAACGCAGGCAGTGATCACCGTACCAGCTTATTTTAATGATGCCCAGCGTAATGCAACGAAGGATGCCGGCAAGATTGCAGGCCTAGACGTATTGAGGATCATCAACGAGCCGACCGCCTCTTCCCTGGCTTACGGCCTGGATAAGAAAGCAAATGAGATCATCGCAGTCTACGACCTGGGTGGCGGAACGTTTGATATCTCCATTCTGGACGTGGGTGAAGGCGTTTTCCAGGTCCGATCTACCAATGGCAATACCTTTTTGGGCGGGGATGATTTTGACCAGCGCATCATCGACTATTTCATCCAGGAATTCCAGAAAACGAACGGGATCGACCTGCGCCAGGACCGGCAAAGCCTACAGCGATTGCGGGAAGCAGCCGAAAAAGCCAAGATCGAACTCTCAACAATGATGCAAACCGAGGTCAACCTGCCATATCTCACCGCGGATGCATCAGGTCCAAAACACCTAGTGATGACAATGACGCGTGCCAAACTCGAACAGCTCACCGCCGACCTGGTGGAAGGCACGCTTACCCCCCTGAAGCAGGCACTGGCTGACGCCGGGCTATCAACCTCGGATATTAACGAGGTGGTCATGGTGGGCGGAATGACACGCATGCCTGCCGTCCAGGAAGCCGTGCGACATTATTTTGGCAAAGAACCCCATAAGGGGGTCAACCCTGACGAGGTGGTGGCGGTCGGCGCGGCGATCCAGGCGGGAGTGCTGGGGGGCGAAGTTAAAGATATTCTCCTGCTCGATGTTACTCCCCTGTCACTTTCGATCGAAACCCTGGGAGGAGTAGCAACTCCGCAGATCGAGCGCAATACAACCATTCCCACCCGCAAGAGCCAGGTTTTCTCGACCGCCAGTGACAGCCAGACGCAGGTCGAAATTCACATTCTGCAAGGCGAACGCCCCATGGCGCTGGATAACAAATCGCTCGGGAAATTCATTCTGGACGGGATCCCGCCTGCACCGCGCGGCATCCCACAAATCGAGGTGACCTTTGACATCGACGTCAACGGCATCCTGAAGGTCACGGCCCAGGATAAAGCCAGCGGACGCAGCCAGCACATCACGATCACCGCCTCTTCCGGCCTGGCAAAGGACGAAGTGGAGCGTATGCGCAAGGAGGCCGAAGCGCATGCAGCTGAAGACAAGAAGCGCCGCGATCTAATCGAGGCTCGCAACACTGCAGACAATTCAATTTACGGGGCTGAGAAAGTGATAAGCGAACTCGGCGAAAAAGTACCTGCTGAGGTCAAGGCCCAGGTCCAGGCAGCAGTGGATGAAGTTAAAAAAGCGAAGGAAGGCGAAGATGAACCTGCAATTCGCAAGGCTGTGGACGCTCTCAGCCAGGCGGTCCAGAAAGTTGGAGCGGCGGCCTACCAGCAGGACCCCACCCAGCCCGAGACTGGTCCGAACGCGCCTGAAGGTGAGAAAACTGTGGACGATAAAGAAAATAAAGGAACTGAATAGGGTATCGGGAGAGGCAAACCAACTTCCCGATCCCATTCCTGATAACCTATGAGCAATCGAGATTACTATGAAGTCCTTGGCATACCCCGGGACGCTTCCACGGATGACATCAAAGCTGCTTTCCGCAAACTTGCCCGTCAATATCACCCGGATGTGAGCAAGGAACCCGACGCCGAAGAAAAATTCAAGGAAATTAACGAAGCCTACGGTGTGCTATCGGACCCGCAAAAACGAGCCCGCTACGACCAGTACGGTCGAGCAGGCCTGGGCGAAATGGGTGGAATGCCCGATTATGCCACGATGGATTTCTCGGATATCTTCGAGCAATTCTTCGGAATTAACATGGGCGGAGGGAGTCGTTCGCGCCGCCCAAGACGAGGGCGTGACCTGCAAGTTCGTCTCGATCTGACCTTCGAAGAGGCGGTATTCGGGGTCGAGAAGATGATCGAAGTTACGCGCAACGAAATCTGCGGAACCTGCCGCGGTTCAGGCGCAGAACCTGGCACCAGCCCGCAACGCTGCAACACCTGTGGGGGACGCGGTGAAGTGCGCCAGGTGCGCCAGACCATTTTTGGCTCGATGATGCAATCTGGTCCCTGCCCTACCTGCGGGGGCCGTGGAGAGGTAATCTCCTCCCCCTGCCACACATGCCAGGGTTCAGGGCAGGAAAGAAAAACGATCAAGAAAACCGTTCAGATTCCAGCAGGCGTTGACAATGGCACCCAGATCCGCCTGGCAGGAGAAGGCGAGCCAGGCACAATGGGGGGACCGCAGGGGAGTTTATACCTGCTTTTGGCAGTCAAACCACATAAGTTTTTCAAAAGACGTGAGAACGATATCCTGCTTAACGTGGATATTAACGTTGCACAGGCGGTGCTCGGAGCGGAAGTGGAAGTGCCGACCGTGGATGGCAGTACAAAACTAAAAATCCCCGCCGGGACGCAGCCAGGCAAGGTATTTACTCTTAAAGCACGCGGCGTGCCCTACTTGCGCAAAAGCGGACGCGGGGACGAGATGGTAGTTATTAATGTAGACATGCCTACCAAGCTGACCAAGGAGCAGCGCGAAATTTTCGAGAAGCTGGCTGCCACTCTCGGCACGTCAGTCAAGCCGAAGGAAAAAGGGTTCCTGGATTGGTTGAACGACGCCTTGGGAGGATAAGCACTAAATTTATTTGACCGAAATCAATCCCGCTCCAAAATTATGAGGCGGGATTGTGGGTACGACCTTAGCCTATTGATGTCTTTTACCCAAAGAGGAGCGGGCATACGCGATAAAGATGCCTTTGTCCTGTATTTTGTGGTCAATGCTTCCCCTCCCAGATTTTTTAATTACTGGCGGCGAGGTCGATAAACGTAGGATGATCCTGTATTCCTGGAACTGAGAATATTATGAAGTGGCTCGAAGTTTCCATGACTGTCAATGGTGAATTAGCCGAGGCAGTAGCCGACGTGCTAGCCCGGTTTGCGCCTAATGGCGTGACCACCGAGCAATCAGTGGATTTTTTGAGCGATGAAGACGAGGGCACTCCGGCAGGTCCGATTACCGTGCGCGCTTATCTGGAAGCAGACGAAAAACTTGAAGCGACTCGCCAGAAATTGGAAGAATCCCTCTACTATTTGGGGATGATCCAACCTCTGCCTGCTCCAATTTTCACCATGATCCCAGAAGAAAACTGGATGGAAGCATGGAAGGTACATTATCAGCCTATCGCCATTGGCAGACGGCTAATCATCGTCCCAGCCTGGCTAGAATCTCCGGATGAAAACCGGATTTCGATCAAGATTGACCCGGGTATGGCTTTCGGCACAGGAACCCACCCCACCACCCAGTTATGCCTGGAGCTGTTGGAAACAAATACAACCAAAGGTTGCCAGGTGATCGACGTCGGTTGTGGGTCCGGAATCTTATCGATCGCGGCGCTGAAACTTGGCGCGCGTTTTGCCTTGGGAGTGGACATTGACCAGGCCTCAGTCAAAGCCAGCCGCGAGAATGCCGACGCTAACGGAATCCCCGTAGATCAGTTTATCAGCAGTCAGGGATCGGTGACAGAGATTTTGTCTGGCGAATTCCAAATCTGCAACGCGCCGCTGGTGCTGGCGAACATCCTTGCACCAATCATCATCCGATTATTTAACATGGGGCTCGCCGGGCTGGTGGCTCCGGGAGGGGCGCTTATCCTCTCTGGAATCCTGGCAGACCAAGCGCCGGGAGTGATCAATTCGGCAGAAGCTCACGGACTAAAATTGGTGGAAAATCGCCGATTGGGGGATTGGGTGGCGTTACTGGTGAAGTAATCAAAACTGGCAGGCTGGATTCTGTTGAGCATAAGGTTTAAGGCAGGCGTTCAGCATTTTTGTGCTATCATACGGATACGATGTCGCGTCGTCGCCTGGTTCTTTACCTCCTGCTGAATGCCCTGGTTTCAGTTCTGGTATCAGGGACAGTCCTGTTCTTTTATGACCGGGCGACTCAAAAAAGTGATTGCACTACCAGCGAGACGATCCCCACCCTTCCTTCCGGAATTGTTAATGCAGACATCGTCAGCGTCACTGGTGCAGGAGCACTAGCCTCTGAAGCCGTCATCCTCCAGAATAATGGCGATACCGCGCTCCTGCTGATCGGCTGGACTCTTAAAGACAGCCAGGGCAGCGCTTATACATTTCCGGAGTTGACGCTCTACCCGGGCGGGATTGTGCAGATTCATTCAGAAGCTGGAACCAATACCGCAGCTGACCTTTTTTGGGGCCTCACAGCCCCGGCTTGGAAATCGGGAGATCTGGTTGCCCTCTACGACACGCAAAATATTGCCCGTGCCTTTTATCGAATACCCTGACAGATTATTGGATACAGCTTATGACCCAGGCTCTCTATAATAAATGGCGGCCCCAGAAATGGGACGAAATCATCGGGCAGCAGCATGTCGTCCAAACCCTGCGCAATGCTGTGATTGGTAACCGGGTGGTGCATGCGTACCTGTTCGCAGGGCCGCGCGGGACGGGCAAAACCACAGCAGCGCGGCTACTGGCAAAAGCAGTCAACTGCATGAATGAAGATCCGGCTGCACGACCATGCAACGAGTGCACACATTGTAATGCTGTCAATGAAAATCGCTTCCTCGATCTAATCGAGATCGATGCGGCCTCTAATACAGGCGTTGAAGATATACGAGACCTGCGGGATAAAATCAATTTTTCCCCCAATGAGGGCACCTATAAAGTTTATATCATTGACGAAGTTCACATGCTCTCAACGCAAGCTTTCAATGCCCTGTTGAAAACCCTCGAAGAACCACCCGAACATGCGATCTTTATCCTGGCTACCACCGAGATGCAAAAAATCCCGGCGACGGTCCTTTCCCGCTGCCAACGATATGAGTTCCGGCGCCTGCCCGTGGACAGCATAGTGGGGCAATTAAAGACCATTGCTGCCAGCGAAAAACTTAACGTTGACCCTGAAGCACTGAAGCTGATCGCCCGTCAATCTGCGGGTGGAATGCGGGATGCAATTTCCCTACTAGACCAGATGGCCTCCACAGGGCAGGAAATTGCTCTCGGGATGGTACAGACCATCCTGGGTACTGCCACCAGCCAAACAGTTGTTGATCTCCTCGCCGCGGTACTGAAACATGATCCGGCAGCCGGCATCGATGCGATCCATGCAGCCCTGGATTCAGGTATCGACCCGCGCATGTTAGCGCGCCAGGTGGTGGATTATCTGCGATCCTTGCTGCTCATCCAAATGGGAAATACATCCCAGGTGGATCTGGTGTCCGAAACGCGCCTCCTGGCAGAGAAACAAGCCACATCCCTTTCGCAGCAGGAAGTTTTACGGATGATAAAGGCATTTAATAATGCCGCAGTGGACCTGCGCGGTGGTTGGCAGCCTTCATTGCCCTTGGAACTGGCTCTGGCAGAAGTGATGGACAAGATCACGGTTACCTCAACGCGGGGGATACCATCTCAGGGAAACCCGCCGGTTGATAAGAAGGAAAATAAACCTGCCGACAGGATTCTTAATGAGGTTCAAAAGCCCACCAAAGATTCCAGCAGTCCTTCGGTTACTCAAAGGAAGAATCCTGAAACCCCAATTGAAGATGCAGGAAAAATAACTCTTGAGCAAGTAACCAAGGCATGGAAACAAATTCATGCTTTGATCAAACCGCAGAGCCTGCCGCTGGATGCATTGCTTAATTCATGCAAGCTGCTGGAAGTTAAAAACGGAGTACTGGTGCTTGGGTTCGAATCAGAAGGTCTCAGGTCTAAAATGGATACGGCGGAACAAAAGGAAATCACCTGCAAAGCAATTGCACAAGTATTCGGGGGTGAAATCTTGATAAAATGTGTGGTCACAAATGCCAAGCAGTCTCCGCCGGGGAATGTTAAACCAGATGGAATGGTTGCCGCTGCCTTGAAAAAGGGCGGCGAGATTGTTGATTTTGAGGAGTGACCATGGCGAAAGGATTCAATCGACCCGCTGGCGGGGGGGGACAAGGCGGAATGATGCAACAGCTTCAGCGCCTGCAACAGCAAATGGCTGAAGCACAGGAAAAACTCGCCCAGGAAACCGTCACGGCTACGGCGGGCGGCGGCGCAGTTAAAGTCAGCATGAGCGGGGACCAGAAATGTAAATCGGTGGAGATCGACCCAGCGTTGTTAAAAGAGGTGGATGCGGAAATGCTGCAGGATATGATCCTGACAGCGGTCAACCTGGCTCTGGACAAATCGCGCGAACTCCAGGAGCAGGTCATGGGTCCGCTGGCAGGCGGGTTGCCTTAATTAATTGCTAATAGAAAAGGAGATGCCAGCGGGTTTCTCCTTTGGGATATTGTTCATGCTCCCCGAACCCATTCAAAACCTTGTAATTGCCCTCGAAAGACTACCCGGGATCGGTCCTAAAACCGCCTCCCGGCTGGCATTCTTCCTCTTGCGCGCATCGCCGGAAGTATCCGCCCAACTGGCTGAAGCATTGTCCGACTTTAAAAATAAAATTGCATTTTGCCAGGAATGTTTCAACATCACCTCCGCAGGCCGGGAGCGGTGTGAGATCTGTGAGAGCGGACTGCGCGACCCCGCGATGATCTGCGTGGTGGAAGAGCCGCTGGACGTGGTTGCCTTGGAAAGGGTTGGCATCTATAAAGGCAAGTACCACGTCCTGCAGGGCGTACTTTCACCAATCGAGGGCATCGGGCCGGACGACTTGAAGATCAAGCCACTGCTTGACCGCATCCAGCGCGGCGGCGTGCAAGAAGTGATCCTGGCAACAAATCCATCCATGGAAGGGGAGGCAACCGCGCAATACCTGCACCCGCGTCTGCAGTCCATGGGAGTGAAGGTGACCAGACTGGCACGCGGTTTACCGGTGGGCGGTGACCTTGAATATGCCGATCAGAATACACTCCTGCGGGCATTATCGGGAAGACAGGAAATGTCGTAACCTTAAAGAATGTAAATTGGGGGTGCAAAGTCCTTGACAACTTAGTTCGAATGCGTATAATAGGCAAGCACATTGACCCCCACGCAGATCTCGTCCCTTGGGACAGATCGTTGACAACACAGCAACGTCTCACGTCAGAGACACACCGCAGTAGGTTTTGCAGTCTGACGAGCCGATGTAGGTATAAAACCATCGGCGATTTCGTCTCTCCCAAACTTGACAGTGGGTGGTCTTGCGGGTAAAATCCAGCCCGCTTTGTGAACCGGACCTTAACAACTGAAATGTGATAGGAAGTAAGCCTGTCGTTCTATTCCGTAACTTACACCCGTAAGGGTGAAATTTTTGCGGAGAGTTTGATCCTGGCTCAGGATGAACGCTGGCGGCGTGCTTAATACATGCAAGTCGAACGAAGAGCTTTTGTAGCAATACAGAGGTTTCTTAGTGGCGAACGGGTGCGTAACGCGTTGGTGACCTGCCCCGAAGTGTGGAATAACAGTTCGAAAGGACTGCTAATACCGCATGTGGTCATTGGGTTTAGAAGCCGATGACTAAAGGAGTAATCCGCTTCGGGAGGGACCTGCGTCCCATCAGCTAGTTGGTGAGGTAACGGCCCACCAAGGCTACGACGGGTAGGGGACCTGAGAGGGTGGTCCCCCACACTGGCACTGAAACACGGGCCAGACACCTACGGGTGGCAGCAGTAGGGAATATTGGGCAATGGGCGAAAGCCTGACCCAGCAACGCCGCGTGCACGATGAAGGTCTTCGGATCGTAAAGTGCTTTTCTGAGAGATGAGAAAGGACAGTATCTCAGGAATAAGTCTCGGCTAACTACGTGCCAGCAGCCGCGGTAAAACGTAGGAGGCAAGCGTTATCCGGATTTACTGGGCGTAAAGCGCGTGCAGGTGGTTTGGTAAGTTGGATGTGAAAGCTCCTGGCTCAACTGGGAGAGGTCGTTCAATACTACCAGACTTGAGAGCAGTAGAGGGAGGTGGAATTCCCGGTGTAGTGGTGAAATGCGTAGATATCGGGAGGAACACCAGTGGCGAAAGCGGCCTCCTGGACTGTTTCTGACACTCAGACGCGAAAGCTAGGGTAGCAAACGGGATTAGAGACCCCGGTAGTCCTAGCTGTAAACGATGTGAACTTGGCGTCGGCGGGTTCAAAGCCGTCGGTGCCGAAGCCAACGCGATAAGTTCACCGCCTGGGGACTACGGCCGCAAGGTTAAAACTCAAAGGAATTGACGGGTCCCCGCACAAGCAGCGGAGCGTGTGGTTTAATTCGATGTTACACGAAGAACCTTACCCAGGCTTGACATGTTGGTGGTAGGGAAGCGAAAGCAGACCGACCCGCAAGGGAGCCTTCACAGGTGTTGCATGGCTGTCGTCAGCTCGTGTCGTGAGATGTTCGGTTAAGTCCGCCAACGAGCGCAACCCTCGCCGTATGTTACAAGTGTCATACGGGACCGCCGGTATCAAGCCGGAGGAAGGTGGGGATGACGTCAAGTCAGCATGGCCTTTATGCCTGGGGCTACACACACGCTACAATGGCCGGTACAATGGGTCGCTAAGCCGCGAGGTAGAGCCAATCCCTAAAGCCGGTCTCAGTTCAGATCACAGGCTGCAACCCGCCTGTGTGAAGTCGGAGTTGCTAGTAAACGCGCGTCAGCTATAGTGCGTTGAATACGTTCCCGGGGATTGTACACACCGCCCGTCACGTCATGGGAGCTGGCAACACCTGAAGCCGGTAGCCTAACCGCAAGGAGGGCGCCGTCGAAGGTGGGGTTGGTGACTGGGACGAAGTCGTAACAAGGTAGGTGTACCGGAAGGTGCGCCTGGATCACCTCCTTTCTAGATTAACGAGCAAAGGTTCAGAACTCACGCAACCTGCGCTCAACTCAAATCTTTCGCCCGCGGTGGGTGAGAGTCGATAAGTAAGCTTCCTATCACAATTCAGTTGTTAAGGCCTAGCCTGGGCGGGCCTGTAGCTCAGCTGGTTAGAGCACAGTCCTGATAAGACTGGGGTCACTGGTTCGAGTCCAGTCAGGCCCACCTGAATTTTCAGGCAGTGCTCGGGGATGTAGCTCAGCGGGAGAGCAGCGCCTTTGCAAGGCGAAGGCCACGGGTTCGAATCCCGTCATCTCCACTGAGCCTTTGCATGAAAGGATGAGGAAGAGTTTGAAGTTGGTGACCTTGGAGACACGATAGAAGTTTGGCTCTGATCGCAAGGGTAGAAGACGCGGCCCGGCGATGAGCCGGGTCGCTTTGTCGAAAAAAATAGTTGACTGCCCACCCGTGTACTTGACAGATGTGAAGCACACCGGTCGCCGGTCAACGGCGAAAACAGAACCTTGACAACTGAATAGTTATTGATGAATTGACAATTTTTGATGTAGGCCGAACAATATCAATTTCTCCGCATCACGTGGAGAAGCTACTAAGGGCTTACGGTGGATGCCTTGGCGCCAATTGCCGATGAAGGACGTGGGACACTGCGATAAGCCTCGGGTAGCCGTGAACAGGCGTTAATCCGAGGATTTCCGAATGGGGAAACCCGCTGCGGCGAACCCGCAGCATCTCCCGGTTGAACACATAGACCAGGAGAAGGGCACCCGGGGAACTGAAACATCTAAGTACCCGGAGGAAAAGAGATCATTTCCCTAGTAGTGGCGAGCGAACGGGAATTAGCCCAAACCGCCCGTGCTTGCACGGACGGGGTTGTAGGGTCTGGCATATGGAAGTTACAAATCAGTTTGTTAGCAGAATGGTGTGGGAAAGCCAACCAAAGAGGGTAACAGTCCCGTATGTGAAAATGAACTGACTTCCGCTGGATACCTGAGTACTGCCGGGCACGCTAATCCGGTGGGAATCTGGGGAGTCCACTCCCCAAGGCTAAATACAATTGGCGACCGATAGTGAACAAGTACCGTGAGGGAAAGGTGAAAAGTCCCCCTGTTAGGGGAGTGAAATAGAACCTGAAACCGTAAGCTTACAAACAGTTGGAGGGCTAATGGCGTGTCGGTGCTCCGGCGAAAGCCGGGTGCGCGGCGCTATGCCTGACAGCGTGCCTCTTGGAGAATGAGCCTGCGAGTTAATCTTAGCGGCAAGGTTAAGGGAGTAACACCCGAAGCCGTAGCGAAAGCGAGTCTGAATAAGGCGTACAGTCGTTGGGATTAGACCCGAAACCGGGTGAGCTACCCATGGCCAGGGCGAAGCGAGTCTAAACGCTCGTGGAGGCCCGAACCTACTAACGTTGCAAAGTTAGGGGATGAGCTGTGGGTAGAGGTGATATGCCAAACGAACTCGGATATAGCTGGTTCTCCCCGAAATAGTTTTTGGACTAGCGTCATGCGTTTAGTATCGGAGGTAGAGCACTGGATGAGCTAGGGGGCTTACTGCTTACCGAACTCAACCAAACTCCGAATGCCGATACTCCATAGCATGGCAGTCGGACTCCGGGAGATGAGTTTCGGGGTCAAAAGGGAAACAGCCCAGATCATCGGCTAAGGTCCCCAAATCCAAGCTAAGTGGGAAACGAGGTGAGGTTACTGGAACAACCAGGAGGTTGGCTCAGAAGCAGCCACCCTTTAAAGAGTGCGTAATAGCTCACTGGTCTAGTGACCTTGCGCGGAAAACTTAACGGGGCTAAGCTTGGTACCGAAGCCATGGGACTTGCGCAAGCAGGTCGGTAGGGGAGCGTTCCGCCAGCAGTGAAGGTTGACCGTAAGGACAGCTGGAGCGGGCGGAAGTGAGAATGCAGGCATGAGTAGCGTACAAACACGTGAGAACCGTGTTCGCCGTAAATCTAAGGTTTCCGACGCCAGGTCATTCCGCGTCGGGTTAGTCGGGTCCTTAGCCGAGGCCGAGAGGCGTAGGTGATGGACATCCGGTCAACATTCCGGAACCGTCTGGAAGGAGCGATGAGGGGACGCAACGAGGTAGGCCAGCCAGCGATTGGTTGTGCTGGTGCGATCCGTTTAGGTGTTGAGGCTTGTAGGAAAATCCGCAAGCCGAGCTGAGACGATAGCGAGCCCTTGAGGCATAAGTGGTTGAGCCTTGTTGCCGAGAAAAGCCTCTAAGCATTGATTTCCAGATGCCCGTACCGCAATCCGACACCGGTAGATGGGTAGAGTATACCAAGGCGAACGGGAGAACCTTCGTTAAGGAACTAGGCAATTTAACCCCGTAACTTCGGGATAAGGGGTACCTGGTGACAGGTCGCAGTGAAATGGCTCTAGTGACTGGTTAACAAAACCACAGGTCTCTGCTAAGCCGTAAGGCGATGTATAGGGGCTGACGCGTGCCCAGTGCCGGAAGGTTAAAGGGAGAGGTTAGACGCAAGTCGAAGCTTTGAACTGAAGCCCCGGTGAACGGCGGCCGTAACTATAACGGTCCTAAGGTAGCGAAATTCCTTGTCGGGTAAGTTCCGACCCGCACGAACCGCGTAACAACTAGAGTAGTGTCTCAACGAGGGACCCGGTGAAATTGAAATGGCTGTGAAGATGCGGCCTACCCGCAGCAGGACAAAAAGACCCCGTGGAGCTTTACTGTATCTTGGCATTGAGTTTGGGTGTGATCTGTGTAGCATAGGTGGGAGGCTTTGAAGCTGGGGCGCTAGCCTCGGTGGAGCCATCGGTGAAATACCACCCTGATTACATTTAGACCCTAACCCCGCACCGTAATCCGGGCGGGGGACCGTGCCAGGTGGGCAGTTTGACTGGGGCGGTCGCCTCCTAAAAGGTAACGGAGGCGCCCAAAGGTTCCCTCAGGGTGAATGGAAACCACCCATAGAGTGTAAAGGCATAAGGGAGCTTGACTGCAAGACCAACGCGTCGAGCAGAGTCGAAAGACGGGCTTAGTGATCCCACGGATCCGAGTGGAAGGGCCGTGGCTACCGGATAAAAGCTACCCCGGGGATAACAGGCTGGTGAGATCCAAGAGTTCACATCGACGATCTCGCTCGGCACCTCGATGTCGGCTCATCGCATCCTGGGGCTGGACAAGGTCCCAAGGGTCGGGCTGTTCGCCCGTTAAAGCGGTACGCGAGCTGGGTTCAGACCGTCGTGAGACAGGTCGGTCTCTATCCGCTGTGGGCGTAAGGGATTTGAAGGGAGCTGCTCCTAGTACGAGAGGACCGGAGTGGACAGACCTCTGGTGTGCCAGTTGTCGTGCCAACGGCATTGCTGGGTAGCTACGTCTGGCAAAGATAACCGCTGAAAGCATCTAAGTGGGAAACTTGCCCTAAGATAAGATCCCTGTATCCTTAATGGAGTAAGACCGCAGGTAGACTACCTGCTTGATAGGCGGTATGTGTAAGCACAGTAATGTGTTGAGCTAAACCGTACTAATGGTCGAGGGCTTATTTGCGTGGTGCGGAGAACTTGATATTGTTCCTACATCGAATCCAATAACTATTCAGCAACGACTAAGGGAATTAGTCTCTTTGGTGATTTGAGCGACGAGGGTACACCCGGTCCCATCCCGAACCCGGAAGTTAAGCTCGTCAGCGCCGATGGTACTTGGTGGGTAACTGCCTGGGAGAGTAGGTCATTGCCAAAGAGACTTTTCTTTTCTCTTCTCATGTGTTCTATCATAAGGTATAATCCTTTCGTTCACAGACCAGTCCGTGTAGATTGCCTTTTATTCATTCGCTTTGGCAGTCAAGGAGTGTGTGCAGCGCTAAATTCCAGATGATTTAATCGGTTCTCATCCAGGTAATACGCGCCCTCGGCTGTGTCTGTGATTAGCCGAGTTTTTTGTTAATTCCTTCCCAAGGAAGGAGGTGAGGCAGTTGACGGTCGTCAATTTACGCAACAATGAATCACAAGATCAATTGCTCAAGCGTTTCCGAAAAAAGATCGTTAAAAGCGGAGTCTTGAGCACAGTACGCCGCAAACGCTGGTTCGTTTCCAAGAGTGAACAACGCCGCATGGATCAGAAGAAGGCCATCAGGCGCTACAAGCGACGTGCTTACAAGGATTATGAATAGACCAGCGGAACGGAACTGGAGGCATTATGGCGAACGAAGATAAGATTCAGGTCGAGGGGCTGGTGGTTGAGGCTTTACCTGGTACTCAGTTCAGGGTAAGACTCGATAACGGGCACGAAGTTTTGGCTTATCTCTCTGGAAAGATGCGCAAGTACTACATCCGTATCCTGCTCGGTGATCATGTCAAAGTCGAGATGTCTCCCTACGATTTAACCCGCGGACGCATCACCTATCGGCAAAAGAAGTCCGGCGGGGAACCTGAAGCGATTGAATAACCGGTTCCGTCTGCACTTATAGAAAGCAACAGCCCCTGCAAACGCAGGGGCTGTGTTTTTTTAATTTTATTTAATTTACGGCATCGATTTAAAGGAATTCAGAACTTTCATATAGTTCGCCCGCTCGAAGGCAGCCGGTTCAGAAACCGACCTCTGGCTCAAGCTGCCTCTCATTTGACGGATGGATTCATATTCGTGCACAGCCATCCACTTTTCCAAGTCAGCCAGAATGACCGGGATACGGTCGATCCCTTCTGAGAGCAGCACGGAGGTCATCATCGCCACGCTGGCGCCGGCCATGGTGGTTTTCACGACATCTTCAGCAGTATGCACTCCCGTGGTGAGCGCAAAGTCCGCTTTGATCTGTCCATAAAGGATGGCGATCCAGCGCAAAGGCAGGCGTAATTCATTGGATGTGCTTAGGATTAAGTTCGGGACTACTTCCAATTCTTCCAGGTCGAAATCCGGCTGGTAGAAACGGTTGAAGAGGACCAAACCGTCGGCGCCTGCGTCAGCAAGTCGTTTGGCCATGTTCGGGATGGAAGTAAAGAATGGGCTGAGTTTTACGGCCAATGGAATTTTTATACTGCTGCGCACATCATGCACGAGCGTAATGTAGTTCTCTTCTATCTGGGTGGCGGTCTGAGACGGGTTGGTAGGGAGGAAATATAGATTGAGCTCCAGGGCGTCTGCACCGGCCTCTTCTATCCTTTTGGCATATTTAATCCAGCCCCCGGAGGAGACGCCATTCAGGCTGCCGATAACAGGGATGTGCACAGCCTGCTTGATTTTCTGGAGGTGCTCCACGTAGGAATCTGCCTTGAGCGTATACCGTCCACTCTGGGGGTAGAAAGAGTCAATTTCAAGGGAGGTTTCAGTGCCATAGAAAAGAAAATGATCGAGTTCAAGACTCTCGTGGATGATTTGTTCTTCGAAAAGGGAGTACATGACAATCGCCGAGATCCCTGCAGCTTCCAGTTTTTTTACGTTTTCCAATTTTTCAGACAACGGGGAGGCGGAAGCCACCAACGGGTTCTTGAGGTTAAGGCCCAGATAGGTCGTAGACAGGTCAACCATATGCTCTCCTTTGATAGGGTTTATTAAAAATGGGACGGAGTTGCATTCCGTCCCATTTTGGTTCACTTATTTCTGTTCTTCGGTTTTGCCGTAGTGCATGGCGGCCAGCTGAGAATAGAAACTCCAACGGGACTTGGCATCTTCGCCGGACAATTTTAGCAGAGTCTCGGCGCGCTCTTCGTCACTCTGAGTCAACATGCGGAAGCGGGTTTCGTTATACATATATTGCTCCACTGGAATGGTGGGCGCTTTGCAATCGATCTGCAGAGGGTTCTTGTCATCCGCAGCCAAACGCGGATCGAAGCGATACAAAGGCCAGAGGCCGGATTGGACAGCCAATTTCTGCTGTTCGAGACCCTTGGACATATCATAACCGTGGGAGATGCAATGGCTGTAGGCGATAATAATGGACGGGCCATTGTAGGATTCAGCTTCAAGGAAAGCCTTCAGAGTATGCTGGTCACTGTATCCCATGGCAACCCGGGCTACATAAACATAGCCGTAAGCTATGGCCATCAGGCCCAGGTCCTTTTTAGCCAAGCCCTTGCCAGAAGCGGCAAACCGAGCCACTGCACCGCGCGGGGTGGATTTGGAAGCCTGTCCACCAGTATTGGAGTAGACCTCGGTGTCGAGCACCAACAAATTAACATTTCGACCGGTCGACAGGACGTGGTCAAGACCACCGTAGCCGATATCGTAAGCCCAGCCATCACCGCCAACGATCCAGACTGCTTTCTTAACGAAGGCATCTGCAACCGCTGACAGGTTTTTTGCCTGCAGGTTTTTGGACTGAGTGAGTTTCTGCTTGAGAATTTCCACCCGCTCGCGCTGCTGCCTGATTCCCAAATCAGTGGTCTGGTCAGCTTTGAGCAAGCCATCCACAAGATCCTGGCCAAGTTCATTGATAAAGGTTGGCAGGATATCGCTGGCGTACTCGAGCTGTTTATCGAGTGTCAGGCGGAACCCCAGCCCGAACTCAGCGTTGTCTTCAAACAGTGAGTTGGACCAGGCCGGACCTCTTCCTTCCTTGTTGAAAGTATAGGGAGTGGTAGGCAGGTTCCCACCATAAATGGACGAGCAGCCGGTGGCATTTGCAATGATGGACCGGTCTCCAAACAACTGAGTCAGCAATTTTATATAGGGTGTTTCACCACAACCTGCGCACGCTCCAGAGAACTCGAACAGCGGTTGAAGGAGTTGCGAGTTCTTAATGGTTCCCAAGTTGATGGCTGTGCGATCAATTTCTGGTAGTGAGAGGAAGAAATCCCAGTTCTTTGCCTCCGATTCGCGCAGCGGCGGCTGTAATGCCATGTTGATGGCTTTGCGCGCCGGATTGGTTTTATCCTTGGCAGGGCAGGCTTCCACGCACAAGGTGCAACCGGTGCAATCTTCAGGCGCCACCTGGACGGTGTAGGCCATGCCAGGGAATTCCTTGAACTTGGAGTCCATGAACTTGAATGTCGCGGGCATTTTTTCCAGGAATTTTTTATCGTAAACCTTATGCCTGATGACGGCATGCGGGCAAACAAAGACACATTTCCCGCACTGGATGCACAAATCGGATTCCCAGACTGGGATTTCCAGGGCGATGTTACGTTTTTCCCATTTGGTTGTGCCGGTTGGGAAGGTGCCATCCAGGGGCATGGCGGAAACCGGGACGGTATCGCCTTCGAAGGCGATCATTGGTCCCAACACATTGCGAACGAATTCGGGTGCTTCTGCAGCAACCGGCGGGCGGCGGGTGATGGTGCTGGTTACTTTGCCAGGCATCTTGACCTCATGCAGGTTAACCAGGGTCTGGTCCACCGCTGCATAGTTTTTCATTACCACAGCTTCGCCGCGCTTGCCGTATGTTTTCTTAATGGCCTTTTTAATTTGCTCGATGGCTTCGTCCCGCGGCAGGATGCCGGAAATCGCAAAGAAGCAGGTCTGCATGATGGTATTGACCCGGCTGCCCATCCCTGTCTTTTCAGCAACGTCATAGGCGTTAATGGTGTAAAACTTCAGCTTTTTCTCGATGATGTCTTTCTGGACTTCCTGGGGCAGCTTGTCCCAGATTTCCTCAGGACCATACAAGCTGTTCACCAAAAAGACTGCGCCGGGTTGAGCGAACTTGGTGAAGTCAAACCGTTCAAGGAAGTTGAACTGGTGGCAGGCAACAAAGTTGGCGGTGTTGGGGGTAATCAGGTACGGCGCCTGGATGGGTTTTGGACCAAAACGCAGATGTGAAACCGTTAATGTGCCAGCTTTCTTGGAGTCGTAATAGAAATAACCTTGGGCATTATTGTTGGTTTCTTCGCCAATGATTTTAATGGAGTTTTTATTCGCACCCACTGTTCCATCCGAGCCCAGCCCAAAGAATAGGCAGCGAACGGTCTCTGGATATTCAACGCTGAAGCTGAGATCGTAGTCCAGGCTGGAGTGCGTGACATCTTCATTGATCCCAACTACGAAATGATTCTTTGGACTTGCTTTTTTGAGTTCGTCCAGGACAGCCTTGACCATGGCGGGGGTGAATTCCTTGGAAGACAGACCATAGCGTCCACCGATCACTTTTATGCCCTGGAGACCATTTTCGAAAAGGGTGCTGGTCACATCCAGATAGAGAGGTTCGCCGGTTGCTCCTGGTTCCTTGGTGCGATCGAGAACTGCGACAGACTTGACGCTCTTGGGCAGAGACTTGATGAACGCAGGAGTATCGAATGGGCGGTAGAGGCGCACGCGGACCACGCCTACTTTTTCACCCTTTTCGACCAGGTAGCGTACAGTAGCTTCGGCTGTTTCGCCGCCAGAGGCCATTATGATCACCACCCGTTCGGCATCCGGAGCGCCAATATAATCGAACAGGTGATAGGCGCGGCCCGTCAGCTTGGCGAATTTATCCATGGCCTTCTGGACGATGCCAGGGACCTTTGAATAGAACGGGTTGATCGTTTCGCGGGCTTGGAAGAAAACATCCGGGTTTTGGGCAGAGCCGCGCAGTACGGGATGATTAGGCGAAAGAGCGCGAGCGCGATGGGCGCGGACGAGCTCATCGTCTATCATCACCCGCAAATCATCATCTGTCAGTTGTTCGATTTTCGCGACTTCGTGCGAGGTGCGGAAACCGTCAAAGAAGTGGAGGAAGGGTACCCGAGCTTCCAAGGTTGCTGCCTGGGCGATCAAAGCCATATCGTGCGCTTCCTGGACTGACCCGGAGGGGAGCATGGCCCAGCCAGTCTGGCGGACAGCCATCACGTCAGAGTGGTCGCCGAAGATGGAGAGGGCGTGGGTTGCCACCGTGCGGGCAGAAACATGGAAAACGGTGCTGGTTAATTCCCCGGCAATCTTGAACATGTTGGGGATCATCAACAGCAAGCCCTGGCTGGCCGTGAAAGTGGTAGTGAGAGCCCCGGACTGGAGAGCTCCATGGACCGCGCCTGAGGCACCCCCTTCGGATTGCATCTCTATTACCAGGGGCACGGTGCCCCAAATATTCTTTCGCTTGATTGCTGACCAATCGTCGGCAAATTCCCCCATGTTGGATGAAGGCGTGATGGGATAGATCGCGCAGATTTCATTGGTGCGATGGGCGACGGAAGCGGTGGCTTCATTCCCATCAATCGTAACCTTTTGGCGTTCCATATATAGCTTTTCTCCTTAAATTAGGATAACACAGAAGATTCTGTGGTAGGATAATTTTCCAACTGATGAGTGTATTCCCCCGAGTAACCGAGCGATAGTAATTTTATACATGATAACTACTGCGACTTGTCACCAATCACAAAAGAGGTTATTTTTGATTTTCAAGTTGCCTGTGAGCCAGGAGGATCGCCGCAATCGACTTTGCATCCTGGATTTCCCCGCGCTCAAACATTTTAATTGCATCGGAAAGAGGAAACCGCTCGACGGAGAGGAACTCATCTTCATCGGCCTGCAGCGGATCAAATTTGAGATCGGTAGCCAGGTATACGTGCATGTATTCGGTGGAGTACCCTGGAGCAAGATAAAATCCGCCCAGGTGTTCCATATTCCCAGCAGCCATGCCTGTTTCTTCCCGCACTTCCCGCCTGGCACATGTTTCCGGGGTTTCGCCCTCGTCCAGCGTCCCAGCAGGAAGCTCCAAGAGGTCCGTCCCAGCCGCATGACGGTATTGGCGTACGAAAAGCAGCTGGCCTTCCCCGTCCAGAGGCAGGATGATCACTGATCCAATATGGACCACGATGTCGAAGGTGTGCTCACGGTTGTCGGGCAAGCGCAACGTATCACGACGGACCGTAAAGGCGCGCCCCGGATAAACAATTTCAGATTTTAGCAGTTCGAATGACATTCAGTCTCCAAAAAAACACCCAGGCCGGATCTGCCTGGGTGTTTTTAGTACCGTTCCGTTTACGGAATATTCAGAGTCTGATTGATATGCAGCGTGTAAGGAGACACTAAATTGTTTGCGGCAATAATTTGATTGGGATCAACATCCCCAAAATAGCATGCCACTGAGTAGATTGATTCGTTGGCAGTTGAGACAGTAAATGTGGTCGGATGCGGATGCAATGCACGCTGACCAACGAAGGGATTCCCGGTCTGGGGAATATTCAAAACACTTCCCGGCTGCAGGAGGGTCGAGTCGCTTAGCCCGTTCAGGGTTAGCAGTTCCTGCTGGTTTACATTGAAGCGGCGAGCGATACAATAGGGATACTCGCCTGGCATAAGCGTGTATGTTGATGGGTGCCCGGGTGTAGAGGTAGGCACGATGATGACCGGTGTTGTACCAGGGGGAGGTGTGACGGCCGCGCCGGTGGGCGGTATCGCTGAAGTGGGAGCGCCGTAAGGCGTCGATGTGGCGTGGACCACCGATGGAACAGGCGTTTGAGCTGCCTGGGTCTGCACGGAAAAGGCTGTCATCGTCTGCAACATCTGGGTGGTACCGATCAATTCGATCTGACCTACGCCGGTTGGTTGCTGAACAGTTACGTTCACTTTGCCTGTGGGAGTAGCGAGGATAACCGAAGGTGATTGGGATGCGGAGCGCGAGCAGGAAACAAGCAATGCTATGACCGCCACCCCCATGATGGTTACCACCGTTAATTTCTTGACCATGATCTCCTCCTTAAAAAACAACCATCCTTAATTTTGATTTCCAATGAGATACTAGCACAACCTTTCTATATCGTCAAGCGGCGGATTCATCCATATATGGGATTGTGAACTATTTCTCAAGCATTATCGTGACCGGGCCATCATTTTCAATTTCCACGAGCATATGGGCTCCAAATCTGCCAGCCTGCACTGGAATCCCTTCCGCACTTAATAGACCAGCAAATTTACCCACCAAGGGTTCGGCTGCCTCGGGACGGGCAGCTTCTATAAAGGACGGACGTCGACCCTTGCGAGTGTCGCTATAGAGTGTAAACTGGGAAATGACAATGGCTGCTCCATTTACATCCTGGAGCGACCGGTTGAATTTGCCGTCAGCATCGGCAAAGATGCGCAGCGAAGCTATTTTTTCCGCCAGGAATTTAGCGTTTTCTTCACTGTCTCCCTGGCCAATTCCGAGCAGAATAACCAGCCCTTGACCAATTTTGGCAATGGTTTTCCCTTCCACAGTGACTTTGCCGGAGTTGACCCTTTGTATTAGAGCACGCATTTTACAGGACGGAGGCGATCAAGGCAACTGCACAGCAGCCCGAACTTCCTGCATGGTCTTTTCAGCGATGGCCCGTGCCCGCGTTGCGCCGTCGGCAAGCACTGAGGGCACCAGGTCCGGTTTTGCGGCAATCTCGGAGCGTTTGGCGCGGAATGGTTCGAGTGCCGAGTTCAAACTCTCCGCGAGTCGTTTCTTGCAGTCCACACAACCGATGCCAGCCCTGCGGCATTCGATATTGATCATTTCCACATCTGGTCTATTCGTAAACACTTTGTGGAGAGTGAATACATTACATATATCAGGATTCCCGGGGTCGGTGCGTTTAATGCGATGCGGGTCGGTTACCATCATCATTACCCGCTGACGTGTCTCTTCTGGGGTGGCAGCCAACTCGATCTGGTTGTTCAGGCTTTTCCCCATTTTTTCCTTGCCATCGATGCCGAGGACTTTCTGGACTTCGGCGGCTTTCATTTGAGGTTCGATCAAGGCATTGGTATGATAGCGGAAGTTAAATGACCGGACGACCTCGCGTGCAAATTCAAGGTGAGGAGCCTGATCGATCCCCACCGGAACCAGGTCTGTTTTATAGAGGAGGATGTCGGCACTCATCAGTACCGGGTAGCCAACCAAACCATAATTGACATTATTCGGGTTTTGACGCACTTTTTCCTTGAAGGTCGGCAGGTCGGTTAATTTTCCAAGCGGGGTGACCATCGAAAGAAGCGTGTGTAATTCTGTTACCTGGGGGACATGGGATTGGACGAAAAGAATCGTCTCTTCCGGGCGGATTCCGATCGCCAGAAGGTCGAGAGCCAGGTCGTATGTATTCTGTTTCAGGTTAAGTGTATCTTCAACCGTTGTCAAGGCGTGCAAGTCAACGATGCAATATACACACTCGTAATCGTCCTGCAAAGAAACATAGTTTTTAAATGCGCCCAGATAATTACCCAAGTGGGCATGACCGGTGGGACGGATGCCGGAAAAAACACGGCCTTTTTTAGCCATGATTACCTCGATAAATGCAGAATTTAATCGCCGCAGGACCAGTTACTTTTTTAAAAACTCTCCCACCAGGCCAAGGACTTCCCCCGGGTTGGGGTGACGTCCAGTCTGGAGTTTGGAATATAGCAAGGTATTATTGACGCTTACTTCAAACCGGCTGCCATCAGAAGGGATGAGGGTGATACTCTCAACATTCGGTTCGTAATGGCTCAGAAGCTCATTTGCCAGGCTCACGGCCCGGTCAGTAAAGTGTCAAACCGTGCAGTATACGATCGATATTTTAATCAAGGGGCATCTCCCGGGACAATTTCCAAAAATTATACTGCTTCTTGCCTAAATCTGTGCATTTTCCGAACCATGATCTGTGTCTAAGTCCCGTTCAGGGTCTTGGAAATTCGACCCTTTGACGCATGACAACCTTACATGTATAATCATTCAACGCTCGGCATCACAATTTGGATGGCTATCGAGGACCGGCATGGCTCTGCGCGGCAACCTGCGTGACTTTACCATCACCCAATTATTAAATCTCATAAAACTGGCGAATAAAACCGGGACCCTTGTGGTTGAAGGTCCCACGGAAACTGCGAAGGTTACCTTCCGGCAAGGGAAATTGGCTTACGCCCAGATCGACCAGGAAGACAGCAGCCTGTCTCTGGTCCTGTATAAAGCCAAAAAGCTATCCCCTGGTCAATTTAGATCCATCCAAAAAAATGCAGCCCATATTTCCGACAAAGAGCTGGGGCTATTGCTGATTAATGCCGGCTACCTGTCGCAGGAAGACATCCTGACCAACCTCCAACAGCATTTTACAAATATCATCCAGCGCCTTTTTACCTGGGTGGAAGGATTTTTTCATTTCGATAATGATGCTGTCCCTCCCGAAGACCGGATCAGTGTGCGCCTGGACCTTGACAACCTGATCATCGAAGGCTCGCGGCATATGCGCGAGTGGGAGCAACTGCAAGACGAAATCCCCAGCCTTGATATGGCACTAAAGTTCACGGACCATCCCGGCACCAATATCCGGAACGTCAACTTGAGCGTTGAAGAATGGCGGGTCGTTTCATATATTAAACCCACCAATACCATGCGGCAGATCGCCACCACCACCAAGATGAACGACCTGGAGATCCGGCGCATCGTTTACGGCCTTCTTGAAGCCGGGCTGGTGGAAACCATCCGCATCGATGGTAGCATTGCATCCGTCCCGTCCGGGCGGGCATTCCCTTCCCAAAACAAGGAAGAGCAAAAATCTTTAATTAATCGCCTAATTACGAGGATACGTTCCCTCTAAACCCTTTGAGGATTTTATTAATGCAAACGGTTAAAATGGTTGTTACAGGCCCCTTTAATGCTGGAAAAACCCAGTTTATTCGCTCGGTCAGCGAAATAGATGTGGTTTCCACTGAACGCAATATATCCTCTGCCTCAGAAAAAACCGTTAAAGAGTCGACCACAGTGGCAATGGATTTTGGCCGAATCACGGTCGACGATGACCTAGTATTGTACCTTTTTGGCACTCCCGGCCAGCGTCGATTTGACTTTATGTGGGAGATCCTTTCAGAGGGAATGCTCGGTTTCATTGTTATGGTGGACAGCACCCGCCCTGAAACATTCCGAGAAGCGCGCTCCATCCTGGAAACGTTCCATGCCTATGCCCCGACCCCCTATGTGGTGGCTGCCAACAAAAAGGACATGAAAGATGCCTGGGACATTGAAGACATGCGGCACGTTTTGCACCTCGATTCCAAGGTTAAACTTATTTCCTGCGTTGCCACCGACCGGGATTCCGTCAAGGTCATCCTTTTGGAATTGCTCTACACCATCCTTTCTGGAATGGAGAATGGAGGGGAATAGGTTTATTCAGGGCGGAAGCAAGACGTCGGAACGTTTCAGAACGTTCGGTGAACGACCAGTTTTTCGCTTTGGCCGATTCCTTGACATTCTTTTCCCTGTCAGGTAGAATACCGTTCGCCCAAGAACGGGCCTGTAGCGCAGTTGGGAGCGCGCCTCAATCGCACTGAGGAGGTCAGGGGTTCGAATCCCCTCAGGTCCACAGCCAGCGGGCGGCAGGCATAAAATGCAACCAGCAAGCAAAACCGCCCGCTTTTTGCGTGCTGCGATGTGAATAGATTAATCTGGGCCCATAGCGCAGTTGGGAGCGCGTCTCAATGGCATTGAGAAGGTCGCGAGTTCGAATCTCGCTGGGTCCACAGGCAATCGCGATTAATGGCTTGATCGCGATTGTGCTATAATCCTTGAAATTACAAGGTCAAGACAGGAGTAGTAGGTCATCCCGTCAGCGAGAAGGGAAAGCGAGGTGGAAGCCCTTCACGGTGCCCGCGGGAGCACCAGGGGACTGAACTCGCCTGCCCTCGCAAGAGAGACTGCGCTGGTGAATCAAGTAGTCAGCGCCGGGACAGCCCGTTACAGCGTAAGAGAGACGTTGCCCCATTTTCCAACAAGTCAATTGATGGTTGGGACCTGAAATATTCAAGCGGGTAACGTAATCCGGGTGGTACCGCGGAGAGTAAACCCTTCGTCCCTGAGTGGATGAAGGGTTTTTTATTTATCTGACAAAAGGAGGTGTGCAATGTTCCTGATGACAAGAATTAAACCAGAGGCCCAGTCCTGCCTTCTCGCGCACCTCCGGGTTATACCAAATCTGCAGGGTTGTTCTTCGTTGCTTTGAAGTATATCGATCTCAACATTCAATCAAAGTTAATCCTCGAGGTAGAAATGAGCGACTATATTCCTTCTCAAATAGAACCAAAATGGCAGGCCAAATGGGAAGTCGATGGGCTGTACCATGCCGATATCGATGAAAATAAACCCAAGCATTACGCACTAACCATGCTGCCATATCCTTCAGGCGATCTGCATATTGGTCACTGGTATGCTTTTACGCCGTCTGACGCCCACGCCCGGTTCATGCGCATGAACGGGTATAACGTGATGCTACCGATCGGTTTTGATGCCTTTGGACTTCCAGCCGAAAATGCCGCCATCAAGGACGGCATCCACCCAATGAAACGCACTTACCAAAATATTGAGCAGATGCGCAAACAGCTCCGTTCGATGGGTGCCATGTGGGACTGGCGCAGGGAAGCCATCTCGTCCAACCCGGAGTTCTATAAGTGGACCCAATGGTTCTTTATCCAGCTTTTCAAGCATGGGCTCGCATATCGCAAGATGTCACCGGTCGATTTTTGCCCGCACGACAATACCACCCTGGCACGGGAACAAGTCTGGGGTGAGGACCGACACTGCGAACGCTGCGGTACCCCGGTCATTAAGAAAAACCTGGCGCAGTGGTTCTTCAAGACCACGGCTTACGCCGACGAACTGCTGAACTATGAAGGGATGGATTGGCCAGATCGGGTGAAATTACTACAGACAAATTGGATCGGGCGTTCCGAGGGTGCTGAGGTGAATTTTCCACTAACCGACACCGGACCAGTTGGTACGCATGCGGATTCCCATGATCCTGTATCCCAACCTGCGATCACGGTTTTTACCACGCGTCCGGATACACTGTGGGGCGTCACCTTCATGGTGCTTTCCCCGGAACACTCGCTGGTGGACAAGATTACCACGCCGGAGAACAAAGCCGAGGTGGATGCATACAAGCTCCAGGCAGCCCGCCAATCGGACATTGACCGTGAAGCTGTCGACAAGGAGAAGACCGGGGTTTTCACAGGTGCTTACGCGCTCAACCCGGTCAATGGCGAAAGGATCCCGATCTGGATTGCTGATTATGTGCTGATGACCTATGGGACGGGCGCCATTATGGCTGTCCCGGCTCACGACCAGCGCGACTTTGAGTTCGCCCGTAAATATGGGATCGAAATACAAGTCGTAATCCAGCTGGATGATATGTCGCCTTTTGAAGATGCCAGCATGAACGCAGCGGTGCCTGCTTTCGGTATGATGGTCAATTCAGGACCACTGACAGGTACTTCAGCAGGTAAAGCCTACAAAGCCGCAGTTAAGTTCATAACCGACAAAGGGATTGGGAAAGCTTCCATAAACTATAGACTACGTGACTGGCTAATCTCCCGCCAACGTTACTGGGGCGCGCCCATCCCGATGATCTATTGCGAGAAGGATGGTTGGAACGCGGTACCGGATGATGAACTGCCAGTTTTACTGCCTGAAGACGTGGCCTGGAAACCCACCGGCGAATCTCCATTGAAACTGCATCCGACCTGGAAAATGGTGAAGTGTCCGGTCTGCGGTGAACCAGCCGAACGCGAGACCGATACAATGGACACTTTCATGTGTTCATCCTGGTATCACCTCCGCTACCTTTCGCCGCATTACGACCAGGGTCCTTTCGACCCGAAAGAGTACGATTACTGGATGCCGGTGGACACCTATACTGGCGGTATCGAGCATGCCACCATGCACCTGATCTATACGCGCTTCTTCCACAAGGCGTTGCGTGACATGGGTATCACTGAAGGGCCGGAACCGATGATCCAGTTACGCAACCAGGGCATGGTGCTGGGTGAGGACAACGAGAAGATGTCCAAGAGCCGCGGCAACGTGGTGGATCCCGACGACCTGGTGGCGCGCTACGGCGCGGACGCAGTGCGCGCCTTCCTAATGTTCTTTGCGCGCTGGGATATGGGCGCGCCCTGGAACTCTACCGGAATAGATGGGACCGTCCGCTGGCTGAGACGCGTTTGGACGCTGGTTATTGCAACCGGACAAGCGAATTCCACCCGGCAATCTCTGGGCTATTCTAAATCTGATGCGCCTGGTGAGGATATTGCGGATAGATCGCTTTTCAGCCAGGAAGATCACCAAGAGAGTGTCCAAGCCCTTCGCCGGCATGTCCACCAAATGCTGAAGCGAATCACACGTGACTTCAAAAAATTCGAGTTCAACACGGTTGTCTCCGGGCTGATGGAATTACTCAATGAGATGTACACCGCCAGAGAGGCAGGGGTAGCTGGTACGCCGGAATGGAATGAAGCAGTGGATATTTACCTGCGCATGCTTGCCCCGGTCTGCCCACACATTGCTGAAGAGCTTTGGGAACAAACCGGCCGCAAATATTCCATCCACAACCAGCCCTGGCCGGTGGTTGATGAGGAAGCAGCCCGGGAGCTGGAGATCGTCATCCCGGTGCAGGTCAACGGGAAACTGCGGGACCGGGTTGTCCTTCCAGCGGAGGCAAGCGAAGATGATATAAAGTCTGCTGCATTAGCGAGCAAGATTATTCAAAAATACCTGGAAGGAAAGCTTCCCAGGAAAGTGATTGTGGCACAGAAAAAGTTGGTTAATATCGTTGTATAAATGCTGAGTGGCGACCGGACGGTCGCCACTCTTGTTGTCGTGTTAAATTACAGCGAGGTCAGATAGTTAGCCAGTAATATATTAATTTGGTTAAAGGGATTTCTTCGACTTTACTGAACCCTGCCTGCAGCGCCATTTTTCTTAGGAACAAAGGAGCCAACCGGTGTATGAGCGGTGCGCCAAAGTCCTCTTCACGATAAGCCCATTCAAGGATCCCAACCCGGAGACGCGCGACTCGTTGCGCTTCACGTAAAACCTGGAGCTGTTCATCCGATTCGTGCAATAGCAATCCCATGAAGACAAGATCAAAGCTCGAATCCAGGCACGGAAGCCTCTCAGCGGTTGCAATTGTAAAATTTCCGGAAGGCACAAAAGTCTGAGCAGCCAAGAGCATTTCAGGGTTAACGTCCACCCCTAGTACTGACATTCCCAGTTTCGCAAATTTTTCCGCGAATACTCCTGTCCCCGTCCCAACATCCAGGGCCGATTTGAAGATTCCACCCTCGAGACAGAGAGATACCACCCAATCCACATCCAGACGGGCGATCCTTTCAGGGTTACGCAAACGAGTAATATCCCCTTCGAAACGTTTTTCGTGCATATCACCTCTTACGAATAGATTTGCCAGCCGGCAGGAAAATGGTTCTTAACCCTCCCCTGTACGCGTTTTCCCCAGCCGAGCGGCCAGCCATCTGCGGTGACCAGGATCCAGCCGGGAGGCCCCTCGGCAGGCAGACTATCACCGCGCAAATAGGCTGCCATTTCCGAGCTATTTGCCGGAAGGCTCAGTTCATTACGCGCCTGACCCGGGCGCAGAAAAACAGCCAGCGGATGAGCAGGCTCGAAACGATCTTTTTTTAAGTTTCCAAGACAGATGCCGGGGACAGCGACTCGCAGCCCTTTCATGTCGGGTGCTTCCTCCGGCAGGTAGTAGAGCCGGTCACCCTGCAGGCGCAGGCGTTCGGCGGGAAAATCCAGTTCGAGGGTTTGCTCGCGAAAAGCCTCCCAGAGTTTCCAGTCAGATGGCTGGACTTTTTCATGTTCCCAGAAGGCTTCTAACTCTTTTGAGGCGCCGTCCTTTCGTTTTAGCAGGCAGGCAAAATGTCCATCACCACGCACCCGGTGGGGGAACAGGCGCACCGCACCATGCAAGGCATTTGCTTCTGTCCCTAAACCGACCCAATCCGGACGACCTGGCATGAATCCAGGCAATTGGGGTAATGATTCCACTTCGAATTCAAGATGGTCCTTCAGGAATTTGACAACCACGGCTTCGTCCTCTTCGGGGGCGAATGTGCAAGTAGAGTAGAGCAGGGCTCCACCCGGACGGACCAAGTGAGCTGCCACACGCAGGATGTTTACCTGGCGCACTGCGCAGTCCATCACCATCTCTTCGGACCAGGCCAGACGCGCGCCCATATCTTTGCGGAACATACCTTCACCCGAGCAGGGTGCATCCACCAGCACCCGATCGAACCAAGCGCCGAAATGATCCGCAAGCCGTTCCGGAGTCTCGTTTGTAACTACGACATTGCCTGCTCCCCAGCGTTCCACATTGAAAACCAAATGGTTAAGCCTTTTCGTCTTGATCTCGTTGGCTACCAACAAGCCCTTTCCGTGCATCAGGGAAGCAATTTGTGTCGCCTTGCCGCCAGGAGAAGCTGCCAGATCAAGTACTCGTTCCCCGGGTTGGGGATTGAGCAGTACTGCTGCCGACATCGCCGAGGGATCCTGCAAATAATAAAGTCCAGCCATGTGGAAGGCATGTTTCCCCGGTTCACTTGATTCCGTCGTTTCATTCCCACGGGAAGGAGCAGGGAGGATTGAATATGCCGAATCGCACCATGGAACCTTGGCTCCCAAAGGGAACGGCGATATATCCCGGAATTCATCCGCGGATAATTTGAGCGTATTGACGCGCAAACCGTGCACCGGAACGAGGGTCAGGGCTTCGGCAAAGGCGGTATATTCGTCACCCAGCAAGCGGGCCATGCGTTCAAGGAACAGGGGTGGGATGGGAAATTGTTCGGCCACAAGACGATTATAATGGCGTTATGCGGATCGAAGAACTGAACTGGATGGATGTGGAAGAATATCTCAAGAACGATGACCGCCTGATCTTCGTGGTGGGTGCATGTGAGCAGCATGGGTATCTTTCCTTGTTATCAGATGTTAAGATTCCCCTGGCATTGGCGGATGCAGCTTCTAAACAAACCGGGGTATTGGTGGCGCCGCCGATTAATTATGGTTCCAGTCCGTATTTTCTCTCTTACCCTGGCACCTTTAGCCTGAGGCTTTCCACCTTGATGGATGCCGTGGAAGATATTGTCCGCTCGGCTTATGGACAAGGTTTCAAGCGCATCCTTTTCTTAAACGGGCACGGAGGCAACAACGGTCTGAAAGCTCGCCTGACGGAACTTGCCAATACTTTACCCGATGTAAAATTCCAATGGTATGCCTGGTGGCTTGCACACAGCGTGGAGCAGGTAGCCATACACCATGATCTGAAGCCCCGGCACGCCAACTGGTTGGAAGCTTTCCCTTTTACGATAGTAACCAGCATGCCGGAAGGCGAAAAAACTCCACCGAACGTCCCTTCCGACATCCTGGATTCACAATCAGCCCGTGATATTTATGGTGACGGATCTTTTGGAGGTCAGTATTTGGCGCCTGAGAATACGATGCAGGAAGTCTTCGAGGCTGCTTTACAGGACATATTGCAGCTGTTGAAATTTGAATGATCGACCAGAATGAGAGCGAAATTAATTCCGTAAACAGCCTGCTCTTGACCAATTCAGACCATACAAGTATAATTCGGCTCCATTGAGAGATAAACATACTCTGCGACATTTAGCGAGCGCTTGAAGCTAAAGGCTTCAGAGCGCTTGCTTTTGTGTGTCTCTGGCATCACTTGAATGTTGGAGCAAGGGCGGTCAGTCGCAGGTGTCAATTTAGAGATGAGGAGACGGTCGAGTGGAAACCAAAGGACTAATTTCGTTACGCATCAGTCTTGCTTCTCCGGAAACCATCTTAACCTGGTCGTATGGCGAAGTTCTAAAACCCGAAACCATAAATTATCGCCGACTGCGCCCGGAAAAAGACGGTCTGTTTTGTGAGGCCATATTTGGCCCAACACGTGATTGGCAGTGCTACTGCGGTAAATATAAAAATCCCCGATATAAAGGAATAATATGCGATAAGTGCGGCGTGGAAGTGACCCGCTCTTCGGTTCGCCGTGAGCGGATGGGTCACATCATGCTGGCGACGCCCGTTGCCCACATCTGGTATACGCGGCGTATTCCCTCCTATCTGGGTATGCTGCTCGACATCTCGCGCCGCAACCTGGACCGGGTGTTGTACTTCGCTCAATATATTGTCAGCTACGTGGACGAGGATGCCCGCCAAAAGGCTTTAAAGCGTCTGGAAGACGAGATCTCCGTTTCCGAACGCGAACAGGCCGCAGTCATTAATTCCAAGATCGCCGAAATCAAGACTGCTCGTGACAAGAAGCAGGGCGAACTTCAGACCCGCAAGGTTGAGATGGAACACCAGTACGACGAGCAGATTGCAGCCAAGCTGGAACCGATCATTCAGGAAGGCCAGCGGCTTGAAGCTTATCTTCAGGAAAATAAAGGCAAGCTGCTCAAGGAAGCTGTTGTGTTTGGCAGCACCGGCACAGTGATTGTCGAGGCTGGCATCAAGGTCGGCGCCACCCACCTCGGTAAAGTACAGAAGTTCGTCCAGGGGCGGTTGGAAGCCATTGAGAATGAACTCAAGGACGAGAAGGCGCGCGCCCTTGATGAAGTTAAGATGGAAGCCGCAACCATCAAGGCTACAGCTGATGAGCAGATGAATGCTCTGCGGAGCCAACTGGAAGACCAGACCTCCACCAGTCATGATGCCAATGCACAGCAACGTGACGAATTGATGGAACTGCGCCCATTCACATTCCTGGGTGAGACCCGATATCGCGAACTTAAACAGCGCTGGGGACAGGTATTCCGCGCTGATATGGGTGCCGAGGCATTTTATGACATCCTGCGCCGCCTCGACCTGGATAAACTATCAGAAGAACTTTGGCATGAAGTAAAAACCACCAAATCCAAGCAGAAACGCAAAAAGGCCACTTCCAGGCTGAAGGTTGTGGAAGCATTCCGACGCTCGGGCAATAGACCAGAGTGGATGATATTAACCGTCCTGCCAGTCATCCCACCGGACCTTCGTCCAATGGTACAACTGGACGGGGGACGTTTTGCCACTTCCGATTTGAACGACCTTTACAGGCGTGTGATCAACCGCAACAACCGTCTCAAGCGGCTTTTGGAACTGGGTGCGCCAGATGTGATCGTGCGCAACGAAAAGCGCATGCTGCAGGAAGCAGTGGATTCGCTGATCGATAACAGTCAGCGCGGCAAAGCACTCAGCCGTCGAGGCCGTCGCGAATTGCGCTCCCTGAGCGACATGCTCAAGGGCAAGAAGGGTCGTTTCCGCCGCAACCTGCTCGGCAAGCGTGTGGATTATTCCGGCCGTTCCGTGATCGTGGTTGGTCCACAGTTGAAACTTTACCAATGCGGCCTGCCAAAAAGCATGGCACTGGAACTATTCCGACCCTTCGTGATTTCACGCCTGGTGTCGCATAATTATGCTGCCAACGTCAAGGGTGCGCGCCGCTTTATCGAACGCAACCGGCCCGAAGTATACGAAGCACTTGAGGAAGTCATCAAGGATCGCCCGGTTCTGTTAAACCGTGCACCCACCCTGCACCGACTGGGCATCCAGGCGTTTGAACCGATCCTGATCGAAGGTTCCGCCATACAGTTACACCCGCTGGTCTGTACCGCCTTCAACGCCGACTTCGATGGTGACCAGATGGCTGTCCATGTGCCCCTGTCTGACAAAGCAGTGCAAGAAGCGCGTCGCTTAATGCTGGCCTCCAAGAACCTGCTCAAGCCCGCAGACGGCGAACCGATCATCGGGCCGTCCAAGGATATGGTGCTGGGTGTCTATTACATGACCATGTTGCATTCAAAGCCTCATAAGGGTGATGGGCGCACATTTTCCGACATCGATGATGTTGATTTGGCTTACCAGTTAGGTCAGGTGGATGTACACAGCAAGGTTAAAGTTCGTTTAACCACCTGGTACGATGAGAACCACGATCGACTGCCGGAAGCGGAAACACGCTTGATTGACACTACCGTTGGGCGCGTCCTTTTCAACCGGATCCTGCCGGAAAAAGTTCAATTTATCAACCGGCAGCTGGAAAAAGGTGGTGTGAAAGACCTGATCGCGGAAGTTTACGAACTTTACGGACAGGACGTCACGACAGAAACCGCAGATGGGATCAAACGCATCGGCTTCGAATATGCCATGCGTTCAGGTACCACGATTGCAGTCTCGGATATTACCGTTCCACCGCAGAAGCAGGAAATCATCGAAAGGGCACTCAAGGATGTGGAACTGGTTCAGAGAGACTTCCGACGCGGCCTGTTGACCGAGCAAGAGCAGAACGAACGCATCATCCAGATATGGCAATTGACCACAAATGAGGTTGCCAAATCGGTTCGCAACGCCCTAGACCCGGACGGTAACCTGTCCACCATGGCCAACTCGGGTGCCACCAAGGGTGGGTTTGGCCCCATTTCGCAATTAGCCGGAATGCGCGGTTTGATGGCTGACCCATCCGGGCGCATCATCCCGATGCCGATCCGCTCGAACTTCCGTGAGGGTCTGACTGCACAGGAATACTTTATTTCAACGCACGGCGCCCGCAAAGGCCTGGCCGATACTGCCCTAAGGACTGCTGACGCCGGTTATCTGACCCGCCGCCTGGTGGATATTGCCCAGGACATAATTATCAATGAACTTGACTGCGGGACGCACAATGGTGTGTGGATTCGCAGCAAGGACGATGTCGCTGGTCAATCCATGGCATCCCGGTTATATGGCCGCCTGGCTGCCGAACGAGTCCTTGACCCGAAAACCGGCGAAGTGCTGGCAGAACCGGACGATATCCTTGACCGGGACCTGGCGCGCAAGATTACGCTGGCAGAGGTCGCGGAAGTGAAGGTTCGTTCCGCCCTTACATGCGAATTGACCCACGGGATCTGTGCCAAATGCTATGGTCTTGACCTGGCACGCGGTACCATGGTCGAGATGGGATCGGCAGTCGGTATCGTGGCTGCCCAATCCATCGGAGAGCCCGGTACACAGCTTACCCTGCGCACCTTCCATACCGGTGGTGTGGCCGCGGGCGGCGATATCACCACCGGTCTACCCCGCGTCGAAGAACTCTTCGAGTCCCGCAAACAACCGAAGGGTGAAGCCGTCGTTGCCGAGATCAAGGGCACTGTCCGCATCATCCAATCGGATAAGTATGCCGATATGCGCCTAGTCCACATCGAACAAAGTGAAATGATCCACGACGAGTTCGATGTGCCAAAAGAATGGAAGATCCAAGTTAAAGACGAAAGCGAAGTCAAAGCTGGGGATGTTATTGCCACCCTGGAAGACGCAACGATCGCAGCTGAACATGGTGGTAAAGTCCGAATCGAGAAACGCAAAGTGTATGTATCCCGTGAACAACGGGATGAGCAGGAGGCTGAAATTCCGACCACCCTGCGGCTCCTTGTCAAAGAAGGCGATCACGTCGAAGATGGACAGCCATTGACCGAAGGTTCTCTGAACCCGCACCGCATCCTGCGTGTCCAGGGTCGGGAAGCATGCCAGATGTATCTGATGACCGAGATCCAGAAAGTTTACCGGTCACAAGGGCAGAACATCCATGACAAGCACTTTGAGGTTATTATTCGCAAGATGTTGAGCAAGGTGCAGGTTGTCCGCCCGGGCGACACACGTTATCTGCCCGGCGACGCCGTGGAACGGTTGGAAGTCCAGCGGGTCAACGAACAGCTGTTGGCCGAAGGAAAGACCCCTGCCAAGTTCCATGAAATGCTCCTGGGTGTCACCAAGGCCTCCCTCAGCACCGATTCATGGCTGTCAGCTTCTTCCTTCCAGCATACCATCAAGGTGCTGGCAGGCGCGGCCATTGGTTCTTCCACCGATCCGCTCTATGGGTTAAAGGAGAACGTCATCATCGGCAAGTTGATCCCCGGAGGCACCGGTTTTGTACATGGGCGCTTCGCAGCGGTTGAAAAGGCGCTTGCCCAAGCGGGTTCCTCCCAGTGGACGGAAATCCCGGATGCCGGGGCGTCTGACTAATCCCGGGGGAGATGCAACTATCTCCCATCCAAAATGTTATTAAGAGGCAGCCAATCAGCTGCCTCTTTTTTCTCTCCTTGACGCTTTCCCTTTTTCCCCGTAAGATAAACCAAAGATAGAACATTCTTTCACCTCACAGGAATTGAATGCTCAACCTCCCTAGGTGGTGGATTTAAGGAGCCAGTATGGAACTCGGCCTTGTCCGAAAAATCGACATAGATCACGAGATGCAGCAGGCATATCTCGATTACGCCATGAGCGTGATTGTGGCGCGTGCCCTCCCAGATGCACGAGATGGTCTCAAACCCGTCCAACGCCGCATCCTATATGCCATGTACGATATGGGCATCCGCGCCGACAGCCCCTACCGCAAATCGGCCCGTATAGTCGGCGAAGTGCTCGGAAAATACCACCCTCACGGCGATCAGTCTGTCTACGAAGCTATGGCTCGCATGGCCCAGGATTTTTCCATGCGGACGCTGATGGTGGATGGACAGGGTAACTTCGGTTCGGTGGACGGCGACCCGCCAGCTGCGATGCGGTATACCGAGGCACGATTGGCTGCCCCCGCACTGGACCTGCTGGCTGACATTGGCAAGGATACCGTGGACTATACGGACAACTTCGATGGCACTCTCACTGAGCCGACGGTGCTTCCTTCCGCCATCCCGAATCTGCTCGTAAATGGTGCCACCGGCATCGCCGTAGGTATGGCCACCAACATCCCACCTCACAACCTGGGGGAGATTGCAGATGCGTGTGTCTATATGCTCGAAAAATGGGAAAAGCTCGACGACATTAACGTGGAAGATTTAATGGAGTTCGTCGAAGGTCCCGATTTCCCCACCGGTGGGATCATCATCGAACAAAAGGGGGAGGAAGGCATCGAAGCCGCTTATGGTAAAGGCCGCGGCAGAGTCACGATCCAGGCCAATGCCCACATTGAGGAAATGGAGCGAGGCAAGAGCCGCATCATAGTCACTGAACTCCCTTACCAGGTTAACAAATCCAGCCTGATCGAGCGGATCGCCGAGCTGGTGAGGGACGGACAGTTGGAGGGGATAACCGACCTGCGCGATGAATCCGACCGCCAGGGTCTGCGGATCGTCATTGAGCTGACTAAAAATGTTGAGCCCGAAAAAGTCCTGGCTGCATTGTATAAGCGCACTCCCATGCAGTCCACCTTCAGCATCAACCTGCTGGCCCTGGTGGATAATGAGCCACGCCTGCTCACCTTGAAACAAGCCCTGCGCGTTTACCTCGACCACCGATTGTCGGTCATCAAGCGCCGCACCGAGTTCGATCTGCAGAAAGCACGCGCCCGAGCGCACATCCTCGAAGGGCTGATGGTGGCACTCAAACACCTGGATGAGATCATTGCGTTGATCAAAGCTTCGCCGGATGTTGAGTCAGCCCGGGCGCGTTTGATAAAACGCTTTAAGCTCTCGGACCTCCAGGCAAATGCAATCCTGGAAATGCAACTCCGCCGGTTGGCCGCATTGGAACGCAAGAAAATCGAGACAGAATATAAAGAAACGCTGCTCCTGATCAAGGATTTGGAAGGTTTGTTAAAATCCCCTAAAAAAATGCGCCTCGTTGCCGCTGATGAGTTGCTCAGGGTCAAGGCAGCATATGGCGACCGACGCAGAACGCAGATCGTCAGCATGAAGGGTCGCAAAACCAAAAAAGCCCTGCTGACTGCCGCCGAACTGGTGATGGAGCAGGTGGTGTGGATCGGCATGACTGCAGACGGGATGCTCGCCCGGACCCGCGACGACAAACCGCCGCGCCTGTCTGGAACTGAGGCACCCAAGCTCCTGGTGAAAGCCAATTCCACCGACACTCTTTACCTGGTCAGTGAACGCGGGTTGGCAGCTGCTGTGGCTGTGCATACCCTGCCTGAAGCCGAAAGGTTGGGCGAAGGAAATCCATTTAATAAACAGTCTCCCCTCCAGGCGGATGAAACGCCAGTGGCGGCATTCGTCCTGCCTGCCAGAAAATCCGAGCTTCCCGCTGAAACGATCCTGCTCACGGTCACGCGCGGCGGGATGGTAAAAAAGAGTCTGGTCAGCGACCTACCGGGTCCATCAGCTCAAACCTTTCGGCTGGTAAATGTGAACGAAGGTGACAGCCTGGGCTGGTTAGCGCTCACAGACGGGAAGAAAGAGGTGCTACTGGTGACAGCCCTTGGCATGGGAATCCGTTTTAGCGAGGAGGATGTCCGCCCCATGGGCCTGGCTACGGCAGGCGTAAACGGGATCAAGTTGGGGGTGGGGGACGTTGTCATCGGGATGGAGATCCTGCCCGGGATGGGTGACCTGTTCCTAATCGCTTCTGATGGAAAAGGAAAACGGGTGGAGGTAAAGGATTTCCCTGCCCAGGGACGCTATGGGAAGGGGGTGATCGCCTGGGAAATGGCACGCGGCGTCTCATTGGCTGGACTGGCCATGGGCAAGGCGAACACTGTCGTGACTTTGCATCTGCTCAAAGCCGCCCCGAAGATGGCGCGCCTCGACCAGGCCCCGCTGCGGAAACGCACCGCCATGCGCGGTGATTCCGTGGTGGAACTCAAGCCCGGGGACGTGCTGATTGGATTGACTGAGGGCTGGGCAGTGGAACTGTTTGTCGAATTGGTAGAGAAGGTGGAAAAGAAGAAAACTCCGGCGAAGAAGAAATAAGCCGATAGGAAAATCAATCACCCCGCTGCAGGAAAATGGAGTGCGGAGTGGTTGATTTTTAATGCTAATAATAAATTCTGAGAGCGGAAATTGCTTTTATTATTTTTGGATGTTCCCCACTAACCCTAATTCGGGAGCGATGCCGCGCATGGCGATGATCACGTTACCCAAGTGTTCCCAAAGTTCGATACCGAATTCTGCTGCAGCTTTTTGGATTTCATCCCGGTTGGCACCGGCTGCAAAAGCCCTGTCCTTCCATTTCTTTTTTACAGAAGAGGGCTCCAGATCCAGAAGGGAACGTGACGGGCGGACGAGAGCCACTGCGGTGATCAATCCGGTCACCTCATCGCAGGCGTAAAGTGCCTTCTCCATTTGAGATACGCGCGGTACACCGGTATGGTCAGCGTGACTCATTACTGCCCGGATGACATCCTCCGGCACCCCGCGCTGGCGCAGGATGGGTTCCCCTGCCAGCGGATGCTCTTCGAGAGTAGGGTGGATCTCCCAATCGAAGTCGTGCAGGAGGCCGGTCAGCGCCCACTTATCCGCATCCTCGCTATATTTCATGGCATAGAAGCGCATGGAGGCTTCCACTGCCAGCATGTGTTTTACGAGGTTGTCATTTTTGACAAATTCGTGGACAAGGGCTAAGGCTTCTTCGCGGATCATGGGTTTCTGATATCCTCATGGAAATATTGGTTCATGGTTTCCCAGCACGGGAACCGGGTGGCTGATATTAATGTCCCACAGGGCAGCAACAGTGGCGAATAATTCGCGTGCATTCCAGTACAGCACCGAGGACCTGGAGTACACGCGCAGGTCGGCTGCAACGCCGACAGCATCGACCCCCAGTTGGTTGCATTCGTAAAGGGCGCGCGGCAGGTGGAAGGCTTGCGTTACGAGGATGGCCTGGCTGACCCCAAAGATGACCTTGGCCCGGTAACAGGTGTCATAGGTGCGCCTGCCGGCATAGTCGAGCACGATGGCAAAGTCCGGCACTCCGAAAGAGAGGGCCACTTCCCTCATCACCGCCGGTTCATTATAGTCCACAAATCGATTGTCTCCGCTCATGAGGATTTTTTGAACCTTCCCTGCGAGATACAGGTCAGCAGCCGTCTGAACACGGTCCTGCAGTACCGGGGTGGCTGTGCCGTTTCGCCACAACCCTGCCCCAAAGACAATGGCTACCGGGCGTGCCGTGACATCGGCACCCGTATATATTTTCTGGCGTGCATACAGCCCGATTATCAGCCGTGAAACGCCCATCAGGACAACCGCCAATAGGATCAATATGATAATGATCGTGGTGCCCATTTTTAAAATACTCTTAAACATGGGCGGGATTGTATCATGCGAAGAGGAAACCCGTTGTTAGGCATCAGGTTTCACCTTGACAGTATAGGTTCTTCCTTTATCAGAATGAAAAAAGGGCTTCAGACGAGCTTATGTCTTAACTCGGCACTGGCGAAGTCCATCAATGCCACAATAATGATAATAAAGAACACGACTGTTCCTGCTTTATGATATTGCAGCGATCCAAAGAAGGTCGTTAGGGTCAGGCCTATACCGCCGCCACCTGCGAACCCGATTATTGTAGCCATGCGAATATTAATATCCCACTGGTAGAGCAGGTAGGATACGAAAGGTGGGGCTATTTGGGGTATGACGGCATAAACGATCATTTGCAGGCGGTTGGCACCCGTGGCAGTAACAGCTTCGATTGCTCCGGAATCGATGTTCTCGATCGCTTCCGAAAACAGTTTTCCGATCAGGGCGAAGGAGGTCACTGCCAGAGCCAGCATGCCGGCGAACGGCCCGACACCGACCCAAAAGATGAACAGCACTACGTAAAGCAGCGCTTCGATCGAGCGGAGGAAATTGAACACTGCGCGGGTAAGGTAATAAATCCACTTCGAAAGGTTACTACGCCCAGTTAAATTCTTGGCGGCCAGAAAGCTGAATGGCAGGGCAAATATGGCTCCCAAAGTGGTAGCTAAAAATGCCTGGAAGATCGTAACGATCATTTGCTGGATGGTCGGCTGGATGACGCTTGAAGAAAGGTCGATCGTTACGAAGTCTTTGATAAGTTGCCCGAAGTTGGACCCGGGACTGAATAAATACCGTAAATTGATCTCGCTCAAATTCCAGCAATAAATAAATGCAGCCGCTCCCAGGATGAGGTAAATTCCCAGCCGCAAAAACCTCAATACCGGACGATTCCCTTTGTTCTCTTGTGCGCCCTGATCTTTTAATATATTTTCCCGCCACTTGCCACTTATATAATCTACAAGAATGATGACGACCACCACGGCCCACAACGCGGTTGCATATTGCTGATAACCGCCCATGCGCACGTTTTCAATTACAAAAAAACCGATGCCGCCGCCGGCCACAAAGCCAATGACCGTCGCGGAGCGCATATTGATATCCCATCGCAAAAGCGAATAGGATAGAAAAGATGGAATAATTTGGGGGATGACTGCAAAACGAATGATCTGGATCAGGTTACCGCCTGTGGCAGTGACTGCCTCGATTGGACCTGTATCGATATGCTCAATTTCTTCTGAGAATAATTTACCCAAAGCTGCCGCGGAGTGGATGGTAAGCGCAATAACACCCGCAAAAGTTCCCAGGCCAACCCAAACGACGACGATCAACCCCCATACGATCGTGTCGATGGCACGCACAACATTCAAAACCCCTCGTGCAAAATAGTAAATGGCGGTTCCTCCAGGAAGGCGGCCCATGATATTGCGCGCCGCGAAAAAGCTGATCGGTATTGCCAGGATTGTGGAAAAAATGGTTGCCATCAATCCCATGGCGATGGTTTGGATCATCGACCCGGCAACATATGTCCTGATATTGCTGCCTTCTTTAAAAAGACCGAGGCTTACCAGCCATTTTGAAGCAGGAAGGAGGCTCACACTGCCGAAAATCTGCAAAAGGTTATCGCTTGCCCGTATCGGTCCCTCAACCGGCTGCCCAGCCAGCTTGTCGCCAATGTAGGTATACATACAGTTCCAGGCACATATTTTGTCCACCCCGTTTACGTTCATGGTGATCATATCTGGGTTAAGCAGGTTGGTGGCTACAGTGCGCGCGTCACCGAACCGCTCGATAAGCCGGTTAAATTTGACGTCGGTGACGTTCCATGCGATTACATAGAGGATAATAATTGCTAAAAGAGTTCCAGGAAGGATACTAAATGTCTTTTGAACGGAGATGGCCCGTGCATCCAATACGTTCCAGGCCCAAAAAAGGATCAGCGGTACCCACAACCAGCTGGTGATCCAGCCGGCCAGGTCGACCTTCCCAATGTTTTGATGAACAAATGACCAGTCCACCAGGTAGACCAGGACCGCTGTCAGCGCTAAAATCAACACCCCGCGTTCCCGTTTTTTGGAAAGGAATTGTCCCAACCCGGGAACGATCAGGGAAGCAATTTGCAAAAAAGTCGAGTTTGCAACAGGTTTGGCAGCGTTTTCTGTTTTTGACATGAATGAGCGATTTTATGGAAACAGAATATATACCCGGTCAAAATTTAGCGCTCAAGCGGAAATGCCGTCTCACTAAATGATGGAGATACGCTCGGCATCCTGGCCATAGATGGCCTTAAATTCGGCGTCGTCAATCTGCTTTGGCAGCCCCTGGAAAACCAGTTCACCATCTTTGAGCGCAATTGCGCTGGTGGCATAGCGGTGCACAAGATCAAGGAAATGTAAACTACAGATCACGGTAATCCCGCGTTCTTTATTCAGTTGCTCAAGATATTTCATGATGGAATGAGATAACACTGGATCCAACGAAGCGACTGGTTCATCAGCCAGGATTAACTTTGGGTCCTGCATCAGGGCTCGGGCGATGCCGACGCGTTGCTGCTGGCCACCTGAAAGAGAGTCGGCTCTCACATGTGACTTGTCTGCCAGCCCAACCTGATCAAGACTTCGCGAGTGCCTTATTGTTATCGGATGCAGAGAAAAGACCCAGGGCACTTGAAAAAGTGTTGACATACCCCAGTCGGCCGGTAAGGACGTTCGTCATTACGGAAGAACGTTTCACGAGGTTGAACTGTTGGAAGACCATGCCAATCTGACGCCGGATCTTGCGGATTTCGCTGGATGAGGCCGCGGTTATGTCCTGGTCGTCCCAAAAGATTTTTCCAGACGTCGGATCGATAAGGCGATTGATGCAGCGCAAAAGGGTGGATTTTCCCGACCCGCTTAATCCGATTACGGCCAAAAATTCGCCATCTTTGACTTCAAAGCTGACGTTTTTAAGCGCCTGGGTACCATTTGCGTACACTTTAGTTAAGTTTTCAACTTTTAACATGGGATGTGAAATTAAATAGATTGCTCTCAGAATAAAAGAAAAGCCTGGCGGGTTATCGAAACCCGCCAGGCTGAAAAGCAAGTTATTTAACCAACGAGGATGGATCGACGCCCGCTGCCACAAGGACTTTGTTAAAGTCAGAATAATACGTGGAAGTTGCATCGAGTTTTTGGAAGGCATTGATGGCATACAACTTTGCAAGAACAGCCTTGCCGCCCGGGTCGGCAGCCATGGCCATCAGAGCCTCTGTGGTGATCGATTGAAGAGCGGTGGGGAAGGTCTTAATGTACTGGACGCCATCGTTCGGGATTCGATCTGTGTCGGCAAATACAACCACCTTGGTGGCGATATCGGGATAGGTTGCAGCCAGGTTGGTGGCTGCATCAGTCAGAACGTTGATGTAGGTCACGCCTGCATCGCAATCGCCCTTGTATACTGCGATGGCAACATTCGGGTGGGAACCTGCATTAACGGTGGCCTTGAAGTCGGTATCCGGATTGACGCCGTTGGCCAGCAGGATGATTCTTGGAACGATGTAGCCAGAAGTGGACAGCGGATCTACGAAGCAGAAGGTTTTGCCTTTAAGGTCGGCAAAGGTTTTGATGTTCTCATCGGCACGGGCGATGAACTGTCCCTTGTAAAACGGTTGCAAAGTTTTACCGAGTGCTTGATCAGGATCAAGGCTGTTGGTGGAATAATTTCGAAGGTTGATCAAAGCGGGGATGATCCCATATTTTGCCTGCGCGATGAGGATCGAGAATGTGTTGAGGAACCCGACCTGGGCCTTTCCTGCACCCATCGCCTCGATGGCAGCGGCATAGCTTGTACCAGTCTGAATGGTATAGTTCAACCCCGTCATCTGATTTAAGCAGGTGGCGATGGCTGTGCTGGCTGTGGCGATTATGCCAGATTCACCGGAAGGTACAAATGCGATGGTTATCGGTGTATCTGAGGCACCCAGTTGACCGGCAGCGGGAGCAGTAGCAGGAGCGTCAGCCAATTTTGTGCAAATGGGGGGGATTGCAGTTGGGGCGACAGTGGGGACCGCAGTCGGTGGGACGGCTGTGGGCGGGACAGCGGTGGGTGGGGGAACGGAAGTTGGTGGAACCGCGGTCGGTGGTACAGCCGTAGGCGGAACGGTGGTCGCAGCAGGACCGCATGCAGACAGCAGCATAACAGCCGCGACCAGTAACGAAGCGAACACAAACACTTTCTTCATTTTTCTTCTCCTCTCAAGGGAATAAGGTTTTGGGGATGGTCCCCGGTGATAAAAAGATAATATATCGAAACCCCAAAAAATGCAAGTGACAGGTCTCATAATTTTTAAAAATACATGAATTAATTGCTAAACACATGACTTATGAATCAAATTTTTTTGGTTCCAGTCAGGGAACCTATATTTTTCAGTGGCCAGTTCCCTGCTACGGTTATTTTCTTGCGAACTTAGGTCCCCCGGTTGGATAGTCAAGTCAAGCGTTGAGCCGAACGCAGTTGCAAAGGCATGTGCTGCCTCGACCCATGATACGACCCGTCCGAGAGCCGCCTCCAAGGTTGTAGCACGTTCCAGAAGGTGACTTGCAGCCCGTCGACGGGCTTCTTCATCGGAGAATACCAGCACCTGGAGGATGCGCGCCAGGTCACCAGTCAGAGGCAGGGTTCCATGCTGCAGGATGCCTTCCTTGCGGCGAGCCTGCGCTGAACCCACCAGTTTTTTGCCTCCCACGATGATCTCGGATGTCGAAGGAACTTCGAAACAGACCGGGTTAGGTATTTTGACTTTCCCAATCGCCTGGTCATGGATTTCAACAGGCAGGTCGAGCAGTTTTAATGCTTCCACTAATGCCGCTACCAGTCGGTTGTAGGATTCCAGAACGCCTCCCGCCAAACGCGGTTCGCCATGAGGTGCGATTACCGAATATGTCAGCTCGTCCGTATGCAGGATTGCCCGCCCGCCTGTTGGGCGGCGGACCAATTCCCAGCCGCGAGCCTGCAATCGATCGAGGTCTACATCCGTCAAAGGCTGGGCATATCCAAGCGACAGACAGGCTGGTTCCCAGGCATACAAGCGCAAAGTGGGAGGTGAGTCACCCCTGCCCACAGATTCGAGGATGGCTTCATCCACAGCCATGTTCCATGCACCATGCCCGGGAGGCATGGTAAGCAACCTCCAAACATCTTTCATAGCTTTACTGATATGCTTTCTTCCATAAATTTTTCCACGGTCTCTAGTGTTGCCTCGTCCAGCGGTGGGCGGACAGGCCAGCTTGGGAAACCGAATTGCTTTGCTAAAAGTGCTTTCAAAATAGGAGGGAAAGGGGGATGTTTTTCCAGGATTTCGCGGATTTCGGTGACTCGCTTTTGGAAGGGAGCCATGTCCTCTCCTTGCAGGGACGCGTCCCATATCCGTCGAAGGTCCGGTGAAATCAGGTTGGCAGGAGCAGTGATGCATCCCTGGGCGTGGTTCTCCAATGCCACTTGAAAAAGACTATCGGTACCCGTCAGCACAAGCAAGTCAGATCCGAAACGTTTTCCCAGCAGGCGGGCATAATCGGCATCATGAGAGGAGTCCTTAATCCCCGCAAATTGGTGCGGAAACGCGTATTTGAGCCGCGCCAACAGGTCGGGTGAGAACCCGATCCCGGCTGTTCCGGGGATGTGGTAGCCAAGCAGGAACCCATCTGCGGGCACTGCCGTATGGATAACTTCGCTGAAATACCGGAACAGACCATCTTCCGTGGCTTTCTTAAAGTAATAGGGTGGCAATACCACCACGCCTTCGCAGCCCAACTCGAAAGCGGAACGGGTCAGCGAAATGGTTTCGGTGAGGCTGGGAGTACCTGTCCCGGCGAGGATTTTGTATTCCCTCTCCTTTGCGAGGGGAAGCGCAGCCCGCGCAAGGAGAGCTGCCTGCAATATTCCCAGACGTTCATCCGGTGAAAACGAAGGCCCTTCACCGGTAGTCCCCAACAACAAAATACCATGACAGCCGCGCCCGGCAAGGAATGCCAGAAGGGGCGGAATCGCCTCCAGGTCAGGGGAAAAGTCTTGTTTCAGCGGGGTTACCGCTGCAGCGTACACTCCAGCCAATGCGTGCATTATTTAACCTCATCCAGGAAATCTATCGCGGCCTTCCCTGGGGAAACCAGATTTTGGCCATTATCATGCAGATAGCGCTGGCGGTCGAGCACCCACAAGTAGAAGTCGCCTTCTGTCTTACCAGGGAACTCTTTCAGGATGTCGCTGCGCCGGATATTGCTGACGATAGGCCAATAAACTTTATCATACCAGTGTGCGACGGCTTCTTCTTCAGTAATATCGCGCTGGAGATCCAGACCCATGAAGTAGCGGTGGACGGCTATGTGTTCGAGCATTCGGTCGAACCCGTCAGGAATGGTGAGTTTAATGCTGGCTTTTGGGCGGATGCGGTCCAACCCGGTACGTTCAAGGAAGTCCACTTTTTCACCCAGGATTTCCAAGTCTTCCAGCTTAAGCTCAGCGGTGATGTTGACTTTGGTGGAGCACTCCCTTACTTCGGCATCAATATTCAATTGCCCCTTTTGGCGTGCCACCGATACGCGGTGGTGACCGTCCACAACGAAATATACCTCTCCCACCTTATAAAGGACAACCGGCGGCAGGTTTACTTCCTGGTAGAACGCAAGGTCCACGCTTTGCCAACGGTCTGCTATTTGGTCTTCGAGGGGTAAGAAGGCGCGGTCGAACTGGTGGTAGCGATTCAGGCTACCGACGATTTTATTAACTTCCACCGTCCTGACACCACGATATATTGGTCCGCCAATATGAAGTTTCCCTTTAACCTCGTCGTAAGAAAGCAGCGTTGTCGGCTGTCCGCTGATAATACCCAGGATGCGGTGCCAAAACGCTTTTGCACGTGCACGGGCGAAATCGGTCTTCACACGGCCGGCAAATTCATCGAACATACGGTTCCACCTCAAGCAGCTTGTAAGGGTTGACATTGATAACGGTCGTGGGTCCAATTTTTGTCATCGCCGGCAGCAGGTTACTTTTATAATCCAGCGTATGCCCATGCAGGAAATAGTGCGGCTTAAATGCTCGGATGAAATCGCGGAATGCAAAAAAACCGACATGAGCGGGATCGCTATCATCATGGGTTCCAAAAGGCGGAGAGTGGGCAATCACGATGTCTAAAACAGCATGGATTCTGATGCGCTGTTTTAGGAGGCCTGGCAGGAGGGTCATGAAACGTATATACATTTCTGTCTGGGTGTATTGGTTGGAGGAAGAAGGTTTATAGCGAATACTCCCGCCCATTCCTGCCAGGTTTAAGCCCTTTACTCGTTCGATGCGTTGGTCGATAATATCGCAGCCTTCGGCCTGTGAAGCAGGATCATGTGGGTTGAATTTCGGGTCGTGGTTTCCCGGAACATACAATAGGGGCACATTAAACACAGAGACTAAAAATTCCAGGTACTCATAAGGCAGGTCGCCACATCCAAGTATCAATTCGATGTCCCGGAAGTGATCAGGGATCTTGGATGAGTACAATTGGTCTACCACGGCGTCACTGACAGCTAATACTTTCAAGCTATTTGCTCCAGCCGTATTGTGCCTCAAATATAAAATCCCTGCAAGGCTGGACAATTCCGAATCAAACCGCAGCTTTTTTCACGGCGGCTAAGGACCAGTTCTCATCATTCGGGTCAATTTTCACCCGCCTCCACTGGAGCTCCGAATTGGAGCTGATGTTTGGATTTCTTGGGCTGCATCTTTCGATCACCGGGTACCCGACCAGACAGGTTGCCAATCCTGACCGGGGTGGCTATAATTCATCAAGCAATATATTTCTCAGGAGTAATCTCTGGAGCCGAAAAAGAACACCAAACCAAAAGTGGAAGAAGAATCCCCTGAAAGCTCGTTCAACCAACAGTTGACTTCCGGGGTGACCCTTGTTAACAGATATGTCATCCAGGAAGTGATTGGGGTGGGGGGCATGGGTTCTGTTTATCGCGCCCGTGACCTGCATTTCCCCAGCGTGGTAAAACTGGTGGCTGTAAAGGAAATGATCAACCGTGCTCCGGATCCGCTGGTAAGAAAAAACATCGTCCTTAACTTCGAACGGGAAGCCAATATTCTGGCAACACTCAATCACCCATCCATTCCCCGAATTTACGATTATTTTACCTCCGACAATCGATCTTACCTGGTGCTGGAGTTTATCCATGGGAAGGACCTGGAAGCCATTATAAATGAAACACCCGGTTTCCTTACTGAGGAACGCGTCCTCGGGTGGGCAATCGAACTTTGCGATGTTTTGGCTTCTCTTCATTCCCACAAACCCGACCCGATCATTTTCCGCGACATGAAGCCGTCCAATGTCATGGTCAATCCGGCCGACAATATCATCCTGGTGGATTTCGGGATTGCAAAACCTTTCCTGGTTGGGCAAAAAGGTACCATGATCGGCACGGAAGGATATTCGCCCCCCGAGCAATATCGAGGGGAAGCCGGGCCGCTGGCAGATATATATGCACTTGGAGCTACCATCCATCATGCCCTTTCCCGCCGCGACCCGCGTTTGGAACCTCCATTTTCTTTTGGCGAACGTCCCCTGCGGAAAATCAACCCGGCTGTCACTGCGGAATTGGAAGCAGTCATAGATACGGCCCTCCAATATAATCCTGAAGATCGCTTCCAGAGTGCTGAAGCCATGAAAGACGCACTGGTTGCCGCGGGGCACAAGACTGGCATTTTGAATCGTAAAAGTATTCCCACTGCCGCCATCCAGGCATCAAGTGGGATCAAGCCCTTATGGGTGTTTCAATGCGAGGACGAGGTGCGGGGTGCACCGCTCTACCACGAAGGCTCAGTTTATATCGGCTCCTATGATCACAACCTCTACTCGTTAAACGCGGCTGACGGGAAATTGAACTGGAAGTATGCCACCGACGGTGGGGTGGTTACCCGTCCGGCGGCTTATGAAGGCGATATCTTTATTGGTTCGGAAGACCAGCGCTTGCATGTCATCAGTGCCCGCACCGGTAAAGTGAACTGGACGTATTACACGGAAGGGCGGGTGCATTCGTCGCCGCGCATCGCTGAAGGACATGTTTTCTTTGGTTCTGACGACCAGCATATCCATGCTGTGAACCTGTTGAGCGGGCGCGCCGCGTGGAAATTCGAAACGGCAGCACCGGTGCGTTCCACGCCTTTTGTTGCCCATGATATGGTCTATGCCGGCTGTGAAAATGGCGATTTTTATTGCGTGGATTTCCGGGGGGAAATGAAATGGCATTACAAGGCTAAAATGGCTGTGACATCTTCCCCATGTGAGGCGGATGGCGTGGTTTTTTTTGGATCCCTGGACAGCAGCTTTTATGCGCTTGATGCAAAAGCCGGCTGGGTCATCTGGCGTTTCCGAATGGGCAAGGGTTCCATCGCTTCCCCAAGTACCTCGGAAGGATTAGTGTTTATCGGTTCCGCTGATGGAAATATATATGCGATCGATGCGCATACCTCTAAAGAAATTTGGCGGTTCAAGACCGAACACCAGGTAAGCAGTTCACCGGTCGTTTATAAAGACGCCCTCTATTGTGGATCTGCGGATGGAAACACGTACTGCATCGAAGCCCGCACCGGACGCTTGCGCTGGAAATTTGCCACCAAAGGTCCGATTACCGGTTCGCCGCTGGTCTATGACGATATCGTTTATATTGGCTCAACTGATCACTTTCTGTACACTCTGCTCGCATGAAAACTTTAATCGAAGGAGACCATCGTGAAATCATTCTTTGATCGGTTAAGAGTCAGGAACAAGAAGACTAGGCCTCTTTCTACGCAGGATAACGTCAGTACAACCCCCCTACCGGGCGAACCGGTAGGGGTGGACGCCAAGCGTGGAGCGCGCCTTGAGCCTCAGCAATTAATCTCTGGGTGCGCCCAGTCGATCGGGAAGCAGCGAGATCATAACGAAGATTGCGTGTTTACGTTTTCTGCCGCAACAGGTGGCGAAGCCACTACAGCACCGCTGGGATTATTTATTGTAGCTGACGGAATGGGCGGGCATCAATTTGGCGAAGTTGCCAGTGCCACTGCCGTACGGACGATGGCTAATTTTATGTTGAAGCGGTTTCATACCTACCTGGTCAATCCCTCAGAGGGGATGGAGGAACCACTCCAGGAAATGATGCGCGCTGCGATTACCGAAGCACAGAGGGCAGTTACCCAGGCTGCTCCTGGAAGTGGCACAACGCTGACTGCAGCCCTTGTGCTGGGTCAACAAATGACCATCGGTCATGTTGGGGACAGCCGGGCTTATGCTCTCCGTACCGATGGGCGTATTGAGGCATTGACTCGCGATCACTCCCTGGTAAAGCGGCTCGAAGAACTTGGTCAGATAACATCGGACGAAGCCGCTGCCCACCCACAGCGCAATGTCCTCTACCGCGCCCTCGGTCAGGGTGAAGTGCTTGAACCGGATATCTTTACCACTCCCTTCCCTCAGCCGGGATATTTGCTTATTTGCAGCGATGGCTTATGGAGTGTGCTCCCGGATGACAACCTTGGCCATCTTGTAACTTCCGCGCCCACCCTTCAGGACGCCTGTCAAAGCCTGGTCGAAGCCGCCAACGATGCCGGGGGACCGGATAACATCAGTGCAGTTTTGGTACAATTGCTAGGTTAATGACTGCCCAATTGGACTTCTATACAGTTCTCGGCGTTGCTCGGAGTGCCTCCCAGGAAGAAATTCGCCAGGCTTATTTTGCAGCTGCGCGTCGTCTTCACCCCGATAAAAACACTGCGCCGGGTGATACGGAATTCTTCCTCGACGTTCAAGAAGCGTATGAAGTTCTTTCGAATCCCAAGAAACGCGCCCGGTACGATACCACTCTACCTCCGGAAAAATTAGCCGACATCCCACTGGATCAGCGCGTGCTTTTCAGCCGTCATAGCCTGATCCGTTTGACCGAATCGCAACTAATTTATGTCTTGATGGAGTTTTCTCCCCCAGCAAATTCTCAAACTCCTTCTGCGCCTACCCTGAACTTATGCCTGGTTCTCGATCGTTCCACTTCCATGCAGGGTGCAAACATGGATACGGTCAAGGCTACCGCCATCCAGATCATGCGAAAAATGAAGCCGCAGGATATCTTCTCGGTTGTAACCTTCAGCGATCGTGCAGAGCAGGTCATCCCTGCCAGCCGCAGCGCTGACCTTGGCAAACAAGAAGCTCGCATCCATATGCTCCAGCCATCTGGGGGGACGGAAATATTTTCCGGCCTCGAAATGGGCTACGAAGAAATAATCCGCAACGTTCGTCATGCCCAGGTGAACCATATTATTTTACTTACCGATGGGCGCACATACGGTGACGAAGAAAAATGCCTGACCCTTGCCCACCGGGCTGCGGAACAAGGCGTCGGTATAAGCGGCTTGGGCATTGGTTCGGAATGGAACGATAATTTTTTAGACAGTCTGGCGTCCATTACAGGGGGCAGCAGCATGTATGTATCCCGCCCCCAGGAAATTCAGCAATCGTTGCTTGATAAATTCAACCAGCTTGGTAATGCTTATGCAGAAGAAACGCGCCTCGATTTTATTATCCCTGAAGGGATTGAATTGCGCTATGCTTTTCGGATTCAGCCCGAGGCAGGCGTCCTTTCTAACGAAAGTCCCATGCTGCTGGGGCCTGTAATCCGCCAGAACAGCCTTAAGGTCCTTATGGAGTTTGTAATACGGCCTCAAAATGTGACGCAAGATCCGGTAATTTTAATGGATGGAAGAATATCGGTCACTTTGATGAATGAAATCTCACCCACCTTGCCGATGCCCATCCGGCTTGTCCGGCCAGTAGTAGATGAAGTCAGCGTGGAAGTCCCCTCTACGGCCATTCTCGAAGCACTCTCCCGCTTGAAATTGTATCGCCTCCAGGAACAGGCGCGCCTTGAGGTCAGCGCAGGAGATTATGACAAAGCTGCGGAGCATCTGCATCGCCTGGCAACGCACCTGTTGTCCCGCGGCGAGCGAGGTTTGGCCCGCACGGCGTTGTTGGAAGCTGAAAATATCCAGCAAAATAAATCAATTTCACAACAAGGCGGAAAAGAGATAAAATATGGGACGCGCGCCCTATTGACCTCAGGGAGAGGTTCAGAAGACTTATGATTATTTGTCCGAATTGTCAGCACAAGGAAATGAGCGGCGCTATTTATTGCAGCAAATGCGGGGCACAATTAATAGATATGACCATTGCCACTCACAAAATTCATACCGCTGAAACCCGCCAGGAGACCCAGCGCGATACAACGCGTCCACAAACTCCCCCCCGCCTCCCCCAGTGCGTTTGCAGTCCTGGATTTCTTTAAATATGATTGAAAGTGGCCAGATTCTGCCGCTGGCAGACCGCACGGAGTTTACCCTCGGCCGGTCAGCTGAAGGTCAGCCCATTGTTCCGGATGTGGACCTGTCTCCGCATAATGCCTATGCCAACGGCGTCTCCAGGCTTCACGCAGTATTGAAATTGGTCCAGGATCATATCGTGATCATGGATTTAGGCTCTTCCAATGGTACGTATTTGAACGGTACCCGTCTGGCGCCTTATATTGAGACACCAATCGCTCACGGGGATGTAATCTACCTGGGCAAACTTAAAATCCAGGTTTTGATCGAATAGTAAAGGTCGGTTCGAATGGCCCATACGGTTATCGTACATATTTCAAACGAAGACCCCATTTGCGGCGAGTTGGAACAACTGCCTCAGCCGGGTGACACGCTCATAACCATCCATAACCCTCGCCGCCGGGATGGCAAGGATATTCACTATTTATCCAGCGATATCATCACCGTTATTTGGCCTGTCAACCAAATTTCATTCATTGAAGTGATGCCCAGCGAAGGTGAAGAACGCATCATCGGCTTTGTAAGAGAATAAGCATGGAAGAAGATACATTAAAACGGCGGAAGATCCTGGTGGTGGACGATGAAGAGCGTATGGTACGTTTCATCCGCTTAAACCTGGAACATGATGGTTTTGTGGTGATCGAGGCTTTCAATGGAAAACAAGCTCTCCAGCGCCTGCGCGATGCCACCCCCGACCTGATCCTGCTTGATGTGATGATGCCCGACCTGAATGGTTTCGAAGTGCTGGAAATGGTTCGCGAGATCAGCAGTGTCCCGGTTATCATGCTTACAGCCAAGGGTGAGGAAGACGACAGGGTCCATGGGCTGGAAAAGGGGGCTGACGACTATATTACCAAGCCGTTCAGTCCGCGTGAATTGGTCAGCCGCATCAAGGCGGTTTTACGCCGGACAGAGGGAGCCAGCGGTGGGATGCACGGCCTGATCGAAGTCGACGATCGCTTGAAAATCGACTTTGACCGCCGGGAAATCTGGCTTGAAGGTAAAATTGTGAAATTACGCCCGACCGAGTATCGTTTGCTTTATCACCTTGTGCAGAACGCCGGCTGGGTAATTTCCCATGATCAGTTGCTCTCCAAGGTCTGGGGATATGAATACCGCGATGAACCTCATTATGTCCGGTTGTATATCAACTATCTCCGCCAAAAACTGGAAAAGGATCCTGCTGATCCAAAGTACATTTTGACCGAACGCGGTGTTGGCTATCGGTTCGTCGATTTCCGCCGCGAGAAAGCCGAATAGCGTTTTTTTGTCTTGACAAGCGGCCATCGTCGCCGTATACTGATTTCGACAATTGAACGGGGAGCCCGTGTTTCGGGCTGAGAGGAGGCCATGAGCCTCGACCCGCAGAACCTGATCCGGATCATACCGGCGGAGGGAATGTAGATTGAACGCGACCATCCTCCCCCGGGAGGATGGTTTTTTTATGCAGCGAGTGGTTATATTTGTGAACGGCCGCATCCCCGACCTTGAAAAGGTGCGGCGGTTGGTACACCCAACCGACCTGGTTATTGCAGCCGATGGCGGTTCCCTTTACGCCCTCGCCCTTGGAGTGGTGCCTTCCTTCGTGATTGGAGACGTGGATTCTTTGACTAGTGATGATCGCCAAAAGCTTGAAGACGCCGGCACTCAAATCCGTGTTTTTCCGCGAGATAAGAATGAGACTGATTTCGAGCTAGCGCTGAAGAATGTCATTTCTTCTGGTTTTACAAAAATCCTTGTTATCGCCGCTCTCGGAAACCGTCTCGACCAGACCCTGGGTAATCTGGCTTTGCTGTCCGACGACTCTTTGGCTGGGTTGGACATCCGGGTGGACGATGGGGAAGAACAAGTCTGGTTTGTCCGGACACGATCGACGGTCGAGGGGCAACAAGGAGATATAGTCTCACTTATCCCTTGGGGGGGGCAGGTCACTGGCATCACCACCGTCGGTCTACGCTGGCCTCTTAATAGAGAGACCCTCCATCCTTCCAAGACCCGCGGTATTAGCAATGAGTTGCTGGGTGGGACAGCCTCCATTTCCCTGGAATCAGGGTTGCTGCTGGTCGTACATTGTCGACATTTAAAATCAGAAAAATAGGAGGTTCCTATGAAACGAATCCTGCCGGTTATTTTCCTGCTAATTGCTACATTGTTTTCAGCTTGTTCCCCCGCGACCGTCACTCTGACGGTCATGACACACGACTCGTTTGCCGCCAGCCAATCAGTCATCACCGCGTTCGAGCAGGCTAACAATGTGAAACTTGTCTTCCTGAAAAGCGGAGATGCCGGGGTGGCCCTAAATAAAGCCATCTTGAGCAAAGATGCCCCGCTGGCGGATGTTTTCTATGGGGTTGACAACACCTTCCTATCCCGCGCTCTCGCTTCAGGGATCTATGAACCCTATGCCTCACCGCTACTCGCGAAGATTCCAGCTGAATTCCAGCTCGACCCCACCGACCATGCGTTGCCCGTGGATTACGGCGATATTTGTCTCAACTATGATAAAGCGTATTTTTCCACTCATGATCTTTCATTGCCGGGCTCCCTTGAAGATTTGGTAAATCCAATTTATAAAAACCTGTTGGTGGTTGAAAATCCGGCAACTTCCTCCCCCGGTCTGGGTTTTCTCCTGGCTACCATCAAGCATTTTGGCCCGAATGGTTACCTAAATTATTGGACTTCATTGCGCGCCAACGGAGTGGTGGTGGTGGAAGGGTGGGAAACCGCCTATTATACAAACTTTAGCGGCTCTTCCGGTCATGGAGCTCAACCACTGGTGGTCTCATACAGTTCTAGCCCGGCTGCTGAAGTGATCTATGCCACTTCGCCGGTAACTACAGCTCCCACCGGTTCGATTTTCGGACCCGATACCTGCTTCCGCCAAGTTGAATTCGTCGGGATTCTTAAAGGGACAAAGCACCTGGCCCTAGCACAGAAATTTGTGGACTTTATGCTTAGTCAGCAGTTCCAGGAAGACATGCCTCTTCAAATGTTTGTCTACCCTGTCAATCCAGCTGCCAGTTTGCCGCCGGAATTCATCCAATACGCTCAGACAGCTCCCGAACCTGCCACGCTTGATCCATCTGTGATTGCTGCCAACCGCGATCAATGGATCGCAGATTGGACTGCAGCTGTCTTGCATTAGGAACGAACGAACGCTCCCTTCCAACCATGTCCATTTTCCACGTTTGCACCAGACCGAAGAGATCCACTCAGACCGGTGGTTTGTGGTCCTGCTGGATAAAACCGGTTTTACCCTGGTTAAGCGCTTTTGTATTTCTGGGCTTGTTCTTCTTCTATCCTCTCACCCGAATATTGTGGCTTGGGCTGAATCCTGCTGGGCTGAAAACACTTGGCCTCCCATCGATCTTGCTTGCCGCCCGCTCGGTTGGCTTTACTTTTTACCAGGCAGCCTTGTCCACCCTTCTGACCCTTGTCATAGGTCTGCCGGCTGCAATTCTGTTTGCCCGCTATGATTTCCGCGGGAAATCCATCCTGCGAGTAATGACAGCCATTCCCTTCATACTTCCCACGGTGGTGGTAGCGGCGGGTTTCAATGCCCTGCTCGGTCCGACCGGCTGGATTAACCTGGGATTGATGTACCTGTTTCACTTGCAATCCGCCCCCATCACCATTGTCGGAACGCTGGGCATCATCCTGCTGGCACATGTCTTTTATAATACGACCATTGTCATCCGCCTGGTCGGAAACGCTCTCTCCCACATGGACCCGCGCCTGGAGCAGGCCGCCCGTACATTGGGAGCTGACGCCCCGCAGGTCCTGGGACGTCTTACACTTCCCTTACTGCGACCTTCAATCCTGGCAGCCGCGGTGCTCGTCTTCATCTTTGATTTCACTTCATTTGGCGTCATCCTTCTTTTAGGAGGACCTGGTTTCTCCAACCTTGAAGTGGAGATTTACAAACAAGCCGTGCAGATTTTCAACCTTCCTCTTGCAGGGTTGCTTTCACTCATTCAATTGCTTTGCACCCTGGCGTTTTCTATTCTTTACAACCGAATTGTCAGAAAAAACTTCGTCACCAGCAGTCCGCGTCCCGTCGAAACTAATTTGCACAAAGCCCGTACGCTTCGACAGAAACTTTTCCTGGCTGGGATGGTTGTTTTATTATTGGGATTGTTCCTCCTGCCATTAATTTCCCTGCCACTGGCTTCAGTTACCCGGCTGGAAGCTGACCGCGGCGTGCGTGGACCCGTTCAATATGGTCTCACAGCTGATTACTACACCGAACTTTTTATTAATCAGAGCGGGTCAATTTTTTATGTGCCTCCATTCAAGGCTATTTCCAATTCGCTTGGATACGCTGCCCTGACCGTCATTCTTTCTCTTGCACTCGGTTTTCCAGTTGCGACTGCCCTGGCTCATCCCGGGCGATTGGGGCGGGCTCTGGATCCGATCCTCATGCTGCCGCTTGGCGCATCCGCAGTAACGTTAGGGCTGGGGTTTATCGTGACGTTTAATAAACCACCTTTTGCATTCATTACATCGCCTCTGCTTGTTCCCTTGGCGCATACGCTGATCGCCCTTCCTTTTGTAATTCGCAGCTTGCAGCCGGCAATAGCCTCCATTCCAGACAGGCTGCGCCAGGCAGCTGCCTCGTTGGGCGCCTCTCCCCGACGGATTTGGATTGCTGTGGACTGGCCCATTGTTAACCGTGCCACCTTATCTGCTGCGGTATTCGCCTTCACCATTTCGCTGGGAGAATTTGGAGCCAGCTCGCTGGTTGTCCGCCCTGAATATCCTACCCTGCCAATTGCCATCGCCCGATTTCTTTCCCAACCTGGCGGGTTGAACTATGGTCAGGCGATGGCAATGGCGACCGTGTTAATGGCGATTTGCGGGATTGGGATATTATTGATTGAACGCATGCGTTTACCAGGGACAGGGGAATTCTAATTTAGCGGCACAAGAGAAGATAACCCATGAAGGTTATCACTTCGGAGTGAAATGCTCGAACTGATCGATATCCACAAATCTTACGAAGACAAACCTCTCCTCAACGGGATCTCAGCCGTGGTTTCCGCGGGGGAGACTGTGTGCCTGCTTGGGCCATCCGGAAGCGGCAAGTCCACCCTGTTAAGGATTATCGCCGGGCTGGAAACCCCCGCACAGGGGCGAGTCAGCTGGGATGGGGACGACCTGGCTTCGGTCCCAGTCCACCGGCGCGGCTTCGGCTTGGTTTTCCAGGATTATGCCCTCTTCCCACACATGGATGTGGCTGGGAATGTGGCTTTTGGCTTGAAGATGCAAAACCTGGATAATAAAGAGATCGATTTGCGCGTAGCCGATGTGCTGGCAAGAGTTAATTTATCAGGTTTCGGCGGTCGTCGTGTCACTGATCTCTCCGGCGGCGAGCAGCAGCGTGTGGCGCTGGCGCGTGCCCTGGCTCCGCAGCCTCGTCTGCTTATGTTCGACGAGCCGTTGGGCGCCCTGGATCGCAACCTGCGGGAACAGTTGATGGAGGAATTACGGCGCATCCTTCACGAGAGCGGCGTCCCGGCAATTTATGTCACCCACGACCAGGAGGAAGCCTTTACCCTGGCAGACCACGTCCTCCTGCTCCACGACGGTTTAATCGTCTGCAGCGGAACGCCGGAGCAGGTCTGGAGCGACCCCGGGTCGGCATGGGCAGCTAATTTTTTGGATGCCGGCAACGTGGTCCCCGGGACAGTTCTTTCAGCCGCACAACCATATAGGGTTGAGACTCCAGTGGGAGATTTCGAATTGGAATGCGGGTTAGTCTCGTTTCCAGCACGGGACGAGGCAATCCCTGTTCCAGCACGTGATGCGGTAGTCCCGGTTCAAGCCCGGGACGGAACAGCTCCGATGCCTTTACGGGGTGGACATGCTCATTCATCCGGCGATAAGATTGATATTCTTATCAGCCGGCGGGGTGTATTACCTGGTTCTGAGGGAACCATTAGTGGGGTGGTGACAGACGTCATATTTCACCAGGACGGCTTCAAAGTCACCTTGTCGAATGGCCTTGATTTTTATCTCCCCGAAGCTCCAGGAGTAGGAGAAAAAATCAATTTAGTAATTCCGCAAGCGGGGATTATATGCCTGTCCTGAATCATGTCATCACCGTCATCAAGCGAAACCTGGCCGGGCATGAGGTGGTGCACTACTCTGCCCGGGTTTTACGCCAGGGTTCGAATTTCGTGATCCTGGAAGCCCGTTTCAACCGCCCCGATCTAACCATCTTGAGCACCCTCCTGGAGACAGGTGATCGTTTTATCGAGATTTATTATACAGATCGGTGGTACAACATTTTTGCGATTCACGATCGCGATGACGAGCATCTCAAGGGTTGGTATTGCAATATTGGCAAGCCGGCTGTACTGGAATCCAGCCACCAGCTATCATACGTCGACCTAGCCCTCGATCTGTGGGTGGCTCCCGACCGAACCCGGACCGTCCTGGATGAGGACGAATTCGCCGCTCTCGAGCTGGACACGGACACACGTCGACAGGCTAAGGCAGCGTTGGAGGAATTGCAGAAATTATTCGCACAGGGTAAAAACCCCGATCTCTAATGAAGAAATCGGGGTTTTTGATCATTACGCCATGGCCGAAAGTACCCGAAGAAGGAAGGATAGGCCAAAGGCTTCCCTGACTGGATCCCAAAAACCGATCAGCAGCCCTACCACACCAAAACAGCAGCAGCAGACCAGCACGATCAGCAAGACGGTGATGATCCAGGTAGCTGTCTTTTAAGAAATGCTTCTGGCGGCAGAAGAATTGTGCTGGTCGTGTCTTTCATGAATTAAAAACTGGAATTATTGATAAACGGAATGGTCACGCCTAATGCCAGCATCACTGCAACTACCAGGCAAACGCATACCCCGATGCCGAGTTGAATGTAACCGAGAACAAGGCCAGCCGTTGCCATCCCATTGCCGGTGATCATGCCATTTCCTTGTTTGATCTCGTTTTTCGCCATATGCCCGGTGATAATGGCAATAATGGCAGCGATAAGTGGTAGAAGGACCCATGAAAGTATTCCGGATATCAAGCTGATGGTCGCCAGAGTGCTGGTTCGTGCCACTGGTTGCAGTGGTGGATAAGATTGGTTCATTTCTCTTCCTCTCCTCTTTGGTTTCACCAAAATTTTTAGATGATTATTTATTATTTCTTGCTTCAAATAGCTTAATAATAAATTAGGTTGTTATTGATGATTTGCTGCCACGGGATCAGGGAGATCCCGAGCAGAGGCAGGATCACAAGGATACACAGCATGCTCAATCCGATAATAATTGCGATCAGTGTCAGAACACCCTGGAGAACAAAATAGGTTTTCAGGCTCCCCAAGGAACTCAGAAATGAAAGTTTATCTCCCGCCTGACCGGCCGCCTCGACCGAAGAACCGGCCTGGAACATCAATATGCCCATCCAGATGGGGAGCCAGGCGACAATGATGCCCACGATGGATAGTGCCTGGAAAATGCCTCCAATAATGGAAAGTACACCAAGGAACTTCAACCAGCCGCGAGCCTGGTAAATGGGGTTACTGAGCTCCTGGATGATATGGATATCTTGAGGAGCCTGGACGGGCGGAACAGAATAAGGTATCGGAATGCTCATTTTTCCTCCAGGAACTAATTATGATATAGCAAGCCTTTTGCGCTGGGAGCGTCTCCAAAACCACCAAATGATCAAAGCCACGCATACGATCAGGATCACGCCCACTAAAACCGGGATGACAACAGAAAGAATCGAAAGGCCTGTTGCGATGACATCCTCGGTGATGCTGACAGGTACATTAGCCGTTCCACCGGTTGTCGCGGTGATCGCCGGGCGGATTGCTGCTGACTTGACCACGTGGATGCTCCCGGCAACCAGCAATCCGCAAATAATGGCGATCACCGGGTGGACATTAGTGAGGGCGTGTGCGCTGGCGGCGAAAATGATCGCTCCGGCAGCCGGACGTATCCCAGTCTGGATAACGTCATTGATATGGTTGATAACTGGGATCTTATCGGCCAGCATTTCAATTATCAGCAGGATGCCGATTACGATCAGCACCCATGCATTTGCCAGGGTATCGTAAGGTGGGCTAAGCTTGATCCAATCCGTATAATGTGCGATGACACCGACCACCAGAAGCGGGATGTAAGCGTTCAGGCCGGCGCTGGCCGAAAGCCCAAAAGCGGACATGATCCCAAAAAGTGCATCCATCTAAATCTCCCATCCGTGGTCATCCAAGCGGGAATGCTCCCCACGTGCCGGTCAACCAGAACCTCAGTGCGTCGATGCCTGCGGTCTGGATCATGGCCACGGTCAAACCGGCCAGCAGAGGCAGCCACAACTGTCCCAATTTTGTAAATTTGTTATCCTGTCCCATGATCATTACCCATACCATGCTATACACCATGCTCAACAGGATCCAGACGCCCAGGGTGCTGATGACTGCCAGTGGGTAAAGGACGATCGGACTTTCGGTCAACACCAGCAGGTCGAAGCCAATCTGTATGCCTAGCAGCAGGCCGAACCATTTCCAACTGCTGATCGCCCGTTTTTCTACGCCGGTTTTCCAAAAAGTTTGGTTGAACGCGGGAAAGAGCATCAGCGCAATTCCAAGTCCCATACCGCTACCGGTTAACAAGCGCAGGGTATTGTTGGGCACGTAAAGGTTAGGGATGTTCGGAAGGATTCCAGGCGAGATTTGCTTCAGCAAATAAAGGTACGAATTGGATCCATCAATTCCGAAAGCACCCACGAAAACGACCAGCAGAGCAAGTATGCTCCATTGTGGAATTTTCAACCGTTTCCAACCGACGATGGATTGGAAAACCAACCCGGTTACAGCACCCAGATACATTCCTGAACAGCGGGCACACAGAGGCAACTGGATGCTGCCGATGTGGAATGAGCGCTCGCCGATGCGATGACAGACCGCGTACGCAATTGCGTCCGCTTTGCCGAGCAAGCCCGGAGGAGTGTTGATGAACCAGCCAATAAAAACCAGGAGGGCAGCCGCGATGACCAGGTACTTTGAACTTGCTCCGATACGTTTCATTAAATTGCTGAACATGATTGGTCAATTATAGAGTCATTAGAGTTGGAAAGCAAGCGGATGCATATAGTTATGAGTTTATACGGAATCCGCTTAGAACAGTTTCATTTGCTCCGGTGACTCAATGGGATCTCCTCCAAGTTCCTCATTGAATTGTTCCCGGCTGAGATCGGCCATCCCGGTCAGGCGTCGTAAAGTTCTGAACTTGACCATTCTCCAGCCGTCCGACAACGACCTCAAATCAGGGTCACGCTCAATTTTATACGCCAGCAAGCCAGCCCTTCCACCCGGAAAGACCAAGACGCTGCGTCCCGGTGGGTAGGGACTCTGACGCATTATTTTCCCCGCAATGGCGGATGCAAGCAGGTAAAAGGCGTAAACCGGTTTGCCTCCTTCCAGCCAAAGGATGAGCCGGGCTGGACTTTCCTTCCGCTCCAGGTTGAACCTCAAATTTGTGCCCAGCATGTCCAGGGTTTCTGCGGCGGATTCCAAATCTGCCCGACGGCTGCTGGGAGTGTCTTCTGGTCGCAGTACCATCCTCCCTTCTATCTCGACTGTATAGGATGCCAGAACTGCACGTAAGAGTCCCAGCGAAGGTGTAAGCAAGCCGGGGAGTTCGCTGTTTAGCTCTGTCTCCAGCGCACTTTGGCTCGCACCACTTGGGTCCTTGTTCAAATATCGGACGACAGTCACCTCAACCCGATCCGGCAGGGATTCGGTCGCAGGATCCGTTCCATCCAGCCCCCACAACCCGGTCTCCAGGTTTTTGCTCTCGCCATAGTGGATAAATCCCGGGCCCTCCAGAGCAGCCTGGATGGGTGCGTTGATCTGAGCCAGGGCTTCGGTTCTCCAGCGCAGACTGTGATCTTCCGCCATGGCAGACAGTGCAGCCGCGTGCAGTTGCAAGATCGGCATTGGTTCGCCGCGTTCCTTGAGTGCGGTGAGCATCGCCTGGCGAACAGCCTCTTCGTCAATCTTGGCAGGTTCTTTTTCGGTATGGCTGAAAGCGCGCCGCTGCCAGAGCACTTCCGCGGGGTCGTGGCGGGTGCGGATTGCCTGTCCTGCCAGGTCAAACCCTGCATCGGCGGCAGCCAGCAGCGCAGCAGAGAGAAATGCCGGTTCCGGTTCAGGTATGATTGCAAAAAGGGGCGCATTCAAGGTCAACCGGTCGGACAGGTTTTTTAAGGCTGCATAAAGGGCGGCTGCATGCCAGTTCCAATCATAGCGTAGCCGGTGCAGCGCTGACTTGAAAGGGGCTGCTGCCCCCCGTCCCCACAACCAACCGGACCACAGTGCTGAAAGAGTCCAGTAAGCCTGGTTCGGTCGAGGCAGGACAGTGACCACCGCCTTGATCGGGAAATCATTCAAGCTCGGTGCCAAGTCGCGCATCGGACCGTTGAACAGGCACAAACCGCCCGCCTCACCAGGATCCTTGGACATGTTCACCACTTCAACGGCTTGACCTCCCCCCGACCAGAATTCCATTCCGCGCTCGAGGGCGCGCCAAATATTCTTCTCGAGAAAATGAGTCGGGATGGAAAGTTGCTTCGGCCGTGGGCGCTCTGAGGGATGCGGCCATAAAACGTTCGCCTCGTCGCAGGCTGTCAATAAGAGGGCGAATAAAGCATTGCGATGCTCGGAAGTCGGTAAAAAACCATCCAGTTTATTGATGATCGTGATCAGCGCATAAACAGCCCTGGGGAGGTAGCATTTCAGGGCTTCCTCCACATGGGGGCGGTCCGGGTCGCCTATGATGGCCACTCGCTCGAGGGCGCGCGAGCGATGCAGGCTATCTGTTGCAGCCAGACTGGCTGCCCTGGCAAGATCTGACGAGGTGGCTGGGTACTCTCCCTCATCGCCGCAGGGACAATGGTAGATGCGCCGCGTTATAATCCCGCTCTCGCGTTCCCAGACGAAAGCTTCTGCCGGGACTTGCTGGTGGCATTGTGTGCACTCGGTCATATAAAGGGACTGCAGGTGATTTTCCAGCCGTTCTTCCCCCTTGCGAGCAGAGGCAAGTTCCGCAATCGCAGCTTGCAGCTCCGCCCGGGTGGGGGGACTGGCAGCCATCTCGAGCAGGAAGCGCGTCACCGGGTTATTAACCGCGACGAGCACCCTGAACCCCAGCCGGGCAATTTCGAGATCGGTCTGCGGTGATGCTCCAAACGGGTCCAGCACCCAATCGCCCGGTCTGAATTGCTGCGCCAGGAAGGCGGAAGCGATCCCGTCCGTGGCTGCTGGAAGATAGCGCGCCAGCGGGCCGGGTTTTTCTGCTTCGATGCCTGGGAGATAGGGAAATCCGTCCATTAATTGTAAGTATAAGGGTTTGGAAGAAAAATACAACCCGCTGCTACCATCATTCCAGGATTAGAAATTGGATTTCATGCGGAGCCAGGGTGCCCGCTGTGCCATTGGATGTCGTTAAAAGCATTTGCCACCGTTCTCCTGGCACGGGAAATTTGGTATTCCATTCACTAAAATTCATTGCCACCAGAACGGTTTGCTCCTTACTACGGCGCAGGTATGCCAGCATTCTAGAGGATGCCTGCAATGGCACGAAATCACCACGGCACAATGCCGGGATCTCCTTTCGCAGGGCGAGCACCTTTTTAGTAAAGTGGAAAAGGGAATTTGGGTCCGCCTGCTGGGCGCTCACATTTCGACTTAAGTAATCAGGGTGCACCGGCAGCCAGGGACTGTGTGAGGAAAATCCTGCAAAATTCGAGTCGTTCCACTGCATCGGTGAACGGCATCTGTCCCGCCCCTTGTAGATGGGCCAATATTTTTTCCCGGGAGGATCAAGGATTTCCTCGCGACGCAAATGGATGTTGCGCATCCCAATTTCTTCACCATAGTAAATAAATGGCGTCCCGCGCAGGGTGAGCAGGAGCGCCATTGCCTGGAATGCCCGGTCATCGTGCTCCCCGCGGGCGTAGCGGCTCGCTGCCCGCGGCAGGTCATGGTTGCTCATCACTGTCGTTGGCCAGACGTCGCCAGTGTTAAAGATTTCTTCCCGTCTTATAACCCGTTCCATGATCCAATCTGGGTTCCATGGATATATCAGGTTTGTGGAAGTGAAATCAAAACTGAATGCCGCATGCAGACGGTCTGGTCCGCAATAAGAGACGGTTTTCTCAGGGCTGGCGAAGTAGGTCTCGCCAACGGCATAGCGTTCGGGGAAGCTGTCCAGTAATTGTCGCATTTCTTTCAGGAACGGCATCATTTCAGGCTGGTCGATATCATAGAGGTGGTGCTGCCGGTCGAAACCGCGCAGCCCGAATTTTGGTGGGTTGTTCAGCAGGTCGGGGTGTTTGAAATAAGCGTTGAAAACGTCCAGACGGAACCCGTCAACACCATGCCCCAGCCAGAAGCGGAAGACGTCCAATTGGGCTTTACGTACATCCGGGTTGCGCCAATTGACATCCGGCTGTTCCCTAGTGAACAGGTGCAGGTAGTATTGGCCGGTCTGGGGGTCGTATTCCCAGGCTTTCCCGCCGAAGGAAGCTTGCCAGTTGTTCGGGTGGTCACGCCATATGTACCAATCGCGCTTGGGGTTGTCCAGGCTGGAACGTGAGTCCACGAACCACGGATGCTTGTCAGAGGTGTGGTTGAGCACCAGGTCCAAAATGATACGGATGCCGCGCCGGTGGGCTTCTGCCATCAGCCTGTCGAATTCTTCCAGGCTGCCAAAGCGTGGGTCAACGTCAGTGTACTCGCTGATATCGTATCCGAAGTCTTTATCTGGGGTCGGGTAGAATGGCGACAACCAGATAGCATCGATACCCAGGTCGGCCAAGTAATCAAGATGGGAAAGTATCCCTCCCAAATCACCCAATCCGTCCCCGTTGCTATCCGCGAACGAACGAGGGTAAATTTGGTAGATGACTCCGTCGCGCCACCACAGGAAATCCTTCATATGCACTCCAGGCAAGATCTGAATTAATGTATTTTACACGAGAAGGTTGCGTTACCCTGGGCTTTATTCACGAATTTTGGACAATTGTGCTATTATTAAGTGGCTTGGCTAACTTTAGCGGTGGATTGATGATTTGCCGATTTATTTGTGGGATAATATTTTCGCAAAAATGGGTTTAGTGGACGAAACTCAGGTCGGGTTGAAAGTTTGTGTTTGACTGTGCAACTCGTGGTGGAATTAGCCTATTTGGAGAGTCTGCTGGCAGCCGCGGGCAATGTAAAATACGTTGGGAATGCTAAAAGTATGCCTAAATCCGATTTGGTCTTATTGGCACTGGATGATGAGCAGATCCTGCAACTTTTTGAGCGCGCACTGACCGTGGCGTCTTATCACGTCGCCATTGCCCGCGATTGCGCTGCCCTTGATAAGGCTTTGCAGGAATCCTCGCACGCGCTGGTGATCATCAGCCAGAATTTCAACGGGGAGGATGAACTGGAGATCGCTGCGGGGATGCTGGATCGTTTTCCCACCCAACCGGTCCTGCTGCTCCTCTTAAAAGATTCCCCTGCAATTGTTAAAAAAGCGCTTACGATTGGTATCAGCGATTGTCTCTACGCCCCCCTTCATATCGAAGAGATAGTCAAAACCGTGGAGAACAGTATTAAACGTGCCGACCGGATCGGGGACTGGACAAGGCGCGAGGTTAAACTCACCACTGCTTCGCTACAGCACCGGGTGGACGAATTGCAGAAACTCGACACCATAGTTGAGCATATCGAGGACGGAGTAATCATCATTGACGAAAAGTCAAACCTTCTGCTCATCAACCCGGCTGCCCGCCGTGCCTTCGGCCTCTGGCAGGATGAAGAGGTGAACGGTAAAAGGGTTACCGATGTGCTAGCTCACCCTGATTTGAAAATCCTCCTGAACGAAAGCATTCATAACCCCATGCCGCATAATGAGCTCACCTTCGAGGACGGGCGAGTCCTATCTGCCCAGTGTACTCCCGTACCGAAGATCGGCATGGCCATCACAATGCAGGATATCACCTACCTTAAACAAATTGACCGCTTGAAGAACGAATTCGTTCATACCGTTTCACACGACCTGCGTTCTCCGCTCACGGCCATCCTCGGGTATGTAGATCTGCTAGACCGGGTTGGTCCGGTCAACGACCAGCAGCGCGAATTCATCCACCGAGTTCAGAACAGCGTGCAGAGCATCACCGCCCTGGTCAACGATCTGCTTGAGTTGGGGCGGATCGAAGCCGGGTACGACAGCCAGAAGGAGATCGTTCCTTTGGAAGGAATTATCCGCTTCACCCTGGAAACCCTCGGCGGGCAGATTTCCGACAAGAAATTGAACCTTCACCTCAACCTGCCGGTCGATATCCCGCAGATGCGCGGCAACCCCATCCGCTTGCGCCAGATGTTTGATAACCTGATCGGGAATGCCATTAAATACACCCCTGAAAATGGGGAGATCACAATTGACGTGGAAGCACGCAGTGACCAGGTGATTTTCCGCGTCTCTGACACCGGTCCCGGGATCCCTCCCGGTGACCAGCCTCACATTTTCGAAAAATTCTATCGTGCCAGCAACGTTCCCAAGGGGGTGGGAGGCTCAGGGTTGGGGCTTGCCATTGTCAAATCCATTGTGGATAACCACAACGGCCGCATATGGGTCGATTCCCTGCTCGGACAGGGCTCTACTTTCACAGTGGTATTACCCCTATACATGCAGGCTACTGCACCGCTCGCATTGTGAGGCCATCCATCACGAACAAATAATCGCAGGAAGAATCCCTCTGCGATTTTTGTTTTCCCAACCATTCGGGTTTTTATTCTGCCCTAGCAGGACAATCCAAGCTTTCGAAGCTATTCTCCAGCCTATATATTGTTAAAACAGCCTCCGCAGATGGAGCTATCTGCGGAGGCGTTCGCCAAAGGAGGAGACAGTGGTTTTGCTAGGTTGGAGTTGTTATGCATCCGTCTCCGTCCAGAATAATATTACACTCGTAAAATAGGGGCTAGGGCGGAAAGTCATGTTAAATAGTGATTAACTTCACAATTCAATTTGCCTACTGAGAAACGACCTGATAAGGGCAATGGCCTCACCGCCGTCACGGTAGCTTTTCACAGTTATAGCTGCACTCGTGTTCCCGCTCAGCATTTTCGATATCGACTGGCCCTCCCGGTAAACGCACAGGACCGGCTTGCCAAGGCTCAGCGCGTAAGCCACCTCGTAACCCACGCCATGCGAGGGGGTGCTCACTTCAGCCACCAGGGCTTCACAGGAGCGGATCCAGGCTGTATCCCTTTCGTACACGTCGCGCGGGTTTACCTTCCCTTCGAACAATTTCACGGTAGCCTCGGCCAGGTGCGCGGTGGGCACTTCGTGACCGTCGGACAGCAGGGAGGCGGTGATGAGGCGATAGATGGGTTCAAACTCCCGCCCACCAGTGATGGAGCAAGCAAAATAGATGTTCATGGGTTCCCACCCGGTTTTGTGCGCCGGATCGTGGATCGAATTGACCCAGACTGGGCGCGCCGTCGGAGGGCTAAGCTTCTTCGTCCGGCGGCAGCGGCAGCTTGATATCCTTCAACTCCGCCTCCGACCCGGGTAGCTGCGCACTCAGGCGGGAAAGGGACCTTTCCAGTTTCTCACCGCGCAGGCTGAAGGTCACATCGCCGCGCGTGCGCTCGAGGATGGCGCGGATCACGTCAGTTTGCCTGCGCAGCCCGTTGGTGATCGCATCAGGATAGTCCATGGTCACCAGGATGGCAAAGATATCGTCCATGTGTTCGAGCAGGCGCTCGGCTTCGGCACTGTTATCCTGGCGAAGCATATCCAGGCAGCGGCGGCGCATTTCCCCCACCGACTCAGCCAGCCCGTTCAGGTAAGTGTTGGGAGGCAGGTTTAGTTCCTCGGGTGTGGGGAGTGCCTCGTGACGGATGAGGGCGCAGGTGATACTAGCTTCGGCAAATTCTTTCAGGGAATCCTGGGTGTATCCGGCGAAATAGAAAGCGGGATAATCCGCCAGGTCGGTGCGCAGCGAATCGGCCAGCTTGCGAGCCTCGTCCAGGTGGGCCTGCATGACATCCGTCTCATCGCGGTGAACGGCGCGGATCGACATGGAGCAGGCACGCGTTAAGGCACGCGCCTGGCCCAGGGCCTTGTCCCGGGTGGCGGTCTGGGCATCGAAGGTCTGGCGGATCTGTTCGGCAATCTTTTCAAGTTTTTGCATGGGTTTTTCCTGGGTGTGACCGGACGCGGACGAAATGTACTGTCCGCGTCCGTGTGGGTTACTTCCTGGGTTCCGTGGGAGGATCCTTGGGGGGCTCTTTCGGCGAGTCCGGCGGGTGGAATGGTTTGAATAAACTATCAGCCAGCGAGGCGCCGCCAAGGGGGATATTAACCGTCCCAAAGGTGGCCTCATAGCGAGCCAGGTTCTCATTGAGCGCCTGGGCGAACAGTTTCAGTGCCACCGGGCTCATCACCACCCGAGCGGTCACGATCGCCTTGGTATCGCCGGGCAGCAGCCGTGCAAAATCGAGCACGAACTCGGCAGGAGCGTGGGCGATACGCGCCAGGTTGGCGTAGACCGGATGCAAGTCAGGCGGGATGTCAATTTGGAAGGAGTTCTGTGGTTTGGGAGGGGGAACTGCCACTTAGGCCTCACTTATGGTTAGAATGGGATGTCTTCGCTATCACCTGGCAAGCCGCCTTCTTCGCTAACAGGCGCGCTGCCCATACCGCCGCCCTCCGTCTCGGAGCGCGAGCTGAGGAAGCGTACGGTCTGTGCAGAGACTTCAAAGGAAGCCCGAGGGGTACCGTCCTGCCCGGTCCAGATGCGCGGGCCACCGGTGGAGGGATCAGCGTTAAGTCGTCCTTCCACCAGCGCTTTGGAACCTTTTTTAAGATACTGGTTGCAAGTTTCAGCCTGCTTTCCCCAGGTGGAAACGCGCACCCAGATGGTTCTTTTTATGCGCTCGCCATTGTTATTGGTGTAATCGTCGTTGACCGCAATGGAAAAGTTGGTGACGGCTTTTCCTTCGGGGGTGTAGCGCATTTCAGGGTCACGTCCAAGGTTGCCGGCTAGGATTACAGTATGGAAAGTCATAGGTCCTCCTGGAATATATCAGTTACGTCAAGGTTTGGCGCGAGAAGAATGCTCTATCAAAAAATCTCGCTTTGATCTGCTGCTGACCCCATGAACAAATTCATTATTATTTCTTATTATGGGCACCGGGCAATTTACGCGGTGACAGTTTGTCGATTCAATTTTACATCACATTTCCCAGGTGAGCAGCGGGATTTCCATCTCCTGCGGGGTCAAGCCGCCGTGATGCCCGTAATATCTCTGCTCGTACTTGTTTTTTTCGTACCACCAGACCGATTCGTAGCGGTAGGGCAGGATCACCAAGTCGCCAGCGCGCGCCGTGAAGCGGGGAGACAGCCGCGGCCCGAAATAGCCTGCAGCTGCCAAGTCGGCAACTTTGCGCACCTCAGCTCGACCTTCCAGGCGGGGAGCCAGGAACGACTGGGCAGCCTCCACCATCCCCGGCCGGATGTATAGGAAAAAGTCACGCGCCGAGCCCGCCGGGACGATCAGTCCTCCCCGGCTGTCCGTCCTCAGGAATTTTTCAAGCCCCTCGAAACGTGGCTCCCGGTTGAGATAAATGGTGGTGTGCGGATCGGTCTCGGACTGCCCATGGTCGGCGCTGAGCATAAACTGGATCTTCCTGCGGCTGCCGGTCAGCGCTTTCAGGAAGATGGTTTCCATCGTCATCAAAAACATCTCTATCTCAGCGCTGGTCTGCGGAGAATCGGGCCCGTACTCGTGGCCGAGTGAGTCGATTTTCTCGTTGTAAAGAACGTAATATTCCCTGGAAGAAGAAGGTTTGGACAGCAGCTCCGCCAGGTTAACCAGCGCTTCGGGCAATGTCTTGTAGCCGATCGCTTTTGCGCCTGAGAAGATCACGTCCCCGAAGGACGAGGGGGTGTATTCTCGGTGCTGGAAAATGGTAGAGTCGACACCCAGCTTTTTGAGCTGCCGGTACAGGTTATTCTGGGGGAACAGGCGGCGCGGCCTGGCTCCCACCTGCCTGAGCGTGTCGCGCTGGGAGGTGCCACCAAAGGAGAAAAGCAGGGGTGCAATGACAGCGTCCAGCGTGGGCTCATAATAGATCCACTCGAAAATGCCGTGTTCGCCCACCGGCATCCCGGTATGGAGGGTGGTAAGCTCCGCAGCGGTTGTGGATGGAAACTGGGCGATCAGCTTCTCCACTTTTCCAAGGCGGGCGATTTTTTTCAAGAAGGGCGCTTCCTGGAACCTTTCGTAGAACCTCCAGCCAAAACCGTCCAGAAGGAAAAGGACCACCGTCTCGAATTTTTCGGGACCGGTCAGAAGGTCGGTGATGCGCCCAGGGAGGCCGGCGAACCCGCCTGAGTCGTAGCGGGGTTTGATGAAGCCTGTTTCCATGACATATATTTTACTCTCAGCAGGAGAAATCCCAGGGCGGTTTGGCCGGCTTTTGTGGAATTCCCGGGCGCAGATGCTGAAGAGAACGAAGCGCCCGGCTCTCAAAAGAACCGGGCAGAAGGTTTGCGTTTCATCCAGCTATTTGATGGCGTAGGTCACGCTGACCGTCACTGTGACCTCGGTCATACCCGGCTGGATCGGCACGGAGGCATTCGGGGCAGAGGCTGCCCCGCCGCCACCCATCCCGTAGGCGTAGGTGACGGGGGTGACATCAGAATAGGTGACATTCTGGATCTCGCCCAAGGTCAAACCAGCCGTCTTGGACAGTTCAGCAGCCAAGCTGCTGGCACTGGCCATTGCCTTCTGGCGCGCCTGCGTCATGGCAGCGGTCTTGTCGGCCACATCGAAGGTGATGCTGTTGATGTTGTTGGCACCCGCGGCGACGGCAATGTTCAAGAGGCTGCCCAGTTTGCCCAGGTCGCGCACGGTAATGTAAACCGTGTTATCCACGGCGTAACTGGTGCCGGTGGTCTGGCCCGTCACCTTGTCGTACTGGGCCGAGGTGTAGACGCTGAAATTGCTGGTCTGGATATCCTCGCTGGCGATCCCGGCGCTTTTCAGGGCATCCACCAAGGCCTGGGTCTGGGTGTTATTGCTGCCAACCGCGGCGGCCACATCCGGTTCAAGGGTATGGATGCCGACGTAGATATAGGCGATATCGGGGGTCAGGTACACCGTGCCGGTGCCACTAACGTCCAGGGTGCGCGGCTGGGGGGCAGTCCCGCAGGCGCTCAGAGCGAGGGCCAGCACCAGGATGGGGATAAAAACGGTCAATTTGATTCGCATGGTCTTCTCCTTGTGAGATAATGGTAACACATTGTGAGGACGGGTATTACCCGTGGTTTGTTCCCCAACGAGCCTGGTTTTGTGGAGAGTTCTGGATGACAAACGAACGATCGAACCACAAGAAGAAAGCAATTCTATTCCTCGCTGGTTTGTGCGTCCTTATGGCACTGCTGGCGGTTTTTGTATATTTATATGATAAGGCAGCAATTTTTGGTTCTCTACAAAAAAGCCCCATGGCGGGACCCCTGGAAATCATCATCATCCTGATCGTGCTGGCTATGGTTGGAGCTGGCGGGTCTTTTGGCTTTTACACGATGTGGAAAGGTCAGCCCAAATCGTTCCTGTACGATTTGGGGTTGCGGTTGGTAATAACCGGTTATTTGATGGCTTTCATTTCTGCGATGGCCGATTATTTTGGAATTGGCGCCCATCATAAGTTGCCCTATTTTGGCCCATTGCAGGCAGCCGGGGTCTACATGGGGGAAGCGGTAATTGTTGCTGGGTTCTTGATGATGTTCCCATATAAAATACATAAAAATGAGGTATGATAGCTTTTCGAATTAACATTATTTGAGCGCTGGTGCTTTATCAGCCGTAGGTATCAAAACCCCCACCCCATGGTAATAACAACCACAAGCGCATGGCAACCGTCCTCCGAAAAGGACACCTATTTGAATATTTAACTGAAAGGATAATTTAATGTTTGGTATACAACCCATCCATATCCTGATCATAATCGTTGTGGCATTACTGATCTTCGGACCGAGGAAGCTGCCTGAAATGGGGCGCAGTATCGGTAAGGCACTCAATGAATTTCGGCGCGGGACGAAAGAAATGACAGATTCATTCCAGGAGGGGATGAGCAACCCCGGAAATTCCAATGGAGCGAATACCATCGCGCCGCCTACCTCTCCCATGTCCAATTCTGGATCTTTCATTCCGCGTGCCTCTCCCTCGGATGCTCCTTCATCTGCCGGCAATTTCTGCATCATTTGCGGAGCTCCAAACGCACCCGAAGCGACGTTCTGCAACCAATGCGGCACGAAACTTCCTTCGAAAGTGCAATAATATCCAACCGGTCTTCGATGTTTATCCTTATTCATAATCCTTATTTGTAGGTGATGTCCTAGAAAGATTCGGTCTATGCCTGAGAAAGAAATGCACCTGTTGGACCATCTTGAAGAATTGCGCCGGCGCATCCTGATTGCGGCTGTGGCGATCATCGCAATTGCCGCCATTTCGCTCATTTTCTCGAATACCCTCCTGAATATCCTGCTCATCCCTGCCGGTGGCTTGAAATTGAATGCCTTTGGGCTGATGGATGGGTTCATGATCAAGTTCCGGATCGCCATGTATATCGGGATCGCGGCGGCCTTCCCGGTTTGGGGTTTTGAATTGTATCAATTTGTCGTTCCGGGCTTGAAGGATCGCGAACGCAAAGCGCTCTTTCCCGGATTGTTGATGTCTTCCTGCCTCTTCCTGCTCGGCGTGGTTTTTGGCTATTACCTGCTTGGGGAAATGATCAAGGTCATGATCGGCTTGTTCCCACCTCAAGTGGTTTTCCTTCCCGCTGCCGACAGCTATATTTCGTTCGTGACCTTTTTCCTGTTGGCCTGCGGCGTTGCTTTCCAACTGCCGGTCGTATTGACCATCCTCGTCCAGCTGCGCGTTCTTTCCTCTACCATCCTCCGAAAGCAGCGGAAGCTTGCATATTTTGTGCTGTTCGTTTTTGCCGAGGTGGTCACACCGGTGAGCGACCCGATCGTTGCGCCCATGGCGGTCATGATCCCGATGGTGCTGCTGTACGAAGGCAGTATCTGGATCGCGATCAGGATCGAAGCCGGGAGGCTGAAAGCAGCAAAATCCCACCAGCAGATCAGTGGGTGAAACACCCACAGACCAGCGGGTGAAACACCAGCGGAAAAGCGGCTGACAGGCCCTGCCCTCCAGGATATTAAGGAAATGAAAAGGAGTTTGATATGCCATTCGGAATTCAACCCATCCACATTGTCATCATTGTCATAGTCGCATTCTTAATTTTCGGCGCCAGCAAGCTACCCGAGATCGGGCACGCCCTTGGGCGCACGCTGACAGAGTTCAAAAAGGGGACGAAGGAAGCCGCAGAGGGGTTCAAGGAAGAGGTCAGCAAGCCCAACGGGACCCCGGCGACTTCAGCCGCGGCTTCAACGGCTTCCCCGGCCGCCTCAGCCCAGGGTCCGGCAACGATGTCCTCCGCCGGGACGGGCGGGCAAATGGGAAATTTCTGCATAAAATGCGGCGCCGCCAACCCAGCCGAGGCACAGTACTGCAATTCCTGCGGGACAAAGCTCCCGGAGAAGAGGGCGTAGCGGTTTCCCCCCCCCGTAATACCCCCCAGGGGTGGGGGGCAACGAGAACTCTTTTACCACAGGTGGAGGAACGACTGAGGAACGAATATCCTTGCCAGAAAGATATATTTGGCTTCAAACTAACAACTGAAGTTGACATTGCAGTTCGTCACCTAGTCTTCCTCGACCGGGAGATATTTTAGTTCATCCCAAACTTTATCAATCGACATTTGATTCTCATAGACGACTTTCCGAGAGCGCTGAATGCTTTCGATCCGACCTACGGCGAGCGAAACAGTGCGTAAGTCGGCGACGTATTTATCGTAATTCATTTGCCCATCCTTGAGGGTCTTCGCAACCCGGGCAAGATAAAGGCGGATGAGGTCTTCCTCGTCTTGAAGTTCACCCTGTACCTCATTTTCAAGCTGGTCGACTTCCAACCCAGTAAAGTAACGAGAATAAAAGCCATGCTTGAGGGCATTATTATTACCGAGTTGACCGCCAGGTTTGCGACCTTCCAAAGGCGGGCCCTTCGGAATCCTCCTGGTACAGTTCGGGGAAGATGTGCATGGCGATGTTTCAAGGGGAGAGATCAAGGAATCATCCAGAGGAGATGTTTCCATTTTGTATGCAATATCCCGAGAAGGGGGGATGGATTGACCATCCAATTCCTGCAAGGGTATTACTGAAGCGGCTCTTCTTCCAGCAGAGGTGGAATTTGATTTAGACATTTGCGGCTCCTTTAGAGATTGAGAAATGGCGAGAAAGGATTGAGGAAAGGAAATACCTTTTCTAGAGGAGAAAGACGACGAAGAAGAGACCGAGGTGAGCGAGGAGGCTGTGGAGGATGGTATCGGCGACCTCTGCTCGTAGAGGCGGAGAGGGATGCCGCCGGCTCAGCGGGAGATTTCGGCGGGGTGGGAGGCGAGGCGACGGACCATGACTCGATAACTCATGCCGTCAGGACCAGCGAGAGCGGCATGCCCTGCAGGGGGAATGAATTTTGGCTTTTTGGATTTTAAATTGGACATTGACGGCCTCCCCGGATCAGTGAATGAAGGAATGGGAAAAATGCAACATGAACTTCCCCCGAAAAAATGGACAGTAAGTTAAGGAGAATCTATAATGGGAACCGGAGGAAGTCATCATGAAAGAACGCAAGAAATACAGCAAGGAATTCAAACTGGAAGCCATCCGGATGTACGAGAATGGTGAACGACCCCAAGTTGAGATTGAGCGTGAATTGGGGATCACCAAAGGGCTGCTGGGAAAATGGAAAGAATTGTTGGAACTGCAGCCGAAAAAGGGGGAAGCTTTTCCGGGGAATGGACGATTAACCGAGACAGAAGCGCGTATCCGGCAACTGGAGCGGGAAAATGCGCTGTTGAAACAGGATAAAGAAATCCTAAAAAAAGTGCTGGTGATGTACTCCAAGGACGGCAGATGACCTATCGCTTTATCCAGCGGCATGAGCAGGCCTATTCGGTGGGTCGTATGTGTATGCTGTTGAGTATCTGTCGCAGTAGCTACTATGCGTGGAAAAAGCGTAAACCGAGCCAACGCACACAGGAGAACCAGGCGCTGATCGAGCATATTCGCAGGATCCATAAGCTGAGCCGCAAAACCTATGGTAGCCCGCGGGTGCATGCCCAGCTGAGAAAACAAGGCTGGACCTGCAGTAGGAAGCGGATAGCCAGATTAATGCGCCAGAACGGCTTGCAAGGGCGCCGGAAGTACCGTAAAGTGACCACAACGGACAGCAAGCACAACTTTCCCATCGCCCCGAATGTGCTCAATCGGGAGTTTCGAGCCGCAAAGCCCAATGAAAAATGGGTGGCCGACATTACCTACATTCCCACCGAGGAAGGCTGGCTATATCTGGCCGGAGTGTTAGACTTGTTCTCGCGGAAAATTGTAGGTTGGGACATGTCTGCTCAGATCAATGCGGACCTGGTGGAGAACGCTTTACGGATGGCGCTTTACCAAAGGCAGCCAGGTGCTAGTTTACTGCATCACTCTGATCGGGGCAGCCAGTATGCCAGCTATTCCATTCGAAATATCCTGGCAGCCAACCATATTCAGGTCAGCATGAGCAAAAAAGGCGATTGCTATGACAATGCTGTGATGGAGAGCTTTTTCGGCACCTTGAAAAACGAATGGGTACATCACCAAAAGTATCAAACCCGCTATCAGGCTCGGACAGATATATTCGGTTACATCGAAGGGTTTTATAATACCGTCAGACTTCATTCCACCTTGGGGTACTTATCCCCGGTAGAATTCGAAGCCAAGTTCATTCAATCCCCTTAACTTTGTGTCTAAAAAATCGGGTCAAGTTCAACAAGCGACGGTTGTAACTTCCCGTCGCTCGCTGAGAGGGATTATAGAACTGATGTTCTGAGTTGTCAAGAGGAGGGAAAGGGGAAAATCGATGGTATCCCCTACGGATGATGTTGCACGCGCTGGGACAATGAGTTCGAAGGGCGGCGGCGAAGGAAAGACCCCCCCACCCTGCCCTCCCCAAATACAAGCACAGTATTTGGAGAGGGTATTTAATATTGTTCACTTTGAACTTGACCCGATTTTTTAGACACAAAGTTAAGGGGATTGAATGAACTTGGCTTCGAATTCTACCGGGGATAAGTACCCCAAGGTGGAATGAAGTCTGACGGTATTATAAAACCCTTCGATGTAACCGAATATATCTGTCCGAGCCTGATAGCGGGTTTGATACTTTTGGTGATGTACCCATTCGTTTTTCAAGGTGCCGAAAAAGCTCTCCATCACAGCATTGTCATAGCAATCGCCTTTTTTGCTCATGCTGACCTGAATATGGTTGGCTGCCAGGATATTTCGAATGGAATAGCTGGCATACTGGCTGCCCCGATCAGAGTGATGCAGTAAACTAGCACCTGGCTGCCTTTGGTAAAGCGCCATCCGTAAAGCGTTCTCCACCAGGTCCGCATTGATCTGAGCAGACATGTCCCAACCTACAATTTTCCGCGAGAACAAGTCTAACACTCCGGCCAGATATAGCCAGCCTTCCTCGGTGGGAATGTAGGTAATGTCGGCCACCCATTTTTCATTGGGCTTTGCGGCTCGAAACTCCCGATTGAGCACATTCGGGGCGATGGGAAAGTTGTGCTTGCTGTCCGTTGTGGTCACTTTACGGTACTTCCGGCGCCCTTGCAAGCCATTCTGGCGCATTAATCTGGCTATCCGCTTCCTACTGCAGGTCCAGCCTTGTTTTCTCAGCTGGGCATGCACCCGCGGGCTACCATAGGTTTTGCGGCTCAGCTTATGGATCCTGCGAATATGCTCGATCAGCGCCCGGTTCTCCTGTGTGCGTTGGCTCGGTTTACGCTTTTTCCACGCATAGTAGCTACTGCGACAGATACTCAACAGCATACACATACGACCCACCGAATAGGCCTGCTCATGCCGCTGGATAAAGCGATAGGTCATCTGCCGTCCTTGGAGTACATCACCAGCACTTTTTTTAGGATTTCTTTATCCTGTTTCAACAGCGCATTTTCCCGCTCCAGTTGCCGGATACGCGCTTCTGTCTCGGTTAATCGTCCATTCCCCGGAAAAGCTTCCCCCTTTTTCGGCTGCAGTTCCAACAATTCTTTCCATTTTCCCAGCAGCCCTTTGGTGATCCCCAATTCACGCTCAATCTCAACTTGGGGTCGTTCACCATTCTCGTACATCCGGATGGCTTCCAGTTTGAATTCCTTGCTGTATTTCTTGCGTTCTTTCATGATGACTTCCTCCGGTTCCCATTATAGATTCTCCTTAACTTACTGTCCATTTTTTCGGGGGAAGTTCAGGTATTATAAAACCCTTCGATGTAACCGAATATATCTGTCCGAGCCTGATAGCGGGTTTGATACTTTTGGTGATGTACCCATTCGTTTTTCAAGGTGCCGAAAAAGCTCTCCATCACAGCATTGTCATAGCAATCGCCTTTTTTGCTCATGCTGACCTGAATATGGTTGGCTGCCAGGATATTTCGAATGGAATAGCTGGCATACTGGCTGCCCCGATCAGAGTGATGCAGTAAACTAGCACCTGGCTGCCTTTGGTAAAGCGCCATCCGTAAAGCGTTCTCCACCAGGTCCGCATTGATCTGAGCAGACATGTCCCAACCTACAATTTTCCGCGAGAACAAGTCTAACACTCCGGCCAGATATAGCCAGCCTTCCTCGGTGGGAATGTAGGTAATGTCGGCCACCCATTTTTCATTGGGCTTTGCGGCTCGAAACTCCCGATTGAGCACATTCGGGGCGATGGGAAAGTTGTGCTTGCTGTCCGTTGTGGTCACTTTACGGTACTTCCGGCGCCCTTGCAAGCCGTTCTGGCGCATTAATCTGGCTATCCGCTTCCTACTGCAGGTCCAGCCTTGTTTTCTCAGCTGGGCATGCACCCGCGGGCTACCATAGGTTTTGCGGCTCAGCTTATGGATCCTGCGAATATGCTCGATCAGCGCCTGGTTCTCCTGTGTGCGTTGGCTCGGTTTACGCTTTTTCCACGCATAGTAGCTACTGCGACAGATACTCAACAGCATACACATACGACCCACCGAATAGGCCTGCTCATGCCGCTGGATAAAGCGATAGGTCATCTGCCGTCCTTGGAGTACATCACCAGCACTTTTTTTAGGATTTCTTTATCCTGTTTCAACAGCGCATTTTCCCGCTCCAGTTGCCGGATACGCGCTTCTGTCTCGGTTAATCGTCCATTCCCCGGAAAAGCTTCCCCCTTTTTCGGCTGCAGTTCCAACAATTCTTTCCATTTTCCCAGCAGCCCTTTGGTGATCCCCAATTCACGCTCAATCTCAACTTGGGGTCGTTCACCATTCTCGTACATCCGGATGGCTTCCAGTTTGAATTCCTTGCTGTATTTCTTGCGTTCTTTCATGATGACTTCCTCCGGTTCCCATTATAGATTCTCCTTAACTTACTGTCCATTTTTTCGGGGGAAGTTCAACCGTCAGACTTCATTCCACCTTGGGGTACTTATCCCCGGTAGAATTCGAAGCCAAGTTCATTCAATCCCCTTAACTTTGTGTCTAAAAAATCGGGTCAAGTTCAACTTGGGAATATAAATGGCAAGGGAATGGAAAATACAAATACCAGGACATAGCGGGTATCCGTCGCCGCTCCTCTTGGGAGATCCCCTCAAGAATTTTTAGGGACATGTGCTCTGCGAGGGATGGCTTCGGCTAGAGAAGGCTGCCCCCCCTGCGGCTTCCCCCAAACCCCTCCGCTGCGCGTGGGACATGTCCCTCGACTGCGCTCGGGACATGTCCTGCCCCCGGGCGGGGGCTATTCGACGTATTTTGGGAGAGAGTTAGACGGAATGGGCGCAATATAGTATGCAGGAATCAAACTGTCTAAATAGTTATTTAATTCTTCTTGAATCCAAGTAATGATTTAATGTAACTATTGCACATTTTTATCGTCATGTAAAAGGATTATTCCAAACATCCCTGTCGTGGCAAACAGGGAAATCCGAAGAAGAAAGGAGGAGAAATTCCATGTTATTCGCCCCGAAAGAAAGAGGCCAGGGCCTGGTCGAGTATGCGTTGATCCTTGTTTTGGTTGCAGTCGTCGTTATTGCAGTTTTATTGATCCTCGGCCCAGTCATCGGCAACGTCTTCAGCAAGATTAATAACTCCCTTACCAGCGTTCAATAGAAGGTCCTTTTTGGTTAGAGGAAAAGTGGTACTCTGGTTTCCAGAGTATCACTTTATTTAAACGAATATCAATGCTTTCAAACCTAAATCCAAAAGACCGGGATATAAACGAATGATGGCATTGATATGGTTGGTGACGTCCTGCAGCCAGTCGACCGGGATCACTGCGCCGACTGCTCCCATTCCCACCGAACTTCCAACCCGCGAGCTGATATCCGCATGGCTGCGGTGATCGTTTTGGGATTTTCCCTTGTTGTATAATTCTGTCATGGACTCATCCATTTCTCCATTCTTCGCTCCGCGCGGGGTCGTCGTGGTGGGTGCCTCGGCAGACCCTGCCAAGCTCGGCTGGTTCATTGCACGCAATCTCACCCGCAGCGGGTACCCGGGCGGGATCCATTTCGTCAACCTGAAGGGTGGGGAATTGTTCGGGCATCCCATTTACCGCACCCTGGCGGAGGTCCCAGACCCGGTCGACCTGGCAGTGATCATCGTCCCGGCGCCTGCCGTCCCGGCGGCTTTGACTGTCGTGGCAGAGCGAGGCATCCGGGCAGCCATCATCTCTTCGGGAGGATTTAAGGAAGCCGGTCTCGAAGGCGCGGCGCTCGAAGCAGAGTGCCTGGAGATCGCCCGCAAAAACAGGATGCGGCTGGTGGGGCCCAATTGCATTGGTTTTATCGACAACTTCCTGCCCCTGGACACGTCTTTTATTTCGCAGCCCCCACCGCTCAAAGGGGACCTGGCTTTCATCTCCCAGTCAGGCGCTGTGTGCGGCGTGGTCATTGACTGGTCGCGCGGGCAGGGCTTCGGTTTTTCGCGGCTGCTAAGCCTGGGGAACGAGGCTGACGTAAGCGAGACGGATGTGCTCCCGGTTGTGGCTGCGGACGAAAACACGCGGGCGATCACATTCTATATTGAAAGCATCCGCGACGGACGACGGTTCGTGGAGGAAGCTCAAAAAGCTGCCCACCTGAAACCGCTGGTGGCTCTGAAGGTGGGACGCTCCGCCAGCGGGCAGCGGGCGGCCGCCTCCCACACAGGTGCGCTGGCCGGGGCCAACTCGGCTTACCAGGCTGCCTTGAGCAGGGCGGGAGTCCTGCAAGCCTCCACCCTCGAAGAAATGTTCGACTGGGGCGTGGCGCTCGCCGAATGCCCGCTGCCGGGCGGCCGGCGCATCGCCATCCTGACCAATGCCGGTGGTCCGGGGGTGATTGCCACCGACGCCATCGAAAACAACGGCCTAGTCCTGGCAGAACTATCCCCCAGCACCACTGCAGGCCTGGCAGGAATGCTCCCCTCCGCCGCCAGCCTGCATAACCCGGTGGACATGCTCGGCGGCGCAACCAGCGCAATGTACGCCGGCTGCCTGCGCCTGCTACTGGCCGACCCGGGCGTGGACGCAGCCCTGGTCATCATCCCACCCCCGCCGGTCGAAACCGCCGAGAAGGACGCTGAAGCCATCCTGCCCCTGATCAAGAATTCCTCCAAGCCGGTGCTGGTTGCCCTGATGGGCGGGGAGACGCTCAGCCGTGCGGCGGAGTTGTTAACCCTGGCGCGCGTCCCAGCTTATCGGTTTGCCGAACGGGCAGTATCGGCGCTGGCTGCCTTGTGGAGGCGGGCGGAAATTTGGCAGAAACCCGAAGAGAAGCCGCTCCGCCGGGCTGACATTGACCCCCCCCTCGCCCGTTCCATTTTAGCGGAGGCCCGGCCGGGTCAGTTCCTGGACCCGCTCGCAGCCGACCGGTTAATGGCCGCATACGGTATTCCCACCGCTCCGGTAGAACTGGCGCGCACGGAGTCCGAAGCGGCACAGGTCGCGGCGCAGCTTGGTTTCCCGGTGGTGCTGAAGATCGCCAGCCCCGATATTTCCCACAAATCAGACGTGGGCGGCGTATACCTGAATGTCCAAAATGAAGATGAAGCCCGCAAGGGGTTCCGCACAGTGACGGGAAATGCCCGCCGGGCAAATCCCACTGCCCGGATCGAAGGCGTCCAGGCGCAGCGCATGATCCCCCCGGGCCAGGAAGTCATCCTGGGAGCGAAGCGCGACCCAACGTTCGGTCCGCTGATGATGTTCGGCTCGGGCGGTGTGGAGGTGGAAGGGCTGAAAGATGTGGCATTCGCCCTGGCGCCGCTGACCCCCGCCGAGGCGGCGGACATGCTGAAGAACACATGGGCCGGGCGCAAAATGGACGGTTTCCGCAATATTCCTGCCGCGGACGTTGCCGCGGTGCTCGAGATCCTGCAGCGGCTGTCCCAGCTGGCTTTTGACCTGGCGGAAATTGCAGAGGTCGAGATCAATCCATTGCGCGCCCTGGCACCCGGGCAGGGGGCAGTGGCACTGGATGTAAGGGTTAAATTGGAATAGGGTGATCCATTGCTTAGGAAGGTTACAGCAATGGTTTTAGCTGCTAATACCTGGAGTCTTTCCAGATCAGCTTTTCATTCGTCCGCACCTGGAAGAAATCCGGACACTTTCCATCCCCATGACCCGCAAATCCGCCATCAGGTGCACAGATCAATTTCCCAGCCTCATCAAACAGTTTACTGTACTGATCGCAGCATTGAGGCGGCACATAATAAACGGTTTGACCGCGGTACTGGTACTGCCAGATTGACTGCGGCGGGTTGCCAACAGGGTTATTCTCATATGCAGCCACCAGGCTGGACACCCACCCGGGATCATTATTGGAAACGGGTTGGGTGCAACCGGTCAGGATGATCGATAGAAGAATGAAGATAGGCAGGAAGGTTTTCATCTGGCCCGGGTTGGTGGTAGCTGTCATAAAGTAAAAAGCTATTTTTCCGGCAAGTAATCCTGGCGGACAGGTGAAAAAACCTCGACAGCTACGGTTTCCTGCAGGGCTTCCGCACCGTGGAGGACGCCACCCTTAAAGCTCCAGCTGTACCCGGGTTCGACAACGATCTCCCCCTCGTCGCCGAAGAAGCGCAGGGAACCACTCACAAGGTAACCGGTCTGCTCGTGCGGGTGCTGGTGCAGGGGGATCTTTGCCCCCTTGATAAATTTGAACTCGCACAGCAGCGATTTATCGCCGTACGCCAGTGGTTTCATGAAAACGCTAGGGACGAGTTCCTTGTAATTCGACGGATCCGGTTTATAGAGCATGAAATTCTCCTCATTGAGGGCAAGATGGGACCATTTGTTGATATTATACGGCAATCACCTCGAACCTTTTGTGCCACCATGTTGATCCTTGAGGGTTATTAACAACAATTGCGCAGCAGGCGGCAGGCAACGCCAGAAACAGCGATTGATCATAAATCTGGACTTTCAGAGGAGAGTTAATCAATGAATTTCGGCCTGTTTTTTTTATGGTATTGGAGCGCTTATATCCTGGTGACCCTGATGGGGATCGGGCACACCATTTTCAACTGGAAAGTATTGAAAATGGAAATAAAGGCGGAAAAAGTCACCAGTATGTACGATGTCGTCCCGTATACCAAAACCGTGCCGTTTCATCCGCTGTACAACATTATCATTTGGCCTATTTTCGCTTACATCTATTTCTTACAGGTCAGCCCGGTAAATGTCTGGAAAGAAGCATTAGTGCTGGGTGCGAGCTGGGCGATCATTACCATCTTATTTGACCTGCTCGGCTGGGTTATCATCAAGCATCCCTGGAGCATGACCTTTAAGGAAATGTATATTGATTACCAGCCCTGGATCACCCTGATCTACCTGTCCATCTTTATCAGCCCGTTCATCGCGGCGTTATTGATTTAAGAATGACACCCGAATAAAAACTAACCAATTCGCCAATTGGAGGTGGTTTTATGAAGAAAAAAGGGACACGGATCGTTATTTGGATTGTGAGTATTTTGGTGGTGCTGGCAATCCTGGGGACCGCTTTTGGGGAGATGGCGGTGCGACAATCTTTCCCTCAGACGAACGGGCAAATCACGCTTTCAGGGCTGGATAGTCCCGTGGACGTTTACCGAGATAACATGGGCATCCCGCAAGTGTACGCTTCCAGCCTGCATGACCTGTTCATGGCGGAAGGGTACGTACATGCCCAGGACCGGTTCTGGCAGATGGACTTCTGGCGGCACATCGGCTCAGGCCGCCTTTCGGAGATGTTCGGCAAAGGCCAGTTGGAGACCGACACCTTCCTGCGCACGCTCGGCTGGCGGGAGGTGGCTGAACAGGAATATGCCAGCTACGACCCCCAGTCGGTAGCCATCCTGGATGCCTATGCTGAGGGCGTCAATGCCTACTTGGCGGACCACCGGGGCACGGCCATCAGCCTGGAATACGGCATCCTCAAGCTCTTAACTCCCGAGTACAAACCCGAACCCTGGACGCCGGTTAACACGCTCACCTGGGCGAAAGCGATGGCCTGGGACCTGCGCGGCAACATGGACGAGGAGATCGAACGCGCCATCCTGCTAAAGACACTCACTTCCGACCAGGTGGCGGAACTTTTCCCGCCGTATCCCTCGGACCATCCGGTTATCGTGCCCGAGATGGGGCAACCCGCGGCGCTCGCCGCGGTGATGAGCAGCCTGCCAGACCTGGACTGGGCCACCATCCAGGAGCGTTTCTCTTCCCTGGATTCAGTCCTGGGACCCACTGGAGCAGGCATCGGCTCCAATTCATGGGCTGTCTCGGGGTCGCTGACCGCCAGCGGAATGCCGCTGCTGGCCAACGATCCACACCTAGCCATCCAGATGCCTTCCATCTGGTACCAGATCGGGCTCCACTGCCGTCCAGTGTCGACAGCATGTCCATATGAGGTAGCCGGCTTTTCCTTTGCCGGTGTGCCGGGCGTGGTAATCGGTCACAACCAGGATATCGCCTGGGGTTTCACCAACACCGGGCCGGACGTGATGGACCTGTACATCGAAAAAATCAACCCGGACAACCCGAACCAGTACGAATACAACGGTCAATGGGTGGATATGACCCTGCGCACCGAAACGATCAAGGTGGGAGGGGGGAAGCCTGTCATCCTTACCGTCCGCTCCACGCAGCACGGTCCGATCATCTCGGATGCCTACGCCGACCTGGCGAAATTTGGTACCAAATCGGGGGTCCCGCTGCCGGCCAATTACGCCATTTCCCTGCGCTGGACGGCGCTCGAGCCTTCCACCATCTTCCAGGCCATCTGGGGCTTCGATACAGCCACCAACTGGGACCAATTCCGCCAGGCAGCAACCAAGTTTAACGTCCCGGCCCAAAACCTGATATACGCCGACACGCAGGGGAATATCGGCTACCAGACACCCGGCAGCATCCCCATCCGCAAGAACGGGGATGGGCGGCTGCCGGTGCCGGGCTGGACCAGCGATTACGAGTGGACCGGCACCATCCCCTTCGACCAATTACCGTCGGTTTTAAACCCATCCAAGGGCTATATCGTCACTGCCAATAATGCCGTGGTGGGAGCGGGTTATCCCTACCTGATCACCACAGACTGGGACTACGGGTTCCGCGCCGACCGTATCGCCAGCATGATCGAAAGCGCTCCCTCTCCAATCGATATCGCTTATATCCAGAAAATGCAGGGCGACGATTATGATGCCAACGCGGCGACGCTCGTGCCGATCCTGGAGCAGTTAACCTTCCAGGCAGGGACGCCCAACCAGGCGACCGCCCTCGACCTGCTCAAGAATTGGGATTTCCAGGCGAGCATGGATTCCGCGCCAGCGGCCGTGTTCGAGGTATTTTGGAAAAACCTGCTGGCAGACACCTTCGATGACGATCTTCCCAAGAAATACTGGCCCCAGGGCAGCTCCCGCTATGATGAGGTGATGCGCAACCTGGTCAAACTGCCGAATGATCCCTTCTGGGACGACAAGGCGACGACCGACAAGGTGGAGACACGGGATGATATTTTGACCAGGGCATTCAGCGAGGCGGTGGCTGAGATCGAAAAGGCGCAAGGCACGGATGCGACCAAATGGAACTGGGGCGACCTGCACACCGCCATTTTTGCCAACCAGACCCTGGGAGCCTCGGGCATCGCCCCAATCGAGGCACTGTTCAACCGGGGACCCTTCCGCACGAACGGCGGTGAAGCCATCGTCAACGCCACCGGCTGGGATGCCACGCTGGGTTACTCGGTGAACTGGCTACCGTCCATGCGCATGATCGTGGACCTGGGGAACCTGAATAATTCACTGACCGTACATACCACGGGCGAATCGGGTCACGCATACAACCCGCATTACATCGACATGGCGGATCTGTGGCGCAATATCCAGTATTACCCGATGCTGTGGGATGAAACGACCATCACAACCGGCGCGGTCGATCACCTGCAATTCCTGCCGTAGAATATGATCGAGACGCCGCTTGAAAAGCGGCGTCTCGATTCTTCAGAGCAGGTCAGGCTGGTATTTTTCAGCAAACAATGCTGGCTGTCCCCCGGTGTGCCAGAACAGCACCGTCTCATCTTTTTTGAAGAACCCCGTGCGGATCAAGTCCAGCAGCCCCGCAGCTGCCCGGCCAGTATAGACCGGATCGAGGAGGAGACCCTCGTACTTGGCAAACAATGAAATCGCCTCCTTTTCGGCTCCGGTCAGGATTCCATAGCCCGGGGTGGCGTAGCGATCGTTGACCAGGATTTCCGAGGGATCAAAAGGGATCCGTTTTCCCATCCGTTCGCTTGCTTCAGAAGCCAGGTCCGCCACCCGCTTCGACAGGACAGACTCAGGCTCATCGATGCTGATGCCCAGCAGCCTGCCCTTGTACCCAAAAACGCGTGCTCCCAAAACCAGCCCGGCCTGGGTGCCACCGGAGGAAGATGCAAAGACGATCCAGTCGGCTGCAATCTTCTGCCCGATAAACTCCTGCATGGCGAAGGCGTATCCCAGCGCTCCAGTCGGGCTGGAGCCACCATATGGGACGAGGTAGGGCTTCCATCCCTGACGGGAGGAATTCTCAAAGGTTTCCTGCAATACCTCATCCCGCCTGGCTTTCTCCGTCCAGACGATCTGCGCTCCAAACAGCCGGTCGAGGAGCAGGTTGGCACTAGCCTGGGTCGGAGGCTCCCCCACCAGAACCAGGATGCAATTCAAGCCGAACCTGGCAGCGGCTGCTGCGGTCTGGCGGCAGTGGTTGGACTGGAGCGCCCCAGCGGATAAAAGCGTATCCGCACCCTGGGCCTGAGCTTCAGCAACCAGGAATTCCAGTTTACGGGTCTTATTGCCGCCGAATGCGAGCCCGGTCTGATCGTCGCGTTTCACCAGAAGGCGTGGACCACCGAGAAATTTGGTTAGACGAGGCAAGGGTTCGATGGGTGTGGGCAGATGCGCAAACATCAAGCGAGGGATCATCTTTACACCTTTTATCTTTGGGTTCTTTCAAGCCTGCGCAGTTAATTTTCCAAGGATTGGCGTGTGCGGTTCCTGCCGCGGGCGCGCATGATGTCCATGATGCGCGGCAGGACTTGAGTGTACGTCCTATAAAGGAAGGGGCTGGGTGTGAAGTCCCAGGCTCCCAGGGTGCGGGAAACCGCCCCGCCCAGCCCTTCCTTGAAGCGGAAGACTCCCCACAATCCGTCGCTCTCGTTGAACTCGTCCGGTGCGCCCCACAGGTTGTAAACCCTGCAGCCGAGGGCTTTCGCCCGGCGCACGGCTTCCCACTGGAGCAGGTAATTGGGCATCTTTTCACGGTGAAACTGGCGCGACATCCCAAAAAGATAAATCGCCTGCCCGGCAAAATAGAACATCGAGACCGCGCCAACCACATCACCCTCCACCTCAGCGATCAATGGTTCCGTGAAAGGCTGGCGGCTTTGATCTGAAGGCTGGGCTCTCATAAAAGTTTGCCAGACAGTCTGGTAATACCCCTCTTCCCGAATTATGAAACCGTCGCGAACCGAGGTTTCGGCATACATCTGATACATCAGCGGCAAGTCAGCGGCGGTGCCCAGCCTCACGGTGACGCCCTTTTTTTGTGCCAAGCGGATGTTATAGCGGGTCTTTTGTTTCATGCGGCTCAACATCGCATCCTCAGAGGCTGTCAAGTCGATGAGGACGGTGTTGCGGAACTGAATCTGGTCCTGTGAAAACTTCCACCGGCGGGCTTTCAGTTCCGACCGGACGGCCTGCCCGGACCCGGACTCGACTGCATCGGCTGCCCCGGGAATGCCGCTGCCCAGGATAACGTCCGGGTCAATTTTGACAAAGATGGCACCCTGGCGTTTGGCGAAGAGGGACAAATCATCGAGAACCCGGCGGCGCAGGGGCTTGTCTTCCCAGTCCAGGAGCGGACCTTTCGGGATATACAACACGCACATTTTTTTCGCAAACCCAGCGATTGGAAAGGTGCGTTTCAAGATCATTGCAGCTGCAGCCGGCGTTTCCTGTTCATCCCGCCAAATAAACGGCAACGCCTGCCAGCCATATTTAGATTTCACCTGTGACCATTCCCAGGTTTGGAGGAGATGGACGAGGGGCAGGGTGGCGATGATTTCGTCCCAGGACGAGGGGGTGCCGGTAAACGGTTCCATACTGTCAGTCCGCACCGGAAGCCGGGAAGCGCCAAAGATACAGCTTGTAGAGCAGCGGGTTGTAGACACGGTCCATGGTCGGGATGGCGTGTTTGATCCTGCCGCCGAAACCGCGTTTGAACCGGTACACCCCCCACAGCCCATCTTCGCGGGCTTCGGCATCATCTTCGGCGACATCGGCAGCCTCGTCAGGGATTCCCCACATATCGTATTCTTCACAGCCCTGGGCATGCGCCCAGCGGATGGCTTCCCATTGGAGTGGGTAGGTTGCCTTGCGGTTGCGCTCCACGTCCGAGGAGGCACCATAGAAATAATAAGCCTGGCTGGAGCGGGCAAAGACCATCAAGCAAGCCAAAGTATGACCCTGATAATCCGCGAAAAAAAGTTCGCACATTCCCCTGGGATGAAACAGTTCATACGCCCTACGGTAATATTCTTTTGAATGGACGTGGAATTCCTCGCGCTGCCCGGTGACCGTCATGACGTTGTAAAAAGTTTCGATGTCATCCGAAGGATGGACCACAACTTCCTTGCGACCCGCCAAGCGGATGTTATAACGAGTCTTGGGTTTCATGCGCTCGAAAATTTCCTCTTCACTGCCATGCAGGTCGATCACGAGGGTGTTGCCGGGTTGAATATGCTGAGGGCTGGGAAGGAAACCCTGCCGGTCGGAAACGAATGTCCGCCCATCCTCCTCCCAGCCGTTGGGTTCAATTTTCAAAAAGACGGCCCGCCGGGAACGACAGGAATGGTCCAAGGCAGACCAAAAACCAGGATTGGGAATGGATTCGGTCACAGGCCCTTTGGGAAGGTATGCAAGGGTAAAACCCAGGGGCAGGCGGCGGAAAAGAATTTGCGCTCCGATATCCCCCTCGACAATATAGACCGCCTCCCAACCGAAGGCGGATTTTAACTGTCCCCATTCACCCGACTGCAGGAGATGGGCGTTTGAGTGGTGAGAAACGAAGATGTTCCATTCGGAAAGGCTGATCTCGGGCACCAGGCAGCTCTCCTGAGATCAGGCCGGCGAAATCACTTCAACCGGCGGGGTGGAGCGAACACTTCCTTCCGGGATCGTACCGTCCAGCAGGGAAATGATGGCAGATGTCTCACCTTCAATGGAAAGATGGTTAAGTTCATCCACCGTGCGGGATAAGCCGGCTGGAATGTTGGACTCTTCCGCTTGAACGCGGAAAATATCGGGGTGGGAAGTTTTTTGATACTCCGTGCCTTCCTCCCACAGGTCTTCACTTAATTTCTCGCCGGGACGGATGCCGGTAAATACAACCTCGATATCCTTGCCCGGTTCAAGACCTGAAAGACGGATCAGGTCCTCAGCAAGGTCTAGGATTCTAACCTGTTGGCCCATATTGAGGAGGAAGACCTCCCCTCCCTGACCCATGGCGGAGGCCTGCAGCACCAGGTAGACAGCCTCCGGGATCGTCATAAAGTAACGCTTCATGTCCGGATGAGTAATCGTGATCGGTCCACCATGAGCAATCTGCCGCTTGAATAAAGGGACAACACTGCCGCGGCTGCCGAGGACATTCCCGAACCGGACCACTGAGAAGGCCCGCCCGGTGCGGTGGGCAGCCTCGAGGACAATCATCTCCGCGATGCGCTTGGTGGCACCCATCACGTTGACTGGACGTACTGCTTTATCGGTGGAAATCAGCACCAGACGTTCGGTGTCGGCGTCAGTCGCTGCCTGGCAGACATTGCGCGTGCCGATGACATTGTTGCTAATGGCTTCTTCGATGTTGCTTTCCATCAACGGGACATGCTTATGTGCTGCAGTGTGGAAAACCACCTGCGGGTGGTAACTATTAAAAATGCTGGTTAAACGGGGCACATCACGAATATCGGCAATCACCGCCTGGATGGGGAGGGAGGGAAAATTTTCCTGCAATTCAAGCATGGCTTCGAAGATGCTGTTTTCGCCATGTCCGAGCAGGATCAGCAATTGCGGACCCCAGCGGGCAATCTGACGGCAAATTTCGCGTCCGATCGAGCCACCCGCACCGGTGACAAGGATTCGTTTTCCGGTCAAAGCTGCCCCGATCAACTCATTCTGGATCTGGGCCGGTTCCCGCCGCAACAGGTCGGTGATGTCCACCTCACGCAACCGGTTGACGCTGACTTTCCCTCCGATCAACTCATACAACCCAGGCATGGTGCGGAAGGGCACCCCTTTGAGACGGCAAATGTCCGTCACCATGCGGATAATTTTTCCACCGGTGCTGGGGATGGCGATGATGACCTCGGTCACCGGCCGGCTGTTCAGAGCGCGGCCCAGATCATTCAGTTTCCCGATGACCGGTACGCCATGAATTTGATGTTTGAGCTTCGCAGGGTCATCATCCAGATAGCCAATCGGGTGCAACCCAAGCTGGGGGTTGCGCTGCATCTCGCGCACTACCAATGCGCCTGCATCCCCTGCCCCGATGACCAGGACCTTGCTGGCTTTGCGGGCTTGCGGTTTGGCGTTTGCCGAGCGGGTCTCCGAGATAAATCTCAACGAGAAGCGGAAGCCGCCAACACCTGTGAGGGATAACAACCAGTCTATGAGAAGGACCATGCGCGGGAAATTGAACAGGCGGGTGATCAGCAAGGTCATCATGATGGCAGAGAATGCGATGGAGGCAGCTGTCACCGCCATAATGATCAAGAGCAATTCGTTAATACTGGCATATGCCCAAAGCCGACGGTACAGCCCGAAGAGATAATAAATGCCCAGCTTAACCACCAGGCTGATGGCGATCATCCAATAAACAACAGGGAGGTATGAATAAAAATTTACATCCAGCCGCAATGCAAAAGCGCCCACCACGGAGGCAATGGTGAGAAATATGTCGAATAATAAGAGATAGCGATTGCGAATTTGAACCTGAGGGCTAGCTTTCATTTTTTAATCATCCATTCCACCGTTTTGGAAAGGCCTTCCGCGAGGGAGGTTTCCGCCCGGAACCCAAAGCCCGCGGCCGCTTTTTCCGGGCTGCCCACTGAACGATAGATATCACCAGATCGAGGACGATCAAAGCGGACCTGGGGTTGGTGAGGAGCGATTTCACTCATCTCCTCGAGCAGATCTAGTAAGCTGGTCTCGTGCCCGGTGCAAATGTTATATGACTCGCCGGCCGAATCTGAATTCGGCAGCCATCAGATTGGCACGAACCACATCTTTGACGAAAATAAAATCGCGGCTTTGTTTCCCATCCCCAAAGATGGTTACTGGCAGACCGGCTGTCAGTTGACGCAGGAAAATTGGGATGGCGGCGGCGTAGTCGGAATCCGGACGCTGCCGAGGCCCATAGACATTGTAGTAGCGCAATGCGGTGACCGGCAAGCCCATGGTGTCGGTATAAAGGCGGGCGTAAAGCTCGTTCACTTGTTTGGAAACCGCATAGGGAGAAAGAGGGCGAAGAGGAGTATTTTCCGTGGTTGGGAAAATATCGGTATCCCCATAGACTGCCGTACTTGACGACAAAACAACCTTGCGAGTGCCTCCACGGCGGGCTGCCTCCAAAAGGGTCACCGTCCCCTGCACATTAACAGTAAAGCAGGCTTCAGGGTCGAGCATGGATTGGGGGACGGAGATAAATGCCGCCAGGTGAAAAACCTTGTCCACATCCCGGACGGCCGCGGCGACAACCTCGGCGTTACGAAGGTCCCCCTCGAGTATATCCACATTACCAGTCAACCCTGCCAAGTTTTTACGATACCCTGTGGAGAAATTATCCAGGACGCGGACTGCATGACCGCGCCTTAGGAGTTCCTCAACGATATGCGATCCTATGAATCCGGCTCCGCCAGTAACGAGAGTTCGCATTGTTCAGCGACCCCGGAAGGTGAAGACCTGAGTGAAAGTACGAAACAGGATCAACATATCGGTCATCATGCCCCGATGCTTGATATAGTAGAGGTCATATTCGAGTTTGACAATGGTTTCTGCAACGGTTGCGGAATAACCAAAGTTGACCTGTGCCCAACCTGTAATGCCAGGCTTTACCAGGAGGCGGGCACGGTAGAAGGGGATTTCCTTCAAGTATTTCGCAATAAGTTCGGGGCGTTCTGCACGCGGCCCGACGACACTCATCTCACCGACAAGAACATTCCAAAACTGGGGTAATTCGTCAATGTGGGTGCGGCGAAGGAAATTGCCTGTACGAGTGACACGAGAATCGTTCTCTACAGCAACATGTGCCTTACCATCATTTTCAGCGTTCTGGATCATTGTGCGAAATTTATAGATGTAATAAGGTTTGTTCCCTTTACCGGAACGAATCTGCTTGTATAAGATAGGAAAGCCGGTATCCAAAATAATGAGAAGGGCGGTAAGGGGAGTGAGAATTAGGCAAACAACCAGACCTACAATAGCAATTAAAATGTCCACCAGCCGCTTTGCCAGCTCAAAGAATCCGCTAACACGGGCTTCATCAACAAAGGAGCGAATGAGCCAGTCGGTTTGAAGGTGGCGAACGGGTACACGACCGAGCAATTCCTCATAAACAGTGGGCATCGGAAACACTTCCACGCCAGCTTCCTGGGCATCGAGGATAGCCTGGAAGGTCTCGCCCTGGATCACGCCAGAGATTGCCACAATAAGTTCGGTAACCGCTTCCTTATCGATGACATCGAGGAGTTGTTGATTCCCGGACAGGATGGGGAACCCATCCACCTGCTGTCCGATCTTCTCCGGATCGTCGTCGGTAAACCCGACCAGGAAAAAAGGCTGGGGACGAAGATTTTTATACGCCAGAACAATGGTTTCCCCAGCTTTTCCGGCTCCGACAACCAATACCCGACGCAGAAATGCCTGGGCAGTGAATATTTGAATGTAAACCAGCCGCCAAATTAAAAGTCAGCACCGCGGCGAATGCCAGGAAAAAGCCAATCCCCAAGCGCGGCAAGGATCCCTGGGGGGAAATCAGATATATCAAAGCATACAACAAAAGCCCGGCCAGGGCGGCAAGGGCGATCCAACCAACTGTCTGGCGGAGATTCTTGGCGCGGTGCACATCATAAAGCTCCACCAGAAATATCATCCAGATGACGGGAAGGAAGTAGAACCAGAGTTCAACCCGCTGTTTAAGAAAATCAAGTGAGAATTTCAACCAATCGTATTTTTGTCCCCAGAAATATAAACCGGCAAAAAGAGCCAGGATCGAGACGAAAAGGTCACCAATAAATAAGATGGTCCTTTGCTCACGTGGACGGACTCGCCAGTTATTCAAAATGGGACGTGCAACCGTTCGCATTAATTCTTCTCCAGGGCGGGATTGGTCAATGACCCACTAATCATACTCCATAAAAAGCCTGCTCCCCAGGAAATGTGCATGAAGGAAATCGCGAGCGGGATCCCAATAATAAGAAGAAAATTCCCGTGTCGTAATGCAGCTTGAAACCCCACGGTAATCAATGTGAGCATATAGCCTATTATTTCTGCCGCCAACAGGATCCAGAACAGAGGCAGGAAAAATCCCAAAATCGCCAACCCCAGAAGGCTGACTACAAAAAGAGGCGGAAGAGCCTGACGTAAGCGCAGGGTCGCAGGATAGCGGCGTAACATGAGCCATTTCCAATAGCCATAGCGGAAATATTGTTTTCCCAAGCCAGGTAAAGTCCCCCTGGCGATATAAATCGAGCGGATAGACGGGTCGAGCCAGACTTTACCGCCTGATTTTCGGATGCGGGTGTTGAACTCGTAATCTTCATTGGTCAGCAAAGATTCATCAAACATGCCAACCAGAGCCAATAATTCACGCTTGAAAGCGCCGAATGGGACGGTGTCCACCGCAGCGGATTTAGCTGAGTGACGATAGAGTGCATCACCAACGCCCAGGGGATGAGCGGCGGCAAAAGCAATGGATTGGGCCACCCAGGTGTCCAGCCCTGGCCGAATTTCCCATACTCCGCCCACATTTTCTCCGAGGCCGGCCTCGAGATCTGCGACACACCGCTCGATATAGTTGGGATAAGGCATCGAATGTGCGTCGAGGCGGATGATGATATCCCCCCTGGCTTCTTTTAACGCCCGGTTCAACCCGGCAGGAATATGTCTTTTGGGGTTTTCCACAACGATAATGTGAAGATCCGGGTGCGAATTGGCAAAGTCAGTAATTCGAACGCGGGTCCCATCTGTGGACATGCCATCGGCAATAATCAATTCGAGGTCATTACGCGGGTAGTTTTGTGCGTAGATCGCCTCGAGCAGCGAACATATTGTTGTTTGCTCGTTATAACAGGGAATAATAATGGAGACAGAAGGCATGGTAGTTATTGGCGCAGCAATAAATCGTACCTACCTGTTTTTTCTCGAGGCAAGGGATCCTGACCCGGGTAATCCCAGAGGCAAATTAACAATAAAGGTGCTACCTTTACCCAATTCGCTGCGGACGCTTATTTTACCACCATGCGCCTCGAGAATTTCCTTGACGATAGCCAGCCCCAAGCCAGCCCCGTGTTTTTGTCCACCAGACCGGGAAGAGTCAGCCTGGTAAAACCGGGTAAAAATAAATGGGAGAGCCTCGGAGGATATACCTGCACCGTTATCGGTAACCTCCACCTGGACTCCTGACCCAGACTGGGCAGCCTGGATTTTTATGCTGCCTCCAGGAGGGGTAAATTTTAGAGCATTATCAAGGAGGTTCGTGAAAACCTGCGCCAGCCGATCGCCATCACCGGTTATCTCCGGAAGATCAGATGCGTCGAGCTGGATGTCAATGTTTCCTGAACGAGCCTGGGGAGCCATCTTTTCCGTTATGTTATTAAGGAGGGCAGACAAATCCACGGGAGAACGCTGGAGTTCGAGTGTGCCTGCATCTATCCGGGCAAGGTCGAGAAGGTCGAGAACCATGCGATGCATCCGCCCCGACTCATCAAAAATCACCTGGGCAGCTTGTTTTTGTTCCTGGGGAGTCGCAGCCATCCCATCAAGAAGCGCCTGGGAGAACCCCTGGATGGAAGTGAGAGGCGTTTTTAGCTCATGACTGACATTGGCAACGAAATCCCGCTGGGCTGCCTGACTGGTTTGCATCCGTTCGTTCATATCATTAAAGGCCCGGGTAAGTTCCTGGACCTCGTGAGGACCGCGAGGCGATATAGGTTTTATCTCTGAAGAGGGCATATTCTTTGAGGACAACACCACCCGCTGAAGCGGATCACCAATCCAGCGTGACAACCAGAATGCGACTAATAGTGAAATAACAAGCCCGGCTGCACCTGCCCCCAGAACGGGGAGCATCAATTCATCGGTCAAGATCGCCAGTAAAGGGACTGCCGGACGAGGTACTGCCAGCAGCAGCCACCGTCCATCGGTTAAGTGACGCAGGATATAAAGCCAGTAATTTCCATTGGCATCCTTAAGGATGGAGTAGGGTCGCAAGCGTGGAAATAAAGGTAATGGCAGCGCAGGCTGCAGAGCCGACTCTGAATCGTTTATCAGTTGACGATTTGCGCCATAGAGGACAATGCGGGTGGAATAAATGCTGTCGACTTGTTCTATTCTCGCCTGGAGGTCAGAAGAAGGAAGGTGAATCCATCCCGCTTCATCCTTGCGCAAGAAAGCTGCGACGACTGTCAACCTTGCGTCAGCCTGGCGGTAGGTGGATGGGTTTTGAATTATGTATATTAATAGAACGATTGCCACTACTAACAGTGCGGCAGCGGTAACCAGTGTATAACTCAACCAGAGGCGTGACCGAAGTGAGGAAAACATTAATCGATCAGTTTATATCCGATGCCCGTCACGGTGGTGATATTCACCGAACTTCCTGACAATTTCTTACGCAAGGTTGCGATATGAACATCCACCGTACGGGTCTGACCAAAGAAATCGAACCCCCAGGCCTGCTGGAGTAATTGTTCGCGGGTGAAGACCCGCCCGGGCTGCCCAGCTAAAATCAAGAGCAATTCAAATTCCTGGGTGCGTAAATCAAGGCTGCGTCCAGCAACGTGGACCTCACGCCGGACCGGATCAATTGACAGGTCATTGAGGGTAATGGGGGTACCCGGACGGGTATTGCGTTCTGCCCTGCGCAGGATGGCACGGATGCGCGCCACGAGCTCACGAGGGTTGAACGGTTTGGTCATGTAGTCGTCGGCGCCCAACTCGAGGCCCAGGATTTTATCCATATCTTCGTCGCGAGCGGTGAGGAGGATGATCGCAACCAGGTTGTCAGAAGCGCGTAAACGACGACAGACTTCAAATCCGTCCAGCTTGGGAAGCATAACATCGAGGACGACCAGGGCTGGATTAAGGGACTTGACCGAGGCCAACGCAGCTTCGCCATCCACTGCCTCTGCGACCTGATAATTTTCCCTTTCCAGGTACATGCGGGCAAGCTGGATGATCGAGGGTTCGTCGTCGACGACCAGGATCAATTCCGAGGTCATTTCAGGATGGCGACAACTTCTATTTCAACAGCTCCCCCTTTTGGTAAATCCGCCTGGACGGTGCTGCGGGCTGGCGGAGCCTTGGTGAAGAATTCAGCATAAACCGCGTTCATTTTATCAAATTCAGACATGTCTTGCATGAAGACGGTGGTCTTGATGACAGACTCCAAACCGGATCCGGCAGATGCAAGAACATTCCCAAGATTCGTTAATGCCTGGCGAGTTTGAACTTCGATCCCTCCCTGGACAAGGTTCCCAGAGACAGGATCCAGCCCAAGCTGACCCGAGGTGAAAATCAAATTTCCGGTCTGGATGGCAACAGAGTACGGTCCGATGGGCTTGGGAGCTTTATCGCTGGTGATGACTTTTCTATCCATATGCGCCTCCTGGTTAAATGTGTTACGATCATTTTACTGCAAATGGCAAACAGAGACCCGGAAACCATCCAGGTCTCTGTGGAGGGGACTATATATGTGGATCAGGGAGTTACCGGGGCCTGGGTGGATTGATGGGCAGCGCGAAAGGCCTGGATGGCTTCCCGGAAGGCTCGACCAGTACCGTTCATTGCACTGCGTGTATCCTTGAGGACCTGCAGCAGAGATCTGGTTGTTGCAATCGCAGATATTCGGTCGGTCACTTTGCCGTCTGCGCTGAAACCCTCATGGCCGGCGATAATGGCTGCACCGGGCTGGTGGGCAGCCTGGGCAGCAGGAATGACGGATTCAAATGCATTCAGTGCTGCCTGGACGGGAGAAGTATCCCAGCCATTGTTTTTCGCCCTATCAATCAATGCCTGTGCCCTGACAATGAAACCATCTGCCAGTGAAAGCAAGCTCCCCTGGCGCTGATAAACCAATTGGGCGCGTGTCCAGAGCAGTTCCAAGCGCAAATTACTGACTTGTTGAGGTACCGGCGGTGTGATTTGATCCTGACCTGCAGCGGCAAGGGCACCTGAGGCGGGAATTGCTGCCAGTCCGACAGCGAGGATTAAACCTACCAGAGCATATTTTTTGAAAAACGAGAAGGGTGGATGCATTTTTTCTCTCCTAAATAAAATTGATCAGATGATTGCATTGTAGATCAGCCAAGTAAGCGGAATATAAAGCGGGTGTAAAGTATTTGTAAAACGCAGTTTGACCTTTGCTTGACAATCTTCCTCTCTACGTGTAAAATCTCACCCGCTCTGTTGTAAGACCATTCCCAGGCCGAGATAGCTCAGTTGGTAGAGCACACGACTGAAAATTGTGGTGTCGCCAGTTCGATCCTGGCTCTCGGCACTCTCGGCCAGAAGGTTTGGCCACCAGCGGGCGTAGTACAGTGGTAGTACGTCTCCTTGCCAAGGAGAAGGTCGTGGGTTCGAATCCCATCGCCCGCTCTCAAGATTGAGGATTGCGGATTGTCAATCAGCAATCCTCAATTTATAATGAGCCAGAGTTAGGCGTCGTGGCCAAGCGGCAAGGCAAGGGTCTGCAAAACCCTCATCACGGGTTCAAATCCCGTCGACGCCTCTACAAGTAACGAGTCCGAAAGGGCTCGTTTTTTTTTGATGGGGGGAACGACGAATTATCTTAAGGTCAGAGGCAAATGATTCGAGACTATCCGCCACCGACCCATTGTGCTATTGCGAGCTTGCCTATCTCCGAGGGCATTCGAAATGGCAGTAATTTGAAAGCCATCCACTACAGAAAGCATATTGGTTATTATCGCCTCTCTTTCCCATGTCCAGCATATCTGGGGACTATCTTATAACTTACCCTACAATTTTGGAAGTTAACTGGGTGTCTACGAGAGAGTATATGACCTATAATCACCTTCATGAGCATAAAACCAATTACTGATTCCCATCCAGCAAAGCAGCCGGTGCAAAAAAGCCCGGGAGAAGATGAATCCAAATCGATTCAGCGAGGTGAGAATCTGCAGGGATCCAATGATATCTATAAAATATTGATTGAAAATTTACATGAAGTGGTTTTTTCCATTGACCTGCACGGAGTCTTTACTTTTATAAACCCGGTAATCGAGCAATTGTCGGGCTATAAAGTGGAACAGGTGGTGGGCAGCTCTTTTGAGACATTTGTATACCCGGAGGATATACCGGGATTGAAATCCAGTTTTAAACGCACCATGTCAGGTCACCTGGAATCTTACGAGTTTCGAGTCCTGGATAGGAATGGCAAGATACGAAACGTGCATACTTCCAGCCGCATGATCCAGAAAGTTGGGAAAACAATTGGGTTGACCGGTGTCATGGTGGAAATTACCGACTTGAAAAGAACCAAAAAGGCTTTGCAGGATGCAGAAACGAAATATCAAACATTAGTCGAACAAATTCCAGCGGCGGTATACACGGATTCTGTCGATGAGTTAAGCAGCACCATTTACATCAGCCCCCAGATCACCGGGCTTTCAGGGTATACCCCCGAAGAGTGGGTTGCCGACCCCAGCTTATGGGGCAACACTCTTCATCCGGAAGATCGCGAAAGAGTCCTAGCAGAGAACGAAAGGTCCAACCGGACCGGGGATAGATTCCTAGTCGAGTACCGAATGATTGCGAAGGGAGGGCATGTTGTTTGGATCCGGGACGAGGCGACAATCCTTTATGACAGCGAAGGAAGACCGATCTGCTGGCATGGGGTAATGCTGGATATCACCGAACAGAAGGTGGCAGAGATTGCCTTACGCGAACGGGTTGAAGAGCTGGCTGCATTCCAAGCGACTGTCCTAGAACTGGCAATTCAACAGGATTTATTATCCCTCTTACGAATAATCGTTGAGCGTTCGATGGCATTGCTTAAAGTACCCAGTGGATTCATCTATTTATATGATGAAAAGGCAAACGATCTTACCCTATCGGTTGAAAAGGGATTTGCGGTACCCACCGGTGTGCGCCTGAAAATGGGAGATGGCATGGCAGGGAAGGTAGCACAAAACCGGCAGTCCCTTATTATCGATGATTATGGTGCCTGGGAAGGGCGTTCTCCGGTTTTTAAAGGGATTCCGTATCATGCCGTAATTGAAGTCCCAATGATTTTTAGCGGGCAATTAATTGGCGTATTAGGAGTCAACGATTCAATAGAAATGCCGCGTAAATTCAACGAGGCAGAGGCCCGACTCCTGCTACTGTTCGCAGGGCAGGCAGCCAGCGTTGTCCACGACGCACGTCTTGTCCAGGGCCTGCAGGCAGAACTTGGCGAGCGAAAGCGGGTCGAGGAATCTCTTCGAGGGGCCGAGGCGCGTTACCGCGCCCTGGTGGAACAAATTCCCGCCATTGTTTACACAGACTCAGCAGAGAATATCGGCCAATCCCAGTATGTGAGTCCACAAATAAAATCAATTATTGGTTATGAAGCGGATGAATGGTCGAAAAACAACGATTTATGGACCAAAGTAATTCACCCGGATGACTTCGAGCGGGTGATGTCGGAATATACCCGCACATTTGCGACTGGTGAACCATTTTCCGCCGAATACCGGATGAGATCAAATTCGGGTCAAATCCTATGGGTGCGGGATGAAGCCGTATTGATCCGCAACCAAACAGGTGTTCCATTATTCTGGCAGGGAATATTATTTGATATTACGGAACGAAAACAAGCGGAAGGGGCCCTCGAGGAAAGCGAGGAGCGATATCATCTACTTTTCGATCTTTCACCAGATGCGATTGCCGTCCACAGTAGTGGGAAGATATTACTGGCTAATAAAGCTGCGATGGAACTTCTGGGTGCCGAGAAAATGGAACAAGTCATCGGCAAAGAGATGATGGATTTTGTTCATCCCGAGTACCACGACCTGGTAAAGGAACGGACGCGGCAGCAAATTTCCGAGGGGAAAGTCGTTCCGGTAAAGGAAGAAAAATTTGTCCGGATCGACGGAACATCGATCGACGTCGAGGTAACGGCAGCCCCCATCCATTTTCAGGATTCGCTGGCTTCACTGGTTATTTTTCGGGATATTACTGAAAGGAGGAGAGCGCAAAACCTCCAGGAGGCAGTATACAGGATTGCGATTGCAACCGAAACCACCAAGTCATTAAAAGACCTGTTTCTGCAAATCCATGGAATTATCTCTTCGGTAATGCCAGCTGAAAACTTCTACATTACTCTTTATGATGAAGAACGGAATGTATTGCGATTTCAGTATTTCAAGGATGACCAGGATGCACCATACCTGAGTGAGATACAGCCAGGCCAGGGGCTTACTGCTTATGTCTTGCGGACAGGGAAGTCCCTGCTATGCACCCAGGCAGTCCATGACGAATTGGAGCGACAGGGTGAAATAAAACTGCTCGGGGTGCCATCCGCGATCTGGTTGGGCGTACCGCTGCAAATTGAGGGAAAGACCATCGGGGCAATGGTGGTTCAACATTACTCCGATCCAAACGCATATGGCATTCGTGATCAACAAATGCTTGAGTTTGTTTCGACCCAGGTGGCAATCGCAATCAATCGCAAGCAAGCTGAAGACGCGTTACAGAGGCAGCTGAAAGAACTAACCGTACTGCACAGCGTATCCATGGCCGCGGCGAAAGCCTCCAGTGTAGACGAACTTATCGACAAGGTGACCCAGATCATAGGCGGCGCGGTGTATGTGGATGACTTTGGCGTGGCATTGCTCGATCAGCCAGGGAAAGGGTTGCACCCACATTCTTCATATCACGGCGAATCTTTTGAATCGAAAGCCACCATTCCCCTTACTGAAGGCATAATGGGTCACGTTGCTTCAACCGGTGAAGCATATTATGCAGGGGATGTGCGCGGCGACCGATATTACCTAAACACGGTCCCCGAAACTCTTTCTGAATTATGTGTGCCGATAAAATCCGGAGAAAACCTGATCGGTGTAATAAATGCTGAAAGTCACCAGCTAAACTTTTTCAGTGAAGATGATGTGCGCCTACTCAATACAATCGCAGGCACACTGGCAACCGTAATCGAAAAACTAAGATTGTTTGATGCGGAGCGAAACAGACGGCAGGAAGCTGAGACACTCCGCCAGGTCGCCCAAGTTGTCACGGCAAGCCTGGATATCAATGAGGTAATCAGGTTGATGCTGGACCAGCTAAAGAATTTGTTTGCATTCAATACGGCTTCCGTACTTTTGATAGGAGAATCCGGCCAACCTGATCTAATTGCCGGAATGGACTACGCCAACGATAAATTGACAAGCCAGGTGCCCACCGGAATCCTCAAAGACAGCCCCATCCTGCGGCAAATGGCGCAGGACTTAAAACCACTTATTTCCAATACACTGGAACATCCGGAATGGAACTGGGTTCCCGGTACGGAAAACGGACGATCGATCCTGGCAGTTCCCCTGGTTACCCACCAACGCATGATCGGCGTCCTGGTGGTCGACAGCGTCACCCCCAATTTCTTTTCCGAAAACGGGGTGCGGGTGGCACAATTGCTGGCGCAGCAAATGGCAATCGCCCTTGAGAATGCCCGTCTATACCACGATGCCCTGGAGGCGGGTGAAAAGCGCGCCATCCTGCATCGGGCAAGCCAGGAAATCGCCCAAGCCAGCCAGGACCCGGAGCGAGTATACACGGCAGTCCATCGGGCGGCAGTCCAGCTGATGCCGGCAGAAGCATTCGTTATAACTCTGCTGGATGAACAAAACCAGGAGACAGATGGGGTGTACCTGGTGGACAAGGGTGGACGGTGTCAGCCAGATCGCTCTCCAGCCGGAGAAGGGTTGTCGGGGCTGGTGATCTCAACCGGCAAACCGGTAATCACCCAAGATTTGATAGTCGAGCCAATTCCCGAAAGTGTCCACTTTGGCGAAGAAGAAGAGGTCAGATCAATCCTGGCAGTCCCACTGCGGCTGGGTGAAAAAGTGATCGGCATGCTATCCGTCCAAAGTTACAAACCTTATGCATATACCGCCGACGATCAATCGTTGTTGGAATTACTGGCGGCACACGCGGCTGTGGCAATCGAAAACGCCCGGCTTTATGCAGAAACCTTGCGGCGATTAAGGGAGCTGGAAGCAGTAAACCACATTTCAACAGCCCTTAGGTCGGCACAGACTGTTGACGAAATGCTGCCAAGCCTCCTGGATGAGACGCTGCAGGTTTTAGGATGTGAATCAGGTGTAATCTGGCTCTATGATCCGGCTGACGGCGTATTAAAAGAAAAAGTAGCCCGGGGCTGGTTTGCATCAATCCAGGAATTGCCGGTCAAACCCGGAGAAGGAATCGCTGGTACCGTTTTCAAGACCGGGCAGGTGAGTCTATCCAAAGAGTATGCCACCGACCCCCTAACCTTCGACAGTATGCGCGATCAAATCCCGGCGGGCTGGGGAGGAGCATGCGTCCCGATTCGAACCGTGCATGAAACCATCGGAGTCTTTTTTGTGTCGGTCGAGTTACCCCGCCAGCTTCAACCAGATGCAGTCCACCTGCTGGTGACGCTTAGTGAAATGGCGGGAAATGCCATCCGTCGGGCTGACCTTCACCAGCAGACAGAGCGTCAGTTGCAGCACCTGGCCTCTCTGCGCGCGGTGGATATGGCCATCAATACCATCCTGGACTTGCGGGTGACCCTTGGCATCCTTATCGACCACATTGTTTCCCAGTTAAAGGTGGATGCGGTCAACATTCTTCTGATAAATACAAAAACCCAGACACTTTATCACGCTGCAAGCTCCGGGTTTCACTCCGACTTGGTAAAGAGCACCCGTCTGTACATAGGTGACAGCCTTGCCGGACAGGCAATCCGGAACCGCGCAACCATCCATATCCCCAACCTGAGCGAAAACCAAGAAAGGCAACGCACCCAGCTGCTCACCGAAGAAGGATTCGTGACTTACTTTGGAGTGCCGCTCATTGCAAAGGGACAGGTCAAGGGTGTTCTCGAAACCTTTCACCGCAGCCAGGTGGACCCGGATCCGGAATGGCGGAATTTTCTCGAGACACTTGCCGGGCAGGCGGCTATTGCCATCGACAACTCAGTACTATTCGAAGAACTTCAGCAAACCAACCTGAACCTCTCCCTGGCTTATGATGCGACCATCGAAGGATGGTCAAAGGCGCTGGACTTGCGTGACCGGGAGACTGAGGGGCATGCACTGCGGGTAACTGAAATGACCGTGCAACTGGCCGATTTGCTGGGAATTGGTCCAACCGACCTGGTCCACATCCGGCGTGGAGCGCTCTTGCACGATATTGGCAAGATGGGAGTCCCCGACAGCATCCTATACAAACCGGGACCCCTGAACGAGAAAGAATGGGCGATCATGCACCGGCATCCTGAATTCGCGCTGGACATGTTATCGCCGATCTTATACCTGCGGCAGGCGCTGGATATCCCCTATGGACATCACGAGCGCTGGGACGGATCGGGGTACCCGCGGCATTTGCCGGGGGAACAAATCCCAATCGCGGCGCGGATATTTGCAGTGGTGGATGTGTGGGATGCCTTAATATCCGACCGCCCCTACCGGAAGGCTTTTACCCGAGAAGCGGCTCTTGAATTTATAAGGATTAATTCGGGAGAATTATTTGACCCCAGGGTGGTCGAAGCATTTTTGCGAATGCTAGCCAGCGAGCAGAAGATCTAAATTTTACGGGTGACGATGTAGCGCGCCAAGTCGTGCAGAGCCTGACGCTCAACACAATCAGGCATACCCTGCAGTGGACGAAGCGCTTTCCGGATATATTCCTCGGCTTCCTGCAGGGATTGCTCCACACCGGAACTTTTACCCACAGCCAGAACCAGGCGCTCCATGCGCTCATGCTCGCTATAACAGCCATTAGTGAGACAAATAACATCCGGGTCGTCGGGATGAGCCTCGGCATAATAAATTGCCGGAAGAGTCACCAGCCCTTGCAACAAGTCCGATCCGACTGGTTTCCCCACTTCAGCCTGTTCACCCGTAAAATCCAACACATCATCCACAATTTGAAAGGCCATACCTAAATTGTAGCCGTACACGCGCATGGACTCGACGATCGATTCATCCACTGGGCTGACCAGGGCAGCCGAACGAGTGGTCATTTCGATGAGCGAGGCGGTTTTTGCATAAATGCGCTTGTTGTAATTTTCCCGGCTGGTCAAACCACGGGCGGAGAACAGCTGAGTCAATTCACCATTGACGATAATAGCCAGCGTATCAGCAAAATGTTTCATCAATGGCAGATGGTCGGTGTCGGCTGCCAGCTTGGCGGCGCGGGCAAAAATAAAATCACCGGTGAGAACGGTAGCCGGTGGAGTCCAGCGGGCATTGAGGGTGGGATTCCCGCGTCTCAGCAGGGCACCGTCGATCAAATCATCGTGGACGAGTGTGGCATTGTGGAGCAATTCAACCGCGGCTGCCAGGGTGACGACCTTGTCATGGGGAGCACCCAACATCTGCCCGGTGAGCAGGGCCAGGGTGGGGCGGATGCGTTTCCCGCCGGAGGACAACAAATGCTCAAGGGCTGCCCCCAAGTCGGGGTGAGCACCGTAGGACTGTGAGCGAAGAAGTGTTTCGGTTTCCTGGAGGCCATCCTGTACAGGATTAAAAAACGAAGAGTTATTCAATACATTATTCCCAAGCAAATAGTCTTTGAGCATTTTCTCCGGTGGTTGAGATAACCTGTTCAATTGTGCAGGAGCGCACGGAAGCAATTTTATCAGCAATCAGGCGCACGTAGGCAGGTTCGTTCCGCTTTCCTCGATGTGGATGCGGGGTCTGGAAGGGAGCATCCGTTTCAATCAGGATGGCTTCGAGCGGCAATGCGGCGACGAGTTCCTGCCTGGCCTGACCGTTCTTGTAGGTGATGGGTCCACCTATGCCCATAAAGAAACCGAGTTTCCGGGCAGCTTGCGCAGTTTCGATGGTTCCGGAAAAAGAGTGTAACACACCAGGCCTTTTACCCAGCGGGTTTTTTTTGCGGCGCAAGCCCGACACCCATTCATCCAAAATACTCAACAGGTCTGCAGCACAATCACCGGCAGGTGCATCCCCCTCTTCACGGAAATGGATGACAACCGGGAGCTGCAGATCGGCAGCCAGAGCCAGTTGATCGGAGAGCACCTTCTGCTGAAGGTCACGCGGGGAAGTGGCCCAGTAGTAATCCAAGCCGATTTCACCGACAGCTTTCACCTTGGGATGGCGCGCCAGGTTCCGTAAATCGTTGGTGGAAGAAGATTCAAATCCCGGGGCCTCGGTGGGGTGAACACCCACCGCTGCAAAAAGGACCGGGTGGCTGTGAGCCAATTTGACAGCGGACAGGCTCGAAGCGAGAGTGAGACCAGGAATTAATATACGCCCGACCCCGGCTTGCACGGCGCGATCCAAAACAGCCTGCCGGTCAGAGTCGAATTTATCAAAGTCCAAATGGCAATGGGTGTCGGTGAGAGTCATGGTACGTTACTTTCCACGTCACACATTCCCGGAAGCCGCAGGACAGGATCGGCTTATTATTTTAATCCTGCAACTTTCAGCCCATCCTGCAAAATTGCCTGGACCAACTCCTTATGGGTGGTCTCGCAATAAACGCGCATGATCGGCTCGGTACCGGAGAAACGGATCAGCATCCAGCCGCCATCCTCCAGTTTAAACTGGAAACCATCGACAGTGACCAGACCGGTAACCTTCAGACCGCCGATGACCTTTGGGTCCGCTTTCAGGATGGCGGCCTCGCGATCCTTACGGTCGCCCGAGAAAGGGGTATCGATGCGGTCATAGAAATGTTTGCCCACTTTGGCGAACAACATGTCGAGCAACTGGGTGGGTTTTTTTCCCGTGCGGACCATGAAATCGAGCATATAAAGACCAGCCAGGATACCGTCGCGCTCAGGAACATTGCCACGGAAGGCATAGCCCCCGCTTTCTTCACCGCCAATCAAAGCATCGGTCTCGATCATCTTGGGGGCAACATATTTGAATCCAACACCGGTCTCGATGACCGGAACCCCATAGAGGGCACCCAGCTTATTGAGCATGGTGGTGGTCGAAAGCGTCTTTACGATGGTACCGCGCAGGCCACGGATCTCGAGCAGGTAATAAGCGAGCAAAGCAAAGACCCTGAGCTGGTTGATGAAATGCCCATTCTCGTCACCGATACCGCAACGGTCCGCGTCACCATCGGTGATGAGCAGGATGTCCGCGTGATTATCGACGGTTGCCTTCAGACCGACATCGATGTTGGGTTGAATCGGTTCAGGGCGTTTCATCTCCGGGAAAGAGGGGTTGCGCTGGTTATGGATCTCGAGCACGCGTGTGGAGCCACCAGAAAGGAGGCGAGGGAAGTAACCGGCACCGTTGCCCCACATGGAGTCGACCATAACGGTAAGCCCAGCGTCCCTGACCGGCTGGAGGTCAATCAACTTGTTGATGTGGTCGATGTAGGGGGTATGGGCGTCAAATTTAATGACCTGGCCGTTTTTCAAAGCCGCTTCGATGGTTGTGCGGCGGACATCTGATAGATTATCAGGGATGAACGACTCAATTTTCAGCAGACCAGCAGGATCGATGGCGCCTCCGGTGGCATCCCGCACCTTGAAGCCATTATCGGTAGAGGGATTGTGGGAGGCAGTAATATTTACAGCACCACAGGCGTGCTTATCCACCACGGCGTAGGCGATAACGGGGGTGGGGGTGGCACCGTCGGTGAGGTAGACCTTCAATCCGTTGGCTGCGAGGACTTCAGCAGCAGCAGCAGCAAAGAATTCGCTATCAAAGCGTTTATCGTGACCAACGATGACCCATTTCCCCTGGTCGCCTTTATCTAGCAGGTAACTGGCGAAACCCTGGGCGCAGCGACGGACGTTATCGAAGGTGTATTCCTCGGCGATAACGCCGCGCCAACCGTCAGTTCCAAATGAGATTTTGAAGGACATAAGTGTGCTCCTGGAGTAAAGATGACAGTGGAATTATATCAGGTAGAAGAAGGCAGGAAAAGAAATAAATTCAAAGGTAAATGGACGCTTTTGATTGTTTTCAGAGAAAACAGAAGAAAAAACGAATTTCTCCCATGCAGATATCTCCCCTCGAGGGATTCGTCATTAATGATTTGAGAGCCTGAAAACAACCTGCAAAAAAACCTCCAGCAACGAGGAAAAGATGCCAATTCCAGAAAAGACATACTCAAACTGGATGATATACTATTACTCTAACAGAATTAATTGGGTGTGGTATTTAATTCAATTTAAAGGTATTGTAAGATCATAACTTCCAGTATGGACGAAGTTTATCTGTATTCAACGACCAACAATACCATTCCAGTGAAAAAATTACACAGACTTCAGGTTACAAAACCAAATTTGACCAAGCTCTTAAAAAACGCTCATACTTTTTAGAAACGCCCCAACATTTATTATCCGCTGCCAATTATGGCAACCCATCCATTTGTTCCCTTAATTTAAAAGGTGACAGCATGCAGTTAGCAGCAACAACCCTCGTTTGGGCAATTATTGCACACGCAATCGCCGATTGGTTGTTACAAAATGAATGGATGGCAAAGAATAAAACCAGTTTGCGACACCCCGCAGCTTATGTTCATGGTTTAATATATATGATCTGCTTAATGGGAGTATTTCCATTATGGGCTGCGTTCATTGTATCCATTACGCATATCCTTATCGATACCCGCAAACCATTACTATGGTGGAGAAAAATTTTTAAGCGCACCCCGAATGCAGAGGAAGACACCCTGGTAGCTTTGGGAGAAGACCAGGCATTGCACCTGGTTATTTTAGCCGTCATGGCAATCATCGTCAGCAGCTATTCAAGTCCATCGATCTTATTAAATTTGCTTGGCAAATAACTGTCGAAGTAATTGACCGATCACGTATGCGATTACGCTCGCAAATTAAAGTTAACGAATTAAGTTTTCCAATGGGATAGACCACGATTTACAGGTTTTCTGAGCGATGTAAATATTTATTGGCAGGTGAGCCAGACCAAATGGTGATCGCCATCCCGCCACCAAATACAAAGCTAACGGAATGGAATGGTCACGCAGAAACAGCAGAAGATCATTTGAGGATTTTTCCATGCATGCCTCCGCGAAAAAAGAAGTTGTGCATTTCCAGCAAAAAGGACAGTTATGAAGCCTAAGATTGCTCCCAAAGCCCCTAAAAAGCTAAAAGCAACAAGTAAATTTGTCTCTGATGTGCGCGACCTGGCATGGGTAGGACAGCACAGCAAGGCGATCGGTCTTGCCACACAGATCCTTGCTGAACACAAGGTTGGACCGACGGTCCAAATGGAGTTACTCGCCCTGCGGGCGGAGAGTTATTTTGCCCAGGGTAACCTTGACCTGGCAGCCAAAGATGCCAACGCAATGGTCAAATTAGCCAATTCAGAAATAAATTTGGCTCCGAGAACACAGGCAGTCTTAAAAGCGCAGGCGTTGGATAGGAAAAGCCTGGTGCAGATGCGACAGGGAAAGCTCCCTGTGGCTCTCAAAACAGCCATAGCAGCTATTAAAAGCGCCCGGCAATCAGGACAACAACCAATCCTCGCCCAGTGCCTGTACCGCCTGAGCGAAGCATATTGGAGAGTTGGACAATTTGAAGCGGGATTCGATAATGCTCAAAAAGCCATTCAACTCTTCCAGGAATTGGGGGACATTTCTGGCGCGGGTCGTGCCTATTGGTCACTGGCAATCGGGCGTGCCTCCAAGGAATCCCAGCGGGATGCTCGGACTGCCCTGGAACTCTGCCAGAGCGTTGGTGACCAATACGGGATCGGGAACGCTTTTAACTTCCTTATGACTGCAGGAATGGATATCGTTGAAAGCATCCAGTATGGACAACAGGCAATCCATGCTTTTGAAAAAGCAGGATATGAAGAACGCCAGGCGACTGCACTTGGGAACCTTGGTACTCTCTACACTGACCTCGGCCTGTATCCTCACGCCCGTCGATTAATCATCGACGGATTGGAAAGGAACAGACGGATGGGGACAATAGTTGGCCTGGCTTATGGCCTGGGGAACCTGGTAGATATAGAGTTAAAACTACACTCCCCAGATATGGCACATCTTCACCTTGATGAATTTGCTGAAATAGTGAAGACACTTGGCGACCCTAAAATGGATATAGACTTTTTTAACGTCCAGGGAGATCTTGCCCTGGCGGAAGGCAATCCCAGGGCAGCAGTTCGTCATTACAAGTCCGCGTCACAGATAGCCCATCAGATCGGTGAAAGCCAGGAAATACCGACTTTAACCGAGCTCGGGCGAGGATACCTGGCATATGGCAATGCCAATGCCGCGCTAAAAGCCACCTCAAAAGCAGCAGATCTGCATCGCCTCCAGGATTACCCCAAGCTAGATTCCATCAGCTCACAGGAAATTTGGTGGAGGTATTCGCAGGCGTTATTCGCCGATAACCAGACCGAAGATGCCCGGCACGCCATGGATCGAGCGCATGCCTTATTATTGGAAGGCATTGGGAGCCTGCGCGACGAAGGTTTGCGCCGAAATTACCTGAACAAGGTGGCCGTCAATCGCGAGATATTGGATTTTTGGGTAAAGGACTGCACCCGCCGAAAATTACCACGGGAACGCCAATTTGCACATCTCGCGATCGAATCGAATATCCGGGAACCTTTTAAAAGACTGGCAGATACGGGCGTGCGTCTCAACGCCCTGCACACCATCGCGGAAATCCAAACCTTCCTGGTAGAGGAAGCCACCGAACTAAGCGGCGGCGAACGCATTGCCTTGATTTTTGAAATGGATGAGACAAGGGATGTGGTGGAATCCATCCTTCCTCATGGAGAGGATGCCCGGAAATTACTTCGCTCGATTGACCCACTTCTCGACCAAGCCCGGCTCACGCGTACCACTGCCCTGGTACTGCCGAAGAAATCCGGTCTCAGCAGGATCGTCGCACCATTGATGGCGCAGAATTCCGTGTTTGGTTATCTTTACATTGACATGGACTCCCTTTACGGGACGTTCAACGAAATCGACCGGGATATGCTGGGCATGCTTGCCAACCAGGCAGCAGTCGCGCTGGATAATGCAAAATGGATGCAAGGTCTCGAGCAAAAAGTCGAGCAACGGACGGAAGAACTGAAAGTGCGCGTGGATGAACTAGCCATTCTCAACAGTGTGGGGGAATCAATGGCGAAGACACTGGATGTCAAAACAGTCACACGCATCGTTGGCGACAAAGTCCGTGACATTTTCCACGCAGAGGGTGTTTCGATCATGCTCGTTAACGCACAGACCAACCTGATCCATACGCTTTATGAATACGATTCAGGCGAAGGGGGCTATGTAGATTACATCGAACCATTTCCACTTGGGAAGGGATTGACCAGCAAAGTGCTCCAGACGGGCAAGCCGCTTCTCTTAGGTTCGGTGGAAGAACAAAAAATCCAAGGTGCATATATTCCTCCGGAAGCGCAAAAATATGGTATCGGTGTGATCCAAGAATCCTTGATGATGGTGCCTATCATGGTCGGTATGAAGGCCCTGGGGGTGGCCAGTGTCGGCAGCTATAAAAGGGAAGCTTACAATGGGAATGACCTGCGTCTCTTGCAGACCCTTTCCTCGAACATGGGTGTGGCGATCGAGAATGCCCGATTATTCCAATCTGAGCAACAGCGCAACGCTGAACTGGCGGTAATCAACAGCATCCAGGAGGGACTGGCGGCGGAATTGAACTTCCAGGCAATCGTCGACCTGGTGGGGGACAAACTGAGGGATGTCTTCGCCACACCCGATCTCTGCATTACCTGGTACGATGAAAAGTCCGATCTTGGTTACTTTTTATATATTTATGAACACGGGAAGCGATTGACAATCCCACCACTACCTCCCAAACCCGGCGGTGCCATCCATACCCGCAAAATGGTTGTTTGGAACACAGAGACAGAAGGGGACGACCGGGCTGGAAGCGCTTTGCCCGGGACCGATAACAGTAAATCTGGAATATGCATTCCCATCATCAGCAGCGACCGATGCCTGGGTACGATCCAGCTGGAAAACTTTGACCGGGAGCACGCCTACGGGGAGCCAGAAATCAGGCTGCTGACCACGATCGCCGGTTCGCTGGGAGCAGCCCTTGAAAATGCCCATCTTTTTGATGAATCCCAGCGGCTGCTTAAAGAGACCGAAGAACGCAATGCTGAACTGGGGGTGATCAACAGCATCCAGCAGGGACTGGCCGCCGAGCTGGATTTCCAGGCCATCGTGGATCTGGTGGGTGACAAATTAAGCCAGGTTTTCAAAACTCCTGACCTCTCCATCCGATGGTTAGATTCCAAAACCAACCTGGTAAACTCTATTTATTCCCATGAACATGGAAAACGTCTAACCATTGAACCGGCACCTCTCCTTCCTAATAGTATCTTGGCAAGTGTAGTCAGAACGAGGCAACCCGTCATCTGGAATACGAAGGAAGAAGGAGATAAATTATCCACGGTAATACCAGGAACAGATCCGAGCAAATCGGGAGTTTCCGTTCCCATCATCAACAGTGATAAAGTGCTCGGAACAATCCAGATCGAGAATTTCGAGCGCGAGAATGCTTACGGCGAACCCGAACTACGCCTGTTATCCACTGTCACAGCCTCGCTGGGAGCAGCGCTCGAGAACGCACGATTGTTCGACGAGACACAGCGCCTGCTCAAGGAGACCGAGCAGCGGAACGCGGAATTATCAGTCATCAACAGCATCCAACAAGGGTTAGCAGCAGAAATGGACTTCCAGTCCATCGTTGACCTGGTTGGCGATAAAGTGCGCCAGGTGTTCAATACGCCTGATTTATACATTACCTGGCTAGATGAAAAAACCAATCTGGTCACCGCTATTTATTATTACGAACACGGTGAAAGGTTAACCCAAGCACCTTACCCAGTAACTCCCAAAACCATCATCGCGAGGATCATAAAAACGCGCCAACCCGTGGTTTGGTATTCGGAGGAAGAAGGGCTCAAAATTTCCACTTTGATCCCAGGGACAGACGCAAGCAAATCGGGAGTTTCCGTTCCCATAATCAGCAGTGACCACCTGCTCGGCACGATACAACTTGAGGATTATAAGCGCGAGAATGCTTACGGCGAATCTGAATTACGCCTGCTGACCACCATTGCTGGCTCTCTGGGTTCCTCCCTCGAGAACGCCCACCTCTTTGACGAGACACAGCGCCTGCTCAAGGAGACCGAGCAGCGCAACGCTGAATTATCTGTGATCAACAGCATCCAGCAGGGGCTGGCAGCGGAATTGAACTTCCAGGCGATCGTAGACCTGGTGGGAGATAAACTGCGCCAGGTGCTTAATACCGGCGATATCGGTATTCGCTGGTTCGACTCGCACACAAACCAGATCCTGCACCTCTACGAGTACGAACACGGGGAGCGACTGTCCATTCCGCCCACCTTACCACAAGCTCAATGGACCACGATGTTGGAAAAACGGCAGCCTATTGTATTAAATACCCAGGCTGAAATGCTAGCGACAGGTATGCAGGTTGTGCCCGGCACCGATAGGAGCTATTCCATGATAGAGGTGCCGATCATTGGGTCCGACCGGGTGACCGGTTCAATCATCCTTGAGAATTACGAACGCGAATATGCTTACGGAAATGCCGATGTCCGCCTTCTGCAAACAGTAGCTTCCAGCATGGGAGTTGCGCTTGAAAACGCGCGTCTTTTCGACGAGACCCAGCGCCTGCTCAAGGAGACCGAGCAGCGCAACGCGGAACTGGCCGTTATCAACAGTATCCAGGAGGGACTTGCCTCAAAGCTGGATTTCCAGGCGATCATCGACCTGTTGGGGGGTAAATTACTGGAGATTTTCGGAGCAGACGTGGTGGGGATCGGGTTGTACGACCCAGAAAATGACCTGGTTTCTTATCCCTACGTGGTCGACCATGGGGAGCGCTATTACAATGCACCCAGTGCACCCAACAAAGGCATCCTTCAACTAATCCAAAGTCACAAAACCATCCTCATCCACACATTCGAGGAATTGACCCGCTTTATGGTGGAGGGGGAGTTGGAGAATCTCGGGGGACCGACGCCGGATAACTCTCACATGATCGTCCCGATCCTGGCAGGAGATCAATTCATCGGGTTGATCAACATTTCCAAACTGCCCGCGGATGCCTTTAGCGAATCTGACGTGAAACTCCTGCAAACCCTGGCGAATTCCATGAGCGTAGCTCTCGAGAACGCCCGATTGTTCGGTGAGACCCAGCGCTTGCTGAAAGAGACCGAACAACGAGCGGCTGAACTAGCCATCATCAACAGCGTGCAGGCGGCATTGGCGGCAGAACTAAACATCCAGGGCATCTATGACACGGTGGGCGACAAGATCCGGGAGATATTCCACAACGCCGACATGGGCATTAGAATTTACGATCCAACGACCAACATGGAGCTCTTCCCGTATACCTACGAAAACGGGAAACGAATCGCCATCGAACCTGACCCACTTCCGAAAAGAGGAGTCAGCGCGCACGTTCTTAGTACGCGTGAAACTCTGGTGATCAACGAGAACATGTTGGAAACCATGGGGAAATTGGGCAGCTACATCGTACCCGGGACGCAGATGGAAAAATCAGCTATCTATGTGCCACTGGTAGTGGGCGACCAGGCGCGGGGTTTAATCTGCCTGATCAACATGGAGCACGAGCACGCCTTTAACGATTCGGACGTGCGCCTGCTGCAAACGCTAGCCAACAGCATGAGCGTGGCACTCGAGAACGCCCGTTTGTTCAACGAGACGCAACGGCTGCTCAAAGAAACCGAGCAGCGCAACAGCGAACTTGCCTTCCTCAACAGCATCAGCGATGCCATGTCGAGTTCACTGGATGTGAAAGTGCTTACCCATGTCGTCGGAGATAAAGTGAGGGAAATATTCAACTCCGATTCTTCAATCATCATGCTGTTGGATAGAAAAACCAACCTAATTCACATCCCTTACGAATATGACACCAACGAAGGCGGGTACATCGATTACGTCGAACCGTTCCCGCTGGGGAAAGGATTATCGTCGGAAGTCATCCTGACCAGGCAGCCGCTGATGGCAGGTACGCTCGAGGAAGAGATCACCAAGGGGGCATATTTCCCACCCGAAATCATCGCTAAAGGGAAGGGGTTCTACAGCCAGTCGTGGCTGGGCGTGCCGATCATGGTCAAGGACCAGGCACTGGGACTGATCGCCCTGTCAGATGCCCGCCCGCATGCATTCAACGAAGGTCACCTGCGTCTCATGCAGACTCTATCCTCCAATGTGGGTGTGGCGATTGAAAACGCGCGCCTTTTCCAGGAAGAACAGCAGCGCGTGGCAGAACTGGCGGTAATCAACAGCGTACAAGCGGCACTGGCGGCGGAACTAAACATCCAGGGCATCTATGACACGGTGGGCGACAAGATCCGGGAGATCTTCCATAACACAGACCTGGGCATCCGGATTTACGACCCGACGACGACGCTGGAACATTTCCCGTATACCTACGAAAACGGAAAGCGAATAACCCTGGATCCTGACCCGCTTCCGGAAAAAGGATTCAGCGCCCACGTCCTGCGAACGCTTGAAACCCTGGTGATCAACGAGAACATGGCACAGGCTACAGAGAAATACGGCAGCTACACCATCCCCGGCACCAAGATGGAAAAGTCCGCTGTGTACGTACCGCTGGTGGTGGGCGACCAGGCGCGAGGTTTAATCAGCCTGATCAACATTGAGCGCGAGCACGCCTTCAACGATTCGGACGTGCGCCTGCTGCAAACGTTAGCCAACAGCATGAGCGTGGCACTCGAGAATGCCCGTTTGTTCAACGAAACGCAACGCCTGCTCAAAGAAACCGAGCAGCGTGCCACCGAACTTGCCACAGTGAACACCCTCAGCCAGGCCCTGGCCTCAGCCACCGAGCTTAACATGCTGATCGAGCTGACCGGGGATCAGATGAAACGAACATTTGCGGCAGATATCGTCTATGTGGCCCTGCTCGATCCACAGAACAAAATCATCCATTTCCCTTATTCATTCGGGGAAGAAATGGTATCCATGCCGCTGGGTGAAGGCTGGACCAGCAAGATCCTTCAATCCGGAAAACCTCTGCTGATCAACAAGGACATGCATTCCAGGCGGGCCGCCCAGGGAGTGAAACTGACCGGCAAGGAATCTCTGTCCTACCTGGGAGTTCCGATTATTGCCAACAAGCAAGCCATTGGCGTAATCAGCGTCCAAAGCGTCAAAAAGGAAGGCCAGTTTGATGAAGATGATATGCGCCTGATGACCACACTGGCTTCAAACGTGGGGGTGGCGATCGAAAAGGCGCGCCTGAACGAGGAGACCCAGCGCCGCGCCCGGGAGGCAGCTGCCATTGCCGAGGTTGGACGGGAGATATCCGCCACCCTTGACCTGCCCACCGTCCTGGAGCGCATTGCCGGGCGGGCCCTCGACCTGCTAAAGGGGGACACCAGCGCTGTCTACCTGCCAGATGAAGATGGCAAGAACTTCCGAGCCATCGCGGCAGTGGGGGCGGTTGCAAATGAGGTCATGGAGGATACCGTCCACCTGGGGGAGGGGATCATCGGGGATACCGTCAAGCGAGGGGTGGCTGAACTGGTAGCGGATACATCCCGGGATGCGCGTGCTCGACAAATCCCCGGCACCCCGTACCCTGATATCGTCGAACGCATGATGGTGGCACCTTTGATCGCAGGAGATCAAGTCAGCGGCATTATGACCATCTGGCGGGAGGGGGGCCAGGAATTCACCCAATTGGAGCTGGAGTTCCTTACCGGACTTTCCCGGCAGGCGACCATTGCAATCCAGAATGCCCGCCTATTTTCCGAAGTCCAGAATCAAAGAAAGTTCTCCGAGACACTCATCGATTTCCTTCCGGACGCCATGGTGGTAATCAGTCGTGAAGGCAGCGTGATCGCCTGGAACCGGGCAATGGAAGAGATGACAGGCGTGAAGGCAAGCTATATGCTGGGGAAAAATAATTATGAGTATGCCCTGCCTTTCTACGGGGAACGCAGGCCAATCCTGATCGACCTGGTGCTGATCCCCCAAAAAGAGTTTGAGGCAAAATATGCCGAAATCCAACGGGTCGGGAATATCCTGATCGGCGAGACCTATACCCCCAGCTTGAAAGGTCAAGGTCGGTACCTGTATGCCACAGCTTCGGCCCTGCATGACTCGAAAGGAAATATTGTCGGCGCCATTGAGACGATCCGGGATATTACAGAGCGCAAGCATGCCGAGGTGGAACTTCAAAACGCAAAAGAGACAGCCGAGGCAGCCAACGCGTCCAAGAGTGCCTTCTTGGCAATGATGAGTCATGAGATCAGGACACCCATGAACGCCGTAATAGGAATGAGCGGCATCCTGCTGGATACGGAACTCACCAATGAACAGCGGGAGTTTGCGGAGATCATTCGCAACAGCGGCGATGCCCTGCTGGGCATCATCAATGACATACTCGACTTCAGCAAGATCGAAGCCGGGAAAATGGAGCTCGAAAACCAGCCCTTTGACCTGCGCGAAGTGGTGGAAAGCGCCCTGGACCTGATCGCTCCAAAGGCAGTTGAAAAAGGGCTGGATATTGCCTATATCATCGATGACGGAGTTCCACCTGCCATCCTGGGGGATGTGACCCGCCTGCGCCAGGTGCTGATCAACCTGCTCGGCAATGCGGTCAAGTTTACCGAAAAGGGTGAAGTGGTGGTCAACGTTTCATGTGAGAAAGGGAATCATGTTCCCGGTAAGCCGGGAGCTGTAGCTCTAAAATTCAGCGTGCGCGATACCGGGATCGGCATCCCGCCTGACCGGATGGGACGCCTTTTCCAATCCTTCAGCCAGGCCGATTCGTCCACTTCGCGAAAGTACGGTGGGACGGGACTCGGGCTGGCGATCAGCAAACGGCTGACGGGCATGATGGGCGGGGACCTGTGGGCTGAGAGCAGTGGCGTACCCGGTGAAGGGTCAGCCTTCCAATTTACCATACAGACGGAGCCCGTCGAAATGCCCGAGCGAAGCCGCCGCGACCTGCGCGGAATCCAACCATACCTGGAAGGGAAACGCGTCCTGATCGTGGATGATAATGACACCAACCGCCGCATTTTGACCTTGCAATTGCAGAAATGGGGTATGCTAACGCGTGATTGTGAAACCCCCAAGGAAGCCATGGCCTGGATCAAACGCGGAGACCCATTCGACCTGGCCATCCTGGACATGCATATGCCTGGGATGGATGGGTTAACGCTGGCTGGCAAGATCCAAAAGCTGCGGGATGCGAAAGCTCTGCCGCTGGTGCTGTTTTCCTCCCTGGGCCGGCGAGAGGCCTTGGGGGACTCCCAGATTTTTGCAGCTACCCTCAGCAAGCCGATCAAACCTTCCCAACTGTTTGACACAGTGGCCGGGATATTCTCCACCCAACCGATGACAGAAAAAAAGAGCTCCCCCGCCAAAGTCCAAATGGACCCGGAAATGGCCAAGAAACATCCGCTGCGCATCCTGCTGGCGGAAGACATCCTGGTCAACCAAAAACTGGCGCTGCGCCTGCTGGACCAAATGGGCTATCGGGCGGATGTGGCCTCCAACGGTCTCGAAGCGATCCAATCGCTGGAACGGCAGCCGTACGACGTCATCCTGATGGACGTGCAAATGCCAGAAATGGATGGATTGGAAGCCTCCCGGCGCATCTGTGCACGCTGGCCGCGCGGTGAACGACCGACCATTATTGCCATGACGGCCAATGCAATGCAGGGGGACCGTGAAATGTGCCTTGAAGCTGGCATGGATGATTATGTGAGCAAACCCATCCGACCGGATGAGTTAATCAAATCCATAATGAAGGCAACCCCCTTACAGCAAAGGTAAACAATGGAAGCACATTCAATCATAGATATGCCAACGTTCGAAGCCCTCAAGGAAAACATGGGCGCTGACTACCTGCCTGAATTAGTACAGGCCTATTTCGAGGAAACCCCGCAACTGTTATCCAAGCTCGAGCAAGCGCTCGCCATGCAGGATTGTGAGGCTTTCCGTCAAGCGGCACATTCCATCAAATCCACCAGCAACAGCTTTGGAGCCCTGGAGTTCGGGACACTGGCAAAAGAATTGGAGATGATGGGCAGGGAAGGCAGGCTGGACGATGCTCCGGGGAAAGTCAAATCTCTGGTGGCGGGTTATGCTATGGTACAAAAAGTGCTCGAGGAACTAAGCCATGGCTAATGGAAGCCCGGGACGTTTGCTGGTGGTGGATGATAACAAGGTGAACCGCCTGTTGTTAGGGCGGAGCCTTGAACAGCAGGGCCATAGCGTTGAAATGGCTGAGAATGGGCGTCAGGCGCTTGAAATTTTACATTCCCGACCCTTCGATATGGTACTGCTGGATATAGAAATGCCCGAGATGAACGGCTACCAGGTGCTCGAAAAAGTAACTTCGGACCTGCAGCTGCGGGATATCCCCATCATCATCACCTCCGCCCTGGATGAACTGGAAAGCGTGGTCAAGTGCATCGAGATGGGCGCTGAAGACTACCTGATCAAGCCAGTCAACCCGGTGCTGCTCAAGGCGAGGATCGGAGCCAGCCTGGAAAAGAAGCGGCTGCGCGACCAGCAGCGCGAACTGATCAAAAAGTTTGCCACCTCTGAAGTCGCCACCGACCTGGAAACTTCGGGTTTTTCGCTGGGTGGGAAATTTGTAGAAGCCACGGCCATGTTTTCCGACATCCGCTCGTTCACGACCATTGCAGAATCCCAGACACCTGCAGAGACCATCGACCTGCTGAATACCTATTACACCCTGATGTTCGAAGCCATCAGCGACCAGGGTGGAGTGGTCAACCAAATGGTGGGTGACGGGTTGATGGCGATTTTCGGGGCGCCCCTACAGCAGGCTGATCACTGCGAGCGGGCTGTGAAAGCCTCCTTGGATATGATCGGCATGATCCAGCTGCTGAACCTGGACCGGGTCGCGCAGGGTAAGGCAGAGATTCGCATTGGGATAGGGATCGCCTCAGGTCAGGTGATCGCGGGATATACCGGCACCACACGCCGGGCTACTTATACATGCGTGGGCGATACCGTCAACCTGGCAGCCCGCCTTGAATCGCATACCAAGGTGGTCGGCAAACCCATCCTGATCGATGAGGCAACCCAGGGCGCCCTTTCCAGTGCCATTAAAGTGGAAGCCGAAGGACCTTTTCAACTTAAAGGTAAGACAGTCGAAGTCCAGGTCTACTCTGTGCCCCTGAATCAAAAGAAGTAACATGCAACCTCGAGACCTTGCCGCCATTCCACTTTTTTCATCCCTCCCAGCCGATGAAATCCGCCATCTGGAGGCAACCCTGTTTGCCTCCAACTTTCCGTGCGGCAAAGTATTGTTCCACGAAGGGCGGGCGGACGATAAATTTTTCATCCTGCTGGAAGGTAAAGTGGAAGTAATAAAATCGCTGGGCAAACCGGAGGAACGCAACCTGGGGATACGGGAAGCGGGGAACCTGCTGGGGGAGATGAGCCTTTTCACACGGAATGGTTATCACACTGCCAGTGTGCGTGCGCTGACGCCGTTGCAGCTATTAAGGGTAACCCGGGAAGAACTGGATCACATCCTGCAAAGGCAACCGCAGCTTGCTTACAAGCTCATCAGTCTGCTAAGCCACCGGCTGGAAGAATCGGAGAACGTTACCATTCTCGACCTGAAGGAAAAAAATCTGCGCCTGCAGGAAGCCTACGAAGAACTGAAAGCGGCTCAAGAACAGATCATTGAGAAGGAAAAACTTGAAAAGGAACTGGAAATTTCCCGGCATATACAACAAAGCATCCTGCCTGAAACCTTACCGCATGTGCCGGGCTACGAATTTGGAGCCCTGATGATCCCGGCACGCGCAGTTGGCGGAGACTTCTACACTTTCTTTAAATTGGGCAAGGACCGGCTGGGGATCGTTGTGGGGGATGTCTCGGATAAAGGCGTACCGGCAGCGTTATTCATGGCACTCAGCTACAGCCTGATCCGTGCCGAAGCAATGCGTGCCAAGTCACCCGTCGAGGCATTAAAAAAGGTGAACCAGCACCTGCTGCAGATGAATTCTTCGAGCATGTACGTCACGCTGGTTTACGGGATCCTGGATTTCAACAGCGGGGAATTCCACTTTGCCCGCGCCGCCCATCCAACCCCCTATCTCCTGGATGAGAAGGGCATTCAATCAGGAGACAAGGTCTCCCAAGCGCAGCCGCTGGGTTTGTTTGACGACCCGCCCATCGACGAACAATGCATCCATTTGCTCCCTGGAGGCACGCTCTTGCTCTACAGCGACGGGATCACCGAAACCATGGATGAAGAAGGTCTCGAGTTCGGACTGGATTCGTTGCACAAGACCATGATCTCCAGTCGCAGCTTCCCTGCCCAGGAAGTGTGCAAGCGCTTGTGGGAGGATGTCAAGCTACATGGTGGAGCGCTGCCCCAACATGATGATTTCACAGCCGTGGTCGTGAAAAGGGCAGCGGATAAATAGAAATGCGATCCCTTGACGATAGTGCCTCTGAAACCAGGTTGTTCCTGAGAAAAGTTCCTCTCTTTGAGGAACTAAGCGACGCCTCTCTGATGACCCTGGCAGAGGCAAGTAAATTCGTCAAGTTTGAAAAAGGACAGTTTATTTTCCTTCAAGATGACCCCGCTGTAAAGGCTTATATCGTCCGCTCGGGAAAAATATCGATCATCCTGGAAAGCCTGGACGGCCGAAAACTGGTTATCAACGAGATGCATCCGGGGGATTTCTTCGGGGAAGTGGGATTGCTGACAATACCATCCCGTTCGTCCAGCGCGATTGCCCGCACGGACAGCATGGTGCTGACTCTTCAGCGACAGGCATTCCTGAGCATTTTGAAGGACGAACCATCCCTGGTGCGGCGACTATTGGAGATGACCGCGATGCGCTTGCGCGAAAGCAGCGAGAGGGAGAGCGCCCTGGCATTCCTTGATGCCCAGGGCCGATTAGCACGTCTGCTGCTGCAACTGGGAAAACAGGAACTGGAAAAAGGGTACATTACCATTTCCCAGGAGGAGCTGGCGGAGCGCACAGGCCAAACCCGCCAAACAGTGGCAAAATCCCTGGGTCATTGGCGACGTGCTGGCTGGCTGATCACAGGCCGGGGCCGCATCATGCTGCTGAAACACGAGGCCTTATCCAACCTTGGGCTGGAAGAGTACTAATATTTCCGGATGTTGCGATGAATTAGCGGACAGCAGGAATAAAGAACAAAAATTGGCTGGCGTTATGTCGTCAAAGTGACAGACAGCCCGATCAATAAATGGTATCTTATAGGCACAAAACAAAAACCAGCCAATCAAAAAAGGAGAAACCCATGGACAACCAAGATTTAGCTTTCAGCCGATTACTCAAGAAACTGTCTGCACTGCGCGCGACCCTTAAAGGTGGAGAACGTGACCTGCTGGACGGACTCATCACCGGCCCGATGGATGAGGTCGTGGCCCACTCAATGAGAGTGACCCCCATCAGCCCTGCCAAGAGCACAGCCAAAGCGACCTCCCCGGATGAGACCAGGGCCAATGCGATGAAGGTCAGCCCTGCCAAGAGCACAGCCAAAGCCACCTCCCCGGATGAGACCAGGGCCAATGCGATGAAGGTCAGCACTGCCAAGAGCACAGCCAAAGCCACCTCCCCGGATGAGACCAGGGCCAATGCGATGAAGGTCAGCACCGCCAAGAGCACAACCAAAGCCACCTCCCCGGACGAGACGCGCGCCAATGCGATGAAGGTCAGCACCGCCAAGAGCACAACCAAAGCCACCTCCCCGGACGAGACGCGCGCCAATGCGATGAAAGTCAGCACCGCCAAGAGCACAGCCAAAGCGACCTCCCCGGACGAGACGCGCGCCAATGCGATGAAGGTCAGCACTGCCAAGAGCACAGCCAAAGCCACCTCGCCGGATGAGACCAGGGCCAATGCGATGAAAGTCTCGATCATTTACGACCAGACCAAGAACGAGTACACACGCAGCCAATAACCCAGCCGAAAATATGGTCAATTAAAGTGGATTTTCCGCACCAGAGATGCTGCGGAAAATCCGTTTTACATTGGACTTCATGGATTGTTGGTTCCCAGAATATTGTTTCCGATTATTGTGATCAAGGAATGTCCCATGATTTATTCGAGAATCAACCTGGTTTATGAGTGGAGGGAAGTCATTAATGACCACCAGCAAAGATTCGCAGCACAAAGAATTAACAACCCAACTTAAACAATTACTAGCTGCGATCGAGGCCAGCGGGCACGCCATCCTTCCTCAATCGAATGATGAACTATTAAAATCGATTGTCGAAGCAGCGGCGCGGATTTTCAATGCTGCTGCAGCTTCGATCCTGCTTGTAAATGAACAGGAACAACTCCTGGAATTCAAGGTTGCCTGCGGAGCTTCAAACCGCGACCTGGTCGGGTCCAAATTCCCGATGGATAAAGGCATCGCGGGTTATGTGGTAATGACTGGACAGCCGCTCGCCATTTCAAATGTCCGCCAGGATGCCAGGTTTAACCAGGACTTTGCGAAAAGCACAGGGTACGTCCCCAATTCGATCCTGGCAATGCCCTTGCGTGCAGGGGAGCGCGTTGTGGGTGTGATGGAAGTGCTGGATAAAATCAATGCAGCTTCCTTTGGGATCCAGGACATGGAATTATTAGGCATGTTTGCCCACCAGGCAGCAATCGCCATCGACCAATCTCAACGCCTGGGGACCCTACAGGACGCATTTGTGCTGGGTTTAAATAGATTGATCACGAATCAAAAGCCCTTTGAATCAAAGGAGCTTCATTACAGCCTCGATTCGATTGCTGAGTTGAAGAATGGCAAAGATGTGCTCGAATTGGCTGACCTGTTTAATGCCATCAGCAAGCTGGGGGAAGCGGAACGCAAGATGTGCCTCCAGATGTTAAAAGCCTTCGCTGATTACCAGCATTCCTCACGAAAGATTCAGCATGTCAGACGATGACCTGCGACCGGCCTGGTCAGAGCAATTTGCTGCTGAAGCCATCCGGCAAATCTTCCAGGACGGCCCGATTGCCGACCTGACCCCGGAATGGGCCTTCGGGGGGAGCACTGGGAAAGGCGTTCGCGTGGCAGTCGTGGACAGCGGGGTGGAATACGATCACCCTGCCCTGGGAGACTCTGTCCGAGGGGGAGTGGTGGTGGAATACGACGAGGATGCTGAAAACATGATCCGGTACGAAGCGGACGACCGACCGGTAGATCTGGCCGGACACGGTACCGCTTGTGCGGGCATCATCCATGCGCTGGCTCCACAGGCAGAGATCATCAGTGTCCGTGTCCTGGGAAGCAATATGCGCGGGCGGGCAATCCAATTTGCCGGGGGCCTGGACTGGGCGATCGAAAACGGAATCCAGGTGGTCAATCTGAGCCTGAGCACTTCCAAGGAGGAATACTTTGGGTTATTCCACGACCTGGTCGACCAGGCATATTTTAAAAATATGAATGTCGTCTGTGCGGTGAACAACTACCCCGAACCCAGTTTCCCGTCCCTGTACTCATCCGTGATCTCGGTTGCCGCGCATGAAGGCCATGATCCGTTCATGTATTATTACAACCCCTCCCCACCGGTCGAATTTGGGGCTCCCGGGATTGACATAGACGTCGCCTGGATGAACAAACAATACGTAAACAGCACCGGTAACAGTTTTGCTGCGCCGCATATCACCGGGATCATTGCCCTGATACGGGCCAAGCATCCGGAGCTGACTCCCTTCCAGGTCAAGACAATTCTGCTGGCCTGTGCCTCAAATATGCAGCGCGTAGACAAGAAGCCAAAATCCAGAAAAACCTCCAGCAAATAGGACCTGGCGCATTTTTTGATCCACCTTTTTTAAACATAACATTCCCCAAAAACCTCCCAACAGGCATAAAGGAACATATAACAATATGGAATCTCCGGAAACGACAACCCGCTGGCTACTAAAGGATCTGCTTCCCGATCCGGTTGAGAAGGCAGTAAATGAACAACTAGCAAACCTGGAAAAAGCTGTCTTTGAACTTGAAGAGATGCGTTCCAACCTTACCGCGGAGGTGACGCAGGAAACATTTACCCGAGCAACAAGGTTGCTCGAGACCATCAACTCACTGATGCGGCGCCTGCAAGCTTACTCTTATTTGTGGCTCTCGGAAGATACCCAAAACGAGGCTGCGCTAAACCAGCGCGACCGTTTAGACCAATCCATGGTGACCCTGGGCAACAGGGTTTTGTTCTTTGAGATATGGTTTAAAGATCTGCCTGAACCAGCGGCGAAAAAGCTCATCTCTGGAAGCGGTGATTTAAGATATTTCCTTGATTCGATCCGACGCTTTAAACCTTACACCCTGAGCGAAAAAGAGGAGAAACTGCTCGCACTCAAGGACCCCAATGGGATCGATGCACTGATGAGCCTCTACGAAATGATCACCAACCGGTTCACTTTTTCACTGGAAGTTGATGGCGAAAAAAAGAGCCTTACCCGTGATCAATTAACCAGCCATTATTACCACACTTCGGCTGAGGTCCGCAGCAAGGCCTACCAGGAGTTGTACCGGGTCTATGGTGAGAACTCCACCGTGCTGGCCCAGATCTACAGCCACCGCGTTCGAGACTGGCACGCAGAGGGGATCGAGCTGCGAGGCTATTCCTCCCCGATTTCAGCCCGCAACCTGGGGAACGACCTTCCAGACAAGGTAGTGGAAACCCTCCTTTCCGTCTGTCGGAAAAATGCTCCGATCTTCCAGCGCTATTTCCGATTTAAGGCGAGCGCGCTCGGCTGCGACAAACTGCGCCGCTACGATATCTACGCGCCCCTCATCAACGCAGAAAAAAAGTATGAATTTTCCCATGCCATCCAAATGGTGCAGGAGACTTTCCAGGAATTCTCACCCCAGATGGCCAGCCTTGCCAAGCGGGTGGTTGATCAGCAACACCTTGATTCAGAGGTGAGGCACGGGAAGCGCGGCGGAGGTTTCTGCTATGCGGTGCTTCCTGAACTCACCCCCTGGGTTCTGGTCAATTACAATGGCCGCCCCGGCGACGTGGCGACGCTGGCACACGAATTGGGGCATGCCGTGCACGCCATGCTTGCCAAAGACCACTCGGTGTTGTCTTTCCACGCCTCGCAACCCCTGGCTGAAACAGCTTCAGTGTTTGCCGAGATGATGCTGACCGACCGGCTGCTGGGGGAAGAACAGAATCCCGCCGTACGGCGCGATCTGCTGGTGAGGGTGATTGATGATGCTTATGCAACAGTGATCCGCCAAGCCTACATTACCATTTTCGAAAGAGACGCGCACCGAATGCTGGTGGAGGGAAAATCGTTTGATGAACTGGCTGATGCCTACAATTCCATTCTTTCAGAGCAATTCGGGGAAGCCGTAGGGGTTCCGGACGAATTCAAATGGGAGTGGATCACCATCCCCCACATCTATGACTTTCCTTTTTACACATATTCATATAGTTTTGGCCAGCTCCTGGTACTGGCTCTGTATCAGCAGTACCGCCGGGAAGGGGCAACATTCATTCCCAGGTACCTGAAAATCCTTTCTTATGGCGGTTCGGAAGCACCAGTCAAGATCCTGGAGGAAGCAGGTTTAGATATAACTGCCGAGTCCTTCTGGCAGGGGGGTTTTGATGTCCTTGACAACATGATCAGCGAACTTATCCGGATCGAGTAAGGAGAACCGATGAGCATAGCCGCAGCACCAACAACCCGCATGTCCCCCTTCGCAGTTTTCCGCAACGGGAATTTCAGCAAGATGTGGACAGGTCAATTGGTCTCGACCATGGGATCGGCATTGACCTCCCTGGCTGCTTCGATATACGTTTTTCAAAAGACCAACTCTGCAATGAGCGTTGGCCTGATGCTGATGGCAACCGCTGCTCCAAGCCTGCTGGTGGGATTATTTGCCGGAGTGCTGGTGGACCGCTTCAACCGGAAGCGGATCATGATGGCTGCTGACCTGACACGGGCTGTACTGGTTTTTCTCATCCCCTTCCTGGTCCCACTCAGCGTTATCTGGTTGTATGTGATCGTCATGCTGACCAGCGCCATCGGACAGTTCTTCGACCCGGCCCAGGAGAGCGTGCTCCCGGAAGTGGCTTCAGAGGAAGAACTGGCGGCAGCAAACTCGCTCATGGCAATCAGTTCATTTGGAGCAACCGCGGTCGGATTTGCCGCCTCCGGCTTGCTCGCTGCGGCAGCAAATATCAGCTGGGCTTTTTACCTGGATGCAATCTCATTTGTTTTCTCGGCCGGGTGCATCTTCCTGGTTAACATCAAGCCCATCCAGCTGGATGAGGAAACCAATACCTCGATCGTAATAAAAAACCTGAAGGTCGGCGTGAAGCAACTTTTCGATACCCCCATCCTGCGGTCCCTTTTTCTTACCTCGATCCCAACGCTGGTTGCCTTCGGCCTTTCAAACGCCCTGCTGCTGCCTTTTGCGCTGCGCGCTCTCAACGCCAGTGAATTCGAATACGGCCTGCAAGAGGGACTCACTTCCCTGGGTTTTGTAGCGGGGAGCCTGCTGATGGCAAGTATTTTTGACCGAATGCGGGAGGGTGCCTGGATCGCGACTGGTTTTATCGGCATGGCACTTATGAGCATTGTCTATTCCTTCACCCATTCCATTCCCCTGGCAATTGGCATTGTGGCGATATCCGGTTTTTTCAATGCTCCGTCTTCGATCGGAAGACGCCTGGTGGTTCAACGAAATACGCCACGTGAAATGCGCGGACGTGTAAACAGCGTTTTTTTTGTTGCACGGGATGTCCTGTTCCTGGTGGGGATGGCCGCGGCCGGGCTGGCAGATTTCATCGATGTGCGCTGGATGTACTTCAGCAGCGCCATCCTTCTGCTCGGTGGAGGGCTCCTTGTCCTGGTCCTGCCTGGCTTGCGCCAGAATGGGGCGGAATGGAGAAGAGCGCTGACCCTGCTAAAGGGTGCCCCTGCCAGCCCGGGATTGGGTATCGGACGGGCTGCCGTGCCTGGTGATATGGATACCCTGATCGGCTTAATCCCCATCCTTTCCACCCTGACGGTAAAAGAGCGTTCTACGTTCATTTCACAAGCGCACGTGGTGGAAGCCCCAGCTGGGACAAAGATCCTCAGGCATGGAGAGAGCGGGGATGCTGCCTACTTTATCCTGACGGGACGTGCCGTGGCAGGGATCGCCAGCGGAGAAGGGAAATACCGCTCCCTCTCAAGTATGACACCAGGCGATTTCTTTGGCGAGATTGCCGCCCTGACAGGAGCGGCCCGAACAGCAGATGTCGTGGCTGAAGAAAATACAAGTTTGATCCAGGTGCAGGCACAGACCTTGCGCAACCTCATGAGCAATCCGGCTTTGAGCAACCTCTTCCTGGCCAAGATGAGCGAACGTCTCGGCCGCACGACCATAAACGAGCTGCCGCGTTTTGCCGGGGTGGACCAGGAGGCTGTACGTAACCTGCGCACTGTGCATGCGGAGGAATAAGACGGTCTGCAGCGAGTAACCTCAAAAAAACAGAATGAGATTATTTCCCACCCGAACCCTGCGGGGATTGACAACCTTTTGGAATTAGAATGATATCCACCAACATAGTCCAAAGAGAGGACGACTATGTCAAAGTACATGTTGGTTTACACCGGTGGCAGGATGCCGGAAAGTGATGCAGAGCAAAAGGCAGTCCTGAACGATTGGGAAACGTAGTACCCGCGGGCAGGACAAGCCGTTATAGACCAGGGTAACCCCTTTACCTCGACGGCAAAGAATATCCCACCTGACAGAAGGATCAGCGACGGATCCTCTGATTGCATGGCAAGCGGATATTCATTGGTCCACGTGGACTCGATCGACGCAGCAGTCGCCCTGGCAGGAAGCTACCCGGTGCTGAAGGATGGGGCGAGGATCACCGTGTACGAGACGTTGGATGCGATGAGAACGTAAATTCCCCCAAAGGAAGAAAACACAGACCTCCGCAGCGATCACCAGCCCGGAGGTCATTCGTTTTCATGATCCCTCGACTTTGGTCAAGATCCAGGGAAATCTTTGGAAGACCGACCAAATAACTTTACAAAGAGCTTATTGCACAATTTTCACATTAATCATCGAGGTCCCGAGGGAAGCCCGAATGCGCAACCAAATTGCCAGGTACATCTCAGCAGCGCGTGCAGAAGTAATATCACCCAAATCGATCACCTGCCTCCATCCGAACCAGTCCTTCAGAATTTCAACAACTTTCGCTTTTGCCCCGGCATCATTCCCGCTGACAAATACTGCATGATCCCCATTCGCCACCTGGCGTGGGTTTACCATCAGGACGGCGGTGACGGTGTTGAGGGTTTTGACTACCTTGACCTGGGGGAAGGCGCGCTGAATCTGCTCTCCCAATGAATCTGTGTTCGCGACAGAGAACGAAGGAGGCACCCCGGGCAAAAAAACCAACGGGTTTGAAATGTCAATAAGGATTTTATCCTTTAAGTTTTCAGCGCCAGCCGTTGAAAGCACCTGCAGCGAACTACTGCCACTGGTAGCATTGACGAGGATCTCTCCAAAAGCCGCAGCTTCGGGGATCGAACCGACCCGGACATGACCACCTGTTTTTGCCAGCCAGTCCGACAATTTTTCCGGATGGCGGGAGGTTACGACCACGTCGTGACCCAGAACCGCCAATTTACCAGCGATAGACTTGCCCACATTGCCTGAACCAAAAATACCGATTTTCATATTAACTCCTTGCTAACAATAATATTTATTAAGAATATAATACAAAATATTCGCCAGTCAATAGAAAATTGGAAAATATTAACGAAATTCATTGAATCAGGAAATTAAAAATTGGAGCAGGATCGGTCCACCGGCTTTACTTGGAGGCATTTGAATTGGGATGGAACAATACGAGGGGCTGGAATTTTTTAACGGTTCTGCACAATGATATATACAGGGAAAGAGCTTTGGTGATAAAGAGTTAAGAAATTGCAAAAAAACCCCACAAACGATATATTTATAAAACCGTCCCGCGTCCGAGATGGACGCGGATCCCCCCATTAACCATTGCCAGGGAGGTGTCAAACTTAATGCGCATCTGACCAAGGAGTGCCGAATCGCTGCACAGGACAGAGACATTCCAACCCGGGCATTTTTGGCGGATAACGTTGCCAAATTGGGCGTAGAGGTTGCGCAGGTCCTTGCCTTCGCTTAGGCGTAGGCCGTAGGGTGGATTGGTGACAACCCAGCCGCTAGCGGATGCAGGCATGATGGATGAAACTGCCTGGCACTGAAAATCTATATATTCGGAAACTTCGGCACGTCCGGCATTCGCTCGTGCGCTCTTAATGGCGCCGGCATCCCTATCGGAAGCCTGAATGAGCGGGCGATATGATGAGGGAATGGCAGCCTGGGCGAGGATAGTCTCCCAGAGAGATTTGTCGAATCCCGGCCATTCCATGAAGGCAAAGCGGCGGTGAATCCCCGGAGGAATGCCAAGCGCGAGAAGGGCAGCTTCGATGGGGATCGTCCCCGAACCGCAAAATGGATCGAGGAGCGGCGATGACCGATCCCAGCCGGAAGCCATCAGTATGCTGGCGGCGAGGGTCTCGCGGAGGGGGGCCTTGGCCACCGCCTGACGATAGCCGCGCTTGTGCAAGAGGGTGCCGGAAGAATCCACACTGACGGTACATTTATCATCAGCAAGCCGGATGACCACCAATTGGACCAGCTCATCTCCATCTTCTTCAATCTTGAGGGAAGGAGAAGGCGCACCCAGGCGCGCCTCAAGGGCACGCAGCGCTACCCGGGCGACGGCATCAGAACGATAGAGTTTGGATTTATGACAGGAAACGCGCAGGGAGACCGGCTGGCGGGGAGCCAGGAAGCGTTCCCAGGGGAGGGAGGCAAGACGCTGCTCAAGCTGAGGGAGGGTGGTGGCATAAAAGAAATTGCCCAGACGAGCCAGGATACGGCTGGCCGTACGCAGTTGAAGGTTAGAAAGGTAGAGGGTGGAAAGATCACCCTTAAAGGTCACGCCGCCAGGTTCCTCAGAGGCAGCCGCGAGGTCCAGAGCGCGCAGCTCGGAGGCGGTAAAGGGTTCGAGACCGGGGGCGGATACTGCGAAGAAAGAGTCCAAAGAACAACCTGTCTAAAAACAAAGAGAACAAAGGGAAGGAACGGTTAAAAATCCTTCGGTTAGGAATCTATTTATTTTAATTAGTCGCACATGAGTCTCGGCGACGGCCCTCTAGGGGCTGCTTCGCGAGGCGCCGCCTGGAGAAATTAATGAGAAAGGAAACCACTATTGCTACAGATGAACGCAGATAAAAAGGATGAAAAAAATTCTTTACACAGGGTTGACGATCATGAAAATTCTGCAGCAGGTTTGCGGGTGAGGATATCTTTCTGGTGTTCTTTGCGACGAGGATCCTTCTCCACGAAGACTGGCTGGTGGGTGAAGGGGTCGATTTCGGTGTAGTACATTAGACTGGCATAGGTAGAGGGGGTGGGAGTGAAGATCTGCACCTGCTCGGGACTGACATGCAATTTCTCAGTGGTAAAGTTTTTCAGGCGGACCATGTCCTGGGCGGTGCAGCCGGGGTGGGCGGCGATCATGTAGTAAGTGAGAAACTGAAGCTTACCGGCCAGGCGACTGAGGCGGTCGAATTTTTCCTTGAATTTCAGCAAAGATTCAGGCCCCGGTTTACCCATCAAGTCGAGAATATGCTTCTCTGTATGCTCGGGAGCAACCTTCATTTGACCGGAGACGTGATGTTCGACAATCGCGCGCAGGTAATCTTCACCGCAAAGGGCGTCGCCGAGAATCATATCATAGCGCAGGCCGGATGCGACAAAAACCTTCTTGACACCTTTCAATTGTCGAATTTGACTGAGCAACTCCATTTGAGGGCGGTGATCCACCTCGAGAAGCGGGCAAACCTCCGGGTATAGGCAGCTTTTGGCAGGGCAGGCACCGTTCCTGAGCTTTTTATCGCACTCAAACCCGTACATGTTGGCAGTAGGCCCGCCCACGTCAAGGATATAACCTTTGAATTCAGGATGGGTGGTCAGTCCACGCGCCTCGGCAAGAATGGATTGGGGACTGCGCCAGCGAACTGTGCGACCTTCGTGGACGGCAATGGCGCAGAAGCTGCATTCGCCATAGCAGCCGCGGTGGGTGGAAATGGAGAAGCGGATGGTTTCAAGGGCCTTCACCTGACCCTGGGCTTCGTAAAAAGGGTGCTGGGCGCGTTCGAAATCGAGGGCATAGATGGCGTCCAGTTCAGATTGAGTCTGGTAAGGGGCTGGCGGATTCTGGACAAGGATACGGTCAGCATGGCGCTGACAGAGCCCGCGCCCGCGGATGGGATCATTGTTCTTATAGAATGTATGGAACATTTCGATGAAAGCCAGATTATCCCTGGCAACGGTTTCGTAGGAGGGCAATTCAAGGAAGCCGGAGGGAATCTCCCTGGAGATATAGCACAGACCGCGCACCTGGCGGGGATCCTGCCCATCGCGCAAGGCAGCGGCAAATTCCAGGGTCGCTTTTTCAGCCATTCCGTACAGGATGTAGTCAGCTTTGGCATCAAAGAGGACGGAACGCCGGACGGCGTCATCCCAGAAATCGTAATGGGCGACACGCCGCAGGCTGGCTTCAATCCCACCCAGGACGATAGGGCGGGTGGGCTGGTTGGGATGAAGCCGCTTGGAAAACCTGCGGATGATGTTGGAATAGACAATGGTGGCGCGGTCGGGACGGCGGGTGTTATCACCGCCGGGGGTGTAATCATCCGAACGGCGCGGCTTTTTAAGGGCGGTGTAATTGGCGACCATCGAATCAATGCTGCCGGCAGTCACGCCCCAGAACAGGCGCGGCTCGCCGAGGCGGGAAATGTCTGCATCCGTTTTCGGGTCCGGCTGGGCGATAACGCCCACACGATAGCCGGCATTGAGGAGCATCTTCCCGATGACGGCGGTACCGATAAATGGACTGTCAATGTAGGAATCACCTGTGACCAGGAGGATGTCGAGTGCATCCCAGCCGAGGCGACTAACTTCTTCAGGTGTGGTGGGGAGAAACATAGGGGAGTATTATAGTCTGTATTGGGAAGGATTAGCGCGGGACATGCCGCGAATGGAAACCACAAGGAAATCAAACCTTAAAAGAGGCACAGAACGCCCCCAATTTGAGAACGTTTTAGAATCTTGTAATTAAATATGGATTTGCAGCAGCAAGGTTACGCTTAATACAAATTGTCCGGGCAGGTAACCCGGCGGCACCCGGAGACACTTCCTTACCGCTGCTTCCTTTCGGACCTGACGGGGTTCGAAAGGCTCCGCCGCGCCGGACCCACCCGGACGGGGGAAGGATACCCCAAGGCGGGAGGCATGTCAACCTTCGGCACTCTGATTTACAGAGGAGGGGATAAAAGGTATCATTTTCTTCATTCAGGTCATCTAATGAATTGAAGGAGGGCAGTATGACCCCACTAGAAAATTTTCGAATTGAAAAAGATGAGTTCTTTGAAAAGCATCCGCAAAGCCCGCTGACCCATGCACAAAAACATGATTTTAAAGGCCTTAAATATTTTCCTGAAAACCCCAGCCTGCGGTTGGAAGTACCGGTAGAGGTATTTCCAGCACAGGAGACGGTTTTAATCCAGACGACGGGGGGACAACCGCAAACCTACAAGCGGTACGGGCGATTTAAATTCGACGTGGATGGGCAGGAGGCAGAACTGACGCTGTATTCCAACCAGGATGGTTTTTTTCTGCCTTTTGTCGACATCCAATCAGGGAAAGAAACCTACCCCGCCGGGCGCTATATAGAACCGGAGCAATTACGGGATGGGAATTTCCTGGTAGATTTCAACCTGGCATACAATCCCTATTGCGCCTATAACGACGCCTGGTCCTGCCCCCTCACTCCGGGTGAAAACCGCTTGAAAGTGGCGATAAAGGCGGGCGAAAAGATATTTCATGAAGAGACGGAAGGGACATAATCCTTCATGTCTGAATTATATTGAAATGATCATCCATGAGAAAATAATTAGAGACCCGCAGGGCGGGTCTCTAATTATTGAAAGGACGAAAGGGAGGCAAGATCTACGTGTCAAATAACCACAATTTTTGATACGGTTCCAATACTTGCACGCCACTGGGAAGAGAGGCTTTCCGGGTCTGCGCGGTAATATTTTGCAGGCAAAGGGCTTGATGCCTGCTGTCGGGGGAAGAGCGCAGAACTGCAAATACACCGCTGCCTACATCCAATATTTTTTGACTCCCGTGAGGGTGGAAAGCGGACGAACTGCTGCGCAGGGCAAGCAAGTCACAATAGCGGGAAAAAACCTGCGAGCGGAGAGATGCGGGATCGGCGAGATCATGCTCCAGGGCGAGGCGGTCGAGTTTTTCGCGATTTATGGCGCGATTACTTTTCTTAAGCGGTACCCCTTCTTTCCAATTGCGCGATCCAAACAAACTGTGGAAGTAAATCCCCGGGACTCCGCGCAAAGAGAGCATAAGCGCCTGGGCTGCCATGAACCGGGAAACCTGGAGCTCAAGCGGTTCGGCTGCGAGCGGATCGGATAAAGCATCAAAGTAATTAATATTCAGCTCATAAGGGCTTTGCAAGCCATCCGGATCCTGTTTGTACGAGATCAACCCGCCGTGATCGAGTGCCTGTTCGACCAGGGCATCGATATCTGGGGAGGATAAAATCCCGCGAACGGGATTCAACCCAATCCCGTCATGCGAGGCAAGGAAGTTGAAAAAGGTCGTGCGGTCAGAGGGCAAGGCGAGTGTAGATGCCCAGGAAGAGAGGATGGAAGAATCGCCCGTTCGAAAAGAGTGAAGGACGAGGGGCGGGAGGGCAAAATTATAGACAAGCTGGGCCTCATCCCTTCCATCGCCAAAATAGGATAGATTGTCCACCTGGGGGACATTGGTCTCGGTGATAAGACGGACGTGAGGCGCCACCTGATCCAAAACCGCCCGAAAAAGCTGAACGATGGCATGGGTCTGCGGCAGGTTGATGCAGGAGGTGCCAATCTCTTTCCAAAGATATGCGACCGCGTCCAGACGGATAAACCGGACCCCGCGCTGCGCGTAGGTTAATAGAATATCGATCATTTCGAGCAGGACATCCGGATTGTGAAAATCCAAATCCGCCTGGTCAGGGCTGAAGGTGGTCCAGACGCGGTGCGTGCCTGATGCTGTCCGGAAATCGGTCAACAACGGGGCAGCACGCGGGCGCACGACCCGGGTCAGGTCCGGGCTGCCGTCCACAGTCAGGAAATAATCCCGGTAAGGAGCCTCCCCCCTCTGGAAAGCCTGGAACCATTCCCCCTGCACCGAGGAATGATTTAATACACAATCGACCATCAAGCGGAATGAGCCGCCAATCCGTTCGACATCCTGCCAGGAGCCGAGGGCAGGGTCGACGGCGCAATAATCCATGACAGAGAACCCATCGTCAGACGAGGAGGGATAGAAAGGCAGGATGTGAACTCCACTGACCACGCCCTGACACTTTTCATCGCAAAATTCAGCCAGGGATTGCAACGGCAACCTGCCATTTTCGCCAACCTGATCCGCGTATACGATCAGCATCGAATCACGTTCCGAAAGGGAAGAATTAATTGGCGACGGGATTTGCTGGCGATATTTATTAACAAGAGCCTGCAACCGAGGCGTTAATCGTGACGCAAGGTCCGGTCCGTATATGTTGACCAGTTGTGTGGTATAAAAAGAAACGCCCATGGAAGTTATTTTACCGTATCCGAACATGGATTTTATTGGAGAGCGGCTGGATCGAGGAATATCCTTATGATAAGGAGGTAAAAATGACCCCCTCCAGACATATCGGGTTTATCTCCACACGTTTTGCAGGGACCGATGGCGTCTCGCTCGAGACCGCCAAATGGGCGGTTGTGCTGCAACGGATGGGACATGAGTGCTTTTACTTTTGCGGGGAATGCGACCGCCCAAAGGAAAAGAGTTATATCGTCCCGGAAGCTTTTTATCGTCATCCGAAGATCGACAGCATCAACCAGATCGTTTTCACGGGGGAATGGGGGAAAATGCACACGGGGCATCAAATCCATCCCGATATCAAAAAATTGCACCAGGATTTTTTCTCGGTTTACATCCGCCCGGCAAATATCACCGGTCAAGTGGAGGAATTAAAAGGGTACTTCAAAAAACATTTGTATGAATTTGCATCCAGGTTCGCGTTGGAGGCACTCATTGTCGAGAATGCGCTGACCATCCCGATTAACCTGCCGCTGGGTCTGGCACTGACCGAATTCATTGCCGAAACTGGGTACCCGGTCATCGCGCACCACCACGATTTTTATTGGGAGCGGCAGCGATTTCTCAACAACTCTGTCCACGATTACCTGGCGGCGGCTTTCCCGGCAAACCTGCCCTCCATACGGCACGTGGTAATCAACTCAATGCAGGCTTTCCAGCTGGCTTCAAGGACTGGCATGGCAGCCATGGTCATCCCAAATGTGATGGATTTCGACACGCCTCCACAGCCTTTGGATGAGTACGCACGGTCAGCGCGTGCGGACCTGGGTCTGTCTTCCTCCCAATACCTGATCCTTCAGCCAACGAGAATTATCCAGCGGAAAGGGATCGAACATGCCATTGAGCTGACCCGCAGCCTGGGGTTGCCGGCCAAACTCGTCATTTCGCATGCCGCGGGAGATGAAGGCACGGATTATGAACGGCGGGTGCGTAAATTCGCGGCCCTGCTGGAAGTAACCGTTAATTTTGAATCGGCGATCGTCGGGGCTGAGCGTGGTCTTACGGTGGATGGGCGGAAGGTCTATTCATTGGCAGACATTTATCCGCAGGCCGACTTAGTAACCTACCCTTCCTCGGTGGAAGGATTTGGGAATGCCTTCCTGGAAGCCATCTACTATAAACGACCGTTGGTGGTAAACAACTATTCCATTTATGAATCGGATATCAAACCAAAAGGTTTCCAGGTGATCGAATTCGACGGGTTCATCAGCGAAAAAACCCTGGAGGACACGCGATACATTCTTATGCATCCAGACCAGGCAAAACAACAATGCGATTACAACTATAAGTTGGCACGCCGATATTACTCATACTCAATGCTTGGGCGCAGGCTGGGTCTCCTGCTTGCCGATTGCTTTGGAGAGGCGGCATGAAAATTGTCTGCATGCATTATGCTTCGCCTCCCAACGTGGGCGGCGTGGAAAGCGTGATGGCTCACCACGCCCTCCTGATGGCAAAGGCTGGACACGATGTAACCATCCTGTCTGGGCGCGGCGAGGAATTTAACGAACGCATTCCCGTCCGAATCCTGCCGCGCCTGGATTCGCGTCATCCAGAAGTGATCAAAGTTAAAAAAGAGCTGGACTCTGGCAAGATGACCACCGACTTCGAGACCCTGCGCGAGCAGATCAAGTCGGAACTTATGACAGAGTTGCAGGGTTTTGACCTGATCATTGCCCACAACGTGGCCTCCCTGAATAAAAACTTGGCATTGACCGCGGCGTTGAATCAAGCTTACCGGATGACTGGTTTCCCGCGGCTGGTCCTATGGCATCACGATCTGGCATGGACCACGCAGCGATATCTTCCTGAATTACACCCGGGATATCCCTGGAATTTACTGCGATCAAAATGGGAAGGAGCCACGCACGTTACGATCTCGAAGGTGCGCAGAAAAGAACTCAGCGAACTGCTCGAAATTGTGCCGGAGTCCATTCGGGTGATCCCCAACGGTGTGGACCTGAAAACCTTCTTCAAACTCGAGATGCGGACTATCCAGTTAATGGAAGAATTAAAACTTGACCAGGCATACCCCTTGCTGCTGCTGCCAGCACGCCTCACCCCGCGGAAAAACATCGAACTTGCGCTGTACATCCTGTCAGAATTAAGGGTACATTTCCCAAAAGCCATACTCCTGGTGACAGGTCCTGAAGGATCCCATAACCCCGCAAATGCAGCCTATAAAGGGAAGTTGCTTCATCTGCGAGGGGATCTGGGGCTGCAAGGGGCGGTGCATTTCATGGCTGAAGTCAGCGATGAGACATTGCCCGATTCCGTAATCGCCGATTTCTACCGCCTGGCAGACGCGCTCATATTCCCAAGCTACGAAGAAGGATTTGGTATCCCGATCATCGAGGCGGGAGTCAATTCCATCCCGGTCTTCTGCGCGGACATACCGGTGCTGCATGAATTAGGCGGAGATGACGTCTGTTATTTTGGAACCCAGTCTGAACCGGGTGAAATTGCATTTCAAATTGCTGACAGATTGGAGGGGGCTGAAACATCGCGCCTGGCACAGCGAGCAAAACGCGGGTTCACATGGGATTCCATTTACCGGCTGTACATTGCGCCTTTGATCGAGGAGGTGACGGCATGAGCAAGCGCTTTCGAAAGACCAAAACCGTACTCGTCCCAATCGGGACCGGGACTGCGGGAGGATCCGCCTTTGCGATTGCACAGGCAATCGCCGAGGAAGTCATCCTGGTGGGGGTCGTTCCAATCGCGAGCGGAGAATCGGTCAGCGCAGGAGCGCAGGCGGCGCGGGCGGTACGCAAACGTCTGCTCTCCCTGGGGAATGCCACTACGCGTTTCAAATCCACCGTGATCGTGTCCGAGGCGCCGTGGAAAGATCTCCAGGAGGTCATCGCTTTCGAGAAACCCGACCTGTTCATTGCCGAGTGGAAGGAGGGGCAGATCACCTGCGGGGTCCCGGTTGCAGACATCCTCTCCAATTCAATCTGCGATATTGCCATCGTACGCGGGGCAACTCCAATAAAATTCAAACGTACATTAATCGCCGTACGGGGGGGACCATATGCAGAACTGGCGCTCCGGGCAGGGATGAGCCTGCATCCTGACTGCCTTGATGTGCTGCACCTTTCCCTGTCAGGATCGGAAAACGACACACCCTTCCGAGGGATGAAGCACATCCTGAGCGAAATCCCTGAAGTCAACCTGCGTTCGATCACAACAGCCGACGCGGCACAAACCATCCAGGAAGAATCAAAACGATACGACATGGTGGTGCTCGGTGCGACCGCCAGCAAAAGCATGGGAGGCCCGTCAATCGGACCCGTGGCAGAGAAGATGCTGCGTGAAGCACATGCCACCGTGATGGTAGTTAAAACTCGCCGTCCCATCTCAGAAAATATGCTCGACGAGAGCGCAGGCTCCCGGGCCATCTCCATCCTGGTGGATAAATGGTTTGCCGAAAACACGTTTCACGCAAACGAGTTTGCTGACCTGGAACAACTGATGAAGCTCAAAGAGAAACAAGGGGTGACCATCAGCCTGGCCCTGCCTGCTTTAAACGAAGAGAAAACGGTCGGAAAAATCATTGCAATGATCAAAAAAGCTTTGATGGACGATACTCCTCTCCTGGATGAAATAATCCTGATCGACTCTGACTCTACCGACCAAACCCGCCAGATTGCAGAGGATCTTGGCGTGCCGGTGCATATCCATCAGAACTTACTGCCGGAGCTGGGAGCAAGGGAAGGGAAGGGGGAGGCCTTATGGAAGAGCCTGCTGGTCACAAAAGGAGATATTATCGCCTGGATAGATACCGACATCATCAACATCCACCCGCGATTTGTGTATGGCGTCATCGGACCCCTGCTGCTCAATCCCAATTTTCAGCTAGTCAAAGGCTTTTACCGCCGACCACTCAAAGTAGGGGACAAAATAATGGCGGGCGGGGGCGGTCGGGTGACCGAACTAACTGCGCGGCCGCTGCTAAACCTTTTTTACCCCGAACTTTCCGGAATCGTTCAACCGCTTTCGGGTGAATATGCAGGCCGGCGCGAAGCCCTCGAAAAGGCAATCTTCTTTTCAGGGTACGGCGTTGAAACAGGCTTGTTGATTGATGTATTCGAACAATTCGGATTACGCGCCATCGCGCAAGTGGACCTCCTGGAACGAATCCATAAGAACCAGGACCTGGTGGCACTCAGTAAAATGTCGTTTGCCATCATCCAAACCGTGCTGCGCAAAATCGAGAACCGGTACGAGCGCGCGATCCTCGAAGACGTCAACAAGACGATGAAGCTGATCCGTCACTCCCGGGATGGATACTACCTGACCGTGGAGGATATCGCAGAACGCGAACGCCCGCCCATGATTAACGTGCCCGCCTATATGGAGCGTATGAAAAAGTGAAGCGATTTTGCCTCGTACGCCACGGTCAAACCGATTGGAACCTCGAAGGGCGGTTCCAGGGTCAAAGCGACACACCGCTCAACCAAACCGGCCGGATTGAGGCACAATCCCTCGCCGACCAATTGAAAGGACAAGCATTTTCTGCAATCTTTACCAGCGACCTGCTGCGTGCAAAAGAGACGGCAGATATCATCGCGGAAGTCCTTGGCTTGCGAGTGATATCCGAACCACGCTTGCGCGAGATCAACCAGGGAGAATGGGAAGGTCTTTTCGTGGAAGATATCAAAGCCATCAACGCGGTGCATTGGGACCAGCGGAAAACCGATCCGGCAAACTTTCATCCCCCGGGCGGGGAATCGGTGGCTGAGGTTGCACAACGTACCCGGGCTGCCATGAGGAATATCGCGCATCTTTATCCGGTCGGCTCCGTGCTGATCATCTCGCACGGGTTGGCACTTGCCACCATTATCTGCACGGAAAAAGGAGTTCCCCTGGGAGAGGCATTCAGCCACATCCCTGATAACGCCGTCCCAACCTGGGTGGGGTGGAAGGAAACCTATTAGAGGAATAAACCGGTAAAATCTTCTCCAATTCCGTGCCTTGAAAAATACAACCACCTCTATGAATTGAGGTGGTTTTTGGCTCACCCGGGCAGGCTCGAAATAGCATGCAAACGGTAAAGATTAACCCAGCAATGACGGGGACGGTAAAAACCATTGCGCGCAAATGCATGGTCAAAGAAAAAAATTCCAAATCCATGGAATTACGAATCCTTACAAATCTGTTAAGAATAACCAGTAACGTTTTGGAAGATGCTTCGTCATGTAAGCCCAAGGGAATTTATATTTCACGCCTGACCTTTTGCTCCAGATTAATCAGGGAAAGGAACATTCATATGTACGAAAATTATGACTCGATTGACTCGTTTGTGAATGAGGTAAAGGGGAATATTAGATACCTGGACAATTTGGTTGCGAAGACTCATGTTTTAAAAATAGTCGGGACAGTCGGGCTGATCGGATTCGTGCTTGGTGTTCTTCTTTTCGTCATATAGAATTGTTGTCATAGAAAACTGAAAAAGATCGACCCGTAAAGGGATGGAAGGGGATTAATTTAGACTGCCTGAGTGCGTTTTTAGTGTTAATGTCCGGTTTTGGGTTGTGATGGTTTGGGGGGAACATAAAAGCCGCCTTTCAGCGGCTAAAATGTGGAAACTGTGCCCCTGGGCAGACTCGAACTGCCCTTTTTAGCTCCGGAGGCTAACGCTCTGTCCACTGAGCTACAGGGGCGGGTCGCGAAGATTTTACCACAATAGAAATCCCTGCCAAGGCGGCATTCCCAGCAAAAGCTAATCTTTCAAACCTGCACAAAGGGTGCCAGTTGACCCATTTCGAGGCGTAATTTTTGGACAAGTGCCAGGTTCCCGCCTTCATTCCCCAGGCGGTCATATTGACGGCGTTTATGGGCATATTCCCCACAGACCTGGTAAAACCGAGCCGTTTGTACATATTTTCCATTGAAAAGAGCTGTAAAGCGGGCAAACATCTGGCGCCAACCCGAAACAGCTGTGTGAAGAAGGGCAGGAGAAATCGTCCCAGCCTGAACTTCCGCGGCGAGATATTTTTTTAAATTTTGCTGCTCCCGCCAGGTTGCCCAGATGATGACAATGATCATAAAAAACCAGCCGGTCCAGTCGATGGCAGTGCCGATCAGTGTACCTGCCAACCCATCCGGTAGAATGGCTGCGATGGTGTTATGGAGGCCATGCGTGAACATGCCTATTGCCAACCCAAGGAGGGGGGCAAAGATCTTTATGGCCATGTTCTTATTAAGGCGTGAAATAGCCAGCCCGATCCCAAAAAAGGCCGTGTAGAAGGGATGCTGCCAGCCAACCAGGACAACCCGGATGAAGGTGAGGGAAAGCAAGCCGCTCCACCCGCTCTGCTGGAACCCATAGGTGTAAATATAGTAGGTATTTTCAGTGGCGGCGAACCCAAGGGCTGCCACGCCGGCATAAATAATCCCATCGAGGATCGAGTCAAATTCGTTGCGGAAAACCAGGAAGACAGCGAGGACCGCCAATCCCTTGAGGGTCTCTTCGACTAATGGGGCAACGATGGACCCCGTGGCAATGTCGGTGAGGACGCTGGAATTGGTGAAAATATAGATCCCAAGCCCAAGGAAAGTATTGATCAGGAAAGCGCTGCCGGCAGCGATGACTGCGCCCCATAAAAAAACTCCGCCCAGCAACAAGAGCGGTTCTTTTTCGTAGCGGTCGAGCCAATAGAGGATATAGGCGAACAGGAGGGAGGTGGAAAAGCCGATCAGTCCAGAAGCAATCAGGCCCATGGTAATCTCCGGCGCGGAAGAGATGCCTAATTCTATCCCATTTCAAATGGGAAGGGCTGACCCTAAATAGTCCCTCTAAGGTGTGGCATGCTGCGTACGGTCGTTAGCCTTCGGGATAGTAGGCCGGATATATTTATGCGGCCGCTTGTAAAATCAGGCGGGTGCGCTCAATGCGAGTCGTCTCGAACGGGATACCAAGGACATCCAGCACTTCCTCAGGGCGGCCGGTCGCACCTTCACGTGCGGCCAGGCGAATATAAATACTGGATGGGCGGGATCCTTCTCCCGGATGGAATTCGAGGGCTTCAACCAGGGGGCGCAGGTCATAGGTCTTGCCTCGGCGTTCACGGAGAAGGGAAGCGGCAGCCATCAGGCTGGAGACACCATAGTCCAGCCCGGATGCGAACTCAGCTTCCAGCATGGTGACTTCATATTCCGCAGAGGCCACGCGGGTCTGGAGTGCGGGGGCGTGCTCGTCCACGACCTCAACGGTTTTAATCACCAGTCCCGGAGGTGCGGCGGCTTGCAGGGTTCCTTTAAAAGAATTATCCAAGGGATCCATAGGGTCATTTATCCACAGATCCACGATCTCTGCTGAACCGATAAAACCCAACGGCAAAGCCGAGGCCAGCTGGATCTTCGGACCGGGGTGAAAACCCTGGGTGTAAGAAAGCGGCAGCCCGGCCCGGCGGACAGTCCGCTCCCAGAGGCTGTGCAGATCCAAATGACCGATATAGCGCAAAGCACCGGATTTAGAGAAAGTGATGCGAAGTCTCATTAAAGTTTTTTCCCGGTCCGTGAGCGAACCTGTTTGCGGAAGAAAGGAAGGAGCTGGCTGCCGACGAGGCAGAAGACAACCGGGACAAACATGCCCAATGGCCCAAATACCAGGCTAGTGGAATCTGTCGGGGTGCCCCGCCACAGGTAAAGGATAATCAACGCGGCAACGACGCCCGATGCAAGAGCGGTTCCAACCGCGTGAAACGGCTGGAGCAGACGGGCCAATACCCCGACCACCAGGGAGGAGAAGCATAAGAACAGCAGCATGGTCCCCTGGCCTGAGGGGACGAGCAGGCTCAATACCGTGTTGAACATGACCGCGCCAATAAAAATCAGTAACCCGCCCATAGCGCCGACGAGGATATAGTTAAAAATACTGCGAAAGTTCACGGGTCAGACCTTCCGAGCCGTGAGCTGAGGTCCACTGGCAGGTGACTTTACTTCGGGACATTTCCAAAATATCCCCGGAAACTCACGCCGCGAGGCGGCAAACGTCGGCAGAATACCGCAGGCGTCACAATCCTCGCGACAGTCCTGGCGAATGACACCCTGCAGGGAACGCTGATAATCCGCATAAAGGTACTTTTTGCGGACGGCGTCGGAAATATGATCCCAGGGAAAAACCTCGTCAGAGCGGCGCGGTCGATGGGTGTAGAAGACAGGGTCAACGTTTTGGGCCGCAAATGCCGAGGTCCAGGCCTCGAAACGGCGCTGGTCCTGCCATGCATCGAATTTGGTGCCATTCTTCCAGGCGGTGTAGATTACTTCCGCCATGCGGCGGTCGCCGCGAGAAAGCCAACCTTCAAGGAGGGTATCTTCGGGAGGCGTCCAGGACAATTTGAAAGCCGAACCGCGCAATTCATGCATCAAAAGTTCCTGCTTGGATCTAATCTGGTCAGTCGTATCCACAGAAACCCATTGGAAGGGGGTGTGCGGTTTGGGAATAAAGGTGCTCACTCCTGCGTGGACCCTGGCTTTTCCGCCCAGGACTTGGCGACCTTCTGCCAGGACGCGTTTGCAAAGGTCGGCAATCGCTTGCACATCGGCGAGGGTCTCGGAAGGATGACCGATCATGAAGTAGAGCTTGATGTTCGTCCAGCCGCGGGAATAAATCTCCCGGGCGGTCTCAAGCAACTGATCGTCGGTGATGAACTTGTTAATAATACGGCGCATGCGTTCGGTGGCGGCCTCGGGGGCGAGGGTGAAGCCTCCGGAGCGGCGGTCCTTCAATTTTTCCATCAATTCGACCGAAACCGTGTCGATGCGCAGGGAAGGAAGCGAGACCGTGAGATGCCTGCCGCAGAAGCGCTCGCTGATGCGGGTGACGAGATCGAGGATATCGGTGTAATCGGAGGAGGACAGGGAAAGGAGCGCCAACTCCTCGGCGCCAGTGGCGGCCACGGCCTCATCCGCAGCCTGAACGATCTCTTCCACGCTGCGCTCACGGACCGGGCGGGTGATCATGCCAGCCTGGCAGAAACGGCAGCCGCGAGTGCAACCGCGCATCACCTCGACCGAAACGCGGTTATGGACCACGTCTATGTTCGGGACCAGGAAACGAGTGGTGGCAGGTGGAAGTTCAGGCAGCATGCGCTTGATTATCATCTTTTGGGCTTCGGGAATGGTGGGGTGGATGCCGGCAAGGGTGCCATCCTGAAGATATTGCACTTCGTAAAATCGCGGCACATAGACGCCAGGGATGCCCACCAACTGCTTAAGGAGGAACTCGCGGTTAAAACTTGAAGGGTTAAGGCCGGTTGCGAGAGGTTTATGACGTTTGACTTTTTTTACTACATCAATAATTTCCTGGATAACTTCCTCGCCCTCCCCGATGACGAAAGCGTCAATGAACGCATGCATCGGTTCAGGGTTAAAGCAGGCATGACCGCCGGCGATGATCAGCGGGTGAGCGGCAGTGCGATCGTGGGAACGGAGCGGAATCCCAGCCAGGTCGAGCAGGTTAAGGGTATTCGTGTAAAGAGTCTCGTAAGGAAGAGAGAAACCCAGGATATCAAAAGCAGCCAGGGGATGTTTTGTTTCAAGGGAGTAGAGGGGGATTTCGTTCGCCCGCATCAGGTCTTCCATGTCCACCCAGGGAGCGTAGGCACGTTCTGCCAGGACATCGGGACGCTGGTTGACCTGGTCGTAGAGGATCTGCACACCCAGGTTGGAAATGCCGATATCGTAGATATCGGGGAAGACGAAGGCGACCCTGGTATCAATCTCGTCCCAATTCTTTATAACGGCATTCAATTCTCCGCCGACGTACCGGCCGGGTTTCTGTACCTTTAAGAGGATCCGCTCAAGGCGGTCATCGATTTGTTGTGGGGAAAGCATGGGCGGAATTATAACCGAGAGCGAAGGTGCTTCGATTATTGCACCAGAAATGAAAACATAACCATCCCTTATCGATTCAATAAGGGTGGATCAGGGGTTATCCAACCGGCGATAAGGATACTTAATGGATATCGTCAGCCTGTTGGACCTTTTCGAATTCCCTCCAATTTTCAGACAGTTTTTCCGGGGAATGGAGCAAGGTGGGAAAACATTGGGTGCAGATATATACCTGGGTACCTTTGTATTGAAGGGTTACCAGTGGGGATTCCTTTTCAGAGCGATTGCAATTCAGGCAGGTTTTCATATTCCTAGAAAGTTCCTTTAATCATGCCGCCATCCACAGCCAGCAGGGCGCCGGTGATATAGCTGGCGGCTGGAGACACGAGGAAAACAGCTGCGTTGGCGAACTCTTCAGGCGTGCCCATGCGTCCCAGCGGGCTGTCCTTGGATTGCAGGGCAATCTCTTTTTTGACTGTGGTACTGTTCTGCCTGGCGCGGAAGGTCATCAGCTCGATTACCCGTTCAGTATCCGTCCAGGCTGGCAGAATGGAATTGAAGCGGATGCCGTCCGAACCAAGTTCGAGCGCCAGCGTTTTGGTCAGCCCGACGGTGGCGGCGCGGAGGCTGTTGGAAAGCACAAGGTTGGGGATGGGTTGCTTGACCGAGTAGGACGTAACCGTCAGCACGCTGGCAGCCTTCGATTTGCGCAGGAAGGGGAGGGCGGCTTTGATCAGGCGTACATGGCTCATCAGGGTCAGGTCGACCGCCTTCTGCCATTCGGCTTCGTCCATGTCCTCGAAGGCTCCGGAGGGAGGACCGCCGGCATTCGTGATCAAAATATCCAACCCGCCGAGCAGGCGGGCAGCCTCGTTCACCAGGTGGGCGGGTTCGTCCGGGTCGGCGAGATCGCCAACGAGAGGGAGAGCTTTCACCCCGGTGTCGGCGGAAATTTTTGAAGCGGCGGTGGAAAGGCTGGCCTGATCACGTCCATTGATCGCGGGCCGGCACCCTTCCCTGGCAAGCGCCAAAGCTGTGGCGTAGCCCAACCCCTTGCTTGAACCGGTGACGAGGGCGCGTAACCCATTCAAATGTAAATCCATGGATCCTCCAAAATGACGCTTTACCTCAAATCAGGGCGACCACATCCGAATGGAAATGCGAAAAATGGTCGCTCCTACCAAAATTCAATTTTTATATCGAGCACGTCCCCATCCGGCCAGTTGGCCTCTGTCCATTTCCGGACTGTTTCCAGAGCAGATTGAAGGTAGGCATTGTCGTTGCCAACCATACCACAGGAAATGAGCGCTTCCTGCCACTTATCCTGCAGGCCCATTTCGGCAACCGATATGTTAAACTGGCGGTGCAGGCGTGCCAGCAATGGTTTGAGTCGCCCGCGTTTTTCCTTCAGCGAAGCGCAGCCGGGAAGGTAAAGGTGGATGGACAGGAGACCAAGCATATTCCAGAAGGCGATTTACGAATTGCAGATTACGATTTACAATACTTAAACCTATGAATAATGAACCTGCCTACAATCTTGCTCTCGATTACCTTTATTCATTTGTAGATTATAGTCTCAAAAAATCATCCGAACTTGCCAAGGCAGAATTCAACCTGGAGCGGATGCGAGCGCTGATGGCCTTGCTCGGCAACCCTGAGCAGAATTACCCGATCCTGCACGTCGCAGGGACGAAGGGCAAAGGGTCCACCAGCGCTTTGTTGGCGTCGGCTCTGACCGCAGCGGGGTACAAAACCGGGCTGTACACGTCCCCGCATTTACAGGATTACGTGGAACGCATCCAAATCGATGGGCAGTCAATGACACATGCCCAACTGGTCGAACTGGTGGAGCAGGTCAAGCCGCACGTGGCAGTGGTGGCAAAGCTGACCACTTTCGAGATCACGACAGCCATTGGATTATTGCATTTCGCCCAGCAAAATGTAGATGCTGCGGTGATCGAGGTTGGTCTGGGCGGCAGGCTGGACGCCACAAATGTGGTCACGCCCAAGGTATCGGTTATTACCTCACTATCCTACGATCACATGGCTGTGCTCGGCAATACATTGACCTTAATTGCGGGCGAAAAGTCCGGCATCATCAAGACCGGCATCCCCGTAGTCTCTTCGCCGCAGAAGGAAGAGGCGCGCATCGTCCTTGAACGGGTGGCTGCGGAATACAACGCCCCGTTTACTCTCATCGGCAGGGAGGTTGCATTCGTACCCGGGGAACATTCACTCGATGGGCAGACCTTGAAAGTAAGAAATATAAGTGTATTAACAGGCAACATGCAACAGCGTGAAAACCGACAGGAATCGGTTATACTACGCCTCCCATTATTGGGGCAGCACCAGCTTGCCAACGCAGCAACTGCCTACGCTGCCCTGAAAGCCAGCGGGCTGCAAATAAGCGATGAGGCAATCGCAAAAGGATTTGCCAGTGTTAAATGGCCTTGCCGTTTCGAGATCGTCCGCAGGGTTCCACCGGTCATCCTGGACTGCGCCCACAATGGGGATTCGTTCGAGAAACTGGCTCAGACACTGGAAGATTATTTCCCCAGCCGGGAAGTCCTGCTGATCTTTGGTTCATCTGAAGACAAGGATGTCGGCGCAATGCTGGCTGAAATGAAAGGACGAGTGAAGCTGGTGCTGGCAACAAAAGCCGTTCACCCGCGCGCCCTCGAACCGGAAAAAATCGTCGAATCGGCGACAAGGCTGGGGATCCGGTCAGAAGCGGTCACCCCGGTGGAATCCGCTCTCAAGCGGGCGCTGGCGCTCGCAGCGGTCAGCGGTGAAATTGTGTTATCGGCCGGCAGCATTTTCGTGACAGCAGAGGTGAAAACTGCCTGGGAAAAAACAAGGATTTAGATCAACGACTGATTCCCAAGGGGCACTATGCAGAGTCGTTGCTACATGGCATAAGTTAGGGATGTTATGAATCAAAACGACTGGTCATTCCAGGAAGAAGATGTATTCAATGTGGCGCTCTCGCAGCGTACCGATGAACTGTACCGTGTGGCAAATGCCACTCCGGACGAGGATGGTTGCATCGAGGCGCTGGTGCTGCCGTTGCGGGATATCGTCGTTTTCCCACATATGGTGACACCGGTTTTTGTCGCGCGCGAAGCCAGCCTGCTGGCAATCCAGGAGGCACACGAACATGACAAGACTATCATAGGGCTGATACAGCGCGACTCGGATGTGGAAAACCCCGGTCCTCAGGATTTCCTGCAGATCGGAGTAGAAATGGCGGTAGGGCGGCTGCTATCAATGCCGGACGGTTCCTCCTCTGCGCTGGTACAGGGACGAAAAAGGGTGGAGGTGGTTGAGTTCACCCGTCTGAACCCGGTATTGAGGGTGCGGGCGCGGGTGATCGACGAACCGGAAACAGCCGACAAAACCACCCAGGCATTGATGCGCAACGCCCTGGACCTTTTCGACCGCTGTGTCCAACTGGACCGCGCCATCCCCGAAGAAGCGCACCTTTTTGCGATGAATATTGCCGAACCGGGCTGGCTGGCGGATATGATCGCCACGGCAGTATCCTTCAATCTTGCGGAGCGACAGCAATTGCTGCTGATGAAAGATGCCCGGCAACGCCTGCAGCGGATCAATAAATTGCTGGCCCAGGAACTGGACGTGCTGGAACTGGAAGATGAAATCCACAGCCGGGTCCAGGATGAAGTCGATAAAAGTCAACGCGAGTTTTACTTGCGCGAACAGATGAAGCAGATCCAGACCGAGCTGGGCGAAGGGGATATTTTCACGCGCGACCTGAACGATTTGAAAAAGAAAATCGATGCGGCCTCGCTGCCGGAGACCGCGCGCACTACTGCCCTCAAGGAACTCGAACGTCTCAACCAGATGCCGGCAATGGCGCCCGAAGTAGGCATCATCCGCACCTACCTGGACTGGATCCTGGACCTGCCCTGGCAGCAATCCACCAAAGACAACCTGGATGTAAAACACGCCGCCCGCATCCTGGAGCGCGATCATTATGGATTGAAGAAGGCCAAGGATCGCATCCTCGAATATATAGCTGTGCGTTCCCTTAAACCCAAGAAGGAGCGGCAGCCGATCCTGTGCTTCGTAGGCCCGCCCGGAACGGGGAAGACTTCGCTCGGCCAGTCCATCGCCGAATCACTTGGACGCAAGTTCGTGCGTGTTTCATTGGGTGGGGTGAGAGACGAGGCAGAAATCCGCGGCCACCGCCGGACCTATATCGGGGCGCTGCCCGGGCGAATCCTGCAAACGATGAAGCGGGCAGGGACTGCGAACCCGCTGTTCATGCTGGACGAGATCGACAAACTCGGGCAGGATTTCCGCGGCGATCCCTCCTCGGCCCTTCTGGAAGTGCTCGACCCCGAGCAGAACCACGCCTTTAGCGACCATTACCTGGAATTGGATTTCGATCTGTCCAAGGTGATGTTCATCACCACCGCCAACACCTTGATGACCATCCCGCCTGCACTGCTGGACAGATTGGAAGTGATCGAGTTTCCGGGTTACATCGAAGAAGAAAAGATCACCATTGCCGAGCGGTTTCTGATCCCGCGCCAGTTGGAAGAAACCGGGATCGAATCCCTCGGGATGACCTTCACCACGGAAGCACTGCAGAGAATCGTGCGGGAATATACATACGAAGCGGGGGTACGCAACCTGGAACGCGAAATCGGGCGCATCTGCCGCAAGGTGGCGCGCTGGAAAGCGGAAGACAAGCGTTATCCGACTGACATTGCGCCGGAACTGATCGAGAAATTTCTCGGTCCGCAACAGTTCTTCCAGACCGAAGCCGAACGCAAGGACGAGGTGGGGGTTGCCACCGGTCTGGCTTGGACAGAAAACGGTGGGGAGATCATCTCCATCGAAGTAGCCGTTCTGGACGGCAAAGGCAACTTGCAGATGACCGGCCAGATCGGAGACGTGATGCAGGAATCCGGCCAGGCAGCGCTGACATACGTCAAATCGCGGGCAGGCCTCCTGGGAATCGACCTGGATGTGTTCGAACGCATGGACATTCACGTGCATATGCCTGAAGGCGCCATCCCCAAGGACGGACCGTCGGCGGGTATCACCCTGGCAACGGCACTCATTTCCGCACTTACCGGGCGCGCGGTGCACAAGGAAGTGGGCATGACCGGAGAGATCACCCTGCGCGGGCGGGTCCTACCCATCGGAGGGCTGCGCGAAAAAGTGCTGGCTGCCCACCGCGCCGGTTTAAAGGTGGTGCTCATCCCTGAGAAAAATATGAAAGATCTGGTGGATGTGCCCAAGAAGGTGCGTGAAGATTTGAAGATCGTGCCCTTACAACACATGGACCAGGTGCTCGAAATCGCACTTTCATCGAAAGGGAAACTCGAACCGCCCCATCCCCGGCGCAAGCTGGAAGAAGCAGGGGAAACCGCAGAAGGCTAAGCAATCAACAATAAGACCGTGAATGACGCAAATGGGATACAATATTTGCGTCATTTATTTATTTTAAATAGAGGAACACATGCGACAGACGCTTACGAACAAGGTAGTTTTCATCACCGGCGCCAGCTCGGGCTTTGGAGCGGATGCCGCAAGATTATTTGCCAAAGAAGGCTCCATTGTCATCCTTACCGCCCGACGATGGGAGCGTTTGACAGCGCTGGCGGAAAAGATCCGCCTTGAAGGCGGGCAGGCAATACCGCTGCGATTGGACGTGACCGACCAAGCCCAAATCGAGATGGCCGTCCGTACCATAATGGATAAATATGGACGAATAGACATTCTGCTAAATAATGCTGGAATGGGAGGACTTAACTGGCTCGAAACATTCGACCCGGCTGCAGACATCGACATGCAATTAAACGTGAATTTAAGGGGGACAATGCAGTTAACACGGGCTGTTCTTCCGTGGATGCTGGGCCGCAGGGAAGGTCATATCATCAACATGTGCTCGGTGGCAGGTCTAATCGCCGCACCGATGTATACCGTTTATGCAGCCACTAAGTTTGGAATGCGCGGGTTTACCAATGCCCTACGCAGGGAGGTGGGGGTGCTGGGGATCCAGGTTTCCGGCATCTATCCCGGACCAGCAACAACCGAGTTCGACCAGCAAGCCGGGGATAACCCCCTCAGGCAGAATTTCAAACTACCGGGTTGGATCAATATGACGTCGGAATACGTAGCCCGGCGGACGGTGGGTGTGGCAAAGCACCCGCGCCGGACCCTGGTGATCCCCTGGTGGTTCAGGCCGGTGGTCGCCCTGGATGCGCTCTTTCCAGGGCTGGTGGACTGGGGTGTAAAGGTTGTATTCGTGAAGCGGATTCATCAATATAAAGTTTAATAATTTCTTTCGATGTGAATCATTCGTTTTGTTATCAAAGAAAGGACGATCAATGAGCTCCTCCCGAATTTCCAAACTTACTGACGCATTGAAGACTTCCGGTCTGGATACCCTGGCCTTGAATGCCGGTCCAAGCCTGGTGTATATGACCGGGCTGCACTTCCACCTGTCTGAACGCCCAGTGGTCGCTTTTTTCACCACTGGGAACAACCCGGTCATCGTGATGCCGGAACTGGAGATGCTCAAAGTAAGCAACCTGTCGTATGGGATAGAGGCCTTCCCTTACGGCGATGACCCCGCTGAATGGGCGGGAGTCTTCAATAAAGCGATCAAGTCCCTAAACCTGGACGGAAAAAAGATCGGGGTGGAGCCGCGACAGATGAGGCTTCTGGAATATCGATATGTCAAAACCGCCGCACCCGAAGCGGAATTTCCAGATGGCTCCGAGTTGGTCAGCAGACTGCGGGTGCGCAAAGATGCCGATGAAATAGCCGCCATGCGCAAGGCTGTCAACGCGGCGCAAGTTGCCCTGGAAGCCACTTTACCATTGGTCAAAATTGGGATGACCGAAAAGGAGCTGGCATCCGAACTGGTGGTGAATTTGCTAAGAAATGGATCGCAATCAGAGATGCCGTTCGCCCCGATCGTCTCGGGCGGCCCGAACAGCGCCAACCCGCACGCAGTGCCATCCGACCGAAAAATCCGAAAGGGAGACCTGCTGGTAGTGGACTGGGGGGCTGCGGTGGACGAGTACATCTCAGACCTGACACGCACCTTCGCCGTGGGAGAACCCGACGCCGAATTTCGGAAGATCCATCAAATCGTACAGGAAGCCAACACCGCCGGTCGGGCAGTTGGCAAAGCCGGCATACCTTGCGACCGCGTTGACGCCGCGGCGCGCACGGTGATTGAGAAGTCCGGATATGGTAAATATTTCACCCACCGCACCGGTCACGGGATCGGCATGGAGAGTCACGAGGACCCATACATGCGCAGCGGCAACATGCAGCTTCTGGAACCGGGGATGACCTATACGGTGGAGCCAGGGATCTACCTGCCGGAGCGCAATGGGGTGAGGATCGAGGATAACATGGTGGTCACGGAAGACGGGGCGGATTGCATGAGTGACATGCCGCGCGAGATCAGGGTGGTGGGGTAGAAAAATCAATCGCCCTCGAATTGCAGAAGGGATTTATCAGATGCAACTCAATCCATTCATGCTGGAACGTTATTTTGCTCGCTACGAATTCAATGCAAAGTACCTGCTGTGCAGTTCGGACTGCGAATCCCTTTCCATAGGGGACCTGCTGGCATTCGAACCGGAGGCTGAGGAAAGCTTGAAGCGCCACTGGCTTGGTTACACCGAGTCACCGGGCGCGCCCTCCCTGCGCAGGGAAATCAGCCGGATTTACAGCAGCATCCAACCAGAGCAGGTGCTGGTCCACAGCGGTGCGGAGGAAGCCATCTTCCTGTTCATGCAGGCAGTGCTGAATCCCGGAGACCACGTCATCGTCCACTGGCCGTGCTACCAGTCGCTGTTCGAGATCGCCAGGGGCATCGGTTGTGAGGTGACTTTCTGGGAAGCCCGTCCGGAAAACAAGTGGGCGCCTGACCTGGACGAACTCCGGCACAGCCTGCGTAAAAATACTCGTCTCATCATTATCAACACCCCGCACAATCCAACCGGTTATTTAATGCCGGGGGCCGATTACCAGGCGCTCAACGACCTGGCGCAGGAAAAAGGGATCCTGATCTTTTCCGACGAGGTGTATCGCGAGTTGGAATACGACACCCAGGACCGTCTCCCCTCAGCCTGCGACCTAAATCCGCAAGCGGTCTCGCTGGGTGTCATGTCCAAGGCGTATGGGCTGGCTGGGCTGCGCATCGGCTGGGTCGCGACCAAAAATGCCGGTGTGCTTGCAACCATGGCTGCCCTCAAGGACTACACCACAATCTGCAGCAGTGCCCCCAGCGAGTTCCTGGCTGAACTAGCCCTGCGGCATCGCGAAAAGATCGCCGGGAGGAATTTGCGGATCATCCAGGCTAACCTGGCTGTGCTCGATGCATTCTTCCAAAAACATGCTGATCGGTTTGTGTGGGTGCGTCCGAAAGCCGGTCCGATCGCATTTCCACGGCTATTGGCAGGGGAGGTGGATCAATTCTGCCATGACTTGGTCACCAGCACAGGCGTTTTGCTGCTGCCGGGGACGATGTACGATCACCAGGGTATGCATTTCCGCCTGGGATTTGCGCGCAGGAATATGCCCGAAGCGCTTGAAAAATTGGAACAATTCCTGGAGTCTTAAAAATCATGAGAGGGTTGCCATGATGACCTATTGCCAATACCTGCGCGAGCACACGGAAGATACCCTGAATAAGAAATATCATGATGAGGAGTACGGTTTCCCATTAACCAGTGACGCGGCCCTGCTCGAACGCCTGGTGCTCGAAATCAACCAGGCCGGGTTGTCGTGGATCACGATCCTCAAGAAAAAAGAAGCCTTCCACCTCGCATATGAGGGGTTTGACGTGGATAAATTGGCAGCATACACCGATGCCGACACAGCCCGCCTGCTGGGGGATGCGAGCATTATCCGAAACCGGCTCAAGGTGAACGCAGCCATTGAAAATGCGCGCCGCATCCAGGGCTTGAGAGAGGAGTTTGGATCCTTTCAGGGCTGGCTGGATCATCACCATCCGCTCAGTCTTGAAGAGTGGACCAAACTATTCAAAAAGACATTTGTATTCACAGGGGGGGAAATTGTAAAGGAATTCCTGGTTAGCAGCGGTTACCTACCTGGAGCGCACGAAATCGAGTGCCCGGTTTACCGGAGAATTGAAAAATTACACCCAGCCTGGAAGCGATGATTTCTTTAATGGTCCGAAGGTGCTCCAAAAAACCAGGAGCACTATGCAATCCAGATTCCCGGCAATTATAAGAATCCAATAGTTCATCTTTCACCCGCAGGCCGGAGGGTTATAATTTGCCAGCAAGATTCCCGCTTTTACATACTTAATCCGAGGTCTTATGCCCCAAATCATTCCAACCGCAGAGCCTTTCCACTTCTCTGGAAAAGGCGCGAATGCCAAAATCGGCTGCCTGGTGACCCACGGGTTCACCGGAGCGCCGAAAGAAATGCGCTGGATGGGAGAATACCTGAATAAGCAGGGTTTTACTGTCACCGGGATCCGGCTTACCGGTCACGCCACCAAACCAGCAGACATGGTACGCTCTCATTGGCAGGACTGGCTGCTCTCGGTGGAGGACGGCTACAACATGCTGCGATCCTGCACTGAGCAGGTATTCCTGCTCGGGCTTTCAATGGGGGGCATTCTGTCATTGACCGCGGCGAGCAGCCTGCCAGTGCAGGGTGTGGTAGCCATGTCAACGCCGTACCAACTCCCCAATCCGATGCTGCTGCGATTAGCGGGCATCCTCTCCTGGATCATCCCTTACATGGCCAAAGGGAGGGGCGCTCCCGATGAAGGCTGGTTCGATAAAGCAGCATTCAAACAACATGTGGCCTACCCAAAAAACCCGGTCCGCTCTGCGGGGGAATTAAACCGGCTGATGAGTGCGATGAGAAAAGCGCTACCACTTGTGAAAGTGCCGGCATTGCTGATCCATTCGCGCGACGATGCTTACGTCTTTCGAGGCAGCATGGAGAAAATCCATGCGGCCCTTGGGAGTACAAACAAACAAATGTTGTGGGTGGAAGGCGGGGGACACGTCATCACAGAAGAGCCTACCCGTGAGGTGGTCTTTAAAGCAGCAGCTGAATTCATCAACAGGGTAGCCCATGCATGAGCGTTGACCTGATCCTGTTGTTTGCTTCCCTCTTCACCTGGGGGATAGGCGAGGGAATGTTCATCTATTTCCAACCCATTTACCTGCAGCAACTCGGTGCAAGCACGATGACCATCGCGACGGTACTGGGTGCGTTTGGCCTGGCGATGATGGTGGCGCACATCCCGGCCGGTTACCTGGCGGACCGCATTGGTCGCAAGCCGATCATGATCGCGGCCTGGGCTGCCGGTCTGGTCGCCACAGGGCTGATGGCAATCGCAAAAACCCTGCCCTTGTTCGTTACCGGGGTGCTGATTTACGGCCTGACAGCCTTTGTTTCCTCGCCGATGAATTCTTACATCACTGCAGCGCGCGGGAAGCTTTCCCTGGTTCGGGCGATGACCTTGATGTCAGCCGCATTCAACCTGGGAGCGGTGCTTGGGCCGATCTCCGGCGGCTGGCTGGGTGAACGGTTCGGTTTGCGGACCGTATACATGGTGTCTGCATTTATTTTCATTGTCTCCACTGCGATTTTGCTCTTTATCCGCTCGCAGCCATGCGAAAAACACGACCCGGCCCGCCCCCCGGTCAAATTGTGGGCAAACCAACGCTACGTCACCCTGATTGGAGTCGTATTCCTGGCGATGTTCGTGATGTATTTGCCCCAGCCGCTGACACCCAAGTTCCTACAAAACGAACGCGGGCTATCGCTCGAGTCCATTGGCCTGCTCGGCTCAGTGGGAAGCCTGGGAAACGCAGTCCTGAACCTGGTCTTAGGCCAACTCGCAGCGCGTACCGGGTTCCTGCTGGCGCAGGTTTCGGTGGCATTCTTCAGCCTGATTTTGTGGAAGGGGCTGGGTGTGCCCTGGTACGCCCTGGGATATTTTATGCTGGGCGGATACCGGGCGGCGCGGTCCTTCATATACGCCCAGGCGCGTCCGCTTGTCCACCCGGCACAGATGGGGCTTGCGTATGGAGTGGCGGAAACTTTTAATTCGTTATCCATGACCCTGGCTCCCCTGCTGGCAGGAGTCTTGTACACACAATCGCCGGTGGGGGTGTATCCATTCAGCCTGGTGTTGTTCGGGGCTGCGATCATTATCTCCATTATTTTCACTCCTCGATCCGGCGTGGATGAACCGGCTGCGGCGAACCAATCCCTGGAGCTTTGACCATGCTCGGACTCATCACCCTCGTCTTGGGACCTGTATCCACCAATTGTTACATTATTGCTGACCCAGATTCCAGGGAGGCAGCCGTAATCGACCCAGCATGGGATGGCCAGTTGATCCATGGAGAGGCGCAGAAACGAGGCTGGACGATCGGCCAGCTCTGGTACACACACGCTCATTTTGATCACTTCGGGGGAGCTGCTGAGCTTGCCAAAGTATTAAAGCCACCCGTGCTTGTCGCGCTCCATCCATTGGACCACGAACTCTGGCAAAACCAGGGAGGGGCTCCCTTTTTTGGGATGCAGATCGAACTCGGACCTGAACCAACTGTGGACCTTGCCCACGGTCAGATCTTGCAATTAGGAAAAATGGAATTCGAGGTCCGGCATACCCCCGGACATACCCCGGGACATGTTGTCTTCTACTGCGCCGGGGAATCTTTGCTGTTCTGCGGTGACCTAATCTTCCGGGGGAGTGTCGGACGAACGGACCTGCCCGGCGGGGATTGGGAAGCTCTCACCGGCAGCATTAGAGAGCAAGTGTTCTCTCTGCCAGATGAAACCCAATTACTCTCAGGGCATGGTGATAAATCGACTGTGGGGGAAGAGAAGCGCGGGAACCCATTCGTCGGCACCTGAAGAAATTGATCAGGCAGCGTGCCTGTCGGACGGATTTTAGGATGGAACCGGTCAACTGATATTTATAATAACCCCAGCAAAGCTTGACATATCAGCAGGGCGGCCATCCCTGCCAGGATGGTTAACAGGACGCTCTTGGTCCGCCAGGCCACCAGGATGGCCAATGCGCCCGCATAAAGCTGCGGATTTCGAAAAGAGATATCCAGGACGGAATTGCGGGTGGTTAGCTGGGGGAAAATAATAGCCGATAGAACAGCCATTGGTACAAATCGCAGGGCGCGCAGGAACCAACCAGGGACCTTTAGCCTGTGAAGAAGCATGATAAATGATAAACGGGTGCCAAATGTGAGCAGACCGGCGATCAGGACGAGCAGCCAGAGGGTCATGCAGAGCGTCCTTCCACCAGGAGACCGGTAAGGATCCCAATAAAGGCTGCCACCAGCAGCCCGGTTTTGAAGGGAAAACTGAACGTCAGCAGACCGACCAGTGCGGCAGTAACTGCCGCGGCAACGCCTGCTTTGTCTTTTAGAGCCGGTACTACCAAGGCGATGAATGTAAGGGGGAGGACAAAATCAAGGGGCCAGGATTGCGGAAGCTGTGCCCCGATAAAAATACCCAGGGCAGTGCTGACCTGCCAGGTTGCCCAAAGGGTGAGGCCTGCTCCAAAGAAGTACCAGTGTTTTTTGGACGGGTCGCCTCCTTTGTTGTAGTGACTGATGGTGACGGCGTAGGCTTCGTCGGTGAGTAGATAGGCCAGGAGGATCTTCCAACCCGAGCCAAGGGGGCGGACATGCGGAGCCACTGATGCGCTGTAAAGGGCGTGACGCAGGTTGACAACGAACACGACCAGGATGATCACCAGAATGGAAGCCCCCGAACCGATCATCTGGGTTGCGATGATCTGGGAAGCGCCGGCAAAAATGATGGACGACATGGCCTGTGCGATCGGGATCGAAATATTCGCAGCCATTGCAAGCGCACCGAAGATCAGGCCGAATGGTGCCACTCCGAGCAATATGGGTGCTTCTTCACGGACACCGCGCCAGAATTCGCGCCCCCGCGTGGTGGATTGGGTGGGTTCGTTCATCATTAAGGGGGGCAAGCCAGATGGCCTGCTCCCGATCCCATTTACTTGGCGTATTCCGTGGCACGTGTCTCGCGGATAACTGTCACCCGGATCTGACCCGGATACTGCATGGTCTCTTCGATTTTCTTGGCGATGTCACGCGCTAGGTTAGCAGCAGCAAGATCGTCGATCTCTTCGGGGCGAACAATGATACGAACCTCGCGTCCAGCCTGGATGGCGTACGCCTGCGAGACACCCTTGAAGGCGGTCGCCATATCTTCGAGGGTGCGGATGCGCTTGATATAGGCTTCCAGGTCTTCGCGACGGGCTCCAGGGCGGGCACCGGAAATCGCATCGGCGGATTCGGTGATGACGGCTTCCACGCTTTCCTGTTCCACCTCGTGATGATGACCGGCAATTGCGTTGACCACCACCGGGTTGACGCCATAACGTTTGGCAAACTCAGCTCCCAGCAGGGCATGCGTGCCTTCCTGGTTATGGTCCATGGCTTTTCCCAGGTCATGCAGGAAGCCTGCCTGACGGCAGACGTCTTCGCTTGCGCCTAATTCGGCTGCAAGAATCCCGGAAAGCTTCGCCACCTCCACAGCATGCGCCAATTGGTTTTGGCCGTAGGAAGTCCGGAATTTAAGACGGCCCATCATGTGTACGATCTCAGGATGAAGGCCGGTGACCCCGGCGTCGAAAGCAGCCTGCTCGCCCGCTTCCACGATGACTTTGTCGACCGCTTTCTGCTCTTCTTCCAATATCTTTTCGATGTGTGCCGGATGGATGCGACCATCCAAGATCAAACGTGCCAGGGATCGGCGGGCTACTTCGCGGCGGACTGGTTCGAAACATGAAATGGTCACAGCCTCGGGGGTATCATCAACGATCACGTCCACTCCGGCAGCCTGTTCAAAGGCGCGGATGTTGCGACCATTGCGCCCCACGATGCGCCCCTTCATTTCCTCGTTGGGCAGCGGCACGAGTGAAGTGGTGAATTCCGCCACCTGGTCCGTGGCAACCCGCTGAATGGAATCGGCTATGAGCTTGCGGGCGCGCTTGTCCCCCTCTTCGCGCGCTTCCGACTCGATCTGGCGGATGATGCGTGCCATATCGTTGCGGGCATCCTTCTCCACTTCGGCAAGCAGAAGGGTACGGGCTTCGTCCACATTCATCTGGGCTACCCGCTGGAGTTCCACCATTTCTTGTTCATGCATTTTCTCGATTTCGTTGGCGCGTTTATCAACCGCGCTCTGGTGCTTGTTCACCGCCTGTTCGCGCTGTTCCAGGCGTTCCACGCGGGAATCGAGTTCGGCACGGCGTTTTTGCAGCCGCTCATCTTCACGGTTCAGCTCGGTGCGCAGGCGGGTAATTTCCCCTTCCGCGTCCTGGGAGATTTTCAGGGCGTTATCGCGAGCCTGCAGCTCGATAGTTCGAGCCTGTTCGCGGGTTTCCTGCAGGACTTTATCAGCCTTGTCGCGCTGGTTGCGCCGGTCTTTCTCAATTTGTGACCGGCTGATATAAAAGCCGATGGCCAGACCCAGCAGGAGGGTCAAAGCGGCAATTACGATTCCAACAATGGGTTCCATGTTCAATCCTTATCATTCAAAGTTCCCGCATCGTCCGCCATCTGGATTTCCTGCCAGACTTTAGAGACGATGGGGGTGATGGTGGTATACGAGAAGCCGCGCCGTGCGAGAAATCCGCTTAGTTTCTGGCGGAAGTCGAGCCAATCCCTACCCGCCAGGCGGGAGGCATATTTTCGGGCAGCTACGTATGCCAGTGCTTCCTCATCCACGTGTTCATCCAGCACCTGTTGTACAACCTCTTCGCTGAGGCCTTTACGCCGCAGCTCGGAGCGCAGCGCCGATTTGCTGCGAGGTTGGAAAGTATTTCGATTTTCAACCCAGGCCCGGGCGAAATCCTGGTCATTGACCAAACCGGCGCGCTGGAGGCGCTCCAGGGTTTCATCAACAAGCGCGGGAGGCGTACCCCGCTCAGCCAGGTTCCAGCGGACCTCAGCTGAGGAGCGTGGACGATAACTCAAGAAATGCAGCGCCTTCTGGTAGGTGGCTTCATTGGCATCTTCAGCCTGGAGAAAGGAGATCTTTTCATCACTCAGTTCCTGTCCAGCCTTCAACCAGCCGGCGGTGATCCGGGCTAATCCAAAGGCGAAATCCCCGTCCAGGTAGATGTTCACCCGCTGGGGGTTCTTTTGCTGGGGTTCAATCGCCGTGATTCTTCGCATTGATCAACGACCATTATCCCATAGCCGAGGGTCTTGATTAAAAGTACACAGCCGCAGACCGCCAGAAGCGGTTAACGGCTGTGAAAGGTTTACTGGATGTCTCTGCCAACTGCAACTTGCAGGAGGCAGAGATACAACTGGTTTATCGGAAACCGGTCAGGAGGCCGGTAACGGATGCGGGTTTTGAGGGGAAGTCCCTAATGCCAAACAATAACCTGCCTGATTTCTTCAAATAATTAATTTCGCTCAGACTTCCCATAAAAGAGCCCATGTTTCGGGTCAAGGGGCATACCCGTGATTTTCCAGTAGTTCCATTTTCAAGCCGTGACCGCTTTCCAAGAATTACTCAATTCAGCGGCACGATAAATATCCAGACAACACTATTATACATTAAAAATTCAGGCCGCCTTGTCGGATTCCGACCCGTGAGCGGACATTTTCACCTGAAAGCGGGAAAGGCGTTTGCCTTTATTGTGACAATTGGAACTAACTATGGTTTTCCATCTTGTGAGATAATAATGTGGTCAATGAGATTAATACCCTAACGGAGGAGATATGCCTAAAATCACTGATCAAGATGCCCGTGATTACCATCATTTGAATGGAAAGCCGGGCAAGATCGCCGTTGTGCCGACCAAGCCCATGGATACCCAGCGCGATCTGGGGCTGGCTTACACTCCCGGCGTGGCTGTTCCGGTTCTGGATATCGAGAAGGACCCGGAAGCCGCGTACGAGTACACCTCGAAGGGTAACCTGGTAGCCGTCATTACGAATGGCACCGCCATTCTCGGCCTGGGTGACCGCGGGGCGCTGGCGAGCAAGCCAGTCATGGAAGGCAAAGGCGTACTGTTCAAGAAGTTCGCCGACGTGGATGTTTTCGATATTGAAGTCGACAGCCACGATCCCGATGAGGTCATCCGGGTGGTGCGCGCCATCGCTCCAACTTTCGGCGGGATCAACCTGGAGGACATCAAGGCGCCTGAATGCTTTTATATTGAAGAGACGCTGAAAGGAATGCTTGACATCCCGGTCTTCCATGACGACCAGCACGGCACTGCCATCATTTCATCTGCAGCGCTGGCTAATGTTCTGGAAATAGTTGGCAAGAAACATAAGGATGTAAGAATGGTCATCTCCGGCGCCGGAGCATCTGCAGTCTCCTGCGCCGAATTGGCGATCCGCTGGGGCATCCAACGCTCCAACATTATGATGCTCGACAGCCGCGGGGTGATCTACAAAGGCCGGACTGAAGGCATGAACAAATACAAGGAACACTTTGTAGTGGACACCGAATGCCGCACCCTGAAAGATGCTGTGCGAGGTGCTGATGTTTTCCTTGGTTTGTCAGTTGCCAACGTGCTGACACCTGAGATGGTCAAGTCGATGGCTGATAACCCGTTCATTTGTGCGATGGCGAACCCGGACCCTGAGATCAGGTACGAACTGGCCAAGGAAGCACGTCCGGATGCCATTGTTGCAACCGGCCGGTCGGATTACCCGAACCAGGTCAATAACGTACTCGGCTTCCCCTTCATCTTCCGCGGTGCGCTTGATGTACGGGCGCGTGCCATCAATGAAGAAATGAAATTTGCCGCCTCACAGGCACTGTTTAACCTGACCCGGGAGGATGTGCCCGATTCGGTCTTGAGGGCTTACGGGGTGGACAGCATGAAATATGGGCCAGAGTACATCATCCCCAAGCCACTCGACCCGCGCGTGATGTTATGGGAATCGGTTGCAGTAGCCAAGGCAGCCATGGAAACCGGTGTGGCGCGCAAGCCGATCGATCTCGATGAATACCGCGAACAGCTCGCCTTCCGCATGGGCAGAGGGGCACGCGTCCGCTACTTCTTTATGAACAAAGCCAAATCGGCCATGCCGAAGAAACGCGTTGTTTTTGCTGAAGGCGAGGAACCCAAGATCCTGCGCGCAGCCGTACAGGTCCAGGAAGACGGCATTGGAAAACCCATCCTGATCGGAAGACCCGCGATCATCGCGGCCAAGATCAAGGAACTGGCACTCGATTTCGAATGCGACGTAGTGGACCCGAACGACTTTTCGAAATACGACGGTTATGTTAAAGCCTACTACGACCTGCGCGCCCGCAAGGGGATGACCATGTCGCAGGCGCAAAAGCGCGTGCATGAACCGAATATCCTCGGTCCCCTGATGGTAAGAATGGGAGATGCGGATGCGTTTGTGTCAGGATTGACCTACGATTACCCGGACGTCATCCGGCCGGCCCTGCAAATCAACCATACCGATGGTGGAGGACTGGTTGCGGGTGTCTATCTCATGATCGTGGGAGAACGGGTTTTCCTGTTCACTGATGCTACAGTTAATATCGATCCGACCGCAGAAGCCCTGGCTGAGATCGCCTGTCTTGCAGCCGATTTCGCCAAGCGGCTTGAAATCGAGCCGCGCGTAGCTTTCCTATCTTTCTCCAATTTTGGCTCCACTCCCCACCCACATGCAGACAAGGTGCGCAAAGCGGTCGAACTGATCAAGAAGGATCGCCCGGACCTGAAAGTGGACGGAGAAATGCAGGCGGATACCGCGGTGGTTCCCGAGATCGTGGAAGAGCGCTACCCGTTCAGCGCGGTGAAGGATGCCAATGTGCTGGTCTTCCCCTCGCTTGAGTTGGCCAATATCGCTTATAAATTGCTTGCCCGCCTGGGCAATGCACATGCTATTGGACCGATCCTGCTCGGTACCGGCGCGCCTGTCCACGTACTGCAGACCGGTGATGAAGTAGATTCAATCGTCGAGATGGCGGCAGTGGCGGTAATGGATGCAATGAGTCGCAAAGAATCGAAGGCCCACAACTAATCAGGCACGGTTCAGAATTTGTCAAGCAGCGGGATTCGCTGCGGTAGTATATAAACCAGGGTGTGTCGGGAGGGATACCCAACCGACACACCCCATCTTGTTTACCCCGGCATGAAATCCCAATCGCGCCCGCCTAAAAAGACCTGCTTGGTCTTTTTTGTGCTAGAATCCAGCCATGGCAGCACAGCTTCCCGATGACCGCCCGAGTATCCGTGTCCATAAGCATCAATTCGCGTGGCAGATCATTGTGCCGGTGGTTGTGCTGGCAGGGCTGATCATCGCGGGGGCGGTGCTTGTCATCACCGGCGGCACATCCCGCACCAGCGCGTGGGCAGACGTGTCATTGATCTGGCTGTTGGTACCGGCGATCATGCTGGCCTTCATATTCATTGCCGTTGCCATTACAATCATTTATGGGATGAGCAAAATTCTCATGATCATCCCGCTTTATTCCGGGAAAACCCAGGGATTATTCAACAAAATATCCAGCGAAACCCGCAAGGTGGCGGATGGAGCTACAAAACCCTTCATATGGTATAAACAAGCCGGAGCAGTAATTAAATCCCTGTTCAAATGGTAACAAGTGTCAATCGGAATAAGAGCACGGAAACTGCTCTAATTGTAAGAAAGGATCAGATTCATGGATGAACCCTTGGTTATCGAAACGCCCCCTCCAGATAGGACGTGGAAATATAAAGCCGTGTTAATAGGTGGGTCGATCGGGGCACTGGTCGGGATGGGTGCTGCTTTCCTGCTGACCAAACGCGCTGAACAAAAAGGTCAGTCGCTGGCAATCACACCGGTCAAGGGGGTGCAGTTGGGGGTGATGTTAGCCGGTTTACTGCGCTCCATTTTATCGCTCGGCGAGGATTAGTCGCGAAAAACGATAAAGATTTTCCGAAATAAGCAGACAGCCTGGGGGAAGTGTGCATGACCATCTGCCGACACCCCGTCCCACACGGGTCATTTGAAGCATCGAAATGTCATTTATATATCAATCAAAAATAGGAGTAGCAATGCTGAAGAAAATTATTGGGTTTTTAATGGTGACGACAATCATGTCAGGTTTTCTCTCCGCCTGTGGTGGCACCACCACCGCCAGCGACGCCAAAAAGCTTCTTTCGGACCTGACCGCAAACGCACGGCTAACTGTTAATCAGCCGGGCTGGGTGCACGTCATCGAAAAAGTCGTCTATGATACGGACACCCAGGACCGGGGGAAATTGCCAAACGGGCAGGCAGTCCCCCTAAATCAGACGATCGATATCTGGTACCATATAGACGAAAATAAACGCGTCTACCAGTACGTATGGTCCTTGAATACTCAAGACGGACAGACCATTGAAACCATCGTATTCCGCAATAATCTTGCATATAACCTGACGACCAATATATCCGAGGCATTAAATCCATACCCCCTTTCCTTGGACTTTCAATTCCAGGATGAAATGGATACCTTTATCTCCAACAGCAACAACCAGCCGGTTGTATCGACGGACCAGATTAATGGAAAGAAAAGCACTGTTTTCACATTGATCGAAAAGTTGGACACCCCGCGCACGACCACGGATTTTACCCAGCCTATCATTACTGCTGGCAGTATTGCTTATTTTGACCCTGATAGTGGATTTCTACTCAGGCTCCTGCGAACCGTGGTTCTGGCAGACGGTTCTAAAAGGACATATTATACCGACAACATAACGATCAATCCCGGCGCGCAGCCCCCGGCGGACATCCAGAATTATGTTAATGGTATTTGGTAAGTCCATTTGTTAGAAATGGAGGGAACGCAGCGTCATAACCCAGGAAATACGCGACTACTCTGAAGGGCTGCTGCGGAAGGCTTCGAAATATATAGAGCAGAAGCACTCGGACCAGGACGATTTGTTTTATCGCACAAAACGGGATGGAGGTATATTCATCCCGTTTTTTATTCACAAATAGAGCTGAAAGCGCAACTCCTCCAGATTTATTGTTTACCGGGAATGTAACGAATAAAGTTGTTGCTCCAACTGGGAACGTTATCCCGAACGGGGGTAGTAAAGTTTTTCAAATAAGAATTCAAAAACTGCCAGGTGATGTGCCCCCTACTTCAATTTCAGAAATCTCTTATTGTTTAATACAGACCAACCCTTTAAGATATATCCCTTCGGGGAAATTCAGAGCCACCGGGTGGTCGGGAGCCTGGGTCAAATGCTCCGCTATCTTTGCCTCCACACCTGCATCCAGAGCCGCGGAAGCAACAATTTTCTGGAAAAAAGCAGCGTCAATGCCACCCGAACATGAGAAGGTGACCAGGACTCCGCCTGGGCGCAGCAGCTTAAAAGCCAGCAGATTGATGTCCTTGTAACCGCGAGCAGCTTGGGCAGCCTGTGCGGCGGTGGGAGCAAACTTGGGTGGGTCGAGGATGACCATATCAAAGGAGCGGGCTTCATCGCGGAATTTACGCAAGAGCTGGAAGACGTCACCTTGCAGCAGATTGTGACGGTCTGGTGGAAGGTTGTTAATTGAACAATTTTCCAGGCACAGCTCAAGCGCATCTGCGGAGGCATCCACCGAGAGCACGGACGCAGCTCCCCCAACCAGGGCATTGACCGTGAACCCCCCCGTGTAACAAAAACAATCCAGCACGGAGCGACCACCAGCCAACTGGCGAACACGCTGGCGATTGAGACGCTGGTCGAGATAGAATCCGGTTTTGTGCCCGGTTTGCACGTTGACGTGAAACGCCAGGCCATTTTCAGTTATTGTAAGCGGCTGAGGAGGAAGTGCGCCCCGCAAGGGACCTGCGCATGGGACAAGACCTTCCAGTTCGCGCACATCCGCGTCAGAGCGTTCGAAAATTGTGGACAACCCGGTGGACTCGAGCAGGAGGGTGGCAAGCGTTTCCTTCCAATATTCGGAACCGGCCGTTAGCGATTGCAGGACGAGCGTATCCCCGTAACGGTCTACAATCAAGCCAGGCAGTCCATCCGACTCAGCGTGGATGAGACGATATGCGTTCGACCCGCCCCTGTCCAGCCAGGGTTCCCGGGAGGCAATGGCGTTTTTGATTCGATTCCGGAAGAAATCCGGGTCGACCTGCTCGGCTGGGTCAAAGGTCCAGACCCGGGCGCGAATCTGTGAGCTTGGGCTGTAAGCGGCACGGGCCAGGACCTGTCCGTCCGCGCTGACCACTTCCACGCTTTCCCCGGAAGCGGGATTCCCATCCAACCGGGAAACTGCGCCCGAGAATACCCACGGGTGACGCCGCAAGAGCGACTTATCGCGACCGGGTTTGAGGGTAAGAGTTGCGATTCCTTTAGCGGACATTGGACCTAAGTTTATTCATCCATCAATTGGATTTATAGGTGGGACACGGAGGCAGAGAAAGGTTTTCCGGTGAATTTGCTAAACATGGAACTCAGGTGGCAGTTGAGTCGAAAAGTTCCATCCAGCGTTCGGGGTGTTGAAGTTGGGTAAAGCCGAATTGACCGTAGAGACCTCGGGCGGTGCTCGAGGCAAGGAGCCAGCGCCTCAGTCCTTTCAAGTCGGGATGCGCCAGGATTTCCTTCACCATCCATTTGCTAATGCCACGCCCACGGTAATCAGTATGGACGAAGACGTCGCATACCCAGGCAAAGGTGGCAAAATCGGTAACCACACGAGCCATGGCAACCTGGCGGTTCGAGTCATAAACGGCAAACACCATTGAGTTTTTAAGGGAATGCTCGATGGTTGCACGGCTGCGAGTATTTGCCCAATATGACTGCCCCAGGAAAGAACAGATTGCTTCGATATCCAGGCGTTTTGGATCCGTACTGAGGATCAGGTTATCTTTTTTGGTTTCGATGAGGGCGGGCATGGTCAACCTCGTGGGAAACTAACAACGAACAGACTATTCCATCTATAACTTGACTAAGTAGATCAAATGATCCCGATCTCGTGCCCTGCTTTCTCGATCACACCCAGAGCGTATTCAATTTCTTTGGGCTCATGGGCAGCGGTAACGGTGGCGCGCAACCGTGCCTGCCCTTCCGGGACTGCCGGGGAAACCACAGGCAGGACGAACAGGTCATGGTGGTGGCAAACCTGGGTCAGTTTATAGGCGCGCTCGTCAGTCCCACAAAGGACCGGTACGATGGCGGTAGTGGATAGCATGGTGTCAAACCCTGCGCCCTTCAAACCATTGATAAACTGTTCGCCATTGGCACAGACCTTTTCAATGCGCCAGGGTTCATCCAGGATGACCTTGAAAGCTTCATTGGCGGCAGCGGCTTGAGCTGGAGGCAGAGCGGCGGAGAAGATGAAAGCCCGGCTGGCGTGCCGCAGGTATTGGACCAGATCTTTTTTGCCAGCCACATACCCGCCCACGGAGGGGATGGTCTTGCTGAGCGTGCCCATCTTTATATCGATTACATCGCCCAGGCCAAAGTGCTCCTCGATGCCGCGCCCCGTCTTGCCAAGAACGCCAAGCGAATGAGCTTCATCGATCATCAGCCAGGCATGGTATTTCCTGCAGATCTCGACTGTGCGGGGTAGGTCAAGGACATCGCCGTCCATGCTGAAGACCGCGTCAGCCACCACCAATTTAGCGGCATCGCTTGGAACCTGCTGCAGGCGACGCTCCAGTTCATCCATGTCATTATGCTTGAAACGCCGGAACTCCGCTCCCGACATAAGGCAGCCATCCACGATGGAGGCGTGATTTAGCTTGTCGGAGATGACGTAATCGCCGCGCCCGACGAGGGTTGAGAGCACGGTCAAATTGGTGACATATCCGGAGGAATAAGTGATGGCAGCTTCAGCGTGCTTGAAAGCTGCGATGGTCTCTTCGAGTTCGGTATGGAGCGTGAGCGTACCGGCTAGCAGGCGCACGCCATTGGTGCCGGTTCCAAATTTATCGATGGCAGCCCTGGCAGCTGCATTAATCCGCGGGTGACCGATGAGCCCCAGATAACTGTATGAAGCATACATCCCCATTTCACGCCCCCCCACGACGACACGCGAGCCACCTTTGATCTCCTCGACCGGCAGGTTATAAAAGTAAAGGTCGTCCTCGCGGAGTTTCCGCACACGCTCAGTGAAGAAATTAATGCGCCTGGTGACGGCGTCATCGGGAGTATGGATATCCATGCAGTGCTCCTTCAGAAAAAAATCTGCGTAAGTATAGCACAGACTTTCTGAGGTGCAGATCAGGCAACCGGCTTCAGGATGACGATGGGAATATGACGCGTTGTCATTTCTTTATAGTGCAAATAGGGCGGGTGGTGATCTATGGCATAATTCCACAACCGGTCATATTCCGCACCTTCCGCCAATTGAGCTTCGACCGGGATGCTTTTTCCTCTAACTTCGATCTTGGTACGAGGGCGTGCCAGCAGGTTATGGTACCAGCCGGCGTTGCGGTCTTTGCCCCAGTTGGAACCGACCAGGAAGTAATAGCCATCCGTATAGAAATACGCAATGGGGGTAATGTAATGTCGGCCGGATTTATTCCCGTAGCTGTGCAGCAGTAAAATGGTCTGGGTACCCAGCTGACTGCCGATATGCCCCCGGCTGATGCGGATGGCGAAGATATTTATCGCCATGAAAATTTTCAAAGGAAGTCCATTCATGATCTTCCAGTTCCTATCGCAGATTGGTTGCCATACTTCGCCCGGACGATTTAGCTGCAGTCCGAAAGCAGATCAGATGGCGTCGGCGAAATCCCAGGTAATCCAAATCAAGTCTTCCCCAAGGAGCGAGCCTCAACCAATAACAATGGTCAGGTCGGCTTGGATCCTGGAACCGTCCTGGGGAATTGTAAACCAAACCAGGCTTTCGAGTTTGAACGAAGTGCGGAGGCGCGGCACCATGGCGACCAAATCGGATTCGTTATTTTCGAAACCTGCAGCCAACCGTACTTCCCATCCTGTTGATCAGACGGATTTTTTCTTCGGGGAGAGGAAATATTTCCTGCAGGTATCCTGGCTTGGCACCCGCCTGCGTGGCCTTCCGTCAAGGTTTCAGAATTAGCCCGGCAGCGTACGAACGGGACATCAATTATTTTTCAAGATAGGTCTTCATCGGCTCCCAATAGTTGTCGATCCAGCCCTGCTTGAACTCTTCCTCGGTGCCATCCGGGACGTGCGAATGAATGAAGTCCAGCCGGGTACCTTTTGGGACGGCGGTTAACTTAAAAGTCACCCTCGAGAGGAGCCCTTCAGGCCAGTCCACCGCGTGCCAGTCCTGAACGATCTTTTTATCGGGCACCAATTCCACATTTTTTCCGGTTATGTAGTTATCGTAAGCCATAATCTTCCCGCCCACGACTCGACTGATGCTGGCCTTGGCGCCGGAAAAAGCGGTGTGTTTTTTTGAATCCATCAGAGCCTCATAAACAGCATGCGGTGCAGCCTTGAAGGTGACAGATTGCCGGATGATCTTGGACATGGACATCTCCTTATGGTTGAAAAAATTAAACCGACCCCAATATGATAGCATAGCAAAGCAAAAATTAAATTAGGATTTGTGGAATCCTTTTTCCCATTATTTTGGACTTCCCATTTCCAGCCGCGATTTTTTGGCTGCTGGCTGATCAACTCTGAAGAAATTTCCCCCACGGTAATGGACAATGAGATAATATATGCCAATATTCTCCAATGATATATGTTCCTTGAAAGATATATAATTACGCTTAGGAATTTAATCACAATATGACCTTTCCAATCAGCAACGAAACCCATCATGTCAAAACCCTGGTTGCCGGGCACGTAGTCCCGGACCCGGAACGCTGCATCCAATGCGGAATCTGCTCATTTAACTGTCCGATAGGTATTGACGTCCGCTACTATGCATGGCTGGGGCAGTATGTGGAAGATTCTTATTGCCTGACCTGTGGAGAATGCGTGGAACGCTGCCCGCGCGGTGTGCTCCATTTCGAGAAGACCGAATTATTCACCGGGAGGCCAGAATGACCCGCCACATCGTCATCGGGGAGGGGATAGCGGGCTATTCTGCCGTTGAAACATTGCGTACCATGGACCCGAAAGCCGAAATCGTGCTGGTCAGCGATGATCCGTACGGTTTCTATTCGCGTCCAGGGCTGGCATATTATTTGACCGGTGAGATCCCCGAAAAACAGTTATTCCTGTTTTCTAAAAAAGGCAAGCTGAATTTAGAGGTGGAGCACGTCAAGGGACTGGTAACCCGCATTGACCCTCCATCCCATACTATAAACATTAATACCTCCGGGAAAGTGTCTTATGACCGACTACTGTTGGCCACCGGCGCAAGCGGGGTGCCCCTGGATGTTCCAGGAGCAACCCTGCAGGGCCTGGTCAAGTTGGACGACCTGGTCGATACGCGCAAGATCCTTTCAATGGTGAGGAACACAAAAACCGCAGTGGTTGTGGGCGGGGGTGTGGTTGGAATCGAACTCGTAGAGGGGCTGGTTGCCCAGGGAGTTAAAGTCCATTACCTCCTGCGCGGCGACTGGTTCTGGTCAAACGTCCTCGGTGAAACAGAATCGGGTATGGTCGAGCGGCCGCTTGCGCATGATGAGGTCAGCCTTCACCACCACACGGAAATCGTAGAGATCCTGGGCAAGCATGGCAAGGTGACAGGAGTCCGGACTTCCACAGGGAAAGTACTGGAATGTGAAATGGTGGCGGTCGGAATCGGGGTAAAAGCGCGCATGGACCTGGCACAGGCAGCGGGTCTTAAAACTGAGCGCGGGGTTCTGGTGAATGAGAACCTGCAAACCAGCGTTCCAGACATCTACGCGGCGGGTGATGTTGCTCAAATATTCGACCCGGTCAGCGGGCGATACTCCATAGATAACCTCTGGTATCCGGGTCGGAAGCAGGGTCGAATTGCCGCGTTTAACATGGCCGGACAGAACGAGATATATCGGCGGACCGTTGCAACAAACGTCCTGCTCCTGGCAGGAGTCATGACAACTATCATCGGGGCAATTGGCAGCGGGCGTGACGAGGGGCAGGTTTACACAGCACGCGGTTCCAGCGAAGCCTGGCAGCAGCTGCCGAACACGATCGCTTCAGAAAGCGGCACGGACGAGAGCCACATGCGGCTTGTCTTCGGGGAGCAAAGATTGCTCGGCGCACTTGTGATGGGCGACCAGAAAATATCCCGGCCTTTGCGAGATTTGATAAACGCCCAGGTGGATATTAGTCCCATTCGGAACCAGTTGATGCAATCGAACGCCCAGGTGGGGCAATCCGTAATTGATTTCTGGCTGAAAACCAAGGGTGGAAAAACTATTCGATAAAGGTGGAATGATGGGAATGGACAAAAAGCCATATGGATGCCTGACTTTCCCAGGGCTGATCACGGCCCTGGCAGGCGCGTTAATCGTGATGGTGCTGGGGTTGTTCCGCGGAGGGGTACTTTTCAGCCCGGGTGCACTCAACGCCCAGGCTGGGGCAATGGTGGGAGGGGTTACCTCCCATGCAGACCTTTCAACGAATTGTTCCACCTGCCATACCGCCTTCTGGCAAACAACAACCATGGCGGATAAGTGCGTGCAGTGCCATACGGACGTCGCGGCCCAGGAGCAGGATCCGACCACGCTGCATGGGGATCAATTGTTGAAGAAGCCCGCCCTGACGTGCCGGAACTGTCATCCGGACCACCGGGGGGCAACTGCAACGCTAACCGACCTGTCCATGATCGACGTTTCGCACGATGCATTCGGGTATGCGCTCACTGCCCACCAAAAGCAGACAGATGGATCAGCGTTTGCATGCAAGACCTGTCACGTAAACGGTTATACCAAATTCGACCAGACGGTTTGCACTTCCTGCCACCAGCAGATCAAGGCTGATTTCATGCAGGCGCACCTTGCAGCTTATGGTACCAACTGCCTGGGGTGCCACGATGGGGTCGACACATATGGTCACCTCTTCAACCACGCCAATGTCGCCTTCCAGCTCACGGGGAAACACGCTGGGCTGGACTGCGGAAGCTGCCATACCGGCGCCCGCACAATTGCAGACATGAAAGCAACCCCGCAGGATTGCGCCAGCTGCCATACAAAGGACGACGCGCATAAAGGTCAATTCGGCACCAGCTGCGGCACCTGTCACACCACCTCCGGGTGGACCCCCGCCACATTCGACCATTCCCTGACAAAGTTCCCGCTGACCGGAGCACATGCCGGGCTTGCCTGTACAAAGTGCCACACCACAGCTGTCTTTACCACACTGCCCACCACCTGTATCTCCTGTCACCCTGACCCAACCTACCACGCCGGCCTTTTCACAACCATGACCTGCGACCAGTGCCACACCACCACTGCCTGGAGCCCGGCCACATTCAACCTGCCACATCCCGCCGGCAATTGCGGCGAAGGTAACTGTGTGGACCATCACCGGGCGACCTGCAACGACTGCCATCCCACCAGCCTGCCCACGTACACCTGTCTTAAATGCCACGACAGCAACACTCCCGGCGAGGGGGGCAGGGGCGGGGGAACAGGTGGGTAGTCCCATTCGTTAAATACTACTGACCTGGAGAATTGCATCCGTCCTGCCAGGCAGGAAGAGATACCGTAACCCTATTCTGGACCTTTTTGACATTTAATTTCAGGGTTGGAAGTACATATGCACAATTCATTTTCTATGCCCGCGGCGCACAAGCGAATGATTATCATTGGTTGTGCGCCGCTGAACTATCTGAGATATAATCAGGTTGTCTGACAACTTCCCCATTCACTTGCAAGGAGTTACAAAAAATGACCATGATCGACCTTTCCATCCAAAAAGACCGACGCGCCCGCGCCATCCAGCGCGCCCGTGAGCGCAAAATCGTCATCCCTACTTTCGAGCAAATGAAAAACCCGGCGAAGATCCCTGCCAAAGTCAAGGAGTCGCTCAAAGGGGTGGGGTTGTGGGACGTGGACCCGCGCAACCTTTTCCGCATCACCTGGCACAACGACCCCAAAGCCAGGGGGGGAGGGTTCGGCGGCGTAAATGCACTCGAACTGCCATCCTCGCTGACGGGGGTTAAGGCGCGCATCATTGTGCTGGTGGGCAAGTGGTTCCCCACCGGAGCCCATAAGGTGGGAGCGGCGTTCGGGTGCCTGGTGCCGCGGCTGGTCACCGGTCAGTTCGACCCGACACTGCAAAAAGCTGTCTGGCCTTCAACCGGCAACTTCTGCCGCGGCGGCGCTTACGACTCTGCCCTGCTGGCGTGCACTTCCATTGCCATTTTGCCGGAAGGCATGAGCAAGGAACGCTTCGACTGGCTGGAAAAGATTGCTGGAGAGACGATCAAGACCCCCGGGTCTGAATCGAACGTAAAGGAAATCTTCGACAAGTGCTGGGAACTGCGTAAATCCGGGCAGGACCTGATGATCTTCAACCAGTTCGAAGAGTTCGGTAACTACCTGTGGCATTATGAAATTACTGGCCACGCCATGGAAGAGGTCGTTAATAAAGCTGCGGGTTCGAAAGGCCGCTACCGCGGAATGGCTTCTGCAACCGGTTCAGCCGGGACGATTGCCAGCGGCGACTATATGAAGCAGAAATTTCCGGGCAGCATAATCGTAGCAAGCGAAGCCTTGCAATGCCCCACTTTGCTGGAAAATGGATTTGGCGCTCACCGGATCGAGGGAATCGGGGATAAGCACGTGCCGTGGATCCATAATTCCAAGAATACCGATATGGTAGTGGCGATTGATGATAATGCGGTTGTCAACCTGGTGCGCCTTTTCAATGAGCCCGCCGGACAAAAATACCTGGCTTCCAAGGGTGTTCCGGAAGCTATTATCAGCCAGCTGGACCTGCTCGGTTTTTCAGGCATCTCCAACGTATTATCGGCCATCAAAGCTGCCAAATACTATGAGATGGACGAAAACGACATCATGATCACCGTCCTGACCGATTCAATGGAACTCTACCAGTCTCGGCTGAAGGAAATGCACGCCGAGAGTGGCGAATACAGCACGGAGGATGCAGCAGCCGATTTTGCCCGCTATTTGCACGGACAGTCGACCGACAACCTGCTCGAATTGCGCTACACCGACCGCCGCCGCATCCACAACCTGAAATATTTCACCTGGGTGGAACAACAGGGCAAAACCTATGCAGAAATCCTGTCCATGTGGCGGGAACCGGATTATTGGACAGGAGTTCAAAAGCAGGCAGATGAGATCGACGAATTGATCGTGGATTTTAATAAGGAAGTCGGATTAAGCTAGCAGTTCAGTTCAACCATTCCAAACCGTTAGCCGAGGCTGGATTTACCCACCTCGGCTAACACATTTATTAAGGGTCGCGACCCAAAACATGGTTACAATATTTACTTATCCGCTTCTAAGCCGGGTCATCCGCCTTGGGGGTATAGTCATCCAGTTTTCCCTGACGATTAAAAGGAGCTTCCGTCTTTTCAAAATGAAAATTGCAGATAATATTCACATCGTGCCCGGCGTCGTCGGTAATTCATACTTGCTGGTCGATACAGACGGGTTAACTTTAATTGATACGGGTATTCCGGGGAGTGCGATAAATATCCTTAGCTTCATCAAACGAATTGGTTACTCAAAGCGGGATTTAAACCGAATCCTTTTGACACATGCGGATTGGGATCATGCCGGCAGTGTGGCTGCGCTTAAAAGAGCGACCGGGGCGCGTGTTTACGCCAGCCTGTACGAATCTCGGGCAGTCGCTTCAGGACGTTTCCCGCGTTCCCTGAAAACAAATAACTTTTTTTATAAACCCATTTTCGCCCTGGCAGAAAGCCTGGGAAGGTTTTCGCCTGCGCACGTGGATGAGACCCTCACGGATGGGCAGGTGCTGCCGGTTTTGGATGGTCTTTTCGTGGTGGATACTAAAGGGCATACACCCGGTCACCTGTCTTTTTTTGCTCCTTCCGTTGGAACTCTGTTTTCAGGAGATTCGATCCTTTCCCGGAAAGACAAATTGGTCGGCTCGCATGGGTCCGTTACCTGGGACCAAAATAAAGCCGACGCATCTGTACTTAAGCAGTTGGCTCTCAGGGCACGCATCGTTTGTGCGGGTCATGGGATGGTGGTAATGGATGCATTGACCAGGCTGCTAAGATTGGCGGAAGTTTATCGATTTGCCCCGGCTTATCAGCGCCTGTAAGACAAACCCAGCATGATGTTCCGCTAATGCAAAAATCGTCGGACCTGGATTTCTGTTCCAGGTCCGATTTATTTAATCGCGGATTGTGCGTTGAGTCTTTTCCCGTTTTGGAGTAAAGTTAACCCATGCTATCTCCGGCCTCCCTCATCCTGGTCTGCCTGCTTCCTGCGCGGCGCGACCTTGAGATCGCCCGATTGCTGGGATGGTACCGCATCCCCTTCCGCAGTGCGCCCAAAGTGGTGGCAGTGGATGCCCTGGCTTTTTATCAGCCCGGGAGTTTTGGGGATGAAGCAGGAAGAATTGAATGGACAGCTGAAGTGCGCGGTCACGAACTGACCACGCGTAGCGAACTCTTGAAGGACGAAGCAGATCACCCGCGGGCGGGAGAAGAATATTTCAAGATCCAAATCGGTCCGCTCGAAAAACTGCCTCATCCTGTTGTCGCGGAGAAATGGAAGCGGTTGACCTTTTTATACACCACGGGGGAATACCTGCTCAAGGCTAAAACGCTCAACGACCTGGTTGTACAAAGCGACGAACGCGCCCTGCTCTGGCAATCCCTGCGCGAACGAGCTCAAAATGGCCAATTGTACAAAATAGATATCCCGGAAGCGGACCTTCCCCAGGAAGTGTTGATCGCGCTGCTCGGGATCAAGGAACTTCAAGTACCTTATGATACAAAGGTGCAGGATAATGGGAATTTTGATTAAAGGCGGGCTTCTAATTACAGCCGAGGGTTCGCTGCCTGCTGATGTTTTGGTCGAAAGCGGGAAAATATCCCAAATTGGTCAAAACCTGCAAAATGCAGAAGCAAAAACAGTGGATGCCACCGGAAAATTGATCCTTCCCGGCGGTGTGGACCCGCACGTGCATCTCGACCTGCCCATGTCCGGGACGGTTTCCTCGGACGACCATTACACCGGTACCAAGGCGGCGGCATTCGGTGGGACCACCACCGTCATTGATTTCGTTTCTTTCGATTTCCCCACACTGGACGAATCGGTCCAAATATGGCGGGCGAATGCAGAGAAAGCGGCTGTAGACTATTCCGCCCACATGAACCTGACCCGCTTCGACGACAAAATCGCGGCCGAAATCCCAACCCTGCGCGAAATGGGTATCGCCAGCTTAAAGGTTTTTACTGCTTACAACAACCGCTTTCGCCTGGAGGACGTGAACATCTTCAAAGCCCTGCGGATCGCGCGAGATAGCGGCATACTGGTGATGCTGCATGCCGAAAACGGCGATGTGATCGAGATGTTAACCGCTGAAGCGCTGGCTGCGGGACATACGACTCCAGAATGGCATGCCAAAACGCGTCCCGCATGGGGCGCGGTCGAATCTGCCCTACGCGCCTTTGCCCTGGCTGCAATGGCGGAGGCACCGTTGTATCTGGTGCACATGAACACAGCCGGGGAAGTGGATATGCTCAAGTATGCCCGGGAGCGCGGGGTGAAAGTAATGGGCGAAACCTGCCCGCAATACATGTTTTTCAGCGAGAATGACCTGCGCCGTCCGGATGGATCAAAATGGGTTTGCTCTCCACCCATGAGAACCTCCAGCGATAACTCCAGATTGTGGGCAGGGGCTGCGGATGGGACCATCCAGACCATCGCCACCGACCACTGTCCGTTTTTCTACGATGGCACCAAACCAATCGTTTATGAAGGGAAACCGGTTGCCATCCCGGGCAAGGAACTGGGCGCACAAGACTTCACAAAGATCCCCAACGGCCTGCCGGGAGTGGAGGACAGGCTTCCTGTCATATGGACGACCGGCGTCGGGTCTGGAAAATTATCCCCCACTCAGTTTGTGGCCCTCACTTCCACCAACCCGGCGAAGATTTTTGGTCTTTACCCGCGCAAAGGCGCTTTATTACCAGGATCGGATGCTGACATCGTAATTTTTGACCCAAAGAAGAAGGTTAAATACGGCATTGCCCACAGCCACCAGCGCACGGATTACAATCTTTATGAAGGTTGGGAACTGACCGGCTTCCCGGAAAAGGTTTTCCTGCGGGGTGAGTTAATTGTCGATGGGGATCAATGGCTGGGTAAAAGAGGGGGAGGGGAATTCTTAAAATGCGGCCGGGGCGGAATTTTATAATTTCAGCCGAACGGCATACAGACCGACTTCCTTATTGATTTAGTAATTCCTTTAACCTCATATGCTGCGCATAGACACCGCGTCGCTCCGGCGGCAGCAATGCCGCGATCCGGCACATAACTTCATCAGTATATTGCAGCATGGCTGCATCCCGGTCTTTCCCCTTTATCGAAGGAAGTGTAAAAGGACGCCCTGCCACGATCCTCACTTTAAGCCGTTTGAAGTGCTTCAGCCTTTCAACCACAACCGCATCCTCGGTGCCGGTCAGCGCCACCGGCACCACCGGTACACCAGCCTTCCACGCCAGGTAAGTTCCGCCCGGCTTGGCTTCGAGCAGATTGTCTGACTTTGATCGCGTGCCCTCCGGGGTGATGGTGAAAACTTGACCCTGCTGGAGCCGGCGCAATGTCTCGCGGATGGCGTGAATATCGGAGTTATAGCGATCGACGAACATTCCGTTGGTTAATTTGACCAGCCAGCGAAATATGGCATATTTCTCATATTTTTCAGCCACTACCATGATGATATCCGGGCGGTCGAGAACGTAATAAGCCAGTGCAGCGTCCAGACGCCCGATATGGTTGGCGGCAACCACGAAGCCGCCGGAAGGCAGGTTTTCAAAACCGGAAACCTCCACACGGGCCAGCAAGCCGAGGATAAGACGGACAAAAAAGCGAAAAATTTTATGGGTGGATTTCTTCATATATGATCCCGATGGAAAAAACCCCCGTCTTATCCGGATGTCAGCCGCACATTATTAAGCATCCGGTAAAAATTCTTTCAAGCGTGGATGACCGGCATAGGCTCCGCGCTGTTCCTGAGGCAGGAGGGCAGCGATGCGGCACATGATCTCATCCGTGTCATCCAACAATGCCTGGTCGCGATTCAAAGCATCGGAGGGGAGGGGAGGCAGCCTGAAGACTGGTCCAATGCTGACGATGACATGCGGGCGACGCAGACGTTTTAATTGGCCGAAGAAGATTTCATCAAACGAACCGCTGATCCCGACTGGTACGAGCGGGTAGTCAAGTTTGGCAGCCAGATAACTTACCCCCGGCTTGCCTTCGATCAAATAGCCAACTTTTGAACGTGTCCCTTCGGGGGTAATGACCAGCACTTCCCCTTTTTTCATGCGTGCGATCACTGAGCGGATAGCTTTCAAGTCTGGGTTGAAGCGGTCTACGAAAAGGAAATTCAGATTATGACCAAGCCAGCGGGTGATCCAATTCTTCTCCCATTTTTCACCCACCAGCAGGACGAGATTGGTATTGTCTATTATATAGAATGGAAGGAAGGCATCCACCAGCCCGATATGGTTGGCTGCCACGATGAAATTCCCACTCGCAGGCACATTTTCCTTACCGTGCACCTCGATGTGCGTCAGCCATCGCAAAAGGAAGCGGATCAGGAGGCGAGTGAATTTTAGACGCATGGAAGTATTTTACAGCAAAATGCACCAGGCGATTCCAGCGTTTCGGTACTGGGATTATTCGCGTTTTAAAATATGGGTAATGATGGTGGCACCGGACCCGCCAATATTCTGCGCCATTCCAATATGCGCATCTGCAACCTGTGTCTCGCCGCATTCGCCGCGCAGCTGCTGCACCACTTCGACCACCTGGTATACCCCCGTCGCACCCACGGGATGCCCGCGTGCCTTCAACCCGCCGCGCGTCATCACCGGGATGCTCCCTTGCGGGGTGAGCTTCCCGTCCAAAGCGAGGCGAGGGCCCTGACCTCGTTCAGCAAAGCCGCACGCTTCGAGTGAGAGGGCCGACATGACGGTGAAGGCGTCGTGCAATTCGAAAACATCAATATCCTGGGGCCCAACCCCAGCCTGCCGGTAGGCTGCCTGGGAAGATTTATATGCCGCTGCCAGGAAGAGCGGGTCGGGGCGGTCATGCAGGGCGATCGTGTCGGTTGCAGCGGCAGACCCGGCGATCAGGATGCGGGTCCCGGACTTCACAGAATCAGCCGGGACAATGTACAGGGCAGCTGCCCCGTCCCCGATAGGGGAAGCATCCAGCAGGTTAATTGGTGTGGCGATCATAGCCGACTTCTCAAATTCATCGATGGTGATGGTATGGTGAAGGCGCGCATATGGGTTAAACATTGCATTGGCATGGGCATTGATGGCAAATTGGGCGAAATCGGCATGTTTCCAGCCGAATTCATACATGTAGCGTCGCATGATTAAGGCGTTCAAACCGACGAACGAGACCCCCATATCCACCTCGTAATCAGCGTCAGCCGCGGTAGCCAACGCGACCGTGACTTCATGCGGTGAGCGGTCGGTCATCTTTTCAACGCCCACCACCAAGGCCGATTCCAGCTCCCCCGATCCCACCGCCATCAACCCGGCGCGCAGGGCAGCCCCCCCGGAACCGCAGGCTGCATCCACCTTGATGGCCGGGACCTGCAGCCCGGCCCAGTGAGCCACGAGCGGACCGAGGTTGTTTTGACTATTGATGATGCCCGACATCATGTTGCCGAGAAAAATCCCATCCGCGCTGTCTCGCCCGGCGTCACCCAACGCGGCACGGATGGCTTCCACGGCGATCTGGCGGATGGATAATTCCCAGGCTTCGTCAATTTTTGTCTGGCCGATCCCGATAATTACCACAGGTCGCATACTGAACCTCAACTCGAAAACTTAAAATATCCATAAATGCGGATTTAATTATTGGATTGCATGGATTCTACCCGATGATTCTGTCAGGGGCTATCAGTTTTATTGAACGGTCAAACTGATGCAGTCCGCAGGCGCGGATCATGCACCAGCCAGTACAATAACCCGGCAGTGACCAACCCTCCAATCGCCGAAACCATGAACGTTGCCTGGAAACCAGCCTTATCTGCAATCAAACCCCCGATCAAAGGTGCGATGATGGTAAACGGAGCCACAAGTGTATTCGAAAGTCCAATGTAGGTGGGGCGGGATTCTTCATTCCCAAATTCTGTCGTGATTGCCATCCCGATCGTCCAGTAGGCAACATTGGCGAGGCCGGAAAGGATGAACACCAGGTACATCCAGTTAAGGGACGGCGCACCCCAGGCAATCAGCGAACTGAGGGTGACTGAAACCGATCCGGCGATCAGCATGGCACGGTGACCGAGACGATCTCCCAGCCAGCCCATGACAGCATTGGCGATCGTCGAGGTAATAGTCACTGCTGCGGTCAACAACCCAGCGGTCAGGTCACTCATTCCAAAGCGGCGCAGTCCGTAAACGATATAAAAGGCAAAACCCATGGTCGCAAACTGCGATAACAAGCGCACCACCAGGAAACTTGTAAAATTTCTGTCCCGGCGAAGGATCTCCAATCCCCCTTTCCAGGGCGAGCGCTGGATAGGCGGGATTGATTTTTCGTTGTCAACAGGTTCGCGGGTCAAACCCATGCAGACCATCGAGAGGCTCATCCCGAAAATGGTCAGGGCGAAGCAGATCGCAAAATTGAATGGATCGTGAACCTTGTCGAGAATGAAGCCTGCCGCAACTGCCGCCACGCTGATAAGCACATTAGACCAGGCTGCCTGCACGCCGAAAAAGGTCCCGCGCCAGTCGGGTGGAATAATCTTGGCGATCATGCTCTGCCAGCCATTGGCAGTGAACCCGGCTCCCAATCCCTGCCAGATAAGGATGATGAAGGTCAACGCCAGGGCGGCAGTATTACCCAGACTGGTCATAAATAGGGCCACAAGCGCCAGCCCAAGGAAAGGGAGACGCTCGTTGATGGTCATCCACATCACCATGGGCTTGTAACGCCGGAGGCGTGAAACCGAGTTGGCCATGAACAACTGGGGTAACTGCCAGCCGACGGCATGGATGGCGGGGATCAGCCCGATCAGCAGGGCTGAATTGGTCATCCGGCTGACAAAAAGCGTGACGATCGTCCCAACTGAACCAAACCCCCAGCCCAGGCCATAAAAAGCACCGTCGAGCAGGTTGACGGTGATATTATGTTTCAGGTGCGTGCGAACGGACTCTTCAAGGGAGGGCATATTAATCAATTCTACCACCCGCAAATCTTCCGATTAATCAGGAAAATTCAATCATATTCCGAGTTACTGTATCAAATATCCATAGAACAGGGGAAAGAGAGAGATCAGCGGCCATAGATTAGCCGGTGAAGGGACCTGACCCAGGGTCTGTTCTGGTGGGGTCCCTGAAAGACAGGCAAGGAACCCTGAGTGGTCTCTGAATATTCTACTTCAAGAAACTGCGTGGTGTGGTACGTTCTGGGAGGAGTTTGAAGGGGGAGGTAGCGATAGGCATGAGAACGCAGTTGATCAGCATTGCGGCAGAGAGCCAGCATGGCGCGTACACCGGGCAAACGCCAGGAACAACCACGCCCTTTCATGCGGTGGACCACCAGCTTGTCGACATTGCCTTCAATGGCTCCCAGGCAGGCGGGGAGGGAGCAGGCCCGGTATTCCAGGTCCAATAACCCATCCTGGTTGTTGAGAACGTATCGGTAGAAGTCGAGTAGCAGTTTCTGTTGATTGCCTTCTGCCTGCTGGATGTGTTGCTGCAGCTCAGGGGCGACCGCATGGAAGCCTTCATGTCGTAAGCGAGTGACCACACGTCGGGCCGCGCTTTTATCATGGTATGCCCGGCGGGCCGCCCTCTGCAAGTGGAACCGATCCAGCACAAATTGCTGGGGCAGATCCATCCGGTCAAAGCTATGGCGCACCCACTGGTTGCCATCTCCCCCGCTGATCAGGATCTGGGTCTGGGTCAGGTCATAAGCCAAATGGGCTTCCCGCAGGATGTGTTCCTGCCACATCTCCGCATTCAGCCCGATGGCGGTCATACACTGCTTGTTTTCCAGGCGAAACCGGTCTTTTCCGACCTGTTTTCGGCCTGTGCTCAGGATCGCCACCCGGACTTCCGTGGATCGTCTCTTTTCCCGCTGCAGGTGCACCCACACTCCATCGCTCTCGCCGTACAGCACCGGCGCCGGAATCTTTCCCCCTTCCTGCACAGCCCCTCCTTCGAAGATGCGCCTTCGCTCGGCTTCTTCCCCATCCGCAATGCGGTTACCCACCAACCAGGCCATCCGTTGCAGGCTGGTGGCGGTAATCGGGACCTTGATCAGGTAGCTGAGTTGATCGGCTGCCCGGCGATAGGGATCACAACTGGACAGGGCCGCTCCCATCTCCTGAACCCTACCGCTCATCCGCCCATATCGTAACAGGCCAAACAACTCATCGACCGGTTTCACTCGCCGGTCCCGCTCATCTTGATAGATCCTTCGCTTGTATCGAACCGCTCCCAGGCTGCTCACCATCCAGCGCATCTCCGTCCCCACATTCCTCCAGCCTGCGGGCACCTCCCGCGCGATTCGATCATCCAACACTTGGATCACCCCCTGAAGCACTTGTTGCCCCAGTCCTACCGTCAAGCTGTGGATCGAATCCTCCACCGCTCCGATGAAAACCTTTTCCTCGATTTCCATCACCACATCTTCCAATTTTATGGTTATACTAATCGCGACAGATTCGTCTGTCATCTGAGAGCTCCTTTCGGTATTGTTGGCGCAACCTCAATATTGATTGGAACTCTCTCTTTTTGCAACCCCTTTATTCTATGGATTTCTGTGACTGTAACATATTCCGAGTCCCTACTTGACAAGAAATGAAGAAGTTGTAAAATAAAAACGAACGTTCGTTATTTACAGGATGGGATCCTATGGCAGTAGAATTGCTTACCAAGGGCGAGCGCACCCACAAGTGCATCATCGAATCCGCCTATGCCCTGTTCCTTGAGCAGGGTTATGCCGCCACCTCCATGCGTCAAATCGCCGAACGGTCCGGATTGGCATTGGGGGGGATCTACAATCATTTTGCCAGCAAAGAAGCCATTTTTAGTGATCTGATCATTGAAAAGCATCCATTCCATGAAATATTACCGCTCTTGCAGAATGCGCCTGGAGATTCGGTTGAGGAGTTCGTCCGCAACGCGGCCGAAAGCATGGTGGGGGAATTAGGCCGCCGACCGGATTTTGTTAAATTCCTGTTCATTGAACTGGTTGAATTCAACGGCAGGGATGTACCCAAAATGTTCCAGATCATCTATCCGCAGATCGCTCCTTTGATCCAACGCTTTCAGATCAGGGAAGGGGAAATGCGCAAAATCCCACCCTACGTCCTGTTTCGTGCATTTCTTGGCTTGTTCTTTTCGTTCTATATAACCGAATTCCTCTTGGCAGGGACTCCGGCAGCGGCATTGCAGGAAAATGCACTAAACCATTTTGTCGAAATCTTTTTACATGGGGTTCTTGCACCCAGGGAGCTTGTATGAACTCACGCCTCGTTTCCATATTACGCAAGGAATTCATCCAGATCACGCGCGACAGGCGAACCCTGGTGATCATTCTGATCATCCCGATTATGCAACTTTTTTTACTGGGATATTCGGCAACAAGTGATGTGCGTAATATCCACCTGGCGGTTTATGACCAGTGCAAGTGTGCTGAGTCGCGCTCCCTGCTGGATGCTTACCGGGCGGCTGATTACTTCCAGCTGGCGTACATAGCCGGTTCTGAGAACGACATTCGCCTCCTGATCGAACAAGGGAAGGCGCGGGCTGCCATAATCATCCCGCCGGATTACAACACTGCCCTGGCGAACGGCAACGCCGAGGTGGCGTTCATCCTGGACGGCTCGGACGCAACCGCCGGGTCCACGGCCCTGTCGGCAGCCACCCTCATCGGTCAAGCCCAGGCCACCAAATTGATGGTCCAGCGTTTGGAGACCATTGGGCTGGATGCGTCCAATTTCCAGGCGCCGCTCCAGGTGCGCACCACAGTCTGGTACAACCCCGACCTGGTCAGTTCTTATTTTATGATCCCGGGTGTGATCGGCATGATCCTGTATGCCATTACTTCAATCCTGACCGCCACAGCAGTGGTAAGGGAGCGCGAGCGCGGTACGATCGAACAGTTGATCGTTACGCCAATCCGCCCTTGGGAACTGGTGGTGGGAAAGATCCTGCCTTATGCCATCCTGGCTTTTATCGATACCCTGGAAGTCCTGGCTCTTGGACACTGGTGGTTTGGCATGCCGGTGAGGGGCGACCTCAGCCTCATCCTGGCCTGTTCGGGGCTGCTGGTGCTTTCCGGGCTTGGGATTGGGCTTTTCGCCAGCACCATTGCCAACACCCAGCAGGAAGCCATGCTGACCGTCTGGATGACACTCCTGCCGAGCATCTTCCTCTCGGGTTTTTTCTTCCCATTGGAAGCCATGCCGCAGTTCCTACAGTGGGTCTCTTACCTCATCCCGCTGCGTTACTACCTGATCATCATCCGCGCCTTGCTGATCAAGGGGGTTGGAGCGGGAGCGATTTGGAGCGAGATCCTGGCTTTGACTTTGTTCGGAATAGCCATCATGGCCGCGGCTTCCGTCCGTTTCCGCAAACGTCTGGATTAAGGAGTTGCCAATGAAACACAAGCGTCCTTCCATTCTTGTTACCATCGTTGTCGTCGTGGTCGTGCTGGTCGGTGGGTATTTCGGTGTGCGCGCACTGGTGAACAAGAGCGGTACCCCTCTGACAGCCTCCGGCACGATTGAAGCCATCGAAGTGACCATCTCTCCTGAAATCGGCGGCAAAGTAACCGAAGTATCTGTGGATGAAGGTGCCCAGGTCAAAGCCGGTGACGCACTATTTCGCCTGGATGACACCCTGCTCCAGGGGCAGCGGGCAGTCGCCGCGGCTTCATTGAACCTGGCGCAGGCTGCCGCCTCGACCGCGAATGCTGCCCTGGTCACTGCCCAAGCCAACTATGATTTGGCTATTAATGCTGTGAGGCTTGGATCCGCCCCAACCCGCACTTCGGACTGGCACACTGCGAATCCCCCTGGATATACCCTGCCAGATGGGTATTTCAGCAGCAATGTGGAAATTAATGCCGCCCAGGCTGAAGTTGATGCAGCCAGTTCCACCGCCTCCAGTGCGCAAAACAGTCTTAGCGTCATGCTGGCTGACCCGGCCAACGCGGCTTTCGTGGCCGCTGAGACCCGCCTGGTCAACTCGCGCGCCGCAGCTGTTGTTGCCCAGGATGTCCAAACGCGCGCCATGGCTGCCAATAATGCCGACCTGAAGGATTCAGCCCAGACTGCTTACGATACAGGCAGGTCCGAATTGGACAATGCCCAGGCTGCTTATGATGCATTGAAGGACACGGTTTCTGCGAATCAGATCATCAAAGCGCGTGCTGACCAGGCAGTTGCACAGGAGCAATACGAATCCGCACAGGACCGCCTGCTGGCTTTGCAAATCAACACAGGCTCACCCAGTCTTTCAGCTGCGCTGGCAGCTCTCCACCAGGCGCAGGCAGCTGCAAACCAGGCAGTCCTGGCAACGACACAGGCTGATGCCAGCCTGGCTTTGATCGATATCCAGATCGGCAAGCTGACCATCACAGCGCCGGCGGATGGTGTCATCCTTTCCAGGTCCATCCAACCGGGTGAAATCGTTGCGCCAAACTCTCCGGCGCTGAACCTGGGCCGCCTCGATAACCTTACCATTACTGTCTACGTCCCTGAAAACCTCTATGGAGAACTCTCCCTCGGGCAGTCTGCTACCATGACGGTGGACTCTTACCCGGGAGAAACGTTCGCCGCCACGATCATTCACATTGCTGACCAGTCTGAATTTACCCCCCGCAACGTGCAGACAGTCGAAGGTCGCTCGAGCACTGTTTTTGCCATCAAGCTCCAGGTATTGGACCTGGCTGGCAAGCTCAAACCGGGCATGCCTGCGGATGTTTCGTTTACCCCTTAGGAAGTTTGCAAGGTTTAAGTTTGCATGTCGACTCACAAAGAAAAGGAAATGCCAGGCTTCAACCCCTTTGGTCACTCTTTTAATCATGTAAACCGGGTTGCCTGAAAACTTGGATACTTTCCTCCAATGATCGAAACCTCTAATCTTTCCAAATCATTCGGCTCCACCCATGCAGTCATTGACCTGAACCTGAAGGTCGAGGCTGGGGAAATCTATGGGTTGGTCGGATCGGACGGGGCCGGCAAAACCACCACCATGCGCCTGCTGGTGGGGGCACTCAAACCTGATTGCGGGGATGCCTGGGTTTGCGGATATTCGGTGGGCAAACAGACCGAACAAGTGCGCGCCCAGCTGGGTTACCTGTCGCAGCGGTTCTCATTCTACGAGGATCTGACAGTTCTGGAAAACATCCGTTTCTTTGCTGAAATGCGCGGTCTCTCCCGCAAGGAATGGCTGCCAAGGTGCATGGAAATACTCAGCTTTGTCGGGCTTGAAACATTTAAAGACAGGCGTGCCGGGCAGCTTTCAGGAGGGATGAAGCAGAAACTCGGGCTGGCTTCCGCCCTGGTCACCCGCCCCAGGGTTCTCCTCCTGGATGAACCCACCACGGGAGTGGACCCGGTCACGCGCCAGGATTTCTGGCAACTGCTTATCCGACTCGTTTCCGGGTCTGATAAGGTATCCTTATCGGAAACCGGGGCAGGCAATGAGGAGGAAAAGGTCGCTGTGATCCTTTCGACTCCTTACATGGATGAAGCTGCCCGGTGTAATCGGGTTGGGTTTATGCGGAACGGACGGATGATCGCCGAAGGCACGCCGTCACAATTGCGCAAAGGACTGGCCGGGAGCATTATCGAAGTGCGCGGGAGGTCCATTTCCTTGCTGCGGCAGGCCCTGCAAAAAATCGATGGCGTGGAGGATGTACGCGCTTTTGGTGACAAAATCCACCTGCGGGTAGATCCGGGGGGGGCAACCTCCATCCTCTCAGCCGTTAACGAGGCTTTATCTGATAATTCCGGTTCCCAAAGGGAATGCCGCTTTGTTTCCCCAACGCTGGAAGATGTGTTTATTTCCCTCTCAGAGACTCCCTGAAATCTTTTAGTCCATCCCTGGTGAAAAAGAATGTCTGACCCCGTCGTCATTACCGAGAACCTTACCCGTCGTTTTGGAAATTTCACTGCGGTCGATCACGTCACCTTCAAGGTGGAAGCCGGGGAGATTGTCGGTTATCTCGGCCCGAACGGCTCCGGAAAGACGACCACCCTCCGCATGCTGCTTGGATTATACGAGCCCACAGAAGGGCATGCCACCGTGCTGGGATTCGACGCGTTCCGTCAATCGGAAGAAGTACGCTCCCGATCCGGGTACATGTCGCAGAAGTTTTCCCTGTATGATGACCTGACCGTCCAGGAAAACCTGACCTTCTACGGCGGCATTTACGGCATCCACGACCGGAAGAGAATCCAGGACACGCTGGACTTGGTCGGGTTGACTGGGCATGGCTATGAGCTGGCGCGGGCACTCTCGGCTGGCTGGCGTCAGCGGCTGGCATTGGCGATTGCGCTGGTCCATCGACCGAAATTGCTTTTCCTGGATGAACCCACCTCAGGTGTGGATCCATCGGCGCGGCGCAGCTTCTGGGACTTGATCTATGCGCTGGCGGCAGAAGGGGTGACCGTGCTGGTCACCACGCACTACATGGACGAAGCAGAGTATTGTGGCCGGGTGGGCATGATGCGGGATGGCAAATTGCTGGCACTGGACACACCGGCTGCACTAAAAAAACAGGCCGTTCCCGGCGATGTGTGGGAAGTGTACGCCGAACCTCTTCAAATCGCGTTGAATGCCTGCGATTATTGTGAAGGCGTACTGCGGGTGGGTTTGGCTGGGGACCACTTAAGGATGATCGCTGAACGGGGAATGACCGAAGCTGGTCTGCTAGGTGGATTACGATCCGGCGGGTTGAGAGTTTCGCAGCTCGAGCGCGGCGAACCGACACTGGAAGATGTTTTTTTATCTCTGGCAAAAGGATAATGGCATGTTGATCTACACGGTTGCGGGGAACGAATTGACGACCAGGGAATTACCGCGCTTGCACCCTTTCTACGGGTGGGATACAATCGTCCGGTGATTAGGAGCAGTTTTAATGCGTATTGAAGTAAAGCCTGCCAGTGAGTTGAGCAAATTCGAAAAAGCCCGCCAGGAATGCGTGGTAACCAGTTCCCTTTATTTTTTCTTGAACGGTACAAAATGGGCACCTGCTGATTGGTCTGTAATGGTCTGGGAAGACGAGGACCTTGTCACCAATGTTCACATCGTCGACCGGACGGTCAAAGTCGGCAACCAGGAAGTCAGGCTTGGAGGGATCGGGAATGTGGCCACCAAGGTGGAATGGAGGAAACGCGGCTATGCCAGTTCTGCCCTTTCCACAGCCCTTAAATTCCTGCATGACCCCCTGAAAGTGGATTTCGCAATGATGATCGCCACTGAACCGATGGTTTCCCGTTATGAGAAAATAGGCTGGCGTGTGGCCGCCAGGTCCATGCAGGTTGAGCAGCCGGATGGAAAAGCGATGCTTAATTATCCGGTAATGATCCTGCCAGTTTGCAAGGAAGATTGGCCGGAGGGGGAGATTGATCTTTGCGGGTTACCCTGGTAATTTGACCACGGGCTGCAAATAATCCCTTGTCAATCAGTATCCCACGCTGCCAGGACTGCTGGCAGATCGATTAACTTATGAATGGTTTGGACCATGGCTGCCTGGCGGTTTTCGTGGTCCAGGGAATTAAACCAGACCGAGCGGATACCGCAGCGATTGGCGCCTAGTACGTCAGCTTCGAAATTATCTCCGACCATGAATGTGGATTTTGGGGAAAGTCCCAAATCTTTCAAAATATACCTGTAGAACTCAAGGGAAGGTTTTGCATAGCCGATGGTTTTTATGCAGTAGATCTTGTCGAGCCACTGGTTCAAATTAACCCGCAGTAGTGCCGCGCGTATGTCCTTCTCATTGGAAAGCTCTGCATTTGTAGCAATTGCCAGAATCCAGTTTGTGTGCAGGGCGGGGAGGATTTCTGCTGCCCCCGGGATGGCTTCGACTTCCGGCCAGTCTTTCATTGCCGTGGTGAAATTCTTATTGTCGCGCATTAGGGTATCGCCCCAGTCGAACAGGATGCAGCCTTTGGTTTTATGCTCCATTATTCCCCTACCATCTGAATCACCAATTCCCTGTGCCTTGGGCGGATGTCAAAATCCAAATAAACCACCTGCTGCCAGGTGCCGAGGGTCAGGGTTTTATCGACGAACGGGACCGTCAGGGAAGGCCCCAGCAGGGAGGCGCGCATGTGCGAATGGCCATTGCCGTCGTCCCAGGTGGCATTATGGGCATAATCCCTTTTCGAGGAGACCAGTTCCTCGAACAGACGTTTTAGGTCGCTTACAGCTCCCGGTTCGAATTCGACCGTGGTGATACCGCTGGTGGAGGAGGGGCAGAAGATGGTCAGGATTCCGGATGACAACCCGGATTCCGTCACCAGGCGTTCGAGTTCGCGGGTGATATCAAAAGCATCCGTGTTGCCCTGAGTATTGAGGGAGACAGCACCGGTTATTACAGGCATCCTGACCTCCAAAAGTGCATTATTTACCCTTGCCGCGCTGGATGGCTTTATCTCCAAACCTGGCGCGGACCGTGTCCAGCGCCTCCTGCAAGCGGCGGGATTTCTCAGATTCCTGTCCCCACAATTCCAGTTGGCGCAGTGGCGGACCCAGCCCACTGACCCCCACCCCGATCAGCCGCACGGCTTTGCCACTGTGTCGCACCTTGCCCATGAGATCGAGAGCAAGGTGGTAGATTTCTTCATCCTGGTCGGTGGGCTGGGACAGGGTCACCTGGCGGGTCAGCGTAGTGAAATCCGGCCAGCGGAGTTTGAGCTTGACCGTGACCCCGGCAATCCCCGCCTCCCGCAGTCTGTGGCCCACCTTTGCCGATAATCTTCGGAGCGTATCGGCCAACTGTTTGTCGTCGCTGACATCGCGGGCGAAGGTGGTCTCCTGGCTGACAGACTTGGCCTCGTGCCCGGTGGAAATGGGACTGTCATCCATTCCCCGGGCGCGGCGCGCCAGATCACGCCCGTTTTCCCCAAACCGGCGGGCGAGGTCCTCAGGCGGGTGATGGGCTATATCGCCGATCGTTTTAATCCCCAGTTCAGCCAGTTTCGCGGATGTCTTGGGGCCAACCCCCCATAACATGTTTGCCGGCAGGGGTTCCAGGAAAGCCGCTTCAGTTCCAGGCGGGACGACCGTCACGGCGTTTGGAGGAGTTTCTTTTTTCGCAGACTTTTTTCCAACTTCTGTGGCGATCTTGGCGACCAGTTTGTTGCTCGCCACCCCCACCGAACATGGCAGTCCAAGTTCATCATTCACCCGCTTTTGCAGCCTGCGGGCGATCAATTCGGGCGGTTCATGCAGATCGCTGATATCCACGAAGGCTTCGTCGATCGAGATTTGTTCCACCAGCGGCGACAGGTCGTTCAGGCGTTCCATGACTTTATCGGACATTTCCCCATAATTACCGAAGTGGTGTGAGACGATCAGCAACCCCGGGCATATTCTCAGCGCCCGACTCGTTGGCATCGCGGAGCGGACGCCGAACTGGCGCGCCGCATAAGAACAGGAGGCTACCACGCCGCGTCCTTCCGGACGCCCGCCAACAGCAAAGGCCTTCCCGCGCAGGGACGGGTCGTGCAGTTCTTCGACTGCACAGAAAAAGGCGTCCAGGTCTAGGTGCAGAATGGTGCGGGGCATAAATTAATTATATCCTGCGATCATTCGTTCAGGTATTATGCGCGGGAATTCTCCCATGTCTTTTCGCGCAACCTTTTAGTAAGAAAAGAGCATCCTCCTGTTGGTGACGATCCGGATGCGCATGCCGAGGAAATGGGATGCTATCTTCCTCAAGGAATATTGAGCCTGATCTTGATATTGGCTGCTGTGTCAGCATCCGGTTGGACCACCCGGCTGCCACTTAAGTCGATCTCAAACGGAACGCTGCGAACGGAGGCAACGCCACCTAAATTCAATGAAACCACCACCAGTGCCGATTGGCGGGTATCCTGTAAGCCGCCCTGGTCGAATAAGGCGTTTCCGAGGCTGTAAAGCACCAACGTTTTTCCCCTCCCGGTCTCGATCCAGGCTGCAGGCTGGAGCACATGGGGGTGGTGTCCCCAGATCAGGGTTGCACCCGCCTTTGCAAGTTGATCTGCCAGGAATGTTTGCCGGTCGGATGCGCCGCCCTGGTATTCAGCACCCCAATGGATGGAGACAACCACCAACGCGCCGGTGCTGCGTGCCAAACGGATGGACTGCACCGCATCACTCACATCCAATGGGGTAGAGATATCGTCAAAAGCGAGAAATGCCATTTCAATCCCATTGATTTCCCGGTAGACAGGTTGAAATCCGACTCCTAGGGAGGCGATCCCGGAGGTCTCCAGAATGGAGCGCGTCACAGCAGTGCCGCCCGGACTGCAATCGAGGCTGTGGTTGTTGGCAAGGGAAAGCAGGTCCATCCCCCAATTTGAGAGTAACTCCGCCCGGTCGGACGGGGCACACAGGTTATACAGCGAATCTGTAGCCGGGAGCAGGGTTGCCAGCGGACTCTCCAGGTTTGCTAGAGTAAGGTCGACATTAGAAAGATCCGGCATCAGATAGGCGAGGGAATCGGGAGTCGGGTCCACGCCGCGCCCAAGCATCAGGTCCCCCAGCAAAGCCAGCGATACGGAGGACGTTGTGTGCTGGCAGGCCGCGGTAATGAACACCAGGAAGCAGACTGCAAAAGCCCGCCAGGAAACATTGAACCGTGGACAGCGATCCGAGCTGCTGTCCACGGTCTGGAATTCATGCTCCATTTTTACGGTGCGATGAACATCTGCGTCCAATCGGGCTGGGCTGGGTTGGTGCCGGCCTCCACCTGGGCCTGCCAGGCTTCGTCAGTCATGCGGTCGGAGGGTGGAACGGTAAACTCGTAATATGAATAAACGGCTCCGGCTGCGACCCGCCAGGGAGAATCGGGCAATACTACATAGATCATGGTGGGTTGACCGTCCCCTTCCTCTAGAGCTGCCAGGCCGCCATTCGTGTCAGTTCCTGTGGCTACATCCGCGACAAGGGCGGCTTTCTGGTCACTCAGGTCTCTCGACATGCCATCGGTGGTATCAGCAGCAGCCAGGGTAAATTGCTCCAGAGTGCCGCCCCAATATTGGATGTGCCAGTATTCATCATCAGTGATGGCCTCGCCAGCCAGTTCGCGTTCGGAAATGTTCTTCAGGAAGGTGAGTTCGCTGATTAAATTTTCCAGGTTGGCACGCGTCAGGTCGCTCAACAGTTTGCGCGAATCCAGACCGTCGTAGGTCATCTGCGCAAGTGCCAACAACCGGGCGTAAGCCTCCGGGTTCGGCTCCACGTTTCCATGCGGAGGTGCCACAGCTTCACCACCGCCGCCCATTTCAGCCATCACCTGTTTGGCATACAAAATAGTATCGTGCTTTAGTTCGGTCCAGGATCCCAGGGCGGTTTGCAGGTCTTTGCGCGTCCAGGCTTCGGTCTGCATGAAGGGCGGATATGCGCTGCCCTTTGGTGCAATGAGCGGCTGGAAGGAATACAACCAGGCCCAATACAGGTTCTGCGTCCAGGAATCAGTACCGAGAGCAGCGAGTTCTGTTTTAACCTTGGTCATCTGGGAATCAAAATTGGCGTAATGGGTATCCCCCATACCATCCAGAATGGTATAGGCTTCGCTCGAACCCATGGCGGCGAAGAAATCCACCGCTTTGGGCAGGCCGCGCGGGTCATCTAGGGTACCCACGTTGCGCCAAATCACCTGACCGAATACGTAGGCATCCAAAGTGAAGCGTTGTCCCATGAAGCGGAAGCCTTTGGTTACCTGAGTCTTGTCCTGCCAGATCCAGACCCACATGGAGTTGACTTGTGGAGGCGGGAGGGTCTCGGTGGCTTGCTTGAACTGGGCGAAGAGGGTCTGGTCAGCGAACTTGCTCAGCTCGGGGTTTGGACCGAAGATCTTATCCGAAAGAGCGCCGTATTCAAGGTAACCGAGGTCGTCTGCTTTCCCGACGATAAAAACGGTGGGTTCGTAGATATTTTCCCACAATGTCAGTGCGGGGGTGCCATCCGCGGCGGCAGCTGACCGGACTGCCTGGGTCACGAGCAGGGCGCGTTGGGTCTCGAAATCGTCATTAAGCCGGAATGTGAGCCGCCCGTACCACATCATGGCTTTGAAATACATTTTCAGGTCTTCGCTGCGGGTGTAATGGCCGCGCGGCACGTACTGGCTATAATCTTCCAGCAATTTCTGATCATCCGGCAGATCGGGGCGGTCCCAGATCGGCGAAATGGAAAATCCTCCTGCGGCATTGATCAGCCCCAGTTCTGCATTGACCATCTCACTGGCTTCCGCAGGATATGGGTCAGTCATTCCTAAAAGCTGGTCGGCAACGGCAAAGTATGCCGCATTCCGCAACGCTGGCTCCTCCAATTGTGTGCCGTGCAGCGACGCGTACTGGTTGGAAGTGGCAGCCAGCATGGCGCTGGTCAATGATTTAATATCTGCAATGAAGTTGTCGGTTTCCAGGTCTCGCAGCATTTTATCGAAGAGGAGATGGTAAACATGGTAGACCGAGTCGGTGGTAATGAAGACCGGGATATCGGAATATCTGTATTGTTCGTAAATCTGATAAAACTCACGGAACTGTCCTGGCACCGGCGCAGCCACCGCGAACCCATTCTGGGCCAGAAGGGCACGTTGGGCGTCGGTCATATCCAGCGCAGAAACGTTATCCACCTGGGCAAGGTCGAGCGGCAGCGTATATCCCCCTCCGGCGAATGCCTGCGGGATTCGGGCAGCAATCTCGTTATAAGCGGCAAAAGCAGCCGGGTAGATCCCAGTCAGGGCAATCGATTCAGTGGGTGTTGCCAGGGAAGATTGAGTGGGAGCGGTGGGTGAGGTCTGGGTGGGTTGGATGGTTGAGATGTTGCACGCCGATTGGATCACCACCACCGCCAGGAATGCCCAAAGAATTTTACGCAAACTTTTTTTCATGATCTCCTCCTTAGGGGACAAGAATCAAAATTTGGCCGTCGTTGGCCTGGACCAGGGTCATTTTACTGAATACTCCGTCCATTGATGAGACGACGGAGAAGCCGAATCCGTTCCATTTCCACACCTTCAATGTACGGGCTGGAGCGGATCCTGGATCGGAATAACGACCTTCCAGTGCCACCAGCTCCTGTTTGCCATCCCCGTCCAGGTCAGCTGCAGTGAAAGCAGTGATTGGGTCTGCCATCGCAGAACCTGCCCAAAGTTCCTGGTAGCTTTTGCCGCTCCAGCCGATCAGGATGAAATGGCATGATTGCCCTTCCATATTATGGAAACCGGCGATGCGTCCGCCATAAGGGAGCCATTGGTCCACGGGCCAGGCGCGAAAGGGACGCCAAAGTAGGAGGGAAACTTCAGGATATCCATCCTGGTTTAAATCCACGATGGCAGCCTGGACAACCTGCCACTCTGCCGGGGATTGCCAGGCAATCCTGCCCTCTGAAAGGATGGTTAGACGCTCATCGCTTAGCGCCAGGGTTTCCTGAATCCCATTCCCGTCCAGGTCAGCTTCCTGATCGGATGGGATGGGCTCTATCCCTGCAGTAATCGAAACTGAAGTCAAGCCATCGGAGCCAAGGCTGAAGGCGCGCAAAGGCGCAGGGGTAATTTGCAGGAGAGTCCCCAGGGTCAATAAAATGATCGGCAGGGTGTTTCTGGTCATATTTCCGTGAAATCATTGTACAACAGCGCGGGAGGATACTCAAGCAGGCCATCGCGAGAGGATGATAATTTACCCCATATAATTACCCTATTAAATGGATACTCCATTTTTATGCAATTGCGTTATTATTAGACAGGAAAGGAACTCTTTGGCCCTTATTTTCGTCTATATTTTGTTCACAGGATGTTCAAACCTGTGCCTTTGCTTTATAAGGAGGAAGAAATGAAATTCCGACGTATTTTCATCCCGGTAGCCATGATCGTGACCATGCTGGTGCAGTTCCTGCCAGGGACGGTCGTAGGCCCCCGGCCAGTAGCTGCCAGCGCTTGTGATGCTGCCCAGTTCGTGGCCGATGTGACCATCCCGGATGGTACCGCATTTGCCCCCGGGGCAGCCATGGTAAAAACATGGCGGTTAAAGAATGTCGGCACATGCACCTGGAGCACATCTTACGCTGTTGTGTTTGTGTCCGGTTCAAAGATGGGCGCTCCATCGGCAGTCAATTTACCCACCAGCGTTGCCCCGGGTAACACGGTCGATGTAACCGTTAATATGACGGCTCCATCCGCTCCCGGTCATTACCGTGGAAATTGGATGCTGCGGAACGCCTCCAACGTGCTCTTTGGGGTGGGTCCTACCGCTACATGGGTGTTTTTTATTGACATCGTTGTATCGTCAGGTTCCCCCGTTGTGGCATACGATTTCACCACGAATGCCTGCGCGGCAGTCTGGACGAGTGGTGCGGGTACTCTGGCGTGCCCGGGTACGGATGGTGACACGCGCGGCTTTGTATTAACCCAGAGCGCTCCCAAGCTGGAAACTGGCGCAACCGGTCCAGCCGGACTGCTTACAGCCCCCCAAAACGTCACCGACGGCTATATCCAGGGTGTCTACCCGGCCTACACAGTCCAAAGTGGGGATCATTTCCTGTCCATAATCAACTGCGATTATGGCTCCACGGGCTGCTACGTCACATTCCAATTGCAATATCAAATTGGTTCCGGCCCGGTGAACACCCTTAAGTCATTTAAAGAAAAGCTTGACGGGTTGTATTACAACCTGAACGTTGATCTTTCCGCGTTGGCCGGACAGAACGTCACCTTTATCCTGAAGGTGCTTGCCACAGGTTCCCCCACCGGTGACCGGGCGGTTTGGTCTGGCCCCCGCATCGCACATGCCGGCGGTGGATCAGTGCCGGTGATCAGTTCTGCCTGCGATAAAGCCGCGTTCATTGCTGATGTCACCATCCCGGATGGAACGGTCATGACGGGTGGTACGGCGTTTGTAAAAACCTGGCGGCTGATGAACGTGGGTACCTGCACCTGGACGACCTCATACCGGCTCGTCTTTGATGGCGGTGATTTCATGGGAGTTACTTCCTCCGCCTTCAACCTGCCGACCAGTGTCGCTCCCGGTGGTACGATCGACCTTTCGCTTAACATGATTGCTCCTCCCGCTGCGGGCACTTATTTCAGCTATTGGGAATTGAGGAATGCCTCCGGTGTTGATTTTGGAGTTGGTGCTGGTGGAACTTCTAACTTCTTCGTGAAGATCAAAGTAGTCAGTTCGTATGCCACAGCCTACAGCTTCACCGCCAATGCCGGATCTGCAGCCTGGACAAGCGGTGCTGGAGCCCTGCCATTCCCTGGTATCGATGGGGATTCGCGCGGGTTTGTGCTGCCACTGGGCAGTCACCAGATGGAAGATGGCACTTTTAGTCCTGAAGGCTTGCTCACCTTCCCACAATATGTCACCGACGGTTACATCCAGGGTATTTATCCTGCTATTGCCGTTCAAAATGGTGATCACTTCGAGTCGTATGTTGGCTGCCAATATCATGGACCTGCCAACTGTTATGTCATCTTCCGTTTAGCCTATCAAATTGGTGGTGGTCCAGTAACCACACTCCAGACTGCAGCTGAGCGGTTGGACGGCCTTGTGTATCGCCTGGATGTGGACCTTTCATCCCTGGCTGGCCAAAATGTCAACTTCATCTTACGGGTGGAAGCATTTGGTTCGCCGAGTGGAGACCGGGCAGTCTGGTCTCAGCCGAGGATCATCCGCTCGAGCAGTGTTCCTGTTATCACTCCGACACCCGTTCCGACCACCCCAGTCCCAACCCCTACGGGTGTGATCATCGGACCTAGCGCTGACCTGTCGATTTCGATCAATGACAGCCTTGGATCCTATACACCTGGCGGTACTGCTACCTATACAGTTGTCGTCCATAACGGCGGCCCGAACGATGTTACCGGTGCAAGCGTGCTGGTGACCAAGCCAGGGCAAATCACAACCTGGACGGTTACCTGCGTGGCTGACAGTGGTGCAACCTGCACTGCCGGTCCGATTACACCTGCCGGGAACTTTACTGATCCGATCAACCTCCCGGTTGGTAAGAATGTCACCTATACCATTGTTTCCACCCTCAGTGGTGGAGCGGTTGGCAACCTGGTCACTACAGCCACCATTACCAACCCCGGTCCCACTCCGGATCCCAACCTGGCTAATAACTCGGCCACCGACACTGATTCACCTCCTAGCGCCGACTTGGCGGTCAGTAAAAATGATGGCATCAGTGTCTGGGTTCCTGGCGGCACCACCACTTACACGATAGTTGTTTCGAACAATGGTCCGCTAAATGTGACGGGAGCTGTCTTCAATGATAACAAACCTGTCCAGGTGACCAGCTGGAGTTGGACCTGCGCACCCGATTCAGGCGCCGTCTGCGGCGCCGGATCTGGCGGAGCGATCACAACCAACATCGCCGACACGGTCAACATCCCGTCAGGCAAGAAGGTCACATACACGATCGTGGCTGCCATGACAACCTCCGTTCCTGGAAACCTGGTCAACACGGCAACCATTACTCCTCCAGTCGGTACACCTGATCCAATCCTGAGCAACAATACTGCCACAGACACCGATTTGGGTCCGAGCGCTGACCTGGCGGTCACCAAGACTGACGGTGTAACCTATTACACCATCGGTGGAACCCTCACCTACACCATCCGGGTGGTCAACAATGGTCCTCAGGCAGTCGTTGGCGCCACCTTTGCCGACCCCATTCCTCCCCAGATAGCTAGTTGGATCTGGACCTGCGTACCAGACTTCAGCTCTACCTGCACTGCAGGCCCAACGCCCGGTGGTAATTTCACCGATACGATCAATATCCCTGTCGGACAAGGTGTCACGTATACCGTGGTGACTGCACCCCTTGTAGCGCCTGTGCTTCCCGCCTTGCCTGGCACCCTGGTGAATTCTGCCACGGCAACAGTTCCTGCTGCGTTCCTCGACCTGGTGCCAAGTAATAACACTGCCACCGACATCGACGCTGCTCCAACTGCCGACCTGGCGATCACCAAGACGGACGGGGTTTCAATCTACACGCCCGGTGGAACAGTTACATACACCATTGTGGTCAGCAACTACGGACCTGTCCCGGTGACCGGTGCGGCAGTTTCCGATCCCATACCGGGTAACGTCACCGACTGGATCTGGTCCTGCGTGCCCGACAGTGGTGCAAGCTGCCACTCGCTCGGAGATATTGGTATTGCCGCTTTCGGTGATACGGTAGATATTCCCTCCGGCAAGAAAGTAACCTACACTGCGGTCGCTTCGGTAAACATCGCTGCAGCTGGTGACATGGTCAACACGGCTCATGTGGATCCTCCCACTGGGATTGTCGACCCGATCCTGGGCAACAATACTGCCGTCGATACGGATGTCCATCCGACTGCCGACCTGGGAGTCACGATGTCAGATGGCGTGACCACTTACGTCGTCGGCTGCGGGAGCTGCGGTCTCGGTGGAAAGGGCACCTATACCATCGTGGTTACCAACTACGGACCGTCCGCCGTCACCGCCGCTCACATCGCAGACAACATGCCAGTTCAAATAGCCAGTTGGTCCTGGACCTGTACTCCCCAGCTAGGCGCTACCTGTCTTGCCGGCACGAGTGTTTTGGCAGCCTTTACAGACACGATGGCCATCCCGGCTGGAAAGAGCGTAACCTACACGGTGCAGTACATTGTTAATGCGGTCCCACCGTTGGTACTTCCCTTAACACCTATGACCAACACAGCCACTCTCACTGCCCAGACCCTTCCTTACCCGATCCCGGATCCCAATGCTGCGAATGATATTGCCACGGATGTTGATACTCCGTAACCAATTTACTCCGGGAACCTCATAAACAAAACCAGGCTGCACATCTTGTGCAGCCTGGTTCTTTTTTTCTTTTATTATTGACGATTTAAGTCTTCCTCGTCCCGATGACCCTTGGAAACGATTTTAATGGGCGTTCCGATGAACCCATATGCCTCCCGGAACTTGTTTTCGAGGTATCGCCGGTATGAAAAATGGAGTAATTTCGTATCATTGACGTGCAGGACGAATGTCGGCGGGTCCACACGAACCTGAGCCCCGTAGTAGATTTTTAATTGCCGCCCGGCATGCGAAGGCGCCGGGTGGGCGTCCTGGGCGTCCCGCAGGACCCGGTTGAGCATGGACGTGGAAATACGCGCCATCCGTTCCTCCTGGACGCGTAAGGCGGTCGGAAGCACCTGGTCCACGCGCTGCCCGGTTTTGGCGGAGATGAAGAGCATTGGAACGTAATCCATGAAGTTGAGTTCCCGCCGGACGTGCAACGTATAATCTTCTGTGGTCTGGTTGTCTTTTGGGATGGTATCCCACTTGTTGACCAGGACGACGGTGCTCTTCCATTCGTCCAGGATAAACCCGGCGATATGCGTATCCTGGGCGGTGATGCCATCGGCAGCATCGATGATCAATAGCACCACATCGGCACGCTCGATGGCTTTGAAAGAGCGCAATACGCTGTACTTTTCCACTCCCTGTTCGATCTTCCCCCGCCGCCTGATCCCGGCAGTATCGATCAGGGTCACAGGCATGCCCTCCACATCAATATGCGTGTCAACGGCGTCCCGGGTCGTTCCGGGGATGGGCGAGACAATGGCACGTTCTTCACCGACCAGTTTATTAAGCAGGGAGGATTTCCCGGCATTCGGTTTGCCGACGATGGCAATTTTGATCGATTCGTCCTCTTCGCTCGCAGCCTGAACGGGAAAAGAAGCGACCAGGGCGTCCAGCAGGTCACCTGTGCCCGTCCCGTGGATGGCAGATAAAGGGTAAGGGTCCCCCAATCCCAATTCGTAGAATTCAGAGGCTGCATTGCGCTGTTTATTGTTTTCACATTTGTTGACCACGACAAAGATGGGAGGCCAGGGCTGCCCGTTCACCTTTTTTTGGTAGCGTCGCAGGATTTCAGCCACTTCCCGGTCCGGTGAGGTGACGCCGGAGGTGGCATCCGTGAGAAACAGCACTGCATCGGCGTCACGAACCGCCATTAGAGCCTGGGCGCGTATTTCGGGGATAAAATCCGCCGAATCAACCGAAAGAGGAGTTCGCCCACCCTGCGTGGGATCAATTCCACCCGTATCGACCACGTCAAAAGACCGCCCATTCCAGTCACTCTCAGCTACGATTCGATCTCTCGTTGTTCCGGGAGTATCGTCCACGATGGCGAGTCGTTCTCCAGCCAGCCGGTTGAATAAAGTGCTTTTACCCACATTTGGGCGTCCAACCAATGCAACAACAGGTTTCATGTAGTACTCTTCCAAGGGAAATCAAACCTGGCGACCCCCCGGAGGGGGAATTAGCCGGGATCTAAGGAGTAGGCGTGGCTGCGCCAATCTTGGCGATAACCACTTCGACCGTTCCAGGCAGGATCAATTCAACGATCAGGTTTTGCTGTACCAGCGTCACCTTGGGGGTCAACTGGTATGTGCCGGGAAGCAGGGCGGTCAGGTCCACTTCCACGCGCACATCGCTCATTGCCACCGAATCGAGTACGGGGAGTGGACCCGATAAGATGATATCCACCGTAAGCGGGGATATATGGGCTTGCAGCCCGGCTCCCAGCCCCACCATTTCCACCGGGAGATAAGCCAGCGGGAGGCTGCTCTCTATGGGGGCGATCCCCACCTTGACCATCACAAACTGGTTGCCGATCAGAGTGACTCCGGTAGGCAGAATGATTGAAAGTTGTTTCGAAATATCTGCCTTGGCACCGCTTAGATCAAGAGAGGAGGTTTCAACGTACCCGGGTAGCGCATCGATAATGTCTGAATTTGCCGAGTACACCGTCACAATGGGTGGGAAAGGTGCCACGCTCGTCAAGCTGTAACCGCTGGCAGGAGTGCCAACTGTCATCACTTTTACAGCCAAATCGCGGTACCCGCCTTGCTGAATGACGGGCAAAACGACCTGTACGGCATCCGGGAGAACCGTCACTCCGCTGATTACTGAGCCGTTTGCGTCCACCAGATTGAGCGGGATGGAAGCGGTGATATTCTGGCGGGCATTGGTCACATCGAGAGTAGCTTGGACGTGGTCAATTTTAGATACCAGGCTCTCCGCTCCGGTTATTACCACGTTTTCCGGGTCTAATGTAGCGGGGCCTGCCTCGAACCCAACAGCGGGATTGCCGGTGAGTGTCAGGTTAATTGCCAGGGAACGTGTCACCTGCGGCTCGAGGGATACTTCAAAGTTCTTCGGAGAGACGGAGGTAATCAATACGGGAGTGATCCCAATTTGAACCTGGACATTCACCAGGTGGGTTCCGCTGCCGAGTCCGGTCAAATCGACCACGGCGCGGATCGAGGCATCCCCGGCTAGCAAACTATCCCATACCGAGCGCGGGGCGCGCAAGGTTACCTCAATTTGCTGGGGGATTTCCCCGCCGGTCATTATCAATCCGGGATCTTGCCCGATAAATTCAATCGGGATGGCATGCGGATAAACTTGTGTCTCATCAGGATTCGCTGAGGTAACAGCCGTCACCCAGACGGCGACCGCCAAGACAAAAGCCAGGAGGAATGTACGAAAATTAACAGCCAGCCAGCGAAACATCGTTCAATCATCCTTATGGGAAAACAAATACGGGAAATGCCGCTGCAGGAAGTTTTCCTGCCTGGATTTATCCGGGCTGTAAAAGGCAATCAATATATTTTCCAGACGTTCAACGTCCAGTCTTCGGATAATGCGCCCGGCATGCGCAATCGAGATCGCGCCAGTCTCCTCGGAAACAACCACCGCGATCGCATCGGTAACTTCCGAGATACCCAGGGCGGCCCGATGGCGAAGTCCCATTTGCCGTTCGGGTGAACGGGTAAGGATTCCGCTTGAAGATAGCGGCATGACACATGCTGCCGCAATGATCTTCCTGCCGCCAATGATGACTGCCCCATCATGCAGGGGGGTGTTGGGATAAAACGTTTGCATCAGCATTTCAGGTGTAACGTCTGACTGGAGCATTACACCACTGCGGACGTATTGGTCGAGATTATCGAAACGCTCCAAAATGATTAGTGCTCCGTGCTGGCGGGCTGATAACCGTGCAGATGCAGCCACAACTGCTTGAATTGTTTCCTGCATCCCCCGGCTGGTATTTTTGTTGGAAACCCGGAAAAAAGTCCCAGCCCGTCCGATACGTTCGAGAGCGCGGCGGATTTCCGGGGCAAATATCACCGGGATGACAAAAACCATCGCTGGCAGGGCAGTGCGAACAAGCCAGGAAAAAGCAGGCAAATTTGCCACGCTGGTCAGGAGTGCAACCAGCACAATAATCAGGATAATGCCGCGTAACAACATCATGGCCTGGGTGTCACGGACAAGATACATCACCCCAAAGAAAATCAACGTAACCAGCAGGATGTCGATGACACCCAGCCAGTCAAGGCGTTGAAAAATGAAGAGAATGTTGATTAACAGGTTGTTCATTGCAGAAAATTCACCGTTCAAGATGGGAACCGGTTATTTGGGACCGCCTATTGGAAAACTTAATGCGGGTGACTTCAAGTCGAAGGTCCTCATTTTAAATTGGTCGCAAGATACGATCCTGACGGAGTTGTTTAAAATACATGGTGGTATTGACAGGCTGCGATTCCAGGGCTGCATCCTGCCATGCCTGGACTCCCAGTGATTTCGGGGTGCGGAGTACATAACCTAATTCTTTCCAAACTTCTTCCTGTTTCGCCAACTCAGGGGACAGGAAGAGCAGGGAAGCTTCACACTGCAAATCTTGCGAAGCACTTTCGACTTCGGAAACCAGGGTTTTTAAGGCCCGTGATAGGGTGAGAAGCGGATCAAGATAGAGCTCTGTGGTGCGTGACACAAGATTTTCCACCTGCCAGCCGGCCAATCCCACCAAATTCTTGTTGGAGGTGAGCAGGAGGAACGCTTTATCACTGAAGGCTGCCATAATATCGTCCGGGGAAAGAGAGCGGGAGCCGCCACTGAGTCGCGTGATCAAGGCCGCAATATTGGCCGAATCACGCGGACGCCCGCGCTGGACCGCTAATTCATCCGGACCAGTCGGATGGGAAATAAGGGGAGCCGTATCTGTGGTGGGGGAAATAACCTTCCAGGCTTCCACCACTTGTTTCCAGGTGTTTTCAAAGGAACCATTGTTCTGGATGACGATGCTGGCTGCAGCGATCTTCAATTCCTGTGGAGACTGCGAATGAATGCGCTGAAGAGCTTGTTGTTCGGTCATCCCACGCCTTTTCATCAGCCGGTTTACCTGTACCGCCTCTGGAGCTGTCGAGGTCCAAATGGAGTCGCATTGACCGCTCAATTTTCCTTCCAGGAGTTTGATGGCCTCGATCACGACGATGCGCTGGCTCGCCCGCCTGATCAATATGTCTACCGCTTGTTCGACCAGGGGATGAATGATGTCTTCCAGAACCTTGAGGGCATCCGGGTCGTTGAAAACCACCCTCCCCAATTTCGCTCGGTCGATTTCACCCCTTGAATCCAGGATGAATTTACCAAACGTATCCACCACGGGTTGGAAACCTGGCGCTCCCTTGGCAATCGCACGGTGGGATAAGGAGTCGGCATCGATGGTGTAAGCACCCAGGTGCTCCAACATTCTTCTGACGACGCTTTTTCCGGTGGCGATATTGCCGGTGAGTCCGATCACGAATTTGCCAGGCCAGTTATGCACAACCACTCCTTTAGAGTGTATTCCTGATTAACCTTACCATTTTAGTCTGTGGTGCACAGAATGTCAAAGGAATATGAGAAAAAAGAGCCCCCGGTTCTGTTGAGACCGGGGGTCAGGGTTTAATTTTACGGTGTTGCTGTCGCCGTTGGTTTAAGCGTCGGCACCGGTGTGACAAGATTTATGGAAACCGTCAGCAATTGACCCGGATAAATGATTGAATTTTGTCCATTGGTGAGAACAGTTTTATTCAAAAGCAGGAGGCTGGCTATGGTAGTGTTGAACTTGGAAGAAATACTGCCCAGACTGTCACCGGGTAGGACCCGGTAGGTGATTTTTGCTCCGGGAGCCAGCCCTGTCGGAAGAGGCGTGGGCGTGGGAATTAGATAATTCGGTGGCGGCAGGTTTATCGTCTGCCCGACCGTAATGAACCCGCTGATTGGGTCAATGGTGGGGTTGATCATGAAGATAATTATCAGCGCATTCGGAGTATCCGCCAGCCCTTGAGCCTGGATGATGGTATTAAGCGTATCCCCTTCCTTCACAACGTATTGGAATATTTGGGAGGCAGTCGGTGTAACTGTGATCGTCGGTGTTAGCGTAATTGTAGGCGATGAGGTGGGCGTGAAGGTATTCGTTGGACTGGGTGTGATGGTGGGAGTGGGTGTCTGGGTGGGGAAGAGCGTGAGACCACCCTTGCTCAAGGTTACGATCAAGATAATAATCCCGATAACCACCAGAAGAACCGCCACTCCGCCGAGAATCAGGGGTAGTGGCTTTTTGCGACGTTTGCGATAAGAGTCGATTGTATTTGTGATTGTCATATGGTTTCCCGTCCGTTTCCAGTGTCCATTTGCATCGGGAGGTCCACCGGTGCAAGGCATTAACCTTATTCTACCTGAACTTATGGGATTCTGCGAGCGCGCTACAATGCGTATAGGTTAAGTTTTTGCCGTAACTTGCTTTTTCATGTGGCTTTTCAGGAAACTGCCGGTATAGGACCCCGGGGCTGACACGACCTGCTCGGGGGTGCCTTCAGCGATCAGTTCGCCGCCCCGATCCCCGCCTTCCGGTCCTAGATCAATGATCCAGTCGGCTACTTTGATGATCTCCAGGTTGTGCTCGATGATCAACACGCTGTTCCCCGCATCCACGAGCCGCTGAAGCACTTCGATAAGCTTATGCACGTCAGCCGCATGCAGCCCTACTGAGGGTTCGTCAAGCACATATAGGGTGCAACCTGTGGCGCGTCGGGAAAGTTCCTTGGCCAGTTTCACCCGTTGGGCTTCGCCGCCGGATAGTGTCGTTCCGGGCTGCCCAACCTTGATGTACCCCAGGCCAACTTCCTGCAGCAGCTTGAGTTTATTCATCATATGCGGGAAGGCGGCGAATATTTCGAGAGCCTGGTCAACCGTCATGTCAAGCACGTCGGCAATACTGTGCCCTTTAAAATGAACCTGCAGGGTTTCGCGATTGAACCGGCTGCCATGACACACGTCGCACGGCACATAGATATCCGGCAGGAATTGCATTTCGATGCGCAATTCGCCCTGACCCTGGCATGCTTCGCAGCGGCCGCCATGCACGTTGAAAGAAAAACGACCGGGCTTGTATCCCCTCACTTTACTTTCAGGCAGTTCGGCAAACAGTTTGCGGATTTCCTCGAACAGACTGGTGTAGGTACCCGGATTCGAGCGCGGCGTGCGGCCGATGGGGGACTGGTCGATATTTACGATCTTGTCGAGGTGTTCGATCCCGTCAATGCGTTCGTAATCTCCAGGGATTGTGTGTGCCCGGTTCAGTTTTGCTGCCAGGGCGTTATAAAGCACGTCGCTCATCAAGGATGATTTCCCAGATCCTGAAACACCAGTAATACAGACAAGCTTGCCCAGGGGGATATTAACGGTAATATCTTTCAGGTTATTAGCGCGTGCACCTACCACGGTCAATATTTTTCCATTTCCTTCACGTCTTTTCTTGGGCACCGGAACGTGTTTGCGCCCAGACAGGTATGCACCGGTGAGCGATTTGGGGTGGGCGATGATTTGCTCGGGTGTGCCTTCTGCAATGATATGCCCGCCGTGCTCCCCGGCGCCCGGTCCCAGGTCAATGACCCAGTCCGCTGTCCGGATCGTATCGTCATCGTGTTCTACCACCAGGACAGTGTTGCCGATGTCACGCAAGCCTTTAAGCGTGGTTAACAGGCGGTCGTTATCGCGAGGATGCAGCCCGATGGAGGGCTCGTCCAGCACGTACAAAACTCCCACCAGCCTGGATCCGACCTGGGTGGCAAGACGGATTCGCTGGGCTTCCCCCCCCGATAAGGATCCGGCAGAGCGGGCAAGGGTGAGGTAATCCAGCCCGACATTTACCAGGAATCCCAGGCGCGAGACGATTTCCTTCAAAATGCGATCGGAGATTGCTTTCTGGCGCGTAGTAAGCGGTGAACCTGATCCAGCCAGCTGCTTTGTCCATTCAAGAGAACGAAGTACCGGCCATTCAGTGATCTCCAGTATGTTGACATCGTCCACGGTGACTGCCAGCGCTTCAGGGCGCAGGCGCTTGCCGTGGCAGGTGGGGCAGGGCCGGTCACTCATGTATTCTGAAATCTTTTCACGAATGTATTCCGAATTTGTCTCCCGGTACCTTCGTTCAAGGTTGCCTATTACACCCTCGAAGGAGGTGTCAAATGTTGCCTCGCGACCGTCACGGTTGTGATAATGAATGCGGACTTTTTCCCCTTTCGTACCGTACAAAACAAGGTTTTGATGATCTGCTGGTAAATCCTTGACGGGTGTATTCATGTTGATGTGATAATGCTCTGCCATGGCTTCCAGCATTTGCCAGTAATAGCCGGGATTCCCTTCGTCTCTGACGTTGTTCCATTCCATGGCAATCAACGCACCATCGGAGAGCGATTTCTCAGCGTCGATCACCCGGTCAGGATCGATCTCCAGCTTGTTCCCCAATCCCTGGCAATCCGGGCATGCCCCGTGAGGCGTATTGAACGAAAAAGTTCGCGGTTCGATCTCTGGAATACTGATGCCGTGCTCCGGACAGGCCAGGTGTTCGGAGAAATGCAAATCGTGATTATCTTCAACTTTTTCTGCCAGGACTTGAACTGTGAGATAGCCATCCCCAAACTTAAGGGCGGTTTCGACTGAATCTGTCAGCCGGGTGATATTTGCTTTCTGGTCCTGATCGGATTCCGCTCCAGACACCACCAGTCGGTCTACCACTGCTTCGATGGTATGGATCTTGTACCGATCGAGGCTGATTTCTTCATCCAGGTTATAAACGGTCCCATCGACGCGCACCCGCGCAAACCCAGCTTTGCGGATCTCTTCGAAGACCGCCTGGTAAGTACCTTTCCGGCCGCGCACCACCGGCGACAGGATGAGGATGCGCGTGCCCTCCTGCAAGTCCCCGACTGAATCGACGATCTCCTGTGCCGACTGCTTGACCACTTCCCGCCCGCAAATTGGGCAGTGAGGGACTCCCACTCTCGCAAAAAGAAGGCGCAAGTAGTCGTAAATTTCAGTCACAGTTCCAACTGTGGACCGGGGGTTATGCGAGGTTCCTTTCTGATCGATGGAGACCGCCGGTGAGAGGCCTTCGATGTAGTCCACGTCAGGTTTTTGCATTTGGCCGAGAAACTGGCGCGCATAGGCAGACAGCGACTCGACGTACCGCCGCTGACCTTCTGCAAATATGGTATCGAAGGCTAGCGAGGATTTTCCGGAGCCGGAAAGACCCGTGATAACCACCAACTTGTCACGCGGGATCTCGACAGTGATGTTTTTTAGATTATGTTCGCGTGCACCGACCACGCGGATGACATTAGAAGACATACTAACCTCTTGATAAGTAATTATAGCACAAATGTTTTATTTGTTACCTATTTCGTTTGTAAAAACATTATCGTTCGATGGAATGCGCGAAGTGGTATTATAGTGGAACTTCGAAAACCCGGCGGGGTTAAATCCCGCAAACGTTTGAATTCCTTGCAGGTTCCTGGTTGCGCAGAGAGGTGCGGGAGCACACTTCGAAAAAGAACGCGCTGGAAATGGCAGGAGATGAAATTAGACCTTAGCCGAGGAGGCAGACGATGTTACGGATTGTTACCGATGGCGCCGCCGATCTTCCCTTGGGATGGGAAAAGGAATATGGCATTGATGTTATCCCAATCAACATCTTGTTTGGGGAGAAGACCTACCTGCAGAACGTTGAATTAGACAGCGAGGGGTTTTACAAGCTGGTTGACGAAACCGGGAAGATCCCCAAGACTTCCCAACCTTCCCCGCACCAATTTATGGAATTTTACAAAAAGATTTATCAAGCTGGCGATACCATCCTGTCCATCCATGTGACCAGCAAGCTCTCCGGAACATACGCTTCCGCAGTGACAGCTGCTGAGGAATTAAAAAGCGTCATGCGAGTTGTCCCCTTCGATTCTGCCGGTGGCTCGCTGGGGTTGGGATTAATGTGCCGGCAGGCGCGCAGGATGGATCGGGATGGAAAAAGTGTGGAACAAATAGTCAAATACCTGGAAGGTATCCGGGATCGTGTCCTCATCATCCTTACGCTGGATACACTTGAATATGCCCGCATGAGCGGGCGGGTTGGGACTCTATCTGCCGCGCTGGCATCGATCCTGAACGTCAAACCAATTGCCGTGCTCAACCATGGGGTGGTAGATATGGTTGAGAAAGTCCGCACGCGTAAAGCTGCTCTCAAGCGCGTTATCGATATGGGGGTGAAAGAGTTTGGGGACCAGCCTGTCTATTTGGGCATCCTGCATGCCCGCGATATCGCCTCCGGAAATGCTTTAATGGAGGAGGCTAAAAAACGTTTCAATTGCAGGGAAACCTTTCTAACAGACCTGGCAATTTCTCTGGCGGCAAATTTCGGACCCGGCACGGTGGGATTGGTGCTTTATCCGGCTGTATAATTTTCCTCCCTTCAACATCCATCAGGCGATGGATGCCGATCATCAGGTTTTTTATCTTTTGGTAAGATTTCCGGCTTCATTTCTTTTTTCTGATGGAGCATTTGACAGACTGTCCCGTGCCGCTCTGAACAAAATTAATCGCTGTCCTGGTCCTCCTCAAGGGTGGACTCTGCGTGAGTTAAGACATAGAAACTGCGCCCTTGATCATGGATGAAATCGGTGACCAGGTAACCGCCAGCGAAAGCATCTTCGAAAACTTCCCGGGTATAAAAGCGCCAGTCACGGGCCACGGTTAAATTGGCAGCTTTAACGGCAGGGAAGTCGGTGGGAATTTCCACCAGCAGGAGAGTGCTCGTTAGCGGCAGGGTTATTTCCTGCGGGCGAGGTACCGGTCCATGATCAGTGAGGATGGCGAGCACGGTCGCCCCCCCGTTGAGGTAGTGGGCCAGACTCAGAACCGGGCGAGGTCGTCGGCTGAGGCGTCTTTCCACACGTTTTGTGTTCAACCACCAGTCCACCTGGAAACGGTCGGAGGGCAGCCCGTTGTTCAGCCCGTCGCGCATCTCTCCATATTCCGAGCGCAGGTAAGTGTTGCACACGGCCCCCAGCCGTGTAATGTTGAGATGTGCGTTGCGGCTGAGTAATGGATCGTACGTCCAGGTAATTCGGTCGATGCCTTGTTTTCGGACCACCTGCCATTGGGCGCGCTTGAGTGCAAATCCCACTCCTTTTCCGCTCCAGTCTGGCAGGACGCCCAGGATGTGAGAGTGGTGTTTCAGCCGCGGGCCGTCTGCGGTTGCATAGATCCCGGGAAAGCCAAATGCCGCCCCCACCAGGTCGGTACCTACGAATGCTCCGAGCGCAAATCCTCCGTTATGGACGACAGCCAGAAGCATATGGGCGGGGATCACGTCCGTTTCGGAATCGGTCCATACCTGTCGTTGAAGAGACTCAACGGCGATCATCTCTTCGGGGGTTTCCAGGAGTCGAATAGTCCACTCAGCCATAGGGTGTAAACAGCCTGCGGAGGAGCTGGCGGGTCCAGGGAATGTTGCGCAGGTAATCCAACCGGGAAGCGAACCGGGCGGGCATGAGTCCAAATATGCGCGGGATGGTATCCAACGAGCAGGTCCGGTTGACTGCCAGGTAATCCAGCCAGAAGATCGAAGCTGGGAATCGGGGATACATTGATTCCATAAGGATGGTCAGGGACCGCATGGATTGCATGGGCCAATTCACAAGGAGGCGTCGTCGTTTGATGGCTTCCATGACGGTCACCGTCAATTGGCGCAGGCTGATGTACTCGCTGCCTCCCACCTCGTATGTCTGGTTGATGGTTTCAGGGGCATCCAGTGACCAGATAAGGCATGTAACTAGGTCCTCCACCCACAGCGGCTGGAGGAGGGTTTCTCCCTTGCCCGGTAGCGGCAAGAATCCGGGCGCGACAGACAGCAGCATTGCCAGCCCGGAAGTAAATTCGTCGCCCGGACCAAACAGGATCGAACCGCGCAGGATTGTGTATGGGACCCCCGACTTGCGGATGTATTCCTCCGCAATCCCCTTGGCTTTAAGCACTGGAAATCCGGCAGCCCGGTCGGCACCCAGGTGGCTTAAGTAGAAGAATCGCTTCACCCGAGCGTCTGCGGCAGCCTGGCAAAGCGATCGTGTGCCTTCAATATCCATCCCCTGCAGATTGGCTCGTCCCCCCTGGCCTTCCCCCCCGGCCAGGTGGTAAATAGTATCAACATCATGCATGGCTGCCCGCAGGCCCTGTACGTCGTTCATGCCAGTCACCGCCACTTCTACCGGTACACCGATCGGCAGACGGGGACTGCGGGGTGAAGGTTGAAGCAAAATTCTGACCGAGTGACCGCTTTCGACTAGTTGACGAGTCAATACCCGGCCGATAAAGCCGGTACCTCCGGTGAGCAGGATCATCGGGGCAGATTATAGCAGAGAGTATCCAACGGCGGCAATCAGCATTACATTCCCACACGGTTTCCTTAGTCGCATAGCCAGATCCGACTCCAAAATTTATAATGCAATTGTATTGTTTAACTTTGCATTGTTAAGGTACACTAATATTAAAGGGTGATCAAACCCTTAGCAAGTTTTTCTTGCCCAAGTCGTGGCACTTGATGCCAATTTGCCGGAAAACTTGCCTGGGAAAACAGTTTCCACCTTTTATCTGGTATTGATTGGTATTCCGGGGTATTGTCGCAATTTTTTATAACCATTTTCGTTCCACCTAATAAGTATGGACCGGATAACTGAACTCCATTTGATCGAGCAAGCTGAACACGATCAACGCGTGATGAATGAAGCGCTGCGGGATACTGCCGCGGCGTTAAACAGTTCACGTTCCTTCGTGGAAGTGCTGGACCGCTTGTTGGACAATGTTAGGAATGTGGTTCCTTATGATCGGGCAACCCTCAGGCTGCTGGAAAATCATAATATCGCCCGCGTGGCGCGATCCCATGGATATCATGAAGGCAAGATGGATGGCAAGGGGACAGATTACACCCTGGACGAGATCCCGAATTTTCGGTCGATGATTGAATCCGGGCAGGCCATGGTGATACCGGATATCCGGCAGAGCAAGAGTTGGGTTATGAGGGGGGGTTTGGAAAAGATCCGTTCCTATGTGGGTGCTCCTTTGCAGGCCAAGGGGGAAGTGATCGGCTTTTTGAACCTTTCCAGCCTGGTTCCCAATTTTTATAACCAGTCTCATGCGGATCGATTAAAATCCTTCGCGGACCAGGTGGCAATCGCGGTCGAGAATGCCCGCTTGCTGGAAGAAGCCCAGCAGCGCGCTGACCAGTTGGCAGCCCTTCTGGATATCGGTCTGGCGGTCAACTCCGGTCTGGAAATGGATAAACTCCTCAGGGCTCTCCTGGAGAAGTGCAAACGTGTTCTCCCCATTGAAGCCTTTTATATTGCAACTTATGATCACGATACCGGGTTGATCGGTTTTCCTCTTTTTTATGACAAAGGAGAAATCAGCGTTTTACCTCCGAATGAAATGCGCGAATCACCGGGGTTAACCGGCTATGTCATCCAAACCCGGCAGGTTTTGTACATTCCGGATGTTCTTGCGGAAGAGGCCAGTCAGAAGTACAAGGCAATCGATTTTGGGGGAGATCCGAGTCGCTCTTACGTCGGTGTCCCTCTCCTGGTTGGTGACCAGGTGGTGGGTGTGATATCCATGCAATGTTCTCAACCCAATGCCTATAATCCTGATCAGATTCGGTTGTTGGAAACGATCGCCACCCAGACTGCTGGCGTCATCGAAAATGCGCGCTTATTCGAAGAAGTGCGTCACCGTGCTGAGGAAATGACAGCTCTTTTTGATATTGGCATAACGGTCACCTCGGGTTTGGATATGGCACAGGTATTAAAAACGCTGCTGGAAAAATGCCGGCAGGTCCTCCCTGTGGAGGCGTTCTATATCGGGATTCTGGATCCTGACACCGGGCTGATCCATCACCCACTGGCATACGATAGGGGAGAGTATCCGCTCATTCCTACCCGTGATATTCGACAAAACCCCGGGTTAAGTGGAAGGGTGATCAATAACCGCCAAACCTTGTATATCCCGGATGTTATCTCGCCGGAGGCGATTACAAATTTCCAAATATTCCGTACCAGTGGCACACCCACGCGGGCATATGTGGGAGTCCCCATGATCGTAGGGGACCGCATGGTGGGCGTAATTTCAATGCAGAGTTATAAACCGAACGCCTACGATCATGCCCAGATTCGTCTCCTCGAAACCATAGCCACGCAGGCTGCTGTGGCTATCGAAAATAGCCGTCTTTATGAAAAGGCCCAGCAGGAAATCAGGGAGCGCGAAAAAGCCGAGACCCGTTACCGGGCTTTATTCGAGCAATCCCACGATGCCGTGTTTATCCTGGACATGCAGGGGAAACACCTGGAAGTGAACCAACGCGCAGCCGATTTGACCGGTTACACAGTGGATGAATTAATCCAACTATCCGCCCTTGATATTTCCGAACAGAAAAAAGAAACCAAACAAACTCTGGAACGGCTGCAAAAAGGTGAAATTATTCCCCTTTATGAACGTGTTTTTATTAAAAAGGGTGGCGATAAAGTGACCGTCGAGATTAATGCTGAACTGGTCTGTGATGACAATGGTGTCCCCATCCATATTCAAAGCGTCGCCCGGGATATTTCGGAACGCAAGCATAACGAGATTGTGTTGCAAGATGCCAACCAGAAGTTAAGAAACCAGCTTGTTGAAATTGAAATGTTGCATTCCCAATTGCGGGAGCAGGCGACCCGCGACTCTCTGACCGGATTATTTAATCGTCGCTATCTCGAGGAGTCATTGGTGCGCGAGTTCCAACGGGCTGAACGAGAAAAGAGCACTGTCTGCCTGATCATGCTCGATATTGACGGATTTAAGGCTTTTAACGATACCTATGGACACGATGCCGGCGACTTGCTCCTGAAAAAACTGGGCGAAACCCTTCTTTCTGAAGTCCGCGGCTCGGATATTTCCTGTCAATTCGGTGGAGAAGAGTTCCTGATCGTCATGCCTGGCATCCAGCTTAGGAAAGGGCACGAACGCGCAGAGCATTTGAGAGCCAGGTTTTTGTCATTGGATATTGAACACTTGGGGGTAAAGCTGAAAGCTACGTTGTCAATCGGTGTGGCGGTTTACCCACGGCACGGTGATACCTGGGAAAAGGTACTGCATGCCGCTGACCAGGCCATGTACGCAGCAAAGCTCGCGGGGAGAAACTGCACCCGCACTGCACAATAAGAAAACGTCTAATAGCGTTTTCTTATTTTTTCTTTGGCTCAGCCATTTCCTGCCGAACGGTGTTGAGTAAACTTTCTGCCTTGAGTTCATTCAGGGTGTAGCAGGGGGCTTCAAGATGATCGGCAAGTGCCTGGGCGAGTCCCTGGTCGAAGGAAGCGTGTTCCATATTGATTACTACGGTCCGAAAGCCACGCCCGGCGATCTGTTCTGCAAACCCGAACGCTTCCTCTTGTGGAGGCAAAACGCCAAGGGAGACATTCCCCGCCCCATCTGTCAGGATGATCAGCAAAGGTTCCACATCAGGATGGATCACCTGCTCCTGAGCCAACACCTGGTAGGTCATCAACAAACCTGCCGAGAGCGGTGTCTTGCCGCCAACCGGGATATCGGATAAGGCGCGCTGTGCGAGGGTGATGGAATTTGTCGGAGGCAGGATGAGCGTCGCCCGGTCTTTCTGGAAGACGATCAAGCCGACCCGGTCGCGGCGCTGGTAAGCGTCCGTCAGCAGGGAGAGGATGGCGCCTTTCGTGGCGGTCATCCGTTCCGCCACCGCCATGGACCAGGATGCATCCACCAAAAACAGGATCAGGTTGGCGGCCTTCTTGACCCGTACCTTGCGCTGCAAGTCGCTTTTCGTGATCGCAAAAGCCACCTGCTTGCGCTGTTCACCCCGTTGTTTTTGGAAGGGGGCGGCTGCGCGGAAGGTTGCATCGAACGCCACATCATCTGTTTTTCCATTTGCAGGGCGGGATTGGATGTAACGCCCGCGTTTTCGCTCCGTGTGGGTGCGCGACCTGCGCCCGGAGTGCTGGCGGGTTAATTTATCGAGCGGAGTATCAAGTTTGCGCGGGTCGAAAGTCTCCCCGACTTTGACCTTTTTCCCCCCATCCCACCAATGGGCATCTTGTGGCCCGAATACAGCCTGCTCGGGAGATGGTTCCGCGTCTGGTGGTTGGTCGGGATTATCCTGGTCTGAGGCTTCAGCTACGACTTTTTTTTTACAGATTCAGTATCGGCGTCTTTCTCGGTGGGTTCTGACGGTTCGCCTTCTTCAGACGAACCCTGCAGTTGCTCGATGCGTTCCTGCAACTGTTCCGGAGAGATCTCGGTCTGGTGGAATGGGCCGTGCTTGATGCGGTGGGGGAGGGCCAGCTCGGCAGCCAGCGCAATATCCCGATCCGTGATCGTGGTGCGGCCTTCGTAAGCGGCGTGAGCTCGTGCGGCTTTAAGGATGACCAGATCGGCACGATGCCCGTCCACGTTCAGGGAGGCGGTCAGCGCGGCGATCGAAAGCAGGTCGCGCCGGGTGTAGGTCACCTTATCGACCATCGTGCGGGCATGGGCAATGATTCGGCTGAGTTTCTCTTCGTGCGGCTGCCATAGTTTATGGAAAGCTTCCGCGTCGGACTCGAATGCCAGGTTGTTTTCGATAATGGTCACCCGGTCACGCGCATCGCGGATTCCGGTGATGTCCACGGAAAGAGCAAACCGGTCCAGCAGTTGTGGACGTAGATCGCCTTCTTCGGGGTTCATTGTGCCCACCAGGATGAAGCGTGCAGGGTGGGTGAAGGATATTCCCTCGCGTTCGACGATGTTCATCCCCATGGCGGCAGAGTCGAGCAAAACGTCCACCACGTGATCGTCGAGCAGGTTCACCTCATCAATGTAAAGCAAACCCCGGTTGGCGGCAGCCAGGACGCCTGGTTCGAAGTGACGCTCACCTTTTTGGATTGCCTGTTCTATGTCGAGCGTGCCCACCACGCGGTCCTCGGTGGCTGAGACGGGCAGGTTGACGAACGGAATGGGTTTTTCATCCACCGGGAGTGGTTCACCGGAAGCTGCCCTTTCACGGCACTCCGTGCACCAGGAAGCAGGCTGGTCCGGGTCGCAGCCAAAACGACACCCATGCACCACGCGTACTTTGGGCAGGAGTGCTGCCAGGCCGCGTGCTGCCGTGGACTTTGCAGTACCGCGCTCGCCTCGAATCAACACCCCGCCGATGCGAGGATCAACTGCATTCAGGATGAGCGCACGGCGCATGCGCACCTGTCCGACAATGGCTGTGAAGGGATAAATTGAGGGCATGAATGACTCCGCGCCGGATTATACTGCCTCTTGCATAAATCAGGAAACGTTGTGCGCTGATTTGATGAGAGAATTCAATAATTAATGTACGAGCGTCACTCCCATGCATTATCGGACAGAGTCAAAACCGCCCTGTCATCTTAAATAGTTTGCCTGCATTACGAATTATGGTTTTTCTAACCAGCTTTGACAGAAGCAGTCACCCTCGCTCGAAGGCGGGTAAGAAGTCCGGATTGCTCAAGGTTAAGTCCGGCAATATAAAAGAAGCCGGCAGAGTACACCAGCAGCCAAGGTATTGCCGGCAAACCAAGCCGGAAAGCCAGGATAACGCTGCTGATTAGCGCATAGAACCCCAGCCCCAGCTCTCCCCAGATCAACGGGCTGACGGTCAAGGAATAGCGGCTATTTTTCCAGCTGCCTTTGTGATTGGTCAGGTTGAATTTTGGGGTACGCAGGAACATTCCGCGGCCTCTGCCGAACAACCCTTCAACAGCTGCAAACGTATTATTAAGCGAAAGTCCGAAACCGATAAGTGTTAAAACTGGAATTAAACGCAAGCGGTCGGTCAGGAGGGGCAGGTGTTCTGTTTCTGACAGCAAGTACATAAGTGGCGGCGCAAAAGCAGCAATCATCATGACCGGCATCCAACTGAAGACCTGCGGTGAAGCTAATCCGACTGGAAGCATTAGCAGCAGCGACCCCAGCATGAGCGGGTGAACCAGGTATCCGGTGAGATGAACGAGCCCCAGGAGTTTCTTGTACCAGGGTGCATCCGTTTTCATCAGGGATGGGACCAATTTTTTTAGCGTCTGGAAACTGCCCTTTGCCCAGCGGAATTGCTGTTTTTTGAACGCCTCGATTTGGGCTGGCAGCTCTGCCGGGACAACCACTTCAGGTAAATAATCGATCTGCCAGCCGCACAATTGAGCCCGGTAGCTTAGGTCCAAGTCTTCTGTCAGGGTATCCGATTGCCACCCTCCTGCATCTACGATACAAGCCTTTCGCCATAATCCGGCTGTGCCATTAAAATTCATGAACAGGTGATTGCGGCTGCGGGCAGATTGCTCCACGACGAAATGTCCGTCAATCCCCAGTGACTGTGCCAATGTCAGGGAGTTGTATCTATCGTTCAAGTGTCCCCAACGGGTCTGTAGGCATCCCAGGTTTGGGTTGTCGAACTCGGGCACGGTTCGTTTAAGCCAGTCAACAGGTGGGACAAAATCTGCGTCGAAGATCGCGACCAGCTCACCTTTAGCGGTTTTTAAACCTTCCGCCAGGGCTCCTGCCTTGAACCCGGTCTGGTTGGTTCGATGGACCAATTCGATATCCAGCCCCTTGCTGGTGTATTTGTTCACAAGCCGCCGGATCAGGGCGGTCGTATCATCTGTCGAATCGTCAAGCACCTGGATCTGAAGCAGGTTATGCGGATAGTCGAATCTGGCAACGGCATTAACAAGTCGTTCGACGGTATAACGCTCGTTGAATGTCGGTAACTGGACGGTCACCTGCGGCCAGCGGAGTGGGTAAGTTGGGCGATTGTTCCCTTTAGCTCGATTTTTAGAGCGAAGATATAGAATGACCGAAACTAGATTGTTCAATCCATAACCGGCCATTCCCACCAGGCTAAGGATGTATAAAAAAACAATAAAATCAATCAGTATTTTCCACATTGGTCCATCCTTCAATATTCCAGTAATACAGGTTCATAGTGTTTGGAAATGTGGCAAAGAGGAATCCCATAATTTAGCCGTGGGATTATAGTATCGTGAGGAAATGAGCGGGAGGGTTTTATATTGGATGTTTATATAGTGTTAAGAATAGGTGGAGATATAATCGGGGATATTAATTAATGAAAGAGGTGCTCGAATGGATGCACTAGTTCCGGGTTTATCGGCTGAATTGAAACATGTGGTTTCTGAATTAGACACCGCCTCCCATTGGGGGAGCGGGGGGCTGCCGGTTTTCTCGACCCCCGCTTTGGTCGGCTTGATGGAGAGCGCAGCAGTCATCGCCTTGCGCGGCCATCTTCCAGCTGGCCAGACAACCGTGGGAGGTCACATAGACGTGCATCACCTGGCTCCCACCCCGGTAGGCATGCAGGTACGCGCCCTGGCAGAATTGGTCGCAGTCGACAGGCGAAGATTGGTCTTCAAGGTCCAGGCATGGGATGATCATGAATTGATCGGAGAAGCTGACCACGAAAGGTTCGTGATCGATGAAACGAAATTCATGGCAAAAGCGAAAAAAAAGGGGAATAATTTGCCGCCAAAATAATAGATCCAATATGGCAAGACAGCAAAATACCCTGTTGTATTTCAGCCAATGCAGATGAGTCATATTGCCATTTTTTTGGATTATCGTTCGATACCTCCATCTAATAGAAATCTGCATTTAAAAAATGGTTATTAAAATACCAGGGATGGCAATTTGCCATCCCTGGTTTGCAAATTTTGGAATATAAAGGAGCATGACTAGTGCAGGTTAACCACCACCGAACCAAGCGCAAGGGTGGAGCCATCTGCAGCGCTGAGATCCTTGAACTGCACGATAACAACTCCTGTTATGCCGGCGCCGCTCAGGTTAAAAGTCTTCGTAAATGTACCCGGCGTACCCATCCCCGCGGATGAGACCATCAGGGAGTCTGAATTGACCTTGGTGCCATCCATTATGTAGACGGCATAATTCAGGGTGTTCTCGAAAGGTGAGATTGTCACGTTCCCGCTGACCGTGAACGGATTGGTTACATCCACCCAGTTTCCCGGCATGGTTACGGTAATGGAACGTTCAATCCCCGTTGGACCGGAAGTCAGATCCATCAGCCAGAGATTGTTTCCCAGCAGCCAGAAGGATTGCTTCTCAGCCTGGGAAGGGCAGCACAGTGGGTCGTTTGGTCCATGCACGATCATGTCCAAATGAATCACTCCCAGCGAAATATTAGCGCTCTTGACCAGGACCCGGTCCCCCAACTGTACCGAACTGATCGGGTGAGGTCCTCCTCCCTTGTTGAGGACTGCCACAACCGATTCGAATACGCCGCTGCCTCCCTGGTTCTCAGCCAGGATGACGGCTGCATCTAAATTGCCATCCCCATTCAAATCCCCGTATGCGTAAACACCCAGCATTTGCACCGAAAAAAAGGTCGCTCCGGAACCTTCCGTATACGATCCGTTTACCAGCTTGACTGTCTTCAGAAAATATGGGGTGGTATACGTGGCATTGCGCAGTATATCCACTGATAGTTCCGGGACGGATGAGGGCACGGGTGAGGCGGAGGGCGAAAGACCCAGCGTTGCTGTGGCTGCGGGAGGTGGGACGAGTGTATCGGTACTGGAAAGTGCTGAAGTCGCAGTAAAGCTTGGAACCAGCACGGTCGCGGTGGATGTCCCGGCTGCGGGAGGGAGGGGGGTATCGGTTTCGATCAGGGGCGGAGTACCATTTGTGTTAATATTGAATGGCAGGGTGCATCCCAGCAGCGCCAGAGTAAATGCAAGGATGGCAGGTATTGATTTGCGATTCATTCTATTCTCCTCGAACTAATTTTGGGCCTCAACGGTAAAGGGCTTATGGGCGGATGTTGATGATTACGGCAACAGGTTCCAGGTGACACCATTATCCGTACTTTTGTAGAGTTGTGAATGACCGGCATCATCTACTCCGGTGAGCGCCCAGCCCACGAATTGTCCGTTGGCTCCAGGGACAAAGATCAGTTGCGAAAGACGTCCGCTCAGGTCGATATTGGTGGTCACCGCACTCCAGGTTTGAGCTCCATCGGAAGTGTTGTACAGGGTCGTTCCACCGTCCCAGGTCCAGCCATGCATGGCGTCTGCAAATGCGGAATTCCCTGGTTTGATCTCCATTATCGTGTTCGTCGGGTCCCCGCTCCAGGTAGTGCCTCCATCATGGGTCGTGAAGAAGGTGAGATCGCTGGTACTGTTCATGAAAATCGTCACGGGCAGGAAACCATCATTCCCGAAGAAGACAGGCGGCTGGGGCATAAACTGGAAAGCATTGTACCCAGCCGGTAAGGAGATGGTTTGCTCTTCCCAGGTAACGCCACTGTCATGCGTTACGAATAAATAGATTTCTCCATCGATGGGCCGCGAGCCGGTCACCCATCCGGTATTGGCATCCAGGAAGGTCATCCCATTTTTAATTCCACCCAGGGGTAAGCTATTGGAAGAATCCGGTCGGGTTGGGTCGTCATTGAAGACGCTCAACCAGGTGGCTCCGCCATCGGAGGTCTGGAACAATTCCACTGCCTGGGACCCTGCGCCTGCGCCAAGATCAGCTAGGACGCGGCCTGTATTTGCATCCAGGAATTGGAGGCTGCCTCCCCCGAATGGCACCGGGAATGAGGTCCAGGTCAGGCCGCCGTCGGAGGTGCGATAAAGTTGGCCTGTGAAAAAGTCAGCATTGGGGACGAGCACCCAGGCGGTATTGACATTTAATACGCTGAGACTCGCCGAATAACCGATGCCGGTCAGCCCAACAGGAGTTGCATTCAGCCAGGTTGTCCCGCCATCCACGGTGCGCAGGATGTAACCCCCATTATTGCTGGCGATACCCCAGCCATTATTGGCGTCCAAAAATATAATCCGGACAAGCGCAGGAGAGGTGACAGCTGGCATGTTCGCTGGGGTTGCCAAAGGAGTATTGCCGATCGTGGCGGGCAGGCTCGGTGTTACTGGGATGATTACAGGGGTGGGTGAATTGTTGGTAGCGGTAGGAGCGGTTGTCGGGGATAATTGCACCGGGACACAGGCGGCAAATGTTAGAACCAGGAGGAAACCTGCTAGAATATTTTTCGTCCGCATAAGAAACTCCTTTGATTTTTTGCTGATTAACAATTGTCTTTGGAACGATTGTACGCCTCGATTCCCGACGCTGGTAGGGGGAATCAGGAGCCTACCCTTCTAGACGTTACAGCGCCGTGGAAGTTCCCACGGCGCTGTTCATTTCTGGTGTATGGATTACCCCAGCCATTCGATCACGGTCGCTTCTCCCTGCCCCACACCTACACACAGGGTTGCCAGGCCGTAATAAGGACGTTTCTCCGAGGGAGCCCGCCGTTCCATTTCATGCAGCAGGGTGGTCAGGATCCGTGCCCCGGAACAGCCCAGCGGGTGACCAAGTGCGACTGCCCCTCCGTTGACGTTGACCAGGTCCAGGTCAAGTCCCAAGTCTTCGATCACTGCCAATGATTGCACGGCAAAGGCTTCGTTCAATTCGATCAGGCGGATGTCCTTCAAGTTCAGGCCGGCTCGTTGGAGTGCCTTTTGAACTGCCGGCACCGGTCCAAGCCCCATAATGCGGGGAGGAACTCCGGCTGCCGCTGATGAAATCACCCGGGCCAGCGGTTTAAACCCCAGCGACTTGGCCTTGGTATCACTCATTAAGAGAAGTGCGGCTGCCCCATCGTTCAAACCGGATGAGTTGCCCGCGGTGACCGTCCCCCCTTCCTTGCGAAAGGCTGGTTTTAATTTTGAGAGGCTTTCCAGGGTTGTATCGCGCCTTGGACGTTCATCGGTGTCCACTATTTTGGGATCACCTTTGCGCTGTGGAATGCTGACCGGGAGGATTTCTTCCGCAAATTTCCCCGAGTCGATGGCTGCGATGGCACGTTGATGTGATCGCACCGAAAACTCATCCTGCTTTTGGCGGGTGATATGCGGCTTCATTTGGGCGATATTTTCAGCGGTTTCCCCCATTTGTTCGGTGCCGTATTTTTCCTGCATCCTGGGGTTGGGATAGCGCCAGCCCAGGGCGGTGTCATACGCGGTCAGGTTGCCAAAAGGGAACCCTGACTCTGCCTTGGGCAGGGAATAAGGAGCCCTGCTCATCAATTCAACGCCTCCGGCGATGAACACCTCTCCTTCACCGGCTTTGATGGCGCGTGCAGCCTGGTTGACGGCGTTCAACCCGGAGGCGCATAAGCGGTTGATTGTTGCGCCGGCTACTTCCACGGGGAGCCCTGCCAACAGCAGCGCCATGCGTGCCACGTTGCGGTTATCTTCCCCAGCCTGGTTTGCGCAGCCCATGTAAACTTCTTCCACGAGGGCAGGGTCGAGGGCATTGCGCTCCAGAATGGCTCTCAGAATGTGCGCAGCCAGGTCGTCGGGGCGGACGGGTGCCAGGGCACCGCCCAGGGCGCCGATCGGGGTCCGGACGGCGTCGATGATGACTGGAATGGGCATGCTGACCTCCGGGTGAATTAGGGGACCGCCTCTTCCTTCGGCGGGAGAGGGATCGTGGGGGATTTTATTTCCAGGGCGCCGAGGAACCGTACCCGCTGGTTATTGATCAGGATCGCATCCTGGTTGATGACCATGGTGGGGTTGGCTTCCAGGTGGATGGATGCCTGGGTGATGGGCAGGAAAGCATCCGGTGAATTGACCAGCACCCCTCTGAAATCAGGGTTGAGCTGGGTATGCAGGATTCCACGCACCTCCATTCCATCCATGATTAGAAAAACTTCATGTTTTTCTTTCTTGATGTATCCAAAATAACGATTGGAGGGGGGAATGGCCGTTTGGGGTGGTTCGAAGATCACCACGATCCCCGATTTGGGGACCACTGCTGTTGTCATCTTATGTAAAATATGGGCTGGATTTTCGAGGCGGGCAATGGTCACGTTTCGCAAAGTCATTAAAGTGTCCACCCGCTCATTGATGTGGTCGGAAAGGCGTTTATCTTTAAGAACCATTTCACCGGTGATGCAGTGGCGGGAAGTAAATATGACGATTTGGTAATCGATCGCAGTTTCTACCATCGGTTCTGGCCTCCGGGATCGCCCTGAAATGGGTCGAGTTCTGCCCTGCAGAATGTATCCAAACGCTGCAGTCATTCTACTCAGCTTACGGATGACTGTCAACATGGTCGCATTTTCTGGGAAACGTAAAAAACGCCCTTGAAAGGTAAGGAAGTTTGTTCTTATTCAGTATGACGCATAGCACTACCCGACAAAGTAGGATAACGACATAATATACAGGCGCGAAATTCGACTAATAATGTCTTAATTCTATAGCAAGGAGGCCAGCTCAATGCCCGCCAGAGGTTGGATCGAAGTAAACGAACTTTTCTGCAAGGGATGCGAGGTGTGCAATTCTGCATGCCCGCCCAAGGTGCTTGAATTGGATAATGCAAAGTTAACCTCCAAAGGGTATCACCCCACCCACATTTTCAAGGAAGGTTGCACCGGTTGCGCCATCTGCGCACTGGTATGCCCCGACGCGGCCATCACAGTTTACCGTGAAGTGACCAAAAATCCCGCCCCCGTGGCGGCTGGAGGTCTTTGATATGGCCCGCGAAATGTGGAAAGGCAATGAAGCCATCGCTGAGGCAGCTGTTCGAGCCGGCGTGGAAGCCTATTTTGGTTACCCCATCACTCCGCAGAATGAAGTCCTGGAATATCTCTCCCATCGCATGCCCGAATTGGGACGCGCTTTTGTCCAGGCTGAAAGTGAACCTGCGGTTATTAATATGGTCTACGGCGCAGCTTGTACGGGTGCGCGTGTAATGACCTCTTCCTCCAGCCCCGGCATCAGCCTGATGCAGGAGGGACTTTCATACATCGCCGGGACCGAGGTTCCGATGGTGCTGGTCAATGTGATGCGCGGTGGACCCGGCCTGGGAAATATTGCCCCTTCCCAAGGCGATTACAACCAGATTTGCAAGGGCGGTGGTCATGGCGATTACCATCCCATAGTGCTTGCACCGGCTTCGATCCAGGAGGCGGTGGATTTGATGCCTGTTGCTTTTGACCTTGCTCACAAGTATCGAAATATCTGCTGCATTCTGATTGACGGCTCCATTGGGCAAATGATGGAACCCATCCTGCTGCCCGAAATGCAGCCAGTAGTTCGTAAGGAATATGATTGGGCTGTCAGCGGGGCAAGGGGTCGGGAACGCCACGTCCTGACTTCTATTTACCTTGATGTACCCACCGAGGAAAAAATCAACCTGCGCATTCTCGGACGCTGGCGGGAAGCCATGGCGAACGAAATTCGGTACAAGGAGTATTACCTGGACGATGCCGAATATATCGTGATCGGTTTTGGCACCGCCGGTCGCATAGCCCTTTCGGCAGTCCGGGCAGCCCGCGCCCAGGGGATTAAAGTGGGACTTTTCCGCCCCATCAGCGTAAACCCATTCCCCACCAGGCGGGTCGAGGAATTGTGCAAGCAGGCTAAATCCTTCCTGGTTGTGGAAATGAATACCGGGCAGATGCTCAAGGATGTACAGGCTGCGGTCCGCAACCGGATTCCGATCCGCTTCTACGGGCGGTTGGGCGGCGTGATGCCTTTCCCCGACGAATTCGTGGATGAAATGCAGGAAATGATCAAAAACCCTGGAAAATCGGATGATGATCCTGCCGACCTGTGGTATCAGCGAATGATTGCACGATGAGATGAGAGGTATTCATGGCTGTTACTATCGTTAATCCTCAAAACTTGGTTTACTCCCGTCCAAAGGGATTTACAGACACCCCCACCCATTATTGTCCCGGCTGCACGCATGGGACGGCGCACCGGCTGGTTGCCGAAGTCCTGGAAGAAATGAATATCCTGGACAATGCCATTGGGGTTGCGCCGGTGGGGTGTGCGGTATTTGCCTACAACTATATTAATACAGATTTTGTAGAGGCCGCCCACGGGCGTGCCCCGGCAATGGCCACCGGCATCAAGCGCGTCTTGCCTGACCGGATCGTCTACTCCTACCAGGGGGATGGCGATCTGGCCTCGATCGGCATGGCTGAGACTGTCCATGCTGCTGCCCGCGGGGAAAACATTACCATCATCTTCATTAATAATGCCATTTATGGCATGACCGGTGGTCAGATGGCACCCACCACCCTACCCGGTATGAAGACCACTTCTTCTCCCAACGGCCGGGATGTGGAAACACAGGGCTATCCCATCCGGATGTCAGAAATGCTGGCCACACTCGATGGAGCTGGGTACATTGTTCGTCGTAGTTTGCACGATCCAACGAACATTCGCCTGGCAAAAAAAGCGATTCGCCTGGCGTTCGAAACCCAGGTGCACGGGCTGGGCTTCTCGATGGTTGAGCTGCTTTCCACGTGTAACACTGGTTGGGGTGTGACTCCCATAGAGTCACTCACCTGGCTCAAAGAGCATATGATCCCCGCTTTTCCGCTGGGAGATTATAAGGTCGCCCCATCTGTGGCGGCATTGAAATTCTAATATTTCCGGTGAATTGAGAATAATGGAGAATCACGATGCAAACTGAAGTTTTTCTGGCTGGTTTCGGTGGACAGGGAGTCATGTTCGCCGGTCAGGTGCTTTCATACGCCGCCATGGACACCGGAAAAGAAGTGACCTGGATTCCATCCTATGGTCCGGAAATGCGCGGCGGGACTGCCAACTGTACCGTGGTCATTGCAGACGAAGAGATCGGGTCGCCCCTGGTCCAGAATCCCCCCGCTACCATTATCATGAACCTTCCTTCCCTGGATAAATATGAATCGATGGTCAAGCCGGGCGGTGTCCTCATCGTAAACTCATCGATGGTGGACCGGGATGTGACACGCACCGATATTAACTGGGTCTCAATCCCTTGCAACGATATTGCTGAAGAAGCCGGAGACCGGCGCATGGCGAATATTGTTGCCACCGGAGCACTCTTGGCGCTGCTGCCCGTCCTTTCTTTGGAAGAAATAGAGGCTGCGCTTTATGCTCACATGCCTGGTCGTCACAAGGACCTGCTGCCCAAGAATGTTGACGCTTTGAAGCGCGGCGCGGATTATGCCAGGCTGCACACGCACAAAGCGATGTAATATTCTAAAAAAAACATTAAATAACAACCTGAAACAAGCATATAGTTTGAATAATAAACCAGAGGCCATGCAAACATGCATGGCCTCTGGTTTATAAATCGGATTTGGATGGGATTAGTTGAACATCTACCTTTTACCCCACGGCCTCCCGCCCAGCCTGGAATGCTTTGCGGTTGAGTTCCAAGTGTTTGGGGGGTACCCGGGCGGTGATAACCTTTAACCAGGTCTCTGGAGAGAGACCCGGTCCGGCTTGTCCCCCTTGTTCCAGCAGGGCTGAGAGTGCTCCCAGCAGCACCACATTGGCAGCTTTCAGGTTTCCCAGCGAACCGGCAATCTCCTCACCATTTATATAATGGACCTTTGGGCTCAACTGGGCAAATATATTTTGAAGGCTCTCGTCGCTGGGATAGGCCTGGTCGCCAGAAATGGCAGTGAGCGGTTCGATCGCCTGCATATTGATGAGCGCCAGGGCGCCGGGGCGCATAATGTTCACGCAGCGGAGCGCTTCCAGTTTTTCGAATGCCAGCAGCACGTCTGGTTCGCCTGCGCCGATTAGTGGGGAATATACCACCTCCCCCCAGCGCACATGGCTGGTTACACTTCCGCCTCGCTGCGACATGCCGTGGACCTCAGCCTGTTTGGCCTGGAAGCCAGCTTCCAAACCAACGTTTACCAGCACATCACTGGCTAAAATCGTTCCTTGTCCGCCCACTCCTGCTAGCAGAAAGTCGATGCTTTTATTCATAATACACCTGCTTCCACTTTTACAGGTCGGAATGGGATTGCCTTGCGCGGACAAATTTCTGCGCACACCTCGCAACCGGTGCACATGCTGGCGTCTATCAGCGCCTTGGGGCGCTGGGTTTTCTCGTCCAGTTCTTCACTTTTCAAAATAGCCGGGCAGCCCAGTCGGAAACAAAGTGTGCAGCCGTTACATTCATCCGCAACCACTTCCAGTGGGACCCAGCGCTTGCGTACGTCTGGAAGCAGGGCGCATGGTTCCACCACGATCAGCACTGAAGGTTCATCTAATTTGACATATTCTTTGATGGCTTTCTCGATGGCCTTTACATCGTACCCGGCTACCGACTGCACATGCTGTACTCCCAGGGCACGTACCAGCGGCTCAAGCAAAATCTGCACTGTTGCCTGTCCAAGCAGAGTACGGCCTGTCCCGGGGTTATCCTGGTGTCCGGTCATGCCTGTGATGCGGTTATCCAGGATGACCGTGGTTACCGGGCTGTGGTTATAAACGACATTGATTAGCGCCGGGATGCCGGTGTGAAAGAAGGTCGAATCGCCGATAACTGCCACATGGTGTTCCGGGCTGCCGGCTTTCGCAGCCCCGTGTGCGACTCCGATCCCGGCTCCCATGCATCCACAGCTGTGGATCGCGCTCAGCGGGGGCGTGAGTGCGAGGGTGTAACAGCCGATATCCCCGTTGACTGGCACCTTCAATTTATTAAGGATGTAGAAAGTAGGGCGGTGTGGACATCCCGGACACAACACCGGCGGACGTCCTGGAAGGGCACCTGTCTCCAATCCCGCTAGAGGCACATGTTCCGAATTGGGTAACAGACCCGCTGAAATGGCTGACTCACGTACTACGCGCGGGTCAAATTCGCCGGTGATGGGGAAAATGTTTTTCCCTTCAACAGGGATTCCCATCAATCGCACAGCCTCCTCGATGAAGGGATCGAGCTCCTCGATGACGATCAGGCGCTCGACCGATTGCGCGAATTTGTGGATTATTTTTTCGGGAAGCGGCCAGGTTAAACCTAACCTCAGGATGGAAGCTTCCGGGAAGACCTCTTTGGCGTACTGGTAAGACACCCCGCAGGTGATGATCCCCAATGCCCGCTTGCCTGGCTCGAGCCGGTTTGATGGGAAGGTCTCAGCATAAGTTGCAATATCCCGGATTCGCTGCTCGATGACAGGGTGGCGCTTGATTGCGTTCCCCGGCACCATCACGTACTTGGCTGGGTTGCGCGGGAAGGGTTTTGGTTCCACTTCTGGCGCAATCCGTTCCCCTAATTCCACTGCGCTGGCAGAATGGCAAATGCGAGTGGTCAGTCGCAGCAGGACTGGAGTGTCAAATTGCTTGCTTAACTCAAACGCAATCCTGACCATGTCCTTGGCTTCCTGGCTGTCCGATGGCTCGAGGCAGGGCACTCGTCCGAATTTGGCAAAGGTGCGGTTATCTTGTTCATTCTGGCTGGAGTGCATTGCCGGGTCATCAGCGGTGACGATCACCAGACCGCCCTCCAGACCGGTCATCGATGCGTACATGAAAGAATCCGCCCCCACGTTCAAACCTACGTGCTTCATGACTGCCATTCCCCGTTGACCGGCATATGCTGCTCCGATGGCAGCATCAATGGCAACTTTTTCATTTGGTGCCCATTCAGCGTAAACGTTCGGAAAGAGGGCAAAGTTTTCTAGGATTTCGGTGCTGGGAGTTCCTGGGTAGGCGGACGCCAAAACTACACCCGCTTCCCACATTCCACGCGCTACGGCTTCATTTCCGGAGAGCATTTTGATCATGCATCTGGCTCCATTTAAATTACAGGGAAAGATCGATTTTCTAGGATTTAATTGTAATTCAGAACCTATTAAGGGACTAATGCTTTTCTTCCCTTAGTGCTGTTATGTTTTACACATGCAAAAATTACTTTGACCGATCGGGGAGATCTCACCCTACCGGGTTATAATCCCCGCCATGGATCGGGAAATATACGCATGAAACGTACATCGCTAAAGTGGGTCACGCGCATCCTGTTAATTGCAGTGGTTGGTCTCATGCTTTGGTGGGTGATCAAAAAAGCGCCTTTGGCTGAAATCTGGACTGCTATCCGCGGTTTAAAACTATGGGAGATTGCCGTTCTCCTGGCTGCCAATACACTCCTCTATGTGCTCGTTACCCTGCGCTGGTGGATAATTGCCAGTGCTGACGCAAGGCACATTCCCTACCTTCCGCTTCTGGGGGTGCGCGTCTCGGTTTTTGCGGTAAGTTATTTTACGCTTGGGCCGCAGGTGGGGGGTGAACCGCTGCAGGTCCTGTTCCTTCAGCGCAAATATGGGCTCACTTATACGCGTGCCACCGCTTCCGTTTTGATGGATAAGCTGCTTGAGTTCCTGGTGGATTTCATCCTTCTTGCGGTTGGTCTGACCGCCATTTTCCGGGCAGGCGCTCTCTCTGAAAGCAAGTCCATTTTTTCGTGGGAAATGTTCGGGCTTGTTATTCTCATGCTGTGGCCGCCGATTCACATTGCGCTTCTATACCATCGCAAGTACCCGTTAACAGCTCTAATGCGGGCGCTCCCATTCATCCCGAAAACTGCAAAATGGACCCGTTTTTTGCGTGCCGCCGAATGGCTGGCGGGTAATTTTTGCCGCCGCCATCTAAGTAATTTAGTTGCAGCGATCGGAGTATCGGTCCTGGCGGGGGCTGGGATGGTTTGCGAGTATGCCCTGATGGCCTCCTTCCTTGGCATCCACCTGCCTTTTTGGAAAACCGTTGCGGCTTGGGCGGCTGGCTGGCTGGCGTTCCTGATGCCGCTGCCGGGCGGATTGGGAGCCCTGGAAGCCAGCCAAGTGTTCGTGTTGGGCGGGTTTGCAATCACGAATGCCGCCGCGATCAGTCTCATCCTGCTGATGCGCGGGCGTGACTTGGTGATCGGAGGCCTCGGCCTTATCATGGCTGGTACTGGCTCCTGGACGAAGAAAACCATCCAGGCATGAGAGTATAATCTAGGGTATGAATTTCCTGATCACCGGTGCTGCCGGGTTCCTCGGTTCTTCCATCGCCAATCAACTTGCCCGGGAGGGTCACCAGGTGCGCGGTCTCGATGATCTGTCCACCGGAGATCCCCAGGCGCTTTCCTCGGATGTCCATTTCACGCGCGGGGATGTCAATGACCGCCCTAAACTCTGGACCCTGCTCCAGGAAGTGGACTGTGTTTACCACCTGGCGGCACGCGTCTCCGTACCGGAATCCATCCTTTACCCGCGAGAATACAATGCTGTCAATGTAGGTGGTACGGTCAGTTTGATGGAAGCCATGCGGGATGTGGGCGTCAGGCGCGTAGTTTTTTGCTCTTCCGGCGCCATCTACGGCACCCAGGATATTCAACCTCTCACCGAAGGACAAACACCGCGTCCGAACTCGCCGTATGCTGTCTCGAAACTGGCCGCAGAGTATTATATCCGGACTATCGGCGGGCTTTGGGGGATCGAGACCGTTAGCTTGCGCATCTTCAACGCTTACGGTCCCGGGCAGCACTTGCCAGCTTCCAACCCACCAGTGGTGCCGTATTTCCTTCGGCAAGCTGTGCGTAATGGAACGCTGGTCATTAACGGAGACGGAAAACAGACCCGTGATTATGTCTACGTTGACGACGTGGTGACGGCCATGGTCGCGGCCTCCACGGCTCCGAATTTAAACGGGTTGGTAATTAACATTGGTTCTGGCAAGGAAACCAGTATCCGCGCCCTGGCAAACCTGGTCCTGAAAGTCACCGGCAGCCAAACGAACATCATTTACAGCGCCCAGGCTTCCGGTGGTGTATCTCGGTTGTGCGCTGACCTTTCATTGGCTGCACAGAAATTGAATTACAAACCATCCATCTCTCTTGAAGATGGCCTGCGTATGTCGCTTCAAAAGGATGTACGTTTCAAGGTCACTAAAGAGTTGGTTGGTAACGGCGTAAAATAATCACCAGGGGCATGTCTGTACCAAAATTCTGTGGTGAAAATCCTCCCCCAATCGTTTTATTCCCGTTCCACTTTGACCGTCGCCAGGGAATTGCTTGGCGCTCGGCTGGTGAGGGTTTTGGATGGTGTCCGCCTGGCAGGCATCATCGTTGAGGCCGAAGCATATGTGGGGGAAGAGGATTTGGGCTGTCACGCCAAAGCGGGCAGGACTGCCCGCAACGCGGTCATGTTTGGTCCGCCGGGGAACGCTTACGTCTATTTTACTTATGGAATGCATTGGATGTTGAATGCGGTAACGGAAAAAGAAGGCTTTCCAGCGGCAGTTTTGATCCGTGCCATCGAACCTGTCGAGGGTGGAGAGGTCATTTCCCTTCGCCGAAACGGGCGTGATACGCTCGGTCCAGCCAAGTTGACCCAGGCGTTGGGTATTAATGGGGGCTTGAACGGGATAAGTTTATTTGATGCGGATTCGGGTTTATGGATCGAAGCAGGCTCCCCGGTCTCTGCCGGTGATATAATCACCAGCCCCCGGGTGGGGCTGTTTACCGTGCCTGAGCCCTGGAAATCCATACCCTGGCGCTTCCAAATACGCCGAAGATGATAAAATAAGATTCTATCTGGTGAAATAATATGTTTAAACGCAATACAAAACCTCAGCCACCTGCCGGTGTACAGACGGTGGAACGTATCACGTCGGTACTCGGAGCTGGCATCATTTGGCAGGGCAGCATTGTCGGTTCGGGCGGCGTGCGGGTGGAAGGCACTTTTGAAGGTCAAATTGCCTTGAAGGGTCTGTTGGTGGTCGGTGAGACTGGCAAGGTGACCTGTGAAAATGTCCGGGCAGCCAATGTCATCGTAGCCGGCGCTGTAAAAGGCAACATCACCGCTCAGAAGGTCGAAATCCGCTCAAGCGGGCGTGTCTGGGGCAACATTATCACCGCTGCTTTTGCCACGGAAGAAGGCGCTTTCCTGCGCGGACAGATCCGCATGGAAGATGCCGTAGACCTTGGACTGGATGAACCTGCAGATACCCCCCCTGCCTTGGAAAACCAGCCTGCCAAAGTTTAAATACTTTGAACAAAAAAACTATTTCCAAGATCTCCATGTCCAGTCCCGACCTGACGGATTCAGAGCGCCAGGCGGTGGTTGATGTTCTGGAAACTCCCAATCTTAGCATGGGGCCCAGGATCCAGGCCTTCGAACGCGCATTTACTGACTTTACCGGGCTGGGCTATGCGATCGGCGTCAACTCTGGGACAGCCGGGCTGCATCTGTGTGTCCGGGCAGCCGGTATCGGCCAGGGGGATGTGGTTCTGACCTCCCCGTTCTCTTTCGTAGCCTCCACCAATGTGCTCCTGTTCGAGAACGCCGTCCCCGTGTTTGTGGATGTGGATCCACACAGTGGCAACATAAATCCCTCGCTGCTCGCTGAGGCGGCGCGTGACCTGACTGCAGGTGGCGAAAGAGCCCAAAAATGGCTGTCCCGCAAAGGCTCGGCTTCGCGCAGGTCGCTGAAAGCCATCCTGGGGGTTGATGTCTTCGGTCAATCTGCTGATTGGGATCCCATCCGCAAAGTCGCCAACGAATTTGGCTTGAATGTTATTGAAGATTCTTGCGAGGCGCTGGGCGCTGAATATAAAAAGCGCAAGACCGGGACGATCGGCGATTATGGCGTGTTTGCCTTTTATCCAAATAAACAGATCACCACCGGTGAAGGTGGAATCATTGTGACCAATGATGCGCAGGCAGCCGGGTTGATGCGTTCTTTGCGTAACCAGGGGCGTGCGCCTGGTGATACCTGGCTTTCTCATACCTACCTGGGATACAACTACCGCTTGGACGAAATGTCTGCGGCATTGGGCGCTGCCCAAATGCTGCGCCTCGGGACCCTCCTCCAAAAAAGGGAGCAGGTGGCTGTCTGGTATGGAGAGCGTTTGGCAGAGATTCCGGCGGTTGAGGCTCCCTTCATCGAAAAATTCACCACACGCATGTCATGGTTCGTATACGTGGTTCGCTTTAAACCCGGGTTCGATCGGGATGCGCTGGCGAAACGCCTCGAAGCGCGCGGCGTCCCGGTGCGTCCATATTTTCTGCCCATCCATTTACAACCCTATATGGTCGAACGTTTTGGCTATCGGCCTGGAGATTTCCCGGTCACCGAAGACCTCGGACGTCGGGGACTGGCTCTTCCCTTTTCTGGGGTGATGACCGAACAACAGGTTGATTTTGTCTGCCGGTCTATCCAAATCGAATTGGGCAAATCCAAGTAATCCATGACAAATTATCCACCCTCCCGCCGGGGATTGACATTGCAGATTTCATTGATCATCGTAGCCGGCCTCGTGGTTGCGGTGTTTGCCATCCTTGCCTCCCAGGAACCGATCGGGTTGCGTTTTGCTATATACATCCTGGTTGCTGGACTTGCCTTCTTTCCTTTACCTTTCCTGGTTTATTGGCTTTATTCTCTATATCGCGCCAATTACAGCCTTGACCGCGACAAACTTGCTATCACCTGGGGTCTGCGCGTGGAGCAGGTCCCGGTCTCGGAAATTGAGTGGGTTCGCCCTGTGGAGGCTCAGGCTTCCCCCCTTGCCTTGCCATTGATCCGCCTGCCAGGCGCAATTACAGGTGTCCGTCGGCATCCTGATCTCGGCGAGGTCGAATTCCTTGCCTCGGATTCCAATGCCCTTCTTCTGGTTGCCACTGCCAGAAAGGTTTTTGCCATTTCTCCGCAGGACACGGCTGGCTTTATGCAGGACATCCAGCACGCGATCGAGTTGGGCAGCCTTTCTCCTGCTTTACCGCAGTCGGTTTACCCCACTTTTGTGGTGGTGCAAGCCTGGGATAGCATGCTTGCCCGCTATCTCTGGTTGGCTGCTCTGCTTTTGAACATTGGTCTGCTTGGATGGGTCTCCCTGCTCATCCCTTCATTGACGCATATCCCGCTTGGGTTTCTCCCCTCCGGAAATGTTGGAGACCTGGTTCCGGGCGCTGGCTTGATCTTGCTTCCTGGACTCAGCCTCTTTTTCAATCTCATTGGCTGGGTGGCCGGTTTGACCTTTTACCGTCGCCCAAATCACCGTGCGCTGGCGCACATTGTTTGGGCCAGTGGGGTGATTTCCACATTGTTATTTCTCGTTGCAGTAATGTATATCGTTTCCACACCTGTTTGATTCTGCGGGTAAGGAACTTAAATCCATTTCCGTTGGTGAATGCATGCTTATTCAAATTTTAGTGGGTTTCCTCCTTGCTGCCCTGATTTCCTGGGCAGCTTACCGCTCCCACAGCCTGAGCCGGTCGGGAGCCTGGGGAGCATTGCTGGAGGGGACGGTCATCTTCGGCTTGGGAGGCTGGAGGTGGGCAATCCTCTTGATGGCCTTTTTTATTTCTTCGAGTGCTCTCACACGCCTGTTCGGAAAAAAGAAAGCCTCATTGAATGAAAAATTTGATAAAGGGGGCACCCGCGATATCGGCCAGGTGTTGGCTAACGGGGCGGTAGCCTCCGTTTTTGCAGGCCTGCACCTCTTCTTCCCCCAGGCTTTGTGGCCGTGGGTGGTTTTTGCTGCTTCCCTGGCTGCCGTCAATGCTGACACTTGGGCTACTGAATTGGGTGTCCTTAATCCATCCCTGCCGCGCCTGATCACATCCTGGGTATCGGTCGAACGTGGCAGTTCGGGGGCTATTTCCATCTATGGCACCCTGTCAGCCGCTTGTGGTTCTGCTTTTATCGCCATCCTGGGGGCAGTGTTGGGTCCCGCCGGGCATGGCCTGGCAAACCTGGGGATTATATTTATTGCCGGTTTGATTGGCTCGCTGTTCGACTCATTCCTGGGTGCCACTGTCCAGGCGATATATCACTGCCCGCATTGTGACAAGGAGACGGAGAAACACCCTCTCCACACCTGCGGGACCGAAACAGTCCAGATCCGCGGTTGGAGTTGGTTGAATAACGACATGGTTAACTTGGGGTGTTCGCTGATGGGGGCGATGATCGGGATCATCCTTTAAATATAGTCATCGCGTTCTTTCAAACTATAAACGCCCCGTGGAAAATTCCCGGGGCGTTATAAGATTAAATGTTCAATGGTTTCATTTTGTCTTTACGTGGATTCTGGGGAATTAGCGCTGATATAAATCCGATCATTTGAATTTAATGGTTAATTCTGTTTCCTTTTCCATATAGCGTCCATATTGCGCAGTTGCCCCCTCGATATGGTCTCTTATTTCTTTGCTGACGGGTTCAAAAAGCTCCGCTTCCACCAACACTTTATCCTTCCCGATCATCCGTGTCCAGATCCCCGTGACTTGCCCGTTGACCACGATGACCGGCCTGAAAATGCCGTTATTGGAGACAACTGTATTAAATGTTTCTAATGGAAGCGCTGCGCTCCTGTCTTTATAACTGATAATGAATTCATCGTACGCCGGTAGCAAATGCACCTTCTCATCATTAGGATTTGAAGTTAAATATGTTGCCGGAAACCAATACGTTTGCAAATTGATTGTCTTTGCGCTGAATTCCGGCCCTGCCAGTTCCAATGCCTGTTTTGCATCCCGCGTCGACAACCCTGACCACCACACGAAATCCTGAAAAGTGGCCGGGCAGCGGCTGGTAAAATATTTTTTGGCTAGTGTTGCCAATGCCGTCTCTTTGTCGAGGGGTTTCGACTTCTGAACTCTTTCTTCAAGGATGGCATAGCTTGGTTTTCCCCTTTTTGTAGCTCCGCTGCAAATTAATCCCTCCAACTCTGCCCAGGCAAAAATATGGGAAGCCCTGTTCTGGTCGGTCGCGATTTTTGCCTTTCCCAGTTCCAAAATTAGCTCTTCCCTGTTTAAATGGTTTCCACCCCTTAGAGCTTTTTCAATGACGTGGTTGCATTTCCGCAGCAGAGCCGGAGAAAGACCAAGGTCTTCTTGCCGGGATTTAGACGAACGTTTGATTTGTGGAGCAGTCAATTCGAGCATCCAATAGATGTCATCGCTGGAGACAAAATGCCAGGTTGGTCGTAGCAAGTGCGTACGGAGGATCTCTCCCTTGTCAATTGCTGCTTCTATTCCGGTTTTCGTAGAGTTTGGAGTTCGAATGCCGACTGCCCATATCGCCATGGCATAGTCCTGCGATTGGATTGCCCCCATCCAGTCGAGGATCATTTTTGGAGAGCTGAATTTGGTCCCTCCCACTTGTTGACTCATCAACCTGGTTTTCGCAAGGTCTGTCATCTCCATCTCAACACCCTCTTGATCAACCGACGCTCTTTAAATCAACAGGTGTGCCAGTAATATCCTGACTCCGATGAGGATCAGGACAATTCCACCGGCCACATCCATTCGTTTTCCAAACTTTTCACCTAATTTGTTTCCCAGTCGCAGCCCCAGCCATGAGACCAGCCCGGTCACGACTCCAATGACCACGGCCGGAGTCCAGATGGTCACGCCCACGATTCCCAGGCTAAAACCCACTGCCAACGCATCAATGCTAACGGCAATTGAGAGAAGCACCAGGTTCCAGCCCCGCGAAGGGTCGTTTTTATGCGCATCTGCATTCGGGTTGAATCCGGAGATGATCATCCTTCCACCCACAAAAGCCAGCAGGCCAAAACCGACCCAATGGTCGTAAGCGGTAATGTATCGCTCGATCGTGGCTCCAGCGTACCAGCCCAGCACGGGCATCAGGAACTGGAATAGTCCAAAATGGAATGCCAGCCTGAACGTGGGTCTTGGACCGGTTGTCAGTTCATGGGCGCCTGCGCTGAGGCAAATGGCAAAAGCATCCATCGCCATGCTGAGGGCGATGAGAAAAACTTCCAGCAAATTCATTTGAGATTTAAGCTTTCCAGATCTTGAAATCTTCCAGGATCGAACCCCCGATGAACTCTCGCAGGATCGAGTTGTCAGGGATTAAATTCGTATCAACAGGCAGGAACCATTCGAGAAAAGCCAGCAAGCGCTTGGCTTCGATGAATTCAGAAGTGCCGCGCGGTACTTGGCGCAGGAGCGGTTCAGCCTGCCGTTGCAGGGCTGACATTTCATATACAAGAGCGGAGTTGAACATCACGTCGGAATTTTCCTGGTATGGGAAGATGTACAATTCTTCCCCGCGCCGCACCGATTCCCAGCGGGAAATTGTTTGCTGGGCTGTATAACCCCGTTCCCGTGCATCTCTCACGATGCGCCGGATTAAGCGTGTATCGGCGGTCGACACGCGGTTGTGGCGGTCCAGGTTGAGCTGGGTCAATGCCGCGCCGTAAATACGGAAGGCGCGCCCGGATAGTGCCTCTGGGAGAAGTCTGGGGTCCAGTCCGTGGATGCCCTCCAGGATGATGATCTGGTCGGGGGTCAACTGGACCGCATCGCCGGTCATCTGTCTGCCAGCCTTGAAATCGTAACGCGGCATGGTCACTGCCTCTCCGGCAATCAGGCGTGTCAGGTTATCCCCGAGCAGGTTAAGATCGAGTGCCTCTAATGCTTCAAAGTTGAACTGTCCTTTATCATCCAGCGGGGTTTTCTCGCGATCTACGAAATAACTATCCAATTCAAGAGCAAAGGGTGAAATACCCAGCGCCAGCAGTTGGATTGCCAGACGCCGTGAAAAAGTGGTCTTGCCTGAGGAGGAGGGTCCCGAGATGAGCACGATCCGCGCTTCCCTGCGGCGGTGCGCGATCTGCCTGGCGATGTCTGAGATTCGTTGCTCGTGCAGGGCCTCTGCAACGAGGATGATCTCCCGGCTGCGGCCGTTCTCAATTGCATCGTTTAACGCTCCCACGTTGTCAATCCCCAGGTGTTCGAGCCATTCACCATATTGATGGAAGGTGGCCATCAACTTCGGATAATCTTCGTTGGGTGCGATGGTGGTGGGGGCGCGCCGGCGCGGGTAGCGCAGCGTGAATCCGCTGTTGGCCGGGTTTAGGGCAAACCATTTCAGATAGCCCGTGGAAGGTACCATGTACCCATGGTGATAGTCCAGGTGATCACCAATACTGTACAACGTAACATATGGCTTGTGCCGGTGTCGCAGGAGGCTGACTTTATCGGGATAATTTTCTTTCTCGAAATATGCGATGGCTTCTGCCACTGGGATTTCCCTGCGAATAAATGGCAGGTCGGCAGCCACCAGCCGCTTCATTTCCGCCTCCAGCCGTTGAAGTTCGGAATTATTAAGAACACCTCGTCCTGAAACGTGGCAATAATAGCCGCCCGACGAAATGGAATGATCAATGATTAAAACAGCTTCCGGAAACAACGACACGAAAGCGGTTTCCAGCAGGAAAGTTAATGACCGGCGGTACACCCTTGCACCGTCCGCGTCGGACATGCTGATGGGTGCAAGCGCAGAGTCCATTTTTATCGGGTAGGTCAGCTCGCGCAGGTCGCCGTTGACGATCGCGGCAACCAGCGGAGCGCTTCCGGGTCCGGCATCTGCCAGCAAAAAATCCCCGGCAGTCGAACAGCGCGGGCCGCTTAGGACTCGCTCTCCTGGCAGGTGGACTTCGACGGTATCGCGTGGTTTTACAAGTTGGATGGTGTTGTTCATTTGAGTTTTCCGAAGTAGATAACAGGATAATACATTAATCGCGTCACGAGGGCAAGCAATTTATCCGGTTGCCTTGTATATGTTTCCAGGGGTATTGCGCCTCTGGTGAGATCTTGGAGAGTCTTGGTCAACACTTTATTGACCGGAGTTGGCACCCCGGCTTTTTCTCCAAAACGGACGATCGCCCCATTCAACCAGTCCACTTCGGACTTGCCCCTTCCTGAATATAGGTCAATGTGGAAGGAAGGCATCTTGCCGCCTCTCCCACCTCCCACCGCCCTGACCATTAAAGGACGGGCAATGATTCCCGGCAGACGGCTTCCGAAAGCCAGGGCTCTGACCGGGACGCGCGGCAGATCCACCACGTGGAAGTGGCTTGCCCGCATTACCGCCAGGCATTCTTGCAGGATCCGCATCTCCAGATGGAATAAGCCTGGATGGGCGAAGACCTCCCCGGCGGTCATGTTCAGGATTGCTGTGGTGGCATTTGCAGGCACGTTGGATAACAGCTTGGACCACTTCATGTCTGCCGCGTTTTTGAAAAGATGGGCATTCAACCTGGCTGCATTTAAAGCTTCAGCTGCAAACAAGGAAAGGGGGTGATTTTCAGCAAGGCCCACCCCCCGCATGCGTTCAAGGATGATATCTCCTACCCCGCGCCGCCCGATAGCTGATGTCACAGTCCCGGCGATGACTTTATTTGCCCCAAGAACGGCTGCCAGGGCTGGTTCGTTTTCCACTCCGTTCGATAAACATAGCATCGTTGGGAGTGCGTCTGCGACTGTTTTTATCCGGACCAGCGCCGCGGCAGTGTCGAACGATTTCAGGGCATAAATTCCAAGGTCGAACGGACCGGAGTTGAGGGCTTCTTCGTTTGAACTTGCGAAAGCCAGCGAGGAATCCTGGATATTAAAGGCGGATCCCCGGCTGTTGGTTAAATCCAATCTTAAACCGTGGGCGCGTAATTCTTCCACCGCGCTTCCTTGCTCGATGAACACCACCCGGTTCCCGGCCATTGCCAGAGATCCGCCCACATATGTCCCGATGGCTCCTGCTCCGAAGATCAGAAAATTAGCGTTTTTCAAAACGATCTTCTTTCCACTGCGGACGGTTGTCAAAATGCAGCAAACGCCAGATGTGCAGTTCCGGTTCATAGGAAAGTGTTGCAAAGGTGGTGTTGTTGAACGTAAAGCGCGCCCCTGAATGTGCGATCTGGGCCGGAATCCCCAGGATGGCATACAGCGCCATATTCAGGATGCCGCCGTGTGCAACCACCAAAGTGTTTCCCGGAGGATAATCCACGATTTTCTGAAGATTCCTCCCGGCCCGCAGGTAAACTTCCCAACGGCTTTCCCCCGTTTTGCCTGTATGAGTGTATGGAGTAAACACAGCGGGGAGCGGCACCGCTTGAGCGGCTTCCTCTTCGCTCAAGCCTGCCAGCAGCCCGTTATCGATTTCCTTCCAATCCTGGTCAAATTCGAGCGGTACTTTAAGTGCACTGCAAATGATCTCCGCCGTTTCGCGCGCTCGGAGCAGGGGGCTGGAAATAGCCCTGTCAAATGTGCACCCCTCTTCCAGCCAGCGCTCGGTCAGGGCGCGCACCTGGGCTCGACCTGTCTCGGTGAGGGGGAAATCAGCATGCCCCTGGAAGCGGTTTTCCAGGTTGCCCACCGATTTACCGTGACGCAGGAACGTGACATGGTACAGCGGATTTTCAGCCATAGGGAACGTATTTTACCACTCAGCTGGTTGAAAACACCTAGAGCGAATTGCCTCACATTGAATCTTACTTAGAAGCCGATCGTTGCCTCAAAAAGAATGTTACCCTAGGCAGACATTAATGTTCTGCCGAGGGAGCTATGATGAGTCATCGCAGCAAACAAGAATTGTCCGATGCGATCCGGACCCGATACCGAAATGCCAAGAAAATCGAAAAACAGCGCATGTTGGATGAATTTGTAGCAGCCACTGGCTACCATCGAAAATATGCCATCCGGATCCTGAAACAAAGGTCACTGCGTAAGCATCCGAAGAAACGAGGCCGCCGAAAGGTGTATCAAGGTGAGGTGGTCGTCGTACTGGAGCAGATCTGGGAGATCTGTGGGCGGATCTGCTCCAAGCGATTGCATCCATTCCTGCCAGAGATGGTGAGAGTCCTGGAACGGACTGGCGATCTGCGGATCTCAGCGGAGACGAAAGCACTCTTATTGCAGATGAGCCGCCCCACCATCGACCGATGCCTGGTGCCAACCCGCCAGACGCATCCACACGGCTTGAGCACGACCAAACCCGGCAGCCTGCTCAAGAAGGCCATCCCTGTGCGAACCCATACTCCCTGGGACGAAGAAAAAACCGGTTTTCTGGAGGTTGACCTGGTTGGTCACTGCGGGGACACCACTGAAGGACAGTACGTGAACACGTTGACCTGTACGGATATCTCTACCGGCTGGACCGAGTGCCTGGCTGTGTTCCCACACTCGAAACAAGCTGTTTTCGAAGCCATCCAAACCATGCGCACCCGCCTGCCTTTCGACCTGCTTGGCATTGACTCGGACAATGGCGGCGAATTTATCAACGACCTGCTCTTCCAATACTGCCAATACCAGAAGATCACCTTTACCCGTTCCAGACCGTACCAAAAAAATGACCAGGCACATGTCGAGCAGAAGAACTGGTCCGTCGTCCGCCATCTGGTTGGCTACGACCGCCTTGACTCCCAGCCCCAATTCATCCTTTTGCAAAGCATCTACCAGGACCTGCGCCTCTACTCCAATTTCTTCCAGCCTGTCCTCAAACTGGTCTCCAAAGAACATGTGGACAAAAAGATCATCAAACGCTATGATACTGCCGCCACCCCTTTCCAGCGAGTCCTCGACGCCAAGGAAATCCCCTTGAAGGTCAAGGCCCACTTATCCAATCTTTATGTCCAGCTCAATCCTGTCCAGATGCGCACCACGATCGATCAGAAAGTCGACAAACTTTGGAAAATCTCACGGTAACATTTTCTTTTGAGCCAACGATACCTTCAAAGTAACATTTTCTTTTGAGGCATTACGGAGGGAATGGGAGTTTGGAGAATTCTGTTTATAAGGTGATATGAATTTAATTTTGATCAAGCTTCCTTCTTTTTTCTTTGAGGATTCTGATCTTTTTAAGATATTTTCGATCTGGATGAATAGGGGTCCTTGATTAATTCTCGTCGAATTTTGCCTTGAGTTATAGGTATTGTTGAATTTCATGGTTTTCTTTGGTAGACAAGTAAATATGATTGCGGAATGCAGGGGTCAAGGGGCTCAGTCTGGGTAATTGTAAATTGTGAAATGCTAAAATTGGCCGGGAGATAGGCTCCTTCGTAATCGTTTTCAATGACGATATAATTTGCTTCATCCCACCATTGTGCAGCCAGGGAATCATTCCAGTAACCGAACTTCTGGAGTTGTTTCGCATTTCCACCATCAATGTAAAAAGAATTAGCATAAATCTGGGGAACGTAAATATTTATTCCTGGGGTGTATAAAAGGGGTCCTGCAGAGCTTACATCCCAAAAAACCTGGCTACTGGGGGGAATTATCCGGTTCAAAGTGCTTCCGATGTTCTCATAGGATTGAAGGATGTCTGCCTGGCAAATCCCATTAGCCCGGTAGGTGCCTCCTAAGATAGGTGAAAGCACAATCCCAATCCCGAGTATGGAGGACAGTAGGAATGAGCCGGTAGAGAGACTTCTGACTCTTTCCATTTTTTGGGAGGTTTTTTTATAAATTAAGATTCCGGCCAAGATAAAAATTACTCCCAATAGAAGCCCCGCTGCAATGGGTAAAATTAAGCGGCTCGTCCAGTAATCTGCATTAAATTTATTGGCAAGAATATCCCACAGGGAAATAAAAGGGGTCCATAAAAGTGGGTTAAGTCCGCGTGTGAAAGCCGGAAATTTATAATTGAGGAGCCAGGTTCCAAAGGTTTCGATTGATGAATATCCCAACCCTGTTGAGAGGATCAATATAAATACAATGATAGCCGCTTCTGCAATTTTTGAGACTTTCTTTTTCCAACCTGAATATAAAGCTGCGATCAAAAGGAAGACGGAGAAATCGAAAAATGCTAGGTAGGGGGTAAAACAAAATGTGCAATATGGGTCGGGAGCAACAAAAGATGCCCATGCATGGATGAGAGCAGTGGAAATAAAAAGAATTGCCAGGAAAATACCAGCTCGCCGGTTGCTTTGACTCTTCCACTCGTCTCGACGCGGCCAAAGGAATAGGCAAACTAGGAATCCTACGCATGAGAAATAGTGAAAGCGAATTCCTTGCAGGAACGCCGATAGTCGATCTGAAAAGGGCACACTAACTACCGTTCCAAGTCCGATTGTAGGCGGTCGGAAAGCATTCAGGAAAGGCGTCAGGCTTGTGGGCAGCCAGGTCGCCCAAATTTGCAGGATGTTAGGCCAATAAATTATATGGATTACTAGGATTGGCAGGAAAAACCCGGTCAGTGCCCACAACCCTGCTTTTTTCCCATGTTGCCAAAATATGTAAGCTGCCATCAATGGGATAATCGTAACGAGGTTTTGGCGGGTCATGACCATAATTCCAGCCAGGAATGCCCCCGTTACAATCTGCCATAATCGTCTTCCTTTACCCAGCACCAGCATTAATGACCACGCCAGCAAGCAGCCTACCAGGGCTTCGGATATTGCCAGGCTGTAAATTTGGATGGAGATTGGAGTAAGTGCCATTCCCCACACAACCGCTGCGCCTAGCCACTTCCCTCCAAGCCTGTTTGCACAGATCCACACTGCAATTACCAGCATTAACCCGCAAAAAACGGAAAAAAACCTGCCGGTTTTTAAACTTGCTCCGAACCATGCCTCGATTTGACCCGGGATAAGATACACCAGGGGAGCATACTGTCGTATCGTTCCATAATCCTGGAATGGTCGAAGGACTCCTCTCGCAAATAAATCTCCCACATATAAATATCCACCCTCATCAAGAAACGAAGTCTGGATGTGGGCATAGGTCCAGGCTTGAATAAAATATACGCCCCATCCCAAATATGCAATTAATGGGGCAAACCACGCTGAATCTCCAAGTTTATTGGCGATCTTCTTGATCATCTAAATTTCCCGCATTTGAATGGGAATATTTCACGCAGCGTTATTATTTGTCTCACAACCGGACCCCATGCCTGTCTGCCAGGATTTCAAGGGTACGCGCAGCTTCCTCGTTTTTCTGCTGACCTGACCATCCCAATTCATCGCCCAGCCAGTCCCCCATTTGCTCCACCAACGGGCGGGTGAGTTGACCCAGGTATGCCAGCAATGTTCGCCTTAAAAGCAGATCGTCAAGATGGACGATCTTCTCCCGCTTTACGATTGCTGCAATTTCTGCACGCGTATAATTCGGATCGGTTTTAATCGGCAGGGCATCTTTCCCTGCTCCGATGGGCCGGGACCTTGTATCTGTTTTTCGCGACCCCCCGAGGAGAGTCAGCGCCCGGTCAGTCGCCTGTTCGGAAAACGCCCGGAAGGAGGTCCATTTCCCCCCTACGAGAGACAGGACCGGGATATTCCCCAATTTGTCTTCCTGGATATGATGGTCGCGTGTGATCTGTCCGGCATTTTTTGCCTGGGTGTAAGCCAGCGGGCGGACGCCGGAAAATCGAAATACGATCTGTTCGCGGCTGACTGTTATGCCCGGGAACACGCGCCCCACCATCTCAATGAAATAGTCCACTTCTTCTTCGGTGCAGCGTGCCAGGTCCGGGTCTTCGATGGGGAGGTCGGATGTCCCGATCATTACTTTGTCGAACAATGGAAAGATAAGCACAATCCGCCCGTCTTTGTTCTCGAAGAAAAACTCGTGATCGCTGATTGCTTTCCGCAGGCTGGGGTTGTCGAGCACCAGGTGCGAGCCTTTGGTCGGGCCCACATATTTTGTGGTTTTTCCCATGATCCGGTTGGTCCTGTCAATCCAGGGACCGGCAGCATTGATGATCAGGTGCGGTCGCACTTCGATCTTTTCCCCCGTTGGTTCGTCCCTTAGGGTCACCGTATTCTCGTTTACTCCGCTCAGGCTGACATAGTTAACTGCGTGGGCGTGGTCGCTCTCTTTTTCAGCGTCGATCAATAGCTCAATGGTCAGGCGCTCTGGAGAGAGGATGATTCCGTCGTAATAGGTGGCTGCATACCGGATGTTGGGATTCAGGGAAGGAAATTTCTGGATTGCCTTGCGTCGCCCATCGAAAACATGCCGGGGCACCGTGCGATTTTTACCTGTAAACGCATCATAGAAGATCAGCCCAACTTTAATGATCAATCCACCTCTTTCGGAGGGCTTTTCCAGCCATCCAAGGAACTTAAGCGGGGCATTCATTATGCCGGAAAAGGTCTTAAAAATAGGGATGGTGGTCGGCAATGGTTTGACCAGGGTGGGGGCATTTTGGATCATCAGGTTGCGTTCTTGCACGGCTTCTCGTACCAGGCGGAATTCTCCATTCTCTAGGTAGCGGATACCGCCGTGTGCCATGCGCGAGGAGGCTCCCGAGGCGCCGGAACAGAAATCGGCTTGGTCGATGATCAGGGTATCCACACCTTGCAGTGTGAGATCACGGAAAGTGCCCACCCCGTTGATTCCTCCGCCGACAATCAGCACTGTGGGGGAGTGGGATTTAATGGAAGTGAGTGTGTCTTGTCGATTCATTGTTTTTTCCTTGGTTGGAGCGCAGAAATAATGCGCCCCGAGAATAATTTCATTCGATCCAATTAAAAGTGCGGGTCACAGCTTTCTTCCAGACAGAATACATGGAGTCGCGTTGATCGGCTGTCATGCTAGGTTTCCATTCCCGGTCCTTGCCCCAGTTGAGACGCAGTTCGTCGTAATCTTTCCAGAATCCCACTGCCAGCCCGGCAGCATATGCCGCTCCGAGCGCGGTTGTCTCCGCCACCTTGGGGCGGATGACGGGTACCCCCAGGATGTCTGCCTGGAATTGCATCAGCAATTCGTTGAAGACCATCCCGCCATCCACCTTCAGCGCAGTCAACCTCACCCCGGAATCCTTCTCCATGGCGTCCAGCACTTCCCGTGTCTGGTAAGCGGTTGCTTCCAGGGCCGCCCGTGCGATGTGACCCTTGTTGGCGAAGCGCGTTATCCCCAGGATGGCGCCGCGTGCCTCCGATCGCCAGTAGGGAGCAAACAACCCCGAAAATGCCGGGACGAAGTAAATTCCGCCGTTATCCTTTACCGAGGCTGCCAGGGTTTCCACATCGGATGATTTTTCGATCATCCCCAGGTTATCCCTCAGCCACTGGACGAGCGCCCCGGCGATTGCGATCGATCCTTCCAGTGCATAAACCGCCGGCTGGCTGCCGATCTGGTACGCAAGCGTGGTCAGGAGTTCGTTTTTCGAAAGGACGGGTTTCTCGCCGGTGTTCATCAGCATGAAACATCCCGTTCCGTAGGTATTCTTGGCTTCCCCGGGATTAAAACAGGTTTGGCCGAATAGCGCCGCCTGCTGGTCTCCCAGGTCTCCGGCAAACGGCACGCCACCCAGTCCGCCTTTTGCATTGCCGTAAATTTCTGACGACGATCGGATTTCAGGCATCATCGCCCTGGGTATCCCCAGGATACCGAGGATTTCCTGGTCCCACTCCAGGCTTTCCAGATTCATTAAAAGAGTACGAGAAGCATTCGTCACATCCGTGATGTGTGCGCCCGTCATGTTCCACAGCACCCAGCTGTCCATGTTGCCAAACAGCAGTTCACCCGTCTCAGCCCTCTGCCGTGACCCGGGGATGTTATCCAGGATCCATTTGATTTTCGGCCCGGAGAAATAGGTTGCCAGTGGCAAGCCTGTCCTGGCTCTGAAGCGGTCCTGGCCTCCCTCTCGAGCCAGCTCATTGCAAATGGTGTCTGTGCGTGTGTCCTGCCAGACAATGGCGTTGTAGACCGGGCGCCCGGTCTGGCGTTCCCATACGACCGTCGTCTCACGCTGGTTTGTTATGCCGATTGAGGCGATATCGCCCACTTCAGCGCCTGATTTTTCCAATGCACCTCGCACCACGCCCTGGGTTCGCACCCAAATTTCGAGGGCATCGTGTTCCACCCAACCGGGCTTCGGATAGATCTGTTCATGCTCTTCCTGGTCCGCGCTGACGATGTTGCCTGTATGATCGAAGAGGATGCAGCGGGTGCTGGTGGTGCCCTGGTCTATCGCAGCTACATATTTTGGCATCGACATCTCCGTGAAGATTTTTTCTTCAAGGGCACAATAACACGAAAAGCTTCATGAGTTCGTGAATATGCAATTATTTGGTTTCCCAGTTGCGGGCTCCTGCTAAAAACGCTTTCCCCGGCATGGATTTTTTCCCCCCGGTTGGACTTCATCCAGGATCAGGATTCCATCACCGGTTCCCAACGCGGGGCTTCCCTCCACGCGGAACCTGCTCCCGGAACCGGGATTCCTTCCACCGGATAAATGCGCCCGCAGGACCTTTAATGCTGTACCGTTCCAGTAGAAAAATGCTCCCGGCCAAGGGTTCATTGCTCTTACCCGTCGCTCGAGTTCGATTGCCGGTTTCGTCAAATCCAAAAGGCCGTCTTCTTTCTTAAGCATCGCGGCATATGTTGCGCCTTGCTCGCTTTGAGGCTGTGGCAGAATTTCACCGTTTATGTACCCGCGCAGGGTTTCCATGAGGAGTTCTGCTCCCAGGGGAGCCATTTTTTCGAATAGCGAACCACCTGTGTCATCGGAGCCAATTGGCAATTTTCGTTGACTTAGGATCGGACCGGTATCCACCCCAGGGTCCATTTTCATGATTGTGATACCTGTCTCCTGGTCTCCCGCCAGGATGGCAGCCTGGATTGGAGCTGGTCCCCTCCAGCGCGGCAGCAGTGAACCATGCACGTTGACGCAGCCGTATGCAGGCAGGTCGAGCACCGCCGGGCGCAGGATCTGCCCGAAGGCAGTCACCACGATCAAATCAGGAGCCCACATCTGGAGTTGGGCCATGGATTCTGGTGATCGGATCTTCGCGGGTTGTATGACGGGGATTCCCAATCGCATGGCTGCCGTTTTTATCGCTGGGGAGCTTAAAGCGCCGCCTCGCCCTGCGGGACGGTCGGGTTGGGTCACCACCCCTGCCACTGAATATTCCTTCGCAAGCGCATCCAGCGAGGGCACCGCAAAGTTAGGAGACCCCATAAAGACGATTCGCGTTTGGAGAGTCACGCCATGATTCTACTGCCTTTTCTTGAAAAGAAGGATGCCTCTGGAAAAAATAATCCCAGTTTCGATGCACTTTGGTAAATTGGTTGCTTTTTGTCCTGATAAGATGTAAAATGTTTCAAACGTTAAACCAATTTCATAGCCTTAGGAGAAAAAAATGACTCAAACACCGATGACTTCTGATATCACCAGCGATGATAAACTCTGGGCCGCCCTTGGCTACCCGATCTTTGTTGTCGCCATCATCATGCTGTTTATGGAAGATAAGAAAAACCGGCCGTTCATTAAATTCCACGCGGTCCAGGCGCTTGCACTGAACGTAATTCTTTGGGTTATAGTTTTCCTTATTTCACTAACGGTAATCCTCGCCATTTGCGACCCCGTTCTGTGGCTGCTCTTGATCTGGCCCGCTGTTTTGGCCTACCAGGGAAAATACTTCGAGGTACCAGTCCTGACCAAGTTCTTGCGCGGCCAGCACTGGATTTCATAGCTTGATCATTGTTTACTTTAGAAGCCCGCCATTTGGCGGGTTTCTTTGATTTAATATCCCGGCACTTTTTTTCTGTAATGATCTCACAGGTCGAACATATTTTGTCTGCCTTAATGGAAATGCGAAAAAAAAGGAATTGACCATCAAATCTTGAATATCATTGTGCAACTAATTGGGCATTGAAGCGTAAAAAGAGTATATCTGATAAATTAATAAGGAGTATTTTATGCCCGCAAAAATGAAATCTGATCTGACAGCTGAACCGGCCGCCGCGGTTGAATCTCCGCTTGCACCCACACCCCCGGTTCCAATGGCCGCGCCCCCAGTGCCTCCCCTGCCGCTCAACCCGCCTCAGGTTATGACCTCGGGAGATGAACGAACTTGGGGGACACTTGCTCACTTGAGCACCCTCTTGAACCTGGCGACGGGTTTTGGCGGCCCCATCGCTGCCCTGATCATTTATCTCGTCTACAGGGACCGCTCGCGTTTTGTGTCATATCATGCGTTGCAGGCTATGGTCTTCCAGCTGATCTGGTGGTTTGGAGGTGGAATTTTGATTGGCTTGATGTGGGCCATCGTCGGTGGACTTTCCATGATCCTGGTTGGTGTTATTCTTATCCCCTTTGCACTTCTTCTCACACCGCTTTTACTGCTTTTACCGGTCGGTGCGCTGGCCTATGGGATTATCGGCGCGGTTCAGGTGAACCAGGGCCGGGATTTCAAATACTGGCTGGTTGGTGACTGGGTTCGCGGCACTCTCACCGGTAGTTAGTTTTTCTTTCCTCCACAATAACCGGCGCGGGATCGCGCCGGTTATTGTTCCTCCAATAAAAATCATTACTTGACTCTCCCCAGTCTTGCTCTTACAATGCTATATACTTTACAACTCGATGGTGGCAGGGAAGAGACTGTCCAGCAGCGCGGTAAATCGTCGGTATCTCGCGAATTGCCTCGCTTCGTAAATTTGGATGGCACCGAAGGGGCAAACCCGGATTAGTCGTCTCTGGGCGAAACTCTCAGGTAAAATGGACCCTGCACCAGTAACCTCTGGAAAGTTCCCTGCGGTGAATTCATCACCGTTGTGGGACACCGACGGGGCAATCCTGTGCAGACGGTCTTTTAGCTGACCTGTGCCCGGGAGAATCTCTCAGGTTGATCACAGAGGGCGCACGTTCTGTTTGCGTGTGCCCTTTTTATTTTGCCTAATTGACCCTAAGAGGAGACCAGTATGAATATTCCCACCAATCTCAAGTACACGAAGACCGATGAGTGGTTTGACCCTGCCACTGGAGCCATGGGACTGAGCGATTACGCCCAGGGTCAGCTCTCGGATATTGTCTTCGTTGAAATCGTCGTCTCAGCCGGAGACACGGTCGCACCCGGCAAACCGATTGCCTCGGTCGAATCAGTAAAAGCCGCTGCAGAGACTTATGCCTCTGTCGGCGGAAAAGTGGTGGCCGTAAATGATGACCTGAGCGGTAATCCCGAGATCCTGAATACCGATCCTTATGTTAAGGGCTGGATGGTAAAGGTGGAAGGTGCCCAGGCCGCCGGCCTGATGGATGCCTCAGCTTATACCAAGTACTGTGAAGAACGGGCGCATTAATTTCGTGCGCAGTTGAGAGGAGGTTCTATGACTTATATCCCGCACTCTCTCAAGGAGCGGGATGCGATGCTTGCCACGATAGGCGTGAAAAGCCTTGAAGACCTGTTCAAGGATATCCCGGCCGAGCACCGCTATCCTAAATTGGATTTGCCGCCAGCCCTCACCGAGATGGAGGCTGCCGCCGAGTTGGGCGAACTGGCCTCCGGCAATGAAAATCTCCAATCCGATCTGGTTTCTTTCCTTGGTGCAGGGGCGTACAACCACTATATCCCCGCAGCCGTGGATCATATCCTCAGGCGCGGTGAATTCTATACAGCCTACACCCCCTACCAGCCGGAAATTTCCCAGGGCACCTTGCAGGGCATTTTCGAATATCAGAGCTTGATCTGCGCCCTGACTGGGATGGATGTATCGAACGCTTCCCATTACGACGGCGCTACCGCAGTGGCTGAGGCAGCCAATATGGCGTACGCCCAATTCCGCGGCAAGCGCAATCGTGTGGTCATCTCGCCCACCGTCAATCCTCAGTACCGCGCCACTATGCGCACTTACGTTCAGGGGATGGGCCTGGAATTGGCTGGTGATGATCCCAATGCGAATCTCGACGCTGGCCCGGAAGCGCTCGAAACCCTGATCGACGACAACACGGCCCTCGTCATCGTCCAGTACCCGGACTTTTTCGGGCGAATTTACGATTTTTCAAAACTTATTGAGATCGCCCATGGCAAGGGTGCCCTGTTCTGCATTGCTGCCAACCCCACCGCCCTCGGTCTCTTAAAAACTCCAGGAGATATGGGTGCTGACATTGTGGTGGGGGAGGGACAGCCGCTCGGCATCCCCCTCTCTTTCGGCGGTCCATACCTGGGCTTCTTTACCACTCGCAAGCAGTACATCCATAAGATGGCAGGTCGCCTCGCAGGCGAGACCCTGGATAATCGCGGCCAACGTGCCTTTGTGCTTACCCTCACCGCCCGCGAACAGCATATCAAACGCGAGCGCGCCATCTCCAATATTTGTTCCAACGAAGGCTTGCTGGCGCTGGCTGCTGCTCTGTACCTTTCCCTCCTTGGGCAGACCGGTTTGCGTCAGGTGGCGGAATTGTGCTATCACAAGGCCCATTATGCGGCTGATCAGATCAGCAAGCTCAAAGGCTACTCGCTTTGCTTCGATGCCCCCTTCTTCCACGAATTCTCGGTCTGTTGCCCCAGCCCGGTGGCAGAGATCAACGATCACCTGCTCGAACACGGCATCCTCGGCGGATATGACCTGGGACAGGATTATCCTGCCCTGCAGGACCACATGCTCATCGCTGTTACTGAGATGAACACCAGGGATGAGATCGATGCATTGGTGGAAATTCTGGCGGAGGCCGACCATGACTGAGCCAACGATTTACGAACTTTCTTCCCCCGGTCGCACCGGTGTCACCTTCCCGGTCCCCGATGTCCCGCTCGCCAGGTTGCCCGAAAATCTTCTCCGTAAGGATCTGCCCCTGCCCGAACTGGCTGAGGTAGATGTAGTCCGCCATTACATCGCCCTGTCGAAATATAACTATAGCGTTGACGATGGGCTTTATCCTCTAGGTTCGTGCACTATGAAATACAACCCGAAGATCAACGAGGATATGGCTCGCCTGCCCGGTTTTGCTTTCACTCACCCCCTCCAGCCCGTCGAAACTGTCCAGGGAAACCTGGCTTTAATGTATACCTTGCAGGAGTGGTTGAAGGAGATCTCCGGTTTTGCCGCTCTCACCCTGCAGCCTGCCGCCGGTGCCCATGGGGAGTTGACCGGTGTTCTGATCATGCGCGCCTACCACCGGGACCGCGGCGATTCAAAACGGGTGAAGATGCTCATTCCCGATTCCGCTCATGGGACGAACCCCGCCTCATCTGCGATGAGTAGTTTGGAAGTCGTTCAGGTTTCATCGGATGCGCGCGGCAATCTTGACCTGGATGCATTGAAAGCTTCCTGCGACGATACCACCGTCGGCTTGATGCTCACCAACCCGAACACCTTGGGTCTGTTTGATGAACATCTCGAGCAGGTGATCAAGATCGTCCATGATTGCGGCGGGTTGGTTTATGGCGATGGAGCCAATCTTAATGCCTTGCTTGGCATATTACGTCCTGCCGACGTCGGTTTTGACGTGATGCATTACAACCTGCACAAAACCTTCTCCACCCCTCATGGCGGTGGCGGACCGGGTTCTGGACCTGTGGGCGTCACCGAAAAACTGGCAGACTTCCTCCCTGGTCCGCTGGTTGGGGTCATCGAGGAGGGTTCGGACGAAGAACCGCCCCTGTTCGGTTTTGTGACTCCCGGGAAATCGATTGGGCGTGTCAAGGCCTTCCATGGTCACTTTGGCATGCTGGTGCGTACCTATACTTACATTGCCATGCATGGACCCGATGGGCTGCGCAAGATCGCTGAATATGCCGTGTTGAATGCCAACTACGTCAAGGCGCGTTTGGCAGGTATCTACACCGTCCCCTTCGACCGTATCTGCATGCACGAATTCGTGGCGGAAGGACAGTGGCCTGACGCTCCCGGCATCCGCGCCCTGGATGTTGCCAAACGATTGATGGACTATGATTTTCATCCCCCCACCAATTACTTCCCCCTCATCGTTCATGAAGCGCTGATGATTGAGCCCACTGAGACCGAAAACAAGCGTACCCTGGATGCCTTTGTGGATGCCTTGATCAAGATCGCGGACGAGGCGAAAACTACCCCCATGCTGCTCCACGACGCCCCGCATAAGACTCCTTTTGGTCGCATGGACGAGGTCAAAGCCGCTCGCGAACTGGTCCTGTGTTGCTGGCTCCCGGAGGATTACGGCGACTAGGTCAAAATCGCATTTCGGCTCACGAGCTTTTCTGCGTCATAAATTGAATCCAAGCTTAATTGGGGCGACCAAATGGCCGCCCCAAATATTTATTTATTCATCTCCCCAGCACAAATAAGATTAACTGGCTGTTTTTCTATCTGCCCTGGGTTGTCGGTTCAATCCGGCCTGGAAGGCGATCCCGATTACGAACAGGACGATTCCGACGACGATCGCCACCATTCCCACCAGGTTCAACCCTTCCACCACCAGCATGGCTCCTGCCAGCGATGACAGGATCATCAGCGCCCATTCGAAGATGGCATACATCAAGATGAGCCCGATGATCCCTCCGATGATGATGATCACCCAGTTCCAGCTTTGGACCGACGTCCCTAGCAGGGGTACCAGGCGTGAAGTGATAAAAGCTCCCGCCAGAAACCCGGCCGCACCGATTACCAGCTTCTGGACGAAAATTGCCAGGAGTGCGCCAACCACTCCCACCGCCACGCCGATCACTATCGCCACCCACACTGGGCTTACGTTGAAAACTCTGCTGGCCAGTTCAAATCCGGCAAAAAAACCGGAGGCTGCCACAAAGAGCCAGAATATTTTTCTTCCCAGGGCAAGTAAAAGCGCCCCACCGACCACGTTCACGATCGACATAGGTTTTCCCTCGGTTCTTTAATCAATTAGCGTTCGAATAGGATCAGTACGCCTGCCGCAATCGCCAGGATATCCATGATTGTATCCAACCCCGAAAAAGTGAAGTGGAATAGCGGGATCAATCCGGTTAAGATCAGCCAGATACCGAGTAGGATAAAGCCAAGCCTTTTTGATAGTCTCATTTCCGCTCTCCTTTATGAATATATTTATGACTTAATTCTATTATAATATTCTGCCTGTTCGTGGAAATTAGAAAAAGATAAGAAAGTATAAAATTGCACGAATTGACGTTTACTGATTGTTAAATTCTTTATTTACCCATCCCGGAAGGAAAAAGATTTTTGGTAAGTTGCTCGTGATAAAAACCTCCATGTCAACTGCCTGGATTTTATTGCTGTATAATGACCTGACCCATGCATGAACTAGCCGTCACGGAAAGTATGCTCGAAATTGCTCTTCGCCATGCCCGGGCGCAAAATGCCCGCCGTATCACCAGTCTGTACTTGGTCATCGGAAAGTGGTCTTCCATCGTAGATGATTCGGTCCAGTTCTATTGGGATATCATCAGCGAGGGCACCATTGCCAAGGGGGCAGCCCTCCACTTCACACGTGTTCCGGTCGTGCTCGTCTGCCAGGATTGCGGGCAGGAATATTCACCCGCTGCCGAGGAGTTTGCTTGCCCGCAATGCGGGGGCACCCGAGCAAAGTTAAAGACCGGTGATGAATTTCACCTGGAAGCGATAGATGTTGAAGAATGATCTGGCGGCATCCTGACATGGATTGAGTAAGAAGAAAATTGGAGTAAGACTTATGCCTCAGCGCATCCCAGTGGTTGAAAAGATCCTGTCTGCCAATGACCGTCTGGCTCTCGAGAACCAGTCCCGTTTCGATTCTGCCCGTGTCCTTGCCCTCAATATAATGGCCAGCCCGGGAGCGGGGAAGACCTCCCTGGTCGAACAAACCCTCAAGGGCTTTCAAGGTCGTTTACGGATCGGCATGATCAACGGTGACATCGCCACTTCCTTTGATGCTGACCGTGCCCAGGCTGCCGGCGCGACCGCCATCCAGATCAACACTGGCGGAGACTGCCACCTGGATGCTTCTATGGTGCAATCGGCCATCTTCCAGCTTGATCTGGGCGCCCTAGACCTCGTGATCGTTGAGAATGTCGGCAACCTGGTCTGCCCTGCAGATTTCAAGCTTGGCACCCATAAGAGTGTACTGGTGGCCTCCATCCCCGAGGGGGATGACAAACCCTATAAGTATCCGGGTATGTACCGCGGCGTGGACGTGGTGGTTATCAACAAGATTGACCTGCTGCCCTATGTCCCCTTCCGCATGGACTTCTTCAAAAAAGGCATCGAAGTGCTCAACCCGGGTGTGACCCAGGTCGAGCTTTCTTGCCGCACAGGGGAAGGGCTTTCAAACTGGTTATCGTGGTTGGAAAGCCAGGTGCAGGATTATAAAGAGAAAAGGTGACTGCATAGCTGGAATAATGAAACCAAACAATCTGCGCCATGTGCAGGAACATAGCGCTCAACAGCGCAGGTTCCTGGGACAGCAGGTGGGAAAATCCGCAGGTAGGGTAGCCTGGGCTCATTGAAAACCTCTTTCAGGATCCAGCTGGGCGGGTACGATAAAAAGTAAATAAATTCTAGGAAGATTAAATTTGCGAAAAAGACCGGAGACCTCGAACAGTTTAAAGGTCACCGCTTCGTTTTAATCAGGTGGGGGATTAGATACGAAATCTTTCCAGTTTGAGAATACATGACAAATTAGACTTGATATATCTATAAAATTCTGCTATACTTTAACCGTAATTCCCTGACAGGTTTATTTTTTCGAAATGCTTTAATAGTTAGCGGTTACGCGGTTGGAGGAGTGAGGCGATGCTTTCGAAAATACTCTCGGAACATATGTACCTGGGTGATTACGGGTGGCATACTGGACGATTCCACTTTTCCTTTGCGGATTATGACGATCCCGAAAACCGACAGTTTGGAGAGTTGGTCGCCTTTAATGACTTCGTGGTAAAACCGGGGTTTGGATTTGAAACGCACCCGCATAAGGAAATCGAGATCATTTCGTATTGCCTCGAGGGCGAGTTAACTCATATTGACAACATGGGGAATAATAACAGGATCAAACGCGGCGACATGCAGTATTCCTGTGCTGGTTCAGGGATTACTCATAGCGAGACGAATAAATCACCTGCCACGCCTCTCCGCTTTGTGCAGATCTGGATCCAGCCGGATGCTGCCGGTTTAACTCCCAGATACATTTGCAATCACTTCACGAAGGAAGACCGCCTTAATAAGCTGTTGCAAATTGCCTCAGGCAGAAAATCGGATGGGCTGGTTCAGGTTAATCAGGATACCAATATTTACGTGTCCGAGATTCAGGCTGGCAGGCGCGTCCGGGCTGAGTTGGAGCCTGCCCATTATTTTTACTTGGTTTGTTTGGAAGGCTCGCTGGGATTAAACAGTCTCACCCTTCAGAAAGGGGATGCGGTCAAAGTTTGGGATGAGACTCGTTTGGATTTAGAAGCCGTAGAGGATTGTCATTCGATCATGGTTGAAATCCCCTCTGGAAAAAACCGACTTTAACAATTATTTAAGTTAATGATATATTATGAAGAAAGAATGGTTAAGCGCATATGCAACTGCATAATCGTCCGAAATTGCCTGCGTCAAATTCTGGTAAATCCCAAAACCTTGGAAAAAGAAAACCCCAGCCTCACATGCAGGATATTGTCCTGGATCGATTTGCCTCTTCCCTTCCTTCCCAAAAAAACGCCATTTTCCAAGATGTAAAAGAGTACATGGCATGGAGCGGAAATCTTGGCGGTGAGTTCAAACCTGATGCCTCCGACGACGCCTCCATTCGCACTTACCTGCTGGACCGTCATATCATGGGTGAAACCGACCCTGCTCTGAACCGGATTAAATCGTCCCTCGAAAGCTTCTATTTATGGCTCAAAGACAACGGGTTGATCGATGAAAACCCCTTCGAAAAGTACGGCCTCAAATCTCCGTTTATAAGTAAAAAGCAGTTGCGCAACAAGCACGATGCCTTCTCCGGTCGGTTTGCAGACGGTGAGCTGGCGCGTTTACGTGCCTTGAATCGGCTGGCTGAATCGACCAACCGCGCTGTGGATGTTCAATCCATGCTGGATGATTCCCTCCAGACGATGACAGAAGTGATGGACCTGAATACTGCCTGGATCTCACTCAAGGTGGATGCCGGTTTCTTGGACCAAATCCCTGGGGAAACACCAGAGCACGGATTTGCCCTTGCTGCTGCACACAACCTGCCTCCCAGCTTGGAACAATCCGATCGTTATTATCTAAAGCGTCCGCCTGCCTGCACCTGCCAGAAACTGATCAATGCCGACCGGTTGAAACGCGGGGTGAATATCGTGGAATGCAGCCGGCTCAAAGATGCAGCCGAGACCGGCAGCGTCACCAATGACTTGATGTTCCACGCCAGCGTCCCGATCATTTGCAGGGATCAGACTATTGGGGTGATGAACGTTGCTGCCAAGGAATGGCAGTTCCTTTCTGCCTCTGACCTCCAGTTCATGACCGCAGGCGCCCGGCAGATTGGCGGCGCTCTTGAACGCGCCCAAATGTTTGACCAGGTGAGAGCTCAGCAAACTCGCCTTTCAAACGAGCTCAATATGGCCCGCAAGGTGCAGGTAAGCCTCCTGCCATATAAAATGCCCAAGATTTCGCGGCTATTGCGTTGCAGCCTACTGGAAACCTGCTTACGAGACCTCCGGAGATTACTATAACGTTTTCCAACTCCCGGGCGGATTCTGGGGGTTCATTGTTGCGGATGTGAGTGACAAAGGCGCCCCGGCCGCGTTATATATGGCGATTACCCATGGGTTGATTTCGCGAGCGCGTCGCTAATGAAGCCTCTCCTGCTGCTTTACTTTCCCAGGTCAACCGTGCTTTGTTCGACCTGGATATTAAGACGAATTTCGTCACCTCTTTTTATGGCATCCTGGATCCGGTAAATTCAAAGTTGACATATGCTATCGCCGGGCATCCCCCGCCTCTCTTGCGCAAGGCTTCCGGACAGGTGGAAACCCTTGCTGGCCGGGGCATCGCCTTGGGTATCTTTAAGGATGTGGAATACGAGGAATTGAATATTTCCTTGATGCCGGGGGAAAGTTTGGTTGCCTATTCGGATGGATTGACCGATGCCAACAGCCCCTACCACGAGCGGTTTGAATTGCCCCAACTTAAAGAAGCGATCGGTTCGGCCCCGGATTCTCCCGATGAATTACTCGAACACCTTAAAAACGATCTTCACGACTGGGTTAAGGAGGAACCGAATTATGACGACATCACCATCCTCGTCATCGGCCGAAAATTGCCCTCCCGGTCCGCCCGCCCCAGCTCGAAAAAAGCCTGACGTCTGGTTGTAACCCTCTGATTTCCCCCCTTCTTCTATCCGATACTCCGCTTTAAACAAGATCGTTCCGACTCCCTGCATCGGAACGATTTGTGTCGTAAAAATTATAGGAGTGGAAAACATTGTCCGCGTGGAGACATTCCTCTCATTAACTTTTTTGGTCTTCGCGTTAATTATCAGGAGGCATCCATTTATTGGTGCTCGTGCTTTTCTGCTTCCTCCGCTTCAGCCTTGTTCTTGTGGATCGTCCCATCTGGATGGTTCGGCGGCGAATAGACTGTATAAAGCTTCAGCTGCTGCTTCCTCGACGTATTGATCACGTTATGCCATGTGCCTGCCGGTACGATGACGGCATCATTTTCGTGGGCGACATGCTCTTCCTTGCCATCGAAGACGAATTTTGCTTCCCCCTGCTCGATCCGGAAGAACTGGTCGACGTTTGCATGCACCTCGTTGCCTATCTCCTCATCTGGCTGCAGGCACATCACCACCAGCTGGGCGTGTTTCCCCGTGAACAGCACCTCCCGAAAATAATCGTTCTTCAAGGTTAATTTTTCGATGTTTCCAACGAAACCGGTCATCGCATTTGCCTCCTTCGTCGGTATAAAAAAAGTTTCTCAATTTTCTAAAAATATTGTAGCACAAACCTCGCTCGGAAAATCATCCTCAACATTCCTTGTTCGGTCGATCTCCATCGGAATATAAAGCTTTGTAGCCACGGCTGAAGTCGTTGCTGTTCCTGCTCCATTTCAAGGTCACATGATCTTCACCGAAAAATCAGTTCCCTCCCACTTATCTCCTTCAGACCAGTGAAAGGTAAACATCACCGTTGTATCGGCTGCCAGTTTTTCCACCGGCAGATCGGCCGTATATAGGCCCAATCCCGTATCCCGTGTTTCTGTATCGTTGACAGTCTGCCAGTTATCTGCACTCCAATGCACCCTTGCCTTCCCCAAAAGTTCTAGCCGTAATATTTTCCCTGCCGGCATGCTCTCGCATTTATTATTGAAGCGCCATGTCACCTGTTTTGATCCAGTCTTGGCTTTGATGTAGCGTTCCACCGTTTGCGGCGGCATATCGAAGACGCGCCTCTCCTTTAAGGAGCGCAGCAGCTTCACGTATTCGGCGTGTGCCCACACCAGTGGCATGGCCGATCCGGAAGGCTTGCCCAAGAACAGCTCTTTTTCGGGGATGTCGTTTGTATCCCATACCTGTTCCGGGATTAATTTACCCGCACCCGCACTGGCTTCCAGCACGTGCAGCAGCTTTGTTGCTTCTTCGATCCTTCCTGCTGCCAGTTCGTAATGGGCGCGTTCCCCTGCCAGCAGCGGCCAGACGCGGCCCACTCCGGTCCCGTCGAATGGACCCCCGTCCTGGTGTTCCCCGTAACCGTCGTCGTTGTAACGGTGCCAGCCGGGACCGTAGGGCAGGTCGGTCTTAAGCAGGGAGTCGATCACCTTGACCGTGTTGACCACCCGCGGATCATCCGGGGCTCGCAAGCCAAAGCGTACCAGCGCCAGTGCATCCGGGCTGATGATATGCACTGCCTGCTCCACGTTTTCCCCCGGCGGCCGGTTCTTGATCGGGACATAACCCTGTGAAGGAGAACCTGCCTCGGCGCTGTTTGGCGCTGAAATCCGCACGTAATACCCCTCCACGCCGGCCTGGCGCGCCAGGTCGGTACCGGTGGCGTACATCCAGCGCTCGATGTTGGAGTTCCATGTGTCGGCCGTTTCACGCAGGTAAGCGGCGGTCACAGGTTCCCTGCTCAGTTCCGCCAGGTCCGCGGCTGCCAGCAGGGACGATATCTCCGCCGCCATGGTGAAGGGGGAGTAGCCCGGGTCTTCCTCCCAGCGGTCCTGCGCAGTTACGGGACCATTTTTAACCAGGTATGCTGCCGCTTTCTTCACCATCGGCCATAAGCGCTTGAGGTCTTCCAGCCCTAATGCTTTTTCCCGGTTTGCCAGGTCCACCAGCAGGATTGGGAAAGCCGTCTCGTCCATCTGGATGCCTCCCCAATAGGGTTTGCCGTCCAGCCACATGTTTTGCGGCCAGTGCCCGTCCGCTTCCTGGGTCACCTGCAGGTAATATAAGACCCGCCTGGCATCGCTGTGCGCCCCGGCTGCCAGCAGTCCGCCCGCTGATTCCACCAGGTCGCGCGGCCACGACAGGTGATACCCGCCCAGGTCGTTGTCTCCCATGGCAAATCCCCACGGGATGGATAAACTGGCGATGAGCGCCCCCGGGAATCGTTTCGACTCGTGGGTGCGCAGCACAGCCGAACTGACCATGTACAGCTCCTCGGAGATTTTTTCATCGCTTTTTGGACTCAATGGCAGCAGGGTTTTCAGCCAGGTTTGCCATTCACGGATGTAGGTTGTGCAGGCGTTGTCGAACCCGTCCAGCAGGCTTGCCAGCGCACGCTGACCGGCTTCGAAGGTGTTGGCTCCAAAACCCAGCGCCAGCAGGAAATTCCCGCCAGATTCCTGGATATCGACCGCACCTGTCAGTGCCACGTTCCCATTTTCTGCACGCTCGTAGTTCCAGGTCATCTGGCGGTGCTGGATCAGATCCTGCCAGCTGTCCGACGTCCCCGCGAACCCTGCCGATCGTTTCAGCCAGGGCGCGGAACAGGCGAGCGCCAGTGCAATGCCTTCCCGCTCCGCGAACAGCATTGGAACGCCCTTATAGTCGCCGATCCAGGCTGTATTGTGGTCTCCCTCGTTTGCCAGGTGGGGAGCCAGTTCCACGTACAAGTGATAATCCTGAGTCTTTCCCTTCAAAGCCGTGAACTGGGTCTGCTGCAGTACCACGTCTCGTTTCGGGTCTGCCACCACTTCCTTTATCACCCGGTATCTGCCCTCCATGCAGGTGTTGGTTAATTTGTATGCGGGCACGCCGGGTGCCATGGCTTCGATTTGCTGGCTCGTTTGCCGTTTCTCTTCCGAGAAAAAATCTGACCCCGCTGTGATGATCAATCCCATATCCCGCGTGCACGCCTGGTCTTCCCGCGGGTAGTAGATTTCATCGAATATTCCGTGGCTGAGCGTGAACCAGATCCGGCTGGCCTGGTTCAGGGCTGTCCCCACGCCGGTTTTGGCGCTGGATGTCCAGCGCGCCGGGATTCCCGGCCATCCTGGGGCTAAAGATTCGCTACCCATAAATTACCTCCATAAACCATTTCATCCAGTCCATTCAATGACCGCCTTGATCTCGTCTGCAGTGTGTCCGTGCAATGCGGAGTCGAAATCGGTGTACGGGTGGTGCTGGGTGATCAGTTGCGCCACGTGCTCCCCCCACATCAGGCGGGCGTGCGCCAGGTCATCCACTGCCATTTGATAGTGGTCTCGCGCAGCATTGACGCTGCCCACCATCGCCTGGTTCTCCAGGACCAGTTCGCGGATCAATTCTGACCCCTGGATTTCGAGCGGGCGGTCGCCGCCCGGGATGCCGGTCAGCACGTATACCCCGCTGGGCGCCAGCGCGTCCAGCAAATTAAACTCGAGCGCTGCCACCCCTGTCGATTCGAAGATCAGGTCGATCCTCTCGAAATGGTCGTCCATTTTGTCGGGGGATACCTGGCGCCCATCGATGTAATGTCCACCGATATGCTCCAGCCATTGTGGTCGGACGGTATCTGCATCCACCACATCCAGACCAAGCACGGAGGCGCCTCGCAGTCGCAGGACGAGTGCCGCTAGCAGTCCGATCGGGCCCAGCCCCGCCACCAGGCATGGACGATCGTGAAGCCAGTCCAGCGTTGCCGGTGCATCCGGCAGCCGGGCGGATTGGATTCTCACGGCTTCGTCGATCGCTTTTTCAGCCACCGAGAGCGGTTCGCACAACACTCCCACGGGTTCCAGTTCGGCTGGCACCTTCACCACGTATTGTTCTTTATCAACAACGAATTCTGTCTGGTACCCGTCCAGGCCCCAGATCCCCCTTTCCACGTATTCGCCCGTCTGGCACATGTCCGGGCGGTTCATCAGGCATGGCAGGCATTTCCCGCATCCTCGCCGGACGGTAAAGACCGCCAGGTCTCCCACCTTCACCCGGCTCACGGATTTTCCGGTCGCCGTCACTTTCCCGAACATTTCGTGACCGATGACAAGTTCTTTTTGTCCCGCCGGTGGCCTGGACCGCCCTCCGGAAGCCTCTTCCCGGTCGGTCCCGCATATCCCCACCCGCAGGATTTGGATCTTGACTTCATCGTCCCCGTTAAGCGTCGGTTCGGGTCGGTCCACCAGCTTTAAAGTGGGAGTCCCGCTGAGGTTGGCGATCGCTTTCATAATGAATCTCCTTGATCTGGCTAATTCCTTGAACCCGACTTGGGTATGCAGGCTTCATCCGGGGCGCCCGGTTTTGTCCTTTGGTCATTCCTTGTTTCCTTGCAGAAAACTGAGTCCAAGACCTAGCGCCACACCGCCCAGGGCAAGCACCACGATCGCGCTGTACCCCCAAATCCCTGCCGCCCAGCCTCCCAGCACTGCTCCCAGGATGCCTGCCGCTGAGGTCAATGCATTAAAAATCCCCAGTCCCTGTCCCTCCCCAATGGTCGATAGACGTGCCGCCAGGGCGGTTCCGCTCACGCTCATTAAAGACCAGACCAGTACCACGAAGGTAAAAGCCAGCAGCGCCAGCCACCCGCCGTTCCCTCCTGCTGGCAGGAAAACCAGTCCGAACATCCCGGCAAATGCCACCAGGCGCAATCCCAATGAAGCCCGCAGGATGCGCCGCGGACCTCGCTGCTCGGACCATCTCCCCGCCGGGGTATACAGCGTCAGGCCGAGCCCTGCCATTACTGCGAATGCCACGGATGAACTCGCCGGCGTCACTCCGTAGACTTTCTGCATCAGGATTGGGTATTGCGAGAACACTGCCGCGGGTCCGGCAAAGGCCAGCAGCCAGGCGAATAGAAAAAGTCCGAATGGGGAGCGCAGGCTCGCCCCCGCGTTTTTGATCCCCTTCCAGGTTGGTCGATGAAAAAGTCGTTGTGGGGAACTTAGCGCGGATTCGGCATGTTTCACCGGGTGGACCAGCACCGGCGTCAATCCGGGTTGGGCTTGCGGTGTTTTGGTGGTGAACCATCCGGAAATTGCCGCCGCCGCGCTTAGGGCGGCTGTGACCTCCAGGCTGGTTTGAAAATTGATTTGGGTCAAGATACCTGCCAGCAGGAGTCCCGCCACCTGGCCGATTCCGTAAAAGGTCTGCAGCCAGCCGATGCGTTCGTCCCATTCCCCCTGCGGATGTGCTTCCACCACGAACAGGTTGGCTACGGTGGCTGCGCTGGCGGTGCCCAGCCCGATCAAAATTGCCAGGATGAACCATGGAATTGGAGAATTGACGAAACCAAAAGCAGCCAGTCCCAGGCTCGCCACCAGCATCCCGCCGGCAAGCAGTCCGCGGTGCAGGCGCAGCCGGTCGGCCAGCCCGCCCCACACTGGGGAGGTCAACCCGCCCAGGCTGACCGCCGCTACCACCAGTCCCACCTGCCCGGCGTTCCCGCTCTTGCTCACGGTCAGCGGGATCAGCACCGGTATCAGGCCAGCCACCACCACACCGGTCAGGGCATATGCCACGTACCAGGGTTCGATCCAATCCTGCCAGGCTTGCTTTCCTTGCATCCTCCGTTCTCCTGCATGAGATCTCCTCCTTAAATCGTGAAAAAAAATATAAGGAAGAGGGTTTTACGCTATAAATTACTTTCTGTTCCTGTTTCTTTCCTGCTCTCCTGAACCTATTGATGGCGCAGGAATTTTAGTGGCTTCTTCACCCGCGTGGTGGTCCCGCCCAATGGCACCACGCTGATCGAGCCGTCGATTTCAAGCACCGCCATCTCGACCTCCTCGATCTTATCCACCCCGTGTTCTCGTAATGCCGCCTGTAGGGATTCCTTGTCGATTCCCTCTTTGCGCATATGCGCCGGGATGACTTCTCCATGTAATACCAGCAGGGTGGGGGTGCCCTCCACCAGCAGCCGCAGCCGCGGCCAGCTCAGGCTCATTCGCGCTAATGCTGCGTTGATGATCAGCAGCACCACTGCTGCCACGATTCCACCCGCCAGGCTGGTATCCGGACCGACCATGGCGTTTTGAACCGCGTTTGCGATCAGCAGCAGCACCACCAGGTCGAAGACCGTCATCTGCCCCACCTCGCGCTTCCCCGATAACCGCAGCCCGGCCAGGATGACTACGTAAATGACCAGTGTTCGCGCCGCGATTCCAAGTGCAGTACCCAGGCTTAAATTAAACATAGCTTTGCCCTCTCGTCCTTATTTGATCCCTGAAAAATGCCTTTCTTTACTCTCGAATTTATCGCAATTATCGCACTAATATTTAGTAATAATATTAGTAAAATATTAATATCCTCGCTCATTTTCCTTTATAGATTTCGTTGATCGTAGGTCTTCACGCAGCATATTATCCCTGCGCTTTAGGGACATGGTCCCTGTTCTTTAGAGGCATCGTCCCTGTCCTTTAGGGGCATCGTCCCTGTCCTTTAGGGGCATCGTCCCTATCTTTTAGGGAAATAATTCCCAAAGAGGACCCACTAAGTTCTGCCTGACCCCTCCAGCACTTGACCAAAGGTCTTCTTCTCTTTTCAATACTCTTCGTTGGAAAGCTTTCCATGCCGCTCCCCCCCGAGTTGGGAGCTTGAGCGACCGGGTGGATTGTATTATCTCCATGGAGTTGTTATACTGGTTTAGGCTTACGTCCATTTCTGCACGCAGCCCGTAAACCATTCTCTTCCCGAAGGGCGGATCGTACCACCAGGTCGGCTGCATATTTTTATGAAAACAAACGTTCCCTTGATTTCCAGTCTTCGCAAACCATTCAGGTCTTTGCTTTTATTGATCCTGTTTGGGTTGATCTCATTCGCCTTCATGACCAAAGCCGTCGGATACATCGTGGTGCAGACCCAGACACAGGTCCTGGGCAGCTACTACCGCTCCATTGGCACCCTCCAAAATGTAAATGATTCCACCCATTGGTGGTGTAATCCGAGCAAATCAGCATGCATAAATGTTAAAAATCTGGGATCGGGGGATGTTTCAGCCGGGATCGCATTGATCCAGAACAGCCCCTATATCGCCTACGGCGACCAGCGGCAGATCGTTTCAGGGGTCATGCAGCAAACTTATAATGAAAACCATTTCGATTCAAACTTTACTGTTTTGATGGATGCACTCCCTCCGGAATATTGGCCAAATATCCACAATACTGATCTTTGGTTTATTGGTAATCTGGTCGCAAAAGAGGAAGTCAAGGATCCTAACCAGCCAGAAAACCAGAGAACCATCGGCTATTATCTCAAATTTAAAGTGGATACCCTGCTGGCCGCCGACCCCGAGTATGCCACGCAGGGCAATTCGGTCGCCCTCCTTTTTTTGTTCGAGGGACATGAAGCCGCCGTCCCCTCCATCCAGGCCATGCAAGTCGGCCAGAGATATTTGATCCGTGGTTGGGAAGATATCGGATCTCAAATAGATCCTATGTGGGTAAACACACACTACGCTTCTCTCCAGATCAAGCCGCTGGATGATGGACAGCTCTGGTATATCCCGCTGGCGCAGGGAGCGAGCATTGATTTCAGCGACCCCCTCCTGGCTCCCTTCAAGAATGAGATCGATGTCTTGAATGAAAACCTGCATACGCTCAGCATTATTGCCAGCGCGGATCAGAGCGCTATGCCGTATATGCAGGAAGCCTCCCGCCGCTATTACCTGACCGCCGGGCGCTGGCTGAACCACCAGGACGATCTCGCCAAGAACAAAGCCATCGTGCTGCCGGAGTCATTTGCCAACCTGCGCGGTTTTAAACTGGGGGACGAGATACCCCTCACCTTCCGGCCGCTCACGGACACCCTTCATGGATTAATCCGGGATGGCGTGGATTCACTCAACTGGCGCAGCTACCCGACCTACCAGGACACATTTAAAATCGTTGGTATATATAGCAGTACTAATAATTGGGCTATTTTTGCCTATATTCCCACTTCCAGTTTGCGGCCGGGTTTTGTCTCCGAGACTCAAAACCAATTTATATATGAAAACGATTACAGTTTTGTGCTCGAACTCCTCGCGGCTCGAAACCGCGTTCATCCAAGCCTATAAAGCTCCCCTCCAGGCGCTGGGCATCAGCCTTACCCTTCTCGCCAACAATGGACCCGCCTATTGGGCTGCGGTGGATCCCATCCGCCGCTCCTTATCCGCGGATCTGCTGGTCTACAGCCTGCTGCTGGTCGTCGCCCTCATCCTGGCGGTCTTTCTATACGTAATGGCGCGCAAACGGGACTATGCGATCTTAAGAGCCCTGGGCGTCCCAAAAGGGCAGGCCAACCGGCAGCTGATCCTGCCCCTGCTCTTGCTGGGCGGGCTCGGGATCTTGCTGGGCGGGCTTCCGGCCTGGAGTTATGCCTTGGCCCAGGCCAAAGTCTCCCTCTCCACCCTGCCGCTTCCCGCAGGGGTCTCTCCTTCCGCAGAGCTCAGTCCCTTTATCCTCGCCGGCCTGTGCGCAGCCATGTTCCTGCTCCTGGCCTTGTTTTCCTGGCTGGGGGTGTACTTCCTGGCCCATAAACCCGTCTATGAGCTCCTTCAAGGCGAGACTTCCCAAAACAAAGCCGTTCAAAAGCAAACAAGAAAAAGTTCAACAACACAGCCCATTCCTTCCTTATCTTCCAGCCTGACCGGCACGCTTGATCTCCCCGGAAGGGCACGACAGGGACCAGCCGTGAAGCGGGTCGATCTGGCTGCGGGCAGAAAATATACTCCTGCCTCCCTGGGCCGGTATATGCTCCATCATATGCTGCGTTCCAAACTCAAATCCGCCCTGACCCTCGTCGTTGCCCTGGGCTTTCTGCTCGCCGCGGCCTGGATCCGGCAGACCATGGAGCGCAGCCGGCTGGAAGTGGATCGCCTCTACGATACAACCGTGGTGGAAGCCGACATTGTTCCAGCTGATGCTTCATCTGCAGACAATTTTGCTTACCTGAAGACCGTCGACGGCATCTTGAACAGTGGCTTCGTGCAAAGCAGCGTGCTCGAGGCCGAGACCGTTTGGTTCAAAATTAAAAATCTGGATTCCAAGGACGTATTTCCCGGAAATTTCCAGGTGTATGCCTATGACAGCCCCGAAGCGTTCAATTCCAGCGTGGCAGATCCGGGTTCGCTCGTTTTTGCCTCGGGATGGGATATGGACCTTTTTGCCGCACCCCGGACGATCGCAGAGATCCGCAAAGACGGCCTGCCTGCCTTTTTCCCGGCCAGCCTGCTGGAGATGTTGCAGTTGAAGGTGGGCCAGACGGTGCAGATCACCGACCAATCCAGCAGTAACTATCCCTGCGTCATCGTCGGGCAGTATTCGGGGAGCACAGCCTCCGGTGGGATTTCCAACATAATTCGTTTGACAGCACCACCAATAAATTCCATCTTGATCCCCCTCTCCGCACTGGAAGCCATGGACGGCAGCCAGACCAGGTTCACGGTGGCGCATTTCAGCCTCGATCCAAAGAGAAACCGGGAGCTGCCACAGTTCCGCGCGGATATGGAAAAGGTCATGCAAGGTTTGGGCGGCAAATTAAACTTCGTTATCTGGGATGAGGAGCTGAGGGTCGTGATCGCCCAGCTGGATAAGAACCTGTCCCTGCTCCAGGTGCTCTACCCGGTGGTGATCGGCGTTTCGGTCCTGATCGGCGCCGGGCTGTGTTTCCTGCTCCTGCTGCAAGCCACCCGGGAGGCTGCCATCCTGCGCGTGCTTGGGACCACCCGGTCGGCTGTCCGGCTGGCATTGATCATCGAGCCCCTGGTTCTTTCCATCCTCGGGGTGATCATCGGCCTGGGGATCTCCCGTTTATTATGGATGAGCTCGGATCTTGCTTCGGCGGCTCCATTATTGGTCAGTGGCGGGCTGTACCTGGCCGGGGTCCTGGCCGGTTCGGTGACCGGCGCCATCTCGGTCACCAATAAAAAACCCATTGAGCTCTTACAAGTCAAAGAATAGATTAAGGAGAAAATCATGCCCGGGCTCAGGTTGGAAAACGTATCTTATCAATACAAGAACGGGGACCGGCAAGTGGTCAACGAGGTAACCTGCCTGTTCGAAGGCGGCAAATTGAACGCGGTCGTCGGGCCATCCGGCAGCGGCAAGACCACCCTGCTCTCGCTCATGGCCGGTCTTGACCAGCCCAACCAGGGACAGATCTACATCGATGCTGAGCCCCTGGCCGACCTGGATCTGGATCGCTACCGGCGCGAGCGGGTATCGATGATCTTCCAGGCTTTCCAGCTTTTCCCCCTGCTGACCGCCCTGGAAAATGTCTGCTTCCCCATGCAGCTCAACGGCGTTCCAGGGGCGGAGATCCCGGAGAAGGGGAAAAGCCTTTTATCTTCCGTGGGGATCACGGAGGAAAAATTCAAACGCTACCCCGCCAATCTCTCGGGCGGGGAGCAGCAGCGCGTCGCCATTGCCCGCACCCTGGCGACCGGTGCCCAGGTCCTGCTGGCCGATGAACCCACCGGGAATCTGGATAAGGCCAACGGCGATAAGCTGATCGAGATCCTTGGTCAACTGGCGCATGACCAGGGCTATTGCGTAATTATCGTCACGCACGACCCCAGCATTGCCGGGCGTTCCGACAAGGTCTGGCGCATGTCCGATGGTGTTCTAACAGAACAACTGCCCGCTCCAGCATAAACGATCAGGATATTAGTATCTCAACGTGGTATGAGAGTTGATGTATTGATTCCAGCGAATCATGATTTGAAGGAATCAAAGATTCTGATGTAATAACATGCCCATTCCATTGCACAACGTGTTAATCTGGAGATGGAATTTCCATGATCCTCTTCTGATATGAATAGATCCCCGCCAAAGCGCCGGGGATCTATGAGGAAACCTGAATTTTACACCAGCGGTTTGGGCCTTTGCAGCAAGCGGATGAGCTGCGCGACGATCGCCACCCCGCTCAAGACGATGGTCAGGCCCAGCGCCAACCGGACCAAATGGTTGAGCAGGTCGATCGACTGGCTGGCTTGTGCAGCCGCATCCGGAAAACCGGCCGCCGTCAGGCTGGCGGCAGTTATGCCGATCAGGGACGGACCGGCCAGCATCCCAGCGGCCAACCCGACCGATAGAGCTTTCAAGCCAATATCGGTCCAGCGCGTCCAGGTCTGCCAATGCCCCTGGCGCAAGAGTAGCACACTCAGGATAATAATCAGACCCCATAGGATATCCAGGGCAGGCAGGTAGCGTAAGAAGGTTGCGGAGAGGGGGGTTGAGCTCCACACTAGATGTGGAGGAAGAGGAATGAAGCTACAGCTGATACACGGGTAATCTCCTGTGCTGAAGGTGCTGCTGCCGACAGCGATGCTATAGTAGCTAAAAGAATTGAAGAAGAGGAGCGCCAGGCTGGTAAATAAAATAGTTGCAGTGAGACTCCCGGCTCGGAAACGGTCAGGCCCTTTGATCTTGAGCAGGCTGTGAGGGTCCCAGTCCTTATTCTTTGGCTTGAATTCCGGAACGGTGCGTTCGAGGACCGCGAAAATAAGGGCGATGATCCCGATGGTCAGGAGAACCGACCAGATCAGGTTCCCGATGGTCTGGGCGACCATCTGGATCCAATTCCCGGCGGTTGAAATGGTCAGAAAGAGCGAGATTCCCAATCCGATCAAAACCAGGATCCCCATGATGGGTACTACGATGAAGACGACCTTTTCGAAAGTAGGATAGAGCTTCGGCCCGATTAGATATCGGTCTCCCACGTAAGAGCTGGCTACCTTCTCCGGATCGCCATATTCTTTCAGAACCGCTAGCACCATTTCATCGTCGACTGGTTTACTTGCAGCCCGGCTGCGCTCGTCGATCAAGTCCTGCAGCGCCGAGCGGATCTCGGCTTCGATATCGGCGCGCATCTTTGGCGGCAAGCGCCGCCCAACTTCGGATATGTAGAGTTCCACGAGTTCCATTACATCCTCCTAATCTTATTTCGTAATCCTGCTCATCACTGACACGATCTCCGCCCATTCTGTTCGCAGTCGGGGCAGGAGTTCGCGCCCTTTGGGGCTGAGAACGTAATAACGGCGCGGCCGGTCGGCTTCGATTCGCCAGTTGGACTCGAGCAGACCCTGGGACTCCAGCCGGCGGAGCAGGGGATAGAGGGTCCCCTGTTCTATCTCCAGTCCTTTTTCTTTGAGCCGGTTGATAAGAGCGTACCCGTAGCGCTCTTCGCTGAGTTGGCTCAGAACGCCCAAGACGATTACCCCGCGGCGGAGTTCAGAAATGAGATTGTCGATCGATCCATTCATGTCCACATCATCACCATTGCTAGCATTATACTGTATATAATACAGTATGTCAATAATCATAATATACTGGTTTACCTTAATATTGTTCTTTGGTTAGAAGCGGTATTTGGAAAAAGAAAAGCCCAGTTCAAAACCATTGGGCTTTTAGATATTATTTTTAATGCTAAATCATGAGCGTAATTTCATACTGAATTTGACGTATTGATTCCGTCAGAGCATGTCTCGTCCCTATAAAAGCGTGAGCAATATCGGGTCAAAAGCTTGCGTTGATATGGAAAAAAGGGGGGGTATGGGAACGGAAGGCAGTGTAGTTCGCCAGTCGATGCCGCGGGATGCGGACTCGAATATCACATGATGTAAGAAGAGCGCTCTAGCGATCTTCTCCTGCTCAATTTACGGAATAGGTATTTCCGCCTTGAAGTGCGCCAATGTTCCATTCCCAGCGTTTGTGACCCATAAACCACCCGTACCATCGGAAGCCACACCGGAAGGCATGAGTAAGGTCCCCGCGGAGCAACCATCCAGGACTTGAGCCGGTTGCCCCGTGGGAGAGAAAGTGATCAGGCGGCAAAGTTCGGGGTCTGTGACGGTAATATCCCCGGTCGAATCCACCGCTATAAAGGGTTTATTATCGACCGACTGCCCATACCATCCATCCACCGGCCATTGTGTAACCGCAGTAAAGGACGCCCCAGTTGCATCGGGGGCAAAGATCTGGACGCGCTGGTTCCAGGTGTCGGTCACATAAACGTTCCCAGAAGGATCCAGGGCAATTGCCACAGGTTCATCCAACTCGCCCAGACCCAGTCCCGGCGTCCCAAATTGAGTGATGTAGTCTCCATTGGATCCAAAGACGACGATGCGTTTGTTCCCGGTATCGGCGACATAGACACGGCCTTGGGCATCTACAGCCAAACCACGCGGCCCATAGAAAGCCTCGGGTGAATCAGATGCCTGACCGAAATAGCCCCACATGGTGACAAACTTGCCATCGGCAGTAAATTTCTGGATGCGATAGTTCCAGGTATCAGCGACATAAACGCTGCCATCTGGAGCCACGGCTATTCCCCAAGGTTCATTAAATGTTCCACCGGGGGCTTCGCCCTGGGTTACATCTGCAAATGTGCCCCAAACCTGGAGAACGCTGCCATCTGCTTTTAGATGCTGGATGCGATTATTCCTGGAATCAGCCACGTAAAGGCTTCCATCGGGAGCCACTGCAACTTCACGAGGAGCTTGAAATTGGCCTGGATCGGATCCGGCAGCACCGATGACAACGTTCGGGGTGGCTGCAGTGGTTATCGCTGCATAAGGATCTACGGGAGCTACCACCGGTTGGGCAGGAGCGCCGTAAGGCCATAGCTGGGCAGCGATGTCCTTGCGAATATAGTAATGCATTCGTTCTGAGACGCCCCAATCGGTAAGCGTATAAGCAGTGCTGTTCTTCAATGCGCCCCACTGGGAAAAATCATCATTAGCCCAAATCTGAAAGACTGCGCTGCGCACCTTTGCATCGGAAAAGAAAGGTTTGATATGCTGCCAGGCAATTGAGAGGTACTCTGTGATCGTCATGGGAGGAATAACTTTGTCCGTACCGGCATATTCCTTTGTCAGGGTGGCAGTACGTTCAGAATCGATCGAACTCCATTTCAAGCTCCAGTAATCCTCATTGGGCCACCACAGAAGTATGCCGTTGAACTCGAAATAATCCTGCCTGACGACTGGAGTGATCTTGGCGAGGTTTATATCTCCAACAGCGATCACCAACGCGCGGCGGGCATCGACAGTCGGGTTTACATTAAAGTCGATCTTATTGGTGAACCGGCGCATGTACCACCAGTACGGATAACGAACCTTGTTATCATAGGCCACCACCATATCGGTCGCGCTGCCGGTGGTGCGGATGGACAGTTCCTCGATCTGGCTGAACACTTCCTTGGATAGAGCTGCATCGTGGGCATAGACCAGGTATTCGGTGGCATTATCATAATTGATGTAGGCAGCACGGAAGGCATCCCTTCCGGTTTGCACAGCCAGCAGGCCAAAAAGGACCAGCAAGGCCAGGCGGGCATAATTCCGGAAACTCCACCCCGCCAGCCTGCTCCAAAGTACGGTCTCCACCAGCCAGCCAATAGCCCAAGCCGCAGACAGGATCATCGGTAGGGCGATGTTTATGGTGAGCCAGGGCATCTTCTCCCCCGCATAGGAAAACACCGCCAGACTGCTTACCGACCAAAAGACCAGCAGCGCCGCCACCGGAACGGGCTGGAGGGCTGGCTGCCTTGGGCTGGTCGCCATTGGTTCCACCACGGCAGGGTCCGGTTGAGGTCGGGCGAACGGTTGGCCAGGTTGACTCTCCCACAGGTGCGTAAAGGTGGCGATTCCCGCTGCCGTTATTGTCCCAAGGGCAGCCAGGAACTCATACATCGGGATCATTAACAAAATATAGTAATACAGGGGTTGGCCGCCGCGTGCCACGCCCTGCTGGGTCATCCAGTAACTGAGCTCCCCCACCAGCCCGGCAACAAGGCCTTCGGGGTTGGTAAAGAAGGTGCTGTAGAGCAAAACGAAGGGGACGAAGAACACGGCAGCATGGAAGAACCACTTGCGCCCAAACCACCAGAGTCCTGCTGCAATACCGATGGCGCCCAACACTGCGGCCACCCCAGCCACCCGCAGCATTCCTGTGGAAGTGTAATCCAGGGCGGTGTAACCCATCAACGAGATTGGGATGGCGCTCAACAGCGGCAGGACAAACGTACCCAGCAGGATCAACAGGTCAGCCGACCGTTCAGACTTGATGCCGGCCCAACCGATGCCTCGCACTAGTTCGACCCCCGACCAAACCAGAGAACCCGCCCCGCCAGCGGCCAGGATGCTTATCATGATGATCATCGAGCGGACCGTATCGGCAGCCGCATCCGCAACCGGTTTATGGGTAAGGTAAAACCCCGCTGCCGCCGCTAGGAACACTACGGTGAGCGCCAGGCCGAGCAGGAAGGATGTCCGCCGCCGCGTCGACGTCCACTCGCGCCGGGAGACCCGGTCCACAAAATACGCTGCCATAAAAATCAGTTCCTCGGCCGCGAATAAATAGGAGGTAGCTTTATCTGTGAAATGCAGCGCGTTGACAGCCGTAAACATAAACAAAGCCCAGGCTTCCCCCCGTTCCAGATAACGCAGGATGGAGTAAATGGTCAGAATGCCCCACAGGACAATGTAAGACTCGTTGCGTGCGTAGCGCGCATAAAAAAGCATCAGCGGGGAAATGATGATCATTGCCCCTGCAACCAGCGCTCCGGAGCGACCTAAGTAGCGCCGGAAAAGGAACACTGCCACCATTATTGCAACAACACTGAGCACAGCCGCCGGAATACGAGTAGTGAAATCGTTATCGCCGAAGAGCGCATAAGAAAGGGCCATCATGTGTATCTGGATCGGACCGTGGCTCAGCGGGACAACCTGAAACCCGTTGCCGGAATACAGGCTGAAGGAAGGCACGACGTGGTTGACCTCGTCGAAGGTGATGGTCATCGCCCCCAGGTCGTAGAAGCGTGAAACAATGGCGGCCGCCAGCAGCAGGACCACCAGCAGGGTTTCCACGTTCAGGGGGAACCAGCGTTTGAGCGGTATATCGAGAATAGCTGGTTTTTCAGAAGCGGGGATCATTCCACCAATTTTACCAAATTTGTATGCCTGATACACCGGATTGGACAACAATATGGCTTAAGCCGGAAATATCTCAATGCGATAAGGAATCTGACTTACTGATTCCTTCGATGCATATTAAACCCATTCCTTTTCTTCCCCTCGCCTCCATGCTCTGCATCGGATCGTTTTCTTTTCCGCTCTTGCGGGATTAATTTATTCCAGCCTCCTGTTCGCCCCCTTGACATGCCAGAACAATAGTTCTATGATTGCTTAGTACTTGTTTAGCGTAAAACGAGATGAATATAAAATAGAGTCAAAAGGCAGGGAAAATTAAGAGGAAAGACTCTAGTGGGGAGATAAATAAAAGTTGTAGACTAGGCAGGATGAGCCATAGACGGGACAAGGAACCCCAAGCTGGTACAAAGGAACAACAGATTGCAGAGATGCAGGAGCAGCTGACTCAGGCTCTGGCAGCGATTGAGAAGCTGAAGAAGCAGAACGAACTATTGAGGGTGGAGATTGAGGAATTGAAGCGAGCGGGGAAGCGGCAGGCGACGCCGTTTGCGCGGCGGAAATGGGTGGAGAAGGCGAAGCGGCCGGGACGGAAGGCAGGGCAGGGGAAGTTTGCCAGGCGGGAACGACCGACACCCAAGCGGATCGATGAGACGAAAGAGGTCCGGCTGCATGGCTGCCCGGAGTGTGGGGGCAGGCTGCGGGAGATCCATGCGCATGAGCAGTATGTGGCGGACATTCCGAAGATCCGGCCGATCATTACCCGCTACGTGACCTATAGCGGCTACTGTGTGGGTTGCAGGAAGCGGGTGCGCTCGCGGCACCCAGACCAAACTTCCCAGGCAACGGGAGCGGCCGGGGTGACACTTGCACCTGCTGCAAGTGCAGGTGTGGTGGGACCCCGGGCTAAGGCCCTGGCGGCGGACCTGAAACATCGTCTGGGGGGATCATATGGCAAAGTCAGCGAAACGCTCAATGATGCCTTCGGGCTGCAAGTGAACTTGACCCGATTTTTTAGACACAAAGTTAAGGGGATTGAATGAACTTGGCTTCGAATTCTACCGGGGATAAGTACCCCAAGGTGGAATGAAGTCTGACGGTATTATAAAACCCTTCGATGTAACCGAATATATCTGTCCGAGCCTGATAGCGGGTTTGATACTTTTGGTGATGTACCCATTCGTTTTTCAAGGTGCCGAAAAAGCTCTCCATCACAGCATTGTCATAGCAATCGCCTTTTTTGCTCATGCTGACCTGAATATGGTTGGCTGCCAGGATATTTCGAATGGAATAGCTGGCATACTGGCTGCCCCGATCAGAGTGATGCAGTAAACTAGCACCTGGCTGCCTTTGGTAAAGCGCCATCCGTAAAGCGTTCTCCACCAGGTCCGCATTGATCTGAGCAGACATGTCCCAACCTACAATTTTCCGCGAGAACAAGTCTAACACTCCGGCCAGATATAGCCAGCCTTCCTCGGTGGGAATGTAGGTAATGTCGGCCACCCATTTTTCATTGGGCTTTGCGGCTCGAAACTCCCGATTGAGCACATTCGGGGCGATGGGAAAGTTGTGCTTGCTGTCCGTTGTGGTCACTTTACGGTACTTCCGGCGCCCTTGCAAGCCGTTCTGGCGCATTAATCTGGCTATCCGCTTCCTACTGCAGGTCCAGCCTTGTTTTCTCAGCTGGGCATGCACCCGCGGGCTACCATAGGTTTTGCGGCTCAGCTTATGGATCCTGCGAATATGCTCGATCAGCGCCTGGTTCTCCTGTGTGCGTTGGCTCGGTTTACGCTTTTTCCACGCATAGTAGCTACTGCGACAGATACTCAACAGCATACACATACGACCCACCGAATAGGCCTGCTCATGCCGCTGGATAAAGCGATAGGTCATCTGCCGTCCTTGGAGTACATCACCAGCACTTTTTTTAGGATTTCTTTATCCTGTTTCAACAGCGCATTTTCCCGCTCCAGTTGCCGGATACGCGCTTCTGTCTCGGTTAATCGTCCATTCCCCGGAAAAGCTTCCCCCTTTTTCGGCTGCAGTTCCAACAATTCTTTCCATTTTCCCAGCAGCCCTTTGGTGATCCCCAATTCACGCTCAATCTCAACTTGGGGTCGTTCACCATTCTCGTACATCCGGATGGCTTCCAGTTTGAATTCCTTGCTGTATTTCTTGCGTTCTTTCATGATGACTTCCTCCGGTTCCCATTATAGATTCTCCTTAACTTACTGTCCATTTTTTCGGGGGAAGTTCACAAGTGAGCCGTAGCGGCTGGTGCCAGGCGGACCAGCGGTTGTGCGAGAGTGCCCGGGGGGTGTATCAAGAGCTGATCGAAGAGATGCGGCGCAGCAGTGTGGCGCATGTGGATGAAACCGGTTGGCGGATCAACACACTCTCGGCCTGGTTGTGGGTGTTCACGAACCAGGCAGCCACGGTGTATGCCATTCGGGATAACCGCAGCAGCGATGTGGTGGTGGAGATCTTGGGCAGGGGGTTCAAAGGCACCCTGGTTTCGGATTGCCTGATGGTTTATGATGATAAAAGGCTGGCTGACTGGCTCAAACAAAAATGTCTTGCGCATTTGCTGCAGGATCTGAAAGAGATGGAAGAGAGTAAAACCGGACGGGCGGTGCACTTTGCCCAGGAAGTGACCGCCGTCCTGCGGGAAGCACTGGAATTGAAGGCCAAAAGACCCGGCCTGGACCCAGGTGGCTTCTCCCAACAAGCGCTTGCCTTGGAATCCCGCCTGGATGCTTTGATCTCCTCCCGACGCAAACTCACCGATGCGGATAACGCCCGTTTTGCCAGGCGCTTGCGCAAACACCGTCCTCATTTGTTGCGCTTCCTGTACATGAATGACCTGGAGGCCACCAATAACCTGGCTGAACGCCAGTTACGACCCGGCGTGATCATCCGCAAAACCAATGGATGTAATCGCACCGACAGGGGAGCGGAGACCCACTCGGTCTTGGCCAGCATTCTGGCGACTTGCCGCCAACGATCTGTTCCTATTCTGGATTACATGGTTAGTCTGCAGCGTTCCGGTAGATCATCACCACCCCTGATTACTTCCCCATAGTTCAAAAGACGCTAAACAAGTACATTGCTTAATCATACTCAGTTCTTTAAAAACCGATTCCTTCCTGTCAGTGCATTATTTATTTAAATACCCCTATTCGTTTCTCTCAAATGGACGTTTTTTCACGTAAATTTGAAAGAATTTCGCAAAAACGAATTGATGAAGGAGATAACAATCGCTTAAGCCCGCGTCGTTCTATCCAAAAATTTCATTGTGGGGCGCAGGTTTTCCGTAGCTTTCCTGCGGGGAATTTGATCCTCAGGATCAAATACCAAATCAAATCTTTTTCTCTATTTTTGGAGCCAAAAAAATGACAATCCTCTCGGTGAGAATCGCCCTTCCGTATCAAAAGAATTGTTTCTTTTTCTGTACCCCGCGAAGTGTGTAACGGGCTTTTCGAGGCGCTTCCATTGCAAATATTTGTTCCTTTTTCTGTACCCATCCGATCGCCCGTACAGCCTGTCAGGCATCTGTCCCCGCTCTATATACCTTCTTGTTATTGGGGATATTATCCCCGTTCTTTTGTCCCCCGGTTGCCTGTCCCCCGCCCTTTGGGGGATTGGGGGATTGGGGATCCGGCTCCCCCAAAATCATTCCATCGCTATTCGTTTCACTCATCATAGTTAAAAAGTGACTTTTATTCGAGGATACTTCCTGATGTCCCTGTTTCGCCTTCCCAATTTCCGAGTCTGGTCGAGGTCGGGAGGTTTCGCTCAATCCCTTCCCTGAGTATGATAAACTTGCCTTCTGAAATCATCCCCCTTAGGAGTAACCCTTTACAATGTGTGGTATTTTCGGCATAGTCACCAAAGACGAACAACCCCTCGGCCCCATCCTCATCGACGCTGCCCGTCGCCTCACTTACCGCGGCTATGACTCGGTCGGTGCCGCCACCCTCGATGGCACCAAAATTGACCTGCGCAAGGACACCGGTCGCGTCGAAGATGTGGCTGCCAAATACAATTTCAGCGCGATGACCGGTCGCCGCGGCATTACCCAGTTGCGTTGGGCTACCTTTGGCGAACCTTCCCAGGTCAACGCCCAGCCTCACCTCGATTCAGACGGGGACATGGTCGGGGCGCATAACGGCAACGTGGTTAACAACGTCGAGCTTCGCCAGCAGTTCATCGCTGAGGGCCTCACCGTCCGCTCCCAGAATGACGGAGAATCCTGCGTCCATGCCGTCGAGCGCTACATTAATAAAGGCTACGACTTCATCGACGCCATCCGTCTTGCCTACGGCGACCTGCAGGGTGACTATGCCTTCGTCATCGGTCGTATCAACGACGACAAGCTTTACGCTATCAAGAAAGGCTCGGGTCTCGTCGTCGGCATCGGGGATGATTTCACCTGCCTCTCCTCGGACCTGCCCTCCATCCTCCCCCTTACCCGCAAAATTGTCCGCATCCAGGACGGGGAGATCATCACCCTTAGTGCTGACCGGGTCGAGCTGCGTTCGGTCAAGGATGGCAGCCTCATCTCGCGCGACCCGGAGATGGTCACCGAGACGATGGACGCCGTTCAAAAGGGCGGTTACCCGCACTTCATGTTAAAAGAGATCCACGAGCAGGGTCAGGTTGCGCGTGAACTGCTCCACCTTTTGGACGGTTCCCCGGATGTCACCCCCATCCTCGAAAAGATGCGCACTGCCCGTCAGTTGTATTTCGTTGGCTGCGGCACGAGTTACCATGCCTGCCTGGCTGGCGCGGTTTACTTCGCCCGCATAGCCGGGCGCGCTGCCATCCCGGTCCTCGCTCCCCAGTTTGTCCCCCAGTACACCCCCGCAGTTAATTACGAGGATGTGGGGCTCTTTGTCAGTCAAAGCGGCGAGACCAAGGATGTGCTCAATGCCCTCCGCTGTGCAGAGGAGAAGGGCATGACCGCCTTCGGCTTGGCCAATGTCATCGGTTCCACTCTCACCAAGGCTACTTCCTGCACCCTGCCCTTGTGCTGCGGCTACGAAATTTCCGTCCCTGCCACCAAGACCTTTACCAACCAGGTTGTCACCTTTCTCTACCTGGCTTACCGCATGGCCGGACGCGATACTGCTGAGTTGTCGGTTATCCCTGGCTTGATGGAAAAGACCCTCGAGTTGGTTGCCCCGCAGATCGCCTCCCTGGCTCCCGAAGTCAACAAATGGAATGACCTTTACTGCCTGGGCTATGGAGCCACTTATGCCATCGCCCTCGAGGGCGCGCTGAAGCTCAAGGAGATCACTTACGCCCATTGCGAGGGGATGCTCTCCACCGAGTTCAAGCATGGTCCGCTGTCAGCCGTGACGAATGGATTCCCTGTCCTGTTCGCTGCTGGGCCTCTGGACGTATCCCTCATCGTCAGCGGTATCAACGAAGTGACCTGCCGCGGGGCGCGCGCCATCGCCATCGGTGAGGAGGATACCCGTCTCCGAGCCAATGCCACCGACCTGGTCGTCCTCCCCAAGTCCACCCCCGAGATCGCCTCGCTGCTCGCGGTTCTCCCCTTGCAGCTGCTCTCCTACCACATGAGCGTCATGCGCGGCTACGATCCTGATTTCCCGCGTAACCTATCCAAGACCCTCACGGTCGATTAGCCAATGTTTGATTTTGGGATTAATGAGCTTGCCATCATCTGCTGTTTGACTTCCGTGCTGGTTCTCTTACCCCTGGCGATCGTCCTGGCAGGCCGTCGCCGCAAGTAAAATTCTTATTACCGGCAAAACTCCCTCGCCGTTGCCAGATAAAGATCTGCGCAGGTTCTGACGCTTGCCAGGTCGACCCATTCTTCGTCCGCGTGCGCCCCGCTTCCGGAGGGACCCAGCAGCACCGCTGGGATTCCCGCTGCTGACAGCAGCGCGGCATCCGTCCAGAATGGCACCCCTCCAATCGCCAGCGGATGGTGCAGGGTTTTCTCCGCTGCAGCTTGAACCGCTTTCACGATCCCGGCCTCTTCGCCGGTCTCCAGAGGGGAGCGGTCGAACCCTCGCCTCACCTCTGCCCGGAAGGACGAATCCGAGCTTTGGATTTTCTGGAGGATGTCCTGCAGTTCTTTTTCTACCAGGTCAGGGGTTTCTCCCGGTAGCGTCCGTCTTTCGATCGAGACCAGGCAGCGGTCCGGGTAGGTTGACAATTCCTTGCCGCCGTTGATTTGCGCAGCGTGGACCGATCCGCTGCCGAGAAGTGGGTGGGTGGGGTTCGAGCGCAGGGTCAAATCGAGCTTTTCCAATTCCACCAGTACTTTCCCCATTTTGACGATTGCGTCGATCCCCAGGTCGGGTCGGGACCCGTGAGCCGCCCGCCCCTGCGTCTCCACCTCGAGCCAGGCGAAACCCCGGTGCGCCAGGATAAGCTGCAGTTCGGTGAATTCTGCCACGATTGCCCCATCTGCCTGGATGCGCGTCGCCAGGTCCTGTGTACCCAGGCTGGCAAACTCCTCGTCGACGACTGCGCTGAAAATTACATCCCCGCGCAGGTGCTCTTTCTGCACTCCTGCCATCGCCCACATGCAGGCTGCCAGGCCGCTTTTCATGTCGTAAGCGCCTCTCCCATATAGACGGCCTTCCTTGACGGTAGGAACATGTGGATTAGTCATTCCACCGGTTCCCACCGTGTCCATGTGACCGTTCAGCAGCAGCGTCTTCCCGCTGCCGGTCCCGTGCACGCTTCCAACCACGTTCGGGCGTCCAGGAACAGGTTCGATTAATTGCACATCCACTCCGGCGCGTTCCAGCCATTGTGCAATATGCTCTGCAATTTTGGATTCGCCGGCGGCACCTTTGACGAGACCGGGGTTGACCGAGTCGATTGCGACCAGGTCGCTGAGGAGATTTTCGAGTTCGTTCATGGTTCAAAGTATATCCGAAAATCTTTATTGCCTTTCAAACCCGGGACTCGTCTTAAGAATTGATTTCATGTCGTGATTAAAAATGAGTGAATTTTTGGAGTGTATAATCGCTGCGGAGGAACCCATGCCATCCATCATCGATCCCCAAACCCTGTACGTGGACGATTTGCCCTCTTTCTGGTCGCCGGTCCAATGGGAATTGACAGAAGAAGAACGCATCCAGGCTGTGGAGGAACAGGCAACCGCCAGCCTCTTGTGGAGCATGGATGCGCCCGAGGCCGTTTTGCGTCTTCTTTTGGAAGAGACCGAAATTGAACGGTTGCATGAGCCTCCTTCCGATTACAATCCTGCCGAACAGGGTGATTGGGATGGAAAACTCATAACCTTTGGGCCAAAAAGGTCCATTAAGCTTGAGTCAGTCGAGCGCACTCCGACCCGCCTGGAACTGGTTTATAACTTTGCTGAGTTGGGACGCTGGGAATTCGTTATTGAGTCGGAAAAGGTGACCATCGAGCGGATTTAACGTTTCAAGGCACGCTTAAAAAAAAAAAGGCCTTCATAGCATTCCCGGTCTTGGAAATGTGCTTCCTCTTTGTCAATCATCCCAGGTTATGGCAGTGAAGTTCAAACAAAAACTCAAGCTGTTTGTTGAGAATACCAAGGAGTAATTCATGCCCGCTGTTGACATTTCCCATATCACCAAATCCTTCGGCCCCGTCAAAGCTGTGGACGATGTTTCGTTCAGCGTCGAAAAAGGCGAGCTTTTTGGGCTGCTCGGGCCCAATGGCGCTGGGAAGACCACCTCTTTGCGCGTGATGCTCGACATCTTCAAACCCGAATCCGGCTCGGTTGCTATTCTTGGCGGACCGATGAGTGAATCCAAAAAAGACCGCATTGGCTATATGCCTGAGGAACGCGGCCTCTATCAGGACATACCGCTTGATCGTTGCCTGGCGTACTTGGGCTCACTCAAAGGGCTCAGCCCGGCGGAAGTGAAAATTCGATCCACAGCTTATCTTGAGCGCTTTGATTTGACTGCTTTTAAATCCAAAAAAGTCAAGGAGCTTAGTAAAGGGATGCAGCAAAAAGCTCAGGTCATTGCCACGTTGTTGCATGAGCCTGAATTGCTTATTGTTGACGAACCCTTCGGGGGTCTCGACCCGCTAAATACCCAGACTGTCAAGGAGGTGTTGCTCGAACAGCACCAAAAGGGAGTCACCATTATCTTGTGCTCGCACCAGATGCACCAGGTGGAAGAATTATGCGACCGGATCGTCCTGATCGATCATGGCAGGGTCATGCTCTATGGCGTCCTGCAGGAAATCCGCCGCCAGTTTTCCGGTCATTCGGTTACAGTCCGCACCGCAGACAGTATCCCATCCTTGCCAGGTGTTGACCGCATTGAACCTATCAATGGCACGGCTAAATTACATCTCTCTGCCGGTACTGCTCCGCAGGAAGTGCTGCGCGCCTTGGTTGCCCGTAATGTAAACCTGGAACAGTTCGAGATCTCCATGCCCACCTTGGATGAAATCTTCATCCGTGTAGTGCAGGGGCAGGGAGTGGTTGCATGAATAAACTCCGCCTGATTGCGTGGCACGAATACAGGCGCCATGTATTCACCCGCCGCTTTGTGCTGGTGGGATTGTTAAGCGTCCCGCTGATAGTGCTGGTTTTTGTCGGGTTGGTTTTTATCATCTTTTCCCTGGATATCGATACAACTCCGTTGGGCTACGTTGATTCTTCTGGTCTCCTCACCGACCCTGTCTCTGCTCCACTCCCCCAGTGGCCTGATAAACCCGTGCCCATCCTTCACTTTGCCTCTGAAGCAGACGCGCGCACTGCATTGGATGCGGGTCGCATCCAGGCTTATTATGTTTTGCCTGTCGATTACCTGACCACTGGTCAGCTCAGCGTCGTTCATTTGGATCCCCTAAAATCGTCTCCCCGTGTCCAATTCTACAATTTCCTGACCGCCAACCTTCTAAAGAATGCTGATCCAGCAATTGCCAACCGCCTGGTGAAGGGGACGGAGATCATTATTCAATCCCCTGATGGAACGCGCAGCATCTCCAGCAAAAACTGGTTCAACGTGCTTATCCCAATTGTCTCCGGGATTGTATTCATCATTGCCATGTTTTCGACCGGGGGTTACCTGATGCAGGCTGTGGTGGAAGAAAAGGAAAACCGCACCATGGAAGTGATCATTACTTCCGTCTCTCCGAACCAGTTGATTTCTGGGAAGATCATTGGTGACATTGCCATTGGGTTGTCGCAAATAATCCTCTGGCTGCTTTTTATTGTGGTCCCCATCCTGGTGTTTAGGAATCGCCTGACCTTCCTCCAGGGCATCCAGGTTGGTCCACAGACTTTGCTCCTGCTGGTTTTCGTGATGTTCCCCGCCTTCGTCTTGGTCTCGGCGATGATGGCAGCCATCGGCGCCACTGTCTCCGAAGCCCGGGAAGGCCAGCAGATGGTCGGAATGATCAGCCTCCCCATTTGGATCCCTTATATGCTGACCACGTTGCTGATGAGCAACCCTAACTCGCCGCTCGCGGTGGGACTGAGCCTTTTCCCGTTGACCGCGTCGCTTACTATGCTCATGCGTGATGGTCTCACTATCCTGCCCGCATGGCAGATCGCTTTATCCTCCGCCATCTTGGTGCTTACCGCGGTGGCATCCATCTGGCTGGCGGGGCGCGCTTTCCGGCTTGGGTTGCTGCGCTATGGGAAGCGGCTTAAATGGGTCGAAATATTTGCCCGCCAAAAGGTTTAAAGAACCGGAAATCATTGAGTCGCTTGGTATTGATAATTATGTTTAATCCCAACCCGCAAACCTGATGGAACTGGAATTGGGAATGGCTGTTTGCACCCTTCAGAAAAACATATCGGCCTTGGCACGTTGGCGGTAAAAGGATCTTTGCATGAAAAAGATATTACTTGTTCTAAAGAATGAAATCATCACCCTTGTCAGCCGTCCATCCTTCTGGCTGGCATTGGTTGGCCTCCCCTTGGTGGGCGGGCTGATTTTCGCTGGTGTCGGTGTCATCAACAGGAGCGCCAGTGCCTCCCAGACGGTCAGCCAGGTGGTCAGCGGGCCGCAGGACACCCGCCCCGAAGGTTATGTAGACCCTGGTGGGATCATCCGCCAAATTCCTGGGAGTGTTCCTGCCGGCTCTTTCGTTGCCTTTCCCGATGAGGCTTCCGCCCGGCAGGCGCTCGCAGCTGGTGAAATTTCAGCCTTTTATATTGTGCCTGCTGACTATGTCCAAAACGGGACCATCACTTCCATCCGCCCTGATTTAAACCCGCTCGCTGCCAGTAGTGGCCAGTCTGGTTTGTTCACCTGGGTGCTGCAGGTGAACCTTGCAGGAGGAGACAGCCTGATGGCAAATCTGGTGAACGGCCCATTGAAAGTGGATGATGTTTCCCTGGCTGCTGCCGCTGCCCCCGATGAGAACAACCCGCTCGCTTTTTGGACTCCATATATCATCACCCTGATCTTCTATATGCTCATTGTCGGGTCAGCCACCCTCCTTTTGAGCAATATTTCCAAGGAAAAGGAAAACCGGGTGATTGAGATGCTGCTCACTTCGGTTACATCGCGCCAGTTGCTTACCGGTAAGATTCTCGGGCTTGGCATCGTCGGTTTGGGGCAGACCCTTTTCTGGTTCGGCACAAGTTACGTCCTGTTAAATCTGAGCGGGCGGACGTTCCAATTACCCTCCGCCATTCATTTGCCCGTCTCTTTCCTTGTCTGGGGATTGGTTTATTTCCTGCTGGGCTACGCAGTATACGCCAGCCTGATGGCAGGCTTGGGCGCTCTCGCTCCCAACCTGCGCGAGGCTTCTCAGGCAACCTTTATGATCACCCTTCCCCTGATGGTGCCTTTATTCCTGGCCAGTAGCGTCTTTATGCAGGCGCCTAACGGGATGATCGCCATTGTACTCAGCCTTTTCCCGCTTTCTGCGCCGGTGGCAATGATGGCTCGCCTCTCGGCGGGGGGTGTGGTCTGGTGGCAGCCCTGGCTCGCGGTGGCGTTATTGGCCGGTACCATTGTCCTGGTTGTGCGCGCTGTAGCTGGCATGTTTCGCGCCCAGGCGCTTCTTTCAGGTCAGGGATTCAAATTCAAAATGTTCTTCCGCGCTTTGGCAGGTAAATTGTGAGCAATCCGGTAGTGCAGAAGGTCGCTAAATTGACCGCAGTGTGCTAAGAAAAATTCATGGGTTGATGCTTCTCAAATTTAAAAAATCGTAATGCAATAAAAATCATCGATAAATAAAATAACGAAGAAACGGCCAGAGCATCAGCCGTTTCTTCGTTATTGATTACAGGATCGTTTCAAAGGATCATTTGGACAATTTAATGTTCATTTGATAATTTACCGGGTCCTCGCTGGTCCATGAAATGTTGTCCCCGTAAGTGATTTTATATCCATCGGCATATACCACGATGGAATAGCCCACGTTCAGGGCCAGCTTATCAGGCAGGAGAAAATTTCCCTGGTCGTCGGCTTTGGCATAGGTGAATACGTCTCCATCGACAAACCCGTTGGTGCTCCACTGGTCGAAGGTCGTACCCGGGTTGAGCACGTAGATTTCAGCGCCCGCAAGAGGGTTCTTGCTGTCAGCGTCCACGACCTGGCCTGAAACGGTTACCACGCCTTGGTCGGTGGTTGGAAGGGCGCCATTCGACGCTCCGCCCACGACCACATCTGATTGTGTCATAAGGCTGAGGTCTGTGCCCGCATACAGTTCGATGTGATAGTTTCCTTCCGGCATACCCGCTTGGCTGTTAAACAGGCAGGTGAAAGTGTTGCCTTGGTCGCCTGAACTCCAGGAATATTGGCTGCTGTAAATCTCTTCGCCGTCTACAGTCCATTTTTCCGCCCAGGGTTCTCCGTCCGTCATGCCGCTGAAACTGAAAGCCGCTGCCATGGCGGATGTCCCCGAGGGGAATGAGCTGACCGGGTCTTTCGCCTTGCAGTCCGACCCGCCTGTGGCAGTGTACCAGGTGATCGCACCGAAGGTTTCACTCCCGCTTCCCGTTGAGGTTGTCTGCGATGGTCCTCCAAAGGGGCTGACATAGGCCGTTCCAATTTGAGCAGCCTTGATCAATGGTAGAGCCAGGTTTACCGGGCGAAGGCCATTGATGAATCCGCCAATTGGGATGCATGTATCCCGCGAGTCTACAACGCCGTCACCATTCGTGTCCTGGATTACGCGACAGTCTGTCACGTTGCCGCCCGTCCCAGCAGATGCGCTGGTCGGTACCCCAACCAGGTATCCTGCATTGTTGGCTGCCAGCCCGCCTGAGTTCCCGCCAGCAATGGTTGCATCGGTTTTGATCCAGGCTCGATCGCCGAGACCTTCCTCGGAAGTAAACCCGGAGACATTGCCGGTCGTGAAGGTGATTGTGCTGCCGCCGATCCCGGGGAACCCGAAGATCTTGATGTTGTCGCCTACGTGAAGCTGATCGGAATCCCCCAGCGGAACGAATGGCAGGTTGAGGCTGCCCGGGTTTACGTCCGCTCCATCCAGGGTGGTCGTGATCTGGATCACCGCCAGGTCGAGATATCCGTCCACCGCTCTGACTTTGGCAAAATACTGAAAGACGGGTGGTTTATCTTCCTGGTCCATCATGCCAATTGCCAGGGCATCTGGTTCACTGCTTGTATCTCCCTGCGACGCGGGGCTGGCAACGTGCGCATTGGTCAGGATCAATCCAGTGGAGCTGATGATGGTTCCCGATCCGGAATAGATTGGGGTCAAACTTCCATTCTCATTCTGGAGGCCGTATATTTGGACCGTAGCCTTGATCAGGCTGGCTGTGCTTGTGGTTTGATTATTATTCGACGGTCCCGCGTTTTGGGAGGCTGGCGTCGCCAGTATTTGCGGTGTCTGGGTGGCTGTTTGTTGGACGACGTTCGGACCGCAGGCCAGGATGGCCAGGATCAGCACCCCGCACGCAATCCAAATTCGAAAATTAGGTTGAAGTTTCATTGTCATCTCCCTTAAAACTTCAAGCTGCTCAGGAATAGTTGGAAGCGCCCTAGGTCGGATGAATATTGAGTTTCATCTGCCCAAAAGGTGGCTACAACGGCGTGATCGCCATTCAAGAAAACGTAATCCAACCCCTGGACGATATTGGGGATTTCATTGTGGGTAAGATTGGGATTGGATTCCACGTAAACGTAACTGATCTCGTAGGCTGCCCGTCCGGAGATGGTAACCGCTTGTTGGTTGAGCACCCGGAATGAATTCAAGGACTGGCCGCGCTCCAGCGTCAGCATACTTACAACCTGGTCGACCGTTGCAGTGGATGCAACCGGGATGTTCTGGATGATATAGGTGGTTCCAAAACCGCTGGAAAGCGGATTGGTTACATGCAGGATATCATTCCCTGCCAGTTTGGACGCCAGCCAGCCTTCAGGAGCCCGTGCGGATATCCCTGAACTTGTAAATGGGACACTTCGGTTCTCGACACTATTCTTGATCAGCCATCCTGATAGCACCGCAATAAGTGTGATGAAGATTACGGCCCAATCTGATAAGCGCTGAAGGGTGAAGCCTGTTTTTGACGGAAGAGTAGTTGTATTCATGTCAGCCTCCTATTTCCCAGCCAGCGCTGTGCGGATGTTTCGACGGATAAGCCAGAGGATCATTCCCATGCTGAGGACGGCAAACCCCGCAGCCAGCACCAGGCCCAGCCACGGATTGGAGGCAGCACCCGACAGGCTGATTCCTCCCTGGACGAGAAGCCCGCGCAGCCAGTTGAAAAGGCCGTTTCCAACTGCGGCGAGTATCAGCCCGCTGGACATCCACCACCATGGTTTATGTTCAAATTTGGCGCGTCCCAGGAAGTAACCGGTGATACCGGCAAAGCTGGCCTGTGCCAGTGCCACAACCACCATTCGGATCACGCTCGAACCCAGGGCAGCTCCACCACTGGCGATCACATACTGGATGTTTAGGACGGTTGCATATCCCAGCCCCGCCGCGGTTGCATAGATCACACCATCGGTGGCTTCGTCAAATTCTTGGGATGCATAGATGGTATAGCGCACCGCTGCATACTTAAGGAACTCCTGGATGAAGCCGACTACCAGGATGCTGCCCAGGATAGTTGCTGCGGTATCGGTATAAATCCATTTGGATACCCGGAAAAAATTATCGACCAGTGGGATCCCTACCGCTGCAGCCAGGATGGCTCCCAGCAGGAAAACTCCCAGGATGTATCCTTTGGGTTCCGGCTCCAGCCGGTCCTGGATGTAGAAAAATCCCATCCAGATCAATGCGGGGATTAGGGCCAGAACGACTCCCGCCAGGATCAAATCAGTGCCAGACAAGATTGGTTTTAAAAGTGAATCTAATGTGTAGACGATCCCGACAAACACAATAAGACCCGCCACCAAAAGGATTGAAGACCTCCAGGTATGCGGGCGTTCACGCGTGGCAGATAGGTAATGACTCTCGCAGAACCAGCGTGGGCCGATCGTTTTGGAAGCTGTATTTCCGCAAACACAACAAACTTGATCAGGCATGGACTCTCCTCCTTGTGAAAAAAAGATTATTATCACTATATACATCATAATTATAGCAGACAACATTTTTTGATGTTGCGAAAACGCACACCATTATTTTATTGGTACTCTCACTTGCGACCTGTAGTTTTTGCACAATTTCCGGGAATAAATCTTCCCCTGTTAGTAAAACCTGAAAAGTGAACTCATTCAAACATCAAAAGTGAACTCTTAAATCAGCGAGTGGCAGATAGATGGAGTGGACCATTTTATGGTTCCACCAGATTCGGACTTCGAGGATCTGTTTCTCAAGATTGGGGATCATATGGAGCTCGACATCTTCATGCAAAGGAACGTGGGGGACGTCGATCTCCTGATTGAAGAGGGAGATGCGGCGATAGCCATTGAGCATACGCGTATCACGCAAACAGAAGACATCTTTGGTAGAAGTAAACGGCTTAGGCAAGGAAAAAGGACGGAAGAGGCTAGTCCCTGCCTTTCTGGCATTTTCGAAGCGCAGGCCGGGGATCTCGCCGGTAGTGGAATGGACTTGGTGATTGTTGTACCGGTCGACCTCGTCACGCAGGACGCTGCGCACTTCTTCCAAGGCAGTGATTTTTTCTAGGGCACAGGTGCGGACTATACGATCCTGTAACCAGCGGTAAGGGCGCTCGATTTTGCCTTTAGCCTGAGCTGATAGGGCATAGGTGACATCCACACCCATGAGGCGCATGACCTGACGCCACTGCGGATCGATGTCATCGGTGACGAGGATATGTTTGCGCCAGACGGCGTCACGGTTCTGAACGAAACGGAAGACGCGCAAATTGTCCACATAGTAGCTCAAAGGGAGCCCGAGGGCCTGCAAAACAGCCTGAGCGGCCTGAATATGGGCCCAGGAAGTCTCTTGGGTGACAAAATCGGCGTAAAGCAGCTTGCGACTGTAATCGTCCAGGGAAGTGATCAGGGTCCATTTCTCGGCAGCAAATGGTGACCACAAATGAGTGGAAGCATCATGCTGCACCAGGGCACCGATGGCAGTGGTGATCACCTCCCGATCATGGACCTTATGCTTGCGGTGAGGTTGATAACAGTCCAGCTCTTTCGCTCGTTTCGTGATGGTTGTGGCAGAGACGGTGATACCTCTCTTCTTGAGGCGATCTCGCATGGCCAGATAGTTGTAACTTGAAATCGGCAGTTGTGGATCTTCTACCAGGGCTTTCTCCCGCAGTAGTTCTTCGGCTATGGCAGCTTCCACTTGCTCGGAGAGTCGGGCAGGCGTCTTGCGTTCATAAGCGATTGAGAAAGACTCTGGATCTCGGCGGTACCCTTTCAATATGGCGAAGAAACGTGTCTTATTGACCTGCAAGATCTCCTCTACTTCGGAACGTGCAATCGTCCCTTGTATGTAGCTCTGAAAAAGAACCTTGACCTGTTCAACCGTAAAGCGCTTGTGTAGTTGGCCCATGATGCTCTCCTTTTCGCAGGAATCTACCATGGACATACGGTTCACTTTTCAACTGAAAACAGTTCACTTTTCAGGTTTGAACAGTTCACTTTTCAAGTTTGAATAACAGAATAAATCTTCCCCTTGACAAATAGACGTTTATCTATATAATATCAAATAGATGACTATCAATATGACTGCATTCGATCCTGTCCTGTTCGCCAAGGCCCTCGCTGATGAGACCCGGCAGAAAATCATGAAGATTTGCTGCTGTAACTGGCTCTCGGTAACCGAGATAGTCGAGAGATTGAATGTCACTCAGCCCACGGTGTCGCATCACCTTTCCATCCTGCGGGAAGCCGGTCTGGTTGAGGTCCGCGAGGAAGGCAAACAGACTTTCTACAAATTGAACCAGAAGCGCATCACCGTTTGCTGCGGGCAGTTGTCTGCGAATTTTGTCACAGGCGATGTGCTCATCAAAGATGTTTCCTGATCTCTTTTTTTTGATCGGATATATAGACTATCGTCTATTTGACAAATTCTCGCATTGGAGGCAGGAATGACCCGGAACCCCGAAACCATCCATGAAAGTGTCCGTGAACATTATGCGGAACAGGCTCGCTCTGGCAGTAGTTGCTGTGGTGGCAATAGCCATTTGTACCCAGCCAGCTTGCTCACCAGTGTCCCGGACGATGTCGCTAATTTCAGCCTGGGCTGCGGCAACCCATTCACTGAGGCCGCGCTTCAACCTGGCGAAACTGTGCTTGACCTTGGCTCCGGTGGGGGGCTGGATTGTTTCCTGGCTGCCAGGCAGGTGGGTGAACGCGGCCATGTCATCGGCGTGGACATGACTCCTGAAATGCTCGCACGCGCCCACTTGGCTGCCTCGCGTCTCTCCATCCGGAATGTCGAGTTCCGTTCAGGTTTCCTCGAAAAACTTCCTGTCGAAGATTCCATTGTTGATGTGGTTATTTCGAACTGCGTCATCAATCTGTCGCCGGATAAACCTCAGGTTTTCCGGGAAGTCTTCCGCACCCTTAAACCGGGTGGGCGCCTGGCAGTCTCCGACGTCGTCACTGCTGGACCGCTGCCTGAGGGTGTGCAAAAAGACATGCAAGCCTGGGGGGCTTGTATCGCTGGTGCGTTGGATATCGTCGATTACATCACGGGTCTGAATGTTGCGGGCTTCATTAATGTAAAAGTTCAGCCAAAGAGCGACGCCAGCGAAATGATCGAAGCCGTCGGGATGAAGGGTAAAATCTTTTCAGCAACGATCACCGCGCAGAAACCAATCTAATGCGTGCATATCGGCATCCTCTTGGCTTGGCGATATCCTGGTCCTATTGATATATTTATCCTGACAAAGCTGCGAGGAATGCATGATTGATATTAGCTCCATTACTGCGGCACCGAAGATTATTCCAACCACAAGCAGTCTTACTACAAAAAACCGCTGGGACCATTTCCTGGCACGCGTGGGTGTCAAGCGCGGCGAACACCGCCTCGAACCCGGGTTGTACGCCTTGGGGAATCCCATGGCCGCTTCCCCTGTCTTTGTTTCTGCAAATTACACCCTCAGCTTTGATGCCTTGCGGTCTTCGTTGGCAGGGATTGATGGTTATATCCTTGTATTGGACACCCAGGGGATAAACGTCTGGTGTGCAGCGGGCAAGGGCACCTTTGGCACCCGGGAGGTTGTGCGCAGGGTGATTGCTGCCCGCCTTGGGGAAGTGGTTACTCATCGGAAATTGATCCTGCCCCAGTTGGGGGCTCCCGGTGTGGCTGCCCATGAAGTAAAGAAACTGACTGGGTTCGGGGTCGAATATGGCCCCGTGCGGGCGGCGGATCTTCCCGGGTATCTCAAAACTCATAAAGCAACTCCTCAAATGCGCCGCGTGGAATTTCCCCTGCGTGACCGTGTCGTGCTGGTTCCCGTGGACGTCGTCCAAACCCTCTTGCCGGCATTGCTGGCTGCGGTAATCCTTTACTTCTTGGGTGGCTGGGTCTCCAGCCTGGCTGCATTGACGTCAGTCTTTGCTGGTATCGTACTTTTTCCGATTTTCCTGCCCTGGCTCCCAACCCACAACTTCAGCACGAAAGGATTTATATTAGGCCTGGTGGCAGCCCTGCCGTTTGCCATTTCTGCATTTCTAATGCATCCCGGTTGGGTCTGGTGGCACCAGTTGGGACAGGCCTTGGAATTCCTGCTCGCCATGCCGGCTGTTACAGCTTTTCTTGCGCTAAACTTCACCGGCTCGAGCACCTTCACCTCGCGCAGCGGTGTGAAGCGGGAGATGTTCACCTATATCCCCCCGATGGCCTGGACCTTCGGGATCGGCATTCTCCTCGCTCTTGTCCTGGTTTTCGTCCGTTGATGGGAGATGGATCATGTTAAACGCCTATGAAGTTAATACCCTTGCTTATGATCCTGCCCTTTGCAACGGATGCGCGTTGTGCGTGGCGGTCTGCCCGCATGCTGTATTTGAGATGGAAGGGCGCAAAGCAGTCCTGGTTCGCCCTTCAGCCTGCATGGAATGCGGTGCCTGCCAAAAGAATTGCATAATGAATGCCATTTCGGTTGAGAGCGGTGTTGGTTGTGCCAGCGCGATGATCCGCGCTGCCCTGACCGGTAAGAAAGAGGTCACCTGTGATTGTTAACTCCTGATACTCCGATTGCATGGTATCGATTGATACGGGCAGCCTGAGATAGCAGGCTGCCCGTTTTGTTTAAGTCTTAGTGAAGTTTTGCAGGGTGCAGATCATATTCTTACCGCCCCATTTGCAGATTGTGCCTCTGGTGGCTAAATCCATAATGACAGATGAATATCCTGGTAAGCCGGTAGGGAGCAGGACTTTACTGGTCGCTCATGGAATGTTATAGATTCAGTACGGAAGTCATATTGTTTTTTGGTGTGGCTTTGTTATACAATGGTTTTGCAATTGTCGACTCCCATTTTTGAACAAAACAATCGAACTCACCGAAAACAAGGAGGAATCAAACCATCGAACATTATCACCTTTTCGCCAAAGGTCAACAACCCATTCCGAAAATAACCAGATAGAGGAGAATGTCATGAAAAAAACCATGCCCAGGCTTTTTGTTTTTGCGTTAATTCTGGCGTTCATCGTCAGTTTCCTGCCGGCTCAGGCCCAGCTGGCTCACGCAGTTTCGACATCCATTGTTATCAGTCAGGTTTATGGAGGTGGGGGAAATGCAGGCGCTACATATAAGAATGACTTTATCGAATTATATAATCTTGGCTCAACGGCAGTTAATATCACTGGCTGGACTGTACAATATGCATCTTCAACAGGTTCCAGCTGGTCCAAGACTGCACTTACAGGGACAATCCAGCCCGGACATTATTACTTGATCCAGGAAGCAGTCGGAGCAGGAGGAACGACCTTTTTACCGACTCCTGATGCAACCGGTACCTTGAGCATGAGCGCCACTGCTGGGAAAGTTGCCTTGGTAAGTAATTCAACTACTCTTTTGGTATCATGCCCGACAGGTTTAATAGACTTTGTTGGTTTCGGCGGTGCAAATTGTTTTGAAGGAAGCGGGCCAACCGCTGTCCTCAGCAACACCACCGCTGCGCTCAGGAACGGAAATGGAGCTGTTGATACGGATAATAATGCTTCCGATTTTTCCGTTGGAGCACCTAATCCTCGTAACAGCCTGTTCCCATTTGCTGCAGTTGGTCTTGCCACACCTGCCACGATCGGGAATAGCGACCTGACTCTTCTAACCATTACAGTAAGCCCAGCCCCTGACAGTACCGGTATCACGGTTGCATGTAATTTGAGTCTCATTGGCGGGTCTGGTGCTCAGACGATGTATGATAATGGCACGAACGGCGATCTGAGTGCAGGGGATAATATTTTCTCCTTCAGCACAATCGCTACGGGTCTTGGGACCAAGAATATGCCTTGCACATTTGCAGACGCGCAGGGTCGTAATGGTACAACGATAATTACTCTTTCCATCATAACCATCCTGCCCATTGGAACGGTCAACGGCGTTATCAGTGACACTACGGATGCACCGACCCATAATGCCGATTACCTAGGCCAGACTGTTGCCATAAAAGGGGTCATTTATGAGAAAACCCTTGCCGCTACCAGCGGTGGTGGCACAAATTACGGGTTTTTCATTCAAAATACCTCAGCCACATCAGATGGAATTGCATATACCTCCGATGGCCTGTTCGTTTATATGGGTACTGCCAGCTCAATTGGCAGCTACACCCCTGCCGTCGGGGACGAAATTATCCTGACTGGTAAAATAACCGAATATTACAACATGACAGAATTGGGGAGCCCTTTAACTGCCACCTTCGTGCGCAGCGGCGTGAACATTGATTCCGAGCTTGCCCCGTTCGTAGCCAACCCGCCTGTCAACCTGGCAGATGCAAACCGCTACTGGGAACGGCTCCAGGGCATGCGCGGCCAGGTGCCGGCAAACAGCATTGTTCTCAATGGGCGCAACGTCTTCAGCCCGGCGGATGCAGAGATCTGGCTGGCTGCACCCGATAGCACAGTTGGATTGCGGACTGATCCATACACAAATCGCGCCTTCCGGGATGCTCATCCGCTCGATGATAATTACAATCCACTCCTATGGGATGGCAATGGTTATCGCATCCTGATGGGCAGCCTAGGGATCAAATACACCGAAGGTGACGCCCAGGCCTTGATTGCCCCGGCGCGCACTTTCGATGTCGTGACGGATGCGCCGGTTGGCGGCGTCAACTACTCCTTCAGCAAATATCGCCTCGAAGTCACCACGCAGCCTGTATTGAACGACGGTCCGGACCCAGCCGCAAACAATCCACCAGAAGCCTTCGACCCCAGCACAAGCTACTCCATCGTTGATTACAACCTGGAGAACCTGTACGACTTCCGCGACAATCCCTTCTCGGGTTGCGATTTTGCGAACGTCCCGGCAGGGACCAACCCTGGTTGTCCGGCTCGATCTTTTGATTTATCACCTGTTTCTCCCCCTTATGACTATGTTCCTGCCAGTGATGCCGCTTATAAGGCGCGCCTCAACGACATCTCCCTGCAGATCGTCAACGACCTGCACAGCCCTGACATTCTCATGGTTCAGGAGGTCGAGAACCAGGATATTTGCAGTGTCAACAGTGATGTGCTTGTTTGTGGAACCACCGACAATGCTGACGGTCAACCGGATGTTTTGCAGGATCTCGCCCTCAAAATTGCAGCCAATGGCGGACCTGGCTATGCTTCAGCCTGGGATCGGGACAGTTCTGATCTTCGCGGCATTGCCCCCGCATTCCTGTATCGCACCGATCGGGTTCAGCTGGTGCCTGCCTTGAGTAGTGACCCTGTTTTGGGAAACAATCCCCTTATCGGTTATGGCGGTACCCCTGCAGATTTCAACACGCAGGTTTCCAACCCCAAAACCTTGAATGCCGCTTCGTTGGCGAATACTTCTGGTTGCGAAACTACCCGCGTTTTCCCCGCGCTCCGGATATCGGTCTCTTCCGCATCTTCAGTACCAGCATCGGTGTGGGCAGCTATCGCGATGTGTATCTGGTTAACAACCACTTTAAGAGTACTCCGGATGCATGCGTGGCACCACGTACCGAACAGGCTAAATACAATGCCGCGATTGTGGCTGCCATCCAGGTGGCGAACCCCTACGCCCTCATCGTCGTTGGCGGCGATCTGAACGTTTACCCGCGTCCCGACGATCCATTTGCACCCATCGGTCAGAATGGTTCCAGCGATCAACTTGGGTCTCTTTACGACCCGGCCTTGGGGCTGACGAATCTGTGGGATGTTCTGCTGAAGCAGGCTCCTGAGTCTGCTTACAGCTACGTTTACCTCGGCATGGCGCAGACCCTCGACCAGATGTTTGTCAATGCGCCGTTGTTGTCAAACCTCAAACAGTTCCGCATTGCTCACATCAATAGTGATTTCCCGGCCGATTATCCGGGTGATGTGGCCCGCGGTACCAGCGACCATGACCCCAACGTCGCCACCTTCGCTATTAATTTCTCCGGGTTCTTCCCACCGGTCGATAATCCCCCTGCTGTCAATTCAGTCAAGGCAGGCAGTAATATACCGTTAAAGTTCAGCCTGGGTGGAGACATGGGCTTGAACATTATTGAATCCGGGTACCCACAATCGGTGCAAATTGCATGTAACACTGGCAATATAATCGGCACACCTTTGCCTACCCTCATTCCAGGTGGGAGCACTCTCCTGTATGATCCGCTCCTTGATCAATACACCTACTTCTGGAAGACGGATAAAGTCTGGACAGGTACATGCCGTCAGGTGATTGTTAAATTGATTAATGGTACTGTACAAGTCGCTAACTTCAACTTCAAGTCCAAGTAATTCTGGTGATCACAATTTAATAAAAAGCGGAGCCGCGAGGCTCCGCTTTTTATTACTTCGTATGGTGTCAAAGTTCGGCCGGGAAAAAACACAACCCTGCTGTCCCCGGTCCGCTGTGGACTGCCAGGGCAGGGGATAGCTCGCCGATGAAGGATTCAACCACGTCCACTTTGCTTTCCACGATTTGTTTGAGTCTTTCTACTTCCTGTTTTGCCCCGGCATGCACGTACGCAATGTTAGCTTTGCTCTTTCCGAGGGTCTCCTCCACCTTGTCGGCGATTGCCTGGTACGCGTGTCCTCGGCCGCGCGCCACTCCCAGTGGCACGATATCCCCATCTGCCATGCCGATTAGCGGCTTGATGTTAAGCAGGCTGCCCACCAGGTTCGTCGCTTTGCCGATCCGCCCCCCCATGTATAGATACTTAAGCGTATCTGCGGTTTGGATCATGTGCGTCACTGGCATCATTTCCTTGACCTTTGCAACTACCTCGTCCAACCCTAGGCCTGCCAGGGCGGCACGTGCTGCCTCGATCGCCATCCACCCCTGGCACAGGGACACATTGCGGGTGTCGATCACCTCAACGTGCACCTCCGGGTCCTTTTCCTTGATCATGGATTGAGCCAGCAAGGCAGCCTGGTAAGCACCGCTGCCTTTCGAGGTCATGTGGATGCTCACGATCTCGTCGTGACCTTCCTCCACCAGGGATTCATATGCCTCGAAATAATCCCCCGGTCCAGGACTGGCAGTTGTCGGAAGCACCCTGGCGGTAATTAACCAGTTCAGGAATTCTTCCCGCTGGATGGTCACCAGGTCACGCAGCACCTCCTGCCCGCGGTGAATGTAATAAGCCACCGTGCGGATTTTCAACTCTTTTAACATCGGTTCGGGGATGCTGGCAGTGCTGTCGGTAAGGATGGCAACTTCCTTGCCCATGCTCGACTCCTGACTAAATGCTGATTCTCTTACACCCCTATTTTACGCTTAATTTATTGAAATGAGCTGTCATATATAGGTGTGGATCAAGATAATAAGCAGTTCCGTCATTTGAAATTTACTGAGGAAATGTGATTTTTACCCTAGCCCCCCCACTGGCGTTGTTTTCAGCAGATATGCTTCCACCGTGCAGTTCGACGATGGCCTTGGCAATCGCCAGTCCCAGTCCAGTGCCTCCATCCTGCCGGGAGGGGTCGCCGCGCCGTAACCGCTCGAAGACGTAAGGCAGCAGTTCTGGGCTGATTCCAGATCCATTGTCCGATACGCCCATACTGATATTCACACCCTCTTTTATTCCGAAAAGGATGATTTTGCCTCCCTCAGAGGTATGCCGCAAGGAATTGCTGATTAGGTTCCCAAATACTTGTGCCAGTCGGTCGGGATCAGCATTGAGGTCGGGCAGTCCCGGCTCCATTTCAATCTCTAATCCGACTCCTTGTTTGGCTGCCAGGGGACGGTACGATTGTGCCATTCTCTCAAGAATTCCAGTTGGTGAAACTGGTTCCCGGTTCAGGCTCAATTGCTTTGCCTCTGCCAGGGAGATCGTGCGCAGGTCTTCCACAAGTCTCTGCAGGTGCTCCACTTCTGTGTGGATGGTGTCGAAACGTTCTGCGGTCGGTTTAAGCACTCCATCACGCATGGATTCGGCATATCCGCCGATCACGGTCAGAGGAGTGCGCAAGTCATGCGCAATGTCTGACGTTATCTGTTGTCGGGACTGGGTCAACTCGTCGAGGTCGGCGCTCATCCGGTTGAACGCTGCTGCCAGTTCCCCCAGCTCATCCCTGGACTTTATCGATACGTTCTGTTTCAGGTCGCCATTTGCCATTGCGTGGATCGCTGCCGTCAAGTCTCGTAGTGGATGGGTCAGGGTTCGTGCTAGTAAAACGCCAAGGACAAGCGCTAATAATAATCCTCCCGCAGCTGCGATCAGGAGGGCTTGGTTGATCCGGCTGATATATTGCTGCTCAACGGGGTTTATGATCAAGGGTTGGCCTGAGCTGAGTACAGTGCCCACCACGCTTCCGTTGATTTCTATGAGCGTCTCCTGTCCTGGTGTCGTTGCACTCACCACCTGTCCGGTCACGTATGGGCCGCTGGGGATGACGACCACCCGGTTTGCATCTAGTAAGGCGTAGGGTGGGGGTTGGTTTCCTCCTGGTTTTGGAGGTTGCGGGAATACCCCCTGTTGAAGCAAGGCAGTCTCCACGCCAACCCAGCTGTTGTTTTGCTCATAATAGGCTTTTGCAGCAGTGGCGAAGGTGCTTTGTCGCTGGTCTGATAAATATCTGTTGAACTCTAGGCTTGTTGTTCCCCAAATGAAGGCCGCTGCCAGGCCGGTGACCACCAGGCCGACCAGTACAAAGGCAAGGATTAATTTCGTGGTTATGGAACGTCGCATGTCATTCCTTGGTAAAGCGGTAGCCGATGCCGAAGATGGTCTCAACGTAATGCGGCTTGGACGGGTCGGGCTCGATCTTTGTGCGCAGGTTGCGGATGTGGACATCCACGGCACGTTTTGCCCCTTCGAATGCTATCCCCTGCAGGTGTTCGAGCAGCTCGATCCTCGAGAAAACTCGCCCCGGGGAAGACATCAGCGCTTCGAGCAGGGCAAACTCCGAAGGCGTCAGCTGGACCTGTTTGGCTGCCGCAGATACCTGGTGTGATTCTTTATCCAGCACGATATCTCCCACCCGCAGGATCGCACATGGAACTGCAGGTGTCCCCGCCCGGCGCAAGGCTGCCCGGATGCGTGCCGTCAGTTCCTTCATACTGAATGGTTTGGTGATGTAATCGTCTGCGCCCAGTTCAAGACCGAGCACCTTGTCGGTCTCTTCCATTTTTGCGGTCAGCAGGAGGATGGGGATGCAGCTCTCCCGTCGATAGCATCGGATGAACTCGTATCCGTCCATTTCCGGCATCATGATATCGAGCAGCACCAGGTCGGGTTTTTCCTGGCGGGCGGCATAGAGCGCATTCTGTCCGTTTTCAGCCATCACCACTCGAAAGCCCTCCGCACTAAGGTATTCCTGCACCAGGGTGCGTATATTGGCCTTATCGTCGACGACCAGGATGGTTTTTGGCATTTTTCTTGCTCCACGACATTATAGACTATTAACAAAAGAGTTCATGTTTGCAGTTGTCAGAATGAGATGGCAGTCTCATGGCTTAGCCTCCGCAATCAAACAGGGAGGTCGTTTGTTGGAAGAACCCCGGGATTCCGGTCGCGGGCCCGGGGGTGGCAGTGGTCCCTTGCACATTGATGGAGGCACAATGCTGGGTGACCCAATTATCGATGTCCTGGTATTGTTGCGTCGCTGAACTGAGGATGTACCGGAGCTGTCCACTGTTGACCAGCTCCGCCACCTGCTCGACTGTCACCTCCTGGTATTCACCCAGGAACCCGCCGAAAGTCAGCACGGGACGTCCGGTGTCCAGGATATAGGCAGCCGAATCCTGGGCCCGGTCCGTAGCCAGCAGGTAGCTGCCCGGTTTGGTGTTGGCGAGCAGAAATTCCACCAGGGATTGGTTTTGAGCCACCCCCGTTGCGCCTGGCTGTGTGGCCGGCATGTCGGGTGAGTCCTGGATTGCCGGGCCTGCATATGGCAGGGTGGTATTCGGAGCCGGGTTGAGTGTGGTCAACACTGACCAGAGGCTGGGCGCAGCCAGCATGGCGATTAAAAAGACGCTTAATGCTCCCGCTGCAAACCGGACTCGGACCATGCTCGACACCCCAAACACTATTCCTGCCGCTAGTAGGGTGGCTGCAGCCGCCATTGTCCAGGGAGCTGCTGATGAACTGCCGTACAGTACGATGGCTTGGAAAAAGATCGTCCCGCCGCTCAGGATGAATGCCACGCTCAATCCCAACACCCTTCGTTTTCGGATGATCTCCAGCAAAGCCCAGCCTGTCGCTGCGGTCAGGCCAGCGATCGGTGCCCCCATCATGATTAGGTAATATGCGTGCATTAATCCCTGGCTGTACGTGAAATAGATCGCCTCCGGGATTAGCCACCCTGCCCATAAGATCAGCGCAATATGTTTATCATCGAACGGTCGCTTCCAAAGCACTACTCCAACAATCATAAATCCCGCCAGCGCGAAGGGCAGCAGCCACGACGCTTCTCCCACGAGGGGGGTGGTAAAGAGACGGAGCGTGCCGGGCGTGCCGAAATCCATGCTCCCTGATTTGTCCCCCGCCTGTCCGGCGATTCCCATGGGTCCGCCCGGGAAATATTGCCCTTCGGGATTGGTAGGGGATTCCCCGCCGGGTGGATATCCTTGCGAAGGAGGGCGTTCACCAGGAAGGGAGGGGGGTTGTCCTCCAGGTTGCGTGGATGAAGGCGGATCCGGCAATCCCGGTCGGTTTTGCGCACCGTCCAGCCCAATGCTTTGACGTATGCTGATCAGGCGCTCGATGCCGTTGTGCCCGAAAATGAGTTCCATAACAGTGTTATGTTCCGTGCTGTCAACGTAGGGTCGCTCTGTAGCGGGCACCAGGTCTACTGCGACTGCCCAGGAAAATGAAACCACCACCAGGATGACCGATGCCAACGTTAAGTTGAGCGCCTTTTTCCACCATTTCTGTTTTGTCCCGAAGAAATATATGCCGTAGAACGCAGGCAGCGGTAGGATGGCCTGCAGCATTTTAATATTAAATCCCAGCCCAACAATGAAAGCTCCCAGGAACAGCCAGCGCAGTTTTCCGGTGTAAACAGATTGGAGGAACGCCCACGCTGCCAGGAGCAGTACAAATACCAGCAGCCCATCGATGGTGTTGTTGCGCTCAGCTGAAATTGCCACCGGCATGACCGCCAGGACTGCAGCCGCCAGGAGTCCTGCCCAGGGTCCGAAGGGTTGCCGGACGAGCTTGTTAATCATAAAAATCGATAGGATGCCTGCGATGGCGTTCGGCAGTGCCAGCGCGAATCCGTTCAATCCTAGGAGATACGCACAGATCGCCTGCACCCAAAAACCAAGCGGAGGCTTGTCCACCGCTAGGGAACCGCCGGGATCGAACGCCGCGAAGAAAAAATTATGCCAGGATACCAGCATGCTCTTGACCGTGGCAGCATAATACAGGTTACCGTCGCCGGAGGCGCCTAATTGATATAACCGCAGGAAGCTCCCAATCCCCAGGATGATCACCAATAATCCGGTCGCCCAAAGATTGCGGTGGTCTTGGAAAAATTCCCGGATTTTGGAACGTGAAGCCTGCATGGTTATAGTTTACCTCGTGAAGCAATTTTTATCCCAGGAATTAACTTTTCCTGGCAGATTCAGGGCAATCCAGAATTTTGCATCCGGAGAATATCAAAAAGTTGTTTGGATTTTGTTTGGATATTGGGGATATTTGATGGAGATTCCGATTTTTTGGTAATTTGTAAGCCAATTCTAAGATCTCGCTGATTGACATTCAGCCGGGAACAGGATATCATAAACATACCGACTGGTCGGTATGTTTATTCGTTAGGAGTTTTGGATGCCTCAACAACGCAGTGAAGAGACGCGCGCCCGCATTCTAGACGCAGCCGTGCGCCGGTTTGCAATATCTGGCTATGATGCCGCCAGCGTGGATGACATCTGCTCGGAAGCGGGGGTCAGCAAGGGCGCATTTTATCATCACTATCCCACCAAGCAGGCGGTCTTCCTCGCTTTGATGCAGGGCTGGCTGGGGATGATCGATATCGGTTTGGGAGCCGCTCGCCAGGACACCGTGCCCGAGACGTTGGTGCACATGACCAATCTCTTGCCGGGAGTTTTTGCGGCTGCTGAAGATCGCTTGCCAATGTTTCTGGAATTCTGGTTGCAGGCCAGCCGTGACGAGAACGTCTGGAAAGCAGTGATCGCTCCTTATCGCCACTATCAGCAGGTCTTCGCCAAACTGGTTGAAGATGGTATCGCTGAAGGCTCTCTAAAACCTGCCGACGCTCAGGTGGCTGCCCAGGTGATCGTGTCCCTGGCTGTGGGACTGGTCTTGCAGGGTGTGCTCGACCCTCATGGAGCGAATTGGGAAAAGACGGCTCGGGAGAGTATGCAAATATTGATGAATGGATTGGCAAAGTAGGAACGGAGGTTTCTATGATTTTGGTTACCGGCGCCACCGGTCATATTGGCAATGTTCTTATCCGTAAGTTGCTGGATCAGGGTGAGAAAGTCCGCGCCCTTATCTGGCGTGACGAAGATACCACCCCCATCCGGGACCTGGATGTCGAGCAGGTGCAGGGGGACGTCCTCGACCCTGGCTCGCTTGAAGTTGCCATGCGCGGAGTTGAGTCCGTCTATCACCTGGCGGGAATCATTTCCATCATGCCGGGCAAGAATCCCTTTGTCTGGAAGGTTAATGTCGAAGGGACGCGCAATATTGTTGAAGCTGCCCGTCGCCAGCGGGTCCGTCGCTTGGTGTACACCAGCTCCATTCATGCCATCGCCCGCGCTCCGCAAGGGGTCTATATGGATGAATCTCTTGGGTTTGACCAGGAAAACCCATATGGCGAATACGATCGTTCCAAGGCTGCCGCCAGCCTCGCTGTCCAGCAGGCAGTTGCTGATGGTCTCGACGCCGTCATCGTTTGCCCCACGGGAGTTATTGGACCTTACGATTTCCGCGGCTCTGAACTGGGCGAGGTGATCCGCAGCGCCTCCGAAGCCCGCACCATGTTTTTCGTGGAGGGTGCCTACGATTTCGTCGATGTACGCGACGTTGCGGATGGAATGATCGCCGCCCAGGCACGCGGGCGCACGGGCGAAAGTTACATCCTTGGCGGTACCAGGATCTCCGTTCGCTATATGCTGGAGACGGTGCGCGAAGTGACCGGCAAGGCATTCGCCAGTATCAAGATCCCATTTTCCCTGGCTGAATTTGCCGCCCGGTTTACCCCTTGGTATTACCGGCGAACAATGGCAAAACCACGCTTTACACCTTATTCCCTTGAGGTGCTGCAGAGTAACTCGAATATCAGCCATGCCAAAGCTGCCCGGGAACTGGGTTTCAATCCCCGCCCATCCATTGAGACCATTGCCGACACCGTTCGCTGGTTCTTCGAGAATCGGCGGATAAAATCTGCTGCCTGAGATTTTGCCGGTAGGCTTCCTTGAATTACTTGTTTGCTACATCCATCCCGACACCCTGGCTTTTGGCTGATCTTTTAACTCTTCTGGTCACGTTGCTTGTGGTTGTGTTCCTAATTCAGAAGAGCAGGCATCCGGTGGCAATCCTGCTGGAAAGTTTCGCCTTCGTATTCCTGTATGCCAGCGTCTATGAGAATTTTGCTGTTGTGCAGGGTTGGTATGTTTATGGGCATGCGCTGTTGATGATCGGAGATGTCCCGCTCTCGGTCCCACTCCTCGAATTGGATGTATTGATGACCGTGCTATGGCTGTTGGAAAAGATGGATATCCCGGCATGGTGCAAACCTTTTGTTGCCGGGCTGTTCGGGACGCTCCAGGATTTTTCCCTCGACCCTTATACCATCCGCCAGGTCTACACGGTACATGGCTTGACCAGCGGTCGCTGGACTTGGCTTTTGCCGCAGGGGGCTGTGAATATTTACGGAGTTCCGGTCTATAACTTTCCTGGCTGGACACTCATCATGTTGTATGCCGCTATTTTCATTCTGCTGGGCCGCTGGTGGTACAGGCGCTCCGGATATAAGCCCTTGGTCGGGTTTGGTTATCCTTTCCTGATGATTTTGCTGGCATTCCTGTTGATGGTCAGCCCGCTTTCGCAATTCCTGCTCTGGCTCGCCCCGTTCTTTGCCAAAGGGAGCAGTGGCGAATGGATTATGCTCGGCTTTCACCTGGTTTTCCCGGTTATCCTGCTGGTAGCCTTTTGGCGCGGAAGGATGAAATATTCGCTTACTTTGAAGGGAGACCTGCCGATATTTGCCGTGATTGGTTTGTTTCATCTTTCCGACATTCTCTTCACGCTTGCGGCGGGGTATAAAGAAATTCTATGGCTCATCCTGCTGGCAAGTGCGGCCCATTGGTTGTTATTGGGATTGATTTATTCAGCTGGCAGGAAAGGGAAGGCGCCTTTAGATGGGTTCCTTTTTGGGTCTTGATAAGAAGGTTTCTATGAATAACTGGAAAAATAAAATTGCGGTCGTCACTGGTGCCTCCTCTGGGATCGGTGCGGCCACCTCGAAACGCTTGGCGCAGGAAGGCTTGCAAGTGCTGCTGGTCGCCCGTCGACTCGACCGGTTGGAGGACTTGGTTGAGGAAATCCGTCGGGGAGGGGGTCAGGCCCACCCGGTTGTCGCGGACCTGACGATCGAGTCCGACCGCTCCCGCGTTTTCCATGAGATCATCGATTGCTGGGGCCGGATCGATCTCCTCGTTAACAATGCCGGGCTGGGTTGGTATGGCTATGGGGCTGATATGCCCTGGAAAACAGCCTGGCAGATCCTGCAGGTTAACGTGGAGGCGGTCGTTCAGTTTACCCTCGAGTTCCTTCGGACAATGCGCAGGCAGGATGCCGGTCATATTATCAATGTCGGATCGATCTCGGGCAGCCTCCCCAGCCAGGGGATCGCCATTTACGGAGCGACCAAATCCTTTCTCGATAGTTTCACCACCGCCCTGTACCGCGAATTGACCGGGACGAATGTCCACGTCAGTGTCGTGCGGGCAGGCCCGGTGCGGACTGAGTTTGGTGAGGTGGCACTCGCCCAGGAAAATGGTGGTCACGTTCCCACCGAACACGTGGGTGTGAGCGCGGAATATGTCGCTTGGCGCATTTGGAAGCTGATGCTGCGGCCTCGCCGTGTGATCTACGTCCCCGGCTGGCTGCGGGTGGTTCCCTGGACTGAACTGTCCTTTGGTTGGATCATTGATCGGGTGGGCCCGCTGCTCTTAAGAAAGGATGGTAATAGAATCTAAACAACCCCGGCACTTTACTGTGCCGGGGTTGTCTTATCTGGGTATTTAGGCTTTCCCCGCCACGTTCATTTCTGGGATCAAAATATATGGGGCGCTGATCGTGCCGTACACCCACTGCGTTTCCTTGCTGACCGCCTTGATGTTCCTGAGCAACTCATAGATGTTTCCCGCGATCGATAGGTCTTTAACGCGTCCTACGATTTCCCCTTTCTCCACTTTGAATGCCAGCGCCAGAGGGTTGGAGAATGCCCCGGAAATAATGTTTCCCTGTCCGATTCCTAGCAGGTCCTCGACGATGATTCCGTTGTCCATCCCCGCCAGGATTTCTTTTAAAGGAGTATTACCCGGCTGGATTATCAGGTTGGATCCGGAGGGTTCGGGTGGGCTGAAAAGACTGCGTGAAGCATTGCCGGTTGATTCCACTCCTGATTGGGCTGCTGTCTTCAGGTCGTAAATGAAACCTTTGAGGACGCCTTTCTCGATCAATTTGTTTTTTCGGCGTGGGACACCCTCATCATCATAGGAGGCGCTGGCGAATTTCCCATCGATGGTTCCATCATCGACAATACTAAGCTTTTCATCAAAGATCTTTTCGCCAATTTTGCCGGTTAGAGGGGAGGTGCCTTTAAACACTTCCTTGCCGTTAAACCCTTGACTCAATGGCAGTATCAATGCCAGGGTACCGCTGGGAGCGAAAAGGACAGGCATTGTGCCGGGTGAAATTCTTGTAATGGACCGGGCATTTTTTAGCTTTTCCACCAGTCTGCGGGCAAAATCCAAATAGTCCTGTTCCCAGACGGTGGTACCGAATTGGTCATATACGATCAGGACATCATCTCCTTCAATGCGATCGATCTCGAGCCCCAGCGAAAGAGGGGAGGTTTTGAACGCCACATCCAGACCTCTTTGGTTGCGGATGCTGGCTGATGCGATGCTGCGTTCCAGGCTGATATTGCAGCTTGCTTCAGGTTCAACTGTCAGCACTAGGTCTAGGATTTCTCTCCCCATCTCTGCCAGCCTCCCGATCGACAGGTCGGCCACAACTTTATCGAACGTCCGCACGATGGGCGCGGGTTTCGCTTCCGGGAAGGAGAATTGAGCCTTATCCCCATAAGTCGCAGACTCGAGGGCGTGAGCAGCCAATTTGTCTAGCGCAGTTTCATCGCTTGAGGCGGCGAACCCGAGCAAGCCCTTCCTGATGACTCGCACCGCGCTGCCTTTGGTCTCGGCTACGCTGCAATTCTTTAATTGGTTCGCTTCGAATTCTACAGAAGTCTTTTCATTTTGAAGGCTGAGTACTTCCACCTGTTCGGCTTGCTTTATAAGTTGTGTCAGGATATCCATGGCTTCCTCCGTTTACTCACCGCCGATGACGACGTTCTGGATTCGAATGTGGGGTGAGCCCATGCCAACTGGCAGGGGGAACTGGTTGCCCTTGCCGCACCCGCCGCCGGTATTCATCCACGTGAAATCGTTGCCGATGGCGTCGATGTTCTCCAGTGTGGAAAAAAGATTCCCAGCCAGGATCACATCTTTAACCATCTCGGCAATCTTGCCATTCCGGATCATGAATGCATACCCTGAACTGAAGGAGAAATTTTCAAGTTGGGTCTGACCGCCGTATGCTTCGCAAGCGTAGATTCCGAGTTCGATGTCTTTGATCATGTCCTCGAAGGGAGTGCTGCCGTTTTCGATCGCCGTGTTGGTCATGCGCACAATGGGCGCAAAACGGTAATTTATGGCTCGTGCATTTCCTGAGGCTTTCTCCCCCATTTTTGCAGCAGTTTGGCGTGAATGAAGGCGTCCTACCAGTTCTCCGTTCTGGATAAGCCAATTCCGGCGGGCTGGCGTTCCCTCATCGTCATATAGCGTGGTGCCGCGCTGGTGTGGGATGGAGCCGTCGTCGAAAACGTTGAGGATCCCCTTTCCAAAACGGCGCCCCATTCTCATCATTTCGCGGGCTTTCGGGTTTTCATAGACAAAGTCCGCCTCAGATAGATGACCGAACGCTTCATGGATGAAGACACCTGCCAGCCTTTGGTCGGCCACCACGGTATATAGCCCTCCTTTGACCGGTTTTGCCTTAAGCAGATCAACTGCATGTTGTGCCACCATCTTTACCATATCTTCTTTATTTAGTACATATTCATAACCCTGGATACTAGACACCGAATCGTGAGCTTGTTGCACGTTGTCGCCGTCGCGGGCGATGGCTGTTGTCCCTACTACCACCGAGGGTCGGTCCTGCTCGATATAGGTTCCTTCAGAATTGGCTAGGATGATTTTGCTGAAGGTGTCGCTGTACACAGCCTGGGTGTCGATGATTTTATTGCTGTATCCCATTACCATCTGGTTGTAGCGTTCAGCCAGGGCTTTTTTCTCGGATAAGGAAATATCGCGGAAGTCCCGTTTCATCTCGATAGTGGAAATCTTTTCCACCGGTTCGACCGGGGCCAGTTCAATGGGCTCTGTTGTCGATCCGACCAATGCACATTGGGTTGCCTGGTCCGTTTTATTGAACAGGTCATCCAGATTGTTGAAAGTCGCAACCCCCCAGCCTTTATTTTTTTTCAGGCACCTTACGATGCCTCCTTTATCGATATTTGTGTTCGCAACCTCTAGTTCCTTTCCTCGGAATACTACCCGGGTTGTTTCCTTCTCCTCAATGCGAATCTCGGTGTAATCAGCCTTACTGCGTTTCAGGGCTTCTTGGATTCGGTCTCGCATAATATGCTCCTTTTAGCCTAGGGTTTTTACCGCTTAAAATCACGGGATTGTTCATGAATTCTTATCGCGATTTGAAAGGAATTGCATAAATTGTTTTAAGTTTTACTGGATGGAGCTGATTTCCGCTCCATTTTGGGTTGGGATTTCAGCTGCCTTTTCGACTTGAGCATGGTCGGGGACCGAATCTTCCACATTTCGTATAACCGGCAAACAATAGGCTACGATTGCCGTCAGGACACAGGCTAACCCGCAGATTGATATCAGCAGCCCCATCCCGGCTCCGGGTCCTGTCCCGAAAATCGGACCGAAGATTTTGGACAGGGTATTTTGTGTTTTCATGGCTGGTTCCAACACATAATCAGCCAGCGTTCCTGCGATGATCGGTGTAATGGGTTGTGTGATCCAGGCGATAAGCCGGCGGGAGGAAAAAACACGTCCTTGCAGGTCGGGTTCAACCTTGGCTTGCCAGATGGCTTGGCTGGAACCGTTGATCAGCGCTCCAAAGACGGTCATGAACATGGCAGTCGGGATCCAGACCGCCAGGCCGCGGCCGAATCCGAACAGCATCATGCCAAATAAAGAGGAGAGGCCCCAGCCCCAGATCACCCCCTTAATTCGCCTTTTGAATCCTCCCCATGCGCTCATGATTAACCCGCCCGCTACTGCCGCGATGGCTGCCGTGGATTGGACCGTGCCCATCAATGTGCTGTTGTTCCCGGTCCGCGCCAGGATGGCTGGTGCGAACAGCGTCCCGGCAATCCCGGAGAAAAGGTTCCCGAATAGGAAAATGCACAACAACCCCAGCAAACCTCTCCGCGCAAAAATATAGTTGAAGCCGAAGATCGATTCTTTCCAAATGTTACTTTTGGCCTTTTCGCCCTCCGCACTGCGCCTCGGTTGTGGCACGAAGACAACCGCTAGTGAAAGGATTGCAATCCCGTAGGTTACCGCGTCGATCATCAAAACGCCGGTTAATTTAATGATCCCAATCAGTGCCGCTCCAAGGATGGGAGCGATCACCCCCGGGCCTGCGTCGATGAGGCTCATCATCCCGTTGGCGCGTCCGTACTGTTCCTTCGGCACCATGGTCGTTATGGCTGCGGAATAAGCTGGCCATTGGAATGCGTTTACCAGCCCGATCGCCGCATTCATTGCGTATAGGTCCCATATCTGCAGCGTTCCGGATGCCTGCAGGAAGAGCAGCACCGTTACAAATATCCCTGCACCGATATCGCTGATCATCATCATCAGCTTCCGGTTATATCGGTCCACCATCGCACCCGCAATGGGGGAGATGATCAGGAAGGGTACGATGAAGAATACTTGCGCCAGTCCGAGGGCAGTTGCACTGCCCGTTTTTCCGTAGATCCACAAAGTCAGAGCAAAATTCGTCATTTGGGTTGCAACGACTGAAATGAGTTGCCCAATGAAGACAACGGTAAAACCGGTCATGCCGGCCGGTCGTTTTGTAACGGGTGAAGAAGTATCCATTAACGAATTTGCCTTCGAAATAAAGTGATTTTTCGTTCGACCTGATTAGGGGGAGTTAATGTTGCTATTACTAATTCTAATTCATTACTTTTTGGAAATTTTGCATAACAAGTCCGGGATCGGCTGCTACTGCCTGGCCCGACCCCGGGCTTTTCTTATTGTGGAAACTTGCTGAACCAGTTCCCGGTTATCAAGAATTTAGTTTCCCCAGCGCCTGCTCGACGGTCATTTCCCCGCGTTCGACGCTTTCCAGCACCGCCTTGCGTTCTTCGCTGGTGACGGGTTTTGCTGCTTCCGCGACGGGGGGGATTTCCCCGTCGTAATCCAGGGAAAGATCACCCGATACGCTGTTCAAGCCGATTTTCACGCCTCCGTCTTGCACGAGCACCGACTGGGATCCATGCCCGCTGGAGGAATAACCGCTATTAGGGAAAGCCGTTGTCAGGGTACCGCTAAGGCTGTGCAGCTCACCCGTGCAGTGGGTATCGGATGGTACGGTCAGCTGCACGTCACCGGACACCGATTTGAAATCATAAGGCCCGTTTGCCAGGGGGGTGGAAATACGCATGTCGCCACTGACGGTCTTGCCCTTGATGTCGCTCAATTTGGATTCCTTCACTGCCACATCTCCCGAGACGGTATCTGCCTCCAGGCTGCCGTTTAGGCGCTCGCCATCGAAGTCCCCGCTGACGGTGTGGACCCGCACGGAGCCATTTATACTTTTCAGGGTGATTTCCCCGCTGACTGTATTCACTTTGACTTCCCCGTCGACCCCTTCGACGAGTAAAGTGTTGCTCACACCTTTTACTTGGATGGAACACAGGCGCGGCGCCTTGATGACGTAGTCCACATCGCAGGGATGGGACCCGAACATCCAGCTCCAGCCTCCGTCAGGAAAATGTGTCGTGGCCTTCACGCTTCCGTCCGCTTCCTGGGTGATTTCTATCTCCGTCCGTTTTTCGTCCCCGCTGCTGCCATGTTTGACGGCTGTCACCTGGATGATCCCCTCTTCATGCCCATGTATTTCCACCGAGCCGCTAACATTGCTCACCGTCAGGCGGGCTGGCGCAGTTACGTTGAATGTTTTTTCAATGGTTTCAGACATTTTAAACTCCTCGTTTGGTTTGCGTGCCATTCAGCGTTATTATTCCATGATTGCCGTTTGGCTGCCTGTTTTTTTCCTGTAAATTACCTATTAGTCGGATGACTCTTCTTCAGGGATCGGGGTGAGTTTCACTTCAGGTTGGCTCGCCATCATGCTGTCACTGAACGTCTTCAGGTCGGGTTGAATGCCCGCCCAGAATGTCACGAGCAGGATTGCCACGCCGCCACCGACGAAGAGCGAGGTAAGGCTCCACTTGCTCAGTGCGCCTGATAACGCCTGGGAGATGGGCACCAGCCCGGAACTGGCGAGCATCATCATGCTCATCATCCGGCCGAGCATCTCGCGCGGGGTGCGGGTTTGCATCCAGGTGATCAATGTGATGCTGATGTACCCATTCCCCACTCCGAGCAGCAGCATCAGGCTGAAATCCACCCACGTGGAGCGGATGAAACCGAATGCAGCCAGGGCCACACCGAACGAAGCCAGTAGGATGACCAGCAGGAACTGCATTGTTTTTCCGGTTGGACGCCGTGTGGAGCCCGCCACCAGGTAACCGGCTAGGTTGCCTCCGGCGTACGCCGACATCAATAATCCGAACGCCACTGCCCCCTCGGGTAGTCGCTGGCTGGCAAGCACGGGGATCCCCACCAGGAGTGGCCCGACAAAAAAGAAGTTGACACCTACCATGACAATGAACATGACCCGGATGGCATGATCGTCCCAAAGGTATTTCATGCCTGCCAGGATGGACGACCAGACATTCTCTTTTTGAGCGGATCCACCCATAAGCTGCCGCTTACCGCCGCCGCGCATGATCCACAGCGTGACAGCTGAGACGGCAAAACTCACTGCGTCTATAGCGAAGGCCAGCCCAATGCCGAGGAAGGATTGTGAAAATCCTCCGATCAGGATCCCGGCGATGGTCGGACCGACAAACCCCACCAGTTGGCTGGCGCCCATCATCATGGAGTTCCCGGCTTGCAGGTCCTGCGCTTCCACCAGCATCGGGACGATGCTGTTTGCTGCTGGGATGGCAAAACCGGATACCAGTCCGAAACCCAGCCCGAAGACGTAAAGCATCCACATCTGCACACTGCCGGTCAAAACTACAATCGCCATTAATGCTGTCAAAACGAAGCGGATGGCATCCGAGATCAGCATGATCATTCGCGGTGAGATTCGGTCGGTGATTGCGCCCCCCAGCAGCATGAAAACGGAGCGTGGGATGCCTTCCAGCGCCAGCACAATTCCAAGCGCCAGTGGGTCCCCGGTCAGTTTGAGCACGAGCCAGGGGGTGGCGATAAATGCGAACTGGTCTCCCAGCAGGGAGGTGGTCGCCCCGGAAAATAGCAGCCGGAAGTCGCGCAGCGACAGCACCTTCAGCATAGGGTTCTTTTTTGGCAGTTCTTGAGTCATGGCAGGTTTGGTTGGGTTATTCAACGAAAATCTCTACGTGTTCGCCATCTTCGTCGTCGGTCACGTCGATGATTTTACCGGTCACGCCGGTGCGCAGGGCTTCCATTAACTGGTCCATGTTTACCCCGTCGATCTCAGGGGCAAAATGTGCGCCGATTTTCATCCCGGCTTCCATCAGGCTGATCGGGATCTGCACGGTGGCTTTCGAACGCCCCGTATGGACATCGGTCACCCGCACCCGCAGCCATTTGGCGCTGCTGGCTGAAAGTCCGCTTGTCGCGGTCGGACGGTTGGCGCTGGCCAGTGCCGACAAGAGTTTGGCGCCTTCCTCTGCGCTTACCTTTCCTTCTTCGATCATTTTCAGGATCTTCATTCGTTCTTCAGTGGTTGCCATGGCTGTCTCCTAACCTATGATTGCTGTCTCCCGACCGGGTTATCATTCCCGCGTTCGCGAAGAGTTTGTTTCTGCAGTTTTCTATCCGATGTAAACCCGAACCTGCTCGCCGTCTTCGCCTTCATCCACGTTGACTACCAGGGGTTCTTCGCCCGTGAATCCGGTTTCGATCACTTGGATCACTTCGTCCACGTTTGTTTTTCCCAGGTCCGGGATGTAACGGCCGAATGTCCTTAGCAACCAGGCTGCCAGTTTCAAAGGCAGCGGGAATCCCAGGAAAATGCGTGCCGGTCTTTCGCCCGGTTTTTGATGTACATCCACAAATATCCAACGCGCATTCCGGCTCCCGGCTGCCGCGACGATAATCAGTACCCCCAGGAGCAGCGGGATGCTCAGGGTGTAAAACCAGAAGTTGAGATGAGACGCCCTCACTAGCATGTACATCCCCCATGCACTCATCACGGTGATGAATATCCCGATCCATAATGGGATTTGCCATAGGCGTCGGACGGTGGATTTGATTCGCTCGATCCTTGGGTCGTTTTCGAATCTTGACTTTTCCGTCTGGCTGTCGCCTCCGGTTTTTTCTTCCCCGCCTTCGGCTCCGTTCGTCGCAATAGGCATCGGTTTAATGGCCGCCACTTCATCATCCGCCCGGCTCTGGTCGAGCGTTCGCATCAATTTGAGGCCGTCTTCAGCCGATATCTTGCCGCTTTCGATCATTTTCAACACTTGTTCTCTTTCCGGGTCGGTCATCGCTAGCTCCTGTTTTTTCCTGACCTCGACCCCCTCCTTTGCGAAGCACCCCTAAAGGGGGCGGGAAAGGGGGCACGAGGGCGGGAAGGAAATGTTATTTACTCTCCAGCGCTGCCAATAGTTTCTCAGCTTCTACCAGGCTGATTTTCTTTTCCTGCAGCATGCGCAGGATGACTAGGCGTTCGTCATCTGAAACGGCTTCACTTCCTTCCACCGGTCCGTGCGGTGAGATGTCCCAGTTCCAGCGCCCAACGTTCACGTTGAAATGCGCCCCGCGCCGCCCGCGCACTTCAGCAGCCCGCGCCTTCATCTCAGCTCGCCGCATGGCTGCCTGGATCTTTGCCTCGGTCCGGTGGCTGGCTGCATCAATGTGCACTTGCGCCCGTTCTATGGAGGCTTGCACGCGTCGGTTGATTCTTTCTGAGAAATCCGGCGGCAGTACGGGTATGGGTGGGATGGGTGGAATGGGGGGGATGTGCCAGTTTCCGCTGTCGAAATCGGCCGCTGATTCCCAGGGGTCTGCCTGGCTGGTTACCAGCAGGTCCCCCTTGGCATTCAGGACCATTTCAGCCATGCCTTCTTTTTGTTCGCCCAGAACAACATCGCAGGAAGTGCAATTTTCCGGGATGACTACGCCCGGGAAATCGACTTGTATCGAATCAGGGGTATTGACGGTCAAGTGGAGTTTGACGCTTGTGTCGGGGGATAGGCGCAGGATCAGGTCGTCTCCCGCTGTGATGTCGTATATCTGACCCGCCACCGGGGTGACGTAAAATGCCACGTCCGCCCCGGCCATGACTGTCACGGCGCCGTGCACGTTGCGCACGTACAGGTCTGAGCCGACGTTATCGATGGTCAGCATTCCGTCCACGTCGCGGACCGACCCGTCGCCCCCCACCTTTTCAATGGCGCATACTCCATGTCCGCCGCGCAGGGTGAAGTCGCCGTGGATCGACTCGGCATTCAACGCCCCGATGTTCCTCAGGGAGGCGTCGCCGGCGATCGTATCTATGCTCACCGGGCCAAGGTCGTTCATCGTCAGGTCGCCGGCTACCGGTCCTAGCGTGACCGGGCCGTTGAGTGCTTGCAGGATGGCGTCTCCGGAAACTTTTTCCACTTTTAATTTCGTCCCTCGCGGAACGTACATGATCAAATCTTCATCGCAGGAAATGACCAGCGGGTCCGTTTCACTTGAAATTTTCAACGCATCCCCATCGGTTTTTACCATGATTTCGGAACGGTCCCACCCTGCCACGCGCAGGTCGCCGGGGATGGTTTCAATGACGACGTTGGGCGTGGAGCTCACCGGTACGGTTTGTTGTCGCATTCTCACTCCTCTCCGTTCAACACGCGCATGGCTTCTTCGGCGGAAATCTTGCCGGAATCAAGTTCTTCAAGGACAGTCCGCCGTTTTTCGTCCGAGACGTCATTCCCCTCGTCCTTGCCCGGTTCGTATCCCAGGGCACGGATCACTTCCTGGAGCCGGTTGCGGATGGTGGGGTAGGAGAGCGCCATTTCGTTCTCCATGCGGGTGATTTTCCCTTCGCAGCGCACGAATGTCTCGATGAAATCCAGTTGCTCGGGTGTCAGGCCGGCGAACGCGCCGTTGGCAAATCGCCCCTCGATGGAAGTGTCGCAAGTCTCACAGTGCAGGCGTGTAACGGTCAGCTCACCGTTGCACACCGGGCATTTGCTAAGGGCTGTTTTCATGGCTTGCCCCCCATCGAAGCTGACCAGGTCATCGGGTTGCGGGCTGCATTCCTCACCTTGAGTCTCATCCCGGTTTGGATAAGTAGGTCACCCAACTGTGTCAGGATTGGCTCGCGTGGAGTCCGCTGCTTTGGGTTATTTTCCGGGAAGCGGGCGAACTCTCCCCGCATCACCCGTCGTTCATACGCTTCATATGCATGGTAGTGGTCATTCATAGTCTTCTCTTTTCAAATAAGGAGAACCTGAACTTCAATCTTATTGATATTATATTCAATAATTATTAAATGTCAATAGTTAATTATTGATAATATTTATTATTTACTTTAACTTTTTGAATATATACATTAATATTCTCCCGCTGATTACATCCATTGACTTTAATCAAAAATCGGATCCCCGTTATTACACAATTGAGCATGAAGATAAAGCCCAATACCCATTATTTTGTTTCTTCAAACACTTAAAAGGTCTGAGCTCTATGCCAGCAGGAGGAATTTAGAAATTGCCTATTGACTTTTGAAATTCTTATTGCTATAATATTTTCATGATGTAAATAATACTTACACGATGAAAATATTATAGTCTTGGAAATTCAGAGGATAAATGGCCTACCCACTCACAATTACAGCTTCTGCCATGCGCGCTATCAACCGTTCTGCCATTCTGGAAATAATCCGCCGGGAATCACCCATTTCCCGCACCGCAATAGCTGAAAGATTGACTGTCAGTCTGCCGACCGTCATGCGCATAGTCGATGATTTGATCTCGGAAGGTTTTGTTCGTCTCCAAGGCACTACCGAATGGAGTGGCGGAAGGCGGCGTCCCTTACTTGAATTCAACTCCGATGGCTACGTAGTCCTTGGGGTGGATATGGGCGGCACCAAGATGTATGGAGCCCTTTCGGATCTGGGGGGCAACATTCTTGATGAAGTAAATATCGGTCATCATGGTTCCTCAGGGGAGGAAAGTTTTAGTTATCTCACCAAATTGATCGATCAATTGCTTGCCAGTCCCAAGGTTGACCGGCAGCGCGTGCGTGGGATTGGGGTGGGGGCCCCGGGTGTTACACTTCACGAGCAAGGCATTGTCACTTGGGCCTATACCCTTCACTGGGATAACTTTCCCCTCAAAGCTCGGCTTGCTGAACTTTACGATTTACCAATCATTGTAGATAATGACGTTAACTTGGCAGCTTTGGGGGAATTATGGTTTGGAGCGGGACAAAATATCCAGGATATGATTCTTATCGCAATCGGTACGGGAATAGGCGCGGGGGTGATCATAGATGGCGCTCTTTATCGCGGCTCAAAGGAAGCCTCAGGTGAGATCGGAAATATGATCCCGGGGCGGGAGTTCTTGGGCAAAAATTATCAGGATTTTGGGGCGTTGGAGAGCGTTGCTTCTGGAACGGGTATTGCTGCTCGCGCTCGCGAACTCCTCAAGTCCCAACGCAGCGAGATTGACCTCCTGAACTTGTCCGCAGAAGATGTTTTTGAGGCTGCGCGTAAAGGCGAACCTTGGGCTTGGAAAATAATAAATGAAACAGTGGATTATCTGTCCCTTGCAATTGCCAACTTGGTTTCAGCTTTCGACCCTGAGTTGATTGTGCTTGGGGGAGGTGTTTCACGTTCTGCTGATCTGCTCATCGCTCCCATCCTGTCTCGCATTTCTGGTGCCATCCCCAATCCGCCCAGGCTCGTTCTTTCGAATCTGGGATTGCAGGCGACCGTCATGGGCGCAATCACGAATGTTCTCCATAATACCTCGAATTTTTATGTCGTCCATAAACTCTCATAAGAATAATCATTCTCTCAGAAGGAGGTGTTTCCGGAAAAAATTGATTATTGTTATTATAGTTGTCCCACCCATTTGGTTTAATCAAAGGAGAAGAATATGCATACAATGAATAAATTCCTGATCGGGTTCATCACCCTCGCCATGGTCTTTAGCGTGACCGGATGCGGCGCTAAAGCCACCAGCGATATTATCATTCATGTTCTAACCCAAGATCAGGCCGGGATGAAACCCGCCGAAATCGATCAGATCGCTCGCGATTTCGAGGCTCAAAACCCGGGAATAAAAATCGTCATGGAATATGTTGCTTATGAAGCCATTCATGACAAGATCACAACCGGCATGGCTGCCAATCCGCCCGCCTACGATGCCTCCATGGTCGATGTCGTTTGGCCCGATGAATTCATTAAAGCCGGATACCTGCTGGATGTCACTTCCCGTATCACCGACGAAATGAAATCTGGCACTTTTCCCTCCGCATGGAACGGGGTCACCCGCAATGGCAAAATATACGGCATGCCCTGGTTGATGGACACCAAGTACTTCATGTACAATAAGGATATTCTTCAGCAGGCTGGGTTTAGCACACCCCCCAAGACATGGGAGGAGTTGGTCCAGCAAGCCACGGTCATCAAGCAAAAGGGTCTGGTCGAATACCCGATTATCTGGTCGTGGGCTCAGGTGGAAGCGGTCATCTGTGATTTCACCGTTCTCCTCTATGGGAATGGTGGTTCGTTCCTTGATGGGAATGGGAAACCTGCATTCAACAATGCCCAGGGTGTTCAGGTCCTGACTTGGATGAAGCAGACCATCGACGATGGATTGTCCAACCCCACTTCCATTACTTCCATTGAGAGCGATGTCGACAATGCCTTCATCGCCGGGAAATCTGCCTTTGCAGTCAACTGGTTGAATCAGTATGCCGATTCGAATAAAACGGATATATCGTCGATCGTAGGTCAGGCCGCCTTTGCCCCCATGCCAGTCTTCGCCTCTGGTGCAAGTTCTGGGATCGTAAGTTCCAGCGTGGATGGGTCCAGCTCTTTCGCCATCATGGCGACTACTCCGCACCCCGATGAAACTTGGAAATTTCTCACCTACCTGACCAGCAACGCGGTCCAGACCAAGTTCTCGGCCGAAATGCTCCCCATTTGGCAGGGCGATTTCCAGGGTGCTGCTCTCACCCAATTGCTGGCTGCTACCGCCACCAATCCAGTCACTGTCCCTGCCTTCCTTGCACAGTTCCCGTATGCAAATGAGCGCCCAACGGTATCATATTACAACGAAGCCTCTGCGGCACTCCAACTCGCTATCCAGGAAGCTCTGACCGGTGTCAAGACACCCCAGGCTGCTTTGGACGATGCAGCAGCTATTTGGGTCTCATTGGCCGGTAAATAGCAGTAACTTTTAACAAAGGGTGGATCTGCTCCTCGGGGCAGATCCACCCAAATCAAGCACCGGTTTAAATGAGCTTTGAAGAATAATGGCACAATTCTCCAAACCCCTCCTCCGACAACCACTCTCCTTACGGCAGCAGGACGCCCGCATTGCCTGGTTGCTGGTTGTGCCTAGTCTGCTGGTTCTTTTTGGGGTCACCCTCTGGCCAATTTTATATACTTTGATTCTTAGCTTTCAAAATGCGCCCACGGGGATTAATCAGGTTCGCACGTTTGTCTGGCTGGGTAATTATATTGACATGTTGGGGGATAAAGCTTTTTGGGAGACGATTGGGCGCACCCTTTATTTCACAGTCGCATCAGTCTCTATCGAAATGGCGCTCGGTTTGGCCGTTGCCCAATTGATTCATTCTCACCCATGGGGATGGAAGTTCTTGCGCTTCGTCCTGATCATTCCCTGGGCAGTCCCGACCATCGTCAATGGCTCAATGTGGCGCTGGATCTACAGTGCCAACTTTGGTGCCCTGAATGGCATCCTTTTTCAATTCGGTTTGATTAAACATTACATCCCTTGGCTGACATTGCCAGACCTGGCAATGCCCCTCATCATCGTCGCGGATGTCTGGCATATGATGCCGTTTGTTGCCTTGATTCTCCAGGCTGCGTTGGCAGGCTTGCCCGTGGAATTGGATGAAGCTGCTGCTGTGGACGGTGCCAACGCATGGCAGCGTTTTTGGAAGATCCGCTTCCCCCTCTTGCGGCCGGCTATTCTTGTGGCATTGATTGCCCGCACTGTGGATGCATTCCGGGTTTTTGATATTGTCTATGTTCTCACCAGTGGGGGGCCAGCCTCCCACACCATGACTATCACATATATGACATATTTGAATTCGTTTTCTTACGGCAACCAGGGTACCGGAGCCGCACTATCCTTTCTAATTTCCTTTTTTACGATAATCATGGCCATTATATATATTCGGATTTTGTACCGCCCGGAGGAGAGTTGACTGTGCGAATTAGGAAATATGTGAATAAGTTTGCCTTGTCGGTCCTCACCATACCAATCCTGGTTTTTATTTTATTTCCGATCCTTTGGTTGCTCATGGCGAGTTTTTCCACCCAGGTGGAATTGTATGCCATTCCCCCTCATTGGATTCCACTGCACCCCATCCTCAAAAATTACCTTGATATTTTTATCCCCAGCCTCGCCTCCACCACTGTCCCGCGTACCTTTGCTGTCTCGATCTGGAATTCCTTTCGCATTGCCTCGATGGTCACTCTGGTTTGCATCTTGCTTGGCAGCCTGGCTGCCTACGCCTTGGTTCGCATTCCCTTCAAGCTAAATAGAGCCATCCAGCTTGGAATCTTGGGTACTCGCATGATCCCCGAAGTATCCCTGGTCTTGCCGCTCTTCATGATTGCATCCACTCTTAAGTGGATTAACAAACCGGTCGTTCTGGTCGTCACTTATTTGAGTTTTGCCCTTCCATATACGATTTGGCTGTTAATGACATATTTCCAGACGGTACCGATTGACCTTGAGGAGGCTGCCCGCCTCGATGGATGTAACCGGTTGGGAATCCTCTTCAGGGTGGTCATGCCTATTTCAATTCCTGGTCTGATCTCGACTGCCATGTTTGTTTTCCTTTTGGCTTGGGACGAATTCTTCTACGCTTTGATCTTTACCAGCACCTTGGCTGCCAAGACCGCCCCGGTTGCCCTATCGGAATTCATTGGGCGATATTCAGTCAATACTACCGGGATGATGGCAGGTGGTATCCTTGCTGCCTTGCCGCCCGTGATTCTGGCATTCCTTTTTCAACGCTACATCGTCCAGGGCATGACCGCAGGTGCTGTCAAAGGATAATTTTATCTGTTCGCAGGGTGGGGGAATCTTTTAGGATCCTTTTTTTTGCATGACAAGAGGGAGGCACGCCACAGCTGACTGCCTTTCCCATATGGGAACTAGAGTCTTTCTCAAGTGGGAAAGAAGGACCGGGATGGATCTATGATCACAAAGACATCCTCGTATGAAGCCTTCTAGTACTAAACTACCACCACACACAATTTCCGGGGATAAAAGATTTTAAAGTCTTCGCGCATTGCCGGTAAGTTAAAATTCTCAAGGAAAAAAAGTAGCTAGGTGACTTTGCCCCTCCTGCCCCCCACTCTTCCTGGTCCCGGGTTTTTTAAAAGAAGAGTTTCGCGGTTCTATAAATTCTGAAATCCCTTAAAAATGGTACTTGACATAGAACGAGTGTTCGTAATATAATTAGCACAAATGTTTGGCTGGCATCATATGAAAGGAAGGTCTATATGGTCAGAACTCGCAGAGGTTTGACAGAACGACATAAGAAGATCATCGAGTACCTCAATGAAAGGTTGAGCACGGGCTATCCTCCCTCTATCCGTGAGATCGGCGAGGCGGTTGGGATCACTTCTACGTCCGTTGTCACCTACTATTTAAAGCAGTTGACTGAGATGGGTCTCATCGAACGCGACGCCAAGTTTTCACGCGCCGTCCGCCTCACTGATCCGGTCAGCAAGGACCTCTTGAAGGTTCCCATCCTGGGGCCGATCGCCGCCGGCGAACCCATGCTTGTCCCTGCCCCTGGCGTCAATTATCTCGGCATCGGCAATGAAATGGATGCGGTCGACGTGGCCCGCAGTCTCCTTCCCACCGGCGAAAAAGGCAGTGAACTGTTCGCCCTTAAGGTGAAAGGTGAATCCATGATCGATGCCATGATCAATGACGGGGATATCGTCATTATTAAACCTGCCATTAAAGCCAATAACGGGGAAATGGTCGCCATCTGGCTTCCCAATCGGGACGAGACCACCCTCAAGTATTTCTTCAAGGAGAAGGAGCGCTATCGGCTCCAGCCTGCCAACCCCACCATGAAACCGATCATGATTGATAAGGCTGAACCGCTCGAGATCAAGGGCAAAGTGGTGATGGTGATTCGTAACGTGAGCAGTGTTGCTTCGTAAATTCTGCCCGCCATTAAGTCGAAAAAAAGCCTCCGCATTCGTGCGGAGGCTTTGGTTTTATTGTTCCTGTTTAACCGGTTCAGGTGGAATCTTTTTCTGCAGCAGCACCTGCACTCCGTTTTGAGCCTGGGTGACCAGGTGCTCCAGCTCCGTTTGCAGATTCATCAGCGCCTCCAGGGCGTATTGGTCCGCCCCAGATTTGATATTCTCGGCATCCATCCGTGCCTGGTCGACGATCTGCCCTGCGCGCCGCTGTGCATCCTGCACCAGTAGTTCCTTCTCCACCAGCGCATCTGCTTTCTCGCGCGCCAGTTGCAGGGTCCGCGTGGCCTCTTCCTGAGCCTGTGCCATCACCCGGTCTTTTTGCGAAAAGACCTGTTGGGCTTTCTTGACCTCTTCAGGGACCGCAATTCTCATCTGGTCGATGAGGTCCAGGAACTTGTCCTCGTCCACGATGACATTGTGCGTTAATGGGATGGGGCGGCTGTTGTTGAAGAGTTCTTCCAGTCGGTCGATCAGGTGCAGAATGTCCATTCTCTCCTCCGCAGGTGCAGGGCGGTACGCTCTAATTATACTTTAATACCGAAAGGGCGAAGCTGCTGGTCGCTTAGGTCTTTGACCTTGTTCTTGAGCGCCGCTTCTACATGCGCCGGCACCATGCTCGACACATCTCCGCCCAGGCTGGCGATTTCCCGCACGGTTGAGGAGGATAGGAAGGTGTGATCTTCGTCGGTGATGAAAGCCACGCTTTCGATGTCCGGCGCCAGGCGGTGGTTTGCCAGCGCCATGCGGAATTCGAATTCGAAGTCTGAAAAGACTCTCAAGCCGCGCACGATTACCTGGGCATCGATCTTCCGGCAGAACTCCACGGTCATGCCGCTGTATCCTGTGATGGTGATCTTCGGCAAACCTTTGAAAGCTTCCTCAACCAGGGCTATTCTTTCCTCGGGCAGGAACATCAGGCTTTTCAATGGTCGGTCGTAAACTGCCACCACCAGTTCGTCGAAGATCCGCACAGCCCTCTTGGCAATGTCGATATGGCCGTAATGGATCGGATCGAAAGTTCCGGGGAACAATGCACGTATCATCCTAGCTCACGTCTCCTTTCCCGCCCCAAAAGCGCCCCAGCGCTTCTGCCAGCAGGCTGTTTTCAGGATCTTTTAGCTCCGGGTCACGCGCAAACAGCGCCTGCGCCTGCGTGCGGGCTTTTTCGATCAATTGAATGTCGCTCAGGCTGGCCATCTTCAGGGTGGTCGCATATCCCGCCTGTCGCGTCCCCAGGAATTCGCCGGGGCCTCTCTGTTGCAGGTCCCTTTCCGCCAGCACAAAGCCGTCGTTGGTTTCAACCATCGCTTTCAAGCGTTCGTTCTCGGCTGCATCTTCGTGCTCCGGGATCAGCAGGCAAAACGACTTGGCTTCACTGCGTCCCACACGTCCGCGTAGCTGGTGCAGTTGCGCCAGCCCGAAACGGTTCGCCCCCTCGATCAGCATGACGGTCGCATTTGGCACGTCCACCCCCACTTCCACCACGGTGGTCGACACCAGGATGTCGAATGTTTTCTCCCGGAATGCCAGCATCATGGCGTCTTTTTCTTCGCCTTTCATTCTTCCATGAAGCAGGCCTAGTTTCAGCTCCGGGAAGATTTCCTTCTGCAGATGCTCGTGTTCCTGGGTGGCAGCCAGCAGTTCGCTTTTTTCGGTCTCTTCCACCAGTGGATAGATGATGAAAGCCTGGTGCCCTTCCTTTACCTGGCTGCGCACGATCGTATATCCGCGCTCCCGCTCCACCGGCGGCAGGATGTATGTTGGGATGGTCTGCCGGCCGGGTGGCAGTTCGTCCATCACCGACAGGTCCAGGTCGCCGTAGATGGTCAGCGCCAGGGACCGCGGGATGGGGGTCGCAGTCATGACCAGCAGGTGCGGGTTGGTGCCTTTCGAACGCAGCGCTGCCCGTTGTTCGACTCCAAAGCGGTGCTGCTCGTCCACCACCACGTATTGCAGGTCCGCGAACGTCACCGGGTCTTCGATCAGGGCATGCGTGCCGATCGCGATCTTGATCGCTCCGCTTGCCAGCCCTGCCTTGATATCCTCCTTGTCGGAACCAGGCGTATCTCCCACCAGCAGTCGGATTTCTTCTGGTTTGAGCGGACCGTTATCGCCTGCCAGCACGTTCTGGAAGGTGCGGAAATGCTGTTCCGCCAGGATGGACGTGGGTGCCATGATGGCTGCCTGCGCCCCTCCCTGGTTCACCATGGCAGCCGCCAGGGCTGCCACCACGGTTTTACCGGAACCGACGTCGCCTTGCAGCAGCCGGTTCATTGGCTTGCCCGATTTCAGGTCGCTGCGGATGTCCGCCAGGGCTTTTTTCTGGGCGTTCGTCAGCGCAAAAGGCAGTCCCGCCAGCCGTGCGTCCATCCAGTTATCTTCCACTTCAAAGATCCGCCCGGGTGCCGATTGCCAGTCTCTGCGTTGTCGCAGTACTCCTGTCTGCAGGAAGAAGATCTCATCGAAAGCCAGTCTCTGCCGGGCCGCCTGCAGTTTGGCGTCCGAGTCGGGGAAATGTGCCTGCAGCAGCGCTGGTCCCAGTTCGGGTAAATTTGCCGCCTTGCGGATGGATTCGGGCAGGTGGTCGGTCAGTTTTGGCGCCCAGTAGGTCACCACCTGCCTCATCAATGTCCGCAGCCATTTCTGGGCTACGTTGGCGGTCAGCGCGTAGATCGGCACGATCCGGTTGGTGTGCAGGTTCTCAACTTCCACCGGTTCCCATTCCGGGGATTTCATCTCCAGGCGTCCCAAGTACTGGTCCACCTTGCCGGAGACTGAAATGCCCTCGCCCACTTTCAGTTGGTTTACCAGCCAGGGTCTGTTGTACCAGGTCAGGCGCAGTCCGCCCGTCCCGTCGTTGATTACGGCTTCCACCAGGGTCATTTTCTTGCCTCGCACCTGTCGCGAGGCGATCGTGGTCACCTCCCCGATTACCGTCAGCGATTCGCCGTAGAATATATCCCGGATGGGTTTTAGTTTGCTGTAGTCTTCGTATCGGCGTGGAAAATTGTAAAGCATGTCCCCCAGCGTGTTGAGCCCCAGGCGGGTCAGCATCGCCGCGTGCTTCGGTCCCACTCCTGCCAGCACGGTCAGTGAGGCATTCAGTGCGATGGGGCGCTTGCTTGTCACACCTCCCGGGTGTGCTTCCGCCTTTCCCTGGACTGCTCCGCGTGGACGTGGTGTCCGGGCAGGTGCCTGGGCAGTCGCCTGCTCAGTTTTATCGCCTTGCATGGCTGCCTGCGTCTCCCCGCCTTGTGCCTGGGCTGCGCCATCCGGGGCTTCCCCCATTCCGCGCTTTTCTGCTTCCTCCGCGGCTGCAAATTCCTCTGCAGGGGTTTCTGATTCTGCCGCAGTCTGCTCCTCGATCGCCGCAACCTGCGCTGCGGCTTGTGCGGCTTGCGTTTGTTCTGGCACTGGTGCTGGCTGTTGTCCCACCCGTTTATTTTGTTGTTGTTCAGGCGCCGGTTCTTCTGGAAGCTCTGCCTTTTCGGGCTGCGGTTGTTCCTCCACCTGGGTTATCTGTCGCTCCGTTGGCTTGGAAATCAGCCGGTCTGGCCTCGTCTCTGGCTGCCGAACGGATTTGGCTGTGGCAGGGAGGGACTTTGCTGGCGTCTGTTTCCTGGTCAGGGCTGCTTCCGGCACCTTGTCTGAGATTTGCTTCCACAGCGCTTTCAATGATTCAAGCCGCTCTTCGGGGGATTTATCGGCGTAGGCTTTCAGCGTCGCTGCGGTTGCCTGGACGATCTCCTCTGGCAGCTTATCGTTGCGCGCCTCCCCTTCCCACAGGTTCAGCACATTTGCCAGCCCGCCGATCACAGCCTTATTCGTATACCCGTTTTCGCGTTCCAATCGGAAGAATTTCCGCAGTTTTTCGAGGGAAGATTGCATGTGAATATTTTACCCTATAAACTGCCGCAACCCTTTTTGTTGGCGATGGTAAAAATACAGGATTTACTTCGCAGCAACCTATGTTCCAATCATCTTAATGTTCATTTCGCGTTTTTATTCCCCTTCTTGGTGCCTATTGTCCCTCCTCAGGTAATTCGACTACCGCAGCCAGCGTCGAAACAGTAATCATTGCAGTCAATTAATAGAAAATCGCTTGGGTATTTTTCTCCCGAGATCGTAATTTCCCCCCGCCTCTTCTTGCCCTGGGAACGAAACCATTCCCGTTCGGTTTATCCTCCAAGTGCGAAAAACTTCGGCGTAAATCTTTCAAGTCATATAATTCTGGTTGACAAACCAGAACAAATATTCTATAATCAAGTTGTGGCAATCCATTTATCTTGCATGTTTGCCGCCTCTTTTTCCGCACTTTAACAACCTCATATCAATCGCCGCCGCAGGAAGCCCCAATAACCTCTTCGCTCGCCATCGCTCCCGAAGGATATTCCCGCGCTGCCCGCGCAAAAAGGGTCTCTTATTCTGCTCCTTGTCTTACTCTCTCCTGGGTTTTCCAAGATTGGATCCAGCCCACTTCATCCCCTCCTTCTGCCCAATCTTGCGTGTAGGTATTTGATCCTCAGGATCGAATACCAAATCAAATCATTTCGCCGATTTTTGATGCCCATATAATGAAGATCCTCTCGATGTGAATCACCCTTTCGGAGATAATTATTTGTTCCTCTTTTCCTTGACACCGAAGTGTGTGTGGGCTTGAGTCAGCCTTCCATTCTCAACATTGCACACTCGATACCCTCCCCAAATATCCGATTTTTGGTATTTGGGGAGGGGAGGGTGGGGTAAGCCAAATGAGGCGCAGATTGGAGTAAGGTGGGGGGCAGGGTGGGGCTCCCTTGGAAAGCTGGCAGTCAGAAGAAAACTAGGGGCACTATATTCGTTTTGGGCTCGTTTTGAGGAACGTGTTCTAAATCGAAATGATCATCTTCAAGCTCACAGTACCCCGCTATGATCTTCGGGGGCCTTGTGATAATCCTTTCCTTTTCTCGTTCATGTTCTTTACTCCGTTTCCTGTCCTTCACGCTGTTCATTTTCTTTTCTTCCTCCCAAACTGCCCCTCTTTCGGTCTGGACAAATTCCCGCCCGTGCTGTAAAATGATGCGCCGTGAAATTGTATTAATTATTTGGAGGATCGTAGTGGCAAACATCAAATCTCAGATCAAGCGTAACCGCCAGAACGACAAGAAGCGTCTGCGCAATCGTGTTTTTCGTGGCGAAGCTCGTATCGCTGTCCGCACCGCCCGCACCAATATCGATGAAAGCACCCCCGAATCACAGGCTGCTCTCATGGCTGCCATCAGCACACTCGATCGGGCTGCTCAGCATGGCGTCATCCATGTCAATAACGCTGCCCGCCGGAAGAGCCGCCTGGTGAAAGCCTTCCAAAAAATGGTACCTGTCCCGGTCGTAGCTGCCCCAGCCGAAGGCGAACCCGCCCTCGCCGCCGAACCTGCTAAGGCCTCCTCCTCGAGGGCGAAGAAGGCTTCTCCCCGCCGTACCGCTCCTCGCAAGGTCGCAGAGCCCGCTGCGGAATCCGCTGCTGAAACCATGGATGAATCCAAGGCAGCCCCTAAAGCCAAAAAGACTGCCGCTGCAACCACTAAAGCAAAGAAAACTGCTGAAAAGAAATCAGCCACAAAGGCTGCTGCTAAGAAAAAAGCCGCCGCGACAAAAGAGTCCTGAGTTCGCGGCTTGCAAAAACCATGTGCGGGAGCGCCCTGAACGCAGGGCCTCCCGTTTTTATTTCTTGCCGCATTTTGCGGATGTTATAATTTCCTGCGCGAGGGTTTATGTTTGAAAGTGAACAAAACGACATCCAAACCAGGATCGAAACCTTTTGCAAGGCGAGTGATATTCCCCTCGCCGCGCTGGAGTGGAAACCTCTCCCATTTACCGGGGAGTGGGGCATTTCCACGTCCTTCTTCTCTACCGCTGCTTCCGAAGCTCGCCTGGGAAAGAAAATAGTCGTTGCTACCCGCGCCCAGGAGATTGCTTCCCAAGTCAAGGCCCAGGTGAGTGATGTCCCGGGTATCCGCCGTGTGGACGCGGTCATGGGGTATCTCAATCTGTATTACGATACCCAGGAATATACCCGCCGGCTGGTCGATTCTGTTTTGAGCCAGACGCAGGCCTTCGGCTCCGGACCCGCCACCGGGCAGCGTATCATGATTGAGTTCTCCCACCCCAATACCCATAAAGCTTTCCATGTCGGGCATTTGCGGGGCACCATCTTGGGTGACTCCCTTTGCCGCATCCTTGAATTTGCAGGCAACGACATCGTCCGGGCCAATTATCCTGGCGATATGGGCATGCACGTGATCAAGTGGCTGTGGGGGTACCTGAAATTCCACAATGGCGAGGAGCCTGCCACCGACATCACCCGCTGGATGGGGGAGGTCTATGCCGAAGCTGCCCACCGCATTGAGCAGGATCCCGACCTCGAGACGGAATTGCGCGCCCTTTACGCCCGTTGGGACACGCGCGACCCGGAGATCGTTGCCCTGTGGGAGCGCACCCGCGCCTGGTCGATGGAAGGCTTCCGTCAGATATATGCCGCCCTCGATGTGCGCTTTGATGTCTATTACTTCAATAGCCAGGAGGAAAAACCTGGCAAGGAAATGGTGGAGGACCTCGTCCGCCGCGGCATCGCCTCCGATGACCGTGCCAATGGCGGTGCGGTGATCGTCAAAATTGACGAGGTTCTTGCCCTCAACAAGGACCAGTACCGTACTGCGGTCGTTCTCCGCTCGGATGGCACGGCTCTTTATGCCACCGAGGACCTGGCTCTCACCCTCCATAAATTCCGCGATTATCCTCACCTTGCCAGGTCCGTCTATGTGGTCGACGTCCGCCAGAGCCTGCATTTCACCCAGGTTTTCAAGATCCTGGAGATCGCCGGGTACACCCAGGCGCAGAAATGCAGCCATGTGCCCTATGAACTGGTGACCCTGCCCGGTAACGTGGTTGTCTCCTCCCGTGAAGGTACGGTGGTTCTCCTGGAAGATTTGCTGCGTGAAGCCACCTCCCGGGCCCGTGAAGAAGCGAAAAAGAAGAATCCTAACCTCAGCGAAGAACAGCTTGAAAGCGTGGCCAAAGCCGTCGGGCTGGGGGCGCTCAAATACCCCATCCTGGCTCGCGAGAACACGAAATTGGTCACCTTCGATTGGCAGACTGCCCTGGACTTTAATGGGCAGGCCGCTCCTTACATTCAATATGCCCATGTCCGCTGCAATTCGATTTTGAAGAAAGCAGACGTCGACTCCGCAAACCTCAAGCCTTCCTCGTTCGCCTATTCACTCGAACCTGCCGAAGTTGAATTGATCGATTGGCTTTCCCGTTTCCCTGCCGAAGTCCAGCGGGCTGCAGCCGAATACAAGCCGCTCGCCATTGCCAGTATCGCCTACGATATTGCCAGGGCTTTTGCTGGTTTCTATGATGCCTGTCCGGTCGTGCAGGCTCCTCCCGAAATCCGGGATGCACGCCTGCGCCTTGTTGCCGCGGTGAAAATAGTCCTTTCCAATGCCCTGTCCCTGCTGGGCATCACCGCTCCCGATGTGATGTAGCCCGTTTCCCGGCTACGCGCTCCCCCGTGTCGCGCGCTGCCGGATACCTGATCGCTGAGTGATTGACACTGGAACCTTATTCCAAGGAGAATCTATGCCAACCCGTACTCTCATCATGGGCGCCGCCGGGCGCGACTTCCACAACTTCAATGTCTATTTTCGTGACAACCCGGACTATGAAGTGGTGGCTTTCACTGCAACTCAGATCCCCGATATCGAGGGTCGCACTTATCCGCCGCAGCTTGCTGGGAAACTTTATCCCAAGGGTATTCCCATCTATGCTGAAGCCGACTTGCTCAAATTGATCAAGAAATTCAAGGTGGATCAGGTCATCTTCGCTTACTCGGATGTCCCTCATGAAGTAGTCATGCATAAGGCTTCAATGGTCCTCGCCGCTGGCGCTGACTTCCGCTTGATGGGCGAGCATTCCACCCAGGTGAAATCCAGCAAGCCTGTCGTCTCCATATGCGCTGTTCGTACCGGGTCGGGCAAGAGCCAGACTACCCGCCGCGTCTCCCTTATCCTTCGCGACCTGGGATATAAAGTGGCTGCCATCCGCCATCCCATGCCCTACGGTGACCTGGTCAAGCAGGAAGTCCAGCGCTATGCCACCTACCAGGACCTCGACAAGTACGAGTGCACTATTGAGGAACGTGAAGAGTACGAACCTCACATCGACAACGGCATCATTGTCTATGCCGGTGTGGATTACGAAAAGATCCTCCGCGCCGCTGAAAAAGAAGTCGACATCATCCTTTGGGATGGCGGCAATAACGATTTCTCGTTCTACGTCTCAGATCTGAAAATTGTTGTGGCTGACCCGCACCGCCCCGGGCACGAGAGCACCTACCACCCTGGTGAGATGAACGCCCGCAACGCGGATGTCATCGTCATCAACAAGGTGGATACCGCCGATCCCCAGGCAGTTATTAAAGTGCGCGAGAACCTGCGCATGCTGAACCCCGGCGCCACCGTTATCGAAGCGGCCTCCCCGCTCTTTGTTGACGATCCCGCCGCGATATTTGGGAAACGTGTCCTGGTCATCGAGGACGGTCCCACGCTTACTCACGGTGAGATGGCTTACGGTGCCGGTTTCGTTGCTGCCAAACGCTTCGGCGCTGGGGAGATCGTGGACCCGCGTCCATTCGCCGTTCGTTCCATCGCCGCCACCTTCCAAAAGTATCCCAGGACCGGTCCCATCCTCCCCGCCATGGGTTACGGTGCCGCACAGATCAAAGATCTTGAGGCCACCATCCGCAAAGCCGACGTGGACCTGGTCATCATTGGCACCCCTATTGACCTGACGCGTGTAATGAACATCTCCAAACCCTACCAGCGCGTCCGCTATGAGCTTCAGGAGATCGGTCAGCCCACCCTGGAAGACATCCTCACTGCTAAATTTGGGAAAAAAGGGAAGAAGAAGTAACCGATTAAACCGAAACCGGGCTCCATTTTTAGAGCCCGGCTTCTCTATCAGAAGGTGCTTGCCGTTTTAATGGTCAAGTTGGTCACTTGGTGCTGTTTTTGGTCGTCCGGATAATCATATTTTACCTTTTTTAGTGTGCGCATTCCAGGTGCATATAAAGCCTAGAAGCCCGGCCGAAAAGCTCGCGTTTTTCGGGGTTTGGTATTACACTCCGCGATAGTCCAAATCAGGAGTGAGACATGCTTGGTAAACATTCTCAGCAAGGCAGCCTGTTCGAGGCAGATAACCAATACCTGGAGTTTGTAGGCCGGGGCAGCTTCTACGGCTTTCTGGCCAGCCAGCGCGGACGGCTGTTTCGGGACGAAGACTTCGCCGTCTTCTACTGTCCGGACAACGGGCGGCCCAGCGTAGCCCCCAGCCTGCTGGCCAACGCCCTGCTGCTGCAGACCTATGAGGGGGTCTCGGACGAAGAGGCCAAGGCGCGGGCGGACTATGATCTGCGGTGGAAGGTGGCCTTGGGGATCGAAGTGGACGAGCGACCGTTCGCCAAGAGCACCCTGCAGTTGTTCCGAGCCCAACTGATTCTCAAGGAGAAGATGCGCGAGGTGTTCGTGCGCAGCCTGGAACTGGCCAAGCAATCGGGGTATTTGAAGGGGCGGCGAATGAAAGTGATCCTGGACACCACCTACATCCTGGGTCGAGGAGCGGTGCGGGATACTTACAACCTGCTGGGGGACGGTATTCAGCAACTGTGCCGGGCGTTGGCTGCAGCGCAGGGGCAAAAGTTGGTAGCTTGGGTAAAGGCGCATGAGTTCCAGGGCTACTTTGGTTCGAGCCTCAAAGGGGAGGCGGCCATTGATTGGGACGACGAGCAGGCACGCAGCGTTTTCTTGCGAAAGATCGTGGTGGACGCTCGGCGCCTGCTGCAGCTGGCGCGGGAGAAGCAGGCAAGCCTGAACGAGAAGCATCCGGCCGCAAAGCGGATCGCCATAGCTGGAGAGCTGCTCGGGCAATTGCTCGAGCAGGATGTCGATCAGGCCGACGGGCAGGCGGACTTGAAGGACGGGGTTAGCCGAGACCGGATTGTTTCGGTGAGCGACCCCGAGATGCGACATGGACGTAAGAGCCGCGCCAAGCGCTTCGACGGGCATAAGGCGGCCATCGCCGTGGACGCCGACAGCCAGTTGATCACCGAGGTGGAGGTCTTGCCGGGCAACGCCTGGGACGCCACGCATGCGTTGGAGCTGACAGAGGGCAGTGAGGCCAACACCGGGCTGGAAGCGGAGGAGACAGTGGGTGACTGTGCTTATGGAGACGGCAACACCCGCCAGGAATTCGCCGATGCTGGACGCAGCCTGATTGCCAAGGTGACTGATCACGGTCGGAAGGGAAACATCAAAAAGAGCCAATTCCACATCGATTTGAAAGCCATGACTTGTACCTGCCCGGCGGGTCATACCACGGGCACCTTGATTCCCAACGGCACCTGTTTGGATCGGAACCGGAAGAGACAGTCTGGCACCGCCTTCCTCTTTGCAGCGGAGACCTGCGCAGCCTGCCCGCTGCGCCCGCAGTGCTTCCAGGCTAAGACCCAGCGGGGCCGCACGGTCCAACTCCACCCCCAGGAAGAGTTGTTGCAGCAGGCCCGAGCCTTCCAACACAGCCCTGGGTTTCTGCCCTATCGGCAAGCCCGGCAAACCGCCGAGCACCGCCTGGCACGACTGGTGCAGTTGGGGATCCGTCAAGCGCGCTACTTCGGCCGAAAAAAGACTACCTTCCAGCTGCTGCTGGCAGCAACCGTGGCGAATTTGACCCTGATCGCCTCTCAGACAGGGCAAATGGTCCCCAAAGGCAAGTCCGTTTCTTCTTTTTTCCATCACCTGAGCTCGCAAATACGGCTTTTGGGCGAGCATTTCCCTTCCTTGACCTCGATTTTCGATGTCTGATATTCAGATTTGCCGGTTCTCGGCTGAATCTCTAGACAATCATACTCTACCTTATTTTGAGTTCAGGCTTCTCGTATTATCCCCGCCTCTTTGTTACAATAGAACGATGTTCATAGACCAGGCAGAGATACTCGTACAATCCGGTAAAGGTGGAGATGGCATGGTCCATTTCCATCGGGAAAAATATGTCCCCCGCGGTGGACCTGACGGTGGGGACGGTGGGCGTGGCGGCAGCGTATTTCTTGAAGTGCGTCCCACCCTTAACACGCTTGCTGCCTTTCGCCATACCACACGCTACACCGCGCTCGACGGCAAAGGCGGTGGGACGAATAACAAGTCGGGAAAAACAGCAGACGATTTGATCGTCCTCGTTCCGCCTGGAACGGTCGTCTATGATGCTGCTACTGGTGATCTGATCGGGGACTTGACCGCTTCCGACCAGCGCCTGCTGGTTTGCAAAGGCGGGCGCGGCGGGCGCGGCAATCCTCATTTCAAGAGTTCTATCAACCAGATTCCGCGCACTGCCGAGCGCGGTGAACCAGGCGAAGAAAAACGCCTGCGGCTTGAACTCAAGCTGATCGCCGATATTGGTATCGTCGGAGTTCCCAATGCAGGCAAGTCCACCCTCCTGTCTGTCTTGACCAACGCCAGGCCAAAGATCGCGCCTTACCCGTTTACCACCCTCGAGCCCAACCTGGGCGTGGCGGAAGTGGATGCCGAAACCTCGGTTGTGCTTGCTGATATCCCAGGCTTGGTGGAAGGCGCCGCGCAGGGTGTGGGGCTGGGGCATGACTTCCTGCGCCATATCCAGCGCACCCGGGTCTTGATTCACCTCTTGGATGGTCTGTCCGATGACCCCCTGGAGGATTTTGCCCAGACCAACACCGAACTGGGCCTCTTCGATCCGAACCTGTCGAAAAAGCCTCAGATTGTGGCTCTGAATAAAATTGACCAGCCTGAAGTTCAAGAACGCTGGCCGAAAATTAAGAAAGAACTCAAGAAGCGCGGGTTCCCTTCCATGGCCATATCCGCCCTCGCGCGCACCGATGTGCGCGAATTATTGCTCAAAGCAGTCAGCACACTTGTTGAAACTCCTGCCCTGGAGGAAGTAGAACCGCTTATTCCGGTTTATCGTCCCGTCGAAGACCCTCGCCAATTTACCATCCTGCGCGAGCCTGACGGGTTTCGCGTGAAATCCGTGGCGATCGAACGCGCTGCAGAAATGACCCCCTGGGATCAGTCCGGATCTGTTCGCCGTTTCCAAAAATTGATGGAACGTCTCGGCGTGGACAAAGCCCTTCGGGAGGCCGGCGCTCAGGAGGGGGATACGGTTTACATTGGCGACTATGAATTGGAATACCAGGAATAGGGCTTTCGGGAACTTATTTATGCATCACACTATTCAATATATTCCTCAATAAAAAATGAGATCGTCCTGAGTGTTAAGTAATTTGTGACCGGTTATTGGGGAGTTAATATTACTTAAAAACAAGGTAAAAGAATTGATGATAAATCTGGATGGCAAGGTTGCTGTTATCACTGGCGCAAGCCGGGGGTTGGGGAAGGCCATAGCAACGACCTTTGCACAGGCTGGTGCGAAGGTTATCCTCTCGGCTCGATCGACCGTCGACATTGAGCAAATTGCTGCCGATCTTCACTCTCAGGGGTTTGAAGCAACCGCTTTTCAATGTGATGTATCGGATCCGAAGCAGGTGGAGGCTTTGGCAAGTTTTGCTCTGAATACACATGCAAATTTTGATATCTGGGTCAACAATGCAGGAACCGCTGGTCCATATGGTCGTACCCTGGACTTATCGCCAGATCAATTCCTTTCCGTGATGCGGACAAATATAAATGGTGTTTATTACGGATCTATGGTCGCAATGCGTCACTTTTTGCAACGGAATTCGGGGAAGCTGGTAAATATCCTGGGTGCCGGATCGAAAAAACCTGCTCCGAACCAGAATGCGTACGGCTCCTCCAAAGCCTGGATTAGGGTTTTCACGCTTGCCCTGGCGGAAGAGTACCGGACGACCGGAGTTGGCGTATTTGCCCTTCAGCCTGGTTTGATGGAAACCGAGCTGCTGACCGATATCATCACGTTCTCGAACAACGAAAAACGTCTGCACAATTTCATGCCATTCCTGATCCGGGCTGCTGGAAAAAAGCCCGAAGTTGCTGCCCGCAAGGCACTATGGCTAGTGTCTGCTGCCACCGACGGTAAAACTGGCCTGGATATAAGTGTCAGTCCACGCTATTCCTTCCTGTTCGGGTTCCTGCGGGAAGAGGTGCGCAATCTTTTAAAATTGCCCTCCCGCCTGGTGGAAATGCAAATTAAAATCATCCCCTCGGCATTTGAGCCGCCGGATAAATCTACCTGACCGCTTTCATTAATAGGTTATTTGCCTTTTTTTCGATATGGCTGGTTCCCTATAAAATGAAAATTACGATAAGGAATTATTGGATCAATTCAAATACTAAAAAATATCTAAACATGAAAACTTTCCGAAAGAATGGTGAAGGCGTTAAGACCCTGGTTTGGTTCGCATAGGATGGTAATGCAATAAAATACAGACATCAGCAAAAAGCGGAATGGTCAATGAGTCCGCAAGGATGGACGTGTAATAGCGGCCTCCTGTAAAATGAACGGGAAGGAAATCAGTTGCTGGGTTCCTTTGCAGGTGCGTGTGGTTATAGATGTAGAAAGCATTTTAAAAAGCAAATTATCATCTTGATCGAAAAAATGGCCTTCTTAAAAAATGTTTGAGAACCAGCGTGCCAAATAAGGCGTTATTAATACCAATCTTAAGACCACATTGCTTGAATAGGAGGCTCAAATGAAAAATAATCTTCGTCAAGTTGCAGTTGTAATTGTCGTCCTAGGTACCCTTGTCATCAATATTCTGGCGGATGCACTGCCTATCAATGGATTGAATACCGGCAAAATTTCTGATGCATTCCACGTGTATTTCGTACCTGCCGGATATGTTTTCGCTATTTGGGGATTGATATATATCGGATTAATAACCTATGCAGTTTTCCAGGCTTTACCCGCGCAAAAGGAAAACCCGCGTTTACAAGAAACAGGTTGGTGGGTGGTTCTTGGGGGCCTGGCTAACAGCATGTGGATCTTTCTTTGGCATTATGAGTTGTTCATCCCAACTCTGGCTGCGATGCTGGTCTTGCTTGCCTCCCTTATTGCGATTTACCTTCGCCTTGGAATCGGGAAGGTCAGGGTCTCACCAGCTGAAACCTGGATGGTGCGCATCCCATTTAGCATATATTTGGGGTGGATCACAGTTGCCACCATCGCTAATGCCACCGATGTTTTATCGTACCTAAAATGGAACCAGTTTGGTTTTAGCGATGGATCCTGGATGCTGGTTATTTTATTTACTGTGGTGATTATTTCCGGTCTGGTGAGTTACACTCGCCGGGATGTAGCATATGCTGCAGTAATCCTGTGGGCTTTGGCAGGTATCGGGGTTAAGTTCCCCCAACAGGGGATCGTCACCTTGGGGATCTGGATCGCCTTCGGGTTGGTTGCTGCGACTCTGATTGGCGTTTTGTTGTTTGAAAGGAAAACAACTCAATAATGAAGAAGCATCGTTTTTTGTGCGGTCTTGGGATTTCTTTGCTCATAATTGTTCTTTTAGTATTGATTGGACCATTTCTTGTTCCGGTCCCACCTTTGACCAACACTGTTCCTCCTGAACAACTGGCTGACCCCGATAGCCAGTTTATACAAATTAATGGTCTGACTGTGCATGTCAAGACAATGGGGCAGGGTGAACCTGTATTTGTTCTCCTGCATGGCTTTGGAGCTAGCCTGTTTTCCTGGCACGCTGTTATGGAGCCGATCAGTCATTATGGGAAGGTAATCGCCTATGATCGCCCCGCTTTTGGTCTCACTGAGCGCCCCATGACATGGGCTGGCGAAAATCCATATGGCGCGCAGTTTAATGTGGATCTCTTGCTGGGATTGCTGGACCACTTCAATGTTCAAAAGGCAATTCTGGTTGGTAATTCTGCGGGAGGTACGGTCTCAATGCAGTTTGCGCTTCAGCACCCGGACCGCGTAGAGGCACTTATCCTTGTGGATCCGGCAGTTTTTGAAGGTGGTGGCGGTCCCTCCTGGTTGCGCCCGTTCTACAATACCCCGGAGATGAACCATCTTGGTCCGTTGATTGTGCGTTCCATTGAAAGCAGCGGTATCGATCTGCTCAAAATGGCATGGTATGACCCGTCGAAAATTACCTTGGAAACCATGAATGGATACACCAGGCCGCTTAAAGCTGAAAATTGGGACCGCGCCTTGTGGTATTTCACAGCAGCCGGCCAACCTTCTGGCTTGCCAGAACGCTTGGGAGAGTTCACGCTGCCGGTTCTGGTTGTCACCGGTGCTGCCGATAAAATTGTCCCTACTGCAGACTCGGTACGTTTGGCAGGCGAACTTCCGCATGCTACATTGATCATTATCCCCCAGGCGGGTCATGTCCCTCAGGAAGAACAACCTGCTTCTTTCATGCAAGCACTGGATGAATCTTTGAAGACCATTTCGCCCCCGGATAAGTGAATTTTATGCAGGAAAATGTCATCCAGGTGTCGGGGATTGTTGTTGAGGGGCACCGCGTTGCCTCGCAACCGTCAAAGGAATATCCCTATGGCACCCTTGTTCGCCAAAAGCCATTCTTTAAGGCTCTGGGGCTGGACCTCGACCATTATTTCACTGGCACTCTGAATATCTCTATCGCGCCTTTCAGGTTTGAAATGGTCAAACCAGCTTTTACCCTTCGCCACGTTGCCTGGACCGACTTGCACCCGCCGGAAGATTTTTCGTTTTCTTTATGCAAGGTTATATTTCAGGGGGAGGAGCATGAAGGATTGATATATTATCCTCACCCTGAGACCAAGATAAGACACTTCCAGGATCCATCCGTGATCGAAGTGATTACCGAAATGATCCCTGCCATAGGTTATGGATCCCCTGTCGAGCTGGTTGTCAAGACAACAGAGATCCGGCTTCTGGGAAAGTGATGTATCTATCTTGCGGTTTTGTGATATTTCCTCTATTTAGAAATTTAAAGTTAATAGGGGCGGCCAAAGGGTCGCCCCTGTTATCTTTCAGTGGAGGAGGAGGGTTCTACTTTCGGTTTCTCAGGAAAGTCGGGATGTCGAGATCCTCGGTGTTAAAGGTCTGCGGGCGAAACTCGGTGCTCGACTGATTGTTCGACGCATCCACGCTGACGGATTCGAGCGTGTGGCTTGCAGGCTTTCCGTCCATTCCGCGGACTGTCGGATGGGCGATGCGCCGCGGCATGCCTGACCGTTCGAAGCCGGTTGCAATGACTGTCACGCGAATTTCGTCGGTCAAATCGGGGTCAATAACAGCACCAAAGATCATGTTTACATCCGGGTGGGCAGTCTCTCGAATCAGTGCAGCCGCTTGATTGACCTCGAACAAGGTCAATGACGGACCACCAGTGACATTGAAGAGAACACCCTTCGCGCCATCGATGGTTATGTCAAGCAGTTGGCTGGAGATGGCCTGCTCTGCCGCGATGCGGGCACGGTCTTCTCCTGAGGCTTTGCCCACTGCCATCAATGCGGCTCCGCCCTCGGACATGATGGCGCGCACATCCGCAAAATCAAGGTTGATCAACCCAGGGACTGTGATCAGCTCGGAAATGCCCTGGATACCCTGGCGCAGCACATCGTCTGCCATCTTAAAGGAGTCATTCAGACTGGCGCGTTTGTCCATGATTTGGAGCAGGCGGTCATTGGGGATAACGATGAGCGTATCGGTGTGTTCCTTCAGTTTTGACATGCCGGCTTCACAGGATTGCATTCTGCGGTTTCCTTCAAATGTGAAGGGACGGGTGACCACGCCAATGGTCAACGCCCCCACTTCTCTGCAGATCTGGGCCACAATGGGGGCTGCACCTGTACCGGTCCCACCTCCCAGACCGGCAGTAATGAAGACCATGTCTGCGCCTTTCATGGCGTTGTACAGGTCTTCTGCGGATTCCTCGGCGGATTTACGTCCAATTTCCGGGTCTCCGCCGGCGCCGAGGCCGCGCGTCAGCTTGTTACCAATGCGCACACGCGTGGAAGCTTTTGCCAGCATCAGCGCCTGGGCATCAGTGTTGATGGCGACGAATTCCACTCCCTGGATGCCTTCTTCGATCATCCGGTTTACGGCGTTACTTCCGCCGCCGCCCACGCCAACAACCTTTATTCGGGCGAATGTTTCGATTGAATTCTTTTTTGCGTCCATGTTACTGCCTCCTGAAAGATAAAATGGGTTACGATTATGGGTCAAGGAATAGGGAATGATGTTATTTCTGAGGATCTCCCGGGAGCAACCGCTTGAGCCAGTCCTTGACTGGATCCAGGTTCAATTGGTTATCTCGCTTCCCACTATGGGATTTATGTCCATGGGAGGGGGAAATGTCATCTTCTGTAAGTGCCGCTGCCCAATGAAGCAAGCCGACACTGGTTGAATAGGCTGGACTCTTCAACTGATCCACCAGGCCGATAAGGTTTTCGGGTTGAGCTGTGCGGACGGGTAGTCCGAAAACCTTTGAGGCCAGTTGGCGAATACCTGGCAATGCGCTCGTGCCCCCGGTTAAAACAATGCCTGCCGGCAAAAGCCCGTCGTACCCTGAACGTTTGATTTCCTGCAAAGTCAGGGTAAATATCTCTTCAACTCTGGCTTCAATAATGTGGGCCATATCCTGGCGGCTGATTTTCACCGGTTGATCTTCTCCGAAAGTGTGCACCATGAAGGTGTCTTCTGCACCTACTCCTGATTTCATTGCATAACCGTATTTTTTCTTTACTTCCTCGGCTTGCGTTAGTGGCAAGCGCAAACCAGTCGCAATGTCGTTGGTAATGTGGTTACCACCAACTGCCAGAACCATCGTATGCCAAACATGCCCATCCACGTACAAGGCCAGGTCGGTTGTCCCCCCGCCGATGTCGCAAACAGCTACGCCCATCTGGCGCTCTGTGTCTGTCAAAACCACGTCTCCGGAAGCCAGCGGATTCAGGACAAATTGCAGCACTTCCACTCCTGCAGCATTAACACATTGGCGCAGGTTCTCAACTGTTGCCTGGCTGGCAGTGATGATGTGTGCCTCCACTTCCAGACGAAAGCCGCGCATGCCGATCGGCATGGAAATTCCGTCCTGTCCATCTACAGTGAACCCACGCTGGATGATGTGGATGATTTCCCTGTTGTGAGGGATGGCGACAGCCCGGGCAGCTTCCAGAGCACGGGCGACGTCTATCTCGTCAATCAATTCATCGGAGACTCCAGCTACGCCTCGGGAGTTTATTGAAGAGACATGCGCGCCCGCCAGGCTGACCATCGCTCCGGTGATCTCAACTCCCGAGGTCTGTTCGGCAACTCCAACCGATTTCGTGATCGCCTGCGCAGCGGCTGCCAGGTCCACAATGACACCTTTTTTTATCCCTGCCGAGGGTTCAATGCCCACCCCCAAAATGCGGATGGATTCTTTCTCGATCCGCCCCACCAGGGTGCAGACTTTGGTCGTGCCGACGTCAATTCCAACGACTATTTCGTCCATAGTACCTTTGGGCTACTTATAGAACGGTGCATTAAGATATTCCACGCTGATCAGCGTGGGCTGAATGCCCTGAAGGATGAGTGAATCTACAATTGCTTGGTAAACATTCTTTTTCAATGAAATATTGGTTGCATCCTGTCCGAAATACACGCTCCAACCACGCGGATCCTGCCAGCCCATTCCGTACACAGGATCGTATGTCATTGGCATTCCAGTTGGAATGTCCTGAGCCAGCACCGACATGGCCTGGACCATAGCAGGAGTGATGAATATCTGGGCATATATTGGCAGGGAAGGGTCCAGCGCGACATTGGCTGGGTCTCCGGTTGCTGCTACCTGGATTAACCCTTGAACCTCACCACGCGGTGTGAATGCCACTCCGTTGGCATCGATCCATGTCATTACTCCATTTTGATACCAGGCCAGGACAGGCTTCCGCTCGACTACGTCAACGGTGATGCGGTTGGGCAAGCCAACCTTCACTTTGATCGAGGCCAGGTCGGGGTAGGCAGTGTGCAGGTTTGCCACGATCTGGGATGGGACCGCTTTGAAAACGGGTTCACCGATTATTCCGAGCGCGGAGTTGATATCAGCTGTGCCAATTCGTTGATTTCCAACCACCTCAGCCCCCTTTACCTCAAAGGGTGAAGCCGTCAGCATCGCCAGGAGCAAGAATCCTAACAGGAGTGTCATTCCCCCGGAAATCCAACGGGAACCTAAATGGGGAATATTAAGAGAGGGGGCATGAACCTTGGTACGACCCAGCGAAAAGGCAATATCGTAGCCATTGCGGGCGGAAGGGTTTGCCTTGCGAGTGGTGGACCGGCGAGGCACCAGGTGCGGTTCGGTGGGTAAATATACCAAATCTTGGTGATAAGTCTTGCGGGGAGTTACCACCGATCTTTGAGTGGTATGCATTAGAGGCGTTTTAGAGGTGCGCCTTTGGCGTATGAAATCAGCGCGGTGTGTTTTTTGTAAGGTCGTCATGGCATTCTCCGGAAGGTGCGTTCAGTATGATCACGGTCAGTTTTGCGCTCGATGGCCAATTCAACCAACCGGTCTATTAACTTGGAGTAAGCGATTCCACTGGCTTCCCATAGCTTTGGGTACATGCTGATGCTGGTAAAGCCAGGAATGGTGTTAATTTCATTCAGGTAAATTTCGTCGGTAGTTTTATCGACGAAGAAATCGACCCTGGCCATCCCTGCACAATCGATAGCCTTGTAGGCGGTCACGGCCATTTGGCGGATACTTTCATTGATATCCGCAGAGAGGGGGGCTGGGATGACAAGGCCGGAGGTACCATCGATATACTTTGATTCATATGAATAGAACTCGCGGCTTGGAAGTACTTCACCTGGGACTGAAGCCATCGGAACATCATTCCCTAACACAGATACCTCGATTTCATGAGCGTTTATTCCACGCTCAACGAGGACTCTCCGATCAAAGGCTGCAGCTTCCATCAAGCCCTCCCCCAGGTCTGATTTGGAGTTGCACTTGGTTATACCCACCGATGAACCCAGGTTGGCAGGTTTTACAAACAATGGGTAAGCTGCCACCTCTTCTGCCTTCTGGATTACCTTTTGAATATCTTTTTCGATTTCACTCCGCAGGATAATAATGGATGCAGCTGTAGGAATATTATTGGCTCGCATGACATCTTTAAAGATGCCTTTATCCATCCCCACTGCCGACCCGGTTACGCCCGTGCCTACATAAGCTAGGTCGGCCAGTTCCAGCAATCCTTGAAGAGTTCCATCTTCTCCAAATGTGCCATGCAAAACCGGGAAAACCACATCCACATTTGAAAGAGGCGTAAGATTCCAGGTTGATTTTAAATTTTGGATTTTCCAGATTTGATTGTGCTGTTTGTCAGGAATGATGACGACTTGTTTGAGGCCTTTATCATCTATCTGACCCTTGCTCAAAGTTTCCAGAATGTTTTCGCCGACCAGCCAGACGCCTTCCTTGGTAATCCCGATTTGGATAATCTCGTACTTTTCAGGGTCGAGCGCGGATAGCACTGATTTGGCTGACATGAGGGATACTTCATGTTCGCCCGATCGACCCCCAAACAGTACTGCTATCCGAAGTTTGTTATCCATTGTTACCACTCACCGACTAATTCCACTTCAAGTTCAAGGGCAATGCCGAATTTATCTGCCACTGTTTTTTTTGCCAAATCGATCAGCGCCTTCATATCATCAGCTCGAGTCTGTCCGTGGTTGATAAAATAGTTCGCATGCATGCTGCTAATTTCTGCAGAACCCATCCGCTTGCCTTTGAGACCTGCAGCTTCAAGCAGCCGACCCGCTTTCTCTCCGGATGGGTTTTTAAACATGGAACCCATGCTGGCTCCCTGTGGTTGTGTTTCATGCCGTAATTGTATAAATTGCTCCATTTTGGTTCTAATTGCTTGGCTATCTCCACGGCTAAGTATCAGGTCTGCGGATAGGATGACGACGGGAGGATGTTCTCGTTTAATTAGGCTGGTCCGATAGCCATATTCCATTTTCTGTACCGGCCAAATCTCGCGGCCGTATTGCCGATGGATAAGCTCCAGAAAGATCAGGTTTCCTGCGATGTCGCCGTCGAAAGCTCCAGCGTTTCCATAGATTGCTCCACCCAGGGATCCCGGGAGACTTGCAGCCCATTCAAATCCTGCCAACCCCAGTCGTGCAGCCCTTTGGGTAATATCGTTTGGGGTCACTCCCAATTCAGCATGGACAGTGGGAGGCTCAGATTGCGTGTCGAATTTCACCATCCGAGCTCGGTTTATGATTACCACGCCTCGCACACCTTTATCGCTAACCAGCACGTTTGAACCGCTTCCCAGGAGGATGAAAGGTACGTCCAGGTTCCACAACCTGTCCGCTGCATTTGCAAGCTCGTCCGCAGAATGGACAAAGAGCAAGACATCAGCCGGACCACCGATGCGCGCCGCAGTATAACTGGAGAGGGGGACATTCTCCTGCATGTGGTCAGCAAAGGTGGATCGTAGATCGGACAGTATGGAAGGTTGCATAAAATCTCTATCTAATTTCAATCAGGCATCGAGAGTCATGCCCGCTTTCAGCCACGATGGACTTCCTTTAAGCGGCTTAGAATTTCATTGCTTATCTGGTTGGCATTTCCGGCGGAGAGTACCAGCAAGGCATCTCCGGGACGTAAATTTGTAAAAAGATAATTACTTACTTCGGACAAGTCAGCGATGAAATGTGCCTGGTGGGGCATGGACTCCACGACTTGCTTGGAAGAAAAGTTTTGCTTAGATTCCCGCGCAGCGTATATTTCCGTGACGATAACTTCATCAGCGTCGCTGAATGCCGTACTAAATTCTTTTAGCAAAGCTCGCGTTCGGGAATAGGTGTGTGGCTGCCATACTGCCCAGATGCGCCGGGAAGGATATCTGGCTCGTGCGGCGGCTAGGGTCGCTCTAATTTCAGTCGGGTGATGCGCGTAGTCATCCACGACCACAATATTGTTTGTTTCACCTCTTACTTCGAATCTTCGTCCCGTTCCAGTAAATTGAGCGAGTGCCCAGGCAGCGTCTGGTAATGGCAGGGAAAGGAGTTGGGTTACAGAAAGTGCTGCCAGGGCATTACAGACATTATGTTTTCCTGGAACTTGTAGTTCTACCTTTTCTGATTTCCCAAGGACGCTTGCGTTGAAGGAGAAACCACCTTTTTCATTGGAGACTGGCGAGTTGGCGTAAGCTCCAGATGCTTTTTCTGCGATAAATGTCTCATGGATCCCATAAGGAATGACAGTTTTGCCAAGCTTTTCAGCCTTGCCCATCAAGTCACTTGCACCCGGATCATCCGCACAGGCAACCAGGGTTCCATTTTCCGGGAGACGATACATGAACTCTACAAAAGCGGCTTGATATTCCGTCGGGGTGGGGTAGCAATCGGGATGGTCAAATTCAACATTGGTGACCACTTCGATTTTTGGTTTGAGGCCAAGGAACATTTGATCGTATTCGTCAGCTTCTATTACGAATGAATTGCCTTTTCCTGCCCGAGCATTAACCCCCATGTTAGACAACACACCACCAGAAATAAAAGAGGGATCCTGTCCCAATGCAGAAAGGATCCAGGCAATCATGGAAGTTGTAGTCGTCTTTCCGTGCGTTCCAGCAACAGCGATACCGGTCTTGCCATCCATCAGGGTGCCAAGAAAGTCAGCCCGCTTTAATACCGGAATCCTAAGCGCTCGCGCTGCTGTCACTTCGGGGTTGTCATCCCCGATGGCGGATGAGCGCACCACTAAGTCGGCATCATGAACGTTCTCGGCACGATGTCCGATGCTAATGGTGGCACCCGCTGATTGCAGGTCACGCGTAAATGAACTTTCGACGCGGTCAGAACCGCTCACTTTGTGTCCCATTTCAAGCAGGACGCGAGCAATTGCCGAAAGCCCAGTACCACCGATGCCGATTAGATGGATGCGAGTCATGTTAGATGAATACCACTATCACAAAGATGAATGAGATGACAACCGCGAAATAGATGCCCGGGATACCTAGCAAGTGGGGGGGCATGTAATGAAGCATTGCTTGTGCTGTAACGGCAAAATCTCCAGTTGGGGCAGTGATAACGTTGGTAAAAGGGTAGGCAGCGTCTGACATGTAGTACCAAATGCTTCCTGCGAGCAAGTAACCGTTCAAGGCTCCGATGACAATTCCCAGGATGATGTCTTGCAGTTTCTCGCGATTCATTTTGGGTGCAAAACGCGGAATATTGGGAGTTTGATAGCCAAAGAAAACCAGCATTCCAAGGATAATGGCTCGTAACCAGAAGAATAAAACCTGGTTATCTTTCTGGAGTACATCGCGGATGAAAGGAACATAGTTTGAAAGTAGAGTGGTAAATGTCATCGCCAGGATGACACTAAACGAGACCATTAATTCCTTGGCCCAACCGCGCATCCCGCCGATGATGCTGAACAAGACAACGTACATCCAGAAGACGAAGGACAGGCTCACCATGGTCTTAGCTCCTCTCCTGGCAAAGTGCGAATAATTGCTGGGCGATTGCAGAAGCGGCTTCCGGGTGGGAAAACCGTTGCATGGCGATTCGCATGGAAGACAATTTCTCTGGGTGATCCAATAAATTCCTAACGGTAGAAATGATTTGGTCAGATAGTTTGTCATCCTCCACTATAACTGCTGCACCTTCTCGGGCAAGCGTATCCGCGTTTACTTTTTGATAGCGCCATGCATAAGGATAAGGTACGAGCACTGCGGGCAACCCAAAGAGGGGAAATTCGCCAAGTGCGGAAGCGCCAGCTCGGGATATTACCAGATCAGCAGATGCTAATGCAGCACCCATCTCTTCATGCAGATACGGGAACACATGGTAACGATTGGCTTTAACTCCACTGATTTCATTTTCTTTTGTCTTCGCAGCCTGCCAGTCTAGTTCTCCGGTTATATGGATAATCTGGACCAGTTCCAGTAGTGCCGGCAGATTTTCAGCGACTGCCGCGTTGATCGAGCGTGCCCCTTTGCTTCCACCGAAAACCAGCAAAACAGGAACGTCATTGCTCAACCCCAAGGTTTGGCGGCCAGAGGACCGCGTCCACCTGCTTAAATCGGGACGAGTTGGGTAACCGGTCAGTATCACACGCTCCTGGTGATTGAAATAGCGGAATGAGGCCTGGGCGGTTACTGCAATTTTGTCTGCAAAATTAGCAAGAGTCTTCAGCGCCAACGCTGGTTCGATGTCGGGGACATATAGTGCGATGGGGACCTGTTTCCCTGCCAGAGCCATTGGGACGGCCACATACCCTCCGGTGAAAAACAATACATCTGGTTTAAACTCGCGCAGAATGCGTCTCGATGCAAAGAAACCACGCACTAACCGGGCAATATTACCAGGCAGTGACATTAAGCCTATGCCGTGAATTCCGGCAGCCGGGATGGTCTTAAATGGCACATTTGCCCGTGCTACCAACTGGGCTTCAATGCCACCTTCTCCACCAACCCAGAGAACTTCGGCCTTATTTTGCATGGTTTGCAGGACGGCGAGTGCGGGGTACACTCCGCCTCCGGTCCCTCCGCGCAGATCAACAGACGCACTGTACGTTTTCCTTTCTTCGCTGGCAGGTGCAGCCCGACCTGATTGACGTGAGATATTAAGGAGAATGCCAATAGCTGCCAGTGTGGAGAGCAGATTGGAACCACCCGCACTCACGAAGGGCAGGGCATTCCCTGCAAATGGCAACAATCCGACCATAACTGCCATATTGATAACGGCTTCAAAAGTGATCCAGAAGGTTAATCCCGCAGCCATCACAGAACCGAGGGTATCAGGTGCTCGCCCTGCAATCTTCATCCCGCGCCAGGCAAGGACGGCATACAGTCCGGTTAATCCAGCCGCACCGACCAGCCCCAGTTCCTCGACAATGACGGCGAAAATACTGTCAGTCGCAGAAAATGGAAGCCCAATCAGTTTGGTCGTTGCATTTCCAATTCCAACACCGAACAAATTTCCTTTGAAAATAGCTTCCAAGGACCATAAGACGTGGTCGCTGGATTGCAGAGGGTCCTTCAGTCCGGCAATATACGAACCAATCCTGGCTTTGCCGGTGGAACTAAATTGCACTACCAACCACCCGGCAGCAATTGCAATAAGGCTGAACAGAATGATTTGACGCATTTCCCCACCAGCGAGGAAGAATAATAACCATCCAAGTACGAATATCGTCACTGCAGCGCTTAAGTCTGGTTCGAGGAAAATCAAACCGCCAATCGCTCCCAGGATAAATGCCAGCGGGATCAACCCCAGTTGAAAATCGTGCATGTGATCGCGTTTACTGTATAACCAGACCGACAAATAGATGATGGTGGCTAATTTTGCTAATTCGGACGGCTGAACTGAACCGCCAAAGAAAGTCCTTACGGCATTATTCCGTACCTCGTTATTGATGAGGACCCCGATTAGCAAAATTACGGTTGTCGCCATTAGCGGGACAGCGATCTTCTGCCAGAGATGATAATCGATGCGGGAAAGGATGAAAGCTGTTAATGTACCGATAGCCATCCATAATAATTGCTTATTGAAAATATAAGTCGCGGAGCCATACGTCTGCAGTGAGAAATCGGTACCGGCAGAATAAAGCATAAGCAATCCGAAGATGCACAGGGCAATGATGACTGCCATGAGGATTAAGTCACCACCACTATTTCGGGCGCGTTTTACCGATACAGCAGCAGGCTGAGGGGAGTGTTTTACGAAAGTTCCGATACCCATTTTCTAAATGCCTCACCACGTTCTTCAAAATCACGGAATTGATCAAAGCTGGTTCCACCAGGGGAAAGGAGGATTACTTCCCCAGGTTTGCTCAAACGAGCAGCGACTTGAACTGCCTCTTCAAGGTTCGTGCAACGTTCAACAGTATTCTGGATCGGATCGTTAGCCTGATGAAGAGCCGCCGATATTTTTTCTGCTGCCTCACCGAAAACGATCACCCGTTCCACCCTTTCGTGCACCAGATTAGCGAGTTCTTCCCAGGGGAGATTTTTGTCACGTCCACCCAGGAGCAGGATGATTGGTTCAGAAAAAGAACGGACGGCTGCCATAGTGCGTTCCGGGGCTGTGGCGATTGAGTCGTTATACCATTTGGTCCCTTTCCATTCCCGAACAAATTCAAGCCGGTGTGCAACACCTCGGAAATCGTTGGCCGCCATCACCATTGATTCCAGCGGTAGTCCGGTAGCATAACCAATTGCAAAGGCAGCCAGTACGTTTAGTACGTTGTGATCTCCGCGTAATTGGATCTGTTCCCGGTGTAACAGGGGAATGTCTGCTCCTCGTTTGTGCAAAATAAGGACACCATCTTTTACGAAAGTGCCGTCTTGGTCCCAATGAATATTTCCAGTACCAAAGGAAATTAGACGACCTTGCACCTTATCATGCAAGCTCCAGGATCCGAGATCTTCGCGGCACAGAATTGCTGTATCGCTGGACTTTTGGAAATTTACGATGCGTTGCTTAGCTGCAGAATAAGCTTCCATGGTGGAATGGCGGTCGAGATGATTGGGCGTGATATTTAAGACGGCTGCTACATTTGGCGAAATGGTCATTTGTTCCAACTGGAAACTGGAAATTTCCTGGATAGCCAAATCTTCGGGCTTCATTTCGTCCACATAATTGAGGAGTGGATCGCCAATATTGCCTCCAACATATGCTTTTTCTCCAAAGACACTTTTTGCCATTTGTCCGACCAATGTAGTTGTGGTAGTCTTCCCTGCGGAACCGGTGACCCCTACTGTTATACACGGGACGTTTTCCATGAAGATTTGTGTGTCATTGGTTAATGGGATGCCACGCCGGATGGCTTCGATCACTATGGGGTTGGTTAGCGGTACACCACCGGACAGGCAAACAATGTCTGTCGCGTCGAGGATTTCAATGGGATGACCGCCTAGCACCCAATTTACTCGAGTATCTACCAACCCAGACTGCGCCTCACTCATGTCCTCAGCTGGGCGATTGTCGTTTAGGGTTACTTGAGCGCCGTGACGGACTAACCAACGCGCAGCCGCTTGACCCTGTCGGGCGGCTCCGAGAATGGTTACGCGTTTGGAGGTCCAATCTGTATTCACAGCTCTACACCATCACCAATCCGATTCCAAGCATGGCTGCCAGCAGGCCAATCAGCCAGAATCTCTGAACAACCTGCATTTCAGACCATCCGAGTAATTCAAAATGAAGGTGAAGCGGTGCCATTTTGAAGAACCGCCGGCCGTGCGTGATCCTGAAATAAGCGATTTGGATGACATCGCTGAGTGCCTCGCTGACCGGTATGACGGCGATGACGGGTAAAATGGCCCACTGGCCGGTCATCAGCGCAATCACTGCGATCGTAGCCCCCAAAGAGAGTGAACCGGTATCTCCCATGATCAATTGCGCTGGATGGACGTTAAACCATAAGAACCCGAATAATGCTCCGACCATTGTGAAACAGAACCTGGCAATGAATACTTGTCCTTGCATCAAGGCAACACCGCCGTAAGCAGCAAAAATGGTGGCTGAAATTAGTCCGGCTAAGCCATCCAGACCATCGGTAAAATTGACCGCGTTGGACATGGCGACAATAACAAATCCTGCGATCGGAATGTAAAACCATCCCAGCTCGATCTCAACATTGATTCCCGGGATATAAAGGTCAGGCACGTCAAGGAAATACCTCAAAACCACGGCAAGCCCGAGAGCCAGGGCGATCTGGGCTATAAGTTTGGTCCGGATACGCATTCCTTCGCCCTTCCGTTTGCCACGAATACCTTCCCAATCATCCAGGGCACCAAGAACACCGTAACCTACCATGGCTGCCAGTGGGACGAGTACGGAAGCGCCGAGGACTTTCATACCGATCAGGTTTACTGCGTTGAGCAATACAGTGATAAGCGCGACGGGCAGGATGATCATCACGCCGCCCATTGTTGGTGTCCCCATTTTTACAAGGTGCGCTCCAGGCTCATCGTCGCGGATGATTTTTCCTACCTTGAAATGGGCCAGAATGCGCAATAAAGGTCCGCCCCAAATAACCGTCATCATAAATGCTAGTCCGGCCAGGCCGAGGGCTAACGCCGCATTGTTCATTCAGGCACCTCTAGGGCGGCTACGATGCGGTCCAGGCGAATTCCGTGGGAGCCTTTTACCAATACCACATCTTCCTTGGTAAGGTGTTTGCGCAGGTGATTAATCACCTCAACGTGATCGTTGAATTCTACGATTTTCTCGGATGACAATCCTGCCCGTTGGGCAGCTTCGGCAATTAAATGACCGAGCCGGCCTACCGTAACCAGCATATCTGCCACTTCAGCAGCGCGCACCCCAACTATCTCGTGTCCCTGTTTTTCATATTGTCCGAGTTCAAGCATGTCACCGAGCACTGCCACCTTGCGGCCTTCCAATTCCGCAAGCAGGTTTAGCGCTGCCAGCATGGACTCAGGGCTTGCATTGTAAGTATCATCGAGCAGCAAAGCTCCGCTTTCCGTACGAACAGCTGTCAATCGTAATTGGCCGTGCCCTTGTCGGAGACCGTCCAGGATTTCCTGCCAGGATAAGTCATCTGCAAGTCCTACCGCAGCTGCGCGCAAAGCTGTATGGACCGAATGCTGGCCGATCATCGGCAGGTGTACGTGCATTGTTTCGTTCTGATAGTGCAACCGGAAACGGATACCCTCCAGCCCTAGGCCTTCCAGCTCATCAGCCCACAGGTCGGAAGTTGAATCTAGACCATAGAAGAAAACTTTAGCTATTGATAAGTCCGCCATTTTGCGAACCCAGGGGTCGTCCTTGTTGAGGATGGCCACGCCATTTGCTGGTAGGGCTCGTATTAGTTCAGATTTACCCCGGAAAATTTCTTCCTGTGAACCGGCGCGTTCTGCATGGACAGTGCCGATGTTTGTGACAACGCCAATTTCAGGCAGGGCAATATCACATAAGAATGCGATTTCTCCGGGAACATAGAATCCCATTTCCAAAACAGCACGTTCGATTCCTGGCCCGATTCTAAGAATGGTCAGCGGTAAGCCGATTTCATTATTCATGTTCCCGGGGCTTTTTTGCGTTCGATACCGTTGGTCGAGAACTTCGGCAATTACTTCCTTGGTTGTGGATTTACCCACGCTTCCGGTAACGCCGATTACGCGCAGGTCCAGTTTGCGACGCCAAAAACGGGCGATCTTCTGAAGTGCGGAAACCGTATTCTCCACTATCAGACAGAGCGGAAGTTCCATATCGATTTCCTGGTCTACGGGTTGCCCTTTGGCCAGTTTGACGGTTTGATATTTGCCGGTAATGTCATGTTGGATTAAAGCAAGAGAAGCCCCGCGTTGGAATGCATCCGCGACGAAGTCGTGCCCATCCACGTGTTCACCGGGGATAGCGATGAAGAGCGAGCCCGGGATGACCTGGCGCGAGTCGATAGCTGCCTCGGTGATCACTGTTCCCAAAAGTGGGCGGGTATCGGTCATTGCTTCGATTGCGTCAGCCAGCGTTAGCATGACTCTTTATCGTCCTATCATCTGCAGACGGATGGCATCCGGTGGAATATTCAGCATAACCACCAATTTTTCAACAACCTGTTTAAAAATTGGGGCAACAACTACTGAGGCAGCCTTGTTGGTCTGCGGTTTTTCAAGCCAGATATAAACCAGGAAACGTGGGTCGTCCACCGGTCCCCAGCCAATGAAGGAAGTGTTAACGTTGTTTTGGTCGTACCCTCCGCTTGGGAGCGGGATTTGCGCAGTGCCTGTTTTCCCTGCGATTCGGTAGCCGGGGACAAGGGCGGTGGAAGATTCGGTCTCCAGGGCATTCGCCAGCATATTGCTGAGGGTTTGGGCTGTGGCGGCTGATATGGGTGTACCGACGATTTGTGTTTTCGTATCGCTTTGTTTTCCGTTTTGTACCTGGGCATAGAGAACATGCGGGTAGACCATCTGCCCATTATTTGCAATCGCGGAAGCGGCCATTACCATTTGGATCGGGGTTACTGAGACTCCCTGACCGAAGGCGTTGGTTCCAAGCTCGACAGGTGTCCAGTCGCTGTCCCCAGGGAGTTTTAATCGTCCGGAGACTTCCCCTGCCAGGTCAATTCCTGTGGCGTGACCCAGGCCAAAACGCTGCATGTAGGAATAGAAACTGGCGCTGCCCATCTCCTTGTCGGAGACCCAGGCCAGGCAGACGTTGAGGGAATTTGCCAGGCAGCCGGTCATATCTTGATAACCCCATGCTCCGCCATCCCAGTTATATATATTAAACCCACCCACTACAATTGATTGGGGAACAAATGTTACTGTGTCGGGTTTTACGGCCCCGCTATCCAGGGCTCCCGCCATGGTAAGGATTTTTGCGACTGAGCCGGGTTCATAGGCCTCGCTGATGGCTCGGTTAAAGGGTGTCTCCCCTGGGAAGATAGTTTGAATGTCCTGATAATCATTCAAGTTCAGACGGGGAGTAGAGGACATTGCCAGGATTTCTCCTGTTTTTGGGTCCATAACAACAATGGTCCCTGAAGATGCACCTGTATTTTTAAGGGCCTGGTCCAGAATATTTTCAACTGAAGATTGGATCTCCCGGTCGATGGTCAGGATAATGGTCTGACCGGGGGGAATTATTGGGTATTCGGTAGCGCGCCTGGGGTCGGCGGGTACTGCTAATCGTATCGGGATACCTGCCAAAATATTGTCATATTTTTCTTCTATGCCCATATATCCGTGGTTGTCTTCGGTTACAAAACCAAGGATATTGGATGCGAGGTCGTTTTCCGGGTAGCTGCGCCCGTAATGGGCTTTAAAATATATGGCATCCAGGTTTTTTCCGGTGGGATCACCATGGGCAACTTTCTGAAGCGCCATCAACTGATCGGCTCTTTCGGACGATACAAAATCGTCCAGGATAACGTACTGGGCATTGGGCACCTGGGAAATTCTGTAATTGACTTCGTTAAGATCGAAGCCTGACATTTGCAGTGCAAGCATAACGGTAGACATATCCGGCTTGGCTGTCATATCCAGACCGATTTCATATACAGTCTTATTCCCTGCCAGCAGGTTGCCATTGCGGTCATAAATTTCCCCGCGGGGTGGATAAAAATCCTTCCAAACATAGTTCCCTTGGTCGATAACTCCTGCAACCTCCGGGCTGGCTTGGATACGTACGATTTGCACCAGGATTGCAATGCCCATCGCTGCCAAAATGACGGCAGAGGTTATGTAACGCCAGGCATGGGTAAGCCGTTTCATGGGTTGGCTCCAGTAGTATTGGAAGAAGCTTGCTGATTCATGAAATAATCAATCCATGATTCGGTGTATTCAGGGAGAATAATGGGTTTTTCCGGTTGAGTCCCGCCAGGCACAGACATGTCCACGGCAGTATGCCCTGTGTATCCGGGCACAGTCACAAAAGTGATATCAGTCGAGTCAGCTGGTTGGAAACCCATGGCGTCCGCTCTTTTCTGCATGGATGCAATGGAGATCAGCCCCGCCAACTGAGTTTCCAAATCGGCATTGACACGTTCGTTCGTGGTGATCATAGATTGCAGCGAGATGGTTTCTCTACCGGCTAATGTGGCGCGCACGGTAACGTTTAGGTAAATTCCCGCTACCATTGCCACCATTACCAATCCAAGCAAAAATAAACCTATCCACTGGCGCTGTACTCGCCAGGGAGCTTGGCGAACCTTCCGAACGATTTGAGTAACATTATTCATTTTGCTATCCATTAAAGGCACTACTGATGGTTATCGGTGACGCTGCACCTCCGTTCTGAGCCAACACCCATTGGCATGCTATAATTTCTCAGCAACACGTAACTTGGCGCTGCGTGCGCGCGGGTTTTCTCTGATTTCTTCCTCGGTCGGTGTGATTGGCCGCCGATTGATTTCCGTGATGCTCGCTTTATGCCCGCAATTGCAAATCGGCTGGTTGGGAGGACAGATGCAGTCCTTGCTTTCCCGGCGAAAATATTCTTTGACCAGCCGGTCTTCCAGGGAATGAAATGAGATGACTGCCAGCCTTCCTCCCGATCCCAGGGCTTGTATTGCCAGGGGTAGGATTTTCTCTACCGACTCCAGCTCACCGTTTACAATGATTCGCAAGGCCTGGAAAGTCTGCGTCGCCGGGTGATGCGGGTCTCCGTGCCTGGGATGGACTCGCTCGATTATGGAAGCCAGTTGCCTGGTCCCTTCTACCGGTCGGGCGGAAACGATCGCCCTCGCAATCCGTTTCGCTGCATGATCCTCTCCAAATTGGAAAATAATGTCTGCCAATTCCTGTTCCGGCCACATATTGATGATCTCGGCTGCGGTTAGCGGGTTGGTTGGGTCGAAGCGCATATCCAGTGGGCCATCCGCCAGGAAAGAAAAGCCGCGCTCCGGGTTGTCGAATTGCATTGAGGATGCTCCCAGGTCGAGAAGGATGCCGTCCACGGAAGGCCAACCTAAATCTGCGAGTTGATTGGGGAGGGTTGTGTAAGTGCCCTTTTTTAACCATGCGCGCTCCCCGAAGGGAGCGAGTTTCTGGCAGGCCAGCTTGAGTGCTTGCGGATCCACATCCAGTCCTAGCAGCAAGCCTCCTGGTTCACTTCCGGTTAGAAGACCTGCTGCATGACCGCCTGCGCCAACAGTCCCATCTACGTAGCGTCCTCCGCTTTTCGGGCGTAAAACGTGTATAATTTCTTGGTAAAGTACAGGTTGATGCAATGGTGCCATTTCAGCGAGTTCTAAGATCGAGTGTGGCAAACCGCTGGGCATTTGTTGCGGCATCGTTAATTTGCACTTGCTGGTCTTGCCATAATTTTGGTGACCAGATTTCAAAGTAGTCACCTTGTCCAACGAAGATCACCTCGTTTTGTAAACTGGCGTATTCTCGCAAATTAGTTGAGATCAGGATGCGTCCCGCGCTATCCGGTGCGACCCGCAGCGCGTTCCCGAGTATGATGTGCCGCAGCAGCCGGGCGCTTGGATCAGTCATGCTCAAGGCCATCAACCGGTTGTAAATGATTTCGAATGCGGCCGGAGGCAAAACCATCAAATTGCGGTCCAGGCCCTGGACGACAAAAGCGCCTTCTTCTGGCAGTTCCCGGAATCTTGAAGGGATCGTCAGTCGACCTTTATCATCAAAGCAGTGCTGGTATTGATTGAGGAACATCAGTCCTAGTTTTCCCTATTGACCCAGAATGCCGGAAATTCCGGTATCCCACTTCGTCCCACTTTCTACCACTGATGCTTTATTTTAGCACATCTTCTATACGAATTACAAGTGGTTGTTGCATTTTTGGTAGGTAAGTTTTATGCACATTTCTTTATCTACTTTCTATGGCTCCTGAAATCCATTTACTATCCTCAAATCATTGGAAAGACTATGAGCTCCTCGACTCCGGAGACGGACTGAAGATGGAGAGATTTGGCTTGTATACTTTTGTACGCCCCGAAGTGCAGGCGTTGTGGCGTCCATCCCTCCCATCTTCTTCATGGGTATCTGTTCATGCTGTATTTCAACCTAGTGGGGAAGAAAGCGGTGGACATTGGGCAATGAAGAAAAAGATTCCGGAGCAATGGGAGATGAGTTATTCCCTGTCTCTTGGCGCCTCTTCAAAGTTGAAGACTGTTGCAAATGAGAATCGGGTTTTGCGTTTTTCGGTAATGACCACCCCTGGGCGCCATCTGGGAGTATTCCCTGAATGCGCATCGCATTGGGATTGGATGGGAGAAATGATTTCTGCTCGGATCCAATCCCCCACTCTTCCTCAGGCCTCCTTGAACATCCTGAATTTATTTGGTTATACCGGGTTGGCCACATTAGCGTGCGCAGCTGCGGGAGCAAAAGTGACCCACGTTGACGCATCTAGGAAGTCTGTCAGCTGGGCGCATGCCAATCTAAATCAATCCGGATTGGAGGATAAACCAGTCCGCTGGGTCGTGGATGATGCCCTGAAATATGTCGACCGCGAAGCACGTCGCGGGGTCAAATATGATGGGATTTTGCTGGATCCCCCCAAGTTCGGGCGTGGACCAAAGGGCGAGGTGTGGGAGATATATAAATCTTTGCCCAGGTTGTTGCAGGCTTGCCGGGCTGTCTTGAGCGACCATCCCCTTTTCGTGGTACTGACAATCTATTCAGTAAAACTTCCGGCTGTTCATGCCTACTCGGCACTTTCGGAGATGATGGATGGGTATGGGGGAAATCTGGAATGTGGTGAATTGGTCACGGAAGAAAAGAGCGCCAGCAGGCTGCTTTCTCAGGCAGTCTATGCACGCTGGAAATCTTAAAGTTATCAGTTTGCTCGCGTTTGTATATCCATTTGTGTTCATATCTTTTTCTTAACCACAGATTTGGTACAATATCCCGAATGATCCCCACCCCTGAAAAATCTTCCATCCTCGATACACCCCTAAAGCACTGGTTTCCCCTCAAATTGGAAACCCTGTTGGTGGTTCTGCTACTTGCAGTAGCTATGGTTTCCAGGTTTTATGACCTGGGAGCTCGTGCGATGAGTCACGATGAGATCAACCACGTTGTCATGTCGTTCGGACTATATTCTGGCACGGGGTACCAATATGACCCAATGATGCACGGACCGCTCCAATTCCACATGATCGCCCTCTCTTACGCCCTTTTTGGCGATAATGATTTCACAAGTCGCATTCCAGCAGCAGTTCTCAGTATTGCAGCCATTTTGGTAGCATTGTTCGCTTTTCGTCGCTATCTCGGTCGGACCGGGGCACTGGTTGCTGGGGCGTTGATCATCATTTCCCCTTTAATGCTTTATTATGCACGTTATGCACGCAATGAATCTTACATTGTCCTCTGGGGCATCCTTACCCTATATGCCATCCTGAGATACCTTGAAAAAGGTGAATCCTGGGTCTTGTTTCTTTTTACTGCAGCAAATATGCTGCATTTCACTGACAAGGCCACTGCTTACATGTTCGCTGCTGAGGAGATTGTCTTCCTTGCAGCCTATTTCGTAGATCGTGTCTCCCGCCGCACTTGGATGTCGTCAAGACGGAGGTCATCTTTCCTTCTTGGTTTGGCGCTGACTGTGGTTCTCATGGCAGGTGCTGCCGGGTTCTACCTTACTCACAAACCTACAGATACCACGTCCGCTGCGCAGGTCCAACTGATGGTTATTGTGGTAAGTATCCTTGCAGCCGGTGGAATGGGATCTCTTGTCTGGTCGGGAGTGGAATTGGTAAGTGGTCTCGGATGGGTTGCCATCAAATCCGAGCGGTCGGCAGATATGTTGCTGATGCTGGGAACCTTAATTCTTCCCCTATTGAGCGCCATCCCGATAATGTTATTGGGTTACACCGCCCTCGATTATACGTCAACTGGCATGCTTAGGGTTGCCGGGGTGGCGGTGATTCTGGGTGCCCTCGGTATTGCTGTTGGGTTGTGGTGGTTTGGTCGCAAGTGGCTGTTCCATGCAGCTCTTTTCTTCATCCCATTTATCGTGCTTTACAGCACCTTTTTCACCAATCCACAGGGGATCGTCGGCGGGCTTGTGGGAGCCCTCAGTTACTGGTCCGAACAGCAGGCAGTGGCACGTGGGGACCAACCTCTTTATTACTATATCTTTCTCATGATCCCTATGTATGAATTCCTACCCGCTTTGGGGACTATTGTAGCCGCTGGGATTGCCAGCCGAATGCGATTATGGCAAAACCAGGCTGGTCAGCCATTTACGCGTCCTCAACCAGGGAATGATCAGCCTCCTGTCCCGGTGGCTGCACTTCTTGTTTTCTGGTCTGTGAGCAGCCTGGCTGTATTTACTTATGCCGGGGAGAAAATGCCCTGGTTAACCGTCCATATTGCACTTCCCATGATCCTGTCTACCGCATGGGCTGTCGGCTGGCTGGTGGAAAAAGTACCGTGGGCAAAAACCCGCACTCTAGTGAGAGAAAAGCTGGCGATCAGGGGTTTCGGGAATTATGCTTCTCTTTCCGTTCTCGTCCTCTTCGGAGTCCTTGCTGTTCAGACTGGGAGGGACGCGTTCCGTGCTGCATATATTAATTATGATTATGCCACCGAGTATCTGGTCTATGCCCATGGTACGCCGGATCCCAAAGCCCTGTTTTCCCAGATAGAAGAATTATCTATCCGCACAACTGGCTCGACGGATATGGTGGTGGCTTATGACAACCAGGTGCGCTACCCGTACTGGTGGTACTTGCGCCGCTATCCCAACAAGATTGACTTTGATGTAAATCCGACTGTCGACGCTCGCCGTGCGTTGGTGATCGCTGTTGGAGACGAAAACCTGGCCAAAATAACTCCGGTCGTCAGGCAGGATTATTTCGAATTTGCTGGCATGCGTTTGTGGTGGCCTAACATGGATTATTGGAGCCTGAAGTGGAGTTCGGTCGATACTGAGCGAACTGCCGCCCTCCAGAAGGAGTATGCTGGGACCGATAAAGTAATTCCTCCCATGACAATCATCGAGTATCTTCAGTATGCCTGGCAGCATATCAAACCTTTTTTTGTCGGCATTCAGGACTCAAACCCTGTCATCACCGCCGCTCAAGTTCGCAGTGCGGTCTTTCAGATTTGGGCTAATGTTAACTTTACTCAGTGGGGGGCTATTAAGAACAGTACCGCTTATACACTGACAGATTGGGGAGTATCAGCTCGTATGCATTACTATATCCGCAAGGACATCGCTGCGTTGCTCTGGCCATACGGTGCCCCTGCCCAGGCTGCGGTCACGCCCGTCGATCCATATGCCGCGATAACTACAGTGGCTTCCCCTGACCTTGTGCTGGGTACTGCTGGCTCCGATCCGGGACAATTCCAATCACCTCGTGAAGTAGCTGTGGCTCCTGATGGCAGTCTTTATATAGCTGATTCAAAGAACAATCGCATCCAGCATCTCAGCCCGGATGGTAGTGTGCTACAGGTTTGGGGTTCTTTTGCAGATGTTACTCAGGGCGAAGCCTCCGGTGGAACATTTAATGAACCTTGGGGAATAGCCGTGGCTCCAGATGGCAGCGTTTATGTCGCTGATACCTGGAACTATCGCATCCAGAAATTTACTGCCGATGGAACGTTTGTCACCATGTGGGGCTATTTCGGTCAGGCATCTGATTCACCCGAGGCTTTCTATGGGCCGCGTGGTTTGGCTGTAGATGCCCAAGGCCGTGTCTATGTCGCCGATACCGGGAACAAACGCATCGTCGTCTTTGGATCCAATGGAGACTACATCACTCAATTTGGGACGCCGGGACTGGGTCTGGGCGAGTTGGATGAACCTGTGGCAATTGCCCTGGATCCTTCTGGGAACGTTTATGTGACCGACACCTGGAACCAGCGTGTGCAGATCTTTGCCCCCGATGCAACTGGGGCGTCCTTTACTGCGGTTACACAATGGCCGGTGGATGGATGGTACGGGCAGTCGGTCGATAATAAACCATTTATAGCGGTGGATTCGACCGGGGATATTACCGTCACAGACCCCGAACTTTGCCGCCTGATCACTTTCTCTCCCACGGGGCAGCCGGTTCAGGTCCTGGATGGTTGCTCGACTGGTACGTTACTCTTGCCAAGTGGTATTGCTTCTGACGGGTCTGGCGGCTTGTGGGTATCCAATGCTGGTAATGGGACTATTGTGCATTTCAAATCTCAAATCCCATAAATAAAATAACCCCTGAAAGAACTTACTGGGGGCCATGAATTTAGAGGAGTATGACAATATTATATAAACATATAATACGAAAATTTGTTTAAAAATTCCACGTTATCATTTCATATAAACATTATGCCCTCCTTTGACTGCTAGCAGGTCCAAATTTTAATTAAATTCTTTAATCGTGTATTCCGGGAAATGGGTGCTTCCGATCTTGTGCGGAACAAAGTCTATATCTATCTGTTGATGCGATGATTAGCCGTATATATATATATATTCTGATTAATAATTTGCGAACGTAATTAATCCCTGGGGAACCCATTTGGTAGATGTCTCCCATTTTTTTAAGAAAATCCCTGGATCTCCCCTATTTGAATACTGGGACAAACGATACGAATAAGGTGGAAACTCTCTTTGATTAGTAGGGAAGAAATAGAAATTAATATTTAATATTATTGACTGGATTCCATTACCTTCCCTTATCTTTTCAACAGAATCTCTCAACCATCTTCGATCGCTAAACACATCCAATATATAGCAATCACAATAATATGCTGTTGTACCGACTTCTCCCTGATTTAGAAGAATTACTTTATCAAAGGTGTTATTTTTTAGCCAGGTTCCCAATATTTTATATTGATCCTGGGTAGCCCAATTTGTATTTATGGGCATTTCATTAATTGAAAAATGGTCTTTTGCAAGAATTTGTATCATCCCAATTGAGGGAATGAGGAAAAAAACAAGAATTACGCCATGAATACATTTTCTCAGCCTAAAATTAGAATAATACCTTTGATATACAATGCCTAAACTAAAACTGCCAACCAGGATGATTGTTGTAATCTCTGGAACGTAGTACCAATGATATGGAGCTACATGCAATGAGGCGTATCCTAAGAAATGAACTAATCCAACCAGCAGGATAATAAAAATTACTTTAACCCTTCTAATGATTTTCATGAATAAAAAAAGTAAAAGCGGCAAGAATGCAAATGACAAAATAGTTTCTAGGGGATATTTTTCATAATAAAGGATTATTCCATTAAAAAAAGTCCATCCTTGCCAGGAGGCTTGAGCCGTTTTAATAAAAAATGTGTCAGGAATAAAAGATCCTAAATAAGCCCAGGAAAAAATATACCAGGGAGCGATGGACAATAAATAGATACCGGCAAATCGGTACTTCTTCATCGGGACAAAAAGAAGGAATATACCAAAATATAATATCCCCTCCGCTCTGGTAATGGTTAGTAACCCTAAAACAATCGCAAGTAGGTACCAGCTTTTGAATATATAACAATAAATTGATGCTGTAAGTAAGGCTATAAAAAGAATCCCTTCCAAGCCCAGCGTGGAAATTATCAGAGGGTTAAGAACTATGGTCAGGGTTGCTAAATAACCAAAAATCCCAGTCTTAAATAACTCCTTCGATACCTTGGTAAGCATGATCGCCATAACGACTATACAAATTAATGCCAATATGATTGGAGCTTCGGTCGAGGGCCCCGAAAAAAAGCTGATTATTGTTAATAAAAGGACATTTAAAGGAGAGGTGGCTGTATTAGTAACGTACCCCGGGAAAAAGCCCCAGGTTCCACTTTGTATAATATTCCTGACATAACAAAGTGTGATAAATGCATCATCAATTAAGGCGTCCTTGAAAAGGTTGAGATAGAAATATAAAATAATAATAAAAATTAACCACCCAAAATATTTTATCTTCACCTTATTACTTTCCCGAAAATGTTTCCATAAAATGGCCATTATTGGCTTCTTTCGGAAATCAGATTATTGAAAATTTATACAGAAGCCTGACGTTAATAGTTTAAATGAGGACGAACAAAACACTACCCTAACTATATAACAAATCCATTCATTTGTCTTCCAGTTACGGTTAAAACCAACCCGGCTATTTCATCTGCAAATTAAACTTCCGAGTTAATAGATCTTTTATGTTTATAAACGATTGGTGCGGCCAATTTCCCCCACATTATTTTCACTATCAAACCCGTCCGCCAAAATGCAACTGCAGCCATTCCGTGTGCCAGTACTGCAAATAATGGCGGTGTTTGGAAGGTATAGTATGTCCAGCATTGACGTGTGGTTCCCCATAGTTCCAGGAAGTAACCCAATCCGGCTCCAGCCAGGAAAGTCAAAACAGCATATCGTTCATCGGTTGGGGTTAAAATCAATATAGCGACCAGCAGTAATGCCATGATCGTGGACGATTTTCCAAAAGTGGGCGCAACAAATGTGAGCATTAAAACAAGGAAACCGATGAAGATTGCCCAGTATAAAACTTTAAAAATAAAGAGTGTAATATAGCTCTTGCTCGGGAACCTCTCATTGCTCGTTTTTTTGAGTCCCATTGAGTAAATGGTGTTTAGTCTTTTTACCCCCCAATTCATCATCCTCGTGATTCGATCGATCGAAAGGCTCGCGATCGACCAGGCAGGGATGATCCACAATGGTGGTCTCTCGGCAGTGAAATAATACCAAAGATTGGTTCGTGTACCCCAGGCTTCGATTACTAATCCCCCTGCAATTCCCACAAGTACAATCAGTAAATCCCTACCCAAATTTGCGCGGGCAATAACGGTTAGAGTCATGAAGCCAAAGATCCCCAGCAGCAGCCAGTCCATGTATAGCCACCAGGGTCCTGACCAATCGATAAGAGCCATTGCATCTTGAGCCAGTGGCCACCATACGTAGACAATCAATCCGCAGATTAAAAAAATCCACCCAAAAGAACACTGCTGGATCGCGTCCATCCGAAAAGCTCCATGGATCTGCGGAAGAAAGAGGGTTGTCGTTCAAGATCTCCCATGGGCGCATTATACTTGACACATGTCATGGTTTACTCTACACTCGAATTCTGTCTTCTGCTGGGACCGGAAATGTGGCGAAAGGAAACCTCCATGCCCGCTTCACAACTTCGTTGGGGACTCTTAAGCACTGCAAGAATCAACAAAGCTTTGCTGGTTCCGTTGCGCACTTCCAAGCGTAACCGGGTGGTCGCAGTTGCCAGCAGAGTTCAGGAAAAGGCTGATGAATATGCACGCCTGAACAAGATCAAACGTGCCTACGGTTCTTATGAAGCTCTTTTGGCTGATCCTGCTATAGATGTTATATATAATTCTTTGCCCAACAACCTCCATGCCGAATGGACAATCAAAGCCGTCCAAGCAGGCAAGCATGTTCTTTGCGAAAAACCGCTGGCTTTGACCTTGTCCGAAGTGGATGCCATTTCTTCTGCCGCAGAAAATAATTATAAAATCGTCGCTGAAGCCTTTATGTATCGCTCACACCCTCAGACCTTGAAAGCTTGTGACCTGGTATCGAGTGGGATATTGGGGTCAATTAAGTTGGTTCGTGGGTCATATACTTATCCCGGGACAGATCCAGACAATTATCGCTGGAAACCCGAGATGGGCGGCGGCGGTCTGTGGGACGTGGGTTGTTATCCATTAAGCTACATCCGGTTGATTCTCGGTGCTCAGCCTGATGAGGTTTTTGGCTGGCAAACTACTGGTCCCACAGGCGTGGACGAGGGATTCACCGCGCAATTGCGGTTCCCGGGCGACATCTACGCTCAATTTGATTGCAGCGTTAAACTTCCCTACCATGTGTTCATGGAAATTGTTGGGGACGAGGCAACGCTGATTATTCCGAATCCGTTTAATCCCGGTGGAAAGGAAAAGCTTTTTCTGAGTAAAGATGGGAGGGTGGAGACAATAAGTGTTAACGCCACGGGGTCTTACCAGTGTGAGGTGGAAGACATGGCTGACTCGATCTTGCTTGGAAAGCAGCCGCGCATCAGTATTATAGACAGTCGCAAAAATACTGCTGTTATCCTGGCCCTTTTCGAATCGGCAAAAACCGGCAAACCGGTGATGCCTTAGGAAAATTCACGTTTTAAACCATTCGAAATCCATAGGGGCCTTTTGCATCCATTTCTAAATCTCATTGAGTTCAAGTTGCTTTGGAATAGACTTCCGGATTCACGCAGTTCGGAAGATTTTCTCCTTTTAATCCCGCGATTAAATTCTCGGCTGCCATTCGGGACATATTTTGACGCGTCCGCCAGCTTGCGCTGGCAATATGTGGCGCGACGATACAGTTTTCCAAATTAAGCAAAGGACTGTCTTTGGGAAGTGGTTCCGGGTCAGTCACATCTAAAGCCGCTGCGAAGATGTGGCGGGATCTAAGTGCTTCGTACAGTGCCGTCTGGTCCACAATTGGTCCACGCGAGGTGTTGACCAGCACCGCGCTGGGTTTCATTTTTGCGAGAGCAGTTGCATTTATAAGGCCCTGTGTTTCCTTCGTTAGAGGGATGTGTAAACTGATGAAATCTGATTCATGTAACAGGGTATCCAAATCCACCCGGAGCGACTTTCCGCTTTGCTCCGGTTTTGGAAAACTTCCTGGATCGACAGTCTTCTGCGAATTTGGATCTGAATAAATAATTCTCATCCCGAATCCGGTGGCACGCCTGGCTACAGCTTGCCCGATCCGTCCAAAGCCGATCAGCCCTAGGACAGCACCTGAAAAATCTGCACCGAGCAGGGTATCCAGGCTCCAGGTTTCCCAGCCCCCAGAACGGACCATCCGTTCTCCTTCCATGACATCGGCGGGCTGCCGCCATCATCAGGGCAAAAGTAAAGTCTGCTGTAGCATCGGTTAGAACATCGGGCGTATTCCCCACGGGTATGCCGCGGATAGTTGCAGCAGCAACGTCCACATTATCTACGCCTGCCGCGCAGTTGCTGATCACCTTCAGCTCTACTCCTGCTATATCCATTACTTCCTCGTCGACTTTGTCGGTCAGCAGGCACAATAGACCCTCCTGCCCACGGACATGTAATAATAGTTGTTCAGGTGTGGGTGGGAGTTTATTTGGCCATACTTCAGCTTCGCAAAAATCTTGAACTATTTTCAAGCCGCTTTCCAGGATGGAACGGGTCACAAATACTTTAGGTTTGTTCATTATGCTCCTCTGGTATGTGATGGATAACTGTTATTTTAGCTTGACCGCGTATGACTTTAATGGAATTAATGCTATCATACGACCATGGTTTCTGCTGAATCTTTCTGGACCTCCAGCTTGCGCCTTGCACCCGAGGGGGAGTCCATCACTCGGATCCTTTCCGCAGCTATCAATGGTATTGATCCTGCTTCAGCAGTGAGACGTTACGTCCTGAAAAATGGGGACATTCTCAGCATCTCAGGGCGCATGTACGATCTTCGATCATTTCGACGTGTGATAATTCTCGGAATGGGGAAAGCTTCCCATGCCATGGCGGTCGAACTGGCAGATATTCTGGCTGATCGACATTCTACTGGGTTGGTTATCTCCAAAGAAGCTGCCCGCTCACCCGGTTCCAGTATGATCTTCATGGTCGGTGGTCATCCTATCCCCGATAGTCGCAGTTTGGAGGCAGGGATAAAAGTATTGGAACTCCTCTCATCTCTCGGACCGGACGATTTACTCATTTGCCTTATTTCCGGGGGTGGTTCGGCTTTGGTGGCTGCGCCTGCCAATGGGGTTTCTTTGCCTGACATTCAGACACTAACATCTGTACTACTTACATGCGGTGCGCGGATTGACGAAATGAACGCTATTCGCCGTCGACTGGACAAACTCAAAGGTGGCGGGATCATAAAAATGGCTGGCGGGGCAGCCGTGATCGGACTTATCCTTTCCGATGTTGTCGGGAACTCGCTCGAAGCGATTGCCTCCGGTCCCACTTCCCCCGACCCTGCAACGCGTGAAGAGACGCTATCCATACTGGCGAAATATGAACTGAAAAATCGTATACCAAATACAATCCTTCAATCCCTCAAGACATCTCCTGAAACTCCAAAGCCGGGCGATCCCATATTTACCAATGTCCAAAATGTTATTGTAGGTTGTAATCTCCAGGCTGCCCAGGCCGCGTTATCCCAGGCAGAGGCTGAAGGATTCCATCCTTATCTGCTCTCTGAGGAATTGCAAGGAGAAGCCTGCCAGGTTGCTTTTGAACTAGCGACGACACTCCGTCAAACCGCCTTGACTGGCAACCCGGTCCCGGCGCCCTCCTGTATCGTTGCTGGTGGCGAAACAACGGTCACCTTGAAGGGGAATGGCAAAGGTGGACGCAATACGGAACTTGCTCTGGCTGCGGTTACCGAATTGGCCGATTTTCCCAGGGTGATGCTCGTCTCTCTTGCCACAGATGGTGAGGATGGTCCAACAGATGCAGCGGGTGCAGTCGTCACCGGGGAGACTTTTCGCCGTGCCGCTGGTTTGGGTTTGCAGCCAGGGATTTTCCTCGAACAGAACGACTCTTACTCCTTTTTTTCCAGGCTGGAGGATTTACTCAAACCGGGACCTACCAGCACGAACGCGAATGACCTCGTCCTAATGTTTATTTTTTAATTGCGAAACAGGGGCATGCCTTCGCATGCCCCTGTGAATTGAATCTTAAAAAAATTTCAAGTCAGTTATTATGTTTTCTGTTCCGTCGGTTTCTTAATTCATCCCGCAAAATCAAGCTGAGCACCACGCTCACCACGGTTGTAACCAGGGACCCAAGGAACGCGCTGACAAACCATGGGTTCTGTAGTGTGAATCCAACTCCAAATTGTGTGCCAATCCAGCCAGTTAGTGCGAAAAGCAGGGCATTGATGACCAGGGTGAAAAGCCCTAGCGTCAGGATAATGAAAAGGCATGAAAGTGCCTTAAAGGGTGGTCGCAGGATGGCATTGACCAGCCCAAAGATCAAGGCCAGCCAAATGAGATCGATCCAGTTTCCACCGTAGATAATGTAGGTATTATGCAAAAGGGCAATTGCAGCATACAGTGCTACCATGTTAATTGCCAGACGCAGGATGAATTTCATTTTTGCCTCCTTGTGAAAATCGGACTTCCTCAAAAGGATTTACGATTGTTATCTGGATAGGTTTCATCGCTTTTCATCCACATCAAAGTTCGCAACGCATGGAACCCTGCTGCTTCGATCAATTCTTGGTACTTGCCAGCTGGAAAATCCAGGCTGATCTTTTCACGCCACGCTAATATATGTCGGGCATGTAGTAGCAATCCTGTCAGAATATTCTCGCTTCCAACCTGAGGAACAGCCACCCAGAGGCGGTTGTAGCGACTAGCCATGGCTTGCCAGCTGACCACTGCCGCGGGCGAACCATCGATCCGCGCTACCCAATGGCGCACTTCATCATCTGACATGAAACGATAAATTGCAGGTCCAATCCCTGGGCGCAACGAGTTCCAGGGCATGGGCTGGTACCAGTTTATGACCTCCGGGTAAAGGCGCCCCAGCCAGGTTTCCTGGATTGGCCAGTCACTCGGGATTCGTTTGGTGAAAGCATCGTTGTGATTTCCGAAACCTGTATTTCGTTCCGGTTCCGCTTGCCAGGTTGTCCTTCGTGCAAGTTCCACAAACCCCATCGATCGATATAGTCCGATTGCTACCGGGTTGTCTTCACGAACGTGCAGCCAGGTTTCATCAGAATGGTGGAGTTTGGCGTGCTCCATGGCAGCCCACGTTAATGCCCGCCCAATTCCTTTTTTCCTGGACTCCGGTCGCACAGCCACGTTTGCGATCAGGTAATATTTTTTATGGGCTCGTCGGTGAGGAATTAAACTAACGTTGCCAATGATCTCTCCATTCTCTTCCCACACGTATCCGGAGAGTGGCATTGAAACAGTCTCCACAGCACTGCTCGCCCAGCGCAGGAAAACATTATCCTGTCCGGCGTGGCGCATTTGTTGTATATAATTGCGACCATCTGCGTCCATGGTGTCCGCAAAGCATTTTTCCACGAGGTCAGCTACACCGGGAAGGTCTCGTATAATATTAAGTGGACGGAGCTGCGGGGTCTGGGCAGAGATGGGGACCGCGATGGAAGCCATCTTGGTATTATACAACCCCTCTTTTCACAAGAGAGGAGTTGTAATTTGGTCTCAATTTTTCTGATCGTTCCAACTGGGGAAGTGGTTTTTCTTGATATTTTCATCTTTTTGCTCATTTTAATGGAACATCCGGGGGTCCACCTTTTGAAATTCTCTCAGTAAAATACCACATTCGAATGAATTCAAGGGATGGCAAATGAGTTCGATAAATGGACGAGAGAAATATCACGGGAATTTATCAGACTCTTATGGAATTCTTACGGCATGTAGCTGATTTGTTGATTTCCATTTGTTATAATCCTTCAAGTTGTAGAATTTACCCTGGGATCAATAAAAGATGAGAACCAGGGAAGCTGCGAATGGTTACAAGTGGAACTTTTCATTTCCGACCAATCATATATCTGGATAATAAGGACAGAAACCTATGATGCGATTTGACCGATTTACCGAACGGGCACAGGAAGCTGCCCAACGCGCCGCTGAAATAATCCAGCGCTACGGTCACAACCAGATTGACACCGAACACATCCTGCTGGCCCTCATCGAGCAGCCTGGTGGGGTGATTCCTCAGATTCTAGAAAACTTGAGCGTAAATGCCCAGGCTTTGACCGAACGTCTCGACCAGACACTGCGCATGACTCCCAAGGCCAATATATTTGGTGGCGGTGCAGGCCAGATATTTATTACCCCCCGTGTAAAGCGGATTATCGACCTTGCCAACGAGGAAGCTAACCGATTGAAGGATGAATATATCTCGACAGAGCATATTTTCTTGGCCATTATGAGTGAACGTAACACTTCTGCCGCGCGCATTCTTGAAGGTGCAGGCCTGACTCGTGAGCGGGTTCTTGATTCCATCATGCAGTTGAGAGGTGGTCAGCGCGTCACTGACCCGCAGGCCGAGACCCGATACCGCACTCTGGAGAAATACTCGCGCGACCTTACCCAATTGGCCCGTGAAGGCAAATTGGACCCGGTCATTGGGCGCGATAACGAGATTATGCGTGTCATTCAGATCCTTTCCCGTCGTACCAAGAACAACCCTGTCTTGATTGGTGAAGCTGGCGTCGGCAAAACCGCCATCGTCGAAGGGCTGGCTCAGAAAATCGCTTCTAACGATGTGCCCGAGATTCTATCTGGTAAACGGGTGGTATCCCTGGATTTAGGTGCTATGATCGCAGGCTCCCGATTCCGCGGCGAGTTCGAGGAGCGCTTAAAATCAGCCATTGAAGACGTCCAACGGTCCGCCGGAGAAGTAATCTTGATGATCGATGAACTCCATACTGTGGTCGGTGCGGGAGCAGCTCAGGGCGCAATGGATGCCTCAAATATGCTTAAACCGGCGCTGGCACGCGGAGAGTTGCAGTGTATCGGCGCCACCACACTGGATGAATTCCATAAATATATCGAAAAAGACGCCGCTCTAGAACGCCGTTTCGCACCGGTCTATGTGGAAGAGCCAAGCGTGGACGATACCATCAAGATGCTTCAGGGATTGCGCGATCGCTATGAAGCACACCATAAAGTCCGTTTTTCGGATGAGGCCTTGGTGGCCGCTGCCCGGTTTGCCGACCGCTATGTCACCGACCGCCACCTGCCTGATAAAGCCATCGATCTGATGGATGAGTCTGCCGCGAAGCTACGTGTGGCTCTGTATTCATTACCCGAGGATTTAAAGGCAGCTAAATCGGAAATTGACCACTTGCAGACGGAAGAAGACGCGGCCTCCAATGCCCGTGATTACCAGCACGCTGCCGAGATCAAGGTTAATCGTCTGCGGCTGGAAGGCGAATTTAGAGAAAAGCGCGACAAGTGGGAATCGGAGCACCATCTCGATGAAGTGGTGGATGTGAATGATATTGCCGAAGTAGTCCATCAGTGGACCGGCATCCCGGTAAATCAGATGATGGAAACCGAGTCCGCCAAACTCCTGCAAATGGAAGATCGGCTGCATGAGCGTATTATCGGTCAGGACGAAGCCATTCACGCTATATCGGATGCAATCCGCCGTGCACGCTCCGGTCTGAAAGATCCATCGCGGCCGATTGGATCGTTTATTTTCATTGGTCCATCGGGGGTTGGTAAGACCGAATTGGCAAAAGCTCTGGCGTGGTTCATGTTCGACGATGAAGAAGCCTTGGTGCGGATTGATATGTCTGAGTACCGAGAACAGCATACTGTATCCCGCCTGTTCGGTGCACCCCCCGGATATGTGGGCTATGAAGAAGGCGGTCAACTTACTGAAGCCGTCCGCCGCCGTCCGTACCGGGTGCTTTTGTTTGATGAGATTGAGAAAGCCCATCCCGAAGTGTGGAACGCCCTTCTACAAATCCTTGATGATGGGCGCATGACAGATGGGCAGGGCAACGTGGTGGATTTTCGGAACACGGTTCTCATTATGACTTCGAACCTTGGCACTGAATATGTGCGCAAAGGTGGTACGCTGGGGTTCCTCCAGCCGACTGTCACTGATGAAGACCGGGAAACTCACGACAAAATTGAAAAAGCACTCAAGGGCACCTTCCGGCCTGAATTTCTTAACCGTGTCGATGAAATAATCCTGTTCTCTCCGTTAACTGTGGAACAGATGGAGAAGATTGTCTCCCTGCAAATGAAGGAAATCCAGGATCGCCTTGCAGATTATGGCGTTAAAGTTGATCTGACTCCAGCGGCTAGAAAATGGCTTGCGAAGACAGGATATGACCCGGCCTTTGGCGCCCGTCCATTGCGGCGTGCTCTGCAGAAATTTGTTGAGAGCCCTCTTTCTGTAGAACTGTTGGGCGGGAAAATCCCCTCTGGTGTTTCTGTGATAGTTGACACGACAGCGGATGACAGTGCCCTGGAATTCAAGACAAAAGAGGGGAAGTTGAAGAAGGAAAAGGAACGGGAAAAAGAAGAGGTTCGCAAGTAAACATCCAACATTTGGTTGGGACGGCAGGTACATCCTGCCGTCCCGTTTTTTATTTGGGGAAACATCAAAAACAAATAACCCCTTGACAATTTAGAACAGATGTACTATCATGGGTTTAGAACAAGGGTTCTAGATTCAACGGTTATTTTTACAATGATTTGTTCTTCACATAATTCCTCGAATTTAAACGAATAAAAGGTGAAAAATGTCCACGATTGATCAAATTTCCCTCTCAATTCAGACTCGCCATGAAATCCCGATAAATTTGCAGAATGGCAATGTGGTTGCTCATGCAAATGTTCTCCGTTCTATTCTGGATACTCCACCCAATCAGTCTGTTTTTCCGCGTGTGCAGGGTGGGCTCCAACTGGGTGTGGCAGAAAATGACAGACCTGTTGTTTTTGATCTATACGACCCGACTCCAGGTCCGCTGCTGGTTGCGGGAGATGGTGGCTGCGGTAAAACAACTTTCCTCCAGTCTCTCGCAATTGGATCGGATTTCCAGGATCCAGGTGAAATCCTGTTTGGGGTATTGACTCCATTTCCCGAAGAATGGGCAGAACTGAAAGTTTTATCAAATTGCCTGGGGATCTGGCCAGCTTATCACTTGGTTGCCCGTCACTTTCTGGCGCAATTGGTCTCCTGGGCTGGCGTCCTCCCGGGAACTCGCCAAGTTGTAATGATCCTGGTCGATAGTCTTGACCTGCTGATCGCTAACGGTTTTCATGATCAGAACGATTTGCGCTGGCTGCTCACTTACGGACCCCGCCGTCAGGTTTGGCCGGTTGTTTCGGCCAATTTCGGAAGGCTGCCCCATCCTGAGATTTGGTTGGATTATTTCCATACACGTATCTTGGGGCAGATAAAACGCCTCGAGACCGCTCACCTTCTCATTCCCGGCTCTGAAATTGATCTTACTGAACTTTCAAAAACAGGACAATATGGCCTCTGGCAGCAGGATTGCTGGCTTAAATTTCGTTTGTCTTCCGACCTAAAGATAAATTAGTTGGTTCGGTAAGATCGTAAGCATATAAAGAGGTATCATGGATGATGGAATGTTATGGTTTGATAATGACCCGCAAACGGACCTGACCTCCAAGATCGGGCGAGCTGCTGATTATTACCGGAAGAAATACGGGATAATTCCTGATCTCTGCATGGTTCACCCTTCCATGCTGAAAGAATGCTCCGACTTGGTCGATGGTTGCGCCGGAAAGATTGCTGTAAAGGCAAACCGCCTCATCCTTCCCGATCACCTGTGGATCGGTTCTGAAGATAAAAAATAAACCCGTTTTCAACATTTGGGAAAATTTGTTGGAATAAAGGAGTCTCTCCTTGAGCAGGGGAGGCTCATTATTTTTATTCGCCGGTTGCTACGACAACTGCGATTGCGTTTTCCTGGCTGTGACTAAGGCTTATTGCCCAAGTGGTCAAACCAAGGAATTTTGCAACCAATTCTGCCCGTCCGTGCAGAACGAGGTAAGGTTCCCCACTTCTTTTATGGAGCGTTTCCACTTCTCGCCAACTTACTGGTCCGATCCCGGTCCCCAGCGCTTTGGTGGCCGCTTCCTTGGCTGCGAATCTTATTGCCAGTGCATCTGCCCGTCCATGGCACTCTGCTATCTCGTTTGGAGTAAAAACCCGATTTTGGAACCGGTCACCGTGGCGGTCGAGGGCAGCCTGGATGCGCGGGATTTCTATGATGTCAATTCCGGTTTTCAATCTCATGCTTGTTGTGTCGATTTTTAAGCGTTAAATAATCCTTCTTAAGGACCCGCAATTGCTACTGCCAGTTTATCAGGGTGAAGATATTTAACTGCTGTAGATAACACCTCATCTGGAGTGACTGCATGCACCAGATCCTGGTAACGACGGTAATAATCCAATCCAAGGTCAAAGCGCTCAATATTCAGGAGTGCATTGACTACACCTGCGTTTGATTCTAGTGATAGCGGTAGCCTGCCTATAAAATTGGACTGGCTGTCTGATAATTCCTCGTTGGTCACACCTTTTGCGACAAAGCGTTCAACTTCAGCAAAGATCAGATCGCGCGCTTTCTGGACGTTGCCGGGGTTGACTCCGGCGCTTACATCCCAGGTACCCGGCCCGATCCCAGCACTAAGGGAAGAAGACGCGTAGTATGCAAGCCCCGATTTCTCGCGTACCGCCTCGCCAATTCTACCGGCCATCCCGAACTGACCTAGGATTGAATTACCTAACGATGCTGGCATAAATTCGGGGTCCTTCCGCCGGGGGCCGGATGTCCCAATTACGAGGTCCGATTGCGATTTTCCGAGGATTTTAAATTTGCGCGTGACGATCTTTTTTAAAGGTTTGAGTTCTGGCAAGGTTGGAATTTCTGTCTGAGATGGATTATTCCAGTCACCCACCACCTTGGCAACTTGTTCCGTTATGGTTTTCAGGTCCACAGCGCCAACCATGGCGATCACCACGCCGCGCGGTCCGTAATGGGTATGATGAAAATCCTCCAGGTCGCCTCGCGTAATTGCCTGGATCGTCTCTGGCCATCCGTCATCAGGCCGGGCGTATGGATGACCTTTGAAAACGATCTGGTCAAAAGTCAAAGAAGCCATTTCCGCAGTATCCTGCCCTCGTATTCCCAGCCCGGTTAAGAATTGGGAACGCAGTCGCTCGACTTGTTCACTGGGAAAGATCGGGTGACGTAGAGCATCTGCCAGCAGGTCCAGCAAGAGGGACAGGTCCTCTGATAGGCACCGGCCGGTAAACCCTGCGGTATGGCCTCCTGCACTGAAAGATAGGCTTGCGCCTACAGATTCGAGTTCGTTGAAAATTGTTTGAAAATCTCGTCTCTCACTGCCTCGCAGCAAACTACTCGCAGTAAAGTCGGCCAGGCCAAGTTTATCGTCTGAGTCGAACAGGCTCCCGCACGGGAGGAAACCGCCAATGACTACAGAAGGACTATTGAAGTTTGTGCGCGCCAATACCGTGATTCCATTTGGAAGAATATCTCGCGAAATATCATCCATGCCAGGGAGGGAGTTCTGGTTAGCCACTTTTATGCTCCCGTTTCAGGATTTAATGGAACGTATGTTCCCACAACCCGGTTTTGCGGGCGCAGATATTTGCAGGCAGCCTTTTGCAGGTCTTCCGGTGTGACCTTCGACAGGTTTTCAAGGTAGGTCAGAAACCAATCGTACCTGGAAAACATTTCTGCGTGTCCCAACCAAAAGGCTTGGTTGGTAATATTTTCGGAACCATATGCAAAAAGGGCGCGGGCCTGTTTGATAGCCCGAGTGATCTCAGTCATCGGGATAATCTCTTTCTGGATGCGCTTGATCTCACTATCAAAAGCCGCCAACGCTTCTTCTGGTTTCCGTTTCGGGTGCACTGTTATGACAACGCAATAGAGGAATGGATCGGTGGTTGCTGCCAATCCCCCACTTACTCCAACAGCCAGCTCTTTTTCGACCATGGCGCGATATAGGCGCGAAGTTTTGTTGGAAGTGCCTCCTCCACCAAACATGTTTAGACTGCTCGGTCCCGCTAGTAAGCTGTCTAATACTGTAACCGGAAAGAAATCTGGATCATTGGCTGCCGGGGCATGATAGGAAATATCCAAAAAAGTAGTCTCTCCAGGTCCCTCCACTGTCAGACGGTGTTCGCCGCTCGCGACCGGTTCAGACCGTGCAATGCGGTGCGGGGTGCCGCCCGCAGGGATTGGGCCATAGATTTCTTTTATTTTGGCCAGCATTTCGTTTGTTTTGAAATCCCCGGCCACGCTTAAAATTGCGTTGTTGGGGGTGTAGAACATCTTGTAATGACTGTATAGGTCTGCGCGGCTCATCGACTTTAAATCTGGCAGGTCACCGATAATTTCGTGATGATAAGGGTGGACACGGAAAGCCGCATTCTGAACAGCCTCGCCGAGCAGGAACGTTGGATCGTTCTCGCTGCCTTCGCGTTCGGAAATGACGACGGTTCGTTCCGATGCCACTTCCTTCTCGTCGAACAGACTGTTCGTCATCCGGTCTGCCTCAATATGCAGTCCCAGCTCGATTTTATCAGCTGGCATGGTCTCAAAAAAAGTGGTCCAGTCGAAATATGTGAATGCATTCCACATGCCCCCATCCCGTGCGACGGCTCGTTCCAATAAGTTCGACGGGAACTGGGGTGTCCCTTTAAACTGCATATGCTCGCACCAGTGTGAGATACCGGTATGACCGGTAATTTCGTCACGCGAGCCCACCCGGTACCATGTCCATGAACTGACAAGCGGTGCGGTATGAATTTCTTTCAGCAGCACCCTGAGGCCGTTTTCAAGGACTTTCTCAGAATAAGGTTTGGTCATGGGGTAATGGGAGTAGGAGTTGGGTTTGCATTGTCATTGCACAGGTAAATACCCTCCGGGTACTGTGCATTCTTATCGATCTCGCAGTAATACGAACGGACAGTATCTTGCAAGCCGGTTAATGATTGGTGTAATCCGGTTTGCGAAATTGGGATATTTACCGGAATCTGTAAAGTCAACGGGATCGTCACTTGGACAGGGACAGCTACGTTCATTGAAACTGGCAGGTTCGTTCCGGCTGGCAGGGTGATGCTGGCTGGAGCATTTATTGATAGTCCACCGGAATTTAACTCAAACTGCGCTTTGGGGATTGTAAGGCTTTCTGATAAGACAATATCTGTGTTTTGCTGAATCGGGAGCATAAAATTAATCGGCACCTGTGTATCTACAGTAATCGTGGTTGTAATGCTGGCGCTATCCATCCCATTGAAATTCCCGTAAAGACCACTGAGCAGGCCGTTCATATTCGTTTTTAAGGCATTAATTCGGCCTGACATCATAACCAGCACAACGATAAGGATGACATTGATCAATAATGATATCCCCACGGCAGTATACATTAAAAGGGCACGGGGTCCTGATTGCTTGGTGACTTTTGCAGTGTCAACCGGAGGGACTTGTGGAGGAGGGTTTTTTCCTCCGGATAATAATGCTCGCAATCGCAGCCCCGGATTAATTTTTTTATCTGAAAAATCAGGGACAGTCCGATCGCCTCGAGTTGGAGTGCTCTCGAGCTCTTCACCTTCAGAATATGGATTGGGTTGTGTCACGGAGTCGTCCTTGGCCTGATTGGTATCCTTTGGATTCGATTCAGGTTTCGGCGTGATAATTGAATCCAGCCATTTCGGCTTTTCCCCCAGATTTGTGAGTGGCTTGGAAAGATGGATGACCCGCTTCGGTTCGAACGCTGGCTGCTTGTCTGTATCCGATTTTGGTTCGTTCTGATCCTCTTCGGATGAATCGTTGGCATTTAATGGTGGCATGGTTTTGCTCCTCCTATAAGGTAAATATAGCATAGAGTTGTAAAATACGGGAGTTTTCAGGAGGCGAAATTTTGGGATTGCTTTTTTCTTGCCTGACGGTTATCCAACGACTATAATTCCATTATTCTAATCAGGAGACCATGGATGGATGATTCGAAATGGTTGGTGGGAGTAATTGGCGCTGGACCTGCCGGGTTATTCGCTTCTCGAAAGCTGGCTGAAGGGGGAGCTCGTGTGGTATTGTTCAATCGGGATATTAAACCAGGCGGTCTGGCTGAATATGGGATCTACTGGGACAAATACAAAATGAAACAGGGTTTGCGGAACCAGTTCAAACAGATACTTGGCAGACCGCAGATTGATTATTACGGAAATGTGACTGTTTGTTGCGGGGGGAATATCGTACTTGAAGACTTGCTCGAATCCGGGTTTCAAGCTGTTTTAGTAACCACCGGTGCCCAGGGGACGAAGTGGCTGCGATTGCCGGGTGAAAATTTGCCCGGAGTTTATCATGCCAAAAATATCGTTTTTCACTATAATCTCCTGCCTCCGTTCAGCGAAAAAAAATACTTGCTCGGCAAACGCGTTATCATCGTAGGAGCAGGAAATGTGATGATGGATGTTGCCCACTACCTAATTCGCGTGAGCAAAGTGGATGAGGTGGTGGCTGTTGTCCGGCGGGGTCCGGCAGATGTGAAATTTACACGTAAAGAAATGGAAAGTGTGGCTTCAAACCTTGACTTATCTCTCCTGGATGGAGAATTTGCCCGTGTAACCCCCATCATGTTGGCAGCAGGTGAGAACCCGGTGGTTGCCAAGGCTGCCTTTTCTGATGCTTTACCCAAAGCTCTTCCCCCAATTTCCCAGACGTGTTTCCGTTTTGAATTCCTGGTATCGCCGGTCAGGATTATGGGAGATTGGATCAATGGCGTTAGCGGGTTAAAAGTTGAAGAAAATTCCCTGGTCATGGTCGATGGTAATGTCAAGGCGCGTGGCACTGGCATTACCCGCCAGATCGAAGCTGATACGATTATTTTTGCCATCGGCGATACAGTCGATAAGGATTTTTGTGTTCCTATATTCAACGATTCCTATGTGACTGTTAAAGTACCCCGCTTTCCGGTGGATGATCTATCTTATGAGGCGTTCGATCCCGATGCAAATTCACCATTGGAACGCGTTTTCCTGGCAGGTTGGGCTCGCCAGGCAAGTACCGGTTTGGTTGGATATGCCCGCCGGGACGGCGAGAATGCGGCTGAAGCGATGCTTACATATTTACAAACCCAACCACCGATGCGTGACCTTGAAAACGTTCTTGAAAAATTCGAACAGCGCCTGAGCGAGACTCATGATCACATTGTGGATAAACCCCACCTGGCTAAATTGGAAGAAGTTGAAAAAACTGAAGCGCAAAAAAGGGGTATTGAAGAGTATAAATTTCCAACAAATGACGAAATGTTTTCTGCAATGGGGTTTTGAGACTGAGTTTTTTCCAACTCGTTGAGTTGGGTCACCTGCAGAGTTTTGTCTGGTATTCCAATCAGGAGCTAGCAATTTCCGCTACTTGGAATTAAAACCGTGTTATTCCACGCGAAATAATTAAAGCGCACCGCCACAAGCAGGTGCGTTTTATTAACTTGAATTAATATAGTAACGTTTTTAGATTTACTGTGTTTTATTATTCAAGAAACTAAAAGCTAATTGCCAGCGTAAAGGTATATGTACCTGTTTGTAAGGAGAATCTTATGTCCCCGTTCACGATAATTGTCATTCTAGTCTTGTCTGTATTATTTATAGTTTTAAGCGTCATCCCGCTCCTGTCCGGCTCCTCAGATATCGATTCAACCTGTCGGTCTCAGGTAACCGAGACCAAACCTTCTCACTAAATAATTGAGCTGTCCAAAAAGTCGAACTGCTCCCCAAAAGTTAGACATTAAAATAACTTTTGGAGGTGCAGTTTTTGTTGCTTTTTGGATGGCACCGTTACTGGGATCGTTCATTCGTGACAATGTCTTGGATTTCAGTTGCGAGCATTCGCGCTCGAACAGGTGCATCCCCAGTACGTGACTTGGCCGTCATTAATTGACGAATAACCGGGCCAGATAGATATTTTCCTAATTTCACATCTCTGCAAAGTTCTTCAGTCAATGGATTCTCTGCACTTTTACTGATGGCGCCCCGGGCTCTTAAAGTGTGCGAGCGTAAAAGGTCGTGCATTTCCTGCCGGTTCGCGCCTGCCTTTACTGATGCCATCAGCACCCCCTCGGTCGAAGCGAAAGATCCATAAATTGAAAGGTTGCGTTCGATCGCGTTCTCGTCAACTTGCAAGTTGGATAGGATGCCAATCGCAGTAAGCAGTAGTTCATCTGTGGCGAGGCATACTTCAGGGAGCAGGATTCTCCGGTTGGCAGAATCATCTAAGGTCCGCTCGAGCAGGGAATTCGCAGCATTATCCCACGCGATCCTTGGCAAGGACGCCAGGTAGCGCGCCAGGGAGTTGATTTTTTCTGACTGGATCGGGTTCCGCTTGAAGGGCATGGCTGACGACCCAATCTGGTTCTCTCCGAACGGTTCAGAAACTTCGCCGATGGATGGGGATTGCAGGAGGCGGATATCGAAAGCCAATTTATGAAGCGATGCTCCTAACCCCGCCAGAGCGGAGATGATTTCGTAATCTTGTTTTCGTGGATATACCTGGGAGGATACCGGAATGAATTTCAAGTCTAATATTTTGGAGAGCTTCAATTCGAATTCCGCCAGGTTTTCGATTCCCAGGATGTCAGCATAAGCGGCGGAGGTTCCAACTGCTCCTTTGAACCCCTTTCCCTTTATTTCTTTGCTCAGGCTTTTGATTAATTGATAATCATGTAATAAGTCCTGCCCATAGAATGCCAACCGGTAACCCAGGGTGGTCAGTTCAGCAGGTTGGAGGTGGGTGAACGCTATAACAGGGGTATCGGCCCATTTTGCAATAAGTATGCTTAGGATCTGTAATAGCGACGATAGTCTTTGGAGCAAGATTAAAAGCCCTGATCGGACTCGCAGAGCATCAGTATTATCTTCGATGTCCGAGGAGGTCGCACCAAAATGGAGAATCCCTCCTCCGACCGGGCATTGCTCTGCAAAGGTACGCAGCTCGGCAATCAAGTCATGTTGGATCTCAGCTTCAATTTCCATTGCGCGGTCAACGTTGATTTCACTCATATGCCGTCGCAAGTCTGCAACCTGCTCGAGTTTTACCAGGCCATATTCGCTTTGGACTTCAGCCAGCACAACCCAAAGCTTACGCCATAGCACCCGCTTGTTGCTTTCACTCCAAAGCTGGCGCATTTCTTGGGAGCCATAACGCCATGTGAACGGGGATAAGTAATTATTAAAATCTGGCATAGGTCACGAATCCTTTTTTCGAATGCACAATGAGAAATGCACTGTAAACATTAATTCAGTGATTATTTATCTCGCAATTAAGGGTATATAGGGAATTATCTTATTTTGGTGTTTGTTTATTCTGTTCTTAAATAACTCCGGCCGCTTTATGGCAGGTTTCTGACACAAACCTTAATATTCGCAAAAGGATTTCTGCAAGATTATATCCTTAACGGTTATTGAGAGCCACTTTTATAGTTGGATGGAGATCCATATCGACTTTTTACTCAATTTATTAATGACTCTAGCGCAAAAACTCGAACATTAACAACTCAGAAATAGTTTCGAAGGCTGAAAAGGTCCGAGCCAGTTCCGAAAGGCAGCTATTATGAAGAGCAAAAAAGATTTACCTTTCCGCTCCGAAGAACTTTCTGGTCCGTTCGGTGCCACTTTCGGGAGCTTTTCTGGCTGGTTTTTCACTATCAAGTGATGCTGGATGCGCCGCACATTGGTCATGGCGGCTGAACCGATCAACAGACAGGCCATGCGAAAAGATCCTCGCACTGGCAACTTGCCAGCCGGGAATGGGTGCTTGACACACCGGATCGTGGCTTCGATGGCAGCTCGCAGGTTATGAGCTTCTTTTTTCCGGTCCAAGCTTTTTCGTCGGCGTTGAGATGAGTGGACTCTAGCCAGCTGGAAATTCAGATGATAGCGCGCATCGCGTTTTCCTGGGTACGTGGGACATTGACCGGTCTGCCACAACGGACAGTTGGAGCAAATGACTGAATCGAAGAAAGCCACAAAGCCCTTCTTCTGGTTGCCCGGATGCACTGGCCCGTGTTGTTGCTGGGGGCAGGTGATCTGTACCGGTTTGCCCTCCTTGTTCAGCTTGATCACAAAATCGGACAAGCTGAGCTTCTTATGATTTGGGCTCTTGCCGCGAATGGCGGTTTGGATATGAGTGACCTGTTGCTCCTGCAGGGCCGCATCCGCATCCTGCCCTCCATGACCGCCATCCGTATACAGCTTGTCCAGATCCGAGCGCTGCTTCAGATTGGGGAGGGCTTCCGCCAGCAAATGGCTGTCCGCGGTGTGATTGGGAGCCACCTGCACTTTGGTAATAAGCTGCAGCGAATTCCTTGGGTCGCAGGTCTCCGTTACGTTGGCAACATAGCCTCGATAGCCTTTGCCGCCCTTTTGCCGATAGGTGGCTTCCAGGTCATCTGGGGATTGCAAGCTGGTGGCACTCAGTTCGCGATTGGCTTTGGCTTTCGCCGTTTCTCCTTCCATCCGGAAGTGCTCGTTGAACACTCGCTCCAACACCTGATAGACCGGGTCCTCGCCGTAGCCCTCTTTCAACTCGCCCAGCAGACGCTGCATGAACTCGCCGATGCACTGGATGTGTCCAGGAAACTCTTCCCGCTTGAGATGGTAAACGTACTGCCCGGCATGCTCCTGCAAGTAAGGCGTAAATTCTTCCGCATAATGACCCTGGTCCCTTTTCTTCAACATGCGCTGCACTCGCTGCAGTACTTCCACCAGCAACTGCAGCCGCCCTATCTGGCGAATGTTGCTCCCCACCATGGTGCTGTCCATCCGCTGAATGCCGGTCTTGATCTGGAATGCCGCAATTTGCTGATCCGTTATCTGCTCGAAGACGTGATCTAGAAGGTTCACCCCCTTCTCCTGCATGTACCGGCTCAGCCGCTCCCGAAAATAGTACAGCGTGCGCAGATCAAAGTAGCCTTTACCAAACTCGTCGTACCCTAAGGCATAGCGCACCTGCAGGTTGTACAGAAAGGCCTCGTACATCTCTTCATCCGACCAGCCAAACCCTGCCTTTAGGTATTCCAACCCCACCAGCACATTCACCGGAACGTTGGGCCGGGATGGTAGATCGGAATACAGCACGGCAAACGGTTCTTCGTCCAACCGGCAGAAGAACTCCCGATAGAACACCCCTGCCCAGGAGGTATACAGGTGTTCGCGTTGCTCCTCGGGTAATTCGTTGACGCTCCGGATCAGAATGGGTTGTTGATGCCGCTGGTTCTTTCGAAACATATCTGGACCTCACGCAATCTTGGATAGGCCTATTATATTAAACTCTGAGGCGTTTTGTCCAATCGTTTTTGCAGTGAAGTCATTAATATATACTAGGATTTATTTGTGCAGGGAATATTACCAACTTTGAAAACCTACGAACCAGATCTGCCAGTTTTGGCAGCAGGTAAAATCGCACTCAACAGGCCCTCATCTCAGATTAATTATTCTGTAGGATAAGCAGTAAATATAGATTGCCCCCTCATACATAAAATCAAAAAGGTGATTCATTAATCAAGTTGGATCTGGAATTCCAACTTGATAAGAATGTTTTCTCGCCCTTTGGAGTACTTTTGATAATGGATCTGTGCTTTAATATGCCTTCATTCTCACCCATCACGTGGATTATTGCTGTCATGACATTTAGTGCAATCGTAAGATGAGTAGTTACCACTTGTGTGGCAGTCTGCGCAGGTAGCACGGTGGTGGTCGAGGCAGCTACCACCGCAGGAATTTGGATGAGAAAAGGATGCATTCCAATTGCTGGTTGTGTGGCAGGAAGTGCAATTTGAACCGTAATGGCTGGATGGTTCAGCGTGACAGGAAACACAATCTGATGACAATCCTCCAAAATTTCCGCTGGAATGACATTGTGAACACGCCAGGTTGGCGTGTGCGCCATCCATGGGGAACCCGGAGTGTGAGAAGGATGCGTTCCAGTTGCTGGTGTTGTGACATTGTCCACAGCTTGTCCCGAACATCCCGGCATGGATGGATGGTTCGCCATGGCATGCCAAACAGGCGGTGGATAGTCCGCTGTAACCACCCCCGGAATGACACTGCGAACAATCCAGGCTCATATGTGCGCCGGTCAATGTAAATCCGAAGCGAGGATGATCGAAGGATGCGGGTAGCCAGCCGCTCGTTGTGTGGCAAGTACCGCAATTATTACCGAATTGGCCTTTGTGGTTATCCTGGCTTGCGTGGCATGTAAAGCAATCAGTGGGCGTGCCTTGCAGTATGTGGTTCACATGGCAATCTGCACAAGCTACTGTGGTGTGAAGGCCTGTCAATTTAAAAGCGGATAGGTTGTGGTCGTATGTAGCCGGTGCCCAGCTGTTTGCGGTGTGGCAGGAATCACAGGCACTTCCAAGGCGGCCTTGATGGACATCTTTTACTTGATGGCAGTCAACGCATGCGGTTGGAGTTCCCTGGAGGATGTGGTTGACGTGGCAATCGCCGCACCCGGTAGTAAGATGTTGTCCGCTCAGTTTAAATGCTGCCAAATCGTGATTATAGGTAGCTGTCGTCCATGTTGCAGTCGTGTGGCACGACGCACAATCCAGACCGAGCCGACCCCAATGGACATCGTTCGCTGAATGGCACGAAAGGCAGTCTTGTGGGGTTGCCTTCAGATCTGTCAGGGTATTATCGTTTACGTGACACTGCCCGCATGCCACCTGGGCATGGCTGCCTGTCAATTGGAATCCCATTGAGTTGTGATCAAAACTGTGCCCAAGGCTCTCCTCCCCATCGTGACATGCCAGGCAGTTTGTCCCGAAATCAAAGATGTGTTTTTGAGTAAAGCTTGTGTCAATTTGGGTATGACAAGTGCTGCAAATGCCTTGGTCGTAACTTGAATAACTTTGAGTATGGCAATCCGTGCAGGTAAACGGAGATCCATCGTTATTAACCTGGTGGGTGGTCAGTAAAAAGCCGAAAGAATTATGTGTAAACCCGATATTACTTAGATCTGTCAGCGGGGAATTTGGTCCACGGTGGTCGGGGTGGCAGTCGCTGCAGGTTAAAAAAGGATATTCTTGGTTTAGTGTGCCGTGTAATGGGGATGAGACAACCAGTTGGATGGCAACGTCCTTATGACACACCAGGCATTTGTCCGCCATGGTGGATGAACTCCAGAACGGTACATGACATTCGCTGCATTTCCCGGCGATTTCCGCATGCGAGCTTACCCCACTAAGGGGTGATCCTGCTCGCGCGTTATTAGAGCCGACGCCTCCTAATGGAACCCCTGTCTGTGCGTTTAGTGCACCCGGGCTGAATATCGTGCCCCCCGACGCGATGGCAAATCCTGCAATAATTAGAATTGTCAAGACCGCCGCTATAATACCGCTGGCGGTAATAAAACCCAGTTGGGTATTTTTCATTAATTACCTATTTCAACAAGGTTGCATAATAAAGCGCAGCACCAATATGGATAAAAGCCGCCGTAAAGAGTGCCATTCCGATCGGGACATGGATGATGTGCCATACTGCCAGCAGTCGTCGTGCCCGTGCCAGCCCTGCAGCCTGGGACTGTCCTGCAGGCGTCTGGATCTCAACCCCGTCCAGGGTACGAGGGATTTGGGTGTAGATATAACGACCGACAAATCCGCTGATCACGATGAGGATGGTCAGAAGAATGGTGGCTCCCGCCAGACCATTGAATTTCCAGGAGGAATGTAACAGGACCATATAGGGTCCCACAAGCCCGGTGAAGATGTGAAACTGGAGCCAGGATGCCATGCTTCCCCACCGGGCGGATCGGCTCCGCTTTCGGATGGAGTAAAGGACTTCGGTCATGAGCATAAGGAGGAAACCCACGATCCCCAACAGGTGCCCAAATAATGCACCCGCTGGTGGTATTGTCTTTGTCCAAAAGATGACCAGACCATAAATGCCGCTGATGAGAATGGCAGCCAATAAAGAGAACCATAATCCCCTATTGCCGCTATAGCGGGTCATGTAATTCGCCATTGAATTCCTCCATGTATGTCAGCACTCTTCGACCAGGGGGTCTGTAAAATTCGTTCTCATGATTTTACCGTAAAGACCAATCAGGTGAAGGGTGCAAATCGTTCCAACCTTTAGCCCTAGTCCCCTGGATTGTTGCTGTCGTGGCATTTCCGACAGTCGGAAGATGAATAGTTGCCGCTTGGGTGGCAATCTGCACACGTCGCGTGGTGATGATCGGTGCAACTCCCTCCGCAGGAATTAGGGTGAGAGAACGATGAGCTCCAATTGCTGGTGGTGTGGCATTGGGAGCAATTAGAACCGTAATGGTTTGAAGGCGCTGAATGACACGATGCACAGTCGGATGATAGCCCGCTGTAACCCCCATTAGTATGACATTGCGTGCAGTCCAGGCTGGAATGGACACCGGTAAGTGGGAAACTCGTGTGGGAATAGGATGCATTCCAGTTGCTTGTGCTATGGCATTGGGCGCAGTCGCTTCCGAAATGATCAGCCGGTTCTGCATGACAAGATGCGCAGGTAGCTGAAAGTCCGCTGAATCCGCTCCCGCTATGACACTGATTACAGCCCAGGTTGGTATGAGCGCCAGTCAAAGCGAATCCGGTGTGCGCATAGGTTGCATTCCAGTTAACGGTAGTGTGGCACTGCGCACAGTCAGTTCCGAAATGACCGCCAGGTTCCGCATGACATGCCACACAAGTTGAAGAAACTCCGTTATAGTTGCCGCCCGTGTGACATTGCTCGCAATTAACACTGTTATGCGCACCTGTCAATTTGAATGTGGATAGGTTGTGATCGAAAGTTGCTGGCTTCCACGCACTGGTTGTATGGCACGATCCACAATTCAAACCCAATTGACCATTATGGGTATCCTTGGCCGCATGGCAGGAATAGCAGTCGCTTGGAGAGCTCCAGAATGCATTATTGAAATGGCAGCTTGTACAGGAGGTATTGAGGTGCTGGCCGGTCAATTTAAATGTCGCTGAGTTGTGATTGAAAGTCGCTGGGTTCCATGCGTCGGTCGTGTGACATGAACCGCAATTTTTTCCCAAATTGCCACCATGGACATCTTTCCCGGCATGACAGGAATTACAGTCGCTTGAAGTACCCTTGAAAACGTTGTTGGCATGACAGCTCTCGCACGTGGCTGTGGTATGCTGACCCGTTAACTTAAAAGTTGCCAGGTTGTGGTCGTAGGTTGCAGGTTTCCATGCCGCGGCGTTATGGCATGTGCCGCAATCAGTCCCAAGAGCTCCCTTGTGGGTATCATTCTGGTTATGACAGGAAAAACAATCCTTGGGAGTTCCCTGCAAAACATTATTAATGTGGCATTCCGCACAGGAGACCGCTGTGTGTGCGCCTGTCAGTTTGAAGACCGAAAAGGCATGGTCGTAAGTGGCTGGAGTCCAGCCGTCGGTGGTATGGCACGTCCCGCAATCGGATCCAAGACGACCAGCATGAACATCTTTTAACGCATGACAGGCATTACAATTGGAGGGGGTGCCTTGCAGGATGTGGTTGACGTGGCAATCCGCACACGAGACGTTTGAGTGAAGTCCGGTCAGTTTAAAAACGGATAAGTTATGGTCGAAAGATGCGGGTGTCCACCCGGCAGTATTATGGCAGGAGGCACAATCGCTGCCTAGACGGTCCATGTGTACATCGTTCCCTGAATGGCAGGCATGGCAATCTTGCGGCGTGGATTTCAGCTCTGAAATATTACGGGTGTTAATGTGGCATTTTGCGCATTGCACCTCCGCATGCGCACCGGATAACGGGAAAGTCATTGCATTATGGTTGAAATTTAGACCGTAGCTGTCGGCCCCATCGTGACATGCCAGGCAGTCAATGCCGAAATCGAGCACGTGACCTTTGACGAATGACGAATCTATTTGATAATGGCAGGTGGTGCAGGTGTTTTGGTCAATACCGGTGTAAACCTTTGCATGGCAATCATTGCAGGTGAAGGGGCTTCCATCACCTTTAACTTTGTGGGCGGTCAACAAAAACCCAAAAGTCGCATGCGGGAAACTGGCTTTGCTGAGGTTAATTAGAGGGGAATTTGGTCCCTGGTGATCGGGATGACAATCACGGCATGCCAGGTTGGGATTATTTTGGAGCAGTGTCCCATGCAGTGTGGATGGATCTTGCCATTGTGCCGCCACATCTGAATGACATATCACACATCTGTCCGCCATGGTGGTTGTGCTCCAAAATGGGGCGTGGCACAGGTCGCATTGACCGGCAATTTCCGCATGCGAACTTACCCCGCCCAAGGGAGCTCCCTCCCTCGCATTGGTCGCACCTGCGCCGCCTAACGGAATTCCTTTTTGAGCGTTAAGAGCGCCGGGGCTGAACAGGGCTCCACCCGATACTAATGCGAACCCGGCAGTTATAAGAATTGTCAGGACTGCAGCCATAATACCTGTAGCGGTAAAACAACCTAAACGGGTATTTTTCATCATTCACCTTTTTTAGCAAGAGAGCAGATTATATGCTGGGTCGATATGAATGAATTCAGCCGCATAGACTCTAGCCCGATCGGGCATAGGGAAATGTGCAGGCCAGTCATTAAAAAATAATGGTATCGACTTTGACTTCCTGGCTGCGACTTCCTGATTAATGTCCCTATCTCAATCCTTTCAAATATTGCTGACCTCGCGGTTCCTTGTATAAATTACAGAAACAGGTATTCGCAAAATTTAGTTGCGTTGGATGTCAATTAATTGAATTAACAATATATATTCTTGGAGACAACCGCACTGGGCAAAAAAAAGAAGAGGCCTCTACGGCTTTGTTCTGCGGGGTGCCTTATTCGGGCCGACTTTATCCCCTGTTCCCGCTGTGTTGTAAAAATTAACTGTTCATGCAACTCTCATCGGGGCTTTATATGCCGACCAGAAATCCATGATGATCTTTCCCAATGGGGCACCCCGAGTAAGTCGACTTCGTATGGAGGAAATATCAACTTTTAATTCTATTAATTCTTTTATGGGGTCCGATAACTTTTGGTCACCCATCACCAAAGCACCCACCAGGTTATTTTCACCGATCATCAGCCTCAAGTGATTAACCTCCCCATTGCTTTCCAAGGAAATAGTATTCGGCAATTCATGCCAGGTTTCGCTCGAGCCGCGTGCCACGCTGATCTGGTCACTATCATCACCATTTCCCACCGCACCGATAATGGATGTCAACACGCCTGCCAGGCGCAGGATATTGGTGGCTACAGTTCTAACATAGGTGCTCCTCTTTCCGGTCATGTTGACAGCCGCAATTTTCCCCTTATCGAGTGCTGGGTGCCACAAAGTGTCTACGATTGATTTCCCGCTTTGCGGATCGTGGACCTGGGAAACATCTCCCGCAGCAAAAATATCCGGGTTGCTAGTCTGCAAGGTTTCATCGGTCAGAATGCCTCTTTCGGTCGCCAGCCCTGCGTATTTCGCCAATTCCATACGTGGCCTCACACCGATACCCACTGCAACGATCTGGCAGTGGATGGTTTCACCCTTGGTGGTGCGTATTCCCACCACCTTGCCACCTTTCCCCAGCACTTCTGTTGCTTCCGTTTGATAATGAAAAGTTACTCCTTCTTCAGAAAGGCGCTGCTCAAGGAGGTGGGATTCCTTCTCATCCAGTACATTAGGCCAGTACCGGTCCCCTCGTAGGAAATAATGGACCTTGAGGCCTCGTGCCATCAAGCCCTCTGCCAGTTCCACCGCGATGATCCCTCCTCCCACCACCACTGCCACATTAGAATGCCTTGCCAATACCAGGATGTGTCGGGTGTCCTCAAAATCGTCGAGTTTCACCACGCCTTTCAGGTCCGCTCCCGGAATGGAAAGTGGCACGGCCGTTGACCCGGTCGCAATCAGCAAGCGATCATAATTCATTAAGGTTGAAGATTCTATTTCTAACCGGTGATTCTTGGGATCTAGGCGCGTAGCAACTCCCTTGACATATCGAACATTCAGCATTTTCCAATCTTTCTTCGAGAGAATGGGGAGCTGGGTTTGGGGGATCTCGCCGTTTAAATAATAAGCAATTCCTGGGCGCGAGTAGAAACCATGCGGGTCATCTCCCACCATGCTAATATCCGCTGAAGGTTCCATTGTACGCAGGGTATGTAAAGCTGTAACTCCGCTTACACCCGTTCCAATAATAACGTAGCGGTTCATTAAGCTCCCTTCATGAACAGTTCCGTCCTCTCAAAACTAAGTACTCCTCGAGGGCAGCGTTTCACGCATTCACCGCAGGTCAAACATTGGGAAGACTCGACGTTCTCTCCTAGCCAGGCATGTTTGCGCACATCGATTCCAATCGGGCAGTTAAAAGAGCAAATCCCGCATTGCACGCATCGCCCTCGCTTGGGAACTACATGACCTGACACGAGGATTTCCCGACGTTGTAAATCTCGACGCAAAGATAATTGGATACTCATAAGTTGGCAATCCTAACTTAAATTGGCGGGATGATAAAGCTTATTGACTTTACGATCTTTTATGGGAAATAAAAAACCGGGTCCCATTCGAGACCCGGAGTTTTTGGAAATAATCCGACTACTCGATGGGTATAACGTTGGATGCTTGCAATCCCTTCGGCCCCTGTTCGATGGAGAATTCCACTTTCTGGTTCTCCTCGAGACGCTTGTAACCTTCCATTTGAAGGGCGGAGAAGTGCACGAATACATCCTCCCCATCCTCGCGTCCAATAAAGCCAAATCCTTTGGTTGCATTGAACCATTTGACGGTACCGACGTGACGTTCTTCTGACATTTTTCTTTCTCCAGCATAAAATTTATTACGTCCATCCCGACCCAATTCTGGCTAGTCTGGCACATAATGGGCGCAAGATTATCATGTCTGCAACGCAGTGTCAAGGGAATAATGAGTGTCAACGAGCTGCAATCCACTTGCATTTAGACTATTTTTCTGCTATTTAGCGGGAATCCTTGTGGAGATAGGATATATGGGGGATGAGCTAAAAGGTTCTCCTTATTTTTTCTCTCCTCTACCGGGTTTCTCCTGATAAGATGGCAGGCGTGTAATGAATTGATTATTGGATAAATATATTTGTCCACATTTAAGTAAGAATCACTTGATTGATTTTTTAAAAGGATTGACCTCCCCTTGCAGCCGGGATTACTATCCTCGCCCGTCCCTAGCATGGCATTATTGGGAAATAGAAGGTATTATTTTCAACCCTGAGGCTTTCAACGCTGTTGGGATTTTGCGCAGGAAGTGATTCACAGCGAATTGTGATTTTCTGGAATACGCCTCTTACTCATTTCCCGGATTGCTTAAGCAGGATTATTATCGACCGTGAGGTCATCGCCGGCATAAACTCGAATAAAATAAAAATGCATTCCTTTTTGAGCATTTGCAGGAAGTAATTACGATAGAAAAATCGGCAATAAAATTAATTGAGACGCAGGGGGTCTAAATAAATTATCGTGATGGGGGATTAGACAAATCAGAACATGTGTGCTAAATTTATGACGTACTTGTTTAGCGTAAAACGAGATGAATATAAAATAGAGTCAAAAGGCAGGGAAAATTAAGAGGAAAGACTCTAGTGGGGAGATAAATAAAAGTTGTAGACTAGGCAGGATGAGCCATAGACGGGACAAGAAACCCCAAGCTGGTACAAAGGAACAACAGATTGCAGAGATGCAGGAGCAGCTGACTCAGGCTCTGGCAGCGATTGAGAAGCTGAAGAAGCAGAACGAACTATTGAGGGTGGAGATTGAGGAATTGAAGCGAGCGGGGAAGCGGCAGGCGACGCCGTTTGCGCGGCGGAAATGGGTGGAGAAGGCGAAGCGGCCGGGACGGAAGGCAGGGCAGGGGAAGTTTGCCAGGCGGGAACGACCGACACCCAAGCGGATCGATGAGACGAAAGAGGTCCGGCTGCATGGCTGCCCGGAGTGTGGGGGCAGGCTGCGGGAGATCCATCAGCATGAGCAGTATGTGGCGGACATTCCGAAGATCCGGCCGATCATTACCCGCTACGTGACCTATAGCGGCTACTGTGTGGGTTGCAGGAAGCGGGTGCGCTCGCGGCACCCAGACCAAACTTCCCAGGCAACGGGAGCGGCCGGGGTGATGGTGGGACCCCGGGCTAAGGCCCTGGCGGCGGACCTGAAACATCGTCTGGGGGGATCATATGGCAAAGTCAGCGAAACGCTCAATGATGCCTTCGGGCTGCAAGTGAGCCGTAGCGGCTGGTGCCAGGCGGACCAGCGGTTGTGCGAGAGTGCCCGGGGGGTGTATCAAGAGCTGATCGAAGAGATGCGGCGCAGCAGTGTGGCGCATGTGGATGAAACCGGTTGGCGGATCAACACACTCTCGGCCTGGTTGTGGGTGTTCACGAACCAGGCAGCCACGGTGTATGCCATTCGGGATAACCGCAGCAGCGATGTGGTGGTGGAGATCTTGGGCAGGGGGTTCAAGTTACTGTATCAAATATCCATAGAACAGGGGAAAGAGAGAGATCAGCGGCCATAGATTAGCCGGTGAAGGGACCTGACCCAGGGTCTGTTCTGGTGGGGTCCCTGAAAGACAGGCAAGGAACCCTGAGTGGTCTCTGAATATTCTACTTCAAGAAACTGCGTGGTGTGGTACGTTCTGGGAGGAGTTTGAAGGGGGAGGTAGCGATAGGCATGAGAACGCAGTTGATCAGCATTGCGGCAGAGAGCCAGCATGGCGCGTACACCGGGCAAACGCCAGGAACAACCACGCCCTTTCATGCGGTGGACCACCAGCTTGTCGACATTGCCTTCAATGGCTCCCAGGCAGGCGGGGAGGGAGCAGGCCCGGTATTCCAGGTCCAATAACCCATCCTGGTTGTTGAGAACGTATCGGTAGAAGTCGAGTAGCAGTTTCTGTTGATTGCCTTCTGCCTGCTGGATGTGTTGCTGCAGCTCAGGGGCGACCGCATGGAAGCCTTCATGTCGTAAGCGAGTGACCACACGTCGGGCCGCGCTTTTATCATGGTATGCCCGGCGGGCCGCCCTCTGCAAGTGGAACCGATCCAGCACAAATTGCTGGGGCAGATCCATCCGGTCAAAGCTATGGCGCACCCACTGGTTGCCATCTCCCCCGCTGATCAGGATCTGGGTCTGGGTCAGGTCATAAGCCAAATGGGCTTCCCGCAGGATGTGTTCCTGCCACATCTCCGCATTCAGCCCGATGGCGGTCATACACTGCTTGTTTTCCAGGCGAAACCGGTCTTTTCCGACCTGTTTTCGGCCTGTGCTCAGGATCGCCACCCGGACTTCCGTGGATCGTCTCTTTTCCCGCTGCAGGTGCACCCACACTCCATCGCTCTCGCCGTACAGCACCGGCGCCGGAATCTTTCCCCCTTCCTGCACAGCCCCTCCTTCGAAGATGCGCCTTCGCTCGGCTTCTTCCCCATCCGCAATGCGGTTACCCACCAACCAGGCCATCCGTTGCAGGCTGGTGGCGGTAATCGGGACCTTGATCAGGTAGCTGAGTTGATCGGCTGCCCGGCGATAGGGGTCACAACTGGACAGGGCCGCTCCCATCTCCTGAACCCTACCGCTCATCCGCCCATATCGTAACAGGCCAAACAACTCATCGACCGGTTTCACTCGCCGGTCCCGCTCATCTTGATAGATCCTTCGCTTGTATCGAACCGCTCCCAGGCTGCTCACCATCCAGCGCATCTCCGTCCCCACATTCCTCCAGCCTGCGGGCACCTCCCGCGCGATTCGATCATCCAACACTTGGATCACCCCCTGAAGCACTTGTTGCCCCAGTCCTACCGTCAAGCTGTGGATCGAATCCTCCACCGCTCCGATGAAAACCTTTTCCTCGATTTCCATCACCACATCTTCCAATTTTATGGTTATACTAATCGCGACAGATTCGTCTGTCATCTGAGAGCTCCTTTCGGTATTGTTGGCGCAACCTCAATATTGATTGGAACTCTCTCTTTTTGCAACCCCTTTATTCTATGGATTTCTGTGACTGTAACGGGGTTCAAAGGCACCCTGGTTTCGGATTGCCTGATGGTTTATGATGATAAAAGGCTGGCCGACTGGCTCAAACAAAAATGTCTTGCGCATTTGCTGCAGGATCTGAAAGAGATGGAAGAGAGTAAAACCGGACGGGCGGTGCACTTTGCCCAGGAAATGACCGCCGTCCTGCGGGAAGCACTGGAATTGAAGGCCAAAAGACCCGGCCTGGACCCAGGTGGCTTCTCCCAACAAGCGCTTGCCTTGGAATCCCGCCTGGATGCTTTGATCTCCTCCCGACGCAGACTCACTGATGCGGATAACGCCCGTTTTGCCAGGCGCTTGCGCAAACACCGTCCTCATTTGTTGCGCTTCCTGTACATGAATGACCTGGAGGCCACCAATAACCTGGCTGAACGCCAGTTACGACCCGGCGTGATCATCCGCAAAACCAATGGATGTAATCGCACCGACAGGGGAGCGGAGACCCACTCGGTCTTGGCCAGCATTCTGGCGACTTGCCGCCAACGATCTGTTCCTATTCTGGATTACATGGTTAGTCTGCAGCGTTCCGGTAGATCATCACCACCCCTGATTACTTCCCCATAGTTCAAAAGACGCTAAACAAGTACTTTATGACAGCTAAGCTTTTAATATTAATTGCTGTTCCATTTGTACGTCCGATTCTTGGCTTGGATTTTTTATTTTTTCACTGACCAATCCAAGTTCTTTGTACATTTCTTTGAAAACAGATACATTGTCGTTTTGATTTTATTCCCCTTCCATGGGAACAATGTCCTCGTTTTCTGGGGACAACATCCCCGCATTGTGGGGAGGGTCGCTCAAATCCTGCATATTTTAAGCGTATGCGACGATTTCATACCGGCGTACTTCTGGGACACCATACCATGGTTTTTTTGGATGCAAACTCTTCCTATCATGGGAACTCTACATGTGTCCGATCTCTGTGGCAAATTGGGAGATGGAGGGTCGTGAATAATTTGATAAGTCCTTCTCTGGTTTTTCCAGCCTCCAGGAAGTTCCGAATGATCTGGAAACAGGTGTTCAGGTTTACCCTGCCGGGAAGGGTTCAGATTTGCATTTCGGGAGGAGATAAATACACTCTTGAAATAATGAACGCTTTCTCATTGTGATTTATACGTTTTAAGTTCGTTTCGAGAAACGAATTCGCTGGCGCAGCTGTTAAGTATGAAAGGGTAACGAGATGTTTTCTTTCCACATTCGTTCCTTAGGAACCAATAGGGAGTCCAATATATTATGCCATATTCCTGGAGGTTAAAATCTTGCCCGCTTTCCCCCACTTTTTGGTTGTTGGGGATATCATCCCCGCCCTTTGGGGATACCATCCCCATTCGTTGAGGGTTTCGCCATCGCTCCCTTCAAAGGGATCCTTTCTCTATAGATTTGTCCTCGATCGAATTAAAAGCTCTATGGTTTATAATATCAATGCTGGGTTTCGCAGTATAGACAAGTGTAATGAAACAATGTTGAATCATTTGGCATTTTATATGCCTCAAACCTGTCGGGCATTTCTCCGATCTACGACTTTCCCCCCTTTTTATTCTTTCCCCGAATGGAGTGGTGGTTGCGAGATGAGACGATCCCGACTTGATATTATGATTGGTGATCAATGTTTAATTATCCCGTTCCTTTGCCAGGAGAGATAGATGGTAGGAAAGCTTACTAAAGTTCTTCTGTTGGATGACGACCCCAATTTGCGCGGCGTTCTGAGCGATATTCTTACGATCAAGGGGTTTGAATCCGTCCCTGTTGAAACCGGAGCTGCTGCTCTGGCTTATATTGGACGACAGGATGTCGATGTAGTCCTGATCGACATCAAGCTTGATGGGAAATCTGGCTTGGATGTATTGCGCAGTATAAAATCCCACGCCCCGGAAACCGAGTGCATTATGCTCACCGGTCATGCCTCTCAAGCCACTGCTATCGAGGCCATTAATTTAGGGGCGTATTCCTATTTTCAAAAACCTTACGAGGTGGATCAACTCTTGGTGGCCATCCGTCGCGCTGCTGAAAAACACTCTACCAGTCATGACTTGCTTGAACGCGAAGCTCGTTTTCGATCGTTGATAGAAAATTCTTCCGACCTGATTTGTATCTTAAATCCTGATACCACCCTCCGTTATATCAGTCCTTCCCTTGAGCGACTCCTCGGATATACCCAGCAAGATGTTGTAATCGGAACGCATTTGTTGGATTATATCCATCCTGGAGAAATTAATGCTTTTAATGAGACATACCGCAGGCTTATTGAATTCCCTGACCCTGCTCCGATTTCGATGCAATTTAGCATTCGTCATAAAAATAATTCCTGGCGAATTTTGGAGGGTACTGGAAGCAACCAGATAACCGATCCTGCAATTAAGGGCATCATCATAAATGCCCATGATATTACAGAGCGAAAGCAAACTGAACAGGACCTTCGTCGCATGGTGGATCGCTGGGCGATAGTCTACCGCGCCGGGGAGGAAATCAGCGCAAGTCTCGACATGGAGCATGTCTTCGCCGCAGTAAACCGCGCTGTGGAACAAGTGATGCCCTGTGAAGATTTTGTGATTAGTTTATATGATGAAACTTCAAATGAAATGGCAGGTAATTATTTGCTTGAGAACAAGGTAAGGATTCCTCCAAATCCCTATAAAGCGACCTACGGGTTGGGCGGCTATATCGTTCACTCAGGAAAGTCCGTGATCTTTAACAACCCTAAAGAAATTAAGGCCAGCGGGATCAAGTTCGTTCCCTATGGCACCGGAGTTGAAACCTCCTCGATTTTAGCTGTACCTTTGTTACTTAAAGGGAAGACAGTTGGCATTATTTCGGCTCAAAGTTATCAACCGGATGCATACACTGCCACAGATTGCGAGCTGCTTGAAATGCTGGCCAGTCATGCCGCTGTGGCCATTGATAACGCGCGCTTGTTCGAACGAGCTCAACAGGAAATTAATGAGCGCAAGCTTGTCGAACGGGATTTGGTGAGCTCTCAGAAGGAGACCGCCCATGCTAATAGCCTCTTGTTGGCTCTCAACCAGGCAGCCCAGGAAGTTCAACGGGTGCACACCATTTCTGAGGTTTACAAGGCCATCCAAACTCAATTCTCCCGGCTGGGATACCACACGACTGGATTCGAATTTTCATCGAAAGATCAATTCCTTCAAATCTCATATATAAACTATAAAACCGGGCTGATTCGCAAGGCGGAAAAAGCAACTGGCCTTTCGCTTAATAGTTTTCGGTTCCATCCGAGGGAAAATAGTATCTATTGGCGCATCCTACAACAGGGAGAGACAATTTTTGTATCAGATCCTTCAAGGGCAGTCGTCGATACCATTCCGAGGAAATTTCAACCGCTGGTCAGCTTCATTACCACCTTGTTCAAATTGGATCAATCAATTTTCACCCCCCTTAAAGTGGGCGATGAGACGATTGGTATCCTGGCAGTTACCGGCCCCGGCATTTCGACTGCGGATAAAACCGCAATTGCGGCTTTTGGGAATCAAGCAGCGATCGCGCTTCAGAATGCACATCTTTATGAGCAGACGCAGATGGAGATATCCGAGCGAACCCATGCTGAAGAGGCACTGGCAGCTTCTGAAGCTGAATTGCGCGCTTTGTTCTCCTCCATGCAGGATGTCGTAATGGTGATTGACAGGAAAGGAGATTATCTTAAAGTCGCTCCAACCAACCCTGAATTGCTTCTGGTGCCTGATGGCGGATTAGTTGGAAAAAACTTGCGCGAAATATTCCCTCTCGAGCAGGCCGAGAATTTAATTAATGCAGTTCAAAAAGTTCTTGATTCAAAACAAACAGTTCAAATCCAATATGATCTAGCCATTGGCGGCAGGACTGTTTGGTTTGAGACATCTATTTCACCAATGACGCAGGATGCCACGCTCTGGGTTGCTCGTGACATTACCGAACGTTTTATGTCTGAAAAAGCCTTGCTTGAAGCCGAAAGGAATTACCACAGTTTGTTTGAAAACGTCCCGGATGGTGTGTACCGCAGCACTCTGTCCGGTAAATTCTTGTCGGTCAACCCTGCGTTGGTTAGAATTTTCGGGTATTCCTCTGCCGATGAATTACTCAATGTTGATATTGCTCATGACTTGTATTTAAATTCCGAAGCGCACAAATCATGGGTTGAAAAATTGCTTCAAAAAGGCGAAATGCGTAATTCGGAGGCAACCTTACGGCGCAAGGATGGTTTCCAGATCACTTGTCTTGAAAACACCCAGGTGATACGCGATTGGCAGGGAAAGGCGCTCTACTTTGAAGGGACACTTACGGATATCACCGAGCGCAGAAAGGCTGAGGATGCCCTTCGGAAAAGCGAATCTTCATTGCAGGCTGTCCTCCAATCCACCGCTGACGGTATATTAGCGGTCGGGTCCGATCATAATGTACTCTACGCAAATGAACGTTTTGCGGAAATTTGGCAAGTACCTGCGGATATTTTAGCCAGCAAGGATGATTCTCTAGTTCTTAAGAGTGTGCTCCCTCAGATCATAGAACCGCAAGTTTTTTTAAAAAAGGTCCAGGAACTTTATAAATCCAGGAAAGAAAGTTTCGATACAATTAATTTTATCGATGGAAGAGTATTTGAGCGTGTGTCGCGTCCTTTAATTCAGGGTTCTACAATTCAGGGTCGTGTTTGGTCATTTCGAGATATTACCGCCCGTGTGCAGGCCGAGGAACAGGTTCGTCTGAGCGAAGAGCGCTATCGAATGCTTGCCGAGAATATGAGTGATACCGTCTGGCTGATGGATATGAGTTTGCGGACCACATACGCCAGCCCATCCGTTACTCGCTCCCGCGGCTTTACTCTTGATGAACTGAATAAAATTCCGCTTGACAAACAAATGACCCCCGATTCTCTTCAGCATGCCATGAAGCTTTTTTCCGAAATCATGTCTACGGAAAATCTTTCCCACCGCAGCAAACAGATATCGCGGAATATTGACTTGGAGGTGTATAAAAAAGACGGGACTAAATTTTGGAGTGAAAACACTTTTACTTTGATTCGAAATACCCAGGGAGAGCCATTTGGAATCCTGGGTTCTGGTCGGGACATCAGCGAGCGCAAGGTTGCTCAGGACGCTCTTCAGAATAGTGAGAAATATTTCCGCGCCTTGATCGAGAACAATACCGATGCCGTCGTCCTTATCGATACAGGTGGCTTGATCTTGTATGAGAGTCCCGCTTATGCGAGAATGATGGGTTGGGAAACTGGGCAACGCTTGGGAAAGAGCGGGTTTGAATTTATTCATCCGGATGATAAGAATTTGATGGTTCAGGCTCTCAGCGATCTTGTCCTACATCCGGGAATGGTTCGGCAAACAACCTTCCGCAACCAGCATAAAGACGGATCTTGGCACTGGATTGAGGCTACTTCCACCAATCTGTTGAATGAAACCGCCATCCAGGGTCTTGTAATAAATATGCACGATATCACAGAGCGCAAGCACGCCGAGCAGGAGATTCAACGCCGGGTAGCTGACCTTGAAGTCCTTTATGACAACGGTCTAAGCGTTAGTGTATTACTCGATCCGATGGCAATTGCCCAAAAGATGCTTGATATCTTGTCTCGAAAACTGGAGTGGCATAACGCTACTATCCGACTCTACCACCCGGAAATAAAACAGGTTGAAATGATTGCTCTAAATAGACCGGGATTGAGTCCGGATCAGACTAAGCTTGAAATTGACCGGCTGAACAAAATATTCACCTCACCCTCCTTGGGTCTGAGTGGTTGGGTCATCACCCATGGCAAGCCGATTCGTTGTAGCGATGTCCTGGTGGATGAACGCTATATTCCGGCATTCCCGGGTATCCGTTCCGGTCTTTATGTACCGTTGATTATTGGAGACCATGTGCTGGGCTCAATTACCGTGGAGAGTGGGCAATTGAATCACTTTAGCGAGGAAGATGAGCACCTACTCCAAACTTTGGCGACTCAATCAGCGATTGCCTTTGAGAATGGACGTCTTTACCAGGAAGCTGTTAAGGCAGCGAAAAGGAAGGACGCCTTGCATCATGGGGGTCTCGAAATAGTCCGCGCTGGTCAGGATGTTGAAAAGATATGTCAGGCAATACATCAAGCTGCCAGCCAGGTTATGCCCGCTGATTCTTTCTCTGTTTCTCTCATCACCAAGGATGGACGCCAGGTGGAAATACCTTATCTTTTTGATCAGGCCATCCGACGTCCAAACGCCAGGATTCCATTACATTCTGGAATTGCTGGCCGTGTTATTCGGACCAATAAATCCCTAAGAATTAACGATTTTCAGAAATCCGGAAGGGAAAAACCCATTAAAGTTGATGAAGCAAAGCCATCCCGGGCAGTCTTGTCAGTACCTCTTCTGGTTCAGGAGAAGATCGTTGGCGTAATTACTGCACAAAGTTGTATTCCGGATGTTTATAGTGCGGAAGATCAGATTTTCATGGAAACATTGGCGTCCGAGGCTGCCAATGCATTTGAGAATGCCCGACTGTATCAGGACGTGGTAAACGCGGCAGAACGGCGCGCGGTGCTCTACAGGGCCGGTCAGGAAATCGCGGCAGCTGGCCTCGACCTCGAACAGGTCTACCATTCAATCCATCAAGCAGTCACGCAATTGATGCCTCTGGACATATTTACGATTACGTTATCCGATGAGAACCGCAAGGTGCTCCATGCTGTATACCTGTTCGATCGTGGTGAACGCTTCCCTGCCTTTAGGTCCGAATGGGGTTCGGGCTTGGCTGGACAAGTTATAGAAGAAAAAAGAGCTCTTCGTTTGGCAGATTATCTCCATGAGAAACCGGTCAAAGCCTCCAGTTTCGGTAAACCAGGTACACCGCGTTCCGTTATTGCTTTACCTCTCTATTCAGGTGCCAAAATCGTCGGCGTTATTTCAGTTCAGAATTTTCTCCCAAATATATATTCAGAAGAGGATGAGATCCTATTAAAAACCCTGGCTGCTTACGCTGGAATCGCAATTGAAAATTCCCGCTTGTTTGAAGAAACTCGCCATCGGCTCGCTGAACTGGAATCTCTTTCACAGGTGAGCATTTCCCTTACAAGTGCGGTTGAATTGCAGCCTCTCCTTGAGAATATCCTTGCAGGAGCAAGGAAGGCAATCCCAGCTGCTGAAAAAGGAGCGATCCTTCTTACTGAGCCAGATGGCATCCTTCGCCTCCATGCTCTCTCGGGATATTCCGATCCTCGGTTGATCGATCTGTTCCTTCCGAATCAAAATGGATATGCTGCTCGAGTTGCTCGTGAGCGGACTCCCATGAAGATTGATGATGCCCATGCTGAATATGAGATACCTTTTAAAGGTGAGATTGAAGAAATTGATGCAGTCTTGAGCGGGATTGCTGCTCCCTTGATCGTTAAAGGAAAGGTGATCGGCGTTATATCCCTGGACAATGCCACCCGAAAAGCAGCCTTCGCAGAATCTGACCTAAGCCTTCTGGTAACCTTTGCATCTCAGGCAGCGGTGGCAATTGAAAATGCGCGTCTCTTCTCTGAGACACAGCAGCGCTTGCACCGTCTCACTGCTCTGCATTCGATTGATGCTGCCATCGGGGCTAGCGTAGATACGAACGTCACCTTGAATATCGTGCTGGAAAATATCATGACCGAATTAAAGGCGGATGCTGCTGCCGTTTTGTTGTTCAACCCTCTTTCTAGGATGCTCGAATATGCCTCTGGTCGTGGCTTCCGTGCACATACCATCGAAGGGTTGCGTTTGAGATTGGGGGAAGGGCTCGCTGGACAATCCGCACTCCAGCGGCGCGCGATAAATATTACTGACCTTCAAAAAGCTGATGAGGTGGCACAGGAGATGGAGCATCCAGTATCAAATTCAGCTTCTGCACTTGTGAAATATCTGGAGGGAGAAAATTTCGTCGGTTATCATGCGATTCCATTGATTGCCAAAGGCCAAATCCAAGGTGTCCTCGAAATCTTCCGCCGTTCCCCTATGCAGGTGGACCAGGAATGGATCAGTTTCTTTGAGATGTTGGCTGGCCAAACTGCAATAGCCATTGATAATGGTCGCCTCTTTGTGAACCTGCAGCAGTCCAACCTGGAATTGACTCTAGCTTATGATGCTACTATTCAAGGTTGGTCCCAGGCACTGGAGTTACGCGACGAAGATACCGAAGGCCATACACTTCGTGTCACCGACCTGACCTTGAGGCTGATTCAGGTCATGGGGATTGAAGAAGCTGAAACCGAGCATGCCCGCCGTGGCTCCCTTTTACACGACATTGGTAAGATCGCCATCCCAGATAAAATTCTGTTGAAACCCGGTCCCCTCGATGAGCATGAATGGAGCATTATGCGCCAGCACCCGCAATATGCCTATAATTTGCTCTTTCCGATCACTTACCTGCGCCCAGCGATCCATATCCCATATTGTCACCATGAAAAATGGGATGGTACCGGGTATCCGCGCGGCTTGAAAGGTGAAGAAATCCCAATTGTTGCGCGCATTTTTGCCATAGTGGATGTGTATGATGCTCTTACCTCCAATAGGCCTTATCGCACAGCTTGGGCGCGTGAAAAAGCTTTGGAATATATTCTCGAACAGTCTGGAAAGCATTTTGATCCAAGAATCGTGAATGCGTTTATGAATTTAATGGCTGGCGAGAAATAAAAGGTTGCTGAGCACACCAACCAACCTATCCTTGGTTAAGTAGTGGAAGATTCAAAGATTATTAATGGAAAGGACTTCTCCATCTTTATTGCCTATTAAATATAAAAAGGCGAACGACGTACACATCGTTCGTCTTATCAGGTAGGAAAAACTCCCGGAATTTATTTTCTTTCAGCCGTTAAAGCGCCAGATGCGTTTCCCCCTTCCAGGTTCATGTACATGGAGGTAATGGTATCTTCCATTAATTCCTTCAGGCGCCTTCGTTCCACTCCCGCCTGGTTAAGTGGATTGAAAACGACAGGTTTACCTACTACTAGATTTCCCGTCCCGTGGATCGTCAAAGGATAGAATTCCAGCCGCTGTCCTGTCTCTGCGTAATACCTTTCTCCTACCCGGACAAAGCTGTGCTGGAACGGTTGCATTTTAGTTACCGGATCTTTTGGCAGGCGGTAGTCCTCTGGGAAGACCAATAAGAACTTTCCCTCCCGCAACACGTCCATGCTCATCTCAAGTGTTTCCCGCATTCTCTCATAATCATTGGCGTAAACCGGGATACAACCGAGCGAATAAAATAGCGGTACACTGATTCGACATAATGCCCTGGCGACCCATCGGCTCATGGGTGGCTTGAGATGCAGTTGGCGTTCTACAAAATCTGATTGTAGCCAAATGGGAGCAAGGTCTTTATCCATCATGTCTGCAATCACCCATGGGTGAAAACGCAGGGGTATTGAGCACGCTGCCGCAATGGGGCCGGTCGCGTCCAAGTGGTTGGCAATAAAAACTGCTGGTCCGCGTCTAGGCAGATTCTCTTCCCCAATTAGTTTTCCTCCCCAAAGGAATAGATCCAAAACTCCCACGAAGAATTGGTACAGGCCATCCTTCATAACGCACCTACAGCATGTTCAATCGTGGCCGATATTGCAACGCCTCGGCCAGGTGAGCTGGGACGATGTTCATGCTCCCGGCTAAATCTGAGATTGTACGTGCTAGTTTCAAAACGCGATGATATCCGCGAGCAGACAATTGTAACTGATTCATTGCTGTTCGCATAAGGGCTTGACCAGTCTCGTCAAGGATACAAAATTTGCGTAAATCTGCGGGACGCATGTCTGCGTTGCAGGAAACATGAGTCCCACCATCATTGCCAAATCTTACCCTTTGCAGGTCGCGTGCCCTCTCAACCCTTTCCCTAATTGACACAGAAGATTCTCCCAATCGTTTCTCTGAGAGTTTATCGTATTCGATGCGCGGTACCTCTACATGGATATCGATCCGGTCTAACAGTGGGCCTGAGATTCGTTTTTGATACTTGGTCACCACCATTGAACTGCAGGTGCAGGGTTTCACTTGATCACCGTAGTATCCGCACGGGCATGGATTCATTGCACCAACCAATTGGAAACTGGCTGGAAAAGTTAAAGAACCTTGTGCCCGGCTGATCGTTACAAACTTATCCTCCAGAGGCTGACGGAACACTTCAAGTACGCGCATCCCGAATTCAGGCAGTTCATCTAGAAATAGAACACCATGATGCGCCAGGGAGATTTCTCCTGGATGAGGCCAATTTCCACCTCCCACCAGACCGGCATGGCTGATGGTATGGTGCGGTGATCTGAAAGGACGGTTACGCAATAGAGGAGTATCTGTAGGGAGCTGGTCGGCAACGGAATAAATGCGGGTCACATCCAGAGCCTCGTCAAAGGTCATTTTTGGCAGGATTCCTGGCAGGGCTCGTGCCAATAATGTCTTGCCAGCTCCTGGAGGTCCCATCATTAATATGTTTTGTACGAAAAGCCTACGGCGTTGCCGAACCATCCTGTTATCCTTCCAGTTCCATTGTATGCTAAATACACTCTCAAGTGCAATAGTTCCAATACTCGGCGCTTGTTGGCGGGAGTTGGTTGCCAGCCCTTCCCGGTCAACCGTTCTTTAATTTCCTCAGAAAATCGCTCAAGGCTTTCGTATTCTTCCAGAGTGGGGAGGTTGAATAGCTGAGCCTCTATCTCTTGGAGTTTGGATGATGCGGTTTTTATGTCTGCTTGAATTTTCGTTCTCTGTTCTAGGTATTCTGTCCGAGTCATTTTTATATCAGGATCGGTATAGGCATTAGTAAGGTTCTTTTGTGTCTGTTCCAGTTTCCCCACTTCCTTATAAAGAATTTCCCTGAGTTCCATTTGTCGACCATTAGCGGCGCGTTCCTGTTCTACCGCTTTCATGTATCCATCCCTGAGGCTTGACGGGTCTAGTAAAAGTACCTCTACCTTATCCCAAACAATAGGCTCTAATTTACGGGCTGAAATGGTTTTATTACCACAATGCCCCTGCCTTACCCTGTGCCTGTAAATCGGTGCGTCATTTGTGCGGCGGTTCTTGCCCGCTTTGGAAGTTTGGGAAAGGTAAGGGCGTTCGCAAGTATCACAAGACACCATCCCGGCTAGCATGTAAAAGCGGGTGGCCTGTTTACGGCGTTCTTCCCGGCTTAAGCTTAATTTATCCTGTGCCGCCGCGAATAAATCCGGGTCAAGTATCCCGGTTGTTTTAATCTCAATCCACTCTGACTTATCACGAAGTGATAATGCTTTTTCGTTACGCTCATACTTGTTGTAATACATCTTTCCAGAATAAACGGGATTAACCAGCATGTGGGCGATTGTAGACTTTTGCCATACTCCCCCGTTCTGTGGTTTCGCTTTGCTGTGGTTGAGTGCGTCAACAATCCCATAAATGGACAAGCCGTCTTTAACATAGGATTCAAAAACCCACCTGACAATCCCGGCTTCTTCTTCCACCACTGCCAACCCGCCCAAAGCCTCCCGTTCTACCTTATACCCAAACGGCGCACGTCCAGCGACAAACAACCCTCGGCGCGCCTTCTGTCTTTTCCCCCTGTTAAATCGTTCAGTTCGCCAATCATTGTCTAACTTAGCGGCAGCACCCACAACTGTTTTCATAAATTGCCCGTCTGGTGTTTCGCCGTAATCACCTTTGACATATTCGACACTCGCGCCGCCTTTAATAAACCCGTATTCATGCGTTCTAAGTTTGTATGGGTCACGGTCAAGACGATCAATCGAGTAAACAACAACCACATCGTACCCATATAGCTTCAGGTATTCATAGGCCGCGTCCAGAGCAGGGCGGCTTAGTTCCCGGCTACTGTAATCATCCACAAAGGCGGGAATACCGCTGGTCGCATCTTGCCCCGTTTCCGGGTTTACAAAGCGGTTGCCAACAAGCGCGTACCCTTTAGCCTCTATGTATTTTTTGCACTCTGCAACCTGGGAGGGTATGCTGTAATTATTTCGCTGGTCGTCCGTGCTAACCCTTGCGTATATGATCGCTCGTTTATTCATCGTTCCGCCTTTCTATTAATTAATGAAGTGCTGCCGTCTTGCGTTTTGTCATCGTTTGCTTAGGACGACGGCTTTACCGCAAAACAGCAGCACTTTATCAGCAAACAAAAAAGCCGTCATCGTCCTAAGCACTTATAGTATACACTTTTTCTGGGACAAAAATAAAGCATCTTTTCACCTCTAGAAGCCCGGCCGAAAAGCTCGCGTTTTTCGGGGTTTGGTATTACACTCCGCGATAGTCCAAATCAGGAGTGAGACATGCTTGGTAAACATTCTCAGCAAGGCAGCCTGTTCGAGGCAGATAACCAATACCTGGAGTTTGTAGGCCGGGGCAGCTTCTACGGCTTTCTGGCCAGCCAGCGCGGACGGCTGTTTCGGGACGAAGACTTCGCCGTCTTCTACTGTCCGGACAACGGGCGGCCCAGCGTAGCCCCCAGCCTGCTGGCCAACGCCATGCTGCTGCAGACCTATGAGGGGGTCTCGGACGAAGAGGCCAAGGCGCGGGCGGACTATGATCTGCGGTGGAAGGTGGCCTTGGGGATCGAAGTGGACGAGCGACCGTTCGCCAAGAGCACCCTGCAGTTGTTCCGAGCCCAACTTATTCTCAAGGAGAAGATGCGCGAGGTGTTCGTGCGCAGCCTGGAACTGGCCAAGCAATCGGGGTATTTGAAGGAGCGGCGGCTGAAGGTGATCCTGGACACCACCTACATCCTGGGTCGAGGAGCGGTGCGGGATACTTACAACCTGCTGGGGGACGGTATTCAGCAACTGTGCCGGGCGTTGGCTGCAGCGCAGGGGCAAAAGTTGGTAGCTTGGGTAAAGGCGCATGAGTTCCAGGGCTACTTTGGTTCGAGCCTCAAAGGGGAGGCGGCCATTGATTGGGACGACGAGCAGGCACGCAGCGTTTTCTTGCGAAAGATCGTGGTGGACGCTCGGCGCCTGCTGCAGCTGGCGCGGGAGAAGCAGGCAAGCCTGAACGAGAAGCATCCGGCCGCAAAGCGGATCGCCATAGCTGGAGAGCTGCTCGGGCAATTGCTCGAGCAGGATGTCGATCAGGCCGACGGGCAGGCGGACTTGAAGGACGGGGTTAGCCGAGACCGGATTGTTTCGGTGAGCGACCCCGAGATGCGACATGGACGTAAGAGCCGCGCCAAGCGCTTCGACGGGCATAAGGCGGCCATCGCCGTGGACGCCGACAGCCAGTTGATCACCGAGGTGGAGGTCTTGCCGGGCAACGCCTGGGACGCCACGCATGCGTTGGAGCTGACAGAGGGCAGTGAGGCCAACACCGGGCTGGAAGCGGAGGAGACAGTGGGTGACTGTGCTTATGGAGACGGCAACACCCGCCAGGAATTCGCCGATGCTGGACGCAGCCTGATTGCCAAGGTGACTGATCACGGTCGGAAGGGAAACATCAAAAAGAGCCAATTCCACATCGATTTGAAAGCCATGACTTGTACCTGCCCGGCGGGTCATACCACGGGCACCTTGATTCCCAACGGCACCTGTTTGGATCGGAACCGGAAGAGACAGTCTGGCACCGCCTTCCTCTTTGCAGCGGAGACCTGCGCAGCCTGCCCGCTGCGCCCGCAGTGCTTCCAGGCTAAGACCCAGCGGGGCCGCACGGTCCAACTCCACCCCCAGGAAGAGTTGTTGCAGCAGGCCCGAGCCTTCCAACACAGCCCTGGGTTTCTGCCCTATCGGCAAGCCCGGCAAACCGCCGAGCACCGCCTGGCACGACTGGTGCAGTTGGGGATCCGTCAAGCGCGCTACTTCGGCCGAAAAAAGACTACCTTCCAGCTGCTGCTGGCAGCAACCGTGGCGAATTTGACCCTGATCGCCTCTCAGACAGGGCAAATGGTCCCCAAAGGCAAGTCCGTTTCTTCTTTTTTCCATCACCTGAGCTCGCAAATACGGCTTTTGGGCGAGCATTTCCCTTCCTTGACCTCGATTTTCGATGTCTGATATTCAGATTTGCCGGTTCTCGGCTGAATCTCTAGGTCCCATATTGGTTTTTACCTTTCTTCTATTCCTGTTGGTTTCAGTCTAAAACATACCATTATTTTGTACTGGTTTCAAAAACAATCGGGAGATCTAACGCTGGACGAGAGTGCTTTATGTATCCATCAGTCACAAGTAACACCCCTTAAAAAGGGGGGTGTTACTCACACATGCGACTATTAATGAATTATTCACTTGTTACGCTTCCGTTACTCGTTATACATGTTAGGGCGTAGGTTGCGATTTTGTCGGTATTAGTACGGTGCAATATTCCACGTCTTGCCAGGGCATAGAGGGTGTTCCGGGCAGTACCCCCGCTACATCTGTCTGCATTATTCTCACACTCCTTTACGGTTGCATCCGGGTGATCGGTGAAGAATCGGACAACATATTCTTCAGCTTTGCTCAAAGATCGCGCGGCTTTCTGGGTGCTGGGTTTCAGAGTAAAAGCATCGTCCCTCCAGACCGCCTCAGCAGTAAACCTTATAGGCGTCCCTTTGCGATTCTTTTTGCTCTTGAAGGTAATCAGATCGCTTTCATCTTCGCTCTTGACTTCGAGCATCAGATCCACGTTCCCCTTGATAGTCGTGCTACCACGATAGTCGCCATTCTTTCCAGAGTGGTGTTGGACAAGGATAGCCGCGCCGGTCTGATTTGCAAGTTTCTTTAGGGCCGTAAAAATCGGCTGGGTGTCCATCTTGGAGTTTTCATCCCCGGTCATAAAATCTTGCAGGCTATCAAATATCGCCAATTTCGCCCCCGTGTGTTCGATAAGGTTTTTTATCTTGAGGCAATCGGCGGGGCTATTAAGCAAAAGGCCAGCATAGGAAACGTAATTAAAACGCCGTGAAGGCGCGCAATTCATTCCGCTTAAAACCTGCTTTAGCCGGTCGTCTATTTCGTCTTCCCCATTTTCTTCATCCAGATAAAGAACGGGCGCTGCAAGCGTAGTATATGCCAGCCAGGGTATACCGAGACAAACACTCTCACCCAAGGCTAAACAGATATATGTTTTTTTGCTTCCAGCGTCCGCATAGAGAATTGTCAGGGTCTTTTCCATGATTAGATTTTCTACAACCCATTGTCGCGGCGGATGAAGTTTTAAGGCATCGGCGTCCGTCTTGAGAGCTATCTCCTGAGTGTTACCTATGTTCTCTTGTATGGCTTCGAGCGCGCGGGCGCTTACTTGCTCTGCCGTCACACGCGGGTTATATGCTAGGGTCGCTATCTCGTTTGCAACTTCAATCATACGGCGCTTGATCGAACAATCTTTAACTTTGCGGGCATAGGTCCCCGCGTGTAGGCTAGAGGGGACTTGATTTAGCAGAGCGGTCAAGTAAGCTGGACCGCTGATTTCATCAAGCCGCCCCATTCGTTTAAGTTCGCTCTCTATTGTTAGAATATCTAGAGGTTCGCCTCGTTCGGTAATATTCGCGAATGCCTGCCATATCCAGCCATGCCTTTGGTTGAAAAAATCAGCCATTTTCAAGATCGCTGCCAGTTCGTTGTAGCAATCTGGGTCAATCAATACGCTGCCTATGGTTGCTTCTTCTGCTTCCCTGTCCTGGGGGGGAATAGAAACAACCTGCGCGCTTTCGTCCGGGGGAGCTTTAGTCTCTGGGGGTGTCTGGGTATCAATTGCCATGCTTCTCCCATTTCGGCCCTATAATATATTCGTATGCTGCGGCCAGGGCTTCAGCCCGGCTCTTGTTATGTTGCTTGTCATCGGATACAAAAAAACCAGATAAAATTCCGTAAGGATTTTTCACTTTTTTAATGGGTCTGGGGCTCGTAACGTTGGACCTGTCATTTTGTTGGCTGATCTGCATTTTGCACCTGAGCCGGCTCGATATTTTGCGCTTGGGTTTGCCGCTCCGCGCGGAGATTATCGGATAAAAAACCGCGCCGAAGCAGTTCTTGGCGAACAATTATCGATGCTTGCTGACGTGGGTCTCGGTATTCCTGCTTTGCCAGCACAACCAATCCCGCCATCGACTTTTCGTCAAGTATGATATAGATTCGAATCATCGTGTCATCTCCAACTGCAAAAAAACAGGTTGTAACCTTAAATCGGCTACAACCTGTTTATATTAGAAGTGAGGGACAAATTAGGGACTATCAGAGACAACTTTAGGGACATTTTTTTCGCGATAATGCCCCGTTTTTTGGTCTTTGTCTATAAGGCCATTTTTGTAAGCTTGTTTTAATATTCGGTCAAAAGTTTTTGTTGAATAATAAAAATCGTGATTACTTAAAAAATCCTTTTTATTGATATTACGAAAATCTGCTGTTTTTACCCACTCTATACAGAGGTCATCGTACTCACCTTTCACAGTCGATTTCTTTGTTTCTTCTTCATGAGCTTCAGGGGAAGATTGTATGGCCTGATTAAGGACCTCAGCTAAAAACGATGCCGTGATTTTTCGCGTTTCCGTAATAGGTATTAAAGGCAAACCTATTCTATGATTGATATCAGGGGTAACTTTGATTTGTGTTTCATCGCCATTTCGCGAAAATGCTAATTCAATTTTTTCATCTCTACCTTGTAAAATATAGCGAGCGGCATCATTGCTGGAAGCGGTCTTTGTGAGTTGGAGATTTGGGAAAACCGTTGCTTCAATGATTCTTATCATCAAGGCTAGGGGAACGTGAATAATTCCGGTCCTGCCTGTATAAAGTGTATAAACAAAGTTTTCGTCAAGAGATTGCACTTTGTGTCGTATAACAATTCGCTCATTTGGTAATTTTTAGTTTGTCGTATCTTTCATATTATATCTTTTCGAATGTCAAGATGTTTGTTCAAACTACTATTGTAGCAATGAATAGAAAAAATGGGCAGGGGTGCGTAAAATCTAACGTAATAACGTGCAGTTAGAGGATAAATACCAACTATCTGTATACATCTAATAACCTATGTTGTTCTCTTGTTGAATGACAGTGCCGGCTCACTACCCAAGTCTGCTGCAATTATGGATTTCTGGATAATTAACTTACCCCCACGGGTGGGGGATACATTTTGCAGTGGCACAGCGAATTACAGCCAAAATTTGGTTCCCAATACCCCCACCTATAGGAGATACCTTTTTGCCATCGTTACCACTACCCAATTACTAGATAATTAGAAAGTCAAAACATAGCGTATGGCATGTAACTTTTACATTCGTGGAAGTGCCCAAATGAGACTTACCTGCCCCCCAAAAACTGATCCAACATTGATGTTAGGATTAGGACAAGGAGACAGGGCACCTGGTTTGACATTGTCGGTCTTAACACCGGTTCGGATTTCAATTAAGCCCCTTCTATTTGAAGCATTTGGTCTGCGATCATTGCCACGGCAATTTAGTATGCCCCAGTGACTAGGTTGTATTTCAGAGAGGATGCGCTTCTCCAATTCTGCCAATTCATAAAAATCTCCTTTCAACTCAAAAAGAGGAAAATTACCATGAGTTTATGCGACAGGATTATGGCAGGTCTAGTCTTTTTACAGTTTGAGTATAGATAACAAATTTGTTAAAGGCAAGTGGTTTATAAGTTCAACATGGAAGGTGGATTAGTGCGATAATAGATGGATCGAACAAGATTGAAACAGTAAATAGCAGATGGAACCTGCAGGGATTAATAAAATTGGCAGTGGGGAGTATTTGCATTAAGAATGAACATATTTGGAGGAGATATGGCTCTATGGCTGGTACGGGCGGGAAAACTGGGAGAACGAGAAGATTTTGCGCTTACTAATAAAGTGACAGCGATTGGTTGGGAACCAATTGGTGACCTTTCTTTGTTAAAATCACGAGCCGATTTAAATGAAGCGTTACGGAAGGGGTATCCGGAAGAGAAGCCGAATACGTTGCGAAATTGGGAGAGTCAGCTTTGGTCATTTATGCACGAGATGAAACCTGGAGATCTGGTTGCCTTACCACTCAAGCATCGATCAGTTATCATGATTGGGGAAATAGCGGGGGAATATCAGTATGCCAAAGATAATCCGGCTGGGATGCAGCACTATCGGGCGATAAAAGCATGGCAGGAGTATCCACGGAATAACTTTGATTCTGATTTACTTGCCTCGTTTGGGGCGCTCTCTACTGTTTGTAAAATTCAACGAAACCGGGCAGAAGAGAGGGTGCGGGGCATATTTGCGGGGAAGGCAAGCAAGAGTGAAGGGAAAGATGGGGATGGGAAGGAAGAGCTGGGATTGGATGTTGAGCAGTATGCGAGGGATCAGATAGTAGATTACTTACGGACAAAGTTCAAGGGGCATAAGCTGGAGTATCTGGTTGGAGCAGTTCTCAGCGCACAAGGGTTTCAGGTGCGGGTGTCGCCGGAAGGGGCTGATGGGGGGGTGGATATTTTGGCGGGGATGGGCGCGCTCGGCTTTGACGCGCCGAGGCTGGCAGTGCAAGTCAAATCGTTTGATACGCCGGTAGATGTAAGCGTGCTCAGGGAGCTTTCTGGAGTTATGAGCGCTTTTGGGGCTGACCAAGGATTGGTTGTTTCATGGGGAGGTTTTAAGCCATCAGTGGAGAAGGAAGCAGCGAGGCAATATTTCAAGATTCGAATGTGGGACGCGGATGATTTGGTTCGGATGGTCCAGGCGAATTATGAGAAACTTCCTGAAGATATGCAAGCAGAGCTACCATTGAAACGGATTTGGGCGTTGGTGACAGAAGAGGAATGAACAGTTTTTTCAAGAGGGACAATTAGGATAATGGGGTGCAAAATGGATAAGGATACGAAATTCTTGCGATATCCTGGGAGTAAACGGAGGATGGTGACCTTTTTATTGGAGCACCTTCCTGAAAGTAGATCGATTCAGGGGAGGTATGTAGAACCTTTTGTTGGTAGCGGGGCTGTGTATTTTTCGATCAACCCTAAAAAGGCGATTTTGTCAGATATAAATGTAGACCTGATTGATCTGTTTAGGGGGGTAAGGTTGTATCCAGCTCGGGTTTGGGAGATGTATTGCCAGTACGGGGATACGAAACAAGATTACACCCAAATCCGGACAAGAAAAAAGAAAATAAATCTTGCGGAGAAAGCTGCAAGGGTACTGTATCTGAATCGAACTTGTTTCAAAGGGATGTGGAGGACAAATGGGAAGGGGGAATTCAATGTTGGGTATGGAGGGCAAGATCGAAGATGGGTGATATGCGAAGACAATCTTCATCAAGTATCGATGGCGTTGAAAATGACAAGGTTGTTGTGTTCAGATTTTGACGATGTGATCTATTCGCTTGAAGCGGAGGATTTTATTTTTGCGGATCCACCGTATCGACCGGGAGCGAAAGAGCAAATCAACGAGCATTATAGCAATACTTTTATTTTTAAAGATCAGAAGAGGTTGGCAAAGGCGCTTACTTGGGCTTCGAAAAGAAGAATCAGATGGGCGATGACGAATTCGTCTCACCCAGAGATACTTGGGCTTTATAAGGGGGGATATAGGTTAGAGTTGATAAAAGGGACGGGAAGAAGACCTGGCTTGCCAGGGATAGATCTTGGCGAAGCTCTTATCACCAATTATCCGATCGAGGGAGGAACGAAGATATGAATAACTTTTTTGCACAGGCGGCGCAACAACATCACCCGCTTAGAAGGCTCAAGGACTTTCTCGATGCTGAAAACGCAAACGAAACGGCTAAAAAATATGAAGTGCTGCGGTTTGTGGGGTATGTCCTAGATATAACATACGATTCGGTGGTGATTATTACATCAGACCCGTTTAAGATTGCAGTTGGGGGGGTACCAAGAAATTCATTGTTGATCATGACACCGGCATCGGATGCAGCAATAATGACCCCGCATTTCACCTTACTTAGAGTATTAGATGCGGCACCGACGCCTTTATCTAAAGAGACACAGCAGACGTTTTTTGAGTTGCAGAAGAAGTCGATGCCGGAGTTGGATATCTTTACTCAGGCAGAACTACAATGGGGGGCGCTTAACACGGATGTGCTAGGGATGTTCTACCCGAATCCGGACAAAGTGGATACGGTGGAATTCTCTGGGGATATGAATAACTTTGTAAGCGCTCACAAGTATCGGGTATATTCTCCGGATGATGCATTGTTGGATTTGGTGATTAATACGCTGGTGCCAATTGAGAATCGGTTTTCGTTGGGGAGGTTACGATTGACAGAATGTCGGTTGCCGTTACCGGATAAGAATCAGCCAGATGTAGATGTATTCGTATCGACGCGAGATTTTATGGCGTCCAGAACAGCGATGTTTGGGAAGACAAGGTTAGGGAAGAGTAATATCATCAAACTGATCGCACAGAGCCTGATAGAAACCACTCAGAAGACGAAGAATGTCGGCCAACTAATATTTGATATCAATGGGGAATATGCGAATGATAATCCGCAGGATGGGAATTTATCATTACGAGGTGCATATGAGAAGAATTGCGTGGTGTACGCACTATCACCGAAGCCGAGTACCCCATCGAAGCCGCTCAAGCTTGATTTTTATGAACATCCAGACCGATCTCATCGGGTATTATCTAATTTACTGGTGAATGAAGGGCGGACAGCAATTTACGTCAATTCCTTTAGAAGCGTGACATTGCCTACATTTGATGATCTTAGCGCCTTAGAATTTAATGAGAAGCTTCGATCGCAAAGAAAAATATTGATGTATTGGGCGATCCTACATGAAGCGGGGTTCCCTGCTGACGAAATGAAGTTGAAATCGCTCATGTCCCTTGACCCTGGGTTCAACGCAACTGTTCGAAGTAATTTATATACAAAGACACCGCCTAAAATCAATAGCCTAGATTTACTAACGCAAGAGTTCAAACTTTTAATTGATCAAAATCGCCAAACGACATTGATTTCTTCGAGTGGAAAAGCTTTATTAGATGCTGATGATCTAGGACTGCTTGGCTTTTTGAAACCGACTGCGGGGGCAGGACCGAGGATGATACAGCGGTTTAGGATTTATCATGATCCAAAGGCAGGAAACTTTGTTATTGATGTGATCAATGAGATGGATGCGGGGAAGACAGTCATTCTAGACCTGGGAAATGCGGATGAAGAAGTAATGCATTATTTCTCGGAGGATCTTGCATCGGCGGTACTTTCTCACCAGATTGATAAATTTACGGATAATAAGTTGGGTGACCATTATATGCAGTTGTATTTCGAAGAGGCGCACAATCTATTCCCGGCGAGAGAGGAGGACACGGTGGATATTTATCGGCGACTGGCGAAGGAGGGAGCGAAATATCATATTGGGATGGTGTATTCAACACAGTCAGTTACTTCAGTAAATCACGACTTACTTGCTCAAACTGAAAACTTCTTTATCGCTCATATGTCTTCTCAAGAAGAGGTGAATACACTTGCAAAAATGAATGTGGCGTTTGAGAACATGAAGGATGATATTCTGAGAGCGAAGACGCCGGGGTATGTGAGGATGTTGACCAGATCACACCGGTTTGTGGTGCCGGTGCAAGCGCACAAGTTTGACCCGACCCTTGTCAAGAAGGGGTAAGAGGCGTGTATGCCATATCAACAAGGGTACAAGCTTCCTGGTGAAAAGGCAAGTAAGTTGGGGCACCTAGATGTATTGAAGTCACCACTAGTCCAACAACTGGTACATAGTTTTGAGCAGGATAAGCCTACAAAAATAAATAATGGGGATGATTGGCAACCATTTCCTCCCATCGGGAAACCGTTGGATTTGATCTTTGCGGTGGATGGATCTATTCAGGTGATTGTGGATGAGCTCCCACCACATAAAGCACTGGCATTTGTGAAGACAGCGTTGTTGCGGTTGGATCAGGTGGCACTATCGAAGATAGATAAAGAGACCCCACATCCATTTGCGCTGAGGGATTTGATGGGGGAATCAGCACTTTACCACGCGACTGTGTTCCCGCTGAGGCATGTTCAGATCCCGAACATGTCGGTTTATGATGCAGTGAGAGAGACGATCTTTCAGTCTATGAAGGATGCGTCGTTGGATGGCCAACCGATGGAGACATTGAAATGGTTGGCATATGAGAAATGGTCGGGTGGCACAAAGTCGCTGCCGGGGTTCCAGTGTCCGCACTGTGATAATGATCAGGCCACGCTTCCGTTTGATACGGAGATAGGGAGGTGTAGTCAGTGTGGTAATAAGTTATTTATCACGGATTGGCTTGGGTTCCACCTGGAGATGGTTGAAGAGGCAGCATCAGATAGTGTCGCGACGGCGTACATGAGTATTCATGAAACATTGCTGCTCTTCACAGGGATTCGGTATTATTGGGAACATGATCAGGAATCACTCAAGAGGTGTCTGTTTATCAAGGATGGACCGCTCCAGATACGGGCGCAGTATTCTAAATTGGTGGCCCCGATTCGGAGATTTTTACTTACGGCGGATAGCAAGGACATCCCGATTTGCATAATCGGACAGGAGAAGACAGGTGCATTTGTTGAACATTTGGATATGATCAGTCGAGATGTGAAACCGAATCATCTATATATACCGGATCATTTGTATATCTGCGAGCAGATCCAGCATCGGCCCACGAGCGGGGCGCCGTATGGGAAGGACACAAATTATGGGGCGAAGGTATTTATAACTGTTGGGGAGCGGTATCGGTTTGTGATCAATATTCCGATAAACGAGTCGATGGATGCTTTTATTATCAAACCTGAGATAGATTCCCTGATTGGGATTGAGCGGATTTTGGCCACACTGCCGAATCTGTTGAGCAGCAGGTTTGAAAACGGGTTGATGCCGATTGAGCTGGCGAATTCAGTGGCATCGCTATCGACTTACCCGTCGGCGCAGGTATTAAAGCTGTTTGCAGACACATCCATCATAGTGCATTGATGAATAAGAAATCAGCCGCCAATTTGGCACAATTAGAAGCGATTGAAACGACGGACGGACCGGTGCTAATAATTGCCGGCCCTGGTTCTGGAAAAACCTTCACATTGGTGGAGCGGGTTATCCACCTAATCACGGAAAAGAATGTCGCACCTGAGAGCTTGTTCGTCGTCACATTCACCGAAAAGGCGGCTCAGGAACTGATCACTCGGATTTCCAATCGCTTAGACGAAATGGGGGTGCGGTTCAATCTGAACGAGATGTACCTGGGGACAATCCACTCCATATGCCTGCGTCTGCTGGAAGAGAACCGGGAATTCACCCGACTGAAACGAAATTTCACCATGATGGATGCCTTTGACCAGCAATATTTCGTATATAAGAACCTTTCAAATTACCTCGAGATCGATGATATTGAACTGCTTATCGGGGAGAATGGAAGCTCTTGGTCACAGACTGAAGAACTGGTGAAGTGGATCAACTCAGTAAGTGAAGAAGCGCTTGACCAGGATGAATTGATCGAGGCTAAAGACCCCGAGGTCAGAGTCCTTGGGCAGTGCGCGAAGGTATATCAGAAACAGCTCGAAGAAGCGAACGCACTTGATTTCTCAACCATTCAATATGAAGCACTCGGGCTTCTAAGAAATAACCCTGCTGTTCGAGATGCGCTGCGGAAGAAAATCACGTATTTCATGGTGGATGAGTACCAGGATACGAACACCATCCAGGAAATCATCCTTTTCGAGCTGGCCGGGATTGAAAAACCAAACTTGTGTGTGGTGGGGGATGATGACCAGGGGTTGTACCGGTTCAGAGGAGCGACCATTCGGAATATCTTGGAATTCAAGATCAGATTTCCGGACGGTGAATGCAAGCAAGTGAATTTGACTGTGAATTACCGGTCTCACCCGGAGATCATCGATTTTTATAATAAATGGATGGCAGATCAGGATTGGGAACATGGGGGGCAGACCTTCCGATTCGGGAAGCATATTGAACCGAGGGAAGATGATTTCCCTACAATGCCGGCTGTAATAAGAATCACGGCGGATGACCAGGCGCAGTTCCATAACGAGGTATTGGTATTCCTGCATACCATGAAGGACAAGGGGAACCTAACCGATTGGAACCAGGTGGCGTTCCTGTTCCGGTCTGTGAAAAACCATAAGGCGGTGGCACTTTCGCGATTTCTAGAGGCGAACGGGATACCGGTGTATTCGCCGCGGTCCAACCAGTTCTTTGAACGAGAAGAAATCCGCTTGATGGTAGGGGCGCTGATTTTCCTGTTCCCACAATTTTCTGATGTACGGAAGTGGAAAGCAGATGCTCACCTGAACATCTGGGATTATTACGATCAGGATTGCTATGCTCTTTTTGCCGAACAGTTGCGAAAGGCGGAGAATGCGGACCTGCTGAAATGGTGCCGGGCCGTGGCCAGGAGGCACATGGTGCTGACGGAGAACATAGACTATTCATTTGGAGGGTTGTTCTACCGGTTATTACAATTTCCGCTCTTCAGCCGTTTTCTGGGAGAAGACCTGCTCCACGGAGGCATCCAGGACACCCGGGCAATGCGCAACCTGGCGCTATTTTCACAACTGCTGGGAAAGTTCGAGTATCTGAATAACGTCAGCGTAATCTCGCCTGAATACCTGGAGAAGAACCTGCGGGACCTGTTCAACCAGTTCCTGCGGTTCCTGAAAGATGGCGGGATCGATGAATATGAGGACCAGCAGGATTATGCACCCAGCGGATGTGTATCATTCTTCACGGTTCACCAATCGAAGGGACTGGAATTCCCCATCGTCATTGTTGGATCGATGGAAGCTACCCCAAGGAAGCAATATTCGAAGCTGGATGAGATCCTGGAAAGCGGTTACCTGACCAGGCCACCGTTCGAACCACTTGAACAAACCAAGAATTACGATTTCCGGCGGCTTTTTTATACGGCATTCTCACGTGCACAGAACTTGCTCGTCATGGCTTATCAAGAAATCGAAGGGCATGGGCGGACACCTTCCAAGTATTTTGCCGAGTATGTTGATGACCTGCCCACATGGAGAAGCCGGGCATTCAAACCCACAGAACTACCGCTCGCTGATATCCACGAGATCAACATTAAGAGAGAATACTCCTTCACATCGCACCTGACGCTGTTTGAGAACTGTGCGGAACAGTATCGATTCTTCAGGGAGCTGGAATTCTCGCCCATTCGAACCAACCCAATCCTGTTCGGGACGTTGGTGCATGAGACAATCGAGGATATTCACAAAGCGGTGCTCAAGGGTGAGGAAGCAAGCTTATCTGATGAGCAGGTGGCGATGTGGTTCGACACAAATTATGCATACCTCACCAAGCGTGAGAGGGTGTACCTGGCTTCCTATGTAAAGAATATCGCTTTCAACCAGGTGTTAAGATACTATAAGCGGAATGAGGGAAATTGGTCGCACATCAAGGAATGTGAAGTAGATGTCTCGCTGGTGAAGGATGAATACATCTTGAACGGGAAGATCGACCTGATCACCGGAGAAAACCAGACGGTAGAGTTGATCGATTTCAAATCGGAGAAGAAACCGGACGTGAACAACTCGGAGGACCGAGAGAAGCTCGAGCGATACCAGAGGCAACTGGAAGTATATGCCCATATTGTTGAAGAGAGAACAGACTATGAGGTAAGTAAAACCCACCTATACTATACAAGCGAAGAAGATGGCAACCCATTCATTTCGTTTGCAAAGGATAGGAAGGCAATTGAAAAGACGATCGCAGTATTTGATGGGGTGGTGAAACGGATTGAAGCAAAAGACTTCAGCATTGCCGAGCGACCGGAGAGATTTTGCAGGGACTGCGATATAAGGTTTTACTGTGATAAGAAGAACTGGAAATTCAGGAGAGCAGCATGAGCAAACAACGCCAACAACTTCTTGGACTTGATGATAAGAAAGAACTCGACTCCGTTGAAAAGTATGAATTTGAGCCGATCAAGGGCTACCCGATGTTGAGGTGGCAAGGGAAGCGGCCATTCACGACTACACAATACTATCCGGCTCAATTAAAAGAAGTTTATGGACAGGATGTAGATGGGTGGAGAAATAAAATCTATTGGGGGGATAATTTGCAGGTAATGAGTCATTTGCTGAAGGAATATCGAGGAAAAATAAACCTGGTTTATATAGATCCACCTTTTGATTCTAAGGCAGATTACAAAAAAAGTATTGAATTAAAAGGTAAAACAATTTCAAACGATCACAGCGCATTCGAAGATAAACAATACACAGACATTTGGACAAATGATGAATATCTTCAGTACATGTATGTAAGAATAATTCTTATCAAGGAATTACTTTCAGACACCGGTACACTTTACTTACATTGCGATTATCGAAAAAGTCATCATCTGAAATGTATTCTGGATGAAATTTTTGGCCCCGAGAATTTTGTAAATGAAATTGTATGGTGTTATGAAGATATTGGATCTCGTGCAGTGAATTACTTCAAACGGAAACACGATAGTATATTGATGGTTCAAAAAACTGATCAACGAAAGTTTAATATTACAAGAAAAGGATTATCAGAAAGTACTATAAAAAGGTTTGGCAGTTATTTTAACGATGAAGGAAAGATTACCTACAGATGGTTGAAAGAAAATAATCCCGGAGTTTTCAAGAAATTAAAAGGGATACCAGAAAACCTTGATGGTGCATGGCTAGATAAAAACCAAGGACAACCATTTCCTGATTGGTGGGTTGATATATCTCCTCTGAAATCTCATTTCGGGGAGGCTGTAGGTTATCCAACACAAAAACCAGAAGCCTTGCTCAAGAGAATAATCATTGCATCATCCGATCCAGGAGAAATTGTTTTTGATTGTTTTATGGGTAGCGGCACTACTCAAGCAGTCGCTTTAAGGCTTGGAAGACGCTTTATTGGTGCAGATATAAACTTAGGAGCTGTTCAAACCACATGCAAACGATTAAATGAATTATTAGAGATTTCAGGGAGCAATCCGCAAACCGACATGTTTGATGAAAAAGATGATTATCCCCGTATTGGATTTGAAATGTACAACGTAAACAATTATGACGTGTTCAGGAATCCTATTGAAGCACGTGAACTTCTACTTGATGCAAAAGAAGTAAATAAATATCCTCAAGGCAATATATTTGATGGTGATAAAGATGGGTGGATGGTCAAGATCATGCCGGTCAACCGCATCGCCACTAGGGCTGACCTCAGCGAATTGATTAGTGGTTTTGATTATAAAACCTACCAGAAGCGACAGGAAAAAAACCCAGGCAAATCGGTGGAGAAAATCAAACTGTTTTGCATGGGACATGAGCCGGACCTAGGAGCATATCTTATAAACGAGGTTAAACCACTCAAGATTGAGGTGGAAGTAATGGATATCCTCCGTGACGGGCAAGACCTACAATTCAAACGAGATTCAGAAGCCAAGATCGTTATAAAAAATGGGAACCTTGTTATTGAACAGTTCTATCCGATGAATCTACTCCAGAAGCTCAGCCTGAAGCAAGAAAATGTGAAAGACTGGAGCGAACTCGTGGAATCGGTCATGGTGGATTGGAACTATGATGGGGCGGTGCTTGAGCCTACGGTTGTGGACATCCCTGAAGGAGATGAGCTGGTGAAAGGGAAGTACAAGATTCCTGAGGATGTGGGCACCATCCGAGTCAAGATCACGGACCTGCTCTCAGAGTCATTCGAAGTTGAGGTACAGAATGCCTAGACAAACCAGGGATGTAAGCCTGGATTTTGCATTCTACCAGGCGCTGTGGGATTTCTATAAAGACCACCGCAGGCAGGTGCGGCAGCATTATCGGGAGCTGACGAAGCGATTTTTGGATTTTAACGACCCAGACAATACCAACAGCTTCCTGAGGCAGCCGCAGTTCGAAGCGCTGGAAATCTATGTATTCCTGAAGGAATTTCTCGAAAATGAACCGGTTTATGAAATCTTCGAGGAATGGGCAAAGAAAAAGGGACACTTCCAGGGAAGAGGAATTTATCAGCAGGGGAAGCAAGGGACATTGTGGGAATTCACGACCAAGGAACAGTTCACATCCATGTTTGACCGAATGCGGGCCAATCAACGGACATATTCCAACTACATTTTTGCGCTAACGATGGGAGTAGGAAAGACCATCCTGATGGCGACATGCATATTCTATGAGTTCATCCTCGCAAACAAATTCCCGGCAGATAAAAAATACTGCCATAATGCGCTTGTGTTTGCGCCGGATAAAACCGTGCTGCAAAGCTTACGCGAGATGAAGACATTTAACATGAGTAAGGTCGTACCGCCAGAATATGCGAGCTTCCTGGCTACGCACATCCAATTCCATTATCTTGATGATGCTGGAATTGCACTAAGTGTACTGGATGGATCGAAATTCAACTTAATCGTATCGAACACGCAGAAGATTATCCTTAAGCGGCAAAGCACTGAGAAGACGGCAGCGGTCCGGCTATTTGGAAGTGGAAAACCGACATACGAGGTAGGATCGATTTATGATGTCAACCAGGATTTATTGGAAGGACCTGAGGACGAAGAAGCCCTGACGACAAACCAGCGGTTTGAGAAGCTGCGACGGCTGAAGCAAATGGGAATCTATGTGGATGAAGCCCACCATGCATTTGGCGCCAACCTAGCGAAGGATGTGGGGGAACAAGAAGATACCAGGACCACAAGCCTGCGCCTGACAATCGACAAGCTGTCGGAGAGCTTGGAAGGGGCGGGAACACATGTAGTGGCGTGTTACAACTACACTGGAACACCTTACGTTGGGCAGGAAGTGTTACCCGAGGTGGTTTATGCGTTTGGGTTACAAGAGGCGATCGACAAACAGTACCTGAAGAAAGTGAAAATTCATGGGTATGAGAATACGAAGAGTAGCGAGTTTGTGCAGCTGGTGGTGGATGAATTCATAAAACACAGTTTTTTCAAGAAAACTCATGAAGGGATGCGTCCCAAGCTGGCCTTTTTTGCGGCGACAATCGAGGAACTGAGCAAGGAACTGCGACCAGCAGTGGAGAAGGCGCTCGTGGAGCACGGGATACCACCGACGAGCATCCTGATTAACGTGGGGGATGAAAAACTCACAACCAACGATGATATCCGAGAGTTCAACCGGCTAGATACACCGGATTCGGATAAGCAGTTCATTTTATTGGTGAATAAAGGACGTGAAGGATGGAACTGCAGGTCGCTTTTTGGGGTGGCTCTCTTCCGGGAACCCAAGTCAAAGATCTTCGTATTGCAAGCTACCATGAGGTGTCTACGGTCCATTGGGGATGTACAGAATATCGGTCAAGTCTACCTTGGGAAAAGCAACCTGCAAATCCTGAACGATGAGCTGGAACAAAACTTCAAAGTCAGCATCGACGATGTTCAGAATGCTGGAAGTGACAGGGATGATTATCAAATTCGTGTTCAAGAGCCTATTGTGAAATTGAAACTCATGCGTGTGCACCGGCGTTTCGATATGAAGGAAAAAGAGGTCCAGAAAGGAATAAACCTGGCCTTGGAAGATGCGGATTTGGAGAAATACCGGTTACGTCACATTGAGCGGGATGGCTTACGAAAATCTGCGTCCACGATCACGACTGAGGTAACAGAGGTACGGGAGAAGCGGGAGTACAGCGAATTGACACTTGTAGCAGAGGTTGCAAGATACCTCAATAAGCCGTGCTTGACCATTAAGGAAGTGCTGGTGAAAACCCAGGAGGGCACCGAGAAGATCTTGGCACGGGTAAACGAGTTCAACGAGCTACTGTATGACTGGGTGATCCCGCACCTGTTCCGGGAGATGTACGAGATCGAGCCCAAGGAAGAATATGAGGAATATGAAGTAGAGCTGGTAAAACTGCCTGAACGCGGGTTTTATGAAATGTCTGCATTGACGGCGTTGGTGGTAAAAAAGAAAGATACGACAGAAGAGCTCGCGAAGAAGAGCTTCCACCTGGATACCTACTGCTTTGATTCGGAACCAGAACGGAATTTGTTCTGGAATCTACTAAAAGACAACAAGGTGAGCAAACTTTATTTCACCGGGATGCTCACCCACGGTCAATCAGACTTTTTTATTCACTATATTGACCCCGAGTCTCACACGCCTCGATCGTACTACCCAGACTTTCTGTTTCAGAGAACGGATGGAAGTTATGTAATCGTCGAGGTAAAGGGGGATAACAAGATCGACGATCCGGTCGTTCAGGCAAAGAAAGAATTCGCAGAGCAGATGGCTGTGGCCAGTGGAATGACATACAAGACCATAAAAGGTAGCGATGCTGCAAAAGGGCATTATGCATGGCTGATGGAGGATGGTAGTTTGCCCTACCAAACTGAGGTACTATAGGCTGGCGTTATCTCTATAAGGAACTATTCCATAATATTAATTATTTCCCAGGAGGCTAGTTATGGCCAAACGACCTTCGTCACCTTTTGCTGACATCATTCCCCCTGATGAACTCCTCGCTAATGCAGAAAACCATTTAAGACCCGGTGATCGATATGCACCACGCGCTGCTGTTCTGGAATCTATGGCTGCATTTGAGACATATGTCCAAAAGAAAGTATTTACATCACTTCTGGGAAAATTTGATCCTGGATTATTGCGTTGGATGGAAGAAAAGACAAAAACTAATCTGGACGATCGTCTTTCAGTCTTGGCTCCAGTTGCGTTAGGTCGTCCTGTGAATAAAAACGATAAGCTTTGGGCAGATTATAAGAATTCCAGGGATATTAGACATAAGGTAGTTCATGCAGGTATGAGAGTAACCAAAGAAAAGGCTCGATTTGTAGTTGATACTGTCTATAAATGGCTATCCTTCTTGGGTCCAAGTATCGAGGTCCAGGTCGCCTTTCAGGGTCTGAAAGGTTACATAGAACAGTCTCCTAAACTTCAAATATCTAATGAAATTGAAGCAACAGATTTAATTGTCAAGTATTTTAGTAAAACAAAAACAGCGACTGTTTTTCAAAATTTCGATCAACATGGAAAACTTCCTGATGTCCTTCTGAAATTTGGGGACAACTCGATTGTGATAGAAGCCAAGTTCATCCAAGCGGAAAAATCCTTGGAATTCGTGATAGAAAATGCGAAAAAACAAATATTTTCATATATGGATGCCTTTAATATTTCTCAAGGTGCAATTGTTATTTTCTACAAGGGAATTGTTGAACCGGTTTATCAAAATATCCAGGCTCTAAATGAAGGGAAACTATACATCCTAGTAATTCAAGTCTGAAGTTTTTCTCAAACTGGTCTTACCTACCTGATATATCCACCTAAGCAAGATCACTTGGTGAATCTCTTAACTAAATCTTCCTCAATCCCCACAAAATAATATTTGCATTCATCTGAGAGAATTTCCAGAGATAAGAATGATAGGGTTGAGAAATGAAAGCAATTGATCATCCAGATTATCCTGAAGAAAAATCTTGTTTGAAGAAGAAGATCTCGGCGCTTGAACAAGAAAAAGCTAGTATCTTAGCCAACTCTAAAATGGAGTACTTTTGGGGATCTCCTGGCGCGTATCAAACACAACATAACGCACAGATCGAACGGTTCATAAAATGCAAAGATGCTTTACGGAATTTATATTTTGGTCGTGTTGATTGGAAAAGATCGGGAGAAGATCAAGCAGAGCATTATTATATAGGGATAACCGAGTTCACTCCTTATATACTTGCTTGGCAGGATACACTGGCGGCTGATCTATACTATAACCGTTCCACTGATAGAGAAAAGGGAGATTTATTTCTAGTTCGAACCATAAAGATAGACAATCAGAAGATTAGTGACATCGACGATAATTTCCTTGATCCTTCAATTACGGGGGAATTGGATTCAGAACTCTTTATTAGCAAAAATCCTCAAAGAAAGCCGTGGTCAACTCCAGAGTATTATCGCTACCATCAATCGGCAGCAATATGCGATTATCCAGGCTCCATTGTCTGAGGCTATGATCGTACAAGGTGCTCCGGGTACCGGTAAGACTGTAATAGCTCTTCATAGATTAGCATACCTACTTTACAACAATAAAACTCTTCGAGGCCAGAATATTATATTTCTTGGTCCAAATCCGATCTTTTTACAATACGTCTCCCATGTCTTGCCCAGCTTGGGTGAGCGGGAGATTCCGCAACTCACCACGGATCAATTGGCTAAGAACCAGCTTGGCGAGAATTTGACATTTCAGTCACAAGAAGAATTATTGGAATTCTGGCAAATCCCGGACAGATCAAGTTCTGAAAAACTCCAGTACGTACGTAACTGTCGTAACATGGGCTCGCTGCAAATGGGAAAATTACTAAAAGGCTACATGAATTACCTGCGCGAAGAAATGAATAAAGGAAAAGATACATTTAACTGCAGTTTTCGTCCAACCCGGACTAACGCTAAATCAATCAAAGTGATCCGAAGTCAAGAACAGGTAAGGGCAATTTTTGAAACAAACGATGTGAATAAATTACCTCTCAATAAGCAACGAGAGATCGCAGAGGAAAAATTATTGAAGGATGTTACCGCCGAGATTATCCGGAAGAGCTCAGGTCAGTTTCGAGGAAGTGATAATCTAACAAAAGCCGGTTTGAAAAAAGTGAAAGCGCAGGTTCATGGATATTTCAATGACTGGCACATTAACGCGGCCGTAGCGTACAGGAAATTATTTCACGAACGAGTCTCACTAATTCAACTTGGTGCAGACCTTTTCAGTCGATGGGATTTAGAATTGATGAGTATTAATGCTCCGACGGTGCAGAAATCTTTCCGTTTTAGCGACCTGGCTGGATTGTTTTACTTCAAACTTCTTCTTGATGGTACTGGAAAAGTTAGTTATGGACATGTCATGGTAGATGAAGCTCAAGATATTTCACCACTATTTTTTCAAGGATTAAGCCAATTCGCACTTAATAAATCAATCACGATTCTAGGTGATATGAGTCAGGGAGTTTTCATAAATAATGGGATATCTGGTTGGGAAGATTTATATACAATTTTTCCAACCTTAAACAAAAAGATTAATAAACTAGGTATTTGTTATCGATCTACGTGGCAAATTATGCAATACGCCAATGGGGTGCTTAAGCGTGCTGGGGCGAGGAAGGGGGACTTAATTCAACCCATGAACCGCCTTGGGGAATCGGTTTCCTTGCATCCATGTAAAACGGGTGTAGAGCTTGTTGATGAAATCATTGCTGGTATTAAATCGGGTTTGGCAGCAAAATGGAAATCCATCGCCATAATCTGTAAAAACGCGGATGAATGCCAGAATATCGACAGACTAATGATACAACGCAGGTTTACAAAATATGAGTTGATAACCAATCGTCAGCAGGGATATTCATCGCAAGTTGTGTTACTTCCTGCATATTTAGCCAAGGGGCTTGAATTCGATGTTGTAATCTTAGCTGACGGACAGAACTACCTCGCTGACGATCTTTCATTTCGTCTTCTTTTCGTCGCTATTACCCGGCCTGCACATAAGCTACATATTTGCTGGCAAGGTCAAATAAGCCCTTTATTGGACAAAAAACAAAAAAGAGTAAAGGTTGGGTCTTTCTTCAGCGAATGGGATTCCAGATCACCTATGACTGTTGAGCGTTATGCCCAAAATCATCAGCTGAACCCGGACCGATGTATCGAGATGATTTCCCAATCTGGTTGGTTGCCGTTATTAGTCGAAGGTCAAGTAGATCCTGTAGTGATGGATCTGCATATTCAATCCAGAAAATCAGCCCGAAGTTTAGAAGAGACGAAGATAGAAACTCTTCATCCAAATGGTGAGACTCTGAAAAATCCCCTTTTCAATAACCAGGATATCAAGGTATGGGAACGCCCATTAGGTTCTAAAAGAGATAGCAAACGGACATTTACTGCTCGCAGAATACGCACATTAGTACTCCGTCTTGCAACCAAGGGGTATATTGGGAGAGATGGAATAGATGAGCTAACTATTTTGAGCGGCTTAAAAGGTTCCCATCTTGCTAGTTTTCAAACTGCCCTACCTCGACTGAGAGAAATTGGTATATTACAAGCTGAAAATAAGACTGAAGAAAATTTTGGAAAACTTTATCTCAACCCTCAACACTTGAAAGATATTCAAGACTTGATCAACCGAGCTATTACACCAATCTGGGAACCCATAGTTTTTGAGGATGTCAAAATTAAAAGGACCAGAATGAAACGAACATTTAGAAGGTAGGTTATGAATGCATTTGAGGAACTCGTCGGCGGTTTATTTTGGAAGGAGGGATATTGGATTGGAAAATGAATTCGATGTGTAGTTGAAGAAATGAAACAGGAAGGAATTGTTTGACTGATATGACCTCATCAACCAATTTGATTAATAATATTGAACTGATTTCTGCTGTCATAAAAAACTCAGAAGGAAATTCAGAACAATTCGCTGAGACCATACGTCATGAGCGAATACCCCATTTAAGTTTTTCCAAGATCACTTCAGTGGAGTTTTGTGAGTATCGCTATTTTCTACAATACGTCTTGTTGAAAGACCCCATTCCCACTCCTGATTACTTCACAAAGGGAAAATTGATGCATGAAATCATTGCTGAGAGTTATAAGAAGGCGATGTTTAACAGAAGAGTTAATCTGAATGAATATATAAAAAAAATTAATTGCCATTATAGTTATGGAGAAAACCATACGCACTTAATGAACGCATTGACTGTTCACATTGAAAACTTATGGCAAGGCTACCAGGTCGTTGCGGTTGAAGAACCGTTTGTTATGGGTATTAGTAGCGAGCTACCGCCTTGTGTGGGTGTAATCGACTTAATTCTTAATAGAGGGGATGAATTCATTATTGTTGACCACAAGACCGGGCGTGATTTCTATCCCCAAGATGAATTGCAGATGGGGATATATGTGGAATGCATTAAGAATAAATATGGAAATGGAAAATTCCAGTTTTATTATGATTCATACAGATGGGTAAATAATCTTGATCGAATTAGAAAACCAGCTTTCCAGCGCACTGCTGTATCAATTCAAAACAATTATTGGTGGAGTGCCTTGGAACGGATCAGAAATGGTTATATTACGATCAGAAGGATTGAGAATTCTAAGACGGTAAGAAAGAGCGGGGAATGCTTTCGGTGCCCTTATCGGAATTCTTGTAGATAATTAAAATAGATGCTATTGGAGCGCCACTAAGGCAAATTAATAACTCCAGATTGTCGGATTGCATCGAAAGTGCTTTTCATGTTTGATTCTGGGGGGCAATAAATTATCAGGCCATCACGACCACGGGTGAGAAGGACTCGATAGCTATTTAGGCGTAATTGGTGGGGATCGTGCGCCTGATTTCGTGGACCCACTGGAGGACTGACCCAACGGTTGGTTACCCAACGTAAATCGTCACCCCAGGCAATGATTGGAAAGTCTAGTTCGAGACCTTGGCATGAAAACTCGGTGGCGACATCATGAAATTGGCAACAAGAAAATTTTGAATTGGGTGGATCGTTATACCAGGGGCCTTTCTTTAGATTACTTGACCACTGATATTCATTATGGATGTCATATTTAGTCAGATTTTTAGCTTTGGATGATGCCAACAATCCATAACGCTTGTCTTCCTGCTCGGTGTAACGGAGTAAGGTGTAGTTCTTAGCGACCGTGAGATTATCTGTGATGTAGATATCGAATTTCTGTTTATAGATTTCTTTAGCCAGTTGAGCAGCGTCATCTATCTTGCCGTTCAAGAGATGTTCGACCCAGGTTTGTAGATCGCCGGCCAGGTAGGAACGAAGAGAGGTGTTTAGATTTAAGCTGTCATCGATGTCAATCTGGCTTGCGGATGTGAACAACTTAGAGACTTTGGATGGACAGTGGACAATCCAGGGTTGTTTCAGCCCAGAGATGGCGGTATTCCATTGTTGTAAACCAGCTTCTTCACCGAGATGGATTTCTTGACCATCTCCGATCAAGCCAATCATCATTGACCAGGGTTTCTTTTCGCCGATTTGGAGGAAGTCCTGGGGCTCTGAATTTGAGTGGCCGCGTTTTTCTTGTACTCGATCAGCATCCCAGGCGCGTTGAGCTTCATCGAAGACAAAGATATGCTCTGCGGGGATAAAATTGCTATTGCCACCGTATTGTCTGAGGAAGCCGTGAACGTCTTGGACAAAGACGGAGCTATGGAGGGCGTGTTGAAGGACTTCGACTAAGGGTCCGTTACCGGAGAGAAACACTGCGGTTCGCTGAGAATCTTGATCTTTGAAGTGGTTGTCATAAACGAATTGCAGTCCTACGAGTGTTTTGCCCGCACCAGGGACTCCAGTAACCAGGGCGAGATGATGAGAATTGGTTATTTGAGCGGTTTTGGCGATGGTTACGAGATGGGAGACTGTTGTTGGGATCCCGGCACTTTGAGCACGGCGGATAAACGGCAAAGGATCGTGATTGAAAATGCTGCGCGCTGCGGCCACCAATGATGGGAGCGGGGCATAATCTGCGTTCAGCCAAGATTCTAGATTGATAGATTCAAGAGTAGTCTCTTGGACGAGTCGTTGAAGAGTTGTGGATAATTGGTCGGATGAGATGATGTGTACATCTTCGATCACCTCGGAATGATTACTTGCCTGGGTAAGGACGAGGATTGGAAATATCGGATGATTGTGTGAGGCGGAGTGGTAGTTAGCGAGGTCGCGGACATAGGCTGAGACTTGGTCTATGTGGGCTTGGGTGGCATAGGAATAATCTTTGTATTCTAGAACGAGAATCGTTTTCCCAGAGAGAAGAACGACATCAGGGCGACGGCCGCGTTCACGGGGTAAGACATACTCGAAGATGATCTTCCAATCGAGTGAGGTTGGGTTGTTTTCCGTGTAAATAGGGAGATAGGACTGTAAAGCGGAAAAGCAATTTTTCCAGGCCCCAATTTGCGATTGTGATGGGGGCTCGAGCATACAAATTTGATGATGCAGGGATAAATCACTGACAAAGGAATCTAAAGATAGATTGAAAAAATTGGATAGAGTACCATTCCAGCCTGAAGTAGGGGGTTGTGGTTCGTTAGAAATAGCCATCAATTTGTTCCCTTATTTCCTTTCCCTTATGGGACTAGACTAAGCCTGGCCGATTATGATTTGGTAGGCCATTTGATAATATTGGACGCCCATTTTTGATAGCGGATTTCATCCGATTCATCATTATTCCGTTTCCAGCGCAGCCTTTTAGTGGATTTATAATCACCTTGCCAGGAAAGACTTGTTTCGCCATATTGACATAGTTCTTCCCTGCAATCACTACGAATTGGTCGTAGGAGAGAAGGCCTTTAAAACGTGCGCTAGAGATCATCAAAGGGATCGAAATGGGGTTTGAAGGTAGGTCATTAAATGTGACATTGTAGTCTTCCGGGATGAGATCATTCGGCCAGAGGAAGCCGTATTTTGCCGAAAGAATGACGTAAGAATCGGGATAGAAGGTGGAAGCGTATTTCAGGCACATCTTGGCAAAGGAGCCAGTATAGACATCGCGGCTTGGAGTAGGGCCGGCATTGGGATTGTCGTTCCAAATTTTACGTTTGCCACAAGGGATGATGCAGAGCGTTTTCATGTGTTGAGCTCGATAGTGCTGCTATTGCGAATATTAACCTTTCCTAAGATGCAAAATTTCCGTGCTTCACAACTCAATATTTTTGGACAAATGCCACTTTGCTTATCGCGTAAGGTGCAGCCGTAGCGGGAAAGATGCCAGAGTGGCTCATCAATATCCAGTGCGATCATGGGACGGTCACCTACCTGGAGACCTGGAACACTCTCGAACCAGGCGTTTCGAATGCCTTCAAACAAATCTGTAAACCCTCCTGAATAGGATCCTCGAACTATTCCTAAGGCGAGGGTGGCTCTGGCTATATGGATGTCAACGGGTATGGGTACTTGGTCAAGGTTTTGGATTTTGGAGATACCCGCAGTGTCCCTCAGCATGCGCAACCAGAGAGGACCTATCTTATCGCCACGTAGATAAGGAAAGTCAGCGATATGACGCTGGTTGAATGGGTGGGTATCAGCTTTGAGATGTTGGAGGATCTTTAACGCCTGCCATCCACAGCTTTCCAGGAAATTTCTCGGATCCCCTTGCCATTTTTTAAAGAAGGTGATGCCTACCGTGGACCAGATCCTAGCATCTTTTTGGGGTTTCCGAGAGAGGCGATATTTTTGCATGTCTCGGATAATCGTTGGTAAAGGGGTTTCGTGGAGGGCTCGGGGATTGAAAAGGTAATGGGTGGTTGGGTCATTATATGTTTGGCGGCCGCTTTCCCATAAGGCAGCTGCATCGCGCTGATAGTCAATGGAAACCGTCAATGTGATAAAAAGGATGTGCTCAAGAGAGCCATATATTAAGTCAGGAAGAACATCCTCCGGCATTTCCTTACTACCGTGAATACCGGTTGATGAAAAAGCATCGAATAGGAGACGAGCTGCTTTTCGACCACGGGTGCTATCAATAACCACTGCCATTTGGATCTCCTAATGTCAACCTTCATTTAGCAGGAACGCTGCTAAATCCCAGAGAAATTTAACCAATTTACCCCCACCGGTGGGAGTTAATTGCCAGGTTCTGATTAACTCACATAAAGCAGCGAATAGCAAATCTGAGCTGTATGGACCTTGAGTGGCATTTCTGAGACCGGAGGCATCCCTGTAAACTTGAATCAAGAAATCACAAAGACATTCCGAGCTCTATTTGTGGCAAGGGCAGACATATCACAGGCATCTCATCATACGTACGCCCGTTAAGCATGCGACCTGTTTGGTGTTTGTGGACGCCCCCCCATTGCTTGAAGAAAAATGGAACTTTAGCACTTTCGCATTGAAATTGAATAGATTCAACCCAGGATCTATCCATCCAGCGCGCCTTTGGTCCTGATTCTCCTCCCACAATGACCCATTGGATATTCTCTAACGGTAAATGTTCAATGGAACCTATTAGGGGTTCACAAGACAAGAAACGAACCCATGCAGGAACATTATGAAGATCATTGATCCGGTAAAGTGCATTTTCATCTTCTATGCTGACACCCATCCAAATATTTGAAGGCCAAGGTAAAAATGGTGCCAATTCCCTCAACCGCTCACTTCGCTTAGTTAGAATTTGAAATGTATGCTGTGGACAATGTGCCATCGTGTCAAAAACCTGAAGAATAAAATCCACCGAGACTTTTTCGTGGAATAGATCGCTCATCGAATTGACAAAAACCAGGCGGGGTTGCTTCCACTTGTTCGGTAAGTCAAGTAAGTCTTTGTGTAAGGTCACTTTAAAGCCATTACCATAGCGTGGCAATCCCATCGCTTGTAAGCGTTTAGACATTCGCTCGGCATAACAATTTTTGCACCCTGCACTAGTTTTGGAGCAACCCGTTACTGGATTCCACGTGTTTTGCGTCCATTCGATTTTTGATTGGGTCGCCATGTTTACCTCTTTAAAATGTTTTGGGCAATCCTGACTGCTGTAGAAGAACCAGTCGGGTTACCGGACGCAAAGCACAAAAGGTATAACGGATTGTTTTTTGAGTTCATTAAACGCAATGGATTTGGAGCAACCGCGGTAAAAACAGTATTCAGACGTTCGACGAAGAAGTCGCTGATTTTGGCGAAATCGGCTTCTTTAGTTTGGACATTCTCCTCCCCAAAGAGCGTGAGGACTTTTTTGTGAGGATAAAATACATCCTTCCAATCCTCAGTACCAAAGATGCGGGTCAGAGCCCTAGCCCAATTTTCAGGAGGAGGAGCAGATTTGGTCAATAAACGATTGACAGCTACGCCTAACGGAAAAAGAATCCATAAATCTATCGCCTTTGTTTTGGCTAAGGCTTCGATGACGGACCACTCGACCTGCATCCCATAAGGGTCTAGAAATACCACGGCTCGGGTCATACGCCAGTCAGTATTAGCACACCAATCTTGCAGATATGTATTCGCATCCTCAGTAATAACAAGAATGTTGCTGCAGAGATTGGGAAACTCAGTTCGGAGGTGGTTGAGTTCTTCAGCATGATTGGGGTCTTCCTCAATGAAAATATATTTATTGAAGGTTGGGGATATTTCCAGGGCGATTCGCGCACTTCCTTTGAGAAAGGCCTGGTTATCAGCCTCCTCAAGATCGGGGAGAGAAATGATCCCTGGAAGGGGAGGATGAGAACTACGATAACCAGTGCCGGCAAACGCGTCCATATAGATCGTATGCAACTTGCGCGCTCTGGGATTATGTTCAAAAATTATGGTATATGCTTGCAAGTACTTACGGATCCTATCTAATTTTTCAGTTGTCCAGTCTCCACCAAACTCGTGTAAAGTGCACATGCAGGATCCTTTTATAGAACACAATTTCTATACTATTTTAACATATTTTGCCCAAATCTAATAATTCCTACTACAATTCAAATTACCTCCCCATATAAAAATCCAACTTCCCTACCACCTTGCACCCCTTTCAAATAAGTAGCTTTATTCTCTTTTTCAGGACTTACAATTATCACCATACCTGCGGGATGCAAAAGGATTTAGCCTGAAATGCCGATAATACGATAGAAACACCAGGTTATGGTGCTGGGAAGATTAGGATGTATCGAAACAAGCTCCAAAAGACCTTTTTATATTAGCACAAAGGGGATTGAAAAGTACCCGGCTTTTTGTCCAATACGTAAAAACATTTTGTACTACACTAATTACCTAATTTGGACAATTGCTATTGCATAAATAATTGATACGATAATAGATATTATTGTCAAGATGCCAAAGAATGTTACCCAAGAATATATCCCGCTAACTTTAGTTTTTATGTCTTTGAGGGCATTCTCTTGTCTCAAAAGAAGTGCGGCTAACCACTCCTCACCATCAGCCACATGATAAATATAATTTTTACCATTAGCCCGTAAAACTTCAATGCTAAATGAATCTTCTGGTTCTCCTGTCACTTGACTATTCTTCTGTTCTTCTGTCATTTGATCATCCTTTCATATGTTGTGATATAGGATTATGTTGTCACTGTGCATTCCGCCCCTGATTACTTTCCAGCGTAAATGAGATTGAGAAGTACCCGGTTTGTCGTCCATGTCGTAAAGATGCTTTTTCCCAATCATACGAAACAATTCTGCTAAGCCATTGCATTTGCGAGCAGACGAGCTGTTGTCTTTTGGAGGCTGAGATAGACAGGTGTCGCTGTTAGTGGACGCTTGTTTGTTGTCCTCCACGTCCAACTGTTACAACTCAATATCTTCTCCTCTATATACGTAATGATCGAGTTTATCTAAGGCAATGAATAGATAGTGGTCATAGGCTGCTTCAATTACTATTGGAGAATCATCTCCTCTTGCCTTTGCTTCATTCATCAACTTTCTTGTTTCAATCTCTATCCACTTCCTTGAATCACGTTGTGTTACCCCTATGCTCTTTGCCTCCTTCCGGAGTCTTGGAGATTCTTTCAAGAGCCACTCCATCATTTTTTCTCGAGACCATCGTCGATATCGAGTTTGTCTGAACATAAAATCGAACATGACAATATTCCCTTTTAGTACCAACTCATCAATATGATTGTTGCCTGATTATCTACGAGTCAATTAAAAAGTACTAAATTTCATTTTTTAGCTAGAGTAAACGGGATTGAAAAGTACCCGGCTTTTTGTCCAATATGTAAACATGTTTTTACCAATCCTCTCATCGCAGGATCAAGCGACCCGCGGCGAAGGAGGAAAGGAGGGGGCAGAAGACCTTCGGTGAAGGGGGGAAGGAAAGGTGAGGTGAGGTGAGGTATTGAAAGTCTATGGTAGATGTGGATCCTAAGTAAACGATGAGATGTTCATTTTATTTGAAGAAGGCTGAGAATAAATGATTGACCTTTGAACCCTTTTTCTCGTTAAGATCTACTTTAATAGTAATAATGCAGCTTCCTATGTAGTTATGTTTTGTAATAAAGGCGAACTTTAAAGGCTGGTCTCTTTCAATCTCACTAATAATCTATTTGTGCGCGAGAAGATGTATTTGTATCCCTCGGGTGTTGTTGCTTTACTTCAGATTAAAATATGCATAAAAAACCTGGCCGCTATCAAATTTCAAAAACAGGGTATAGCAACCTGCACGCGGCGATGCCCAATTATAGATATACTGATTTCCATCATAACGCAAACTCGTTCCACCACTTGTTGTAGTCTCGAGGGCGTCAGTCGGATCACCATTGAATGCTTTACATGACATACTTTTATATGTAATTGAGTTAATAGCTGTCAGAGCGCTAATATTAATGCCGTTAATGTCACTCAATCGCCACTTGATAGGATAGGTTCTGTTGGCTGCACCTGTATTAACAATATTCGGATTATCAACCGGAGATGTGAAGCCACTAAAAGTGTACCCTCCGACGCCAAAGACAGTGCCACCGAGTTGCGCCAGAGTAGGAGAGCTGGTACTGCTCAAATCCATCGTGACACAATTATTACTGAAATACTGAGGAATGACAGGTTCCCAATTACTGCCGTCCCACCAGTCGACTTTGGAATTTCCATTCATATTGCAGTCATTGATTGTGATCGCACTAAAATTGCTCCCATGAGTAGTGTAAACGTCATAATATCCACCATTACTGGTAAATGTAGCCACACCAGCTGGGTTCGAATCATATAGGGCGACGACGATTGTGCCACTACCCATAGCAAAGGCAGTCGTACTACCAGGTGTTCCGATCCCGCCTCCGCCTGTGGAAGCGATGGCTGTATCGGTTGGGGTGGTACTCGTGGCGTTGCTCGCACTGGTGACCAACGCTCCATTCTGAGCCACGAAAAATGCCAAAGGTGTAGAGAGACCTCCATCCGGTGCGGGATTGAAAACCTGCACATCGAACGTGCCCGGTGCAGCGAGTAAGGTAAATGGCACAAGAGCGGATAGGTCGGATGAAGAAATATAAGTTGTTGATAGATCGGAGGTAGCATTCGTCACACCATCATACCAGCGAACAATGTTATTGGCAGCAAAATTGGTACCTGTAACGATCAACGTCAGATCGGGGCTGCCCGCCTGTGCAGAAACCGGGCTGAGGCTGCTAAGACCTGGCACATCGCTGACAATATAGGCCGGGACTGATGCACTGGCAGGTGCGGCAACGACAGGATCTGTCCCGAATATTCCACTCGCATTAGCAATGTTATCCACCTTTCCAGCATCGACATCAGCTTGAGTGGTCAGGTAGGTTCCTATGCAGGATAGTTGTGAGCCGGGAGCGAGGGTGGCAGGCTGAGATGGTGTGCAGATAAGCGCGCCTAGTTTGGCATCCGTTATGGTTACACCCGTCAGGGACACGTTGCCGGTATTGGTTGCCACGAGGGTGTAGTGAAGGGTTACACCGGGCGCATTGAAGTTTGCTTCCGTCGCCACCTTGGTGAGGGAAAGGGATGCATTCTGGATGCCGAGCACAGTGTCGGAAGCATCGGGGGCATTATCTTCCGTGCTGGTCGCGCTGGCGGTATCTACAAAGCTGCCGGCATTAAGATCAGCTTGAGTGATGCTATGTGTTCCGGTGCACACGATCGAGGAGCCCGGGGCCTGGCTGGCAGCCGGGAGGGAAGGATTGCAGCTGAAGCTGGTCAATGCAGGGTTATCGCTCACAAATACATTGTGCAGGGTGACGTTGCCCGAGTTGGTGGCTGTCAAGGTATAAGTGACCAACTGTCCAACGTGGTCGAATTTCGTCGGGTTGAGGCTGTCAGACTTGGTCAGGGATAAGACTGCATTCTGGGTAGCATATATTGTGTCCTGCGCGTCGGTCGCTGTCACTTCGATGCTGCTTGCGCTGGCGGTATCCGTGAAGGAGCCAGCACCCAAGTCACCTTGTATGATTGTGTGTGAGCCTTTGCACTCGATAGATGCACCAACCGCCAGGGTGGCTGGAGTGGAAGGTGTGCAGCCGAAGCCGGACAATGACGGGTTGTCACTGACAACCACGTTATGCAGGGGAACATTACCGGAATTGGAAGCCCTTATGGTATAGGTGACTACCTGCCCGACATGGTCATAATGCGCCGGGTTGAGGTCGTCTACCTTGATCAATGAAAGCATGGCGTTGGTGTTGGCGGCATTTATGGTGTCGCTGGCATCCGGTGCTGTAATTTCATTACTGTCCGCGCTGGCGGTATCCATGAAGGAGCCGGCATCCTGGTCACCTTGCGTGACGGAGTGAATTCCGGTGCAGACAATCGTGGCGTTAGGAGCAAGGCTGGAAGCTGGGATGGAAGGGTTGCAGCTAAAGTTGTCCAGTGCGGGGGCGTCGCTTATCGTGACATTATGAAGAGTGATATTGGTCTCGTTCGTGGCTGTCAAGGTATAGGTGACCAACTGTCCAACGTGGTCGAATTTCGTCGGGTTGAGGCTGTCAGTCTTGGTCAGCGAGAGAACGGGATAGGCATTGTAGAATATGGTATCCGTGGCATTGGGGGCATTGTCTTCGGTACTGGTTGCACTGGCAGTATCGTCGAACCTGCCGGCATCCAGGTCCACCTGCGAAATGGAGTGTGTGCCGGTGCAGACCACCGAGGCACCCGGAGCGAGGCTGGCTGGAAGAGCAGGAATGCAATTGAAGGCGTCCAACGTAGGGTTATCGCTCACAAATACATTGTGCAGGGTGACGTTGCCCGAGTTGGTGGCTGTCAAGGTATAAGTGACCAACTGTCCAACGTGGTCGAATTTCGTCGGGTTGAGGTTGTCCGACTTGGTCAGGGATAAAGTTGCATTCTGATTAGAATATACTGTGTCCTGCGCGTCGGTCGCTGTCACTTCGGTGCTGCTTGCGCTGGCGGTATCCGTGAAGGAGCCAGCACCCAAGTCACCTTGTGTGATGGCGTGTGAGCCTTTGCACTCGATCGAGGCACCAACCGCCAGAGTGGCTGGAGTGGAAGGTGTGCAGCCGAAGCCGGACAATGACGGGTTGTCGCTGACAACCACGTTATGCAGGGGGACATTACCGGAATTGGAAGCCGTTATGGTATAGGTGACTACCTGTCCGACATGGTCATAATGCGCCGGGTTGAGATCGTCTGCCTTGGTCAATGAAAGCACGGCGCTGGTGTTGGCGGCATTTATGGTGTCGCTGGCATCCGGTGCTGTAATTTCATTACTGTCCGCGCTGGCGGTATCCATGAAGGAGCCGGCATCCTGGTCACCTTGCGTGACGGAGTGAATTCCGGTGCAGACAATCGTGGCGTTAGGAGCAAGGCTGGAAGCTGGGATGGAAGGGTTGCAGCTAAAGTTGTCCAGTGCGGGGGCGTCGCTTATCGTGACATTATGAAGAGTGATATTGGTCTCGTTCGTGGCTGTCAAGGTATAGGTGACCAACTGTCCAACGTGGTCGAATTTCGTCGGGTTGAGGCTGTCAGTCTTGGTCAGCGAGAGAACGGGATAGGCATTGTAGAATATGGTATCCGTGGCATTGGGGGCATTGTCTTCGGTACTGGTTGCACTGGCAGTATCGTCGAACCTGCCGGCATCCAGGTCCACCTGCGAAATGGAGTGTGTGCCGGTGCAGACCACCGAGGCACCCGGAGCGAGGCTGGCTGGAAGAGCAGGAATGCAATTGAAGGCGTCCAACGTAGGGTTATCGCTCACAAATACATTGTGCAGGGTGACGTTGCCCGAGTTGGTGGCTGTCAAGGTATAAGTGACCAACTGTCCAACGTGGTCGAATTTCGTCGGGTTGAGGTTGTCCGACTTGGTCAGGGATAAAGTTGCATTCTGATTAGAATATACTGTGTCCTGCGCGTCGGTCGCTGTCACTTCGGTGCTGCTTGCGCTGGCGGTATCCGTGAAGGAGCCAGCACCCAAGTCACTTTGTGTGATGGTATGGGAGCCTTTGCACTCGATCGAGGCACCAACCGCCAGAGTGGCTGGAGTGGAAGGTGTGCAGCCGAAGCCGGACAATGACGGGTTGTCGCTGACAACCACGTTATGCAGGGGGACATTACCGGAATTGGAAGCCGTTATGGTATAGGTGACTACCTGTCCGACATGGTCATAATGCGCCGGGTTGAGATCGTCTGCCTTGGTCAATGAAAGCACGGCGCTCGTGTTGGGGGCATTTACTGATGCACTGGCAGGTGCGGCAACGACAGGATCTGTCCCGAATATTCCACTCGCATTAGCAATGTTATCCACCTTTCCAGCATCGACATCAGCTTGAGTGGTCAGGTAGGTTCCTATGCAGGATAGTTGTGAGCCGGGAGCGAGGGTGGCAGGCTGAGATGGTGTGCAGATAAGCGCGCCTAGTTTGGCATCCGTTATGGTTACACCCGTCAGGGACACGTTGCCGGTATTGGTTGCCACGAGGGTGTAGTGAAGGGTTACACCGGGCGCATTGAAGTTTGCTTCCGTCGCCACCTTGGTGAGGGAAAGGGATGCATTCTGGATGCCGAGCACAGTGTCGGAAGCATCGGGGGCATTATCTTCCGTGCTGGTCGCGCTGGCGGTATCTACAAAGCTGCCGGCATTAAGATCAGCTTGAGTGATGCTATGTGTTCCGGTGCACACGATCGAGGAGCCCGGGGCCTGGCTGGCAGCCGGGAGGGAAGGATTGCAGCTGAAGCTGGTCAATGCAGGGTTATCGCTCACAAATACATTGTGCAGGGTGACGTTGCCCGAGTTGGTGGCTGTCAAGGTATAAGTGACCAACTGTCCAACGTGGTCGAATTTCGTCGGGTTGAGGCTGTCAGACTTGGTCAGGGATAAGACTGCATTCTGGGTAGCATATACTGTGTCCTGCGCGTCGGTCGCTGTCACTTCGGTGCTGCTTGCGCTGGCGGTATCCACGAACGAGCCTGCATCCAAGTCACCTTGTATGATTGTGTGTGAGCCTTTGCACTCGATAGATGCACCTGGAGCAAGGCTGGCTACCGGAAGGCCCGGGGTGCAGGAATATGTGTCCAGAGCAGGACTATCGTTCACTACCACGTTGTGCATGGTACCGTCACTGATGTTGGTAGCTATGAGAGTATAAGTGACCAACTGTCCAACGTGGTCATACTTCAGCGGATTTAGATCGTCAGTCTTGGTTAGCGAGAAATCGGCAACAACAGTCGATCCATTACCCGTAATGACTTGCGTTGAAATGGTCGAGGCAATATCGGATGCCTGAGCGGTTATTACCATAAAAGACTTCAGTATGAGGAATAAAATCAAGATGATATTAATGAATTTGGCGGTTGACTGGTAGATATCTGATCTTTTCATAGTTCTTCTCCCAAGACATTATTGAGCTAATGCAGTGACAATGATAATTTCTGATATCTTTTGTTAGGTGAAACTGTGAAATGTGTATCCAACATGACGGTTCTACCAATAAGAATGTTACGAATATTAATTCAATCATTAAAAGGACCTATCCACGGCAATTTGATAATACTTTAGCTGCTCCTCTTCAGAAAGAGAATATTATTCATTAAACAAGCAGTTCTAGTTGAAAAATAAGGGCAGCCTATAACCAATCCGAGTTAGAGACACTAGCTCTTTGTTTCATCGGTTGGGGACCTAGATAGCGAAACCCATCACATGAATATCATTGGTACAAGGTCTGACACAAAAAAAGAAACAACCCTAACCGTTTCGGAGCAATTTATCACAGCAATTGGATCAGCATCATATCAAGGAGAAAAATATCATTTTTAATTTGACATCGAATACAAGCACACTTTAAGAAAGATCGTAGCAGCGAATGTAAATTGGATTTCAAACCACCAAGGTTTTTGTCCAGAATGTAAAGACATTGTTTAATCCATTGATTCCAAACTTAATGTCCATTTTTTATTTTCAACGGTTTGACTGGGATTCGCTGTACCCCATGATTCCGGACTTTCAGCTTCCAGTTCTTCATCCCGCGCAAAACTGCATCCATTGTTAAATCATCTTCCGGAAATACGTGAACAACATTGGGTTGTTCCTCGCCTTCCTTTTCGGGTTGTGGTTATACAACCTATTCTAGTTTTTTTTATCTTTCCTTTCGGATTTCATGATTTATGCCTCTTGTCGCTGACTAACCGCAAACGGTATTGAGAAGTACCCGGCTTTTTGTCCAATACGTAAACATATTGTGGACACATCAGCCCTGAAATTTCCTGCGGAAGTATCTGTCATTATCAGACACAGCATAAGGTTCCCAACCATCCAATAATAGCAAGCAAGACAGTTTTTGAATATCGTTGCCCCCGATAATCTTTTCTTGATGCATTTTAATAAACTCCTTTGCATGCACCACCTCACTTTTTTGTGGAGTGTGAAACGCTATAAAGTCCGCATGTATGTAACACATCTCCCAATTATCTGACAAATTAGGCCTCCTTTAATTTGATAACTTATATTTTTTTAACCAGATTAATTGGCAACTCCAGTTCTTAATCGGTTGCTTTACTAATGATAAAAGGGATCGAGAAGTACCAGATTATTTTGTCCAATACGTAAAGATGTTTGGAAATAAGCCTTTATCTGTCCTAACTTAAAGGCCTTTTTAGGGTGTAAAGAATCATGCAAGTGATTCCATGAGTAGCAGATAATGGAACTACACTTACCAATTCCCATCCATCAGCAGCCAATTCCTTGAGATCGTCCCAGGTTGATTTTCCTGTCTTTTTGTCCTTATCCGCCCAAATCTTTTTTGGATCAGGGTAACTAATATGAGTTACATCGACACATAACATTGTTAATTCCCACTTTGTCATATTATCCTCATTAGAAATTTATGTTTATCTTTATACCAGCCCAGATTTTGCAGATCGTGACCTCACAGCATCATATGGCGTCTATACATAGGGTGAAATTTCTTGTTTATGAATTTGCGGAACAATAAAAGGTCTTGAAAAGTACCCGGCTTTTTGTCCAATACGTAAATATGTTTGTGCTGCTAGGCTGCTCCATTATTACTATGTGGTTGCTATCCTACTTCGAGAGGGTCATAGGTTATTCCTTAGGGCGTTTGAAATATAAAAACTGCGTGTTTCCTCCACCATAACCTGTACCGACCATTTCCCAGCCTTGCTCTCCAAGGTATGCAATAGTCTTGGCTAACTCTCCTGCTTCTGGCTTATTAATCCTGGTGGTCTGGATTCCACTCGCAGAAAAATTCCAAATCGAGGGCGAATATGGCCATAAATCTGTACCTGCTTGTCTAATACCTATAACTACGCAATACTCCCATTTTTGCATTTTTTCCTCCCTAATTCTATGTCTGTAATGCCATCTTCATAGACATAACTCTGCCTTTACACTCATTTCGGCTTTATCAACTAGGGCAAACGGGATTGAGAAGTACCCGGCTTTTTGTCCAATACGTAAAGATATTATGCCCACCAGCAGCGGCTACTTCGAGTGCTCGCTTCACATGTTCCTGGCCTTTTACTTCCCCGAAATCGGTGGGTGGGCAAAGCGGAACATCTTCGATATCTAAGCGGTTATAGGCTGGTATGGGGACTCTTCCGGCTAGGTGATTGTAAAGCATGGCCAACGAAGAAACGGGTATGATTTCCAGGTCTGGAATTAAGGATGCTTCAGCCGCGTCAACTTCGGGAACAACAATCCGCTTGAATCCTGCTTGTCGAGCTGTGGCTGCCATCGGCAATACACCGCGCGCGTGCCTCACTGTTCCGTCCAATGAGAGTTCCCCAACAACCATGGTACCTTCTGCGGCATCGGATGATAACATTCCGGTGTAAACCAGAACACCGAGCGCGATTGGCAGATCATAAGCCGGGCCTTCCTTCCTGACCGAAGCCGGAGCCAGGTTTACAACTAAGCGTTTGCGAGGGAAAGGCACTCCTGCATTTCGAACTGCTGCCTGTACACGTTCTCGGCTTTCCTGAATAGCTGCATCCGGTAAGCCAACAATAGTCATGCCGGGGAATCCTGAGGTGTAATCTACCTCTACCTGCGTAATTCGGTGAAAACGATCAGTGAATTCGGTCCATGGCGATCACCCCGAGGAGAAAATGCGCTGGTAAATTTATTGTACCTCAACTGATCGGCATGCTCCGTTTTGCGCGGAGCTTTCTCTGAGATTCTCCTTTCAAATTCAAGCGGTAGGCATTATGCACCAGACGGTCCAAGATCGCATCGGCCAGGGTGGGATCGGGAATGCGCAAATGCCATTCGCTGGACGGGACTTGGCTGGCGATCAAGGTTGAAGAGTGGCCAAAGCGATCATCGAGGATCTCGAGCAAGTCCTGGGCATTGGGGATCGTCAGGGTATCCCGCATCCAGTCGTCCAGGATCACGAGATCCGTCTTGGCCAGACTGCGCAACAGGTTGGAGTAAGAGCCGGTCTGGCGGGTCTGAGCGAGCTGGTATAACAAGCGGGAGGTGCGGAAGTAACGCACAGAGAAGTCAGAACGTATGGCGGCAGTACCGAAGGCGCAGGCGAGAAAAGTTTTCCCGCCACCGGTGGGACCGAGGATGATCAGGGGATGATGTTTGTGGATCCAATTCCCCTGGGCCAGTTCGAGGATGGTGCGGCGTTCCAGACCCCGTTCGGGTGACAGGTCCAGGTCTTCAATAGTTGCCTGCAGGGGGAATTCAGCGGCTTTGGTCAAGCGCTGGATGCGGTGGTCGTAGCGGCGTAAGCATTCCCGATCCACCAGGAGCGCCAGGCGTTCTTCAAAAGGCAGGTCGGTATATTGGGGATTGTCTTGTTGGTCGCGCAGGCCATCGCGGAAGGCTGGTAAACGCAGTTGCAGCAGTTTGTCCAAAAGGGGTTGGTTGAGCATTGGGATCTCCTCATGAATAATAGGGTTCACCACGGATGTTCTCGTGGGCAGGAAGGGGGGTCGCTTCCGGTAAGGTACCGGAAGCTTCGGCCGAACTGGAGGCAGTGGAAGCCAGGGCTTCCAGCTCGGCTTTGAGATCGCGGTAAGTCAGCAATCGGGCATCCAGCATGCGCTGGGAGGCAGTTTCCATGCCTGGCTGGTCATATTTGCGGGATAGGCTGAGGATCCCCATACAGGAGCGATAGGCCTGTTCCGGGTGGCGTCGTGAAGACAGGATGGCCTGGACGAATTGGGCCGTGACTGGGCCGATCTCCTGGGCCCAGTGCAGAAAGCGTTCGGGAGACCACTCGGCGATAAAGCGATGGTTGGCAGGCATGTGTTCGGGTTGGGTTGAAAATCTGCCAGGAACAGCACTGCGGGGGTGGATCGCCACCTGAATGCCCTGGTGGAAGATCTCCACCATCCATTCGGTGGCACGGATCTCAATTTTTTGGTGGAGCAAGCGGCTGGGAACGCTGTAAAAGTGCTGATCGAAAGATACGTGATAGTCGATGTTCACCCGGGCGGTCTTCCACAGGGCAAATTCGTAGGGTTGTTCTGGCAGGGGACACAGGGCCGGTCGGTCCAGTTCTTCGAATAGCTCCCGGCGTGACTTTCCCAACTGATCCATCTTGCGCTCGTTGAGTGCCACCAGCAGAGGCCGCATCGCCTGATTGAGTTCTGCAACGCTGTAGAAGGGTTGATTGCGCAAGGGCGCTAGGACCCAGCGCTCGACATTCTGCACACCGCTCTCAACAGCTGGCTTATCTTTGGGTTTCCTCACCCGCGTCGGGAGTACCGCGACACCATAATACTCGGCCATTTTCTGGTAACTCGGGTTGAGATCCGGCTCGTAGTAGCAGGGGCTCTTCACCCCCGCTTTGAGGTTGTCAGGTTTGATGAGGCGCGGCAGACCACCCAAAAAAGAAAAGGTCCGCACATGCCCACCGATCCAGTTCGGCAATGTCTGGCCACTTTGTGCTTCAGCATAGGTGTAGCTGCTGGCCGCTAGCGTGGCAACGAATATCTGGGCCTGAGTGATCTCCCCGTTTTCGAGATTTATGATCGGGATGGTCATCCCAGCATAGTCCACTTCTAGTTCTTCTCCCCCTTTCCGCGGCACTCGCATGGCCGGTGACAGCTTCCCTTTCCACCGTCGGTAGTACTCACAGTATTGAGTGTACCCATAGCCTTCCGGAAATTGTTCGTGATACTCGCTCCACAGAAGCTTGAGCGTTACCCCGCGTTTCCTCATTTCCCGGTGGACCTGCTCCCAGTCTGGCAGCACCTTCTGGGCTTCGCTGGACTGGACTGTCTCCGGAAACAACCTCCGGTACAGCTCCTCGTCATTCAACCCCTCCGGCAGTGGCCAGCTCAGCCCAGCTCGAACCGCACGCTGAACATATTCACTGACCGTGCTGCAGGAAATATTGCAAGCACGCCCAACCACCCGATTGGACAACTTGGAATCCCATTTCAGACGAAGGACTTCTTGGATCTTGCGCACGGTTAACCTTTCCTGTGTCATCGCTACCTCCACGTAGTTCTGGAAGATAGCTTGCCACATATTTGAGATTAACCAGCGCTAGTTTTTCTCCCCCGGGCTAACTAAAAGTGTTCGGCATGGTCCGATTTAAGTGATCGGCATGCTCCGTACTGGGTGATCGACATGCTCCGTTTTCAGTGATCGCCTTGCCCCGAATTATGCACCTCTACCTCAACAACGACCCCATCCAAGCCAAGTACTGCACAAGAATAAACGCGCGCAAGCATATGTTGAGTATAGGTATGATTGAGAGGAAAGTCAACTGACGAAAATCCGTCAATCTGAAATCAGTTTACAGAAAGACGGATTGGGGTTTCATTCAATATAAACAGGGGGAAAATTATTTTGCGGTTAAGGTTTAATCACTCCATTTCTCAATTATTAATTGCTGGTAATCCTCCTGCGGGTGTCGCTGCTTTTACTGCTCTTACGATTGCGATAGCCAAGACTTCAGCAGCAAACGCTCCCACACTGCTTACATCTGCCTTATTCTGACCTGTCGCAAGGGCAAATATGGTGTCACCGTCAAGCATGGTATGCGCCGGGCGGATAACTCTCGCCAACCCATCCTGTGCCATCTGCGCGACTTTAGTTGCCTGCGATTTATCAAATTTTGCATTGGTTGCAACAACACCAATAACAGTATTGCTTCCCGTTGCCAGGCTTAGAATAGTCCGACCTGCCAATGTTTCCATAACCTTCAAAGTATTCGCAAATTGATTTGAACCGCCTAATTTGACCGGACCCATTTTGGCAGGTCGCGCTCCCGCAATGATCTGCCCGGTCATTGGATCCAGAACATCGCCAAAAGCATTAACCGCCACAATGGCCCCTACCACAACTCCCCCTCCAATTCCGATACTGGCCGAGCCCAGCCCAGATTTCATAGCTCCCGACATCCCGAAAATTTTCCCCACTGTTGCACCGCTCCCAGCACCTTTATTTCCTTCAAGAACAAGGCCGGTTTGTGCAGCGGATGCAGCGGCATAACCCATTTCAGCGTTTGGATGACGGGTAATTTTGCTTATCCCAAGGTCAAAAAGGATGGCCGCCGGAACAATCGGGACTTTGTTGTTTCCTAGGCCGTAGCCGATTTTTTGCTCCGCAAGGTATTTCATAACCCCTGAGGCAGCATCCAATCCGAATGCCGATCCTCCAGCTAGTACAACTGCATGAACTTTATTCACCAGGTTAATGGGATTCAGTAAATCGGTCTCTCGCGTTCCTGGGGCACTACCGCGAACATCCACGCCCCCCACTGCTCCCTTGCGACAAAGGATGACCGTACAACCGGTCAATGCTTCATCATCTTGAACTTGGCCAACTTCAATCCCTGGAACGTCGGTAATTGCGTTAATCAGTCTCATTTATTTACTTGAGGTTGTGAATCAATTCAAGGAACTCATCCCATTCTTCTTTAAAGAAATGAATCGTGACACTATTGAGTTCCAGGTGATAAGTGGTTTCCCCATCTGGTTCTTCTGCTTTCCAGGCTACATAGCTATCTGTCTCAGCCAGGGTGTCGGTCTTGGGTTCAGGCAGGTCTTTTGACATGGGAATTCTCCTTTTAATACTCGGATGACGAAATGAATTAGCCTGCAAATGAGAAAATAATCATTTGGCTTTCTTGGTACTTTTGATAATTTGTACCCCTGTGCTTGAAGGTTTTGATTCCTTCCCGAACCGTTTTTTCCACAGGGTGCGAATTCTCTGGATCCATTTTGGAGCCTGTCGGGGAGGGATGATATCTTCTTCAGGTGGCCAGGGATCCCGATCAAGTAATTTACGGAAGGTATAGCGACCAATAAGTTGGAGGGTTGCCAAAAGTGGCGCGGCAATGATGAGACCCAGGAAACCGATCAGGTTGGCAGCGATAATCGCTGCGATTAACACAAAGGCTGGGTGGACTTTTAGTGTATTGGCCATCATCCGAGGTGTCACCAGGTTGTCAAAAACCTGGTCTATGATCAGGGCAGTCAGGATGGCAACAGCCGCATATCCCAGCGGAGAAAGTCCAAATGGAGCACTTCCCTGGAAATAGGTAACCAATCCAAGCACAATCCAATTGATAGCCGGGCCGATATATGGCAGGAAACTCGCGAACCCGGCTATAAGAGCCACCCCGATCGCGAAGTGAACCCCCAGGATGCTCATGAAAATTGAGTAAGCTATTATTTTTGAAAAAAATATAATGATCTGTCCCCGTAAGAAAGCATTCCAGATCAACCCTAGTTTTTGTCGCAATCGCTTAATATCTTCTGTATACCCGGGGATATCCACATGAATAATCCGGTTTCGAAGCCCCCCGCTCTCTTGAAGAAAAAAGTATGAGACGATCACGATGAACGCCATCCATGCAAGTGTCGACGCTGCGCTTGTTGCAAGAGTCCCTACCAGGCCGCCAAGTTGACCTAGGGCCGGCTCGATGTAGGACAGGATAACCTGCCCAATAGACTGCCAGTCGATGGTCGAGAAGTCAAACTTTAAAGGCCCAAAATAATAGATTTGGTGTGAAAGACTATCAATAAAAGAGGGCACCTGGCTGGCATAATTTTGTACCGCTGAGATCAAGGTGGTCACCTGGCCTACCAGACCCACGCCCCCCCAAGTTAATAAGGACAGGAGAATAATGACGAATAATATGTATATCAGGTTTACTGCCATGCCCCAGGAGAGAGGGGATCTCTTGTTTACCAGTGAAGCTACAGGTAATAATAGGTATGCCAGAATGAACGCGAGAAGAACTGGGCCGAGGATGAATTTAAACCGTATTAGTAGAGCGCCGAGAATTGCGACCAGTGTCAGCGTTACAACGAGCTTGGCTGTTGCGCCCCACTTGGGAGAAGCAGGGGGCTGGATTTTATTCATTTAATTACTCCTGGTTCATATTCTAACTTCAAGGGAAGGATTTTACAACCAGGGAGCGCTTATAATTGCATCTATGCGGTCAATCAAATATGCCCTGCTGCTCTCGATTTTTTTACTGTCTTCTTGTTCACATGTCAAGCCTGCATCCCAAGTCACGGTCGTCTCCCACCCTGATGGACCTTTATATGTCGGCGACCAAGTCAGTTTCGAGGTTATTGTCCCTTCATCATCAAGTGGCAACAATTCGAGTGTTGAGGTGGCATATGCTGGTCAAAAATTGGGGAGTGCACCTTTCGCTCCGTATGGTATTGGAGGACGGAGTCAGGCTACTTTGTGGTGGGTGTGGAATACGACCGATTTAAAACCCGGCAGCTACGTACTGGCATTTACTCGCCTTCCTGAGAATACTACTTGGACAGAAACCTTCTGGCTCCACCCAGCCACCCAGGTTCCTGCTCCGGAACCCCTGGCTCATTGGACAACAACCACTACTACCTGCTGCAATCTTTACTATATAACCGGGACTGCGGCAGAACGCGATATTACCACCCTAGGAGACGAAGCTGACCAGCAATCTGCAGCTGTCTCCGCACAAATGTATACCACCCTTAGTCAACGGATCGATGTAGTTTTCATGTCTCGCGTTGTCGGTCATGGCGGATTCACTTCAAATGCCGTATATGTATCCTACCTCGACAACAATTACATTGGCAATGATATGCCAGTTTTATTCCACCATGAATTTGTCCATTATTATGACAGCTCATTGGGCGGTGAATATCGCCCATCAATGCTCGAAGAGGGTCTGGCAGTTTATTTGACCGGTGGGCATTTTAAACCCGAACCGATCGGACCACGTGCTGCCGGATTGCTGGATTTGGGTTGGTATATACCCCTTTCCACGATAGCCGACGACTTCTATAACCAACAACATGAAATAGCTTATTTGGAAGCCGCATCACTTGTAAAATATCTGGTCGAGACTTACGGATGGAATGCATTTAACAAATTCTACCGGAATATCCCAGAGCCGAATAACCAGTCAGTATCTGCAGTAATTGATGTGGCTCTGCATAACCACTTCGGCATCTCGTTTACTGATCTGGAAAATGCTTATCTTTCGTTCCTCCATTCCCAAATGGTTTCGACAGAAATTCGCACAGACCTTCAATTGACCGTTACTTTTTTTGACACTGTCCGCCGTTATCAGGAGGCATTGGATCCTTCAGCATATTTCCTAACCGCATGGTTGCCCGACGGGGCAGTCATGCGACAAAGGGGAATTGTCGCGGATTTTCTGCGCCATCCGGAAGGAGGGAAAAACAGGTTGTTCGAATCGCTCCTGATCCGCTCACAAAAAGACTTGTTTAGCGGGAGCTATAAAAATGCCGAAGGGATATTGCGTCTGACGAATTGGATAATGGGAATTATTGCTCCTTAAAAATCCTCAGGCAGCTAATAGGCTGCCTGAGAAGAAAATCTTATAATATAACAACTATCAAATTATGCGCAAGTCCCACCAAGTAATGGAACCAGCCACGGAAGTATTGTACACCATAGACTTAATTGGTCAATTATTAGAAAGAATCCAACACAGGCGCAGATGATTATTAATAAAATAATCACGATAATCAACCAGATGGGGAATTTTTTCTTGGCAGGTGCCGCTTGCTTGGATACAGGACCTGCCGGTGGTTGACTGGTAAAAACTTCCGCTGGAGAAGGCGATGGAGGGGCGGCAGGTACCTGGACTGGGGCCTGAACAGATGCGGGAATAAACGCGGGGGCAGGTGTGGGAGTGGGGGATGGTATGGGGGCGGGAGACTGGATTGAATTTCGAATTGGGGCAACCACCTTGGGCATTTGCGCAGAAGAGACAACGGTAGCGTTTGGATCGAACCCAGTCTCAAACATTAATACGATATTTTCCCCTAAAGTGACTGTATCGCCCGGTTTTAGTTCTTGTGACGCAGTAATGCGCTGCCCATTTATGAAAGTGCCATTGGTCGAACCCAAATCCAGTATCGTGTAAGTGGAAATCTGCAGAGTCAGTTTGGCATGTTTGCGTGAGACCTCTGGATCGTTGATGATGATCGAATTGTTAGTGTCTCGTCCAATGATGATTTCTGATGCTTCGAGAGGATAAACCTTTCCAGTATCCGGGCCAGAGTGCATGACAAGCTGGAATTGAGCAGCCATTTTTCCTCCTCTATAAATCCTAATAATGATTTCTAATAGTGTACAGAGTTAATTTGAAAATGTCAATTCACCAAAATATGTAATTCAAATGCCAGACTAAACATCTTTGAAGCGGTGTAAGGGAATATTATTTCTGGAGCAATAATATTTATTCTGGTTTTCTAGGTTTTAAGGTTAACTTCCATCCTACTGAATCTTTCTAGTTTCATTAATTTAAATAAATGGTTCATAAACTAACCATGAAATAAGTCGTCAAAATTACAATTTCCTCAGGTATGGAATTTTTCTCGCTGAATTAGACATATTATGAAGAATAAATTCTATCTCTGCACTACAAGTCAAATTTTGTTATGCCGGTTGGAAGATATTTCTTGCGCTTTGATGGGAAAATTGTATAATGATAAAGGATATCAAATATGGAAATGGTTGTGGGCGATCGGGATGGAAATATATGAAATCGCGCACCGGGGTATTACGTGAAGCGCGCCAACGATTGGAATCAAAAAACATTCCTCTTGATGAACAGGAAAGGTTACTGGATCTATTAAACCTTTTAATGACGGCTATGGATGACAAAATGCTCCAGGATGAATCGATTTCCGGGCATCTATTAAATGTGCTTGCAGATAATGGGAGTCTTTTACTATTAATTCAGCGCCAGGCGGCTGAATTGGACGCACTTAAACGAATAACTAAGAATCTGACCTCAAGCTTGGATCTTCAAGCAGTTTTGGATGGTGTGGTTCGCGAAGCCATGCACTTGGTCAAGGATGCCCAGGATGCTCACATTTATCTTTTCCAGGAAGATAAACTGATTTTTGGTGCGTCTTTGAAAAACGATGGGGAAGAGAATGTTCAAATATCTGAACCACGCCCAAATGGGTTGACCGGCACGGTTGCTCGCGAGAAAAGAATCGTCATTGTCGAGGATATGACCAATCATCCCATATACAAAGGCATGCCAAAATCATGGTGCGGTTCGATCATCGGCATTCCGTTGATGATGGGTAGTCGTGTCATTGGGGTAATGAACCTCGCCCGCACATCTCATGGGGAATTCGACCAGTCAGAGATTCGTCTCCTTACCCTCCTGGCAGACCAGGCTGCCATCGCCATAATAAATGCGCGGTTGCATTCTGCAGTCAGCCTCCAGGCTCGTAGCGATGTTTTAACCGAACTCCCTAATCGACGTGCATTGGATGAACGATTGGAAAAGGCTATAGTTCAGTCTGCGGCTTCCGGGAATCCATTTTGCGCTGTAATGATGGATCTTGATGGTTTTAAGGTCATCAACGATACTTATGGCCACAAGGTTGGCGACGAAGTTTTGCGGCAGGTCGCCATTTCCATGGAAAAATCTGTACGTTCTTCAGATTTCCTGGCTCGTTATGGCGGCGATGAATGGACTCTTGTCCTGACCGATACAAATCTTACCCAGGCACAGGTAGTGATCCAGAAAATTCAGAGCGGTTTAAGAAATACTCCCATCCATCTCCCGGATGGAAAATCCACCAACATCGGAATTTCTGGCGGGGTTGCCCTCTACCCAGTTCATGCGGATACGGCTCCAGGGTTGATTCGTGCTGCAGACGAAGCGCTATTTAGAGCAAAAAAGAACAGCAGGGGACAATTCCTGGTTGCCCACAATGGTGACATTTAAATTTTTCCAACCTTTTTGACAAGTGCATAAAATTTAAGACTCCTACAGGGTTTCCTCAATGGTCTCTATTTTGGTCTATGATAGTTATTCATTTGGTTAAATAACCCTCGCGATCTTAGAGAATTGTTATTCCCTGGATGGAATAACTAATTTTTTTTAACTTTGCTGCAGAGGATTCAACCATGGCGACTTGTTCACGACATCTATCCAAAAAATTTAATTATTTCTGACATGCCGCAAGATGAACATTACTTCATACGGCGTTTTCTTCCTTCACTCTGATAACAAGATCTTTTCTATTTCAATTCGGATACCTGAATCCTTTACACTGCGACTGTTTTGGGCGTAATGAGGGTCTTCCGAGTATAAATGGCTAAAGGACCTGTACTCAGAAACGGGTACAATAGTTTCAGATAAACCACCTGTTTACATTATTTCTTATGCCTAACCTCGTTCAAAGTTTCCAGGGTCACGATGTTGGTTTTCTGCGCATTGTCGCTCATTTATGGGGGATCGAGTTGGCCGCATCTGACATTGAAAAAGCAACGGATGAGCTGTCCAAAGCTTTGCTCGACCAGAGCATGTTTATTGAAATGGTTGACACTCTTCCTGATGTTGCACGTAATGCTTTGGGGGCTCTGGCGAAAGCTGACGGAAAACTTCCCTGGGCAACTTTTACCCGGCAGTTTGGCGAAATCCGTGACGCCGGTCCCGGTAGGCGTGATCGAGAACAAATCTACCTAAATCCCGTTTCAGCCTCTGAAATACTTTTCTATCGAGCATTATTGGCAAAGGCCTTTTTTGATATGCCTGCTGGAGCACAGGAATTTGCATACATTCCGAGTGAATTTTTAAAATTGTTTATCCATGAAATATCTTTACCCATCAATTACTCGCAAGGAATGGAAGAACCTGAAAACCTGGGCTTAAACCCTCCTACCACCGAGGCTTATTCGGGATTTTCAGGACCGTTAGGACGACCAGCTACACCCAAAGAACGCGCCCGCATCCTTGCTTCATCGGACCGCATCCTTGATGATGCGACTACTATATTAGCTGCAATGCGGATGGGGTTACCACTCCCAAAAACTCGGATCCCGGGCCGTGTGATTTTGGATTTTCTTTCCGCATCGAAAATCATTCCTCCGGTTTCCATAAAAGAAAAGACACAGGCAGGGAAGCCGCTTATTGATGCAATTCGTCGATTTTTGGAAGCCTCGCGTAATAAGGCGCTGGAAATTTTTCTCACGGATTGGTTGGAAAGCGAATCGTTCAACGAATTGCATCAAGTTCCCGGCATCATTTATGAAGGCGATTGGATCAATCAGCCACTGGTTGCTCGCAAATATCTCCTGTCGTCGTTAAAACTGATCCCTGATAATAAATGGTGGAGTCTTCCGGTCTTTGTTTTATCAATCAAGGAAAAGAACCCGGATTTTCAGCGTCCGGCTGGAGATTATGATTCGTGGTTTATAAAGCGCGAATCTGATGGTACATACCTGCGTGGATTTGAAAATTGGGACGGAGTGGATGGCGCTCTTATTCGCTATATGATTACAGGGCCAATGTTTTGGTTAGGACTTGTGGAATTGGCAACTCCAGCAGACAATGATGTTGTCAGTGCTTTTCGAATAAAAAAAAGGACCTTTCGCGAGCTTGTTTCTGAAACCGGCAAGCTTTACGTTTCCTCTCAGGGGAAAATCATTGTCCCAAGGTTATTGTCTCGACTGACGCGGTACCAGATTGCTCGTTTTTGCGATTGGGACGAAGAAAAAGAAAACGAATACGTCTACTGGGTTACTACTGCCTCTTTGGAAAAAGCTGCAAATCAGGGGTTAAAAGTCAGTCAACTGCTTGGTTTGCTCGCCAGGAATTCGGTTGCCGAGATTCCCCCTTCTTTCGTTAAGGCACTTATGCGTTGGGAACATTATGGAACTGAAGCCAGGTTGGAGATTCACACCATTTTAAAGGTCAGCCAACCTGAAATTTTGGAGGAGTTGCGCAAGTCAAAAGCAAGCCGCTTTTTAGGTGAGACACTTAGCCCGGTCACCGTGACTGTAAAATCAGGGGCTGAGCAAAAAGTACTGGCCGCCCTTGTTGAACATGGTTTGTTGGGGGAAGACGTGCACGAAGAATAGTACCGGGGTCGACCGTTATATTTGGGATGAAATAATTATTGGCTTTTTGGGGATTTATATGAATTATTAGAGTTATAAGGGATGTCAATATTATTTTGTCGAGGTTTTTTGCGTTATTATCTCATTAAGTCGTTAGAAAGATGGATTCGATTGAAATCAGCACCCCTAAAACATAATTTTACCGGGTTCCCTCTTCAACCAAGCTTTGTTGTATAACTAAAATTGCTATAATAGGTTCGCAAATACAAAAAAGGAGAAATCATGTCAACAAAAACTGACTGGATAACACAGGAACTCGAAGGTCTGAAAGCACAGGGCCTTTATAACCGCATCCGCACGATTGGCTCCCCGCAGGGTGCGTGGCTGGTGGTGGACGGTAAAAAGGTGCTCAACTTCTGCTCGAACAATTATTTGGGCCTGGCTAATCACCCGCAACTTGTCGGTGCTGCAAAAAAGGCGCTGGACGAGATGGGAGTTGGTCCAGCGGCGGTACGTACGATCGCTGGCACCATGACCTTGCACCTTGAACTTGAGAAGCGCTTGGCGGCATTTAAAGGCGTGGAAGCTGCCATCACTTTCCAGAGTGGTTTCTCTGCCAACCTGGCGACAATTCCGGCGTTGGTCGGCAAGGAAGATGTCATTTTTTCAGACCGGTTGAACCATGCCAGCATCATTGATGGTTGCCGTCTGTCTGGAGGAAAGATCATCCCATATGAGCATTGTGATGTGGCGTCATTGGAATCGGTGATTAAGGAAAACCTGTCGCAATTCCGGCGTGCAATAGTCATTACTGATGGTGTTTTCAGCATGGACGGAGATGTGGCTCCGCTGGATAAAATCTATGAAGTTGCTCACAAGTACGATATCTTGTTGATGGTTGATGATGCCCATGGGGAAGGTGTACTCGGAAAGGGTGGACGGGGGATTGTGGACCATTATGGATTGCATGGCAAGGTGGATGTTGAAGTTGGGACAATGTCGAAAGCTTTCGGTGTCGTTGGAGGAGTGGTCGCAGGGGCACCAGTAATCGTGGAATGGCTGCGCTTACGTGGTCGCCCCTTCCTTTTCTCCTCGGCAGTTACAGTGCCAGATGCAGCAGCCTGCATTGCTGCCATTGATATTCTCGAATCTTCAACCGAATTAGTAGACCGATTGTGGGATAACGCTAAATATTACAAAGCCGAAATGAAGAAACTTGGCTTTGATACCGGCCTCAGCACCACACCGATCACGCCGGTAATGCTCGGCGAAGCCCCGCTTGCCCAGCAATTCAGCCGTGATCTTTTTGAGGCGGGAGTGTTTGCTATGGCGCTGGGTTATCCTACCGTTCCTCAGGGCAAGGCACGCATCCGTGTAATGATTTCTGCCGCCCATTCCAAAGGGGATTTGGATAAGGGGTTGGAGGCCTTTTCCAGAGTGGGAAAGAAACTGGGTGTTATTTAATTCCCCACAAATAATTGTCAATATAAAGGGCGACCTATTGGTTGCCCTGATTTTCTATTTAAGCATTTTTTGAAAGATTTCTGTCCAGGCAAGTGAATATTCACCACCTGAACCATCTTTCTTTGTATCCCACCAGGCTGAAAGAAAGCTGTGACAGACGGACCACCTTACCATTCTTTGACGATCGAACCCAAGCCGCTCAGAAAATATCGCTACCCGCCTCTGGGTTCTTCTGATGGCTTCTTTTTCTGTGGGTATCAGGCCCCAAGGATTGAGCAGAAATGGTCCAACTTCATACTCAGCAATTCCATCCACTCCTTTCGGATCGATTACTAGCCATCCACGGTTCGAATTGAGAATATTAAAATGATGAAAATCACCGTGCAAAAGCACGTGAGGGCTTTTTTCTGCGAACAGGTCCCGGACTAATTCTTCCACAAGTGTGATTGTTCTCTCGGGGAAATTGCCCGTTCCACCGTCAAAAAGAATCCTTAATTTTTTTAATTGATCGAACCAATCCCGCAGACGGATAAACTCAATTCCTTCCGGCAGGGGGCGATGAATGGCTTTTACTACCTTCGCTGCGATTTCGGTGGCAAGGTCGTCGTCATCGAGTGTCGAAAGCAAAATCCCGGGTTGGAGACGTTCGAGGAGGAGCATCCCCTTGTCGGAATCGGATTCCAACAGATGGCAAGCCCCATTTCCCTTGTAGATGTTTAAAGCATTGATTTCGCAGGTCAGTTCAGCATTGGGAACCCCTATTTTAAGTACGCCAGGGGAACCATCTGAACGAGTGACTGCACAAACATAATTGTACGAAAGCTGGAATGGTTCACCGAGTGTCAGGTCCCATCTGCAGGAGGCTTCTTCGAGCAGTGCAGGGAGGTCAGCCAGGTATTGGCGTCCGCGGTTGCCATTTGAATTAACGACATTTTGAATGAAATTTGAAGGTAGGATCATTATTTAGATGAAACTATTTCCGGATATATGAGATATACGAATAGGAACCGGCTAATGCTTTTTGTATCGGGTTATAAATGGTTCGCGGGAAAATTATTACGTTCTAGTTAGTGGTTTCGCTTTTGGTACGTTTCCCAGTGTATGCGTTTTTCATCAAATTGTGTTCGTGCTGGTTTCTCCTCCGCAGGATATCCAATATAGATCAACCCGAGCGGCGTGATATGTTTGGGTAACCCGATAATGTCCCGCACAATGCGAACGAACTCCGTCACTGGATGGACTCCGACCCACACTGTACCCAATCCCAACCCTGTGGCTGCGATAAGGATATTCTCTCCCGCGAGGCTGCAATCCTGGACCCAGAACAATCTTGCGGCAGGATTAACGGATAGAGAAGGATTTCCGCAAATAACGATGGCTGCCGGGGCATTCCTATTTCCGAATATTAGGCGTTTGCGGAATTGTGCTAATTTATCACAGTCAGTTACTATCACGAATTCCCACGGTTTGCAGTTCATCGCCGAGGGCGCTGACATGGCAGCCCTTAAGAGTAGATCGAGTTTTTCGGGCTCGACCGGCTGGTCGTTATATAAACGAATCGATCGCCGATGAAAAATAGTATCAAGAGTTGGGTTCATGATGATTTATATTCTTCCGATAGAATAATGTTGGAAAGATCTCTCAAGTGATTGGTTGTATTCCGTCATCAACGCTCTATCCGGGGAATAACTTTTCGAACACTTCAGGGCAATATTTATGTACCATTTGTGAAGAAAGGCCATTCTCATTACAAATTTCAGCATATAGATCCGCTGAGGGACGTTTGGTTCGTTGCTGGGTCTTGGTGTCAAGTGCCCAAAGACCGAAGCGCTGAGTCCAACCTCGCTCCCATTCAAAGTTGTCCACGAGAGACCAATGGAAGTATCCTCTGACCGGCCAGTTAAAGTTGACAGCCCGCCACATGGCATGGACATGTTGAGCTAAATATCGGGGTCGGATGCGGTCCGTGCTGTCTTCAACCCCATTTTCTGTGACCAGGATGGGAAGGTTGGGGAAGGATTTAACGATCCATTTAAAAGCCCAGAAGAAACCTTCCGGCGTATTTGAATTCATTCCGGCGTCAGCCAGGTCAGTCCCTTTTGGGTAAAAAGATCGCGAGAAAAGTTCAGCTCTATTTCGCAGGTCAAAAGCTACCGTATCTACCGAATAATAATTCAAACCGAAATAATCTTGTGTGCCCCTGGCTTCCGGAACCGGGATCTTCCCCAACGGTGATTTTAGTACCCCGCTTGAAATTGCCGATGGGAAAGCCATATTGATGCCTTCGAATTTAATGTTCCTCATTATCCTGTCCAGCGGTGACCAGGCATGTGCGGGTTCTTGAGGTCGAAAGTGCAGGGCATACCCTACCCGTGCTTCAGGTTGTAGTTCATGGATGGCGCGGTAAGCCCGGGCATGGGCCCTCACCATGTTTGACTGTACCCGGATTCCCATTTTCAAGTCCGATGTGCCCGGGGGAAAATTCTTGCGCAGGTACCCTTCGAGTGCATAAACATTAGGCTCGTTGATGGTGCACCAAAGGGAGCAATATTCCTTTAGCCTCTCTACAACCTTGCGTGTAAATTTCTCGAACACCGGCACCACGGCATCCGTCTCCCAACCTCCAAGCTCCGCAAGCCATAGCGGGTCGGTAAAGTGATGCAGGGTGACCATGGGCATAATGTTCCGTTCCCTTAAACCCTGCAGCATGGCTCGATATTGATCCAGGGAATCTTCATCCCAGGTATCGGGTGTGGGTTGGATTCTGCTCCATTCCACTGACAAGCGGTGGGTGTTTTGGCCGGTTTCGGCAGCGTGATCGAAATCTTCCTTCCAACGTCCTCCCCACCAATCGCATGCGAGCCCGGACTTTCCTGCGGTATGTCCCTCCTGTTCCCATTTATACCAATTATTGTTGGTATTGTTCCCCTCCACCTGGTGTGAGGCAGTGGCGGTACCCCACATGAATCCTTTTGGGAAGTGGAATGCTGCGGATATCATTGTTTTCTCCATTTTTTCGAGAATGCATCGATGTTTCTGTATTTTGCTACTTGTGACGTGCCAGGTAAACCAGGTATAGCACAATTGACCCTGCCACTGCCGCGTTCAATGATTCGATATGTCCTACCATTGGAAGACGAAGCAGGTAATCACACGATTTTCGGACCAGGGGACGGATGCCTTCTCCCTCACTACCTACTACCACTGCCAATGCCCGTTCCAGCGGGACCTCGGAAGGATCCTTTGACTCAAGGCTTTCGTCTAGCCCGACGATCCAGGTGTCAGAGACTTTTAGTTGATCGATGGCTTGTGCTAGGTTTGCCTTGGCCACTATCATGTGTTCACACGCCCCTGCTGAAGATGAGACGACAGCCGGTGTAATTTCTGCCGCACGATGAGGCGGGATGAGTACGCCATGTACCCCTACCGCATCCGCTGTGCGGATAATGGTACCCAGGTTCTGGGGGTTTTGCAGGGTATCAAGGATCAATACGAAGAGAGGTTCACCCCGGGATTTGGCTTGATCGAGAATATCTTCGATTTCCATATATGGATAGGAACTGGCTTCTAACGCCACTCCTTGATGGCTCTCGCTAAGTTTGTCAAGTCGGGCACGCGCCACTCGTTCAACGGGAATTCTTCGTTTGCCTGAAAGGTCTAGGATTTCTGTTAGTCTACCTTTATCCTGCGCACCTTCGGCAACCTCCAGTTTAAAAACATCCCTTCTGTGAGCCCGTAATGTCTCGAAAACTGGGTTGCGTCCGTAAATGAATTCTTTCATTTGATTTCCAATATTCCTTATTTGAATACCCGTGCTAGGCTGATGCACCTGAGTAGCTTCGCACACCCAGCCGCCAGATGAACCGCGCTAGAGCCATTAGGAAAATAGCCAGTCCAAGGGCGCCAAGCAGGGTCAACGGAGTCAGGCGGTTCGTCAATGCTTGGGCTGGCACTGTTACTGCGAATGCCACCGGCACGAGAAATGTCAAGCTGATACGCAGCCATTGGGGGTAGATGGTTACCGGCCAGCGTCCAGCCGCATAAAGACCTTGAAACAGGTTGACCAGTTCCCATATGCGAATTAACCAGAATGCGGTTGTCGTCAGGATCAGCCAGAAGCAATAGATCATGATTCCGCCTAGAATTATTGCTGTCGTGAAGGCTAACGCTTGCAGTATCCCAATATGTTCCCTCAATTGAATAATGGCGATGAACATTACAATCAGGCCGACGATTACATCTGTCAACTGCCAAAAGCGAAATTCACGAATGCTTACCAGGATCTGCCCATCCACTGGCTTTGTCAGAGTAAAATCCAGGGTTCCATCTTGAATCTCACTCATCAGTCGCTGCATGTTGGGTTGGATTGCAGATTGAATGACACCTCCCACCAGCATATAAATACCCATCACTGCTAATAATTCCGGCTGGGACCACCCGCCCAATTGTGTGGTTTGAGAAAAGACCAGCCATAGGACGATTAACCCGGTCCCGAGGGCAATAAAGGATTGTAAGAGTTGGATGAAGAAGTTGACCCGATATTGGAGCTCATTTGCGATCCCAATTTCAAGGTAACTCCATGCCAATTTAATGATCTTCATACTCTCAATTCCCCACCGATGAAAATCGGCGTATTCCGAAATGCCAGACGATTTTCACAATCACGATTCCGATGATAATCCATATCAACTGCATTCCCAACCCGCTAAGCAATACTATCGGAGAAGACTGTCCTACCAGGGCATTGATCGGAAAGAAAAATGTCCATTGGAAGGGTAAATAATAGGCTATGTTTTGCACCCAGATCGGCATAAGTGTCATGGGGACAAATCGCCCGGAAAGGACCATTTCAAGGGCAAAAATGAGTTCGAAGATTGCACTAACTCGTGTGGTCCATAATGTGATCAACCCCAGCGACGCATAGATCATGGTACGGATTAGGTAAGCTCCCCAGATAGCGATAACAAAGACGAAGACCTGCAACCAGGTTGGATTTAATGTTGGCCTGAAAATTAATGCCAGAATGGCCGCGATCGGGATCCACAATAGGATCATAATAAACTTCCACCCGGCGAAATAAGATACGTCGCTGTGGATGGGATGCATCGGGCGCAAAAGTTCCATGGATAGTCGCCCGTGCTGGATCCGATCTTCCCATCCGTAAGGTGTAAAAACGATGTTCATCTGTCGAACCAACGTCCACACGATATAGTAAGCAGCCAGCCCGCCGGCTGTATAACCGCCGACTGAACCTCCTTGTTGGTTCGCTATCGTTGACCATACGACCAAATAAATGGTCGGTTCAACAATTACTCCCACCATATAAAAATAATTCTGTGCCCGGTATTGGAATTGCTCTAATATTGCCACCTTCATGGAGGTCAGGTAAAAATCAATGTACCGTCTCACCCTGCCTCCACGCTTTTTTGGCTGAACACCTTCTCTATTATGTCTTCGATCGGAGGGTCCTCCACCGTCAGATCGTCCACCTTTTGCTCGGCGAGGATTCGTGCTGTTATCTCCGGTGTTTTTTCTCGGGGAATACGTAAAGTAAAATGCCCCGAATCTTGATTGAGTACTTCGCCATAATGGCTGAAACTGCCGTATCCGTTCGCGAGCGTAACACAAATTGTTTTAAATGCTGAGAACCGGTCCAACAACGCAGTCAGTTCCCCATCGAATAGCAATTTGCCGTTGTGGATGACGATCACCCGTTTACAAAGTGCTTCAACATCTGCCATATAGTGGCTGGTCAAAAGGACGGTTGCGCCTGTTCTCCGGTTGTATTCCTCCACGAATTGGCGAATGCGCCTCTGCATGGTTACATCTAGGCCGATTGTAGGCTCATCCAGGAATAATACTTTGGGACGATGCAGCAACGCTACAATTATCTCCATTTTCATCCGTTCACCGAGAGACAGGTTACGGACAGGTTTCCGAACTAATTCCTTGACTTCCAGTAGTTCTATATACTCATCGCGCCTCTTTTCAAACTCTGGACGAGGAATCCCATAAATGGATCGCTGCAATTCGAAAGAATCCAGTGCAGGCAGATCCCACGACATCTGGGAGCGGTTACCCATCACCAGTGTTATCTGTCCAAGGAACTCGGCTTGTCGGCGGGATGGTTGGAAACCGAGCACCTTGGGTGTACCTGATGTGGGGAATAAAAGGCCCGAAAGCATCTTGAGAGTCGTGGTCTTACCCGCTCCGTTTGGACCGAGGAATCCGACTACTTCACCAGGTTCTATGTTAAATGATATGCCTTCCACCGCCTTTATAGTGCTGTACTTCCGCTTGAATAGGCTCTTGGTGGCGGCTCTCAAACCGGCTTCACGCACCGGGACTTTATAATGTTTGGATAGGTTGATAATTTCAATAACAGGCGAGGGCATGGGATCCTCTAAGAAGACATGATTAAAACCACAATTTGAAAATGCCTGCACATACAGAGACTTGAGCGTATTCTACTTTGAACCCGATGGTTTCCAGCGCTGGTGTTGCCTCGTCTGCCAGCCAATAGAACTCTTCTTCCCACCTGTCCACTTCTGCCAATTTCTCCGCTTCCATGTTGCGTATATTCGGGAAGGAGATATCCCCGATGATGATTCGACCAGAAGGCGCAAGGAAGTGGACCAGATTGCCTATGATTCGGATTTTTTCATCGAGTCCGAAATGGTGAAAAACATATGCTGAAATGATCCGGTCAAACGGACGGTTTAATTCCTGCGGCCATTCTCTTCTCAGATCGTTCAGCACAAAGTGAGCACTGGGTATTTTTAGGCGCGCTTTTTCCAGCATGCTGGCAGAAAAATCAGTACACCATAAGTCGCAACCTTGTTGAAAGAAAGGAAAAGCCAAATTTCCGGTTCCCGTCCCCAAGTCCAGGACCCCAAGTCCGGGTTTGATTTCTGCCAATAGCACCATTTTTTCGATGAGCGACTTGTAACCGATAAATGGGAATTTATTATCGAAGACTGAGAAATCGTATGTCTCAGCCCATTCGTCAAATTCGGAAGCGGGAAATATGTGTTTTGGAACCATATTATTTTCTGAGTTATTGTACAACATTATATTCTGCATCAGCCCTCCATTGCGTCTTCACAATCAGTTCACAACTGGCTTTTATACTTTGAGCATACTAACAAAGGAGTATGAATATGGTCAAACACATAGTTTTTCGTATCATTGCAGGAGTTATCCTGCTGGCAGCCATCGCAGGGATAGCATTCTTTGCTTACCAGGCTGGTGTCACGCACGGGGCAGCTGAAAATGTTCAGGCTGTAACTGCTGGAGCTACAGGGTCAACCTACCCTCTATACGCGATGCCGTTTCCATTTTTTTGGTGGTTCCCTGGGTTTGGGTTCCTTGGCTTGCTGATCCCAATTTTCCTGTTCTTTCTAGCGTTTGGTATGATACGCCGATTGATCTGGGGGCCGCGCTGGGGTTGGCGCCACATGCGACGTGAATCCATGGAGCACGGTCCTTGGGGCAACGATGTCCCTCCCATGTTTAAGGAATGGCATCGCAGAGCTCATGCGTCTCAATCTGATGACCAGGCAGCGAACAATAAGCCCGAACAATAGTCTACCCACGGCGTATAATAAACCCGAGTCTAATTCAAGACTCGGGTACATGTTTTAATGAAAACCATTCTTGTTGTGGATGACGAACCCAAGATTGTCAAATTGGTCCGTGATTATCTAGAACGCGCCGGCTTTGGTGTCCATATCGCTTCCAACGGAATTACTGCCCTATCTCTCTCACGCTCTGAGAAGCCGGATTTGATCATCCTCGATCTTGGTCTTCCACAAATGGATGGTCTGGACGTGACTCGTGAATTACGCAAAGTCTCAAATGTACCAATCATAATGTTGACTGGGCGCTCGGAAGAGTCTGATAAGCTTATCGGGTTGGAACTTGGAGCCGATGACTATATCACCAAGCCCTTTAGTCCTAAGGAGTTGGTTACGCGTGTTAGAGTCCTGTTCCGACGCATAGAGAATTATGCTAGTGACAACCAGGAAATTCTTAGGGTTGCAGACCTGACTCTTGATTTACCCCGGATGCGCATAACCTCAGAAACGCGCCATATCGAGGAACTGACCCCCACCGAGTTTTCCTTGGTTGCGGAAATGGCTCGCTATCCCGGGCGCGTGTTTACACGATCCCAACTTCTAAATGCACTTCATGGGGTTGCATTCGAATCATATGAACGAGCCATTGATGCTCATGTAAAAAATATTCGCCATAAATTAGAAACCAATCCGTCTGAACCGCGCTATATCCTTACCGTCTATGGGGTGGGATACAAGTTCACTGACCGATGAATAATACCCATTACCATCGTATCACCCGTAAACGCCCACCGTGGTGGCCTGAGAATGAACCGTGGCCGCCACATATGAGATCTTCCCGCCGATATTTTTTCCGGAGGATGGGCTGCCTTTTCGCGATGTTCAACCTGGTCAGCTGGCTTGTCCTGGGAGGAGTTGTTATCTTGGTCGCTCGCGGATTGGGGTTGGTAATTTTCCCGATAAATCCTACTCAGGGATTGCTTCCCATCGGGCTGTTTATTATCCCGGTCGCTATTATATTGTTGGTGGTGGCCGGGACGGTTCTCCGTCGTCTGGTGGTTCCCATGGATGATTTGTTAAAAGCAGCGGACCGGGTGGGGCAGGGAGATTATTCTGTCCGGGTGCCTGAAAAAGGACCTCGCGAAGTGCGTTCGATGGCTCACGCTTTTAATGATATGGCATCCCGTCTTAATATAATTGATGAACAGCGGCGGGAAATGTTGGCAGATGTGACCCACGAGTTGCGCAATCCGCTGACAGTAGTTCAGGGAAACCTGGAAGGGATGTTGGACGGGATTTACCAACCGGATGAAACCAACTTGCATGCTTTGCTCGAGGAAACTAACATCCTTTCGCGTCTGGTGGAAGACTTGCGGACATTGGCATTGGCAGAGAGCGGAGCAATTCAATTAAAAAAAGAACCAGTTGACTTTTCCATGTTGATCAGGGAAACCCTGGCCGCTTTCAAATCCCAGGCTCATTCAGCCGGGATCTCACTGGTAGCGGACACAGATGACGATCTCCCCTGGATCGAACTCGACCCGGGTCGCATACGCCAGGTAATATCGAACCTGTTGGCGAACGCCATCCGTTACACGCCTACTGGCGGTACGATCAGTATTCATTATCGGCAGGCAGAAGGAAAAGCGTATTTGGAAGTTCAGGACACAGGACCTGGCATCCCTTTGGAAGAATTGCCGCACGTCTTCGAACGGTTTTATAAGTCAGCTGACTCGGGGGGAATGGGGTTGGGGTTGGCTATCGCCCGGCACTTGGTAGAAGCCCATGGAGGTTCGATTTCTGTCGAAAGTTCCCCCGGCCATGGGACAATTATGCGGATTGTTTTACCGATGGAAGAATAAATTAATAAATACTTCCGTGAAAAATCCCGGAAGTATTTATTAATATCTGGGCAGGAAATGGGGGCATGTTCGAGAATTTTACCAATGCCAGGTGGTGCCTTCTTTACTATCTTCGATGGCAACTCCCAAATCATTAAGTCGGTTGCGAATCAGATCTGACATGGCCCAATTTTTCTGCTTGCGCATCTCCGAGCGGATTTCTACCAGCAGGCTTATGAACTTATCTGTATCACCTCCAGATGGCTTCTTCTCATTTAAGCGAAGTCCAAGAACACCGGTTAATTTGGTTACGGTATCTTGTGCGGGTTTAAGCTCTGCATCGGAGGCCTCCGCATCTCGGGCGGTATTGATGCTGCGGACCAATTCGAAAAGGGTCGCCAACCCGCCGGACGAATTGAAATCATCATCCATGGCATCCACGAATGTTTGCTGGGTAGTTTCGGTTTGCTTGTCAAGTTCAGCACGCATGTTCGCTGAAGCTCCGCTCGCGCCGGGTTGCGCAGGTCTTAATGCAGACCGCAGGCGATCCAATCCACGTTCAGCTGCGTCCACAATATCATCAGAATAAGAGAGCGGCGCGCGATAGGAACCATTCAGGATCATCATACGCAGCGCATCTGCCTCATGCTTTAACAGGAACTCGTCTATTGTCACTAGGTTCCCGATCGACTTCGACATTTTCTCACCTTGCAATTGGAGCATACCATTGTGCATCCAGTATCGAGCGAAAGGTTTTCCTGTGTAAGATTCGGTTTGAGCGATTTCATTTTCATGGTGCGGGAAGACCAGATCGTTCCCTCCGCCGTGAATGTCGATTTGTTCTCCCAGGTGGCTTAGGTTCATCGCTGAGCATTCAATGTGCCATCCAGGGCGGCCTTTACCCCATGGACTGTCCCAGGCTGGCTCACCAGGCTTGGAAGCTTTCCAAAGTGCGAAATCCATTGGATGTTCTTTCTCCTCCCCAATTTCGATGCGTGCACCTGCTTGCATATCTTCAATTCTTCTTCCCGATAATTTGCCATATTCCGGGTCTTTTGTGACTCGGAAGTACACATCGCCGTTCTTTGCGGGATATCCAAATCCTTTTTCGATAAGTCCTTCAATCATCCGGATGATCTGGGGCATTTCTTGGGTGGCCCGCGGGTTAACCGTAGCAGGCAGGATGTTCAGGATCTCTATCTGCCGGCGAAATTCTTGGATGTACTTTTCAGCGAGCTCATTGGCATCCACTCCTAATGATTTTGCACGATTGATGATTTTATCGTCCACATCGGTGTAATTGATCACCAGGCGCACGTTGTAGCCGCGGTACGTAAGGTAGCGTCTGACAATATCAAAAACCAGGGCAAACATGGCGTGACCGATGTGAGCGTCTGCATAGACGGTTACACCGCAGACATACATTTTGACCAAATTCGGCTCGAGTGTCTGGAATTCTTCTTTCTTGCGGGTGAGAGTGTTGTAAACGCGCAACATGGATTCTCCTGAAGATTTTTCTGCGGCTATTATAAACTACTCAACGATGGTAAAGAACAGTGGAATCACCGTCATTCGCATAGCATCGAAAAATAAAAGCGCGGCAACTGCCGCGCTCGTTGAGGATCCGTTTGAAAAACCTACTCTTTTCCTTCAGGACGGGCAAAGATCATTCGTCCCGCAGCAGTCTGCAGGACCTTGGTCACGGTCACCGTGATCTCTTTATTTAAATATTTGTTGCCATTCTCTACCACGACCATGGTGCCATCTTCCATATATCCGACACCTTGGTTGACTTCCTTGCCTTCTTGGATGACATTTACTGACATTAACTCCCCCGGCAGGACGACTGACTTGACCGCATTTGCCAATTCGTTAATATTCAGGATAAGCACTCCCTGCAATTCGGCGATGCGGTTCAGATTGAAATCATTGGTCAGGATTGGACATTTCATCTGCCTCGCCAGGATGACCAGTTTATCGTCAACTTCTCGCACCCCCTCCACGTCCACGTCGCTGATACGCACGACCACTGCTGACGCCTTCTGCAATTCTGCAAGCACTTCCATTCCCCGTCGACCGCGCTGCCTGCGCAAGCTATCCGGAGAGTCAGCAATATATTGGAGTTCATTCAGCACAAAGCGGGGAATCAATAGAGTTCCGGGCAGGAATCCTGTCTTGGCGATATCGGCAACGCGTCCGTCGATGATTACACTCGTATCCAATAAGATAGTACGGTTTGCCAGAGATCCGCCACCACCAGCGGCTTCTTCCCGTCGGGAGGTCAATCCGCCCAGGATATTCGCAATGTCAGCCTGGCGTGTTGTGAAAACAGCTACCCCGAAGTACCCGAATAGCACAACTCCTACAAATGGCATGACTGTTCCCAGAGGGGGAGGAAGGAGAGAGAGTGGGAAAGCTAGCAGGGCAGCCGTCAGTAGTCCAACCAATAACCCGATTAATGCCGAAAACAAGGTTTCTGCAGCCAGACGGGCCAGAATGGCCCGTAATGCACGGATGGGGCGGGTGGTTATATAGGGTGTAAGGATGAGTCCAACCAGTGCACCGACTAGCGTGAAAATAATGGTATAAAAAAGTTGTTGATCTGGGTTATAAATCGAGAGCCCGTTCCCAACGTAAACCCCCACGATCGAGAACACTGCCAATCCAATAATTCGCATAATAAAATCTACGCTCATAATAGATAACTCCTCTCTAATAAATCAAATAATAAATTGCATGCATAATAGCACGGCTGTCACTGCCCGTCAATTGCTGTATGTTGAAAAGAGGTATAATAAATTACTACCATTTTGGTAGTTAAAGGATAGAATGGCATTCGATAGTTTTGGACGTAAGATTCATTATTTACGTATCAGTCTAACCGACCACTGCAACCTGCGATGTGTTTATTGTATGCCGGAAGATATGACCTTCCGACCACGCGCCGAAATGATGCAGGATGACGAAGTGTTGCTTTTGACGCGCTTGTTTGCGAATCTGGGTTTTGATAAAATCCGTCTGACCGGGGGAGAGCCGACTGTGCGTGCTCACCTTGTTGATATCGTGCTCGGTATTACCAGTACGCCCGGTATCAATTCTGTTTCACTGACAACCAATGGCATGCTCCTCTCAAAACTGGCGGTTCCTTTGGCTGCCGCCGGACTGAAACGAGTGAATGTCAGCATTGATACCTTGAACCCGGCTAAATTCAAACGGATTACGCGTGGTGGGGATATGGAGACTGTCTGGGAGGGCATTTTGGCAGCTGAATCGGCCGGGCTGACCCCGGTGAAACTGAACGCTGTGGTGGTACGCGGATACAACGAAGAGGATGTTGTTGACCTGGCAAATTTGACCCGCGATCATCCTTGGCAGATGCGTTTCATCGAAATGATGCCTTTCGGCGGCTCGACAGATTTGCAGGTCAAGCAAATGGTTTCATCCGAAGAGGTGCAAGCCCGCATCGAAAAATCGGTTGGTCCTTTGGCTCCAGTAAATAGTGGCGATCTGGACGGGGAGGCGCGTCTTTTCAAGATTCCTGGTGCAAAGGGTGATATTGGTTTTATTTCGTCAGTTAGTGCACCGTTTTGTGCGGATTGCACCCGTGCCCGCCTCACTCCGGAAGGAATCCTGCGAATGTGTCTCCTGCGAGATTATGAGATAGACCTGCTTACCCCATTACGTGCAGGTGCCTCCTTGGACGAATTGCGCAAACTTGTTTTGGAAGGCGTTTGGAATAAGCCTTGGGGTCACGGACTCGCCAACGGAGAAATTGCAATCAATCGCGTAATGAACGAAATCGGCGGATAGGGTTCTTCGGGGGGGTACATTTATGGGATCGCATGATAAAATCCCACTGAGGTAAATATGAGCTGGGAAAATAAGCTTTTACGCATCATTCGAGTGGCCAATGCCCATGAGATTGGAACGTTAGGCCGCCTCTTAAGCGCGATTACCGCAGTAGGTGGAAATATCGGCGATATTGTGCTGCTCAATGAGAGTACCAGTCAGGTAGTGCGCGAAATAACCATCTTTGCGGATGATGAAAAGCAGCTTGAAGTTATCCTGGATGCCGTTCGCAAAAACAGGGGTACAAAATTGCTGGATGTGCGCGATGAGGTACTGGCTCTCCACCTGAAAGGTAAGATCGCAGTCCGTTCCCGCTACCCGATTGATTCCATCGCCACCCTGCAAAAGGTCTATACTCCTGGTGTAGCGGAAGTGTGCATGAAGATTGCAAAAGATCCGTCTCTTGCCCATACCTACACATCCACGAGTTATCTGGTGGCCATCGTCACAGATGGGACGGCAGTGCTTGGGCTGGGAGATATAGGTCCTTTAGCAGGGATGCCGGTGATGGAGGGGAAGGCAATGCTGATGGAGACTCTGGTAGGTCTTTCAGGTGTCCCCATTCTTTTAAATACCAGGGATCCCGATGAAATTATCAAGATCGTTGCGGCGATCGCACCTACATTCGCTGCCATTCAGTTGGAAGACATCTCAGCCCCCCGCTGCTTCAGGATCGAGGAAGAACTCCAAAAGCGGTTGGATATCCCGGTCATGCACGATGATCAGCATGGTACGGCCGTGGTGGCAACTGCTGTGCTTACCGTGGCTTACCGTAAGCTCAAGCTGCATCTTGAGAAGGCTGTCATCGGTCAAATCGGGCTGGGCGCGGCCGGGAATGCCATAGCAAAAATACTTATGAGGATTACCGGCAACCCGGTTTGGGGCGCTGATTTGAGCGAGGAAGCCTTGCAGCGCCATGAAACCAATGGTGGAAAACGATCAGACTTGAAAGGAATCATGGCTAACTGCGATATTGTCGTGGCAACCACGGGAGCGAAAGGGCTGATCAAACCTGGCATGGTCCGCACAGGACAGGTCATCCTGGCGCTTTCCAACCCGCACCCGGAGATCGAGCCCGAAGTGGCTCTCAAACATGGCGCGGTCTTTGCTGCCGACGGGAAGTTGGTCAATAACGTGCTGGGCTTTCCGGGCATTTTTCGGGGAGCGGTGGATACCTGGTCACCACGCATTTCCGACGAGATGCTGCTGGCAGCTTCGGAAGCGATTGCCAATCATACTGCGACCGACGAGTTGGCACCAAATCCATTGGACCGCAAACTTCACCAAGCGGTTGCCCACGCAGTGGCCTTGAAAGCGATTGAGCAGGGGCTGGCACGCGCTGAATACGTGCCTTACATTCACGAATAACCAGTTTTATCAGATAAAGCTCCCGCAGATTCATTCATGCGGGAGCTTTGTGATTCACTTGTGTTCTGCCACCAATTCTTTCAGCAGGGTTCCCAGTCGGGTCACGCCCTCCCGGATGAGATCTATGTTGGAATAAGAAAAATTGATGCGCATGGTGTTATCTCCACCACCATTCGGATGGAAGGAAGCCCCCGGGACAAAAGCCACTTTACGTTCGATCGCAATTTTAAATACCTCGGCCGCATCCATCCATTCCGGCAGAATGCCCCACAGGAACATGCCTCCCTCCGGTTTGGTCCAACGTACTTCGTGGGGGAAAAGTTCTTCCATCGTCTCGAGCATTACATCACGGCGTTCCTTGTAAACCTGGCGGATGAATTTGACATGCTCGTCCAGGAACCCTCCTTTGCCCACTTCATAGGCAACCATTTGGTTAAAGGCGGCAGTGTTCAGGTCTGCGGCTTGCTTCGATTGAACCAGTTTCCGGATGACCTGCTCAGGGGCGATGACCCAGGCGAGGCGGATGCCGGGGGCAAGGAGCTTGGAAAAGGTGCTGAGGTAGATGACATTCCCTGTATAACACCCATCGTCACCGCGGAACTGGCTGTCAAGCCAGACCAGGGAGGGTAGGTGTTCTCCTTCGAAGCGCAACTGGCCGTAGGGATCGTCCTCGACGATTGGAACTCCATACTGGTCCGCCAGTTCGACCAGTTTTTTACGGCGTTCCCGGCTGAGGGTTGTGCCGCTCGGGTTTTGGAAGTTCGGCAGGACATATATGAACTTTGGCCCAATGCGCAGGGCTTCTTCAAGCTTATCCACCACCATCCCGTGCTCATCCGAAGGGACGGCAATGTATTGCGCTCCATAAGCATTCCAGGCTTGCAAAGCGCCAACGTAGGTGGGCAATTCGACGACAATGTGATCACCCTGGTTAATGAAAACCCGTCCCAGGAAATCCAGGGCTTGCTGAGAACCCGAGGTGATCAGGATGTTGTCAGGCGTGATCTTAACCGAGTAGCGTCCGGTATGACGGGAAATCATTTCCCGCAGAGGCCGGTAACCCTCCGTCGTACTGTACTGCAGCGATTGAGGGCCATCATGCTCTAATACATAATTACATGCCGCCTGGAACTGTTTGATGGGGAAGACTTCCGGGGCGGGCAAGCCGCCCCCAAAAGAAATGATATCCGGTTGCTCGGTCAGTTTTAGTAATTCCCGGATGACCGAACTTCCCATCCGTTGCGTCCTGTTTGCATAGCGATATTCCCAGGGTGTCTGCATTCATACTCCTTAGTAAGTAATATAGATGGCGACAAAAAAAACCTGGCAGGTATGATTCACCTGTCAGGCTTGGCTGACTATGAAAAGCCGTGCAAAACGAATATCAACAGGATTCGAAGCATGGCTAGCCAATATTACCGTGTTTTTTTCATCCTTGCAACCCTTATTCATGCACTCAACATGGCAAGAAATAATAAAGGTGTTGGAAGGTTGACATCGGTAAAGTGAAGCCCTGATCGTTGTATTCATACTTTCAATAAAATTATCAAACCCTTTCGTTGATGTTTTGGCTCGTGCTACAATGAACTCTGGAGGACGACATGAAACACCCCCGGATGCATTCGCTTTTCATGATTTCTTCAGTCCTGATGTTAATCGGAACGATCCTTACCGGATGCAGCCCGGTTTCCACAACAGGCGCCTTGGTAACTCCGGGGACGAATTGTGGGAACGGGTTCTGCGATAACGGCGAAACCTCACTTTCCTGCCCGACCGATTGCACGGTGGGGAGTTTTAGTGGGAATATCCAGTCCACCCACATCACAGTAGTTGGGGTCGGGGATATTGCGGTGATGATCGCAGCACCAAAGACAGCCCGCTACCCGGAAGGAGCAGGGGTGGTGGTGGTGATCCCCCCTATTTTTTCATCGGTTAGCAGTTTCATGACGGACCCGGACCTCGCCTCCTTGGGCCTCATTCAAGTCAGCTTTATGTGGCCCGGTCAGACCGACAGCATCACGACCAGCCGGAGTAGCGGCACATTTGACTCTGGTGGGGAGCAGTCCATCCAGGTATTGCGGGATGTAATCCGGTTTGCATCCGGTACCGATGCCGACACAAATGGGCGGTTTATATCATCCCTCACCCCGGTCTTACCGTTGACCGGAGAAGTAGGGCTGTATGCTTTTGCGGATGCAGGCATCGCAGTCGTCAATGTGATTAAGTTGTACGGAGATAAAATACCGAATGTGCAGTATTTCATCGGCCGGGAAAATCCCACGGTGGATACGCTTTCCTGCCTGGAGGCAGGTTACCTGGACGACAGCGGGCTGCCGGTCTACAATCCTTTTTACAATTATCCCTCCAGCTATAGCACGTCAGCAATCACATTATCGTACACCAACGTGCGTTGGGATGCAGCGTATAAGGATCCACACACGGGCGCCGTAGGACGAGCCTACCTCGATCTGGACGGCAGCGGCACCGTGACCAGCGGTGACTTCGTTATGAGCTGGCAGGTCCCGATCATTTTTGGGAAACGAGCCTACTCGGTTGCTCTGACCCAGGCATTGCTGGATACCGGTTCGCTTTCCCTCTCAAACTGGCCGGAGGACCTGGCCACCCCTGATGAAGCCGCTCGGGATTGGCCATTCAGGGAAAGTACAAGCCAGTACATGGACATGCGCACAATGCTGCCCGATCTTAAAGTGATGCTGGTCTTTGCGCAGGCGGACCATGCCCAGGCTGCAAAGGATAAACCCCACATCCACCAGGCTTACCAGGGTTTTCGGTTTGAGGCAGGGCTGTGGGTGCGCCTGAACCCTGACCGGGCATATGTGCAGTCCCTCATGCCGACCGCAGGGGATGAATTCCCGGACAACCCGGCCAATACCGAGCCAGCGGACTGGTCGCAAATCGGGACTTATGCCTACCCGGGCACTGGGGCGACCGGCGGCCTGGTGCCCCTGGCTGCAGTGGCTGAAATGGCCGATCGCGCCCACTTCAGCCGATGGGATGAAAACCTGGGCCAGGTCCTCTACATCTACTTCCCGACGCCTTCCACAATCCCTTAAAAGTTTTCGGACAGTTCTGCCGGGCGCACCAGGTGCAGACAGGAGGGAGAACCGTGACTCCGGCTATTTCCAGCCAAATTCCTGGAAGAGAACTGCGGAGCGAACATTTTCAATCGCCTGGCGGACGTAAGGAACGGTATTGACGGGCAGATCATCGACAGGCGTCCAGCGCAAATCGTCGCACTTCCCGGGTTCACTATTGGACGGTTCCCTATCCCATTTCAATACCCTAAAGAAAAAATCCACACGCTCATCGTCCGAATGGCGATGGAAGACCCCGGCGAAAACCATGTCCTGCGGGTCGATCCGCACGCCGATCTCCTCGCGAGCTTCACGCACTCCCGCCATGCGGACCGTTTCTTCGCCGTCGAGGTGACCGGCAGGGACGCTGTAATGCCCGTCCATGTAGCCGGTCTGGAAACGGCGGAGCAGCAGCACCTGATTGCCGCGGAAAAAGAACAGATGGACGGTAACGGGGAATTTTACATGCATGGAGACCCCTCCTGGTTATTGATTTAGCAAATCCGGCGCAGCTAATCTCGTGAGAGATCTGGTGCGCCGGGATATATATAAATTTACCTGGATCTTCCGCCTGCGAATTTTTGTCGCAGGCTGTGGCCGGGAGCGGAGGGCGGCGTTCGCCGGCTGGCGGGTCTTCCCTTCGCAAATGATGGAACAGGAGTGCGGGACTGGCGGTGTGGAGCTAGGGCCGGACGGTCCGGGGCGGGAGTGGAGTAATTAAACCCCTCCAGTTTTTGCTGCACCAGCGGCTTGTCCATGATCTTTTCCAGGGAGCGGACCATGTCCTTGTCGTCGGGGGTGACCAGGGTAAATGCATCACCGGTATGCTCTGCGCGCCCAGTGCGTCCGATACGGTGGATGTAATCGTCTGCGGTGGCGGGCATATCGAAATTGATTACATGCGAGATACCCTCCACGTCGAGACCCCGGGCGGCAATGTCGGTGGCAACCATCACTTGGAAATGCCCGCTCTTAAAGCCGGCCAAGGCCGATTGGCGCTGACCCTGCGACCGGTCGCTGTGCAGGCTGGTGGCACGGAACCCGGCCTGTGCGATCTGGTGGGAGAGTTTCTCGGCACGATGCTTGGTGCGGGTAAAGACCAGGACGGAATTTGTATCGGTTTGCTTGAGCAGCGCCAGCAGCAGGGAGGTCTTGAGGTGCTGCGGCACGGGGTAAAGAGCGTGTGCCACAGTGTGAGCCGGGCGGCTAAGTCCAACAGCGATGCGCTGCGGGTTCGTCAGGGTTTGGGCAGCCAGCCCTTCGATCTCTTTGGGGAACGTGGCTGAAAAAAGCATGGTCTGGCGTTTGGCGGGCACATGCTTGAGAATGCGTTTCACGTCGGGGAGGAAGCCCATGTCGAACATGCGATCAGCTTCGTCCAACACCAGGATCTCCACACCCTGGAGTTGAGCATTTCCCTGGTTGAGATGGTCAAGCAGGCGGCCCGGGCAGGCTACAAGGATCTCGACTCCATCGCGCAAAGCACGCACCTGAGGTGCTGGACCGACGCCTCCGTAAATTGTGGCACTGCGAATCTTCGTCCCGATCCCCAGATCCCGAATGGAATCATTGATCTGTTCGGCAAGCTCACGGGTGGGGGTGACGATGAGAGCGCGGGTACGGTTGCGAGGTCCGCTCAACAATTTCTGCAAAATGGGGAGGACGAACACGGCAGTCTTGCCGGTGCCTGTCTGGGCAGTGGCGATGAGGTCCTTCCCGGCAAGTGCGGCGGGGAGGGCAGCGATCTGGATGGGGGTGGCCTCGGTATAACCGAGACGGTCGATCCCCGCCTGGAGGCGCGGATCAAGGTTGAAATGATTAAAGCTCAAGAGTTTCCTTTTCTTCAGAAGTCCGGGGAAGTTGCAGGGGTCGAGCGATGCTCAAACGAACAACAGCAGAGACTGCTGAAATAATGCGAATAGTAAAGAACAGGGTAACCGAGTATGGCGGGGATGTCAAGGTGATGAGACAGGTTGTAAGCGTTTAATAGTAATGTCCCCTTTGCGTACAAGTTAGAATGTCCCCTGTGAAAGGGACATAGAAATGGACCTGCTAACCATGAGCAAAGAAGAAATGAGCCGTCTGGAAGTAATGGAGCGATTGGTAGAGAAACGGATGGGACAAAGACTAGCTGCAGAGGTCATAGGGGTAAGTGTCCGGCAAGTGAAGCGATTGTTGCGAGCCTATCGGCGAGAGGGAGCCGCGGGGCTTGTATCGCAGCAGCGCGGGAAGCCGAGCCACCATCAATTGGATGGGGAGACAGAGCGGAGGGTCATCGATCTACTCAAAGGGCGGTATGCAGACTTTGGGCCGACGCTGGCGCACGAGAAGATAGTGGAGCTGGAAGGGATGGAGATAAGTTTGGGAAGTGTCCGCAAGATCATGATCGAGGAGGGGATATGGAAAGCGAAAAGGGTGCGAAAGGAGGAAGCGCATCCGATGCGAGAACGGCGGGCGTGCTATGGGGAGCTGGAGCAAATGGATGGGACGGATCATGACTGGTTTGAGGGACGCTCGGAGCGATGTACATTGCTGGTCATGATCGATGATGCCACAGGACAGCTGGGAGCCTTGTCATTTGTGCCGGAGGAGAGTTTCTTTGGTTATTGTGAGCTGCTGAGGCAGTATCTGGGTGCCCATGGCAGGCCTGCAGGGCTGTACACGGACAAACACAGCATCTTTCGGATCAACATACCCAATATGGGCTCTGGAGACAACCTGACCCAGTTCGGGAGAGCCATGCAAAGCCTGGAGATCCCAATCCTGTGTGCCAACACGCCCCAGGCGAAGGGAAGGGTGGAGCGAGCCAACCAGACCTTGCAGGACCGTCTGGTCAAGGAGATGCGCTTGCGGGGGATCAACGATAGTCAGCAGGGGAATGCCTACTTACCCGAATTTATGGCTGATTTCAATGCCCGCTTTGCAGTCCAGCCGCGGAGTTCCCTGGATGCTCACCGCCCCTTACAGGCTCACCATAATCTTGACCAGATCCTCGCCTGGCAGGAGATCCAACTCATCACCAAAAACCTAACTGTCCAGTTCAAAAACGTGGTCTACCAGATCCAGACGGATCGTCCGGCGTATGCGTTGCATAATATCCGGGTCACTATCTGTCAGGATGTGCACGGCAAAGTCGCCATCCTCTACAAAGACACTTTATTGGATTTCACCGTTTTCCAGAAGCAGGCACATCAGTCAGAAGTGGTCACAGCCAAGCAGGTCGATCGTGTCCTGATTAACCAGAGCATGGCTCACAAGCCTGCTCCTAATCATCCCTGGGCATATGGCCCCCGTCACATCAACTCAACGAAGTAGTGATGTTCACCCGCGAGGGGACATTTCTATTTCGCGCAAACAGGGGACATTTTAATTAAACCTTGACAGGTGATGAGACAGGTGATGAGAAAGGTGATGAGAAAGGGGAATTAAACACGAAGGACACGCAGGACACAAAATAATCAGAGTTGCATAGAGGGAAAAAGAAAGGAAAAGAGCACAGCAACTCGAAACCGACCGGCAACGATGCCTGCACTCGTAGGCGAATTGAGCAAATTCATGTGCCAAAACGACTACAAACGAATGAGAGGATTTGAGGTCCCTAATTAAAGAATGAACTTCTGTATCTATTTTGCCTGGAGTTTCTATCGACGACTACCCTTGCCCCTTTAGAACAGGGGCTGACGGGTACGATGTCAAGTCGTCGAGGTGGCCGCCCCTCAAAGGGGGTGCTGCACGAATGGCAGCTTGACCCCAGTGGGTTCCGCGGAGGCCGCCTCCCCATGCCACACTAAACAGGGACTAATGGAGGCGATGTCAGCACAACACGCAGGATTGATTTTCAAGGGGTAATTTTAATTCATCTGACAGCATTGAAAATGAGCCTGGTCGTGGGCACACTAAGCCATCCAATTTATTGCGCCCATGGGTTGTTTGTTCTGAGAAAAAATGAGGATCAAACAACCCTGCCTCGAAACCGCAATTCACCTCGAGAGCTTCTTCATTATTGACAATGCCAGAAAAAAAACCGAGGAAGCAAGTTTCTTTAATATTGCAAATTAAACAACCCACCATCGAAATTGTGCCTTTTAAGTTGGAACATCGGCGGATCGAACCCCACCAATACTTAGTGAACGTCCTCACTCATTCCAGACTCTTCCGCCCAGGTTCCCAGGTCCATGTTCCAGGTAAATAAATTAAAGTCACTTTTTTAATCGATTTTACGAAACGAATGGGCTTCACAGGATTGCTTCAGCTTTTCGCCCGACAGGGATCGGCTAAAAACGATCGTTGCATAGATGTCTCATTTGTCAAGGTGCGGATGATACGCGACAAGGATGTTTGAGAGATCCAGTGCGCTTACCATGATATTGCACATGCGTTCTAATTTGTCAACTAGGGGTTATAAATTACCGGAAAGAATATCTATTTTCAGAATTTAGCATTTCACTGGTGGTGGAAATGATCCGACTGTTAAATATTCAGAGGGCGACACCCTCCGAAAACCATCTGGACCAATCAAAATTAAGAAACCCGTCGGCAAAGAATGGACCCCGAGGATTTGGATCCGCCAGGGCGTATTCGACCCGGAAACTTGCGGGTACGAACTGGTGAAGGTCGAAGGATCACTTCGCGGAAAATGGATTGAAATCCGTCTCCCGGTCGAAGTAATCTTCCTGCTCGATCTTTTTCAATTTGTTGACCACCAGGTAGGTTAAGGGGGTAGCCACGGTCTCGTACACAACCTTAAAAACCCATTGGGATAAAATGGCCAAGCCGATATCAGCGGGTGCGAATATTCCCCAAAAGGCGACTGAGATAAAAATGACCAAATCGGCCCCCTCGCCAACAATTGTGGAGGAAATTGTCCGCAACCACAGGAAGCGTCCTTTCGTCCGGACCTTCAGGCGGGCAAGCACAAAGGAGTTCAGAAATTCACCAACGAGATATGCCATGAAAGATGCCAGCAGCAAGCGTGGAGTAAAGCCCAAAATAGCCTGGTAAGCTTGCTGGGCCGCATCCGGCGAATTGAAAACACCCGCCGACCAAAACGGCGCTGACGGAAGCGCGCCGCCGATCCAGATGGCAATGACCGCCAACAGGTTGCAGAAAAATCCTGTCCAGATCACCTGCCGGGCACAGGCGTAACCGTAGACTTCAGTCAGCACATCCCCAAAGATGTACGCCACCGGAAACAGGATAACCGCAGCCGGGAGAAATAATCCAAAAATGTGAACGACCTTGACTGCGATGATGTTGGAAATTACAAGGGTAACCACAAACAGGGCGGTAACGAACGTATACCAGCGGTATCCCTCCCGCCCGGCCTTATTCATTGCACAGCCTCTTTGGCTGCCAGGGTCTTTATCTGCTCTGCTTCGACAGTAATGCCGATGCCGCCGCGAACATTGAAAATCCCGGTCACTTTGCACCAGTGGGGATCCAGGACTTTTACCAGGTCGTCAAGGATGGTGTTGACGACGTGTTCATGGAAGGCGCCTTCGTTGCGATAGGACCAGAGATAAAGCTTGAACGATTTCGATTCCATCACCAGTTTATCAGGGACATAGTCCACCCGGATGGACGCAAAATCCGGCTGGCCGGTCATCGGGCAGACGCATGTAAACTCATCTGTTTCCAGGATCACCCGGTAATAACGTTCCGGGTTGTGGTTGGGAAAAGCTTCCAGTTTTTTACCCGGCTCTGCCTTGTGACCGAGCAGGGTTAATCCCTCCAGATCTGATTTTTTGGTCTTCATATTGAAACGCTCCTTGAATAATCGTCTGCAGAGATTTAAGATTCTCCAGACGAAGATGTATAAATGAAAACTGGTGAAAGACGCATAAGCTTTTGTTTTGGAGTACGAAAAGCGGGCAACCTTATCCTGGAAAGAATTATACCGTGTTGGGAACCGGTCAGAATACGACGAGGCGCAGGTAAGACGAGGTTCTTTTATCTTTTGGATCGAGGTTGGTTTTCAAATATGTAAATTTAAAAGGGTTCCTCCCAACTTTGGGTATCTCACCCCTAATTCACTCACGGACTGATCCTTACACCAATACTTATTCGAGGTATTAAAATATTTCGGATTGCCAGTGGGATCGAGGAGAAGGTTGTGCAAAAAAGAAATTCGTTCCGACGTGAAGCGTCGGAACGTCAAAACCTTCCCACCAGGGAAAGATGCTGGCTGATTTATTTCCAATTTTGGAAGGGATTATTTCCTAATAGACGTACCTTCAACGTACATTTGAAAGGCTTCCGGTTCGTTGGGGGGAATAAGCTCGAAGCGGTTGATAAGGGTCCCGTTTTTCCCCTTGAGAAAGGTGGTACGAGAGCGCGGGGCATTCGGCTCGGGATCGCTGACCATGACGATGACGTCCTTTTTGGCATCGACGCTGTATGGGGTGACATGCCCCTCGTTGTCGAAGTAGATGGCGCGCATGCTTCCGGATGGGTGCGGGTAGATGACAGTCAGATCGTCGTGGGAAAAGGCGGGTCGATCGGGGGTGGCGGGAAAATCGATATGGTTCTTGCGCAGCAGGACCTGCTCCTGCAGGTCAAGATGAAAAACCTGGAGCCCGCCGCCCTGTCCGGGAACGCCGCCGCCTTCCCCAGTCCATTCGCCGAGCAGGAATTGCCAGTAATCCCAATTTGGTGAAGTCATTTTTTGATCCTTTTCAATTTTTAGATAAGTTCATTATAAGCGACGCTTTGCGAATGGAAACCAATGGTTACTCTAGACAATGGATTTTAGTGTAAATGTGAGAATTAAAACGATTACAAGACTTCAACGGTGACTCAACCGAACTTCCCAAAGTGCACTTCCTACTCACCGCCTCGCTACGCTTTGTGACCATTTTTAATTCTTATGTTTGAAAGAATATCTGGTTATGTATTCAATAATAAATGGCACGACAAATGGATATTTATGGCATACAATGAAACCAAGGGAAAAAAAGTTGCAATGGACGTAGACTCGAAATATACTATTAATATTAACCTACCATAAGGATAAGAATGGCTAATCTTGTGGGGAAAACAATCGGTAAATATACAATCACTGACTTCCTGGGAAGAGGGGGCATGGCGGAAGTATATAAGGCTTACCATCCTAAACTTGACCGGTACGTGACGATTAAAATCCTACACACCTTTTTAGCTGAAGGAGAAGACTTCCGGAGTCGTTTTGACCGGGAAGCGAAAGCGGTTGCTTCGCTGCGTCACCCTCACATCGTCCAAATCTATGACTTTGACTATGAAGACAGCAATTATTATATGGTTATGGAGTTCATTGGTGGGGGGACACTGCAATCCCATATGCTGGAATTGTCCAAATCAAGCAAATACATGCCGATCAATCAAGTGTTATCAATCATTAAGCAAATCGCTGACGCCCTTGATTATGCCCATAAAAAGGGCATCATTCATCGCGACATTAAACCATCCAATATCCTTTTAGACACGAACGGAGATGCCTATCTGGCAGATTTTGGAATCGCCCGAATAATGAGCGAAACCCAGCTCACAGCTACCGGTTCATTAATAGGAACACCAACCTATATGTCTCCTGAGCAAGGCATGGGGGCTGACCTGACCGCGATGAGCGATTTATATTCTCTGGGCGTCATCCTTTTCGAATTATTGACTGGCAAGGTCCCTTTCACTTCACAAACCACCCCTCTTGCGATCATACATAAACATATAAACGAACCGCCTCCAAATCCACAAAATCTGCGTCCCGATTTGACCGAAGCTGTCGAGCAGGTTGTTCGCAAGGCATTGGCGAAGGCTCCAATGGATCGCTATCAGAGTGGAGGAGAACTTTTCCGAGACCTTGAAAAAACTCTACCGCCAGAGATGATAGAAAAGCTTAATTCTTTTAATGCAACGGCAGTCGTTACCATTTTGTCGCCGCCGACCAAACCGTTTGAATTGCCAGAACCTGATGCTGACCAGGCAAAATTACCAATAATTGCAATTGAAGAAGGTACAAGTACTGAAATTCCAACGCCCTCTCCGATTAAAACTGAATCCTTTAAGGCCACGCGCCTGCCAGCTTGTACGCGACCCATCCCAGAAATACCTAAAAAACATCGTAAGTCTAATTCCGACCGAGGACGCGAGGGCTGGGGATGGGTGAACAAGATGATCTCCAGCCTAAAAATTCAGGGAAGGAGAAACAAGCACTCGAGAAGCGGCTCACCGAGATATTTGCCAGAAACAAGAATTATCAATTGGTGGATTATTGGCATCGTGCTTGTGGGAATAATGGTGGTAGTTGGCGCTCTTTTGATACCTGGAACATTATCTTTCATAGGTACCCAAATTCCAGGAATAATGAGGGATGGGTATGTTTATTTCTCTTCGGATAAAAATGGCAAGACAGAGATTTGGATGATGAATCAAAATGGGCAGATTTTCCAAGTCACCCACACCCCAGTTCCTTATAAAAGCTGGTCGCCAGTCCTGGCGGTGGATGGAAATTTGTATTTCACCTCGGATAATAATGGCAAGGCAGAGATTTGGATGATGGATCAAAAGGGGAAAATTTTCCAGGTCACACACACACCGGATCCGTATGAAAGCTGGTCACCTGCCCTGACGGCAGATGGGTATTTGTATTTCACTTCGGATAATAATGGCAAAACAGAGATTTGGATGATGGATCAAAAGGGGCAGGTTTTCCAGGTCACACACACACCAGATTCTTTTGAAAGCTGGTCTCCTGCTCCGGCGGCCAATGGAAATGTATATTTCACTTCGAATATTAATGGTAAGGCAGAGGTTTGGATGATTGACCCAAAGGGACAGATAACCCAGGTTATAAATATATCTGATCCGTACGAAAGTTGGTCGCCTGCTCCCGCATTGAATGGGTATTTATATTTCACTTCGGACAATAACGGTAAATCAGAGATTTGGATGAGGGATCAAGCGGGGCAGATATTCCAGGTCACCCACACACAAGATACGTATGAAAGCTGGTCACCTGCTCCGGCGGTCAATGGAAATGTATATTTCACTTCGAATAATAATGGTAAGGCAGAGGTTTGGATGATTAATCCCAAGGGGCAATTATTCCAGGTCATAAATATATCAGATACATATGAAAGCTGGGTTTTTTATTTTGATAAACCTCAACCTAACCCTAAGCGATAACCAATAAAATATCAGATCAATTAAGATCAGTCATGGTCATTTTAATATTATGTATAGCAAAACTTACTGGGCTTAAATGAAATGTGCAACTTAAGAATTAATTCGAACAGAATTATGTATATTCCAAAGCTACCCAAAACCTAATGAGTCGATTTCAGAATTGCGATCCGGTTGTAACTGAAAAAACATTGGGAAATATATAAGGTGCAAACAACAAATGCATGTACTTCGAGGTGCATGCATTAGCAAGATTTAGTCGAATTTGGATAGGATGCTCGAATAATAATTGGATTCAAGTTATTTTGGAGATGAAAAGGGAAAAATCGGGACCAATGAGTGAAGCTCACTGGTCCCGATTTTCAGTTTCATGATTGAGAGGACTTCGAATGGAAATCTAAATAACCGGAATTAATCAAGAAGGGTCTGCAGGAGGAGCCGGTGCGCGAGGCTTTTTTGGAAGCAGGCTGGTGACAATCAACAGGATGCCGACCGCCAGAAGGACCACCGCCCAATAGTCCTGGAAATTTTTACCCAGCACAAATGCAAGCAGGGAAGCCACCAGGAGCGCCAGGGCAGGGTACTTGGCCCAATCGGTAGGGAGGGAAAGGCGCCTCAACCAGAGCATCCCAAAGGTCAGGCCCATGCCAAGAAACAGGATCCCGGTCAGGATGCCGTTCCACAGATCCTGGTTCGGCGGGACAAACAGCGAGAAGACAACCACGATACCTATGGAAGCAAAAATCCCAGCCGGGATGAAAGCCCACCAGGCTTCCTTCCAGCGGAAATAAACGACGAAGAAAGGCAGGGCGAACAGGAACATCCCTACTGCACCGGCCGCATCCCCGCTGATGGCCAGGGAGAGCAGCGGGAAAGTGCCCAGGACAGCCATGACTGCAGCCGGGATGAGCGCCCAGCGGCGGGAGTGGTCCAGGAGGAAAACGACCAGGAAGGGCAAGGCGATGGAATACAGAAACAGGGCACCGATCAGGTTTCCATTGACCCGGTCAGCAAACAAGGTGACAAGGCCGAGCACGAATAATACCCAGGCGGGGATAAGCGCCCAGCCGCGGGAGCGGTTCGCCATGAAAACGACGAGGAATGGAAGGGCTGCCGAAAGAAGGAACAATGCGCCGACCAGGGTCCCGACGACCTGGTCAGCCATCAAGGTGATGATGGTGAGGATGGTCATGATCCAGGCGGGGATGAGCAGACCCCAGTGACGACGGATGGCAAAACCGACGTAGAACGGCAAGGCTATAGCGGCCAAAATTGGAGCGCCAAGAAAGGCACCGGTGATATTGCGGGTGACCAGCCATATGGTAAGTGACAGGGATGCGAATATAAACGTTGGGAAGAGCATGCCCCAATGCCTGAGACCGTTCACGAAATAGCCGAGCAGGAACAGGATGGCTGCGCCGCCAAAAATGAAGACCCAGGCGTTGGTGGATATACTCGATAGATCAATGTAACCAAGCCGGTCAGCCAGCAGCGCAGCGCTAAATAAGATGAGGGCAATGCCCCAAAAAAGACTTGAAGTTCTTCTCATGGTGTCCTTCCTCCTTAATGCAAAACCTGACAATCTATTTACGTTATGAGCGAAAAAATGTTGCCCCGCGCAGGGATATTTCTCCTGGTGAAAACCAGGGCTGATCTGATCGTCAGCCCCGGAAGATAAAAATCACTCTGGAAGAATGCGATAATACAACTCAGGTTGTTTGCGGTCCACGACCCGCTCGGCAGCCAGGGCAAGACGGAGAAGGGTGGCCTCCTGCCACGGGCGACCGATCGCCTGCATCCCCAGGGGCAGGTTGTCTTCATTGTAGCCCACAGGGAATGAAATGGCTGGCAGACCGGTGAGGTTGGGCGGGGTGGCGAAACGCATGATCTCGACCAGTGTGGAGAGGTCCAATTCGCCGTCGGGGAGGGCAGCGGCAGGGATAGGAGGCGCGGGCAGGGCGGTGGCGGGGGTCAGGATCACATCCGCCTGTTCCAATGCACGCGCAAAGTTGGCGATCAAACGGGTGCGCACCCTCTGGGACTGGACATAATCCATGGTAGTGAAGCTGCGGGCCAGCGCCAAGTTGAGGCGCACATCCAGGCCGTGCTGGCGGTGATGCGCGGCATAATAGCGGTCGAGCGCCTGGGCCATTTCCCCCGCGATGGTAATGGTATGGGCGATGCGGGCAGCTTCCAGGTCCGGGATGACCACCTCGCGCAACTGGGCGCCCATACTCTCGAACCTGGCAAGCATGGCTTCGCAGGCGGCGACCATATCGGCGGTGGCGTGGCGGAACCAAGGCCAATAAACCCCCACCTTCAAACCATTCAGGTCTATTTGATCCCATCCCGCCAGGGAAGGGAAAGGTTGCCGCAATGAGTTGGGATCGCGCAGGTCTGGACCGGCCATAACAGCGTAAGCGAGGGCAGCATCTGTGGCAGTGGCAGCCAGGGGGCCGAGGTGAGCCACACTCCAGCATAACGGTGCGGCACCGAACTCACTGACCCGCCCGTAGGTGGGTTTAATCCCGACGACACCACAAAACGAGGCCGGGATGCGGATCGAACCGCCGCCATCAGCACCAATGGCAACCGGGCATAGCCCCGCAGCCACGGCTGCACCGGGTCCGCTCGAACTGCCGCCGGTGAAATGGCCGGGTGCATACGGGTTACGAGGCGTGCCCAGGTTGGGGTTCAAGCCGGTGACACCGATGCCGATCTCGTGCATGTTGGCCTTGCCGATCAGCAGCGACCCGGCGGAACGCATGCGCGCCACCACCGTGGAATCTTCAGTGCAGGGAGACTCCCCCAGAAAAGCCGTGCCAACCGTGGTGGGATAAGGGAGCATATCCACCTCATCCTTGACCGCCACCGGCACGCCGTCGAAAACACTGAGGGGACGACCTTCCACGATACGCTGGGTTGATTCGCGGGCCTGCCTGAGCACGTCCTCGCGGTCCATGGCGATGATGGCATTCAGGGGAGGTTCAGCGGCATTGCTGGTCATAACCGCTTCCAGGAGGCGGTGGGCCACGTCTTCGGGAGTAATCTTTCCATCCCGGTAAGCCCGGGCATAATCCTGAACAGTGCTGTAACGGAAGCCCAAGCCGGGCAGGGAGGCGGGTTTGGGCCATTCTTCCTGGGGTACTGCCCCCGCAGCGACGGCGGGCACCCCGTAAAATTGACTGGCTGCAGGGTGGGCGGTTCGTCGAACTGCTGCTTGCGCAGCCAGGTAATGCCAGCACTCTTGAACAAGCTGGGGATCAGCATGCCGCGAAACGGGCCTTCGACGAGGCTGACAAATAAACGCAGCATCCCGCCCGCTAGGTATGGCAATTTGACCGATTTCAGGTCGTAATTTGGATCATTGGTGATTTCTTTTTTCATATTATTTCTCCTTTGCGGGCAGAGAACCGGCGAACGCGACCCCCTGCTCGACCCAGGTTTTAAGTTCAAACTCGGTAGCGCACCCCCGCGGTTCGACCATTACCCAGCCTGCCATGGGGTGACCGGTCATGTCAAATACGCGCGTGTGGGGAAGGGAAAGGGCTTGAGCGGAATTATCCGGACCGACCCGGACGATCATGTCGTTCTTGTGGACTCCGCAAGCCAGATTGCCATTAATGAGGAAGCCGACCCCGCCGAACATCTTTTTTTCTTCCAGGTGGGGGATTGGACCGAGAGCGGCCAGGATGCGTGTAGCCAACAAGGTATCGTAGGGCATTAGTTTCACCTGTTTATATTTAAGAAACCATTCTTATCCCATTATGCACGAAATGACGGGTGATGGCAAGCATTAATAAATAAAACTGCCTCGTCGGTAAACTATTTGAATTAATGTTTGATCTCAATCCAACCTCCGCCCACCGGTCCGTTCTAAATAGGGGAATGCTGGACTGGTCATGACCAGTGGAACTCAAAATATGCCGAAGAGAACTGAGTTCCCAGATAAAATCCCCCAAATGGGGCATATCACATTACAAATTTGGAAACAATTTATGACAAAAGTCAGGTTTTATTTCGGGTATACTGTGGCCTTCCCAATGCAATACCATAAAGTGTCATATCCAGCAACACAAACCCGGGGGTACAGATCAGTGGGTCTCCAACCGATTCCTCAGGTTATTGCTGCCTTGCCGCTACCAGGAATTAAATTTCGACCTGGGTCCAAGAAATCACGGATTACGGAAATACTTGTAAACGAAAAGGATTGATAAATTGCAGAATAAAATCCAGCTGCGGTTCGTAAATTTGCTGATTGTCCTTTTGCTGGAAAGCAACTCCGTTGTAGCAGTACAGGCAGCTTCCCAGAGTGACATTTCCCAGGCGAACGCCATCACTTTCAAACCGGTGGCGGATGCATACGTATTACAAACAAGCCCTAGCAGCAATTATGGAAAGAATACCGCACTGCGAGTGGACAGCAGCCCCATCACGCGCAGTTACCTGAGATTTGTGGTGAGCGGGCTATCAGGACGCACAGTGCAATCGGTTATCCTGCGAATGTATGCCAACAGTTCCAACAAGGCAGGTTTTTCGGTCCAATCGGTGGCAAATAATACCTGGACAGAAACCGGAATTACTTTCAGTAACTCTCCCGCAGCCGGAGCCACGATCTCCAGTTCAAAAGCAGTCAGTGGAGGGACTTGGATAGCGGTGGAAATCAGCAGTTATATCAAGACTGAGGGAACCTACAATCTTGTTTTAACGACCACAAGCTCCACTAAAACCAACCTGGCTTCACGCGAAGCGGGCAGCAATGCCCCCCAGCTGGTGGTAAATTTAGCCAGCCCGGCAACTGTCACACCGACCTCTCAGCCCACCAAGACACCCACAAAAACTGCCACAGCGACGATTGCGCCTACAAATACGACCGCTCCGACCAGCACCCCCACACCTTCGGGGGGAACAAGCTGGCAGCCGTCGTTCCCGATCCGGGCTGCTTTCTATTATCCGTGGTTCCCTGAAGCCTGGACGCAGCAGGGGATTTACCCGTATTCCAATTACACCCCCCAGCTTGGTTATTACAGTTCCACTGACCAGATGATCCTCAAGCAGCATATTGCCATGATGCAGTACGGCAACATCCAGGCCGGGATCGCTTCCTGGTGGGGACAGGGCAGCCAGACCGATTCCAAGATCTCCGGCTTGCTTACCGCTGCCACAGGAACCAACTTTCGCTGGGCGCTTTATTATGAAAATGAGAGCCAGGGAGATCCATCGGTAAGCCAAATCCAGAACGACCTGACCTACATCCTAAACCATTACGCCCAGAACCCAAGTTATCTGCGGGTTAACGGAAAATTCGTCGTGTTCGTGTATGCCGACGCCAACGACGCTTGCGGGATGGCAGACCGCTGGAAGCAGGCGGATACGATGGGCGCGTACATCGTTCTTAAGGTCTTCCAGGGATATACCCTATGCGCAAGCCAGCCGGACAGCTGGCACCAATACGCTCCTGCCGTGGCAGCCGACCAGCAGGGGAACTACAGCTACAGCATCAGCCCGGGATTCTGGCTAAAGGGTACCCCTGTACGCCTGGCACGCGATCTCACCCGCTGGGCACAGAACGTAAGAGACATGGCTGCCTCGGGAGCAGCCTGGCAGCTGATCACAACCTTCAGCGAGTGGGGGGAAGGCACCGTTGTAGAACCCGGCACGCTTTGGGAAAGCGCTTCAGGGAACGGGCAATACCTGGACGTATTGCACACGAACGGCAAATGACTTCAAAAAACAGAGATCCAATAAACAGGAGAAGAATATTTAGGACTCCAACGACCGGTCCCACCCGGACAGAAAACCCAGGCCCACGAAAATGGATTGCTTCCGACCTGGATCCAACAGACTTGAACGATTTTTTGGTCTGAATTCAGAAAGGATTATCGTTATGCTGACAAAAAATTTTTACCGGTTTGTTAACTTGATGATCGTGGTTTTAATTGCATTGAACGCCAATGCAGTGGTGCATGCCTCCACACAGGATGCGGTTGCGCAGGCACCTGCCCTCACCTTCAATCCCAGCGCCGACGCGTACGTAATGTCCACATTCCCGAGCACCAACTACGGCAGTGCGACCAATTTGCGGGTGGATAGTTCGCCTGTTACGCGCAGCTACCTGCGCTTTGCGGTGAGCGGTGTGGGCAGCGGAACCGTCCAATCGGCGATCTTGCGCATTTATACCAACAGCGCCAACACGACCGGTTTCGCGGTCCATGGTGTGACCGACAACACCTGGAGCGAGGGCGGCATCACCTATTCCAACAGCCCGGCAGTCGGAAGCGTCATCAACAATTCAGCAGCCTTCGGTGCCAGTGTATGGGTGGCAGTGGATGTCACCAGTTATGTCAAGGCGGACGGCACTTATGACCTGGCAATCGACAGCACGAACACTACCAACACCAGCCTGGCAGCGCGCGAAGCGGCCAATGCACCACAACTGGTGGTTACGCTAGCCGGGACGGGCGGAGCGACGGCAACACCCACAGTGACCAGCGCCGCCACCAAGACACCGACAACCCCTCCCCCTGCAACCGCCACCCCGGGCCAGTCTGGTTCCACAACTTTTCATCCAACGGCTGACTCGTACGTGATGTCCACCTATCCCAGCACCAACTACGGCACCGCAACCAACTTTCGGGTAGATAGTTCGCCCGTCACGCGCAGTTACATTCAATTCACCGTCAGCGGCATTTCCGGGACGGTCCAATCAGCGGTTCTGCGTATTTACGCCAACAGCGCCAACACGACCGGTTTCGCGGTCCATTCCGTGGCAGATAATACCTGGACCGAAACCGGTATCACTTATTCCAACAGCCCCGCTGTCGGAAGCGTCATCAACAATTCGTCAGCGTTCAACGCTGGAGCCTGGGTGGCAGTGGATGTAACCAGCTACATCAAAGCAGCGGGAACTTTCAGCCTGGCGATCGACAGCACGAACACCACCAACACCAGCCTGGCTTCCCGTGAAGCGACCAATGCACCGCAACTGGTGATCACCACCGGCAGCTCAGGCGGACCCACTTCAACGCCTGTCCCAACCCTGGCCCCGACGAATACGGTCGTGGCGACCACACAGCCAACTGCGACCACACGACCCACCGCAACGAACACTCCCAGCGCGGGTTCCACCAGTACACCCGGTTCGACAACCTGCAGTGCAGTAGTCCTGCCGAAAGGGCCCACGTTGATCTTCACTGGCGACAGCACCAAGATGAGGGTTTTCTGGCAGTGGACTTCCAATGCAACCTTTCAAATGGAATGGGGCACCAGTACCAGTTACAACCTGGGCAATATCGCGGTCAGCCCATCAAATACCACCACCCACCTTTATCAATACGATATTTCAGGCCTGACCCCCGGCAGCAAGTACTATTACGAGGTAGTGGCTGGAACCCAATGCTCGGGCGGCACGTTCTATGCCGCGCCCGCCACGAATGCCACCAGTCTCAAGTTCACAGCATATGGGGATACCCGCACAAATGGCAACATCCACAATGGGATTGCCGGCCAGGTTGATGCGTTGTTTGCCTCCGATCCCGCATTCCAGACGCTTAACTTGAACGTTGGCGATTGGGTCAGCGCGGACAGTGAAAGCGCCTGGACTAGCGAATGGTTCGTTTCATCTTATACCAACCTGCGAAAACAGGATGCCAATATTGCAGATATTGGCGTGCGCGGGAACCATGAAGGCGCAGCCACGTTCTGGAAGCAGTATTGGCCCGAACCCTTCCAGCCGGGCGGCTTATACTGGTCGTTTGATTATGGCCCCATCCACGTTGTGATGCTGGACCAATATACAGCCTACACAGCTGGGTCCACGCAGTACAACTGGCTTAAGGCAGACCTGGCAGCCTCAACAAAAACCTGGAAATTCGTTGTTCTCCATGAGCCGGGTTGGTCAGCAGGCGGCGGGCACGCAAATAATCTCACCGTACAGACCGATATCCAACCTTTATTGCAGCAATATGGTGTTTCTATCTTATTTGCCGGTCACAACCATTATTATGCGCGCGCGGCCGTGAACGGAGTGGTGGAACTAACCGTAGGCGGCGGCGGTGCGCCGCAGTACACCCCCGCATCGGGTCAACCCGATATCGTAGTCACCAGCAAATCCTACAGTTTTGGCGAATTTACGATCAACGGGAATACTTTAACGGCCAAGATCGTCAATAATTCCGGTGCAACCATAGATACTTTCACAATCACACGTTAATTTCGCAATCTTCCCCATGGGAAGGTACCCGGTTAGGGAGAGCTGTAACCCTGCTCTCCCTAACCTTATTTTAAGTATTAGTTGCACGAGCCTCGGTATAATCTTTGGGAGAATAAAACCCGGGAGAAGTCAAATATCATGTTGGAATGGATTCTCATTTAAATGAATCTGCATGGTCAGATTTTCAACGCATCGACAATCCTGCTGCTGGTAATGCTCGGGAGTGGTTGTGCTTCCAGCCCTCCCATTTCTGCCACACCTTCACTCTTATCGCCGGTTGAAGCTTGCGACGCTAAAAAAGTAACTGTGACTGGTCTGCACTGGTTTAAAGATTCGGTTGGAGCATGGCGAGTGGTGGGTACGATCAACAATAATACTTCCCAATCCATATCCGATGTAGTAACTGGCGTGGAAACTTACACCAAAGCCAACCAACCTGCCGACCAGGGTGAAGATGTCAACGCTTATCCACTAAATTTGCAGCCAGGTGCCCAGGCACCCTTTTCCGCCTGGATCGATCGCGATATCCCAGGGCTGGACCACTTTGCAGTTGAAGTGGACGAGTGTGTCGTGACCGAACCGGCTGAGCGAAGCCAGGTGGATGTGCGCGGAGGCCGGATGGTGGTTGACGATAACGGGTCAGCACAAGTTACAGCTGAATTACATAACCCCGGTTCGCAAACTGTCCTAGTCAACGGTTTGATGGCGGGGGTGTACGACCAGGCAGGCGCGCTGGTGACGGCTGAGTACGTGGCCGTTGGACCGCGCTACCTTGGGCCTGGCGAAAGTGGGCCGGTGCGCGCCTCACTGGACCTGCCTCCAGGCGGGGCGACTCAAATCAAAACTTACAAGTTATTTATGGATGTCCTGGTCGATTCGCCGGGTCCACTCTCTCTGGACATCAATCATGACGTGAAGATCATTTCACACTACACCGATGCCAGCGGACATTTTCACCTGGTGGGTCAGGTCACCAATCCTGGGACAACAGACCTTATGACCAGCGTGCAAGCTACCGTCTTCGCTGACTCGAGCATGAGTTCAGTGGTGGACGCAGACGCCTTCACCACTTGGATCCCGCTTCAGCCCGGAGGAACACTGCCCTTCGACATGACCGGCTGGGGTCCGTTGAACAACATCCGCGGGTTGTGGGACACAATATCCGCACAGGGGACCATTGTTGTGAGGGTAGAGCCGTTCCTTACCTGGACATCTGTACCCCGCGTGGCACCCCTTCCGGTGCAGGATGACAGCGTGTCCTTTGCAAACGGGCAGGCGGAATTTACGGGCAATGTGATTAATAATTTGGGGAGCAGCATCATCAACGGGCAGGTCATTGCGGTAGTGCGGCAAAAGGCTAGTGCAGAAATCGTGGCAACCGGCCTCGTCCATCTCGATATCAGCGCTTCGTCTGCACGGGGACAGGTTTTTAATTATGACCTTGCAGTCCAAATCCCTACAGACCTGGACCCTGCGAGCCTGGTTACCGAGGTCACTGCCTGGGGACAACAGCCCTAAAGGCCGTCCTTCAATCGTTAATACACAACTGGTCCACCAATTCCACCAAAACGAAACCTCTCCCAAATCACGGGCATGGGAGAGGTTTGCATTTTAGTTGTCTTGGTCCCGATTTCAAGTATTGGACAGGTGCGTGCGGGTGGGACCCGCAGGAAAATTTACAGCTTGGGGAACCTGCTGACCACCAGAGCTTCAGTGGGAAGCACACCCTTGTCGCCCAGCTTCATATCGGCGGGAGCCGGGCCGGTTTTATCGGGAGCTGACTGATAAACGTAGATCGGTGTTCCTTCAACGGTATATTTCAACTCGACGAAGGCCTGTCCGGTGAGAGTGCCTTCCATGTCTGCTGCACAACTTGTCACCCAGCCGATTACCCGCCCCCGTTTGTCGAGCAGCGGGTCGCCATTATGAGCCATGCGAACGCCCTTCTCGGGGAAGCGGAAGCGCACCACCACACCCCTGCGAGTCTGCTCATGGGCAATATAAGCCTCGCGGCCGATAAACCAGGGTTTGCTGGTTTTCACATAGGCTCCGAACCCAGATTCTCCCACACCCAGGTCAGCCTGCCCGCCTTTACCTGAACCTTCGCCCATTTCATGACCATAAAGCGGTAAACCGGCTTCAGTGCGCAGGGAATCGCGCGCCCCCAGCCCGATGGGTTTAACGCCGAACTTCTGTCCGGCTTTAAGGACTGCATGCCAGAATGCGACAGCCTTTTCGGGATGGACGAACAGCTCAAAGGCCATTTTCTCACCGGTGTACCCTGTGCGGGAAACGATCAGGTCGAACCCGCCCACCACGGCGTCGCACAGGTTGGTGCGTTTCAGGGCTGTTATGCGGCGGCGCGTCTCGGCATTGACACCCATGGCGAGGAGGATTTCCATGCTGCGGGGACCTTGAAGGGCGATGTCGACCCGCATATCCGCGCCTTCCTTGGGATCACGCAGGTTGCGCAACACGGCATTGTATCCGAAGCAGCGTGCGCCGGGATGGGCGTTATCAACCTTCACCTTGCCGCCCAGCACCGCTTCCAGCCAGGCGCGGTCCTTGTCGTCATTGGAGGCATTGACCACCATCAGGAACTTGTCGCAGGCCCGCCGGTAGATCAGGGTATCGTCGATCACTTCTGCATCCGGGGTCAGAAACTGGGAGTAGAGGCTTTCGCCTGGCTGGAGCGATCCGCAGTTATTGGCCACGACCGAATCCAGGAAAGCTGCAGCTTCATCGCCTTCCACCTGGTAGACCCCCATGTGGGAGACGTCGAACAGGCCGGCAGCCTGGCGGGTGGCAAAATGTTCTTCAAGGACCGATGAATACCAGACCGGCATCTCCCAGCCAGCAAACGGGATGATCTTCGCGCCCATTTCCTTATGAACATCATATAAGGGGGTTCGGCAGAGGGTTTCAGCAGGGGGAGTCCATTTATATTCCGCACGGGACTTGCCCTCTCCGGGACCGGTCAAACCTATAAAATATGGTTTGATTACACTGATCGGACTGACCTTGGAAATGACGCCTGGATCCAGTTTGGCCTCGGATTCCATGATCACTATAGGACCCGGCATCCGGCGTGGAGTTCCGTCCGGAGAGCCGTCCAGATTGAATGAAGTGAACGTATCAGATAGATCCCGCAGCCAGGTGACAGCCAGATTCGCGCCTGCAACCGGCATGGAGAGGCGGTAATGATCCCAGTCCACGCAAGTTAAAGTCCCGTCCACCTGACCGAGCGGCGTGATGACCCGGGTGGGCTGGCTCGAGCCGTTTTTCAACGCTGAAAGATCTGAGGTGACGGCATAGTTCAGGAATTGGCGTACTCCCGCGCCGGTCAGGTCGTAGACGCCGGTGGCGACTTTATCATCCAAATAGTAGAAATGCGGATAGCCGTGAGAGGTAGGTTCGAAATCCAAACCAGCAGAATTTGAAAGTGCGCGCACGCGGAGGCGGGCATCGTTCAGGATCTTGAAATCCAGCTTGGCACGACGGGGGCTCCTACCGTGCGGGGTGGGGACACTGTGCGGGATTGTCGCCAGGAGCACATCCGCAATGATGTCTGCCAATTGTATCGATTTTTCTTCATCGAATCCGCGCTGGCTGATCCAGGGAGTGCCCATTCGAATGCCGGACGGATCGAGGGCCAGTTTGTCCCCGGGAATCGTATTGCGGTTGACGACAATCCCAACCAGGTCCAGGATGCGGGCGGCATTATCACCGCTGAGGGAAGTACCATCCGGACCCTTGATCTTGGACACGTCCACGTTGAGCATGTGCGAGTTCGTCCCGCCGAAGGGGATGCGGAAGCCACGCTCCTTCAAGCGTTCGGATATCGCCAGCGCATTCTTAATGGTTTGCTTCTGGAGTTTTTCGAACTCGTGAGTACGGGCCAATTTAAATGTGAGCGCCAGGGCTGCAAAAATATGGACGTGAGGTCCACCCTGTTCCCCGGGGAAGATGGCTTTGTCGATCTTTGCCGCCAGTTCAGGGTCGGTGGTCAGGATGACCGCGCCGCGCGGCCCGTCCAGGGTCTTGTGGGTGGTTGTGGTGATGACATGGGCGTAGCCTACCGGGGAGGGGACGATGCCAGCTGCCACCAGCCCGCCGATGTGCGAGATATCTGCCAGCAGGTAAGCTCCGGCTGCGTCCGCGATCTGGCGGAACTTCTTCCAATCCGGTATCCACGGGTAGGAAGAGTAGCCGCAGATGATCATTTTAGGCTTGTTTTCCTTGGCGAGCGCCATCACGTCGTCGTAGTTGATCTGCTCGTTGTGCGGGTCCACACTGTATGAGACGATGTGATAATACTGTCCAGAACGGTTGGCAGGAGAACCGTGGGTAAGGTGACCGCCGTGAAACAGGTTCATGCCCATCACGGTGTCACCCGGTTGGACCAGCGCATGGTACACCGCGTTGTTGGCGGGCGCACCTGAGAGCGCCTGCACATTGACATAAATCTGTTCTGGCTTGACATTGTTGGCTGCAAATGCTTCTGCGCAGCGGCGGCGGGCCAAGGATTCGATAATATCGGCATACTCGGTACCCTTATAGAAGCGCGGATCCGAGAAGCGGCGGAAGCTCGCCAGCCGGACAGGATAATCTAGGATCTCCTTCTGGGTTAATTTCTGGTCGGCTTTGTCGGGGTAGCCTTCTGCATAAATATTCTGGAAAGCGGAGCCCATGGCTTCTCGCACAGCCAGGGGAGCCTGGCTTTCGGAGGGGATCAGGATGATCTTGCGAGCCTGCCGTTCGGCTTCGATCCGGGTAAGTTCATACACTTCAGGGTCGAGTTCAGCGAGCGATCCGCGGAAAAGGTAGTCAGACATGAGGTATTCTCCTGATGGAAAGGTTATTTTCGACAGCAATAATTGGAATATGAATGTCGGATGTGTGCTAGGTTAGTATATTCCCGGCGGAGAGGCGGGTCAAGTGAGATAAAGCACGATTTAATAAAATGAAGCCTGCCAGGTATTTGTAAACCTCACAGGCTTTTATCCTGTGGGCGCAAAGGGACTCGAACCCCTGACCTTCTCTGTGTAAGAGAGACGCTCTAACCAACTGAGCTATGCGCCCGAACGACTATTCCATTGTAATCCAGCAAGCACTATCCAAAATGTCGCATTGAAGGGACTCGAATCCCTGACTTTCTCTGTGGAAGAGAGACGCTCTAACCCTAAAGGGTGCTGCGCGACCGACTGAGCTATGCGCCCGAACGACTATTGCATTGTAATCCAGCAAGCACAATCCAAAATGTCGCGTTGAAGGGACTCGAACCCCTGCCTTATCTGTGTAAGAGAGACGCTCTAACCCTAAAGGGTGCTGCGCGACCGACTGAGCTGTGCGCTCGACTGAGCTATACGGCTAAAAACCCTATGTTTGGCAACATCTACAGGATTCCCCCCTTTATGTGGGGGTAATTCTGACATTCCAGATCAAGCCTTTTTAGGAAGTTCGATGCTCAAATCCTGGATATGGTAAAGAAAGTTCTATGTTCAAGCCTTGGAAACGATTGAAGAAATATCGTCGCTTTTTCAAGAGCGCTAATACAATAACCGATGAACTGCCATCTGTCAAGTTTCTAAGGCTTGGCGGCAACTTGTCCTGCACTCATGATCAATGCTCGTAAGGGATGCCGTAAAAAACGGCATCCTAAGTAATCGAACACAGCTGAGATGCAGGAGGATGAACCCATAACCTAAAACACGCGATTCCAAGGCGACAACCTTCCGGTCATGGGCGAGTACATATCGGTTGAATATGTTGAGATGATCTAACTGGATGCTCCCTTCAACTCAAATCGATCATACACCATGCCATTCAGGGAGATGGTGAAGAGAAGAACGTAGCACAGGTCGCACTGGATGACAGATAGCCCTGGAACCCGGGCGCAGAGTAGATCCAAGTGGGGGTATGCTCCTGGCAGCCCGGCATCGTCCAATGGGATTAAGATTCTTGAGCAGGTTATTTCACGTCGACATATATAAGAGCGGAGCTGGCTGATTTCTATTATAATATCGATGGGAAGGAGACTATCCATGGCAGAAGTTTGGGGTATCTATCTCGCCGGTAATTTCTTTTTCAGCCTGCTCTGGTTTTTGCTGGCATTATGGATTTCCCGGGCTGCCCCCAGCGGCACCGGCGAAAAACGGATGGTCCTTTCAGAGAAGATCATCCTTTTCGCCCTGCTCGTCGCCAATGTGCTGATCAACATTGCCCTGCTCACCCGGGACATTCCTCCCAAAATGCCTGCGTACGTGGTAGGGGATGGTTTATGTGATTACACCGGGAAACCGGCTATGCTGGGTTTGTTCGAGGTTGTGATGGGCAATATCTATGTTGATAACAAGCAGGAGCATTTAATCAACTATGAGGTCCGTGCGCTATCCGACCTGCGCAACGATACACTGGTGACTGAATACACCTCACGCCTTGAATGGCTGGCAATTCTGGATAAGGAAAGGATGTCGAACGGCTGGCTGCTCAAAACTGTCATCCTGGTCGCATCGATCGGCTTACTGATCATCGCCGCCGCATTTAATGGAGTATTTAAAAAAGCCCGGACCGGCTTACATTAGGTCTTTGCATAAATATCCACCAAATTAATGCTGGCTTATATTTATCCGTCATTCCTGCGACTTTCATCGTAATCAAGGCCAAAATAACCTCGCAGCGTGGGATCAAGCATGCCAGCTCCAGGATGACCAGTGCGACGGTGTTGATACCCCACTTGTCAGGATTAGCCCGCCAATCCCAATAAACAGGTACTTTACACTAGTTCCTCCCAACAAACCCAGCCGGTTATTTCCAAGGTCTTTGCGGAAAGCTGGAATTTTGGGTTGGTGAAAACCTCTCCAAACGGCTTGGTCCGCCCATTATTGGTCTGGTAACTGAAGCTGTCCCGGCAGAAGCATTATCCTCGCTTGAACCGCATCGGGTGCGATCTTCCGGCATGTTTCCGGAGCTCGAACCCCCGATCCTCCGCGAAAAAGACAGGCATTCGATCCAAATGGGCGCTGCATTGCCAACTGTGCCAAGTTCCCGAGCGTAGATATTAACCGGGTATTTCGCAACTGTGATACACTTTTTCGAATTCATTTCACCGGAGAAGCGCATGCGTATTGTCCGTTATCAAAAAAAGAACGAGGCTCCGCATTATGGTTGGATCCTCGAAAACAAGGTCGGACCCATTGAAGGAGATATCTTTGGGGATTATCACCGCCTGGAAGCCGATACCCCGCTGGCTGACGTGAAACTCCTGGCACCATGCCAGCCCTCCAAGATCATATGCCTTGGTCGCAATTATGCCGAGCATGCCAAGGAACAAAACGCTGAAGTTACGAGTGTACCGCTTTTATTTTTAAAGCCGCCCTCCTCCATTCTCAACCCTGGCGAAGCGATCATCCTGCCGCCTCAATCGGAGCAGATCGAACACGAAGCCGAGCTGGTGGTTGTCATCGGCAAACGCGCCCGCAACCTGATAACTGAGGAAGCAAAAAAATCAGTTTACGGCTATACGGTGGGGAACGACGTCACAGCGCGCGACCTGCAAAGATCGGATGGGCAGTGGACGCGCGCGAAGGGGTTTGACACGTTCTGTCCCTTCGGACCATGGATCGATACCGATTTCGACCCATCCGATGCACTCGTCACCTGCAAGGTCAACGGTCAGCCCAGGCAGATGGCATCCACGCGTGACATGGTCTTTAGTGTGAACGTACTGATCGCTTTCATCTCTTCTGTGATGACGCTCGAAGCAGGGGATATCATCTTTACCGGCACCCCGGCGGGGGTGGGCCCTTTGCTGGCGGGTGATAGCGTGGAGGTCGAGATTGAGGGATTATGCAAGCTGGTCAACCCGGTTTCAGCAAAGAAATAAGTCAGCCGTACTATTAAATTCTATCGAGACTCCTGAGCACTTTCTTATAGCGGGTTAACTGGGCAGGAGTCAATTCCAGCCGCCTGGCTTCCAAAATATCCAAGAGTTCCATTTTATTATTATGGTCCAGCGCAACACGGATACTCTCCGTGTGGGTGGGGATATCCCGCGGCAGGCAGTCCCGGATCTGACCCAGCAGGAAAGGGAAGATCCTGTCTTTATATTTTTGGTCAGCCGCAGCAACTCGTGCCAACGCCCTCATCCCCCAGACCTGTGATATGACCGTGCCGGTCTCGGTAGCATGGAGCACAGTGTCAATTTGCCCCCATATTTCCTTTGGGCGCCGGTCTGCAATGGTCGCCAGCCCGATCATTGCGCCCCAGACCATGCGGTTGTCCTTGCTTTTAAGCAGGTCAAGGAAAAGCCTCCAATAATCAGCGATCAAGCCCGGGTCGAGGTAGCCTATCTCGTAGAGCACTTTCAGACAATCGCTGCGGATGTTTTTATTCTTATTCAAAAGGTTTGCAGCGATCTCCCGGATCCCCTCCATATATTTAGTCTCAACCAGCTCCTTGGCCAGGACCTGGTTGGGGACTTCGTCACGCCGGTTTTGGTAGAAAGCAATTTTTTCCAGTGTTGACATTCCAGCCTCCTCATTTCCCTGCTTGAATTTTACAATGAAATGCCAATATTTTTCCCGCCTCCCTGGCTACTGCGAAGATTATTGGTACAATGGATGAAATGCTTACCGGTACGATTTTTGATATCCGTAAATACTCGATCCACGACGGACCCGGCATCCGCACGGCAGTATTTTTCAAAGGCTGCCCGCTGGAATGCCGCTGGTGCCATAACCCCGAGGGACGCGCCTACCAGCCCGAGTTGATCTTCCGCTCTGCCCGCTGCATCCTGTGCGATGACTGCCTGACCGTCTGCCCGAATGACGCAGTCAAGCGCGTGCGGGATGAAATCCTGGTAGACCGGAAGCGCTGCACGGTCAGCGGAAAATGTGTCGAAGTCTGCTTTGCAGAAGCCTTGCAGGTGGTGGGGAGGTTGGTGACCGTCGAGCAGGTGGTTGCCGAAATCGAACGTGACAAGGTCTTCTATGAGCAATCCAATGGCGGCGTGACCTTTGGCGGCGGAGAACCGCTCGCCCAGCCCCGTTTCCTGCTGGAGCTGCTTTCTGCTTGTAAAAGTCGTAACCTGCACACGGCAGTGGACACCAGCGGGTTCACCCCCTGGAAAATTCTCGATGGCATCCGTCCGCTTGTGGATTTGTTCCTCTTCGACCTGAAATTGATGGATGACACCCGCCACCGCAAATGGACAGGTGTTTCAAATATCGGTATCCTGTCGAACTTGCGCCGGCTGTCAGAGTTGGGAAATGAAATAATCATCCGCATCCCGCTAATCCCCGGCATCAATGACGACGAAGAGAATCTCAGGTTGACCGCCGTGTTCCTGAAATCGCTGCCAAATATACCCCCGGTTGAACTGCTGCCGTACCACAACATTGCGGAGGGCAAATATGCCGGGATGGGTATGGACTACAGCCTGTCAGAAGTTCAACCGCCCAGCCAGGAGCAAATGCAGTCGAAAATATCCCTCCTTTCCGGGCTGGGATTAAAAGTGAAATGATCCTGGAAGGTACCCCATGTCGATGACCGAACGCGTCCGTAAACTCCGCCAGCAATCCCTGGATGCACAGGAGACCCTCTGCTCCGAGAGGGCCGAACTGGTGACCGAATTCTATCAAGAGCTGGAACCGGCGCGGATCACTGCTGCCTCCATTCCCGTCCAAAGGGCGCTGCTATTTTCCCGCCTCATGGAGCACAAGGCCATCAGCATCGGTGCAGGTGAGCTGATCGTCGGCGAGAAAGGTCCTGCGCCAAAGTGGGCCCCAACGTTCCCCGAATTATGCTGTCACTCGCTGGAAGACCTCGATATCCTTAATTCACGTCCAAAAACATCCTTCAAAGTCAGCACCGAAACCCGGCGTGCTTACGAGGAAAAGGTCATTCCATTCTGGGGGGGTAGATCCATGCGCGACCTGCTCTTCCGGGAAATGACTCCTGAATGGAAAGCCGCTTTCGAGGCGGGGATTTTCACCGAATTCATGGAGCAGCGCGCCCCCGGGCATACGGTCCTGGACGGCAAAATATACAAAAAGGGCATGCTGGATTTCATCGCCGAGATCGAAGCAAGTCTCGCCAACCTGGATTTCCTCAACGATCCCGAGGCTTATGCCAGGCAGGAACAGTTAAAAGCGATGCGGATCTGTGCGGCTGCATTGATCCGGTTTGGGGAACGCTACGCCGATGAAGCCCGCAAACAAGCCCTGGTGGAGAAAGTTCCGCAGCGGCGCGCTGAACTTGAGAAAATTGCAGAAGTTTGCAGCAATGTCCCGGGGCATGCGCCGCGCGACTTCCACGAGGCTTTGCAGTATTACTGGTTCGTGCACCTGGGAGTGACCACCGAACTCAATACCTGGGACTCCTTCTGCCCGGGTCACCTTGATCGCCACCTGGCACCTTTCTACGACCTGGAGCTGCACGACAGGGAATATTATGAAGAACTGCTGCAGTGTTTCTGGATCAAATTCAACAACCAGCCTGCGCCCCCAAAGGTGGGAGTGACCGCAGCAGAGAGCGGCACGTACACAGACTTCGCCCAGATCAATATCGGAGGGCTGCTGGCAGATGGCTCGAATGGGGTGAACAATGTTTCCTTCCTGATCCTGGACGTGGTCGAAGAAATGCGGCTTGTTCAGCCTTCAGCATCCATCCAGGTCAGCAAAAGAAGCCCTGACGAGTTCATCAAGCGTGCTGCCAGGATCATCCGCACCGGCTTCGGACAGCCATCAGTCTTCAACTCCGACATGGTGGTGCAGGAAATGGTGCGGGTGGGTAAGTCCCTGGCGGATGCACGCGACGGGGGGACGAGCGGGTGCGTGGAAACCGGAGCGTTCGGTAAGGAAGCATACATCCTGACCGGGTATTTCAATATCCCCAAAATCCTCGAACTGACCCTGCACGACGGACTCGACCCGCGCAGCGGACGCCAGCTTGGACCCCATACCGGCGATCCCAAATCCTTTGGGACATTCGACGACCTGTTCTCAGCCTTCGAGAACCAGATGTTGTATTTCGTGGATGTGAAGGTGCGCGGCAACAATGTCATCGAACGCCTGTACGCAGCCTACATGCCTGCTCCGTTCCTCTCGCTCCTAGTGGATGACTGTGTCTTGAAAGGCAGGGATTACCACAACGGCGGGCCGCGTTACGACTCGTCATACATCCAAGGTGTAGGCATGGGTACCATCACCGACTGCCTGTCTGCCATCAAAACACACGTTTTCGATCACAAGACGCTGACGATGAGTGCTCTTCTGGGTTTGCTGGAAGTCGATTTTAGCGGTCACGAGCGTGAACGCCAAATGCTGGTTAATAAGACACCGCGCTACGGCAATGACCACGAGGCTGCCGACGACCTGCTTGTACGGGTTTTTGAAACCTACTTCAATGCCATCGATGGAAGAAAAAATACACGCGGCGGCACTTATCATATTAATTTGCTGCCCACCACCTGCCACATTTATTTCGGATCAGTGACCGGGGCAACTCCCGACGGACGGCGCGCCTGGAGCCCCCTTTCGGAGGGCATTTCCCCGGTCCAGGGCGCGGACAGGGCAGGGCCGACCGCCGTACTCAAATCGGCTGCCAGGCTGGACCACGTTCGCACCGGCGGAACCCTGCTCAACCAGAAGTTCACCCCCGCCCTGTTGTCGGATGAAACCGGGCTGGATGGGCTGGTGAGCCTGATCCGCGCCTATTTTAAAATGGACGGGCACCATATCCAGTTCAACGTAGTGGATGCCGCCACCCTGCGCAAGGCGCAAAAGGACCCGGAACAATACCGCGATCTGATCGTCAGGGTGGCTGGATACTCGGATTACTTCTGCGATTTGAGTGAGGCGCTCCAGGAAGAGATCATCGCCCGCACGGAACAGCAGGGCTTTTAGGCAAGACCCGATTTTATTGGTCGGAATCCTTTTATAAAAAGGTGGAGGTCTCCCTCAGAAGGCTTCCACTTTTTTGAATATTAAGGGGTGTTTTCCATAATCGCGCCTCCTTTTTAGTTAAAATGAGAACAGGTGCTGGATAAAAACCTCAATTTTCGGTTTCCGTGCCCTGGGAGATCCAGAGTATGCTGAGATCCTACCATATTGATTTGTATCTTGACTGGGGTTTCTTTTGTATAATTGGAGTCAGCAGTAAAAGGAGCAACCATGAAACGCCTAATTTATCCCTTCCTTATTCTTTCCATGTTGATTTTTGCCTGCAGCATTCCCTCCCTCCCAGTGCAACCGACCGAAACCATCCCACCCGTGCCGACCAGTATCCCGGGTCCTACTGAAACCCTGGTCCCAACAGAACCACCCGAACCGGTGGGGAATGTTTCCTGCAACGAGTTGACTTTCCACCTCGATCCTGCCCTGGCATCCGGTTACAACTGTGAGACCGTCCCCGAGAATTCCCAGGGAATTGAAATCACTCCGCAGTACACCAACATTACTTTGCAGGGATTTATCCTCTCCGGGAAATTTTTCGACGCGCATATTTCAATTTACCCCGTCCAGCGCTACACTGAGCTCCTGCCGGAAAATGTGCCCCTGCAAGTGACCAGCCTGCAAGCGTTGATCGGTGGTGGGTCGGTTGGTAATTCCCTGCCGGTATTGCCAATCTTCAATGCCGCCCAGGTCTTTCATGCACAATACGAGGTGCTTCCCTTTGCAAATGGGGGTGGCATCCGGTTTATCACATTATATGCACAGTACTATGCTCCCATCAATAATCATGACATGTTCTATACGTACCAGGGACTGACCACTGATGGGCTTTACTGGGTGTCGGCGATCCTGCCTATTAATAACGCTATCCTGCCTGCCAATGCCGACACCTTGCCTGGCGGAGTAAGCCAGGAACAGTTTGCTGCCAATTACGGATCCTACATCACCGATCTGACCAGCCAATTGAATTCCCAGACATCTGATAGCTTCACCCCCACCCTGGCAGCGCTCGATGCATTGGTGTCGAGCATCACCATCCAGCCGTAATCATCCCACCTGTGTAAGGATCGTCCGTTTTGCACCGGCGGTACTTAGCGCCCTGGCTACAGCCGGGGCGTTATCTTTATCGACCAGGGCGATCATGTTCCCGCCGCGACCGCCGCCAGAAAGCTTGGCACCCAGGGCTCCCGATTTACGCGCCGCTTCCACCAGATCGTCCAGTTCATTACAAGAGACAGTCATTTCCTGGAGGAGGGAGTGATTGGCATCCATCAACCTGCCCAATTCGAGGATATCCCCGCGTTCGATGGCCTGGCGTGCATTCCAGACGATCTCGCCCACCCGGGTGAAAACCTTTTCCCATCGAGGCTTATCGGCCTGCCAGAGTTTTCGAACCATGACCACCGATTCCCTGGTGGGAGCAGAAATGCCCGTACCGCCGATCATGATCGAAAAGGGCGCTCCAACATGGAAGGTCTTGATGGGCTTTTTCTGGATAAAATAAACCGGCTTGGAATAAGTGACCACCGTGTTATCGATCCCGGAAGGGGTGCCGTGGTAGATCTTCTCGATTTCGAACGCCAGGGAATTAACCGTTTCATCTGGAAGTGGCTTGCCAAGGTATTCAGACAGAGCCCGGATGATCGCCACGGAAACCGCTGCACCCGATCCGAGTCCCGAGGCGACGGGGATGGTGGATTGAAGGTACACCGTGCAAGCCGGCGGTTTTGATATATCCAACGTTTTGAATACGCTGTTGACGACAGCTGCGAGTGGATGGTCCGCGGGGAGGCTGGCGAGGTCGGAAGAAAGGTTGACGTTGGGCGCTTCGATCATGATCCCGCCGCGCGAATTCTCACTGACTGTTGCCGTTACGTGCACTTGAGTCACCGGCACAGCCAGGGCCGGACGCCCATACACCACGGCGTGTTCGCCAAACAGGATGATTTTACCGGGAGCCGAAGAAGTTGTCACAGGTTGGGTGCGGACCAGGTCCGCCCTAAGTTACATAGAATACAGCAATTACGGCCAATCCCCATAGGAAAAGCGAGATCTGGAACGGGCGGTCGGAAAGCAGGATCTCTTCCGGTTCGCCGCCGATCTGCTTGACCTGGATGAGATAAAGATAACGGAAGATGGCGTAGATCACGAACGGGATGGTCAGCATGAGGGTGTGGTTATCCGGCAGGCGGAAAAAGGTGTAAAGGGAATACGCCAGGATGGTGGTGCCGGAGACGATGGTGATGAATTGGTCGAGCAGGGGGATGGTATAACCGTCCAGCACCTTTCGCTGACTGGCAGTATCGCTTGCCAGCAAGGTCATTTCCGCACGCCGTTTGCCAAATCCAAGGTAAAGAGCGAGCAGCGACATCAGTACATACAGCCAGGGGGAGAAGCGCTCGACCACGATCAGGGTCGTCCCGGCATGCACTCTCAGGACGAAACCGGCTGCCAGGATGAGCACGTCCAGGATGGGGATGTGCTTAAGCCACTTTGAGTAGACCAGGATCATGCTGAAGTAAACCAGCACGGTCAGTGCGAACTGCCAGTCCAGCAAATAGCCGAGTCCAACTGCGAGTAGTGCCAGGATGGTCCCGGCTGCCAGTGCCACCGGGACGGGCAGCTTTCCGGAGGGGATGGGGCGGTTTTTCTTTACCGGGTGGAGGCGGTCAGCATCCACGTCCATCAAATCGTTGAAGATGTAAACCGAGCTGGAAATCATGCAAAACAACACGAACCCGGCAAATGTGCGCAGGAAATCTGGAATGATGAATAGTTTGCTGTCGAAAACAAGTGCTGCGAAGAGAAACGCATTCTTCGGCCATTGGCGGGGGCGCATGGTTTTCAAAAGAGCTCTCAGCATGCTTCTATTTTACATGATTATTCCCCGGCCTGCGTGGGAATTTATAGTGTGCCGGAGAGATATAATCCAGGCATGCCGAAAATTCGCCTGGATCTTCTGCTTGTAGAGCGCGGCTTGGCCGAAAGCCGCGCCAAAGCACAGGCTTTGATCATGGCAGGGCAGGTGCGGGTGGATGGGCAGGTGGAGCTTAAAGCCTCCGCGGCGGTACTTTCCACAGTTCCCCTCGAGCTTGAAGCCGGGCCGCGTTTCGTGTCACGCGGTGGCGAAAAGCTGGAAGCCGCCCTGGAATATTTCAGGGTGGACATAAGAGGCCTGGTTTGCGCGGATGTGGGCGCTTCCACGGGCGGCTTCACGGATTGCCTGCTGCAGTATGGGGCTCGAAAAGTATATGCCATCGATGTTGGCAAAGGGATTTTGCACTGGAAGCTGCGAACCGACCCGCGCCTGGTGATAATGGAAGAGACCAATGCCCGCAATTTGCAAAGACTAGCAGAACCAGTCAGCCTGGTAACGATCGACGCATCATTTATTTCTTTGAAGATCTTACTGCCTGTGGTAAAGGGCTGGTTTGGTCCTCCACCGGGTTCCAGGTCATCTGAAAAGACAATCTCAGATATTAAAGGAAATGTGGTGGCTTTAATCAAGCCGCAGTTCGAAGCCGGGCGCAAGGAGACAGCCCGCAATAAGGGCGTCATCCGTGACCCGGAAGTCCACAAAGCAGTACTGATGGATGTGCTGACCTTCGCCCAGGGACAAGGCTTCGGGCTGCTCGGATTGATGCGCAGCCCGTTGGTGGGACCGAAGGGGAACGTTGAGTTCCTTGTGTGGCTGGGAGGACCTGATCATGAGTTGCCCGACATTCCCGAGCTTGTTCTAAAAGTTTTCGAATAAACCGGTAAATTTATAAACCTTCGCAAAATTGTTCGTGTTATGATTGCCTTCGAGGAGAGTAGGTATGGCAAAAATAGAATCCCTCGTCCAGGATTTCCTTGCGCAAAAGAAGATCGCCGTGGTGGGCGTATCCGACCAACGTGAGACTGGCTGCAATGCCAACTACAAAAAGTTCAAGGATGGCGGATACCAGGTCTACGCCATCAACCCGCGCATATCCACCTATGATGGCAAGCCGTGTTACCCGGATTTGAAATCGCTGCCGGAAAAACCCGACGCGGTCTTCATCCTTGCCAACCCCACGGTGACCAGGCAGATCGTCCAGCAGTGCGTTGACCTGGGTGTAAAGCATGTCTGGATGCACTGCATGATGGGCACCCGGCCCGGGCTGGCAGCCAGCATGACCAGTGTCTCACCTGATGCGGTCCAGATGTGTCGTGAAAACGGAATTGCAGTCATCCCCGGTTCGTGCCCGAACCAGTTCCTCAAGCCCGATTTTGGTCACAGCATGATGCACTGGACGTGGAACCTGTTTGGCTTTCTTAAGGTGGATTAACCATATTAAACCTTCCCAACCAGCGCCGGGGGCTTCTGCCCCCGGTTTTGCGTTTAAAAAATCGGTTATACTTTCATCGCAAAAACCATGTCTGAAAAAATCCGCAATTTCTGCATCATCGCCCACATCGACCACGGCAAATCCACCCTGGCTGACCGGCTCCTTCACTTAACCGGGACGGTCCCGGACCGCGACACCACCGAGCAAATCCTCGACTCGATGGAGTTGGAACGCGAGAAGGGTGTGACCATCAAAGCCTCGGCTGTGCGGATGAAATATACTGCCGGTGACGGGCAAATATACGAACTCAACCTGATCGACACTCCCGGGCACGTGGACTTCGGATACGAAGTCAGCCGCGCCCTCAACGCCTGCGAAGGAGCCGTGCTGGTGGTGGATGCCACCCAGGGGATCGAAGCACAGACGCTCGCCAACCTGTACTCGGCGTTGGAAGCGGACCTGGTCATCATCCCTGTCATCAACAAGATCGACCTTCCCTCCGCCCGGCCGGATGAGGTCGCCGAGGACGTCGGCAGCCTGCTGGGGGTCCCATCCGAAACGGTGCTGCGTGTCTCGGCAAAAGAGGGGATCAACATCGCTGCAGTGCTGGAAGCCATCGTCCAAAAGGTGCCCCCGCCCAAAGCCAACGAGGAAGCACCCCTGCGGGCTCTGGTCTTCGATTCGCATTATGACTCATATAAGGGTGTCATTACCTATGTGCGCGTGGTGGAAGGCAAACTTTCTGCCACCGAAAGCATCCACCTCATGTCCACCGGGGTGGACGTAAAACCGATCGAGGTGGGCATTTTCGCGCCCACCCTGAAGCCGGTTCCAATACTTTCAGCAGGGGAAGTGGGGTACGTCGCTACCGGGCTGAAAACTGTGCATGACGCACGCGTCGGCGATACTATCACCAGCACCACTCGTCCGGCAGCGCAACCTCTGCCAGGTTACCGCACACCCAAGCCGATGGTTTTTGCCGGCATCTACCCCGCAGAAGCTGATGATTACCAGAACTTGCGCGAAGCGCTGGATAAACTGCAGCTCAATGACGCCTCCCTGACGTTCGTACCAGAAACCTCCCAGGCGCTGGGTTTCGGTTTCCGGGCAGGCTTCCTGGGCCTGTTCCACATGGAGATCATCCAGGAACGACTCGAGCGTGAATACGACCTGGACATGGTATTTACAGCTCCCACGGTGGCTTATGAAGTGCTGATGCACGACGGCACGACCAGAATCGTGGCTTCCCCGGCTGACCTGCCAAACGAAAGCCTGGTGGCCGAGATCCGCGAGCCGTGGATGAACATTGAGATCATCACTCCCACCGATTTCTACGGACCGATCATGGACTTGGTTACCAAAAGACGCGGCACTTACAAAAGCCAGGAATACCCTGCTCCTCACCGGGTGCAGCTCAATTTTGAAATTCCACTCTCAGAGATCATCATCGACTTTTTTGATGAACTTAAAAGCCGCACGCGGGGGTACGCTTCCCTGGACTACCAATTCGAGGAATATCGGGCAGACCAGTTGCAGAAACTCGAGATCCTGGTGAACGGGGAACCGGTGGATGCTCTGGCAGCAATTGTCCACGAAAGGGACGCCTACCATAAGGGTCAGCGATTTATCACCAAGCTCAAGGAACTCATCCCGCGTCAGTTGTTCGACGTGGCCATCCAGGCTTCCTCGGGCGGGCGCATTATAAGTCGTGCAAACGTCAAAGCCACCCGCAAGGATGTGCTTGCCAAATGTTACGGCGGCGATATCACCCGCAAGAAGAAACTGCTTGAAAAACAAAAGAAGGGCAAGAAACGCTTGAAGATGATCGGCAATGTTGAAATCCCGCAGGAAGCCTTCATGGCAGTTTTGCAGCTGGAAGAGGAGTAATTCACCTCACAGATTACCGGGATTATAGAGTGTAACCAGCATCCATAGGAAAAAATCTCCTGATGTTCTGTGTTTTCCGTGGTGAATCCTTTCATGACAAATTTCTGGAAAGCTAACCGCCGCTGGCTTCCGGGGGTGCTCTTCAGCCTGGCTGCCATCGCCGCCATCCTCTATTTCGTCGACCTGCAGGACTTCGTTGAAGCCATCCGGTCGGCAAATTATTGGTTGATACTGGTAGGCTTTGTCTTTTCCTTGATCTGGCTGCTTGTGCGCGGCCTGGTCTGGCGCACGCTGTTGCGCCGGAAAGCCAGCTACCGGGATACCTTCCTGACCGTATGTGAAGGGTATCTTTTAAATAATTTCCTGCCGTTGCGACTGGGGGAGATCGGGCGAGCGTTCCTGTTGGGAAGAAAAGCCAACCTCCCTTTCATGGAAGTGCTCTCGACGATCATTATCGAGCGCCTTATGGATTTTGCGTTTGCTGCGGGCATCATGCTGAGCGCCGTCCCATACGTAGTCGGGGCATCCGGGGCAGCGAATATCGCCATCATCATTGGAGTTTTGGTCGTGGCTGGACTTGTCACCCTGGTCATCCTGGCACGCAACCAGGATTGGGCATTGGGCTTTTATGATCGATTGACTGCACGCTGGCCCGGGTTCCAAAAACAAGGTAGAGAATTCCTGGTTTCACTTTTTTCCGGTCTGTCCATCCTGGCCGATGGTTGGCTTTTTGCCCGGGTTTTGTTGTTGATGATTCTCAACTGGTCAATATCCATTATTTCATCCTTTATTTTATTGCGTGCATTCTTCCCCCAAGCCACACTGGTCTGGTCCCTGTTTACCCTCGGAGCCCAGGCATTCGGAAATGCCATCCCGTCCCTGCCCGGCGCGGTGGGTACCTTCGAGGCCGCGGTGGGAGGAGCGATCGTCCTGCTGGGAGGCAACAAATCCACTGCCCTGGCTGCAGCCCTGGTGGCACACCTTTCCGGTTATTTCTTTACGGGAATATTCGGCCTGTTTTCCCTGTCAAATGAAGGGCAGACGGTGATGGGCGTTTACCGTCAGCTGAAGGGAAGAAAGGGGTCACAGCAACTGGGAACGGCAGGGGTGGATGAAGCGATCCCTTTGCCGGTAGTTGATCCCACACTGCCTGCGGACCCCCTGCCAGCCCCTTTGCAGCCTCACACAGGCACGGAAAAAAAGGAGTAGTCATGACCAAGACTTATTTCATCACCGGTGGAGCCGGCTTTATCGGATCCAATTATGCCAGCCGCCTGCTTGAACGCCACGAAAAAGTCATCATTTACGATAACCTCAGTCGCAGCGGGGCAACCCGCAACCTGGCCTGGCTGCAGGGAAAATACGGGGAAAAAGCTTTCCAGCTTACAGTGGGGGATGTGCGCGATGCAGCCCTGGTGACGACATCCTGCTGTTCGGCGGATGTGATCATTCACCTGGCAGCGCAGGTGGCGGTGACCACTTCGGTAACCCATCCTCGCGAGGATTTCGAGATCAATGCCCTGGGGACGTTCAATGTGCTGGAGGCAGCCCGTCTCAATGAGCGCAAACCGGTCTTCCTGTACGCTTCGACAAATAAGGTTTATGGCGGCATGGAAGACGTGAAGGTGGTGGAAGATGCGACCCGCTGGCAATATGTCGACCTGCCGCTGGGATGCCCTGAGACCCAGCCGCTCGATTTTCATTCGCCATACGGCTGCTCGAAGGGCACCGGTGACCAATACGTGCGGGATTATGCCAGGATTTATGATCTCCCAAGTATCGTCATGCGCCAGTCCTGCATCTATGGGCCGCGCCAGTTCGGGGTTGAGGACCAGGGTTGGGTGGCATGGATGATCATCGCCGCGGTCACGGGGCGTCCCCTGACGATTTATGGCGACGGCAAACAGATCCGCGACATCCTCAACGTGGAAGACCTCTTGAACGCCTATGATGTCGCCATTGATCGGATCACAACGGTCAAAGGGCGGGTTTACAACCTGGGCGGTGGGCCGGAGAATACCATGTCCATCTGGACCGAGTTCGGACCAATGTTGGAAAAAATGCTCGGCAAACCGGTTTCCGTGAAACGCAGCGACTGGCGGCCGGGCGACCAGAAGGTTTTTGTGGCAGACATCCGCAAGGCTGAAAGGGAACTTGGCTGGAACCCGAAAGTGGGTGTTGAAGAGGGGGTGGGAAGGTTGTTCGACTGGGTGAAGGCAAACAAGGATTTATTCTGAGCCCTGCCTTCAGAAGCGGAAAGCTTCGGAAGTTTTTATTTTGCGGGTTTATAATCGGAACGACCTGACCTATGATACACGGCCACATTTCCAACCCTGCCAGTTCCACGATCCGCCGGTTGGCGATAGCACTCGTTATCACCCTTATTTTTGTGGTGGTGGAAATGCTCGCGGGGGTATATGCAAATTCCCTGGCACTGCTGACCGATGGTGCCCATAACCTCACCGATGCACTGGCTTTGGCGCTCACCTGGTGGGCGCTGTGGATCACCACCAAACCAGCCAATTCGGGCAATACTTACGGGTATCACTGCGCTGGCATCCTGGTTGCGCTGGTCAACTCCACCACCCTGGCGCTGATTGCACTGGGGGTATTTTTTGAAGCCTGGAAACGTTTTATCGCACCTCCGGTGGTTCAGGCAAACGTCCTCATTATTGTGGGCGCAGTTGCGGTTGTGGTCAACCTGGCGACAGCCCTCCTGGTCCGGCGCGGAAGTGAACATGACCTGAACCTGCGCAGCGCTTTCCTGCACTTGATGGGGGATGTTGCCTCAACCGTCGGGGCAGTCATTGCCGGGATTGTGATTCGTTTCACCGGCTTGAACTGGCTCGATGCGCTGGTCAGCGTCTTGATCGGTTTCCTGATCCTTTGGAATGCCTGGGGCATCCTTCATGAATCGCTGGAAATCCTGATGGAATCGTCCCCCGCGGATATAGACATGGACGCCCTGCGGCAGGATATGCTGGCGGTCAGGGGTGTGAGAGGCGTGCACGACCTGCACGTGTGGAGTATCACCCGTTCGCTGCGCACCCTTTCAGCGCACCTGGTGACTGACGATGTGCCCGTCAGCGAGGGGGCGAAAATCCAGGTGGCAGTGGGAGAAATGCTCACACAGAGGTATGGGATCAACCATTCCACACTTCAGTTGGAATGCATCAACTGTGCTCCCGTGGGTTTGTATTGCGATATCACCTTCGACAACCACGCTCATTAATCATGCGCATCCTCACAGTTCTCACATACTACCGTCCGCATACCTCCGGGCTCACCATCTACGCGGAACGGCTGGCGCGCGCATTCGCGAAGCGAGGTCACCAGGTAACTGTGATGACCGCCCAGTACGACAAATCGCTTCCGCTCGAAGAAATGATGGACGGTGTGCGCGTGATCCGCGTCCCGGTCGCCTTGCGCATAAGCAAAGGCGTCATTGCCCCGACCTTCGGCCTGGTTGCGACGAACCTGGTAGCTCACCACGATGTGGTCCAGTTGCACCTGCCGCAGTTCGACGCCCCCGGGGTGGCGATCCGCGCCCGTCTTTTCGGAAAACCGGTCGTCCTTACCTATCATTGTGACCTTTTCCTCCCGCCCGGCATCTTTAATCGTTTTGTAAACCTGGTGGTGAAATTCCAAAATAATCTGGCGGCGCTCGCAGCGAGTCATATCGTCACGTACACCCAGGATTATGCCGATAATTCCCCCTACCTTTCCCGCTACCGGCGAAAACTGACACCTCTCCTTCCGCCTGTCATCCTCCCGCCTGCCGAAGTGGGCGCCTCCGAAGCCTTCGCCGGTAAATATCAAACCCGTCAGCGGCGCCCCGTGATCGGCATGGTGACCCGTTTTACCGCTGAAAAGGGGGTCGAGGTGCTGCTCGACGCGCTGCCTTCAGTCCTGGAGAAATACCCGCAGGCACAGGTGCTATTCGCCGGACAGTACCAGAACGTGATGGGCGAACAAGCGTATTTCGACCGGTTGATGCCGCGTATCCGGAAATATGAAGAGCTGGACTGCTGGAAATTCCTTGGCAACCTCAGCCAGCAGCAGCTTACTGCTTTCTATCCCAACCTGGATGTACTGGTTGTCTCCTCTTTAAATTCGACGGAGGCTTTTGGGTTGGTTCAGATCGAAGCGATGCTGAATGGCATCCCCTGCGTGGCCTCGGCTTTACCAGGAGTCCGCCGCCCGGTGCAAATGCACTCAATGGGCAACGTGGTACCCATCGGCGACCCGGCTGCACTCTCAGCATCCCTGCTGGATATATTCGACCGGAAGGGTGAATTCCATTGCGACACCCATGCGCTCGCAGCCCTGTACCACCCTGACACAGTGGCTGCAGAATACGAGAAGCTTTTCCAAAAGTTACTACACACAAATTAATCGCCTCCCGGGGAAATGAAGAATTCTGTGCTGCCTTGAACACCTCAATCTGCGGGTGGTACAATTGGCGCGATTGTGCTCCCTTGAACACTGCGCTGTATCGGGCAACAATCCAAAAACCCAACCTTTATTACATCAATGCTCACACAAACCAGGACCTCTAAAAAAGACTTTCTATGGCTCAACTTGCGTGAGCTCCCATATTTTCGCTCGATGTTAAGATCAGTCGAGGCTGCTTTTTACCAGGATCTCGATTTACCCGGCCCGGTCCTGGATGTGGGCTGTGGGGATGGTCATTTTGCCCAGGTTACCTTTGACCGGATCCTGGATGTTGGTCTCGATCCCTGGCACGGACCGATCCAGGAAGCCGGCCGGCGCCAAAATTACCACTTGTTGACCGAGGCTAATGGCGCCCAAATGCCCTACCCGGATGAAGCCTTCGGGTGTGCGATCAGCAATTCGGTCCTCGAACATATCCCCGAAGTCGAAAAGGTGCTGGTGGAAACGGGCCGCGTCTTGAAACCCGGGGCGCCGTTCGTGTTTTGTGTTCCGAACCATCGCTTTAACGATTCCCTATCCATCACCCGCGCGCTGGAAAAACTCCACTTAAAAGGCCCGGCTAACCTGTACCGGCGTTTTTTCACCAGGATCTCCCGCCATAAACACATGGACAGCCCCGAAGTTTGGACAGTGCGGCTTGAACAGGCCGGTTTCGTCGTGGAAAAATGGTGGCATTATTTTTCACCCCGCTCTCAGGCAGTTTTCGAGTGGGGACATTATTTTGGGCTGCCCTCGCTCATCACCCACTTTCTGTTCAGGCGCTGGATTCTTATCCCAAGCCATTGGAATTTAGCCCTTACTATTAATGGTGTGCGGACCTATGCAAAAGCCGAACCTTGCAGTGATGGGGTATACACTTTTTACATAACCCGCCGTGCGGGAAAAAAAGCTGGAAGATGATCGCTTCCGGTCGAATTCTGCGCGGAAGATTAGTCTTTATAGCTTTTGGCCGCATCTGTTCCAGCTGGTGAGATATTCGATGCCATTAAACGAAGAACAAAGTGTGCTCGATTATATAAAAGCCAGGCTGAGATTCTGGGAACGCAGCGGGAAAAAACAAATTCCCGCCGAATCAGGTTCACTCGATGAGCAAGTTTCACCGGATGAGGCATCCAGCGCCGCTCAAATCGAGCTGGTAACACAAGTCACGGTCGAAAGTGAAAAGACAGCGGAGCCAGAGCGGCCATTGGAAAAAGTCGCCCAGTCTTCCCATTTACCATGGCGTTCGCTGATCGCACTCGCCTTTGCATTGATCGGGCAGAGAGCTTTTGATCCTGTTCCCCAGCGCGCGGTGACGGTCGGACTGGTGTTTTATGGGTTTGCCCTCGTCTCCCTTATCCTGGCATATCTCAACAAAGAGTGGCAGCTTGCACCTGCGCTTGAAACTGGAACCGGAGCTGACACCATGCAGGTACGACGGATACCGCTCATGCTTGGGATCCTTTCTTCAGTGGCGGCTTTCCTGACCCTGGGTAATAACCTGTTCACGCTGTTGAATGTCACATTATGGGTCCTGGCGATGGTGTTCTTTGTACGGGCATTCTGGCAGCCAGGTGAACCCCACCCCTCAATTTGGGCGCGGTTGAAGGACTTTTTCACCCGCGATACCTGGCAATTTAAAGTTACCCGCCTGACCCTGCTGGTCCTGGTGGTGGTCGGCATTGTTATTTTTTTCCGTGTTTACAATATTGGCGGAGTTCCCGCTGAGCCGTTCAGCGACCACGCTGAGAAATTACTGGATGTCTACGATGTATCCCAGGGTCATACCCACATTTTCTTTCCACGCAATACCGGGCGGGAAGCCATCCAGATGTACCTGACCCTGGTTGTTTCCTGGATCTTTGGCACCGGCTTGACTTTCATGAGCCTGAAAATTGGGACGATATTTTGCGGGCTGGTAACCCTCCCTTACATGTATCTGCTTGGCAAGGAAATTGGCGGCAAGCGCATCGGTTTGCTGGCAGTCTTTTTTGCCGGGATCGCCTATTGGCCGAATGTCATCAGCCGGGTGGGACTGCGCTTTACGCTCTATCCGTTGTTCGCAGCTCCCACGCTGTACTATCTTTTGCGCGGGCTGCGCAAGCGCAATCGTAACGATTTTATCGTCTCAGGCCTGTTTCTGGGTTTTGGCCTGCACGGCTATAGTCCGTTCCGCATCATGCCGTTCGTGGTTGTGATTGCCATCGGATTGTACCTGTTGCATGCCCAATCCAGGGGCAACCGCAAGCAGGCAATCATTTGGCTCTCCGTTCTGGCGATCATCTCGCTGATCGTATTCCTGCCGCTGGCGCGCTATTGGCTGGATAACCCGGATAGTTTTGGGATGCGGGCATTCAGCCGGCTCGGCTCAGTGGAACAACCGCTTCCCGGGCCGTGGTGGAAGATTCTCCTTTCGAACACCTGGAACAGCCTGCGCATGTTCAATTGGGATAACGGCACCATTTGGGTCCATTCAGTACCGGGCCGGCCGGCATTCGACATTGTTTCGGCAGCCCTTTTCCTGATCGGTGCATTCCTGGTCCTGGTTAGATATTTACGCCAGCGCCACTGGCTGGACCTATTCCTCCTGGTGTCCATCCCGCTATTGCAACTTCCCTCCACCTTGTCGCTGGCATTCCCAGGCGAGAACCCTTCCCTGAACCGTCCGGCAGCCGCATTCATCCCGGCTATCCTCCTGGTGGCTATTGCGCTGGATGGATTGTTGAAGAGCATAGAGTCGCAAAGTAACCGCAAGGTTGGGATTACCATGGCCTGGGTCGTAGCCCTCGGACTGGCAGGTTGGTCTTCATTTAATAATTATGATCTCGTCTTCAACCAGTATGCCACCGAATTCCGCCTGGGAGCCTGGAACACCTCCGAAATAGCTGACGTCATCCGCCAGTTCACCCAGGTCAATGGGACGGTTGACGACGCATGGGTGGTCCCCTATCCTTATTGGGTGGATACCCGCCTGGTGGGTGATTGGTTAAACCTGCCGGATAAGGATTTTGCTCTTTGGCCGCAGGATTTCTATACAACCCAGAAGATCAGCGCTGCCAAGCTGTTCATTATCAAGCCGGAGGATTTAACCGACCTGGGTTTGCTGGAACAGTTTTATCCTCAAGGCATTTTAAGCACCTTCCACTCAGCAGTTACCAATGCCGGGAAGGATTTCCTGATTTTATTTATCCCGCCGGTGAACTGACCAAAGTGGAGAACCCTGGATGAACATGGAACCGATTTCATCTCCCCGAAAAAAATGGAATTGGGTGTACGACCTGCTGTTTGTGGTTGTGCTGGTGGCAGCCGGATATTTCCGATTCACCGGCGCTACCTGGGGCGGGCTCAATATCCAGCATCCGGATGAAAATTTCCTGACCTCGGTCACCCTCGGGATCCAACCAATCGGGACTCCCCAGGAGCAACTCGGTACGCCTCCCAGCCTCGCGGCCCAGAACTGGCGCTCGATTTCTCCCGAGGCTTATCCGGACTGTACAGCCTGGGGCGGATATTTCGATACCAATTGCTCGCCCTTGAACCCGCATAACCGAGGCTTTTCATTTTTCGTTTATGGCGACCTGCCGGTCATCATGACGCGCTACCTGGCTACCTGGATGGGGCAGCTCGGTAACCTGACCCTTTTCGGCCGTTATCTTTCCGGGGTGATGGACCTGGGTACGCTCCTGATGTTGTACCTGATCGTTAAACAAATGTACAACTCGCGTGTGGCTCTGCTGGCCTCGGCATTCTCCGCTGTGGCAGTGGAACAGATCCAGCAGTCCCATTTCTATACCACGGATAACTTTGTCATCTTCTTCATGTTCCTGACATTGTATATTGCCGTCCTGATCGCCACAGGAGAATGGAAACTTGTGCGGCGGAATCAGGTGGTTCCCGGGGAAGAAGGGGAAGAAACTTCTGCGAAACCGCCCTCGTGGGGGACGAACTTCCTGCGCGACCTGAAGGATTTGGCTGCCAATCCTTTAACCTTGCTCACGGTTGCTTTTGGGATCGCCCTCGGGATGGCAGCAGCTTCAAAGATTAACGCGGTGGCGATCGCGCTGACACTGCCGGTGGCTTTGCTGGTCCGCTATTACCGTTCGACCCATGATGGAGATCCAGTACAGGAGAAGTGGGGCGTGGGTTTCGAAGATTTCGTTTCGAAAGCATTCATTTTCCTGGTCATCGGCGCGGTTGCCGCAGTGGTATCCTTCCGGGTTTTCCAGCCCTACGCGTTCAACGGATTGCGCCTCGACCCGCAGTGGCTGTCGAATATTCGCGAGGTGCGCGGTCAGGCCAGCCCAAGCTCGGATTTACCCTGGAACCTTCAATGGGCGCGACGCACCCATTTATACTCTTTCCAGAACCTGACCACCTGGGGGCTGGGACTGCCACTTGGCATCCTGGCCTGGGCCGGGTTCATCTGGATGCTCTGGCGCATGTTGAAGGGCGAGTGGAAGGAGCACATTCTGCTCTGGAGCTGGACAGCTTTCTACTTCGTCTGGCAGTCGCTTCAATACAATCCCACCATGCGTTACCAGCTGCCCATCTATCCTCTATTGGCAATGATGGCAGCCTGGGCTGTTTTTGACTGGGCTAAACCGCGCCTTTCAAAACTGAAACGCCTCAATTGGGGCCGCATCCTGACAGCCATTGTTGGCGGGCTGGTACTGGCGGCCACGGCAGCATATGCCTATGCATTTATCAGCATTTATATCCGCCCGGAACCTCGCATTGCCGCCTCGAACTGGATTTTCCAGAATGTCCCCGGGCCGATCAATATTGATGTTCAAAATTCCGCCGGGAACACCCTCCAGCAGCCGCTTCCTTTCCCGTATGGCGGAACCATCCAGTCCGGCACGCCTTACCAGGCGATCTTTGTCTCTCAAAACGACGGCATATTAACCTCTATCGTCCTGGGTCACGCGGTCAATTCTTCCCAGTCCGGTACCCAAACCTTGCAGGTGACCCTCTCCACAGGTTTTGATACCCAGCCGGAGCAGATACTTGCTGACCTGGCGGTGACAGCGAATTTTGCCTCCTCCACTGATCCGCGCGGTGACCAGGTCACATTTACGCTCTCCCAGCCGGTCAGTCTCCAGCACGGCGTCACTTACTCCCTGCAAATCCAGACCACCGGCGGCGTCATGATGGTGTCCGGTGCTGGGGTGGCAAACGAGACCGATTACGACTACCCCCTGCCGTTCCGGATCGGGTCCTATGACCCCTTCGGCGGTATTTACGCAGGCGACCTGAACCTGCAGGTCTATTGGGACGATAATGCCGATAAGCTGGCGCGCTTTCAGAGTGTGCTGGATCAAGCCGATTACATCTTCATCCCAACCAACCACCAGTATGCCCAGATCACGCGCATCCCCGAGCGATATCCGCTGACCACCGAGTATTACCGCCAACTGATCGGCTGCCCCGCAGATAAAGACATCATCTGGTGTTACCGGGTGGCAGAGCCGGGCATGTTTCAAGGCAGTCTTGGGTTTGACCTGGTCGCCACTTTCGAATCCTACCCCACCCTTGGTCCCCTGGTCATCAATGATGAGGGCGCTGAAGAAGCCTTTACTTTTTATGATCATCCGAAGGTACTGATCTTCAAGAAGAACGCCAGTTACACCTCATCGACCGTGCAAAATGTGCTTGGGAAAGTGGATTATTCGACAGCCGTCCACCTGACTCCCGGGCAGGCTGACACTTATAAGAACCTGCTGCTTCCTACCAGCCAGTTGGCGGTCCAGCAGAAAGGCGGCACCTGGTCGGACCTGTTCGATCCAAATGCACTGCTGAACCGTTTCCCGGGTCTTGGATTAGTGATTTGGTATCTGGTGATTTTTGGTCTGGGCCTGGTTGTTTACCCGCTGGTTCGGGCGGCGTTCCCGGGCCTGGCAGACCATGGGTACCCGCTGTCGCGTATCGTCGGGCTGCTGCTCTGGGCCTGGCTGGCCTGGATGGCCGGCTCGCTCGGTCTCTCGTACAGCCGGCTCATCATCGGCCTCTCGCTCGGGATCGTAGTGCTTGCCGGGTTGATTTTAGGCTGGTGTCAGCGCCAGGAACTGCTTCAGGAATTCCGCGCACGCTGGAAGTATTTCCTTTTGGTGGAGGGCATCTTCCTCGGGTTTTTCCTGATCGATTTGTTCATTCGTCTCGGCAACCCTGATCTCTGGCATCCATACAAGGGCGGAGAACGCCCCATGGATTTCGCCTTTTTCAATGCCATTCTCAAAAGCAACACCTTCCCGCCTTATGATCCGTGGTTCGCCGGCGGCTATATTAATTATTATTATTACGGCTACGTGATTGTCGGCACGCCCGTCAAGCTATTGGGGATTGTGCCATCCATAGCATACAATTTTATATTGCCCACCCTCTTTGCCTGCCTGGCTGTGGGAGCATTTTCCGTGGGCTGGAATATCCTGAGTGGGGTCCGGGCTGCAAAAACTCCCGAGGGCGAAGAACCCAGGCTGAAGCTGTTTGACATTCCTTTTATAGGCGGCATCTCGGCCTCCTCTGCCATGGTCTTGCTCGGCAATCTGGGGATCGTCCGGATGGTGGAACAGGGGTTTGAACGGGTGGCAGCCCCGGGTGGCTTGATCGATGGGGGCAGCCTCTTGCAGCACATCTGGTGGGCTGCCAGGGGTTTCCTGATGGTCCTTTCCGGGGCGAACCTGCCCTATGGAGCCGGGGACTGGTACTGGTTTTCCAGCCGCATCTTCCCCCCCGGCTATACTGATTTCTACGAATTTCCCGTCTTCACTTTCATTTACTCGGACCTGCACGCTCACATGATCGCCCTCATGCTGACGGTGCTCGTCATTTCCTGGACGCTCTCGGTGCTGCTTTCAAAAGCCAGGTGGGACAACCCGCTCAATATGATCCTCGGCTTTTTCATGGGCGGCTTGATCATCGGGTCTTTAAAGCCCACCAACACCTGGGATTTCTACACTTACATTGTCCTGGGCGCTGTCGTCCTGGCATATACGGTCTGGCGTTATGGAAACGTGGAAAAAAACATTCTGCAGCTGCCGGATTGGGCAAAAAGGTCCCTGCTGACCGTGGCGGCGCTGGCGGCGCTGGGCGGACTTTCAATCCTGTTGTACCAGCCCTTCTCGCAGTGGTTTGGACAGGCCTACAATTCGGTCCAGCTCTGGAAAGGGCTGCGCACTCCTTTTTCAACCTACCTTACCCAGTGGGGGGTGTTCCTTTTCTTTATCATCTCCTGGATGGTCTGGGAAACGCGCCAGTGGCTGGCTGAGACACCTGTCTCCTCTCTGCGCAAATTGCAGCCCTATCGCTACATTATCTTCGCCGCTCTGGCCCTCATGGTGATTGCCCTGGTTGGTCAACAACTCTGGGTGATGAGTTCCTCCCAGGACAGTCCCTGGAAAGGAATTACCATCCTCTGGCTGGCCCTGCCCCTGGCGGTTTGGGCGGCAGTCCTGATCTTCCGCCCGGGGATGTCCGATTTGAAGCGGCTGGTGCTGTTTATGACCGGAACCGGCCTGCTCCTGACGATGATGGTCGAGCTGATCGTGGTCACCGGTGACATCGGGCGCTTTAACACCGTCTTCAAATTCGGCGTCCAGAGCTGGGTGCTGCTGGGGACCAGCGCCGCTGCCGCCTTTACCTGGTTAATCACCGAGCTTCGCAAGTGGCTGCCGGGTTGGCGCGTGTTCTGGCAGGCTGCCGCCACTCTCCTGGTGGCGGGGGCCGCCCTGGTTCTAATCGTTGGCGGGACCGACAAGATCCGCGACCGAATGACGGCTGGCACCCCGCACACCCTCGACAGCATGACCTACATGGAATACGCCCACTATTCCGAGTTCGGCGTAAACATGGACTTGAGCGAAGATTACCGTGCCATTCAGTGGATGCTCGAAAATGTCCAGGGTTCACCTGTTATCGCCGAGGCTGCTCCGGCTGGAGTCCAGTATGCCTGGCTCGGGCGTTTCTCGATTTACACCGGGCTGCCTGACGTGGTAGGCTGGGAATGGCATGAAGAACAGCAGCGCGTTTTGGAGCAGGCCACGGTGCAGGCCCGCGGCAGGGAGATAGATGCATTTTATGCCACCACTGATCTGTCTGCTGTTACTTCCTTCTTAAACAAGTACAATGTCCGTTATATTATCGTCGGCCAGTTGGAACGCGCCAAGTATGCACCCGGCGCCCCGGGAGGTCCTGTACCCCCGGGCGGACCCGACGGGCTGCTTAAGTTCGAAGCCAATAATAATATTCTCTGGCAGGCTGTCTACCGGGATGAGCAGACGGTCATCTACAAAGTCCTCGACGCTGGCCAGGTGACCCCGTGACGGATTTTATTTATCACATTACCACCAGGGATTCCTGGGTTTCAGCGCAGGCCTCCGGAGCATACACAGCTGATTCTTTGGCGAGCCAGGGTTTTATCCACTGTTCAAAGCTGGATCAAATCTTGCGCGTAGCCAATAGTTTTTACCTGGATCAACCCAACCTGGTGATCCTGGCGGTCGATCCCACGCGGCTCGAGCCTGAGCTCCACTGGGAACCTGGCACCGACAAAGCAGATGAGCTTTTCCCGCACATATATGGTCCTCTCGACCTGCAGGCTGTAATTCGTGTGTTTGACTTTGCCCCCGGAGTGGAAGGGAAATTCCATCTTCCCCCGGGGATTGGAACGACGATCAGTTAGAGATGGTCCAGTTAATCCTGTGGTACTTGCTCGTTTCTGCTCTTGGCTGGCTGACCTTCCCGCTGGCCTTCAGCCTTTTCCCCGGTCTTGCCGACCGGGGCTTCAGCTTGGCGCGCACCTTCGGTTTACTGGTGTGGGGCTATGCCTTTTGGATGATGGCCTCCCTGGGAATCGTCCAGAACGATCCCGGCGGGCTGCTTTTCGGATTGCTGGTTTTGGGAGTAGTCTCCGGTTCCACCCTGGTGCGCAGGGAAAAACGGAAAGCGCTGGGGGAGTGGATCGGGTCGAAATGGCGCCTGATTCTCACCGTTGAGATCCTGTTTTTCGCAGCATTTGTCTTTTTCGCGTTTGTCCGCGCCGGGAACCCTGAAATTATCGGCACAGAAAAACCGATGGAATTGGCTTTCATTAATGCCATCCTCCATTCGCCGACCTTTCCTCCCCACGATCCATGGCTGTCGGGGTACGCAATCTCGTATTATTACTTCGGTTACGTGATGACCGCCATGCTTGCCAGGATCACCGGAACCCTGGGGACCGTGGCTTTCAATCTTATGCTGGCGCTGGTATTCGCCCTGAGCGCTCTGGGGGCGTACGGTGTGCTCTATAACCTCCTGGCAGCCTGGAGGAAGAATCACCCCTCCCATCCACGCTCGCTGACCAGACTGCCCTTGCTGGGGCCGTTCTTCCTGCTGATCGTCAGCAATTTCGAAGGAATTCTTGACGTCCTTCACAACCGCGGCTTGTTTTGGAAATTTGGATCAGACGGTTCTGCCACCTCAGTATTTTGGAAATGGCTTGACCTTCAGGATTTGCGCGATCCTCCCTCCCTGCCTCTCGGCTGGATTCCCCAGCGTTTTTACTGGTGGTGGCGCGCCTCGCGCGTGATCAATGAGTACAACCTGGCAGGGGTCTGGCACGAGATCATCGACGAATTCCCCTTCTTTTCCTACCTGCTGGGCGACCTGCATCCGCACGTCCTGGCGATGCCGTTCGATATGCTGGCGGTGGGTGTGGCTCTCAACCTGTTCTTTGGGGGCTGGAAGGGCGAAACGAACCTGGGGTTCTACCGGCTGCCTCTTCGCCCGGCCGGGTTATTCTTTGGTTCTCTTGTTCTGGGCGGACTGGCATTTTTAAACACCTGGGATATCCTCAGCGGCTTTGCCCTGTTGGTGGGTGTCTACGCCCTGGTGAGGGCTCTTGAATATGGATGGGCCTGGAAGCGCCTCGAAGACGTTTTTGCCCTGGGGGTGCCGCTCGGGTTGCTGGCTATCCTTCTTTATGTGCCCTTCTACTTGGGCTTCTCCTCCCAGGCAGGCGGCATCCTGCCCAACCTTGAAAACCCCACCCGCGGCGCCCAACTGTGGGTCATGTTTGGCCCTTTGTTCCTGGCGGTTTTTGCCTTCCTGGTTTATCTCTGGCGGGCAGAAAAACGACCTGCAAAATGGCTGCTCGGTTTTGGGCTGACGGCTGGGGTGGCTTTGCTCCTGTGGATCTTTTCCTGGCTGCTGGGTCTGTACGCCAATTTGATCATGCCTGCTTTCGTAAGCCAGACCCTTTCCGGCGAAGGCATTACGAGTGCAGCCCAGTATTTTATTGCAGCTTCTGCGCGCCGGCTTTCATGTATCGGCGGCCTTCTTACGCTCCTCGTGCTCCTGGGATCGGCGCTTGCGCTCCTTTTAAGGTCTGACAAAACAGGGCAGGAGAATGAAATTGAGGAAAATCCGAAGGAACACTCCTCGCCATTTATCCCTTCGCCAACAGTTTTTGTTTTATTTTTAATAATAGTAGGTTCGGTCCTGGTGATCGCACCTGAGTTTGTATTCCTGCGTGATCAGTTCGGGAACCGCATGAATACCATTTTCAAGTTCTATTACCAGGCCTGGTGGTTGTTGAGTGTGGCCGCTGCCTTTGGTGTGGCGGTCATGCTGCATAACCTGCGCGGTGCCTGGAACTGGGTCTACCGGGTGGGGCTGACCATTGTGCTGTTCATGGCGCTGGTCTATCCGGTGCTGGGTGTCCTCAACAAGACCAGTGATTTCCAGGTGCCTGCCTTCCAGGAAAGCCTGGCAGCTGCACGGAATGCCGGGGACCCAAGGGCACTGCTGACTGCGGCCCAGGTCTGGACCCTGGACGGCGGCGCATACTACGCCAGGATAGAACCCGACGACATGGCTGGTGCAGCCTGGCTGCGCACTGCGCAGTATGGCATTATTGTGGAAGCCACTAAGCCCGATGCTAGCTATACAGAATATGCCCGCATTTCCACTTACAGCGGGTTGCCCACCGTCCTGGGTTGGCCCATGCATGAAGCCCAATGGCGCGGCACCTATGATCCCCAGGGCACCCGCCTGGCTGATATCCAGCGACTGTATGAGACCTCCAATTGGGATGAAGCCACGTCCATCCTGCAGCAATATGGTATTCGCTACGTATTCATTGGGACTCTCGAGCGCAGTACTTACCATGTCAATGAAACCAAGTTCCAGCAGCACCTGAATCCTGTCTTCCATCAAGGACAGGTGGTGATTTATGAAGTTCCCTAAATTCCCGCGGTAACGACTTCAGTCGCTACAGATAAGAAGCAGTAAAATAGTGCCAATGATTAAATTCCAGCCCACTCTCGAACACGCCTTTTACACTCTTGCCCTGGTTATCGCCGTTGGGCTGCGTTTCATTAACCTTGGTGCGCTTCCGCTCTCAAACTTCGAGGCGGACTGGGCCCTGCAGGCGTTGCGGGTTACCCAGGGCCTGCACCCGGTGCTGGGTCCCAACCCCGCCTACGTCCACCTTACTTCCGTCCTCTTTTATGTTTTTGGCGCGTCGAATTTCCTGGCGCGTTTCTGGCCGGCACTGGCAGGCTGTGCCCTGGTCCTGGCTGCCTGGTTTTTACGCGGTCGGATCGGTCGCATCCCGGCGCTCGTCCTGGCGTTTGGCTTGGCAATCGACCCCGGCTTGGTCGCCATGTCCCACCTGGCGGGTGGACCCATGCTGGCGGTCACCTGCCTGGTCCTGACTGGGTTGATGTGGCTCGCAGGGCACCGTTCGTGGGCCGGGCTTTTTGGCGGGTTGGCGCTTCTCTCCGGGCCTTCTGTATGGTTTGGCTTGCTGGGGCTGGTGCTCGCCTGGGCGCTGACCACGGTTCTGGAGCGGCGGACCACTGCGCGGACCACGCGGAAAGCGGAAGGCAATCATCCACAGGAAATTGAAACCAAAGATCAGGAAGTCATCGCGCCTTCAACTGCTGCGCCTGCTGGCACCCCAAGCGCTGGGAATATTAAGTTTAGCCGGGAGGATTGGATGCCTGCGCTTGCATGGGGGTTGGGAGTTTTCCTTGCATTGGGCAGCCTGTTATTCCTTTCTCCCATCGGCTTGTCCGCTTTTATCTCCTCGTTCGTGAAGTTCCTGAGCGGTTGGTGGACCCTTTCAGGGGTCCAGATTTGGCGCCCGCTTCTGGCTCTGCCGGCTTACGAGATCCTTCCTCTCGGATTTGGAATTGCCGCAGCAGTGCGCGGCGTCCTCAAGCGGGATTCCATCTCCATCCGCCTGGCAGCCTGGGCATTGTTAGCCCTGATCCTGGTGCTGATCTACCCCGGCAAACAGACCAACGATCTGGGTTGGACACTCCTTCCACTTTGGGCATTGGCAGCCATTGAACTGGGCCATCACTTCGATTTTGCCGGGCGCAATTTCTGGGAGATCGGCGGGGTTATGGTCCTGGTGGATTCGTTGCTTGTTTTCGGCTGGTTGAACCTGGCAGGCATTACCACCATGACTCTCGATTCTCAGGAAGCGAGTATGCGCCTTTCCCTCTTGGCTGCAGTTGTAGTCTTGATCACCTTGAGCCTCCTGTTGGTGCGGGCAGGCTGGTCGGGGACTACTGCCCGTCTGGGTGGAGTTTGGAGCGGCGTGATCGCGCTTACCCTTTTCACGATTGCCATGAGCACCGGTGCAGCGGGAATTCGCCAACCGCTGACGGTGGAACTCTGGCAGCCCGAGCCGCGCACCGGTCGGGTGGACGTGCTCCTGGATGTTGCCAACCAGATCTCGGACCTGAACGCCGGTTATGCAGCCCAACTGCCGCTGACCATCCTTGCGGTGGACTCCCCCGCCTTGCACTGGTTGTTTCGCGATTGGCAGGTGACGGATGTCCCTGCCCTGGCACCGGATGCGACTCCACCCATGGTCATATCAACCATTGACAAGTTGAGCCTGACTGCGGCGTACCGGGGTGAGCCACTGCCCCTGACAGAGGTGGCCGACTGGAGTCACGCCACCACATCCGATTGGCTGAAATGGTTCGTCTACCGCCAAATGCCCATCCTTCAACAGAAAGTTATCCTTTGGGTGCGCTCCGACCTGATGCTCGATAGCCAGGGCCTTCCCACCACTCCTTGATCCAAGACACCTGACCTCCATGCCAATTCCAAGTATCATCGCCATCGACGGTCCGGCAGCATCGGGCAAGTCTACCCTGGGACGACGGCTTGCCGATTCCATGGGCTACCTTTTTTTCGACACCGGCGTCATGTACCGGGCGGTCACCTGGGGAGCCTTGCAGCGGGGCCTGGAGATCAGCGATGAAGCCGCTGTCACCCGGCTCGCCCAGACTGCCCAGATCGATGTGCGCCCTCCTTCCATCGAAGATGGTCGTGCCTGTGATGTCCTGCTCGATGGTGTGGATATCACCTGGGAGACCCGGCGAGCTGACGTGGAAGCCAATGTATCCCCCGTATCTGCCTACCGCGATGTCCGACGTGCGCTGGCAGCCCAGCAGCGCCGGATCGGTCTGCGCGGCCGGGTGATCATGGTGGGACGCGATATCGGCACAGTGGTCCTGCCTGAAGCGGACCTGAAGATCTACCTGGATGCCTCTGCCCCAGAGCGCGCCCGCCGGCGTTACCATGAAATCCTCCAGCGCGGCATTCAGGCCGATTACGACCAGGTCCTCGCCGGGGTATGCAACCGGGACGAGATTGATTCCAACCGGGCATTCTCTCCCCTGCGCGCTGCCGACGATGCCGTCATCATTGACTCTGACAATATGAACGCGGATGAAGTTTTTGCCAAAGTGGAGGCCTTATGCCGGTAAAAGAGTATCACCCTGCCTGGTGGCGGGTTTGGTTGACTCGCCCTCTTGTGCGGGTTGTTCTGGGGGCGGTTTTCCGGATCCTCGCTCCGGTTAAGGTCACCGGTAAATGGTATGTCCCCAAGGGCACACCTTATATCGTTGCCATCAACCACGTTTCCCTTTTCGATCCGCCCTTTGCCGGCGTTTTCTTTCCGAAGGCCGTGGAAGCGATGGGCGCCGTGGAAGTTTGGGACCGACCGGGTCAGAACATTCTTGCCCGTATGTGGGGCGGTATACCAGTCCATCGCGGCGACTATGACCGGGCCATGTTCGACACTGTCCTGGCCGTCCTGCGCTCCGGGTATTCCCTTTTGATCGCCCCCGAGGGAGGGCGTTCCCATAAACCCGGGTTGCGGGAGGCCAAGCTGGGGATCGCTTACCTGGCTGAACAAACCGGGTTGCCGGTCGTCCCGGTCGCAATTGTTGGGACAACCGATGATTTCTGGAAAAAGGCCATCCGGGGCGAAAGGCCTCAACTGGAAATGCACATTGGTAAGCCGATCTTGCTGCCGCCTGTCGAAGGGAAGGGGGGAGAGAAGCGCGCCTCCCGCCAGCGCAACGCTGACTTGGTCATGCGCCATTTGGCGGGCATGCTCCCTGAGGACTATCGCGGTGTCTATTCCGCCAACGCCATTTTCCCCGAGCCCGAAGCCGGTTAGTAAAGTCTGGCGCCCTGAACTCACCCGCCTGCCGCGCCTGACCGTTGCTCGGCGTCTTTTTAGGCGATTTTTTCAGGTCCTTTGCCGGATTGTGGTTTTCGTTTGCACGAAAATGACGATCCACGGGCTGGAGAATTATCCCCCGCGCGGCCCGGCCCTGGTGGTCATCAACCACCTTGGCGACCCGGATGTGGTTCTGGTGGTGGCGGCACTCCCAAAAATACCGGAAGCGTTTACCAAAATTGAATTGCGCGATATCCGCTTGCTGCGCTGGCTGGCGGATATGCTTGGTGTCATCTGGGTTCACCGCGGTCAGCCGGACCGGCGTGCATTGTCGGCAGGGTTGGAGACTTTTCGCCAGGGGCGCATCCTTATCATCGCTCCGGAAGGACGCGAGTCTGCCAGCGGTGCCCTGGAGGAAGGCACCGAGGGGGCAGCCTTTTTGGCTCTTGAGTCCGGGGTGCCCGTCGTGCCGGTCACGTTAATTGGCAGTGAATTCCGGCGCATAGAGAGCAACCTGAAAAAGCTCAGGCGCAGCCCGGTGATCGTGACGATCGGGAAACCTTTTTTGCTGCCCATGCAAAAGAAGGATTACGCCGCGGTTAAGGAGGGCACGCGCACTATCATGGAAAGCCTTGCTCGCCAGCTTCCCCTAGAATACCGAGGGGTTTATTCTTACATTCAAGATTGACATTTGTTCTTCTCTTAGGAATTCTACAATTTTCGATGGTAATGGGGGACCTTCTAAATATATAAACTCCGGGCGGCGTCTCTCCGATGAATATCACGTCGTAACGATTTCAGTCGTAAATATCTCTTGTGATAAACCATATTTTCCTTTCTCAGGCTTGCCTACCCTGTCTCGCTATTTTTTAATATAATTTTAAATCAATTTATGCTACCGGCGCAGTCCCCGTCATCGCTAACTCATGTAATGAAGGCAATAGACAAGGTGGGGGACGAAGCTTTTTTATCAAAACTTTTAATAACTTGACAATCAAGAACATTTGTTTTATTATTAAAATACGGCAAGGGACGTAGTTTGGTAAACCTTCCGGCGTTTTCTATCGCACCTGAAAACTGTAAATTTCGCATTAAGTACCAGGAATTTGTTATTGTGATCTGCAAAGGGTGTTCGCAGAAATTCCCCTGGGAGGCAGGAAAGCAATATTCGTTCCTCACTTTTAGGAAAAAATACACAATATCATATGCCGTACGCTATCGATTTGTCATCTAAAAAAAAGTCATCAAAACCGGTCATTCGTTTGTAGTCGTTTTCGCGCGGTAATTTACCCCAAGCGACCTTCTGGGTCAAAAATCACCCGGAGTAGGAGGGTGTGTTATTATTACTCCTGGTTTGAAGCGGATTGTCCTTTGACCGAATCCCACCCCTCGGTTATAATTGCCAACCGTTCATGAAAACCCCGGCGGTGGAACCGCTGTTTGGTGTTTTTCGAAGAACTGCGCAAAGATGTGAATCAAAATTGCCGGAAATCTCTGCAATTTGATTATTTAAAGGTTCATATCAATGCATAAGGCAGTAATCCTTTAATTGGAGTAGGTAATGCCCAAGCGTACTTATCAACCAAAGATCCGGCGGCGCGTGCGTGTGCATGGCTTCCGCCAGCGCATGTCCACCGCCGATGGTCGTGAAGTTTTGAAACGGCGTCGCATGAAAGGCCGGCTTCGCCTGAGCGTCCGCAGCAACCAGCATGTCAAGCACGTCCGCTGGTAGGAATCGGCAACACGGCATTTAGCGATCTGCTCTGGAGAAGGCATGCGCAGGTGAAACGAAGTTTTCGCCTGACCCGGTCATCCGATATCATCAGGGTGCGGCGTTCCGGAAAGTCATACGCCCACCCGCTTGTTGTTTTATATGTGCTCAAATCGGATTTGCCTGAAACGCACGTGGGGGTCAGTGCCGGGTTGGCGGTTGGGAATGCGGTTAAGCGCAACCGGGCAAAGCGTCTCCTGCGGGCGGCGATGAGCGAACTTGTGGCGGTGACCGTTCCCGGGTCGCAGTTGCTGCTGATCGCCCGTTCTCCTCTTGCAGACGCGAACGTCTTCCAGACCCGTGAAGCCCTATCGACCCTGCTGAAGCGTGCTGGCCTTCTTAACCAAGACTATGAGTTTCGAACACCTGCCTCATGATTATTCGGACGAACCGCGTGCCCGTGATTTACCCCGCACTTTTTGGAACTGGCCGCGCCTGGCCGTGCTGGGGCTTATCCGTTTGTACCAGGCGAGTTTTTCCAAAACCCTGCCGCCCGATACCTGCCGCTTCTACCCATCCTGCTCGCATTATGGTTACCAGGCGGTTTACAAGTACGGCGTCCTGAAGGGCGGCGCGATGGCTGTCTGGCGTGTGCTGCGCTGCAACCCGTTCAATCCCGGGGGCTACGACCCCGTTCGCTAGGAGATCCAAGACTTCATGAAGACAAAATATCTGCTTTTGATTGGCATGGCGCTTGTCCTGGCGGTCTTGCTGGGCGGGTGCGCCACCGGTCTGACGGCCTCTTCCTGGCCCGGCGTTACTGCCGATGCAACCAATGCCTATATTGCCGGCGGCCCATATGTCTATGCCGTCAACTTGCAGACAGGTGTCGAAGCCTGGCGATTTCCCGCCAAGGCTGCCACATCCACACCTTTTTATGCCACCCCGACGTTGACCCCTGATGGGCAGTTGATCGTGGGCAGTTTCGACCATAAACTTTACAGCCTCAACACGCAGAGCGGGGCTCAGAATTGGGTTTTTGACCAGGCCAAGGATCGCTGGATCGGAGGCGTGCTGATCACCGCGGACACGATCTACGCAGCTAATGCCGATTACAAAATGTATGCCATCAGCTTCAGCGGTGCTCTTAAATGGGTCACCCCCTTCCAGGCGGACCAGGCTATTTGGGGCACCCCGGTTACAGACGGCACGAATGTCTTTTTCGGAACATTAGGAAGGCATGTGTATGCTGTCAACGCTCAAACGGGCAGGGAGACCTGGATGCAATCTGTTAATGGCGCTATCCTCGGTTCTCCGGTCCTGGGGCCGAATAACACGGTGTATGTTGGTACCTTTGCCGGTGCACTTATCACATTGAACAGCAGCAGCGGACAGATCCTCCAGCAGCAAAATACCTCCTCCTGGGTCTGGACCGGACCGGCGCAGGATGGCTCTTATGTTTACGTAGGGGATGCCAATGGTATGTTTTACGCGTTTCCAATGACTGGCAGCGGACAGCCTTGGACCCAGCAGTTGAATGGTTCCATTGTCGGCGCTCCGCTGGTCATAGGAACCACAATTGTTGTTGCAACCGAGTCGGGAAATGTCTATTTCATGGATAACACTGGGCAGAACCTCAAACCTGTTGCGCTTACTGGTAAGATTTATGCCACCCCTGCCGCTGCCGGGACCCTAGTTCTGGTTGCACCGACTGGTGGAGATAATACCCTTGTGGCCTTTGATACAACCGGGGCCATTAAGTGGTCATATACAGCTAAATAAGGAATTTGCCTATGTGGGAACAAATTATTGTCAACCCCTTTACGAATGTATTGCTGCTGATCTATAAATTGATCGGCGGGAACTTCGGGATAGCGATCATCCTGTTCACCATCCTGATCCGCCTGGTCACCCATCCCCTGATGGCATCGCAGATCAAATCCAGCACCAAGATGACCCAATTTCAGCAGTCAAAACAATGGCAGGATATTCAGAAAAAATATAAAGGTGATAAGGAGAAACTGGCCCAGGAACAAATGAACCTTTATAAGGAGTTGGGGATCAGTCCATTTGCATCCTGCCTGCCGTCGTTGATCCAAATTCCCCTAATTTTTGGCCTTTATCAAAGCATCATGCGGGCACTGGCAGCTTCGCCCGCCCAGTTGCTGATCCTGACCCGGGTCGTTTATTCCTTCCTGCCGGTCTCCAATCTGGTGCCTCTCAACAGCCAATTCCTGTGGATGAACCTGGGCCAACCGGAGCGCGTTTACATAATGGGGTTCGGTGTTCCATTGCTGGCTGTCATCGTGGCGCTCACTACGTATGTCCAGTCCAAGGTGACCATTCCGGCCTCCACCAATCCGGGCGACCAGGGTGCGATGATGAACAAAATGATGGCGCTCTACATGCCACTCCTGCTGGGCTATTTTGCGCTGACTTTTGCCTCAGGCCTTTCCATATACTTCATTACCGGTAACCTGATTGGGATTGCGCAATATGCGCTGCTGGGCAAGGTCAACTGGCGGGCTGTCATCCCGGGTTATAAACCGGAGACCACAGTACTGGCGGCGAGGAACAAATGAACGAACGAACCACCCTCGAAAAAATTGCACCTACGGTCGACGAAGCCGTTGCAGAAGGGTTATCAGAACTTGGTGTGGGCGCGGAAGCCGTGGATGTGGAAATCCTCGACAATGGCAGCCGCGGCCTTTTTGGAGTTGGCAGCCGCCAGGCGCGCGTCCGCCTGACAGTTAAATTAACCGCACCACGATCTGAATCCGGGGTGGAACAAAACATGACCCCGCCGGTGAAAACTGCCCCTGCACCGGATGAGACCGCTTCGGAAGAAATCTCCGAAGAGGCTTTCGATGTCCTGGATGATAACCTGCTGTTCGTTTCACGCCAGACCGTGGCTGAACTGCTGGAAAAAATGAAAATTCCAGCGAAGGTCGAGGTCCGCTATGGCGATCTTGACGACGAAGGGCAACGCCCGGTCCTGGTGGACGTCCAGGGTGATGACTTGGGCGTATTAATCGGTCGCAGGGCCGAGATCTTGAATGCCCTGCAATACATCACCAATTTAATTGTCAGCAAACAGGTGGAGCGCTGGGTGCAGGTGGTCATCGATGTGCAGGGTTACCGGGCGCGTCACGAGCGCCAACTGCGCCAGATGGCTCAACGCATGGCCGACCAGGCTATGAAAGCGGGGCGGCGACAGGTGCTGGAACCAATGTCTGCCAGCGACCGCCGTATCATCCACCTGGAATTACGCGATCATCCCAGCGTGACCACCCAATCTGTTGGAGAAGAACCCACCCGCAAGGTGACAATCGTGCCAAAAGAGTGATTTTGAAGATTTCCTAAGTAATTTTAACCTGTATCAAAGGTATCCTGTTTTTATCCCATACCCATTCACAATTTCGCTGGATTAACAAAATACAATGCCCCAAACCCGGATCGGGAGGGGCATTTTCATTGGCATTTTATCGTCAACATCTGGCTGCCCCGAGGTCATTGCTCGATAACGGGGGGGGTTCACTTCTGAGTTACTTCTTTAATAGCTGAAAGTACCCTGGAACGGTGCCGCGGAGGAGCATGATATAATCCTGAACAACACATCCAAATGACCTTCATGAACCGGTTGAAAAATGCCTGAAGTGAACGGAAAGGAACCGTTTAAGGAGCGGCTCGATATAATTTTGGATGAGTTGTCCCTGGGAATCCGGTGGGGCCGCCCCAGCCTCATTTTAGCGGTTTATCGGTCTGAGTACATAAAAGAAGCGGTTCAATCCAAACTTGCGTATTCCCTTGGAGATTCTGGACAGGCAGTTTTCAATTATTCAGTGGACAAATCCCATTTCGATGTACCGGTCGATTTAAAGGATCATCCCGACCATGGAAGAGCCGTTTACTTCGTTAGTGGGCTGCGCTGGGGAGGAGGGCGAGGATACTCGAATGCCTATCGGGCTTTGAACATGCATCGGGAATATTTTATTGAAGGCAATATCCGAGCCATATTCTGGCTTACAAAAAAAGAAGCGAAACAATGTTCCCGCTTCGCCTCTGATTTCTGGGCTTTTCGTCATCTGGTCGTGGAATTTTTTGAACTTCCCTCTCAACACATTAAGCGCACACTTAATCCTCCGGTCCAACCGATGAATGACCTTTACACACGAAGGGAGGCCGATTTCCAGGCGGAAATTTCATCTGCTGACCAGCTTTATGCCCTCGGCTGCATCGATGATGCTATCCGGGATTATCGAAAGGTCCTGCACAGGTTCCCCGACCAGATACCCATAAACCTGCAAATCGCGGAAATCTATCTATCCCTGGGGCGTAATTCGGCTGCAAAACGGGTTCTTGCAAAAGCCGCCAAAGGAAATTCCAACAGAAGTAATTTCTCCAAAGAATTAACCCGCTTAAAACTGGCGGTCAACTCACTCCAACCTATCCTCGGTGGATTCTCGGAACTAAAAGTCAAAGAATAAAATGACTCCTGCCATTGTGATAGAAACCTTTATTTCCCTGTGCGCCCTGGTGGTGAGCGTATTGTTGATTATCCTCCGCCGTCAAAAAGGAATTGGGTATGCCAGCACCCTCGCATATTCGGTGTGTCTCGGCGTGGGTGCAATTTCCATGTTGGTGGTCAGCTCTATACAAAATTTACAGATCAGCATCGCGTTAAAGATCATTTCAAACTTATTGATTGGTTATTTACCCGCCTTTGCCTTTATATATATCCTTGGCCACATCATTCAGAGTCAGCGATTATCTTACCGGGTTTTTATTATCCTGGCTCTTGTTCCTGCATTATTATCTGCGTTGGTATTCTTTCGATTGATCCCGGGTGCCTCTTTTTCGACCCTGGAATCACAAACCACCGCCAGTCTCTCAGCGCTGGATTTTTGGGGGTTGTTGATATTAATTTATTCTGAGGGTCTCCTGGTCGCGTCTATAATCTTGACGATTTTCAGCTCCGGCTATTCCTTAAAACCATTAAAAATAGGGCCATTGATCGCACTTGACAGCGCAATATCAGCCTGTATCATCCTGGATGGGGTCAGCTTTACCAACCTTCTGCCGTTGGTGACCAATTACGACCTGATACTGACCGGGTTTACGTTGGTTGGGGTAGCGCTTTTATTTACAAACTATAAAATCATCCAAACCACCTTGCTAACCAGGGATGAATTATTTGACAGCATAAACGATGGCATCATCATATTAAATGATCAGGATAAGATCCTGGATCTAAATCGGGCCGCTGAAGAATTGATAGGCACCCCCACTCACAAAGTTTACGGGGACCCGGTCGAAACAATCCTGACAAACTGGAATAGTATCTCCAATTCCAGCGACGCCACGGAAAAAGAGTTTCGAGGCAGCATTAATCTAAACCAGCAATGGCATCACATCAGTGTCCGCATCAATAAACTTGATGACGAAAGGGGTAAGGTCATTTTCCTGCGAGACATTACCGATCGAAAAGACACAAATGAAGTGCGTCAGCAGGCGCGAGAAGAAATGTTCAACCTCCTGCGATCATTTTTCAAATCTGCGAATACATCGCAATCCACGAATGATTTTTTTAGAGACGTCCTTTTCCAAATTGCCTATACTTTCCATGCAGAAAGCGGCGCAATCTGCCTGGTGGACCCCCTTCCAAAATCCAAGAAATTCAAATTCTCATTAATGGCAAAATATGGCGAATTGATGGAAGATAAGGGTATCCTGTCAAATCTCCAGGAGGCTCTGGTTTCGTCAAAATGGATCCTAGGAAATCGGGAGCCACTGATAATTTCAGATGCAAGCCAAAACCCACAGTTTGCGGCAGTGGCTGAGAAATTTGCTGCTTTCACAGTGGCAGTATTTCCACTTCTGTATAATGAACAAATGATGGGTATTTTGATCCTTGCGCGTACAGAGGAAACCGGTTTTATTCCAGATGAAATCGTCCGTTTAAGCGTCGTGACCGAAGAGCTGGCATCGTTCATATACTCTGACCGCAAAAGGAAGGCCGATATCGCCATGGCGGAGCGTCACCGCCTTGCCCAAGACTTGCATGATTCAATTACTCAAAAATTGTACGGACTGGTTACGTTGACCGAAGCCGTTAAACTGGGACTGGAATCGGGTGCTCCGGTTAATGAAAACGACATGGTGGATAAAATTAGTGAAAATGCCCGTCAGGCCCTCAGGGAGATGCGGCTGTTTCTTTTCGAGCTTGAACCAGTGGATATTGAGAGGGATGGCCTGAGTTCTACCATCCAACAACGTTTGGCATCGGTAGAAGGTCGCTCCGGAATTCAAGCCCGGATGATCTCGGATCCGGAAATATTATTGTCTGTTGAAAAAGAAACGGAAATATACTATATAGTGGAAGAGGCATTAAATAACATCCTGAAACATGCCAATGCCAAATCCGTGCTAGTGAAATTGAAACAGCGGAAAGAATCGATCTACCTTGAGATTGAAGATAATGGTTGTGGTTTTGATTTTAACAAGGTCAAGTTCGGTGGAAAAGGGTTGGGAAATATTAAAGATCGCGCCAAACGAATTAAAGGCAAGCTTAACATTGCTTCTTCCCCCGAGCATGGAACAAAGATTACTTTGACAGTGCCAACATAATATTCATACTATAATTGAGGAAGGAATTCTCATGAAAAACACTAAAAAAATCCGTGTCCTTATTGTCGAAGATCAAGCGGTCGTAAGGGAAGGTCTTGCCGCAATTTTATCCTACCAGGCAGATATAGAGGTGGTTGGACAGGCCAAGGATGGGATCGAAGCAGTGGAAATGTTGGAAGCTTCGAACCCCGATGTCATCCTGCTTGACCTGGTCATGCCGCGCCAAGATGGGCTGACCACCATACCGATTCTCAAAGAGAAAAAGCCTGACGTGCATATCCTGGTGCTGACAAGTTTCGCTGACAACGACCGGGTTTACCAGGCAATCAAGTTTGGAGCTCAAGGGTACATGCTAAAGGATGCGACTCATACCCAGCTACTGCAGGGGATTCGCGATGTATCCCAGGGGCTCTCCACATTGTATCCATCCATAGCTATGCGGGTCATTCGTGAGTTAAACAACCCCTCAGAGTTAATGTACACCACGGAGCCTCTTACTCCTCGTGAGCTCGAAACCCTGCGCTTGATATCAAGCGGGCTGAGCAACCAGGAAATTGGACAGAAATTATTCGTCCAGGAATCCACAGTGGCTAAATATGTAAGCAATATTTTGGATAAACTACACCTGGCCAACCGCACCCAGGCTGCCTTGTATGCAATCCGTAAAGGTTTAACTGAATAGAAAGCAAAGCACGATGTAATTCAATAAAGAATGGGGGCTTTTTTATTTAATATTCTCTTCAGTACCAATTTTCGATTACATTCAATAAATTCCAACTCTAATATTTCTACAAAGGGCCAATTATAAAGTTACGGCTCGAATTTCGTCGTTCATCAATTGGGTTGACTCGAAATGTTGCCATTTGGAAGGTGAACAACCAGGTTTTTATTATGAATTGAGCGATTCCTTTCAATTTCCATGCGCCGGGTTTTCGGTGTAAAACATTCCCTTATCGAACATGTCAGAGGAACACCGCAAAAACATGATGATTCCTCCCCCATATAACTTCCCAAGTCATACTCTTATATCGTCTAAAGAAATAAACGGGTTTCTGCGGTTTCCCAATCTCCTGAAAAGCGAGAAAATATGATTGTTCCAATGAAACCACGCTGCCATGGATCCAGGCAAAGTTGCGCCATTTGAATTCCCGGCGCAGTGAGTGGTATCACCAGGAAATTGAACCAGCCCATTAAGGAAAAGATGTTTTTCGGAAATTGCACCCTCCCGCTAAGTGATAAAAATCTGGTCACCCTGCCGTCCAATTATCGGGAGGCAGGAGAGAACACTATATATTTTACCCAAGGTTTTGACAAAAATCTGATTTTGATGTCTCCCCAAGCATTTAATGCGATTTATTCACATGTGAAAGACACCAGCATTTCAGATCCCCTGGCTCGTCTACTGAACAGACTGTTTTTGAGTTCCGCATCGGTGGCTGTTGTGGACGATGCCGGCCAGGTTGAAATCCCGGGCACCTTGCGGGATTATGCTGATTTAGGAAATGAAATTGTAATAATCGGTCAGGGTGAGTATTTGGAAATATGGTCTCCTGCCCTTTGGCAAAAACAACTGGACAGCCTGAATGATTTTGAAGCTAATGCCCATCGGTTTGAGAAATTCAATGTCTCCCTTTAATAATCGATGACGAGGTACGGAAAAAGTCTTTGAGGGAAGAAATCTTGGAGAGCCAGCATGACTGTTCTAGGGATTGATATTTCAAAATGGGACGGCAATTGGGATGCCGAAAAGGCAAAACAAGCTGGGGCGACTTTTGTATTCGTTAAAGCTTCAGAAGCCACATTTGCTGACCCTCAATTCCTCGTAAATTGGCAAAAGGCAAAAGACGCCGGCCTTATGCGCGGAGCATACCATTACCTTGATTACACCAAGTCGGGGATTGAACAGGCTAATTATTTTGCTGATCTGTTGAAAGACGATCCAGGTGAGCTGCCTCCCATTATAGATTATGAACTTCGCCGGACGGATAATGATCCGTCGGCTGCCATTGGATTTCTAAGGGATTGCCTGGATCAATTAATTACCCGCTCAGAATTATTTGAGAATGCGACCATCAAGTTTCCGATGATTTACACTGGGCCGGGATTTTGGATGGAATATGGTGACCAGACAAAACGCGATTATTGGATCCAGTTCCCGCTTTGGAACGCACACTGGACCTCATCCACCACTCCCAAAATCCCGCCACCCTGGAGCATGTGGCATTTCTGGCAATTTACATCCAAAGGACCCGGCGAAGCGTTCGGTTCTGAGTGCCTTTCCATGGATATGAACCGGTATAACGGGACCCTCAACGAGTTAATGGAATTCGCCGGGATGAATGTCCCAGTTGTAAATCTGAATGAGAAATATGAACAGCTGGACGGCAAAGTAAAAAAATTGGAGGGGGCGGTTTTATCCATTAATCAGAACGGAAATGCAGCAGCCTCTGATACAGTAGACCGGGTCAATGTGCTCGAAGGACAGGTTTCGAATCTGAGCGGGTCGGTCACGACCTTATCCGTCACACTCACTCAGCGCATCACTGCCATCGAGCAGACAATTTTAGCGCTTGGAACCACCCCTTCAGCTCCATCTGCTCCAGCTGTTGCTCCTGTAATTGTGGCAAATCAACCAATTTCATCCGCTCCAGCGGCTGCACCGGTTAGTACAGCCAATCAAACAACTCCATCCGATAATGGACAAAATCAAACCGATCTACCCCAGACCTCGACGGACTTGACCGACCTTCCTTCGGATATGGTGGACTCACCTGATCTTCCCCAGGACCAACCTGTTTCATCCGATGTGGCATCCGACGTTCCCGTAACTACCAATCCAGCCACAATAACTTCGCCGAATGCAATCTGTATCACATCAGCACTGAATGTACGCGGCGGTCCAACATCATCCAATCCAATTGTTGGGGGATTGCATTATGGTCAACGCGTAAAAATTGTAAACCGCCAGGGCGGCTGGGCACAGATCCAGGAGCCCGCTGGCTGGTGCAGTGAGGCCTATTTATCTTTTGAGCAGAGCGAAGCGCCAGTTCAGGAAGTGAGCCCGCAACCAGCGACCACTTCCAACAGCTATGGGATTTGCAATACGAGCGGTCTGAATGTTCGCAGTGGACCCGGGCTTACATATACGATTGTTGGAGGTTTAATTTATGGTCAAAGGATTAAAATCCTCAGCCATAAAACCGGGTGGGCGCAAATTGAGGCACCTGCAGGATGGTGCAATGAGAGTTACCTGAGCTTCGCATAAAACGATTGCGCACTAATCTATTTAGAGGTTCTCCTGTAAACCCAAATAAAAAAGTGAGCCAGGAAAAGCCATGACAACCTACGAATATATAAAAGCAATGGATTTCGACCGTGCCTGGTTAAATTTTGAACTTGACCTTCCCCTGGCACCCGGAAAAAATGGTGAGCCAAATCCATTTTATATTTCCAGGCCGGGCAATCCAATCAATGAATTGGCAGATGCCATCATGGCGCCATTTTTCCGCCCTCCAAAATTCTTCTTTTCCGGACATCGCGGGTGTGGAAAGAGCACTGAACTATTGCATATCCTGTCCCACGCGGATATTCGGAAAAAATTCTGGCCGATCAATTTTAGCATCCGCGAGGAAACCGATATTGTCGACCTCGATTTCCACGATGTTTTATTGGCCATCGGCAGCCAGATGTACAGAAAATACAGAAAAAACGGTGGGGAGATCCCTGAACGTTTGTTGAAACAACTGAATAGCTGGAAAGGGAAAGTGGAACAGGAAGTTAAAACCGTTTTATCGGGCCAGTCTTCTTATGAATTTGGAGGGTCTCTGGATGCGTTTTTCCTAAATGCCGGCATGAAAATGAAACTGGAACCAAAAACGCGCATCGAACTACGGCAGGTATTCGAAAAAGATATCACCGGCCTGATAGACGTCATCAATATGATCGCTGCAGCAATATATGCTAAAGAGAAAAGGATTCCCCTCGTTCTGATCGATGACATGGATAAACCCGATCTTAACAAAGCCACAGCAATATTCCATGATCGGCGTGAAATCATGATGCAGCCCAACTGTGCCATTATTTATACTGTCTCAAGTGCATTGTTTTACAGCAAGGAATTTGATGCAATTCGAGATCAGGCAATATTCCTGCCGAATATTAATTTACATCCTTGCCAGGAACCAGAGCGGCACATTATTGAAGGTTATGCTGCCATGCGCCAATTTGCTCACGTGAGAATGGACCAATCATTGATCGACGGGCAGGCTCTGGAAGACGCAATCACTTACAGTGGGGGGGTATTCAGAGAAATGGCAAGAATAATGCGTTCTGCCATTGGATGCGCCCGGCGGCGAAAGGCGATGAAGATTAATAAGGAAGATATCGAATGGGCGGCAACCGAGATTCGCAACGAATACCGCAGGATTCTGGATAAAAATGATTTAGCCTACCTTAAGAAGATCAATGAACACAACCGACTTGAATATAACGACCGGTTAAGACCATTACTCCAGTTGCTCGCCATCCTTGAATATCGCGATAGTGAGAACTGGTGCGATGTCCATCCTGTTCTAAAGAGACTAGTAAATGAGCAATGAATCTCGTCCCCAGGAACTTGATATCAGCCTTCCTTTCCAGGAGCGGATAGATATTCTATTCCGTGAAATTGAACTGGCGGTCAGGTGGGATCGGCCTTCAATTTTGTTTGCCATCTATAAATCTGATATAACCCGGGACGAGGTTAATACTGCGTTACAGGAAAAACTTGAAAAGATCTCGCAGAAAACTCACTATATACAAACGAGCTTCAACAACCAATTTGATTTTATCGACCAAATAGCCCAATTACCGGATCTCTCTAAAACCGTTTTAATCATAGACGGATTTAATTGGGAATGTGGTCCAGAAGGTGTGCACGTATTTCAAGAATTTAATAAGAACAGGGAATATTTTATTGACAACAATATTCGTGCCATTTTTTGGCTCTTCGAAAATGAGGTCTCTGATTTCGCGGCAAACGCAACTGAGTGCTGGATCCTTCGTCACCGAGTAGTCGAGTTCGTAGATCTCCCGGAATTGGAACAGGAATCACTTAAATCCCTGGAAACCCTTTTGCAAGCCCCTGAAACTACTCCTTCCGAAAGCCCCGTACCTGATAAAGCTCCCAGGGAAGATATAAGGGGGCAGGTGAAAGAAAAAATAAACACAACCCGAGCAAACGCGTTCCTCAACCTTGGAATCCTTTTCTGGCGGAAAGGTAACCTGAAAAGAGCCCTGAAGTATGTAAAAGCCTCAGAAGAAATCTCAGCAGCGCTGGCTGACCAGTCCTTGCAGGCCCAGTGCCAAAATGCGCTTGCCCTGGTGCACACAGAACTGGGAAATGTTGACGAAGCAGTAGCAGCTTATGAGCATGCCATCTCCCTTTCGCCAGAGTCAGATTATCTTTGGAACAATTTGGGACAACTATTGGCGAAAAATGAGAGGAATGGAGAGGCAATCAATGCTTACAACAGAGCTCTTGCTTGCTCTCCCCGGGACTTCCTAAGCTGGAATGGCGTTGGACACATTTACAACAAATTAGGCGTGTTTCAAAATGCAATCTCCGCTTTTGATAAAGCGATTGAAATTGCACCATATTTCGAATCGTCATGGGAAGGAATTGGCAAAGCCTACCTTGAATTTGCTGATTTGGAAAAGGCGGAATTTTCCCTTCGGAAGGCTGTTGAATTAAATCCCCATTTGGAGGATGCATGGAAAAACCTGGGGAAATGCTTCATTCAACATAAACGGGATGTGGATGCGATCGCAGTTTTTCGAAAGGCAACCGAATTTAACCCTCAAATTCTCGATTTATGGAACGAACTTGGAAAACTTCTCCTGCAAAAGAAAATCTACTCTGAAAGCATTGCGGCATTTCAAAAGGTAATTTCCTTAGACCATCAATGCCATGAAGCAGCGATTAACCTGGCGCATGCACTATTTCAAATCGGTGATTATGAAACGTCAGCTTCGATTTATGAAGAAAGGATTCCACTGTTTGAAGATGGCATCACCCGCTCGGCTCTTTTTAATCGGTTGGGTGACGTTTACTTGTACATGAAAGATTATGAAAAAGCAATTGGGGCGTATAAGCAATCAGAACAATTGCAAAAGGAAAATAGTAATTCAAGTGATGAAAGTGCCGAGTTGACCGATGAAATTCCGCAACCCGATCCAAATAACGAAGCAAACGCGGAAGAGGACAATTCCGGACAGGAAAGAGGTGAAAAAATGATAGAGGCCAACCAGGTATATGATTTGAAAACTGCAGCTGAATGGAATGAACATGGCAATGCCCATTTGAAAGCGGGTGCCTACAATGATGCCATTGTTGCATACACAAAAGCAATTGAACTGGCTCCGGGTGCATGTTGGCCTTATATTCAAAACCTGGCACAAGTCCACTACCAAAAGGGGAAGGCCAGAGGGAAACAATTGGTAGGAAAAACCGAGGATCCGGATGTTTGGGAAGGTGAAGAAGAGGCGGAACCCGACTCCCTAGTCAGTTACGATTCGCTCATTGACCCAAAACAAAGGGACGATGGAGAAGAACCGAAACTTGAAAAATCTTCTGGTAATAAAATGGCGCTCCAACCAGTCGCTTCTCCTGAAAAAGAAAACATGCAGAGCACAGTTTCTGACCTGGTAGAGAAAAACACAGCTGGTAATAATAAAACTGGCGTGGCAACAGACCAAGAAGCAGCCATAGAAGACTCAAATAAGTGCGGATCAAAATTGGATGCCTCGAAAACCATTGACCAAGCTTTGATCCCTCCCGTCGACACGACTTCATCACCTCAAAGTATTGGAATATCACTCCAAACTCCTTCCAACCAAAATTCCGGGTTACGACTACAAACATCCAGTGATTGGAACGAATTGGGAAATTCGTTTATGAGTTCCAAGAAATATAACAATGCAATCGAGGCCTATAAAAAAGCCATCGAATTGGACCCCAAAAACGGCCAGCCTTTTAGCAACCTTGGTTTCATCTACTATCGCATGGGAAAGTACGATTTTGCAGTCCTGCTTTATAAGAAAAGTATTGAACTTTTAGATTCGCCTGAAGATAAATCCGTTTCCTGGAACATGCTAGGTGATGCGTTCAGACGCTTGGGAGACTATGGAAATGCACTAGAGGCATATAAAAAGTCCAGTGAGAATAAACCCGCTGTCAGCCCGGTCATGGCTCGCGCCAGGGCGGCGTTATTGGAGAATATTGTCGCTGGATAGTTTTGAGGCTGAAATGAGCGATGAAATCCTTTGGAACGAGATTGGTAATATATATCTGAAATTTGGATCCCCCCGGGATGCAATTGCTGCCTTTACAAAAGCAATTGAAATAAACCCTCAATCCGGATGGGGATATAGCAGTCTTGGGAACGCGTATCTTTTGACTGGAGAATTCGGTCAGGCTTTATTCCTGTTTCGAAAAAGTCTTCAATTAATGGACACAGCCGAGAACCAGGCAGCTGTCTGGAATAAAATCGGAGATGCATATCGAGCCTTGAAAGATATGGACAATGCGATCCTGGCTTATAAAAAGGCCGACGCCCTGGACATGGGGACAATCCCCGCTGTTCAGAAAGAAGACAAAAATCCTGCTGACCTGGCAGACTTTGGTGAAATAATCAAAAGTGAGGTAAAGAATGCCAATGATAATAATCTGTCCTCAGGTTCGGGAACAACACCGATAATAGGAAACCAAGCCATCGAGACTAAAGCAACTGGAGTCGGGTTTCAACCTGATATTGATGAAAAGTTTCCTGAAGAAACACTACCTTGCGTGGACCCAACAGAGACAAAACCTATTTATTTACCCAAACCAGGGATGATCGATGATGAATGTTCCTCTCCGTTATTGGAGGAAAAACAACAGAATCCACCCGAAAACACAAATGAAGTGGAAAATCAACCCATTTCCAGGGACAAACCGTTAATTGTGATCCCGCCACAAAATGGGATAAGCGATCCGCTTCCAAAAGAAGGAGTGACCCAATCCGAACCCTTGCAAATAAAGAATTCTGTCCTTGAAAATGGAGAGGGAAAAAGCCGGGAACTGAGGTCAAAAGGACGTTCAAATATTGGGCAAGGAACTGATGATCTGGAAGAAATCCTGGCAAAGGTAAATATTTACGAAAATATAACCCGGGTTAATCCAAATAGTGACCGGGGATGGGATACCTTAGGAAAGTTGTATAAAGCACTTGGCAGATACAAGGATGCCATCGGAGCATACCAGAAGGCAATAGAAGTGGCTCCCGATAAGGAAGTCTACTATTATTACCTGGGCCTGCTTTTCTCGGTTGAACAACAAAACGAGGAAGCAATCCAGGCATTTCAATTTGTGCTTCGAAAAAATCCGGATTATGTCCTGGCCCATAGTGCTCTTGCGGGTGTGTATCACCGGATTGGGCTTGAAAATAAAGCCAATCACCATATCTCTATTGCTTTGCCCAAAATGAACGCTGAAAGTACTTATAACCGTGCCTGTTTTTATGTTATTTGTGGGGATTATGATCTTGCATTTGAGTTTTTAAGGCTAGCACTTACAAACAGGGAAACCACAATTGATTGGATCAAATCTGATCCTGACCTGGATCCGATCCGGACGGATCAGCGGTACCAGGAAATAATTTCAGAAGACGACCAACCGTCAGCTGAACACGGCAAAGAGAATTATTTTTCATCTGAGTTAGAAGGTAAGCACAACAAGCTTTTGCCAATATTGAACCATTCCTTGACGAGGTGAACAAGATGTCTATAACCATCATTATCAACGTTTTACTTGGCCTTTTGCTAACCTGGACTCTCTTGAGCCTCGCTGCCATGCAAATACAGGAATGGATTGCCACCAGATTAAAGTGGCGGTCTCGCATGCTGGAGCAATCGCTCGGGAAAATGTTGACCGACACTACACTTGTAGATCAATTTTATAATCATCCATTGATCAGAAGCCTATACACTGGCAAGAATAATGACTGCAAACCTTCATATATTCCAGCCAGCCAATTTTCCCAGGCAATGATAGATATCCTATCGGCTACGGGAACCGAAGCTTCGCTCCTTCAGCAGCAACTTTATAAACTTTACAGCGAAGCGCAGAGATTACCCAAAAAGAAACGCAGCGACGCAAGCTCTCGAATCAGCTTAATGCTGGGAATGATCCGCAAAGCGTTGGTGTCTGAAACAGGAGAAGAAGCCTGCGCAGAAATTTTGGACACGGTTAAAAATGACCTCCTGGGGTTGGGGCAGGATATTCCCAGGCTGCAAACATCTGTGGATTCCTTATTTGACGCGCTGAGGGTTCAGAGACAGCAGATTAATGATGCGCTGATTAAATTATCCTTTAAGGATAGTCCATCCAGTGATGAAACCATGACCCGCATCCGCGCTGGAATCACCGCACTAAGTATCACTCACCCCCAGTTGAAGCAAACCATGTATGCCATTCTAAACAGCACCCCCCAAACCCTCCTGCAAAATCAGAACGAATTGGATTTGGTGCGTGGCAATATCGAAGAATGGTTCAACAATGCCATGGACCGCTTGACCGGATGGTACAAACGCCGCAGCCTCGTAACCACCCTCCTTTTCGGTACTTTGCTCGCGGTAATCATCAATGTTGACTCAATAAACCTTGTCGGCAGACTGTGGAGTGAACCAGATTTGCGATTTGCCATATTGAATAATATTGAAAGCATCCTCACTCAAGACAACACAACCACGCTGAATATTGGACAACTTTCGGTGATCCAACAACAATTTTCACAAATAAGTCTCCCGGTTGGGTGGGTCGGATCGCCGGTTTCTCTAACAAGCGAATCGGACACAAATGCTTCCAGGCAATGTACGCTTTTCCCAGTGCAGGAAAATGGAATTTATGGTATTTCGATATCTGGACAGTGTTATCCGATAATCAATTCTCCACAAGCTTCAAACCTGACTGGCTGGCTTATTAAACTTGCCGGGATTCTCATTTCGGGCCTCGCAGCCAGCCCAGGCGCATCCTTCTGGTTTGATTTATTGAAAAAGATTATAAATGTACGCCTGACCGGAGTTAATCCAGCTGAAGTTCAAACAGGGACAGCTGTCAATTAGGAGCGATAAAGGGTTCATCGAAGGGATGGAATAAATCCAACCGGACTCAATGAAATTGAACTGTCCAGGAAAATTCCTGGACAGCCTTTTCTATTTTAAGGAAACGTGATTCAATAGGGGCATGAAACGAAAACCTGCTACGCCCGTCTTCAAGGCATATGTGATGAACCAGGTGGCATTGCTGCCGCCCAGTTATGAAGAAAAGATACCAGCCGATCATTTAGTGCGGGTAGTGAGTGAAGCGGTTGAGAAGATCGATGTAAGTTCACTACTGGCCCAGTATAAGGGAGGGGGAACCTCGAGCTATCACCCGAAGATGCTGCTGAAGGTATTGGTGTATGCGTATGCGGAGAAGATCTATTCATCGCGGCGGATCGCCAAGGCCTTGCGGGAGAATATCTACTTCATGTGGATCAGTGGGGAGAACCAGCCGGACTTTCGGACGATCAATGATTTTCGGGGCAGCCGGATGAAGGCGGTGATCGAAGAGGTCTTCAATGCAGTGCTGGAGTACTTGGTGGCAGAGGGGTATGTCAAGTTGGAGCACTATTTTCTGGATGGGACCAAGATCGAAGCGGACGCCAACAAGCACAAGGTGGTGTGGGCCAAACGACGAGAGAATTACCACAAACGGGTGCAGGAACAGATCAAAGAGTTGCTCAAACATATCGAGCAGGTCAACGAGGAAGAACAAGCCGAATATGGGGATGATGACCTGGAAGAATTGGGTGGGAATGGACAGCCAGATGTGAACAGTGAGCGGTTGAAGAAGAAGATCGATGAACTCAACCAGAAATTGCGCGAGAAAACCTGGCCTAAGAAAGATACCCGTCCGGTACGGAAAGCCTTGAAGAAACTGGAAGAAGATTGTCTGGTACGGCTGGAGAAGTACGAACAACAGGCAGAGACGCTTGCTGGACGCAGCAGCTACTCGAAAACCGATCCGGATGCCAGTAGTATGCGCATGAAGGAAGACCGGGGAGCCGAAAAGCCCTGGCCAAAACCGGCTTACAATGTGCAGATCGGTACCGAAGGCCAGTTCGTGGTCGGATTCAGCGTGCACGGACGGGCAGGCGACACATCCTGTCTCATTCCCCATTTGGAGAGCATGCGTACCCATCTGGGGCGCTTACCCCAAAACGTGGTCACGGATGCAGGCTATGGCAGTGAAGAAAACTATGCTTACCTGGAACAGCACAAACTGGGGAACTTCGTCAAGTACAACACCTTTTACCAGGATACGCATCACTATCGCAAAACAGAGCTCATCCGCAAACACCAATTTCGAGCCGAGAATTTTGGGTATGACCCGGACAAAGACGAATTCATCTGTCCAGCCCACCAACGGCTGCACTTCCAGTATGCTTCCAACTACATTACCGATAATGGCTATCGAACCGATCGGCGCAATTATGAATGCTTCCAATGCGGCCAGTGTCCGCTCAAAGCGGAGTGTACCAAAGCCAAAGGCAATCGCAAGATCCGGATCAGCTTTCGCTTATTGGAATATCGCCGCCAGGCCAGGGCCAATCTCACCAGCGAAGAAGGACAGCGCTTGCGTGCCGCACGTTCCACAGAAGTGGAGCCGGTGTTTGGGATCGTGAAGCATAATATGGGCTTCCGCAGATTCCACCTGCGCGGCCAGGAAAAAGTGAAAACCGAGTGGGGTTTGCTCTGTATTGCTCATAATATGAAAAAGTTGGCGGCCATTTAGCCACCAACTTTTCTTGTCAGCCCACTTTTTCGTTCTTTTTTATCTTTTTCCGGGCTGTCTGAAGTTTGTTTCCAGACAGCCTCTTTCACGTCCCACTGGAAGATAACCCACCTTGATTTTTGACACCAGTTTATTCACATCCGTGCTCTTCCTTGGAGAAGCGCTTTCCTTTTTCCCTCCTCAGGTATAATGTGTTCATGCCTTCGCTCGTTCAACTCGAGCCGGTGGATTATCTCATCATCGGTAATCTCTCTTGTGACATAACTCCCGATGGACCGCGCTTGGGTGGGACCGCCGCATATGCCGCGTTAACGAGTCGTGCGCTCGGACTGCGCGTCGGGGTTGTAACTGCCTGGGGTGGGGAAGTGCCGCTGGATATATTGGATGGAATCAAAATTCAGTGTATCCCCGCCCAGCGGAGTACAACTTTTGAAAACCTGTATGTGTCTGATGGGCGAATTCAATTTATACATTACTGTGCACCAGATATATCCCCAGTTAATGTACCCGAGGCCTGGCTGCATACTCCAGTCGTCCACATTGGGCCCATCGCTGGAGAAGGTAAATCTCTTGTTAACGGGAATTTCCGGACATCCCTATTAGGGTTGACTCCCCAGGGCTGGTTGCGGAAGTGGGATGGTACTGGTCGGGTCGGACCCGGTGAATGGCCTGAAGCTCGCGAAATGTTAGCAGAAGCCGGAGCAGCTGTTCTAAGTATTGAAGATGTTGGCGGCGATGAAAACCAGATTGAAGCAATGGCGAATGAATGCCGCGTCCTGGCAATAACTGAAGGTCCTGCCGGTGCCCGCTTGTATTGGAATGGGGATCTCCGTCGATTCCGGGCACTATCACTTGAGGAAGTGGATGCCACTGGTGCAGGCGACATATTCGCAGCAGCCTTCTTTTGGCGGTTGTATGTGACCCGCGATCCGTGGGAAGCTGCCCGATTCGCCACCCACCTTGCTTCATTTTCAGTCAAACGTAGAGGTTTGGATGGAATCCCTACGGAGGAAGAAATTCAAGCCTGCCTGATGGAGGTTCTATAGTGGGACGGGTTTACACACTGGTGAACCAGAAAGGCGGAGTGGGGAAGACAACAACTGCCATCAATCTCGGTGCCTATCTGGCTCAATTTGGACAACGCGTTTTAATAGTAGATATAGACCCTCAGGCTAATGCGACATCTTCTGTTGGGGTGGATAAACGCACTGTAAAGGGAGGGACTTATGAAGCGCTGATGGATGGCACTCCCGCCCCGGCCTTGGTGTTGCAAAACCCACGCTTGAAATTAGCCATATTACCTTCCTCACCTTCTTTGGCTGGTGCGGAGGTGGAATTGGTTAATGAACTGGGGCGTGAAGGAAAGTTGCGCCTGGTCATAGCCCCATTGATTGACCGGTATGATTACATTTTAATTGACTGCCCCCCTTCTCTGGGAATGTTGACCATAAATGGGCTGGTAGCTGCCCAGAACGGGGTTCTAATTCCCGTTCAGTGCGAATACCTGGCGTTGGAAGGATTGGGCGAATTGACTCACACTATCCAGCGTGTTCGGACAGCGTTATTCCCTACCCTCAAGGTACGCGGTGTAATTTTGACGATGTACGACGGCCGCACCAACCTGTCAGGAGACGTGGTTGCCGAGGTACAAAAGTATTTTAGAGAGCAGGTTTTTGAAACTATCATCCCGCGCAGCATTCGTCTGGCAGAAGCCCCGTCATATGGGCTGCCCATATCAGCATATGCACCGGAATCAAATGCTGCCAAATCATATGAATCCCTGGCACGCGAACTGCTTTTAGGTGATGGCGTACCCGTTATGGAAATTGCTTAGCAGGAGAAGCCTATGCCACAAAAAACCGGACTCGGTCGTGGATTGGGTGCATTAATTCCCGGAGGGGAAAATGTTCAAACGGGAAACGGTGTGGTTATGGTCCCGGTGGAAAAAGTGTTGCCTAACCCGCGTCAACCACGGAACATGATGCACCCGGAAAGTTTGGAAGAACTAACAATTTCGGTGCGCGAGCATGGCGTTCTCCAACCATTGATCGTCACCCTAGGTGAAACAGAAGATGTTTATATTCTGATTGCCGGGGAACGCCGACTGGAAGCAGCACGCCAGGCTGGGTTGGCTTCAGTTCCGGTGCTGGTGCGTGAAGCCACAGACCAGCAACGATTGGAACTGGCCATCATAGAAAATGTCCAGCGTTCCGATCTTTCTGCACTGGAAGAAGCTGAAGCATATCGTCAATTGGCTGAGGATTTTAACCTTTCCCATGAGGGAATTGCCGCCCGCGTGGGGAAAAGCCGGGTGGCGGTGACAAATACTCTGCGACTGCTTCGCCTCCCAGACTCGGTTAAAAATGCTTTGATCGAAAAGAGAATTTCAGAAGGCCATGCACGTGCTTTTCTGGCGTTACCTACTCCAGAGGCGCAAACCGCAGCCCTGCATACTGTTCTGGCACAGGAACTCAATGTCCGCCAAACAGAGGAACTGGTCAGGAAACTTTCAGGCGAAACCCCGCGCCCCAAGGCAAAACCTGTCATCGCGCCGGATATCCTTGTATTGGAAGATCATTTGCGCTCCAGTCTTGGGACGAAAGTTACCCTCCGCTCCGGGAGGAAAGGCGGAACGATCACCATACATTATTATTCCAACGAGGAATTGAATACCCTGACAACGCGGCTTCTAAAGGATTGATTCCATAAACCACCATCGAACTATTGCGGCGAATTTGAAATGAACCTCTTGCATAGCGCCCGCATCCATACCCTCGACAATTCTCGTCCCATGGCCTCAGCCATGGCCATCGAAAATGGGCAAATAGTGGCCGTAGGCGGCGATGAACTCAAGGGTGAATTTGAATCAGCCAGCCGCGAAGACATGCGTGGACAGGTAATCTTACCCGGTTTGGTTGATGCGCACATCCATCTACAGGAATATACCCAAAGTCTCCAGTACATTGATTGTGAAGTAGAGGGTAAGGAGGAACTACTTCGAAGAGTGAAGAAACAAGTGGGGCAGGCGTCACCCGGAGAATGGGTGCGAGGCCACGGTTGGAACCAGAATACCTGGGGTGGTGATTACCCCACTTCGCGAGATCTGGACAATGTTGCACCGGAAAACCCAGCCCTCCTTACTGCCAAATCCCTGCACACTTCGTGGGTTAACAGCACTGCATTGAAGCTGGCAGGAATATCACCTACTACACCAGATCCGGTCAATGGCCGAATCCAAAGGGATACCCATGGATTTCCCACCGGAATCCTGTTTGAGGAGGCAATGAGGTTGGTTGAGGCGGTCGTCCCCGAACCTACTCCAGAAGCCCTGGCAAACAAATTTCGTAAAATTATCGCCAGCCTTTGGCAGATGGGATTGACTGGGGTACATGATTTCGATAAACGCACTTGTTTCCAGGCCTTACAACTCTTGCATGGATCAGGAGATCTTCATTTCAGGGTTGTCAAGTCAATTCCGTTTGAGCATTTCCCACAGGCTGTTGCGCTCGGTTTGCGGAGCGGATTTGGGGATGATTACCTGCGTATTGGAGCCGTCAAATTCTTTTCAGATGGCGCTCTGGGCCCTCACACGGGGGCAATGTTTGAACCGTATGTTGACGAACCTCAAAATCGTGGTATTCTAATCATGGATCAAGAACAACTTTTCGAGCAAGGAACCGGGGCGGTATTAAGTGGGCTTGCCCTGGCGGTCCATGCAATAGGCGACCGCGCAATCCATGAAGTGCTGGATGGGTTTGCGCGATTGCGGGCATTTGAACATGCGCATAACTTACCCGCGCTACGGCATCGCATTGAACATGTACAGACAATTCACCCAGATGATGCCAGGCGGTTAGCGGACTTAAATATTATTGCTTCAATGCAACCAACGCATGCTCCATCAGATATGCTTATGGCGAATCGGTTCCTGGGCGAGCGAGCTAAATATTCTTATGCTTGGAAGACCCAAGCAAGTAACGGCGCTCGGCTGGCTTTTGGATCGGATGCCCCGGTTGAAAAGCCGAACCCATTTTGGGGTTTGCATGCAGCGGTCACCAGACGGCGTGCAGATGGTTCTCCAGGGCCTGAAGGCTGGATTCCTGGGGAACGCTTGACAGTAGGTGAGGCAATAGCAGCTTTTACCCAGGGACCTGCATTTTGCGCTGGAATGGAAAACCGTCTAGGAAAGTTAGCTGCTGGTTTCCTTGCTGATTTAATTGTAATAGAAACTGATCCGTTCACATGCGATCCTGCCGACATTTTCCACATTCAACCCACTGCGACTATGGTGGGTGGGGAATGGGTCTGGCAGTTGTGAGGAGAATCGGATGACTACCCCTTTGACCCCCGAAGTGCTTGTCCCGCGTTTGGGTGAAACATTGGTCCAATCTGGATTGATCACCGATGCGGAATTGCAAAAAGCTTTGACCTACCAAAAAGAAAAACAGAAGTCCGGAGAACGGTTCCTTTTAGGGGAAGCCTTGATGGAACTTAAACTTCTCACCCGTTCGCAAATCGACCATGCCGTGACAGAGCAGATCATACAACTGCGAAACGCGCTCGAGGACGCCAACCGGTTCCTGGAACGCCGGGTTGATGAACGGACTGCTGAATTACAGGAAGCATTGCGAAAGCTATCCGAATTAAGCCAGATGAAGGCCAATTTTGTCGCGAATGTTTCACATGAATTGCGCACACCATTAACGCATGTAAAGGGTTACCTTGAGTTATTGGCAACCGAATCCCTCGGCTCGCTGAGCGCTGAACAAAAGAATGCTTTGCAGGTCAGTCAACGGGCAGCAGGGCGGTTGGAAAGCCTTATTGATAACCTAATCCTATTCTCACTGGCAGCACGAGGAGAAATGACCTTATCACTGGCGCCGGTTGACTTGAATAAAGTTGGGGGAGAAATTATCAGCTATTCGCGCACTAAGGCAGATGACCGTAATGTTGCTCTGCACTTCAATATAAAACCTGAAATTCCCCTGGTTAAGGCAGATGAAGAGAAAATTTCCTGGGCAATACTGCAGTTGATTGATAACGCCATCAAGTTTACTCCTTCAGGTGGCAAAGTCACTTTATCCATCCAGCCGGAAAATGATTCGCTGATTATGGTTTCGGTCACGGACACCGGGATTGGCATTCCTGCCAACCGGATTAATGAGATTTATGAACCCTTTCATCAACTTGATTCCTCATCCACAAGACGATATGGTGGTACCGGATTGGGACTTGCCCTAGTGCGCGAAATAATCACTGCTCATGGATCGGTGATTGAAGTGCAATCAGAAGACGGAAAAGGGTCGAGATTTCGTTTCCCTTTGCTCACAGTAACTAAAAGTTCCTGATTTGGAGAGCGGAAAATGGATGGCGAAACGCTTGACTTTTATACTCGTTTGAGCTGCCCCATTGTCAGGGATGATTGGAAAAAATCCCTAAACGCCTTATTCGTTTTACTCCGCAGGAAATTTGTTTTTGATAATTTGGCAATTTACCTGCTTGAGGGGATGGGTAGCACGCCAGAAGTCGTTTATGCCCGAGCCGCTGGTCGGGGACGAAACAAGGAGGCGGAAGCCTCCTGGGGAGAGGAAATTGCCAACCAGGTTATCAACTCAGGGAAGGTCACCGAATCTACTCCAGCTGAGGAGAATTCTTCGGATCGGACAGCCATGCCGTTCTTGCTTGGCCTGCCATTGATCCTCCCAGGGCGACGAGGTGCATTGGTATTTGTCCGTTTTGGAGGGCCAAAATTTACTTCTGAGCAAATGCCCCTGGCCACCCTGGCAGCCACGCATGCTGCAAATGCCCTTGAACAGAATATTCTACGAGACAGCCTGACCCAATTGGAACATGCCAAGCACCGCGCTCAACTTCAGGACGATTTTATTGCCACAATTTCCCATGAATTGCATACACCCCTGGGTTTTATTAAAGGATATACAACATCCCTTTTACGTTCCGATACCACCTGGGAACCGTCAACCCAAAAGGAATTTTTGGAGATCATCGATGAAGAATCCGATCACCTGCTTACGTTGATCGACCACATGCTAGATTCTGCACGATTGCAAAGTGGGAATATGAGCATGGATTTCCAACCTGTTCGATTGGACTCGCTTTTAAGAGACATGGCCCAACGTTTTCATGGACGTCACGAGGACCTTGAAGTAGTCCTAAACCTGGTTCCTGCCCCGCCCATCCAGGCAGATACCGTCCGCTTATCACAGGTTTTTGACAATCTGTTTGATAACGCACTCAAATATGCCCCCGGTTCGAAAATAACGATTTCCCTGGAGGCGGAAGATAATTGGCGGGTCATTACCTTCGCTGACTTAGGGCCTGGAATTCCGCCCGAGCATATCCCGTTTCTTTTCGAGCGTTTTTATCGGGTGCCCGGGCAATTCAGTCAAAACGGCACTGGCCTGGGATTATTCATTTGTAAACAAATCGTGCAAGCTCACCATGGACGAATTTCGGTCAAGACCGCACCCGATAAAGGGACTGCTTTTTGTATCGAACTTCCCGTTCGTCCCGAGATCTTGGAATAGGAGGCGTCAGCCATGTCCACCCGCATTTTAGTTGTTGATGACGAACCGCGGTATTTACGCTTGTTGGAAGCCAATCTTCTCACAGAAAAGTTCGAGGTATTTACCGCTGCTGATGGAGAAAAAGCGTTGGAATCATTTGCTGCCAACCCGGTGGATCTTGTGTTGCTGGATGTTATGCTACCCCACATGGACGGATTTGCTGTTTGTCAGCGCATTCGCCAATTCTCTAATGTGCCGATAATCATGCTGACTGCAAAAGGTGAAGAGCAGGATAGGGTGCGTGGGTTGGATGTAGGCGCGGATGATTACCTGGTCAAACCATTCTCGGTAATGGAATTACTTGCGAGAGTAAGGGCAGTCCTACGACGTGCTCAAGTGACAGAAACTGAACAGGATCGGTTTTTTACTCACGGTAACCTGCGCATAGATTTTGCCCGTGCCGAAGTATGGTTGGGTGAACAACCAGTTTATCTATCCGCCACCGAATATCGCCTCCTGCTGCAATTTACTCACAATATCGGAAAAGTTTTATCCGCGGAGGACCTATTAACCGGTGTATGGGGACCGGAATATCGTGACGATAAGGAAATCCTGTGGGTCACCATCGCCCGCCTGCGGCAAAAAGTTGAAGATGATCCTCATGTGCCAATTCATATCGCCACCCGCTCCGGCCTCGGATATTTAATGACACCAATCGAGGAGTGAAATTTATCAGGTGGAAATGAACTCCAAGGCCATTTCGATCCTGGTTATTGATGGGGATACTGCAAGCCGCAATTATTTATCCATCATGCTGCGGAAAAGTGGTTATGGTGTCCTCTCGGCCCCCCTGGGCCGTGAGGGATTGATCTTGGCATGGAGGGACCGTCCGGACATCATTATATTTGACCCTGGATTACCGGACGTAACTGGATTGGAAGTATTGACCCGCCTTCGACAGGATCAGCGGACAGTAAAAGTACCAGTGGTAGCATTGAGCAGCCAGGCAGATTCTCTAGATAAAGGAGAATTGCTTTCTGCTGACTGCAATGAATACGTGGCAAAATCCGACAAAGCTGTATCAAAGTTATTGGAGCTGATCCCGGGATTGGTGAAGGGAGATCCGACTTCATCGGGGAAACGCGGAATACTTGAAGTTTTTCTGAGTGCAAAGGGAGGAACTGGAACGTCTTCCCTTTGTGCCAACATTGCCATGTGTCTGGGGAGCGAAAAAATCGAAAACCGTGTTGCAGTTATAGACCTCGTCCTCCCAATTGGATCTATAGCCAATATCGTCGGGTATACTGATAAATTGAATATTGTCACCGTGGCAAGGGAAGGATCCACTCTTACCACCTCAGCTTACTTCAAGGATCACCTCCCACGAATTCCAAACTGGTATTTTCATCTATTGGCTGGTTCCACTGATCCTGAGTTTGCAAATCAATTGGAGGTAAACCGGCTGGATGGGATCATCAATGCGATTATTGAATCATATGATTTTATAATTGTGGATTTAGGGCGGTCACTATCTCGAATCAGTCTCCCGATCATCCAAATGGCAGATGCAGTGGTTCTGGTTGAAGGAACGGATTTATCTACTGCGATCCTAACCCGCACAGTTTGGGATTATTTAATCAAAACGCGAGGAATTGACCCGCGACGGGTGTATTCCATACAGAACTGGGCGGCAGGTTTGGAAGGTCTTACAAAAAACGAACTTGAGCAAATGACAGGAACACAAATCAGATTAATTTTTCCTTACCTGAGCAGTAACTTCGCGCTTGCCAATAACAGCCATGAACCCTTATTGACGAAATTTCCAAACGATCCATCATCGCTGATGTTGAAAGAAGGCGCAATTCAAATTGCAGAGTTGGGTCAACGTGTGCATCCGTGGTAAAGGTGTTTGGGCTATTTATTTAATTGGAGCCTGTTTCCCGGAGATTCTCATGACGATTGAATTTGATGATAACGGTAAATTCTTTACGGATATTGTTACCAAAACCCCCGTGCCTGTCCTGATCCAGACGGTCATTCATAGAATCCATGGAAATATCCACATCGCCCAGGACAGACGCCTCAAAGATGAATTGGATCTCCCGGATAAATTCATCGCAATCACGGACGCCGTCATCTCATTACCAGACGGTCAAGTTTTGTACCGGACTGATTTCCTAGCTGTACAACGCGATGAGATCGTTTGGGTCATGCCTGATAAGGACGTCGCTGATTCTTCGAATGGTAGTTCAAAATGATTGATTCTCAAGATAATCTGGCTGCTGGAATATCTCCCCAGAATCTTTCAAAGCTGCGGGAAAACCTTATCGCGGCAGCCGTTCAAGATGTCGGAACAAATATCTCCACTGAAGATGAGCGAAATCAAATTATTAGAGATCGTGTGCTGGAGGAGTTATCCAGGAAAGGATTTACTTTTTCTGATTCGGTCCGCGATCGATTGATCCAGGATATTCTCGCGGAAATAACCGGATATGGTCCCCTGCAAACGTTACTTGATGACCCGGAAATTACCGAGATCATGGTCAATGGCCCCCGGAAGGTGTATATTGAGAAGCAGGGGCGTCTAGAACGAACAAATGTCGTTTTTGAAGACAACCTCCACATCCTGAAAATAATCGACCGGATCGTTTTACCTCTGGGACGTCACATTGACTCCGACAGCCCGATGGTGGATGCTCGTCTACCAGATGGATCGCGGGTCAATGCCGTGGTTCCTCCGTGCGCCGTGGATGGTGCTTCCCTTACCATTCGGAAATTTCGAAAAGATAAATTATCGATCCAGCAGTTGATCGAATTTGGAACATTGACCCAGGGGATGGCTGATTTCCTGCGCGCGTGCGTCTTGGGGCGGTTGAACATTATAATTTCAGGAGGCACCGGATCTGGAAAAACCACATTTTTAAATGTTCTGTCCGGGTTTATTCCGAACGATGAAAGGATTGTTACAATCGAAGACGCAGCTGAATTGCAGCTGCAGCAGGAACACGTGGTCCGGTTGGAAACCAAGTTAGCCAATGTGGAAGGTCACGGCGTGGTAAGTATTCGGGAATTAGTTCGCAATTCCCTTCGTATGCGGCCCGATCGAATTATCATCGGGGAATGCCGAGGAGGCGAAGCCCTGGACATGCTTCAAGCCATGAATACCGGGCATGATGGTTCCCTTACCACCATCCATGCCAATTCACCTCGCGATGCGCTTTCCCGCCTTGAGACTCTGGTGCTAATGGCCGGAATGGATCTCCCAATTAAAATTGTCCGTCAGCAGATTTCCTCAGCGGTGGATGTCATTGTCCAAATGTCCCGTGTGCGGGATGGGACTCGAAAGATTACAGCCATAACTGAAGTCGCTGGCATGGAAGGGGACGTGGTTGTCTTGAGTGACATTTTCAAATTCAGTCAGAGCGGAGTTGATCCGGATGGAAAAATTCTTGGGCAGATCAAACCTACAGGGATCCGTCCGTTATTTGGTCCACGCCTTGAAGCAGCCGGTTTTAAACTTGGAGCCGAGATTTTCGGAGCAACGGCTGCTGACATCCTTGCAGCTCGTCAAAGACGTTAACCCAGAGTGTCAATCTGCTATAATGCCTGTGTATTCTCCGATTACATGTGAGGTATTTCATGAGCATTCAAGCCCAGGTTAGCCTTCGTTGCAGAAAATTAGGAGTATTGATTCGTGATGCACGTCTGGCGGAGCGCATGACCATCCAGGAATGTGCGCGTGCAGTGGGCGTAACTCCGGCGATATTCGCCGCCTGGGAGGAAGGTCGCAGGTCACCTTCATTACCAGAACTTGAAGTATTGGCATATTCCATGCACCTGCCTTTAAATCGCTTTTGGAGCAAGGCTGCCACCTCGGAAGGTGTACCTCCAACCGAAACCCTGAACCTGCCAGCATTCACGAGCATCCGTCAGCGCTTGATTGGAGCCCTCCTCCGCCAGGCGCGTGAGAAAGCCAATATTTCTTCCCACGCTCTTGCAGAGATATCGGGAATTCCGGCTTCCCGGATCAACGCCTACGAGTTGGGTGAACAATCAGTACCATTACCTGAATTGGAAGGGCTAATAAGTTTGCTGGGCGCCCAAATTGAAGCGTTATTTGACCAGACCGGGCATATTGGAAAATGGATGACTCAGCAAAAAGCAGTTGAGGACTTTCTACTTCTCCCTCCTGACTTGCAGAATTTCGTGAGTAAACCAGTCAACCGTCCATATTTGGAACTGGCAAAAAAGCTAAGCGGATTGTCCACTGATAAACTGCGGGGGTTAGCTGAAGATATCCTGGAAATTACATTTTAATATGCTAAACAATCCCACCCCGCAAGAAATTGCTGACCAGGCAAAACAATCATATCAAAACGGTGATTTTTTAGGGGCTATAGAGAGCTATGCAAACGCAGCAAGTGCTTTTGCAGAAGCAAACGATACGCTCATGTCTGCAGAAATGAAGAACAACCAATCCGTCGTGCTCCTGAGGGATAAGCAACCTCAGGCAGCCTTGGAAGCCTCACAAGGAACGGATATGGTTTTTGCAGAAGCCGGGGATGACCGCCGGCAGGGAATGGCACTGGCGAACCAAGCCTCGGCCTTGGAAGCGCTCAAACGGTATAAAGAAGCGATGGACTATTACACGCGAGCTGGCGAAGCTCTTGAAAAGGCTGGGGAAATCGAGTTGCGGCTTGAAGTGATGCAGTTGCTCGCTGCGCTTTATCTTCGCCGCTTCAAGCTATATGACGCCATCATCACCCTGCAATCGGGGTTGATAGCACTCAAGAATCCAACCCCCAAACAGCGCTTCATGAAGAAGCTCCTGTTCTTTCGATTATGAATTCCAGCAGCGGTCTCAAGGTGCGCCCGGCAGTCTTAACTGACCAGCGCCAGATTGCAAACCTGATCCATTTCAGTTCGAATGTTCATCGGCACCTGGATTGGCGAGGTCCTCTCGAATGGATCGGGTCACCTCCATTCTACGTCCTGGAAAGCCAGGGAGAAGTTATCGCGGCATTGGGTTGCCCACCGGAACCGCCCACTGTGGCTTGGGTCCGGTTGTTTGTTAACTCGGGAAGGATTCCGTTAAACGAATCATGGCAATTGCTTTGGGATAGAGCATTTGCAGATCTGTCGTTAAAAGGTAAATGTGTCATTGCCGCCATTGTTTTACAGGACTGGCTGCGCGAATTACTGATCTCAAGTGGGTTCACCAGCCATCAGTCCATTGTTATGCTGGAGCGGGATGGGGGAGTTTCTTCCGGGAAACCGCTTCCGACGGAGATCAGTCTTCGCGCAATGATGCCTTACGACCTGGCAGCTGTCGCCGATATTGATGCTTCTGCGTTTGAACTTTTATGGCAAAATACTCTTCCGATACTGGAGCGGGCTTACCCTCAAGCAGTATGGCCCACAGTGGCCGAGATAGAAGGTCAGCTGGTTGGATACCAACTCAGTACTCGTAATCCGCTCGGTGTGCACCTTGCAAGGCTGGCAGTCCGGCCTCCAATGCAAGGAAAAGGTCTGGGGTATGCTCTGGTGGCAGACCTGGTAAAACAAGCCGGGCAGCATGGCATAAACCATTTAACTGTAAATACACAGAGCGATAATGGAGTATCGATGACTCTTTATCAGCATTTAGGTTTCCATGAAACCGGGGAACATTACCAGGTTTTTGAACTTTTACCTTCTGTATAACTTGGATGCCTGGTTCTATACTTGACATTACCAGCTAGTGATCCTTGGATGAGAGCTGGATTAGAAGAACCTGGTTTCCTTTTTAAAAATCGGGGTTGTGGCTGGACAAACACACCTGATTATGGGAAAATTCGGGGGTTGCATCTTGCGCAGAATGAACATTTAATTGGACAATATTTCCAAAGGGCTAGAAATTAAAGGAATTTTTGATTTGTTAGCATCATTCCGTAAAGGAGAAATGATATGAGTAAACGGCAAGAAATCCGCCAGCGGCGGCAGAAGGAAAGGACTCGTAACCGCATCCTGGTTATTGTTCTCGTTGCTGCTGGTGCACTTTTGATCGCGTTTGCATTTATAAGACCATTAATATTAAGTTCACAGGCTACTGCGAATGCCACTCAAAATCCAGTGGTCGTCATTACTCCTGAAACTTTCACCACACAGGTGAACGGAGTCCACCTCGGGGACCCCAATGCAGCGGTTAAAGTGGATGTATATGAGGATTTTAGATGCTCAGTTTGCCTTTATTACACACAGAATTATGAGCCCAAGATCATCCAGACATATGTGGACGCGGGAAAGGTATATTACACATATCATTCTTTCATTGTAATTGATGGGAATGATGGCACGGATGCATCGTACCGATCAGCGAATGCGGCGTTATGTTCCGGGGAACAAGGACGATTCTGGGATTACCATGCCACACTTTTTGCCAATCAGATAAGTGAAGACGCTTCCCTGTTCACCGATGCGCGCCTGGTTACCATGGCTCAGAATTTAAACCTAGATATGACCGCGTTTAATCAATGCTACCAGGCAAAAAAATATGCCGCCGATATTCAAGCGGACATCTCACAGGCGCATACACTAAATCTTACTGGCACCCCAAGCATTTTGGTCGATGGCAAGTTGGTTCAAATCCAGCAATCGTTTGACGAAGTACTCGCCGCAATCGACGCTGCGCTGGCAGGTAAATAGTGCCTTTAAAAAATCTCCAGGGACGATACTCCGTCCCTGGATTTATTTAATCCCAAGAATGGCGAGGATAGCCACAATTAACGGGGCAATGGCGAGGGAAGGCAAAAAATTACCCACTCGAATAGGTTTGATTTCCAGGAGACTGCTGATCGCAATCCCAAGCAACAGGATTCCTCCAACTGCAGTCATTTCAGTCATCATTGCCGGAGTGATAACGGAATTCAACTGAGCCGCCAGCAGTGTAAGGCCACCTTGAAAAAATAGGATGACGAACACTGAAAATAAAACTCCCACTCCCAGTGTAGAGGCAAAAGCAAATGCAGCAAACCCATCCAGTACGGACTTTATTGCCAGCAGGCTATAATCTCCATTCAAGCCGTTCTGGATGGACCCCAGGATAGTCATTGGCCCGACGCAGAAAACAAGCGAAGCCGTGAGAAAACCTCTAACAAAATCCTTTGCGGAGCTACCGCCATTATTCGCGGCAACCGCCCTGGAACCTTCGGGGGTTTCATTAACTTTGGCGCCTCGCCTGTCTAAATGAAACTCGAGTACCTTTCCGACATTTTGTAAACCTTCCTCGATTTTCCACCATTCCCCCAGCAAAGCACCGATTAAAAGACTTCCCAGGACCACCAGCGGGTTTTGAGTTTTCAAGAAATTGTAAATCCCATAAGCAAGGGTGAAGAGCCCCAATCCGGCAACTACTGTTTTACGCAGGCGATCGGGAAGTCTTGACCCAAACAACAGGCCTAGGGTCCCTCCTGCCAGGACTGTAGCAATGTTAAGAAGAGTTCCTATCATTTTTTCGCCAATGTTGTTTCATTCCCGCTATGTAGGTTTTCAAGGATTTCCAGTGCAAAGCACATTGAAGAAAGCCTATTCAGGTATTTCAAGATTACCGGATTCCGGATATCCCCGGAATCGAGTAAGTCTACTACTCGCCTTTCAGCCCGGCGTACGATCGTCCTCGAGAGAGCCAATGCGCCTCCAGATAGTGAGTCGCCGGGCAGAATAAACTCCGCAGGGTTGTGTACAAGCGCAGCAATAAGGTCCACCTCGCTTTCCAGCCATTGGAGGCGTGGCAAATCCAAAATCTTAAAATGACTTCCATTTTCGGGAGTAGCAGATATTTCTGCCATCAGCGTATACAGGTCGCGTTGGATTTCTAAAAGAATTGCTCCAGTCTGCGGAGCCTGGCAGAGGGCGCGTGCGAGACCCAGCGCCGCAGAGGCTTCGTCCAGGGTACCCAGGGCCTCTATGCGTGGATGATTCTTGGGGAGGCGACCTTTACCAAGTTGACCGGTACTGCCGTCGTCGCCTGTACGGGTATAAAAACGAGACATATTAAGATTATAACCAGATCGGAAGAAAATGAAACCCGTTTTCTGAGCATTCTTCTGCCCTCATGGGTAAGCAGAAAAGTAACCCAATATATATAATTTAAAACACGGGCCTCGGATAATTACTGGAGAATCAAATTAGAGCTGAAATTCTGCCACCTGTCCATCCGATTCCTTCCTATTTTGAGAACATTTCCTCCCACGAGGTATAATGAAACCATGGAAACAAAAGTTCAGCTCGAAACAGCCCTGAAAGAAGCAATGAAGACTGGTGATGATGTACGAAAACGCACAATCCGAATGGCGCTGGCTGCGATTCGACAGGTGGAAATTGATAGGCAGGTTAAACTCGATGAACCTGGCGTGCTGGCTATCATCCAAAAGGAAATAAAAACGCGCAAGGACGCTGTTGATGAAGCAAGGGGAGCTAAACGTCAGGATATTGTATTGTCAACTGAAGCAGAGATAGTTGTCCTTCAAAGCTACCTGCCTGAGGAAGTTGGTGTTGAAGAGCTCAACATGCTTGCAAAAGCAGCAATTATAGAGATAGGAGCGACTTCCCCGGCAGATATGGGGAAAGTGATGAAATTGATGATACAGCGTTTGGCTGGTCGAGCAACCGGTGACCAGATCAGTTCAACAGTTCGTCAGTTGCTGCAGAAATAAGGCGAGTTGGGGCGAATTTCAATCGTCCCTGACCGGAAAATTGGATGGATTCCCCCGATCTTCAAGCAGGTTCTCACTCCAAAAAATTTTACCCATGCTTGTGCTGGTATGCACCAGCATCCTGATCTATGGTGCAATCGTCCAGCCCTGGTCATTGCGTCAAGTCAGCCTTCAGCTTTCCGAAGGTGATGTGGCTCCCCAGGATTTACGAGCTCCGCGCAGTATTCAATATTCGAGTGAGGTATTGACAGAAGCAGCACGCACAGCTGCAGAACGCGCTGTAGCTCCTATTTATAATCCCCCGGACACAGCAATTGCCCGTACACAAAACGAGACACTTAATTCAATTATGGGGTCAATATATACGATCCGATTAAACCAGACTGCCACAATTGAAGAAAAATTAACTGGAATCTCGACTATCAAGGGACTTACTCTCCAACCTGCTTCCATGAATGCAATACTTTCCTTAACTGACACTCGCTGGGAATTGGTGCAAACAGAGGCATTTAAGCTGTTGGAACAAGCAATGCAGAACCCTGTTCGAACCGAGGACCTTCCTTCCGTCCGGCAAAATCTCTCTTCGCAGGTCAGCTTCAACCTGACCGAACAAGAAGCAAGTCTGGCTGTAGAAATCGTCTCACCGCTTGTTATTGCGAATAGTTTTTATAGCCCCCAACTGACGGATGCGGCGCGTCAGGCTGCGCGTGAGGCAATTGAACCTGTAACACAATCCTTCATTGCAGGTCAGACGGTGGTCACTCATGGGCAGGTGATTACAGCGGTTGACTTGGAAGCCCTGACAGCCCTTGGACTTGTAACTCCTAATAATCCCGCGTACAACTTTTTAGGTGCGGCTGCACTGGTGGTACTTTCAGCAATTTTTGCGGGTCTTTATTTCTTCCGTGGCAAACCAGCGGCAATTTCCGACCTTCGCAGCCAGATATTATTGGCACTTCTGTTCGCAATATTCCTTGTTGGAGCCAGGATCACTAATCCAAACAGGACGATTGTTCCCTACCTCTTCCCAGTTCCTGCGTTTGCTCTGCTGGTATCCGCTCTTTTTGGTATGGAGAGGGGCCTGGTCTTTGGATTGTTAATGAGCCTTCTGGCAGCATACGGCATGCCGGATGGTCTTGGTTTGCTGCCTTATTACACACTGAGTAGTTTATGCGGTGTGCTGGCACTTGGACAAGCACGCCGGGTGGGGCAATTCATGTATGCTGGCCTTGCGATTGCTTTCGCCGGAGCTGCCATGATTGCAGCCTACCGTCTTCCATTTACTGACCTGGATTGGATTGGGATGGCCACCTTGATGGGTGCAGCGGTATTTACCGGAATTGCCTCCACCAGCATTGCCTTACCGCTACAGTATTTACTGGCTCAGTTTTTAGGGTTGACCACAGCCTTGCAATTGCTGGAAATTTCCCGTCCGGATTCACCTCTATTAAACTATTTCCTTCAGCATGCCCCAGGGACTTACCAACACAGCCTCCAGGTTGCCAACCTGGCGGAGAGAGCTGGCGAATGCATCCAGGCTGATACATTGCTTTTGCGGGTGGGCTCCTTATTTCACGATGTAGGAAAATCTTCCAACCCGCTTTTCTTTATTGAAAACCAACCACCAAACCAGATAGATTCTCATGATGATCTTGTACCTGAAATAAGTGCAGAGGCAATTATCCGTCATGTGGATGATGGGGTGAAATTGGCCCGTAAATTTCGGCTGCCCCGTCGCCTTTTCGATTTTATTACCGAGCACCATGGAACTTTAGTCACGCGGTATCAATATAACCTTGCCCTAAAGGCAGCGAAGGGTGATGCATCGAAAGTGGACGAAAGTAAGTTTCGATATCCCGGTCCGTCGCCGCGTTCGAAGGAGACTGCAGTGCTCATGTTGGCTGATGGAGTAGAAGCGCGGGCTCGTGCAGAAAGACCGCACACTGATGACGAAGTCCGTGACATTGTCAGGAACGTGATTGAACGTTGTCAAAAGGATGGCCAACTGGAAGACACTCCTCTTTCCCAACGAGACTTGGCAAGGATAAGCGAGTCCTTTATTGATACCTTGCGGGTAACTTATCACCCCCGCCTTGAATACCCACCTGAACAACCTGCCACCCAACCTTTGCAATCAGATTAATACACGACATATTTGAATCCACATTATTGAACATTAAAGAATGATAAATATTGAAATTATCCCTGAATTCAGAAGAATGTTTATGCCCGGAATCCTGGAACGGGCTGCGACTGCTGCTCTTGTTCAACAGTCTGCACCGGACGTTGACCTTACGCTGGTTTTAACCGGTGACACTCAGGTCCAGACTCTCGACCGCGAGTACCTCGGCAACGATGCCCCCACGGACGTTCTTTCATTTCCTTCAACCGTAACCGATCCAGAAACGGGACGCCGGTACTTGGGTGATATTATTATTTCTGTGCCACAGGCTGAGAGCCAGTCTCAAGCTGCAGGGTATTCGCTTGAAGCAGAATTATCACTTCTGGTAGTCCATGGTGTACTCCACTTGTTGGGACACGACCACGCCGAATTAAAGGACAAGGCTCGCATGTGGGCCGCCCAATCCGAAGTCCTTTCCCGGTTGGGAATTCCTCCAACGATTGTTTATGAGTAGGATCCAGACTTTTTTTGTCTCACGTGCACAAGCTTTCGGGCACGCATTTCGGGGATGGGGGTACGTTTTACGCACCCAGCGTAACGCCTGGATTCATGCACTTGCCTCCACCTTGGTATTGCTGCTGGCTTGGTGGTTGAAATTAGCTTTGATAGACTGGGCAGTGCTGCTGATAACCATTGCGCTAGTGTGGACGGCTGAGTTTATAAATACTGCTCTAGAGAATGTGGTAGACCTAGCCAGTCCACAGCAACACCCCCTTGCAAAGGTGGGCAAGGACGTCGGAGCTGCTGCGGTATTGATCGCCGCGCTTACATCGATTTTAGTCGGTTTGCTAATCCTGGGGCCACCCTTATTTGAGAAATTGAATGTGTTATTTAAGTGAAAATGCAGAAACAATTAGTGTTTCGGAATTAGGGGGAGCAACAAAACCTGTAAAACCTGCTGGTTGGTAGAAATGGAGGAAAAAATGTCTTTATCATTTCGATTTGGCACAGTTGGTTCTCCAGGAGCCACTCCGCCGAAACCTGGCGGGACGGTGGGCGGGATTAAATATGCTGCATCCATTGGGTTGGACGCCCTTGAAATGGCGTGGGTCCAAGGGGTGAGGGTAAGCGAAACTACTTGTACTGAAATCAAGCAGGCAGGTCAGGAAGCTGGCATGGCCCTTTCAGTTCACGCCCCTTACTATATCAATCTAAATGGAGAAGATGACAAGTGGCCCCGTTTGCGAAAATACCTGATCGATGCAGCTCACTTTGGGAACCTTGCTGGTGCCACTGATATTATTTTCCATCCAGGCACATATTTTGGGCGGTCACCGGAAGAAGTACTTACGATAACAATTCCACGCTTGAAAGAGTGCATGGACGAATTGCGCAATGAGGGAAACCCGGTCATTTTGCGTCCTGAGATCAGTGGCAAAGCAGCCATGCTTGGATCCCTTTCAGATGTCCTTGAGATGGCCAAAGCGATAAAAGGAGTGATCCCCTGTATAGACTTTGCTCACCTTCACGCCCGGCTGGGCGATGGGTCTATGAATTCGTATGATGAGTGGATATCTGCATTGGATTTATATCGCCGATCTCTTGGCAATAAATCTTTGCAAAATATGCACATTCATCTTTCGGGTATTAATTATGGTCCAAAAGGGGAAAAAAACCACCTGGTGATGGAAGAGGCCGATCTGGATTTCAGAAACCTGATGCGAGCGTTGAAAGACGCAGGAGCAAAAGGCCGGATTATGTGTGAAAGTCCGGTTCTCGAAGTGGATGCATTGAAATTCAAGAAGATGTGGATGGAAGTGAGTGGAGAAGGAAATTCCAGGAACTGAATTTAGTTAATGGTCGTTTTCTCCATCCTTATAAGAGGGAAGTACACTTGGTTTGGGAAGTGTGCACTTTGTTCCACTTAAATGCGATAATGAAATTTATTTTGCCAGAGTTTTGAATGGATTAAAAATATATTTGTTTCATAATTCCAAGGAGAGCGTATGGATATTTATCTTGCATCTGAGCGTGCCTTCCACCTTGTCCCACAAATTTCTTTGGAAGTTGCGCGTGATCAACTCGAACAGAAAAAGACCAGCCTCGTAACCGGAACCTTTGGAGCTTTAATCGCCCGTCCGAAACCCGAGGATATCCAAATTGTGTCATTTGAAAACCGTTTGGAAGCATTTTGGTTGATCAACGTTTTTGTTCACACAGTCTTTGAGAGAAACCAGACTTATGTCATCCCAGTGAGCGGGAAGGACGTAGACCATGTGACTGCTCTTGGTCAGGATTTGCCTGTGAATATCACCAATAAGGGATCAGCAAATTTCTCGTTAATGGGAGTTGAACATTGTATTGAGGAAAGCAGAGATTCTTTTACCTTTGACGGGTCTGGCAAGAAAGTTGACCTCAGCAAATACAAATCATTTGCAAAGACAGAGATCTCAGACCTGGAGCAATTTGCACCTGCAGGGGTTTTGGTTGTTCCACCGGAAGCACATGCTTCCACAGTTGTACGGGCGGTACTTGCAGATGTCATCAGGCCGGTTCAAGCCCAGGTGATCCATGAAGAAAAAGTGAACGTGGAAACACTCGAAATTAACTTTCGACCCGTTTATGCCCTTGAGTATGAATGGGTGACCAAGGGAAAACGAGTTGTGCTGGAATTTGATGGGCTCACCGGAGAAGTACATACAGGGGGGAGAAAATTAAACGATCAGATCAAGGGCATGGTTACGCGTGACCTAATTTTTGATGTAACCGCAGATGCAGTCGGTTTGCTTGTCCCAGGGGGAAGCATTGCTGTAAAACTGGTTAAAGCTGTTGTGGATCGAGGAAAATGAGATGTTGCATTTGAAGGTGGAAACAAGAACCGTATTTCGATTTTTGCCAAACTCTTCTTCTCGAAAAAAATGCCCCTGCATCAATAAGAGGGGAATCATTTACTTTTAAGATATTACCGGTATTCAAAATGTCTCATATTTGGGGGTTATTCGGATCTGATCAACGACCCGCAAAAGCCGCACTCGATGGTTTGATCATCCACCCAATTGGCATCATCTTTTTGGATTGGGGCACCGCACTTCGTACAGTTGGTGGGAAGTTGCCCCCGATGCGAAGGAGCAGCAATCGGTCGAGCGGTCATTGGCGTAATCCTTGAACTGAACTCGGTTATCAACGTATCCGCCGCGGACTTCATCCCTTTATTTATGAATTTGCGGGTGATATTCCCAAAAAAGACTGGAGTCCGGTTGATCATCTGGAATTGGATAAATAAAGTTAATGCGCGGCGAGCTTGATCCAGCGCAAGCGTCTCATTCTGGCTGTCGGCATAGGCATGAGCGGCCTGGGCATGGAGGTTGGCCGCTCGCCGGGGATGTGCGGTGGCTTCCAGCTCGGTAGCCAAAGAAGCAAAAAGAGGAGCAGCCTGCTCGGGATGTCCGCTGGCAACCAACTGGTTGGCTTTGGTCAAAGATTGCATTTGGATTGGGTTGATCGGGTTGGCTTGAAAAGCAGCTCTACGAATCCGTCGGAACATTAGAGACTCCTTTGTCAATAATCACGCATAAACGAATTGTAATCTATTAATGTGGGAGTAAAAAATTCGGGGACAAATGAACAAAAATCTCCGGGTCCTTGAAAGATCCGGAGATTTTGCTTCTCTAAGCTGGTTTTAGGACCGGTCTAAATTTATAGCCATAGATCAACATACCACGTTCATCGCCATCAGAGCGGAGCCGGCGGGTGACCATCTCTACTGGCATGCCAATTTCTGGATTTGCCTCCCCAAGGTCAGTTAATTGTGCAGTTACCAGTGGACCTTCTTCCAGCTTAACCAGCGCTACGGTGTAAGGAGCTGTTTCATCGAAACCGGTGGGGGCTTCATAAATAGTAGTAAAAGAAAAGACCGCTCCGCGTCCACTGAAAGCGAAGGAAGTTTTAGCATCCTGTCCGCACGCAGGACATATATCCCGCGGAGGGAAAATTTTGGTGTCGCAGTGCGGACATACTTCACCGACCAATCCGTACCGCTGTTGATTTAGTCGCCAGTGGCGGGGAATTTCCATTTATTTTCTCCTTGAAAGAACTTAATCCCAATTCTATCCGCCCAGTCTATCAGGAACTATCAACCTTTCATTTCTTTGGCTTTTTAGCCCTATATCATGTTTTCAAGAATATGAGTTACGGCTATGGAGGCAGGACCGCCCAGGCATTGGATCAGGGCAAGCCGCGCTCCTTTGATCTGATTTACGCCTGCCTGCCCTCTCAATTGAGTAGTCGCCTCGACAGCCTGGTAAATACCGGTTGCGCCTCCCGGGTTTCCCCGTGCTTTGAGTCCTCCCAGTGTGGCGCATGGGAGTTGTCCAGTCAACGAGATAGATCCATCCCTGGCGAACTCCCAACCTTTACCCCGTTTGGTAAATCCAGCGGCTTCCAACGACAAGGCCGCAAATATTGAAAAGAGGTCATAATACTCAAACAGGTCGACCTGATCAGGGGTTATACCCGTCTTTTGAAAGGCTTGTTCGATTGAAGCCTGTGCAGCGCTAAACCATAACATGTCTTTACGTTCTGCCAGGGAAAATGCGTCGGACGCGATGGTTGAAGCAGCCACTCTTACAACCGGGTGAGGAAAGCCACTTGGGAGCAAATCCCGGCGGGTTAGAACCAATGCTGCCGCGCCATCGGCATTGGGAGCAATATCATAGATATTCAAAGGTTCACAGACAGGTTCGGATTTCGTATAGGCATCCAGACCAACCGCTTTACGGTACATTGCGTTCTTATTCCCAACTCCATTATTGTGAGCGGTCAGCGGGAAATATGCCAACCCGTCCGCTGGCAATAGGTTCTCGTATATATACCGACGGGTAAGGAGTGCAGCCTGGGAGGTAGGCGTCATGCCTTGGATGGACTCATAATCAGCATCGGTTTGAGTTGCCAAGGCGCTTTCAAGGTCAGGACCAATTACGTCAGTGAATTTTTCCACCCCCACCACCAGTGCCACGTCCACAACTCCGCTTGAAACAGCGAGGTAGCCTTGTCGTAACGCTGCACCTCCCGAAGCTCCCCCCGCCTCAACCGTTCCGGCTTCGATACCGGTCAAACCAGCATAATCGGCAAGCAAAGCCCCCAAATGCGCCTGACGCGAAAGGGACGTGGCAAGCATGTTGCCGACATATAGCACCTGCGGCTTCAATCCGCCAGAATCCTGGATAGCGGCTTGAATGGGTTGTAGTGCCAGCGAACGCAGGGAGGTGTCCCAATGTTCACCGACGGAGGTTTGCCCTATCCCTGCTATGATGATATCTGTCATGGCTATTTCATCGCAATCTTGCCACGGAATCGGGTATAAGTTGCATAATCAATTTCAGTACGGCGGGCAATGTAGTCCTGCGTTTTAAGCGCCTTGTCACGCCGTTCAAGCAATTTATCTGTCACAGTTAAATCAAACGCATCTGAACCTGCCCCGGATCCAAAGGAAACCATTAAGATGCGATCCCCAGGTTGGGCGATATCAAGGGTAGCGGTCAAACCGATGATAGCTGCCCCTGCATATGTGTTTCCAATGACTGGAGATAATAGCCCGGGTTTGATTTGCTCCGGAGTGAATCCAAGCTGGGCAGCAATGCGTTGAGGAAACTTGGTATTTGGCTGGTGGAAGATTGCCCAAGTGTAATCCCTGGGATTTGTTCCCAGTTCTTCCATCAATGTTTTCCCTGCTGTAGTACTATGCCTGAAATAAGCGGGTTCCCCAGTAAAGCGATTGCCATGTTCCGGGTAACGCTGATATTCACGCCGCCAAAAATCGGGCGTATCACTTACAAATGAATAAGAAGCGTTTATGGTTGCCAGGCTTTCTTCAGCGGGGCCGATAACAAAAGCAGCCCCGCCTGCAGCAGCTGTGTATTCCAACGCATCTCCTGGTTTTCCCTGAGCCGTATCCAGACCAGCGGCTACCGCATAGCGAGCCATCCCCGATCCGATCAGTCCCATTGCCATTACCATGGCTTCCGTCCCGGCCTTGCAGGCGAACTCCATATCCGCTGCCTGGACGTGGGGAGCCGCCCCAATCGCTTCGGCAATGATTGTTGAGGTGGGCTTCACCGCGTATGGATGTGATTCCGACCCGATCCAGACTGCGCGAATTTCAGCCGGATTTATATCGGCGCGTTTCAATGCATTCCGGACCGCTTCGAGAGACATTGTAACCACGTCTTCATCCAACCCGGGAACGGCTTTCTCCTTGATGGGTAATCCGGATGTTCGCCCGCCAACCCAAACGCGGGCAACTTCCCTGGCGGGTAATCGATAGCGGGGTACGTAGGCTCCATATCCAATAATGCCTACTGGCTTGGCGGGTTTTAGGGCAGTGGAATAGGGTTGAGTGGGGATCATGCATTTACCTTTTAGTAATTTAATGGAAGGGAGGACTCGGGCAAATTATTGTCAACGATAATCATTATCTGAAAATCTCCAATTTTTAGCAGACCTCTTCCCTCATGTACCGCTTCAAACATGATTGGGTAACATTGGGGACCGCGTAGAGATCCATTGGATATGTAACCGATCAATCCATCTGGGATTGAATTCAATAAATCCCGGAGAGGATATATTCTGTCGTCCAGGTAAATCCAAAATCGAGAGGTCACATGGACGAATAAACTTTTACCATTATCTTTTATCGAAATTGATCTATTGATGAAATCGTTTTGTTGGTCGGGCTCTGGTGTAGAACATGGCCCTGATAATGGTGTGAAGGATGGAACGGCGGTCAGAGTTTCAGTACCATGTGTCGATACCGATGTTTCGGTTAGGGAGATATGCTGATTATTAATTTTCGATCGCTCCTGAGTAGCAATGGGCGTCCAATGTGACAACTGACATGCAGATAAAGATAACGCAAATGCCGAGAAAATTAAAATTTTGGAGTGCAAGGCTATTTTCGCTCTTTTAATATTTGTTCCGCTCGATCAATTCTCACCTTTTTTTCAGCCACCATTATTGCAGCCACTTCATCAACTTGCTTGCCTGTAGCTCCAGCGGCAGTTGCCACCTGGCGTGCATGCAGGGTCATATGTCCTGATTGGATACCTTCAGTCGCCAGAGCACGCAGAGCTGCCAGGTTTTGCGCCAGTCCAACTGAAGCAATGATCCCTGCCAGTTCTGAAGCGGATTTGACGCCCATTAATTTTATTGCTGCTTTTGCTGCAGGGTGGACTTTGGTGGCTCCGCCCACAATTCCCACCGCCATGGGCATTTCCAGTTCTCCGGTTAAATTTCCTTTTTCGTCGCGGCCCCAAGTGCTTAGACTTGTATAACGGCCATCACGGGCTGCATAGGCGTGTGCCCCAGCCTCAATTGCGCGCCAGTCGTTGCCTGTGGCGATGACAACTGCATCCACGCCGTTCATTATGCCCTTATTATGGGTAGCCGCCCGGTAAGGGTCGACTGCTGCGAAGGCCCAGGCTTCTATTATCCCATCCCGAACTTCCTCGCTTGTGAAAGAGTGTCCGTCGGCATTTTTAAAAGCCAGATCATCGCACAAAATCGTGCAATTGGTTTTTACGAGGCGTCTGTCGGCAAGATTGGATAGGATCCGTAAATGCACGCGACCTCCGGTAATTTCTGCAATATGAGGAGCAAGTTTTTCACATGCAGTGTTGACAACGTTGGCTCCCATGGCATCTTGAACATCGTAAATTAAATGCAGCACCAGGAATGGCCCGATGGGAGATTCATCGATTACACGAATTTGCAGGTCGCGCGCACCTCCTCCCAATTTAGTTAATACTGGATCCAGCAGATTTGCTTCGGCAAGCAATTCAGATTTAAATTCAAGGATTTTCATGCTGGCGGTCATAATATCCTTGAGATCCAAAACCTGGATCTGGCCAATCATTTCCGGATCGGTCATCCTCGCCTTGAAACCACCTGTGGAGCGCGTTAATTTAGCCATAAATGACGCTCCAGCCACCACGGATGGCTCTTCAATCGCCATAGGGATGAAAACTTCACGTCCGTTTACAAGGAAATTCATTCCTATTCCGAGCGGGAGGCCGAATACCCCCACTGCATTTTCGACCATATTATTGGCCTGGTCGATCGATAAGCCGGATATCTGGAAAGCGTAAAGATCGTCGGGATCAAGCCCAGCTGCGGCTGCTAATTTATCTAGCCTGTCACCCAGGGGCAAATTATAAAATCCAGGGATACGAGAAGAGGTCATGCTTCCATTTTATCAGGCCGGGCTGGCAAAATCTATCAAACTTGTCATAAAGCACATAAGTAGAGTAAAATTATCTATATTGAGGTATCCGGATGCTTTTGACACGCGAAGAGTTGCAAGATAGATTAATCGGATTACACCGAGCGAGCCTTGAACTTGTTAAAGAAGTCTCGCTGGAAACATTATTGGAGCGCATTGCTTCACTTGCGTGTGAACAAGCTGGAGCGAAATATGCAGCAGTGGGGGTATTGGACGAGGAGGGAAAACTAAAGCAATTTATCACCGTTGGTATGTCTGCCGAAGAAATCAAGAAGATCCCACATTCACCTCGCGGGTTGGGATTGATTGGTTCGTTGATGCACGGCGACGGTGGTAACATCCGCATCCCGGAGATCGAAGACGATCCACGTTCAGCAGGTTTCCCCACCGGCCACCCCGAAATGCATTCGTTATTGGGGGTGCCAATCCGCATTGGGGGGAGGCAGTTGGGTCAGATTTACCTGACTGAAAAGATCAATGATTCTGAATTCAGCGCGGATGATGAAAAGGTCATTGAAATTTTATCCGCTTATGCTGGTGTTGCGATTGAAAACGCGCGCCTGTATGAGCGTTTGCAGGAACGTGAAGATACACTGACCCGTCGAAATGATCAACTGGCGCTCATCAACAAGATTGAGTCGGCTCTTTCGTCATCGCTGGAACTCGAAGAAATCCTGAATAAAACTCTGGCACTTTTGATGGCGCATTTCAAGGTTGAAGCCGGTGAAATATTCTTAAAAGAAGAAGATGGTGAAACATTACGGCTCGTATTACATCGCGGGGAAGCAGCTGAAGCCTTCTGGACTCGAAACCGTTTCAAGATAGGTGAGGGAATGGTCGGTCAGGCGGCAAAAACACTCAAGCCGGTTATAAGTAATCACCTCGATCGGGACACCCAAGGTACCCGCCAAGCAGTGGTAGAGGCAGGTTTTAAGCAAATTGCCTGCATCCCATTGACGACACACGGGGAAGTTGTGGGTGTATTGACCATCGCCACCCGCAGCCGCAGGACAATATCACAAAGTGAACTCCAACTGCTGGTTTCGGTCGCTGCAGGAGCCGGAACATCGATTGAGAATGCCCGGCTTCATTCCAATGTACGTCGCTTGGCAGTGCTGGAAGAACGCGAACGGATAGGCATGGACCTCCATGATGGGATCATCCAATCAATATATGGGGTTGGTTTGGCGCTGGAAAACGCGCGTTCGCTCATGAGGGAAAATCCGGATGATGCCGAGGACCGTTTGAAGAAGGCGATGGATGATCTCAACCACACCATTCGGGATATCCGAAGCTATATTCTTGATCTGCGGCCTCGTCAGCTTCAGGGCGAGAGTCTCCTGGAGGGGCTGGGGAGGTTAATTTCCGAGTTCCGTCAAAATACAAAGATTGACGTCAGCTTAGCCGCCCCAAAAGATCTGCTGTCTGACCTACCGCAAGTGCATGCAATGTCGCTTTTCCACATTTGCCAGGAAGCCTTGGCGAACATCGCCAAACATGCCAAAGCTACGAAGGTCACGATAGATGTGTGGACTACAACTGACCGGATCCTCCTGGAAATATCCGATAATGGAGAGGGGTTTGATCTGGATAAAGCTAATAAAACCGTTGGGCACGGACTCGCTAATATGCTGACGAGGGTGCAAAATGTGGGTGGGGATGTGGATATTACATCCGCTTTGGGTGAAGGGACGTCCATTCTTGCATGGGTGCCACGGCTCCCTACACCTACCATCGCATGAACTATCTTTTTCATTCAACGAAACGCCTGATTGAACGTTTCACGTTTCATGGGACAATCCATAATGATATCCTCGATATTTTAAGATTCGAATAAGAACATTCAGTAGTCCGGTAATTAATCTTGATTCACCCCTAGATGTGGCAATGGAGCACAGAAATCCGGTGGCTGTGGGGGGGTAATGAAACCACTATTCCTCTATATTTGTATTCAATTCTGAAAAGAATGTTAAGGTTGGATATACCTTAAAAAATGGAATAATTTTAAGCTTGCGTAGGTTTGGCGTATGGAATAATCCGGTATATTCTGCTAGAATGTCTTCGTGAAGGATGGAAGGCACTATCCTCACCCCAGGGATTTTGTTGGTAAGAACTGAATGCTAAAATAGCTACCCACTGCGAAAGAGGTGGGTCTATATCCCTGTACCAAAACGCCGGAAACCTGTAAGTTTGGAGGAAGAGATGGACGCCGAGCAAGCATGGCAGTCAGCATTGGGGCAACTCCAAATGGAGATGCCAAAGGCATCTTTTGATACCTGGGTGCGGGATACCCAAATCTGTTCCTATGATGATGGTCTGTTTACGATCGGCGTTCGCAACGCTTATGCCCGTGATTGGTTGGAAAGTCGTCTATCCAGTACGGTGACTCGCCTTTTGATGGGCATCATGAACCGCACGGTGGATGTTGCATTTATCGTCAGCGCCACTGCGATGAACGAATCAATTACAGACGCAGCAGTTGCGAAGGATATTTCTCCAAACGATTTAAATATTCCGCAGGTTCAGCGCAGCGTCACCCTTAATCCCCGTTACACCTTCGACAATTTTATTGTTGGTCCAAATAACCGCCTGGCCCATGCAGCTTCACAGGCTGTGGCTGAAAGCCCTGCCACAGCATATAACCCTTTATTCCTATACGGAGGCGTAGGCCTGGGTAAAACTCATTTATTACATGCCATTGGGAATTATTGCCAGGAAAATTGTTTGCAGGTTCTCTATGTTTCCTCCGAAGAATTTACCAATGATATGATCAATGCCATCCGGTCGCATACAACACAGGCCTTTAGGGAAAAGTATCGATCAACGGATGTGTTATTGGTGGATGATATCCAGTTCATTGCTGGGAAAGAATCAACCCAAGAAGAGTTTTTTCATACCTTCAATACGTTGCATGGACAAAATAAGCAGATCATCGTTTCCTCCGATCGTCCTCCAAAATCGCTGGTGACACTGGAGGAAAGGTTACGCTCGCGCTTTGAATGGGGATTAACCGCTGACATCCAATTACCCGATTTGGAAACCCGGCTTGCAATCCTTCGCTCTAAAGCAGAACGATTGGGTCATGAGGTGCCCTCCGAGGTATTGGATTTAATTGCCAGACGCGTGCAGTCGAACATACGCGAACTGGAAGGGGCGCTGAATCGCATTGTGGCATTCGCTGATCTGAGTGGTATGTCGTTAACCCCTCAACTGGCCGATATTGCTCTAGCCGATCTCCTGCCCCAGCACGGCGATGTAAAACCAGGTGCTGTAGTGGATATGGTGGCAAAGACTTTTAATTTATCTGTGGATCGACTGCTCAGCCCCGACCGGTCAAGGGATGTTGCGCTGCCTCGCCAGATCGCCATGTATTTGATGCGTGAGACCAATATTTCCCTGCCGCAAATTGGATTGGCCCTCGGTGGGCGCGATCACACCACGGTAATGTACGCTTGTGAGAAAGTGGCCGATCTTCTGGAAAGGGATGACAAGGTGCGCAGGCAGGTGGTACAAATCCGGCAACAATTGTACGCATGAAGTACTGGACTGATTATAAAAATACATATCCCGACGATTATTCGTCGGGATATGTATTTATACCGCAGGTACGGAAAAATGGGTAAGTTTGTCTTCTCCGCCAAAATATAGGAAGATACATTAAATCATTACTACCTATTTTATGAGACAGTCTCAATGAAACTGCCGCCGCTGATTTTTCGATCGATAACTCGGCGGTCTTCATCGAACTTGATCACCACTTCAATTTGCTGAAAACAACGCCCGCTTCCAATCAGAACTTTTCGGCAGGAATAAATGGGCTTTTCATTGCCGGTTGATTCCAAGGCTGGTTCATTCCTCACATCCACCTGCCCCCGGATAGTTTCCCCGCATCGAAAACACTTAACTGAAAACATATAAAACCTTTCCATTCGAGGCGGAGAGGTAAAAAAGTTTCTTAAGGTTTTCATGGAATTCTCCAAGCTATAAAAAAATAGGAATTGGTTACCTTGAAGTCCCCTTCTGCGGGAGAGGAATCGTAAAAACACCGAACCACTGCTTAAATTTTGGTGGTTGGGCATCCCTCATTGATGCGTAGCCTATGCCCAAACGATCCAGTCTCGTTAAGAATTTATCAAGTCTTTGAAGGAAGCCCTTAAAATCCTTTTTATTTCTCATTGTCCAACCGGTTTCTGCCATAGCAGTCAGCCTGGGATAGGTTTGATAATCCAGGCGGGCCTGGTTCTGTACCCATTCGGACCAGAGCGGGAATTCCAGTCCAAGGATGGCGCCGGCCTCATTTTCTTCAATCTCCCTCGGAATCGGTTCATACTGGTAAGCCGCGGATAATGGTGTCAGGTTGTAGCTGTGGTCCAGGTAAGCGCTGAAGTATGAAGACATGACAACAGGATGTTTCTTACCACGGATGGCATCAAGCAATCTCTGCCTTCCCCCCGCCCAATATTGGATTACTGCATTTTCCGCAAGACCTTCCTGCAGGATGTTATTCCAGCCCATGACCCTGCGACCTTTCGATTCAAGGTAAGCTGCGATCCGGTTGGTAAAATAAACCTGCAGAGCATTTTCTCCCTTCAATCCCTGTTCCCTGATGCGGCGTTGACAGTTGGGGCAGCTTTTCCAGCGGTTTTTGGGCGCCTCGTCTCCGCCGATATGAATATACGGGGAGGGAAAGAGATCAAGGATTTCATCCAGCACATCCTGCAGAAAGAAAAAAACATCATCCTTTCCGGCACAGTAAATATCGGGGAAAATCCCGAAATTTGTGGCTACCTGGAACGGACCTTCCCTGCAGGCTAATCGGGGATAGGAAGCGAGCGCAGCTAATGAGTGACCCGGCATTTCGATCTCTGGCACAATTGTGATGTTCCTATCAGCAGCATAGGCCACTATTTCTCTAATTTCTCCCTGGCTGTAAAAGCCGCCGTGCGGTATCCCGTCATTGTTTTTTCCAAGTATCGTCCTGCTTGTCCCACCCCGATTAGAGCCGACCTCTGATAGTTTGGGATATTTCTTGATCTCAACCCGCCATCCCTGGTCTTCAGTCAAATGCCAATGGAGAACATTCAGTTTTTGAAGGGCCATCATGTCGAGAGTTAAATAAACTAATTCCTTTCCTTGAAAATGGCGGCCTTCGTCCAGCATGAATCCGCGCCAAGAAAAACGTGGTTTATCTTCAATGAGTAGGCACAGGATATTCCAATCCACGCCATTAATTGAATACTTGCATCCTTCGATTTCCACCGGGAGGAGCTGGCGAAAGGTTTGGATACCATAAAAAACTCCTGCGGAGCTGGATGACGCGATGACAATATTATCGGGAAGTATCTCGAGCCGGTAACCTTCGTGCCCAAGCCCATCCAAATTTGGATTTAGGGCCAGGTGGATGCAGTTTTTTTTAATCATATTGTCAGATTTGATCTCGAGCGGGAACCCAGTGGGAATGACAAGCAGTTTTTGAAGGTAGCCGGCATTCCACAGGTTGGGAGTATCGGTCAGAATGGCTGATTCGCTGGTAATTCTAAATTGCCCGGGTCTGTGTTCAATTTGGTTAGGAAAAGGGATGATTGATTCATCGTGCAAGATGGCCATGGAACAATTTTACTTCGCCTTGGCTTGAATTGTGGTATACTACCGCCGCTCCCAATTGGGGGGCACATTCTGCCCGGGACGGGCAATAAGCGTCCCTGAGCGGGTATTTTACTCCCGCTAAACTTTCAAGTCCTGTATATTTAGGACGAGGATCCAAGGAGAAAAAATGGCTGTCGTAACAATGAAAGCGCTGCTTGAGAGCGGCGTGCATTTCGGTCACCGGACCAATAAATGGAATCCGGGAATGAAGCCGTATATATTTACAGAGCGCAATGGAATCCATATCATTGATTTGCAGCAAACGGTAAAAGCGATCACCAATGCGTTTAATGCGATCCGTGATTGCGTCGCAACCGGTGGAGTGGTGATGTTCGTTGGGACCAAGCGTCAGGCCCAAGAGACTGTCCATGATGAAGCCATCCGCTGTGGAATGCCTTATGTCACCGAACGCTGGCTGGGAGGAATGTTAACCAACTGGTCCACGATGCATCAACGGATTGTTGAACTGGAGCGAATGGAGAAGTTGTTTGCCACCGGCGAAATTGAAAAGCTTACCAAAAAAGAGGCTTTGCTTATTCAACGCCAAATAACACGTCTGAATATTCATCTTTCTGGTGTTCGTAGCATGGCGCGTGTCCCAGATCTTGTTTTTGTTGTGGATGTCAGCCGAGAGTATGCGGCTGTACATGAAGCCAATTTGATGAAAATCCCTGTGATTGCACTAGTAGATACAAATTGCGACCCCAATAATGTGGACTATGTAATTCCATCAAACGACGATGCAATTCGCGCCATCAAATTGCTGGTGTCCAAGATGGCAGACGCTGTTGAAGAAGGCAAAGCTCTTCGCAAGGACGAAGAACTCGAAGCCGAATCCGCAGCCGCGCGATTGCCGGAATCGGACTTCGAGGCAATCAAAATGATTGGGCACACGATCGACACCGAGGAAGAGCTCAAGGATGACGAATTATTAGGCGAAGCTACACTCGCCAAGCTGGCCCCTGTTTCGGGGACAGAAGAGGCTCCCTCGGATGAAAATGTAACGGGCGAAACAGTTTCCAAAGAAACTATAATACAAGATAACGAAAATAAAGAGAAAGAATAAAAAGGACTTGGCATGGAAATAACAACTGAAATGATCAAAGCGTTGCGAGAAGCCACCAAGGCCGGCGTGTTGGATTGCCGAAAAGCTTTGGAAGCTTCCAACGGCGATTATCAAAAAGCGGTCGACTTCCTGAGAGAAAAAGGGCTGGCTACTGCCGCAAAACGTGCTGACCGCCAGGCATCCAACGGGATCGTTGAACTTTATTCGCATGGGGATGGCCGCGTAGGTGTTATGGTGGAAGTCAATTGTGAGACTGACTTTGTAGCCCGCGCAGAACAGTTCCGCAAGTTTGCCCATGAACTGGCCTTGCAGGTGGCAGCAGCCGCTCCACAGTATGTAAAAGAAGAAGACATACCCGTTGACGTCCTTGATCACGAAGTTGGAATTGCCAAGGCGCGGGCTCTTGAGGAAGGGAAACCTGAAGCAATATTGGAAAAAATCGCCCAAGGACGGGTCGAGAAATTCAAGGATGAGGCAGTGTTGATGCGCCAGGCTTACATCCGGGATGACAAAGTCACCGTGGGAAAACTTCTGCTAGAGCAGGTTGCCGCGCTCGGAGAGAATATTGTCATCCGGCGCTTTGCGCGCTGGGAATTGGGAGAGATAAGCGAGTAATTGGAAAGCCAACCATTCGGTTGGCTTTTTCTTTACGAATACTGAGAGGAGAAAATATGGCGAACCTCAAATACAAACGCATTTTGCTCAAGTTAAGCGGCGAGTCGATTGCAGGCCCGAACGGGTATGGGATTGATCCTGAACAAGCCGAAGCGATCTCCGAACGAGTAAAAGTTGTCCACAAAATGGATGTGGAAGTTGCAATCGTTATTGGTGCAGGTAATCTATGGCGTGGTAAACAAGGCCTCGACCGTGGCATGGACCGAGCTACCGCGGATTATATGGGCATGCTGGCCACAGTGATGAATGCTATGGCATTGATGGATGCGTTGGAACGGACAGGTGTTTATACACGGGTGCAATCAGCAATTGAAATGAGGGCAGTTGCTGAGCCATATATTCGAAGACGTGCCATCCGCCATCTGGAAAAGGGGCGTGTGGTCATTTTCGGAGCGGGGACCGGGAACCCGTTCTTCTCTACCGATACTGCCGCTGCCTTGCGTGCGGTTGAGATCGACGCCGGAGTATTAATAAAGGCTACCAAGGTGGACGGAGTTTACGATTCCGACCCGGAAAAGAACCCTGGCGCCATGAAATTTGATGCCCTCAGCCATATTGATGTCCTCAACCGGCGTCTGGAAGTGATGGACAGCACAGCAATTTCTCTCTGCATGGATAACAACCTGCCTATCCTGGTTGTCAATTTATGGGATCCTACAGCGCTGGAACGTGCAGTACTCGGGCAGAAAGTGGGTACACTAGTCACCACATAGATTACCTGATCTGATAGAATTTTGAGATGTTCTGACAGGGCCGTTCGATGAAAATAATCGACGACCCTTTTTTTTATTCTCTCTTGCAATGAATTCACCGCGCACTCGATTTTATTGGCGTTTTTCTAGGTTTTAAGGTATGCTTATGGAAGATATTATTTTCATTCCGGGAGGCCGACGTGATAAAAGACATTCTTAAAGAAGCCGAGGTTCGAATGCACGCCGCAATCCAAAACCTGGATGATGACTTGGCTGGCATACGTACGGGTCGCGCTACACCTTCGCTTGTAGAAAAACTTCCCATCGATTACTATGGCATCCCCACGGCCCTGGTTCAATTGGCATCCATTTCAGTACCTGAGCCGCGCAGCCTTCTTATCAAGCCTTTTGACCCTTCCTCATTGAAAAGCATCGAACGTGCAATCCTTGCCTCAGACCTTGGTCTTACTCCCAATAATGACGGCAAACAAATTCGCTTGAACCTGCCTGCTCTAACCGAAGAGCGGCGTCGCGAATTAGTAAAAGTCGTTCATGGACGTCTTGAAGAATCCCGGATCGCTGTTCGAAATGTCAGGCGCGACCACCACAATGATATGCGCGATTTTGAAAAAGAAAAACTCATCTCCGAAGACGATTTGAAACGCGGGGAGGATGAATTGCAGAAAATAACAGACCGTAGTATCGAAGAGATAAATAAACACGGCCTGCATAAGGAACAGGAGATCATGGAGGTGTAGCGACGATAATTCGTCGTCTCTACAACGTTTATGGTAAAGAAAACCAAGGCCTCCATTTCGAACATCCCCACTCACGTCGCAATTATTATGGACGGGAATGGTCGCTGGGCAATATCGCGTGGCCTTCCTCGTCTGGCAGGACATCGGGCTGGCACCGAGAATTTGCGCCGGATAATCACTGCCTGCGTTGAAATTGGAATTAAATATCTCACTATTTATGCCTTTTCTACAGAGAATTGGGGGCGTCCACGCGAAGAAGTCGATGGATTGATGCACATTCTTGAAGATGTGATCGATAAAGAACTGGCCGAGTTAAATAAGGAAGGGGTCCAGATACGTCACATCGGAAGGTTGGAACGGCTTGATCCAAAACTTCAAGAAAAGGTCCTCGACGCCATTGATTTGACCAAAAACAATAATCGCCTGGTATTAAATGTTGCTTTTAACTATGGAGGGCGTGATGAAATAGTCTGTGCCATCCAGCGTATTATTAAAGATGGTGTCAAACCTGAGCAGGTGACCTCCGACCTGGTCAGCCAATACATGTTCACGGTCGGCGTCCCCGACCCGGACCTGATTATCCGCACTTCGGGGGAACTGCGTGTCTCTAATTTCCTGATCTGGCAGGGAGCTTATTCCGAGTGGTACGTTACATCGGTTTATTGGCCCGATTTTAATAAAGAAGAGCTTCAAAAGGCATTGAATACTTTTTCCCAGCGAGATCGCCGCTATGGCGGCTTATCCCAATCCGAAGAGGAATAATCGTTACATGTTGATAAAACGAACGCTCGCCGCCTTGGGTCTGGCGGTCATAGGAATCCCTGCCATGATTGTGGGAGGGCTTTTTTATTTTCTCCTGATCACTCTATTACTGGGGGTGGCCACATGGGAATATGGAACCATCTTTCACAAAGCGGGCTATAACGCCTCCACACCGCTGTCGGTGGGAGGCGTTATATTATTGGTTGCGCTAAGGTCTTATTCGCCTTCTTTGGCGCCTGCCTGTTTCACATTGCTTATCCTGGTAGCCATGACCTGGCACCTTTTTGATTACGAGAAAGGTCGCAGCCAGGCTGCTGCTGATTTTCTGGTCACCATTGGCGGGATCGTTTACCTGGGTTGGATAGGAGCTTACCTGATTGATATCCGCAATTTACCTGATGGAGTTTGGTGGTTGGCGCTTGTGCTACCGGCTGCCTGGTTGGCAGACACAGCAGCTTATTTTGTTGGTAAACTCTTTGGGAAACATCAACTCACCCCACGTCTCAGTCCCAAAAAAACATGGGAAGGGTATTGGGGAGGGGTAATATTTGGGACGGCTGGCACAGCTGGGTTGGCGGTATTGTGGCATACTCTGGGTGGTCCGGCAGTATCGTGGTGGCAAGGCGCGGCGTTAGGAGCAGCGCTGTCCATCCTGACGACTCTGGGGGATCTGGGCGAATCCATGTTCAAGCGTCAGGCTGGAATGAAAGATTCCAGTCAAATAATCCCCGGACACGGCGGAGTGTTCGACCGTATGGACTCCTGGCTGTGGGCAGGTGCGTTAGGTTACCTGTTAATAATCTGGTTTTTACTTTAAAAATTGCATTCAAGGAGCTGATCAATGATTACTGAACCGACTCGTAATTTAGCGCTCGAATTGGTGCGCGTAACCGAAGCGGCAGCATTGTCAGCAGGGCGGTATATGGGGCGGGGGGATAAAAATGCAGCCGATCATGCTGCAGTGGAAGCTATGCGGTTGGTCTTGAATACAATTTATATGAATGCGGTCATCGTCATTGGGGAGGGGGAGAAAGACCATGCCCCCATGTTATTCAACGGCGAACACGTGGGGAATGGCAATGGCGCGGAAATGGATATCGCCGTCGATCCGATCGACGGGACACGGCCATTGGCTAATGGAACCTGGAGTGCGCTCTCGACCGTAGCCCTCGCGCCGCGTGGGACCATGTTTGACCCAGGTCCGTTTCTTTACATGGATAAAATTGCGGTTGGTCCGCAGGCAAAAGGAAAAGTGGATATCAACGCTTCTGTGAAGCAAAATCTCGCCTCCATTGCAAAAGCGGGCAATAAAACCATAGAAGATGTCACCGTCATGATTCTAGATCGACCTCGCCATGAGCAATTGATCGGAGAGGTCCGCAAGGCGGGAGCGCGCATCCGTTTGATCCCTGATGGTGATGTAGCTGGTGCTTTAATGACCGCATGGCCTGATTCAGGCATTGATGCCCTGCTTGGCATCGGGGGAACCCCAGAGGGGGTTCTTTCAGCTTGTGCGCTGCGTGCCATGGGCGGAGAGATCCAGGGTAGATTGTATGCACGAAATGATGATGAATTACGGCGTGGGCGTGAGCGGGGCTATGATTTTGAAAAAGTATTGACGATGAATGACTTGGTATCCTCCGAGGATGTTTTTTTCGCAGCAACCGGGGTGACCGATGGCGAATTTCTGGACGGAGTTAAATATACCGGTACAGGTGCACGTACTGATAGCCTGGTTGTGCGTGGTCTGACCGGCACGGTTCGCCAGATCAAAGCCACCCATCGCTGGGATAAACTCAACAAATTTAGTGCTATCAAGTATTGATTTAAATTTACGCATACAAATAGAAGCCATAACCAAAATTTGGCATTGTGATAGAATCCCCTCTCGAACACCCTAGCCGGAGGAATAATTACCCATGGCCAAACAACGCATCTTATTGGTTGATGATCACGAAGTTGTCCGATTGGGATTGAAATCACTTTTAGAACGCCATCCTCAATTTGACGTGGTTGGCGAAGCTTCTTCCGCCCGCGAAGCCATCGAAATTGTTAATAATACCCATCCGGATGTTGTGGTGATGGACATTCGCCTGCCGGGTACGTCGGGCATTGAAGCATGCGAGGAAATCACCGGGCGATTTCCGGAAATAAAGGTGATCATGCTCACGTCATATGCAGAAGACGAGATGCTTTTTTCTGCCATCCGAGCCGGGGCTTCCGGATATATCCTGAAACAGATTGGCGGCGAAGATCTTGTCCGGGCTCTCGAAGCAGTCGGGCGGGGGGAAGCCATGCTTGACCCAACCGTCACACAGCGAGTCTTCCAGGAAGTACGCCGGGCGGTAAAAGAAGAGGAAGCCTCAGCTTTTGCTCACCTTAGCCAGCAGGAAAAACATGTCCTGCTTCTCGTCTCGGAAGGCAAAACCAATCGTGAAATTGCTAAAGCGCTATTCCTGGGTGAAGGAACTGTGCGAAACTATGTCAGCAGCATTCTTTCCAAGTTAGGGGTGAACAACCGGGCGGAAGCGGCAGCCTATGCAGTTGGTCACAACCTGCGTGAATATATTGCAACATAGGTAAATTGGCATTCAGGTTGACAAAATCATAGTTTCGGATAAAATACAACCCGCACGCCGAAGTGGCGGAATTGGCAGACGCGCTAGGTTCAGGGCTTAGTGGCCTTACGGTCGTGAGGGTTCAAGTCCCTCCTTCGGCACAGCAAAACCCGCTAGAAAGCGGGTTTTTTTGTTAAATTAATTGACAAGAATATTGAACTTGGATTCTTCAATCTTAATATTCACAGCTCTGGAATTAAAATTTTATGCGAAATAGGCGATTTGGATCGAATTTTCCATATAAATATATACTCCTGGGTTTAGTGGTCGTGCCGGACTTTTACATGGTTGGCGTGGATGATATCGCTTCGTGCAATTGGTGGCCATGACACGGAAGCTTTTTAGGCAAAATCACCTGCTTGTCAAACCAGCAGGGACGGGGTAAGATACGGTTATGAAGAGTAAATGGCGCAATATTTTGATTGTGGTCGGTCTCGTCATAGCGGTGGTACTACTGGTGGATTTTAATCGCCGCATGCAGGAATTGGATCGACTATCCACTCAACTAAACTCGGTAAGCCTCGAAGCTACAGCTATTATCCAAACGCAGACTGCCCTCGCAGGCCAGGTGGCATTTGCCACTTCAGATGTGGCGGTGGAGCAATGGGCTTACGAAAATAAAATGGTGCGCCCCGATGAACATCCGGTGAGTGTGATCCCTGGAACGGATGTTACCCCAACTCCCGGGCCAGCCGCAACACCTACCGGAGGAGACGTGCCAATCTGGCAGATCTGGTGGGAATTGTTTTTTGGCAATCACAAATAAAGGTTAGCCCGGATGCAAGTGCAACTTCGGGCTTTTATTTTGTATTCCTGGGGGAATAGCTAAGGTGCAACGATTACGATTCCTTTTTGTCCCTGTTTTGCCTTGTGTTCGGCATTGTTAGCCCGGTCTATCAACGCGGACAGGTTCGGTCTTTCTTCCGAAAGTACTGTTACCCCAATCGAGATAGTTACACTTAACTCTCCAAAAGAAGTCTTGATTTTGTTCCCTGCTATTTCCTCGACCATTCGCCTGGCCACAATATGAGCGCTGGAGATGTCCGTTTCGGGGAGCAGAGCCACAAATTCGTCCCCGCCAAACCGGGCCAGCACGTCCACTGTCCGCAGGATGGCGCGGCAGCGTTCCGATACGGCTTTGAGGATCAAGTTCCCAGTAGCATGGTTGTAAGTATTATTGAAATTGCGAAAATTATCGATATCGAAGAATAGTACTGAAAGAGGGCGGCTGAACCGGTTGGCACGTTCCACTTCCCTTGCGCCAAGTTCCTGCAAACCTCGATAGTTGTAGATACCGGTAAGTTCATCAACGATTGCCAGGCGTTGAATTTCGGAGTACAGACGGGCGTTTTCGATTGCAATGGCTGCCTGAACAGCAATTCGTTCCAGAAGCCTGATATGGTCTTCCGTGTATGCATCCGCTTTATAATTTTGGATTGATAAAACACCAATCACTCTTTCTCGAAGCATAAGCGGAATGCCGATATATGACCGTGACGTTTTCTCCTGTGCATTTACTGTGAGTTGCTGTGGATGTGTTTCGGACAAAACATTATCATTGCTGATATTATTCAAATAGAGGGTTTTGTGTGTCCGGATGACTGCTCCCAATGTGCCCGGGCGATCGTCTATATCACGTGACAATCCGGCTTGATAAAGGCCGGCTTCGTAAAATATGGGGACCTGGATTAGGGAGTTGGTTTCATCAAATAACGCAACATAAAATATGTCTATTGGAACCAACTGGCTGCATTGTTCAAATAGAGTTTTAAGCACGTGCTCCATATCCAGTCCTGATGAAACAGCCAGGCTGATTTGGTTAATGATCCCCAATTCTTTAATGGTGTGCGCCAGCTCCGCCTCGGTCTGGTGGCGAATGGAAACGTCGCGTAGAATTACCATTCTTCCCGCCAGTTGTTTATGCTGGCCATAAAGAGGAGAAACGCTTAAATGAAAATAACGGGGAGGATTGGTTCCCCAGCGAACCTCGGTTTCGCCTTTATCTTCATTTTCATGCAAGCGTTTAGCCAGCCCTGGCCAAAATTTTAGAACCTTAGATATGGGTTGCCCCTGGCTTTGCTTTGGGGTGGTATTTAATATGCTTTGTGCGACCGGGTTGATATCCACCACGCGATTTTGGGTATCCAAAACCAGGATACCGTCATCCAAATTTTCAATGAGCACATGACGGGCAAGGGGGGCCAGGTCAAATAAATGAAATTGAAAAATACCAAATGCAATTACAAGCCCGGTCAAGGAGAATGTGATTGGGTTTAAATTCAGCCCCAGTATGAAATTAGGAAAAAGGGTGTAAACAATCCCACCTACAAAGGGGAAAAGCGAACCTAACAAAAGTACGCTGACCTGGCGACGAAAAGGTTCCTTTGAACGGTTATATTCTTCGAAAAGAGAAAAGATGCCTGCTGCGATGATTGCGTAATCGTAGACAATCAAAACATAATATCCAATTCCGTGTCCATATACAAGAACATTTGGCAGAACCATACTATATGAAAAACTAGTCCAAATCAGGTGATGCATTTCATTCGTGATTGTGACAAAGAACCCTGCAACAGGAACAATTGAAAGCAGGGCTAAATATTTCGGTTTCAACCAGCGGTTATTTTGTGAATACTGCAACGCGAAAATCAGGAACAATGTTGGAGTGCTTAGCGCCCCCAGGTATTCAAGTTTCGACCATATGATCTTATATTGGATCCCGACAACGGCTGCCTCCAACCCGGATGCCAAGGACCATTCTGCCACCGCAAACATTAATAGGGCTAATACCTTTACCCCGGGGGAATTGCGACGTCGGAATGCCAAAAATCCCACCAAAATGGATAAGATTGCCGATATATGCAGAACCGCTGCATAAACCGTATAATTCCAAGTCATGTCCCTCTCCCTTGCGGACAAATAAAACTTGAGATTAATATGGTTGATAATGCCATATCATCACTATAATTGCAGTATAGCATAACAATATCGTAATTGATAAGCTTCGTGTTTTAATGGAATTTAAACCACCAGGTTCCCGTATTCATGCTGATTCGATATATGGTGGGTCTCACACAAATAATCAAAAAATTGTATGCCATGATAAGGAGGTCACATGTTCCAATCATTCGACCAGGTTTTAAAGCACATAGCAAATAATCATGTCGAGATGGTGGATTTAAAGTTTAGTGATCTTTGGGGACGTTGGCACCACCTGACTGTCCCGGCCAAACAGTTCACTCCTGACTTGATGGATAAAGGTATAGGGTTCGATGGTTCTGCTGTGGGGCTGAAATCCGTTAAAGCGGGTGACATGGTTCTTGTCCCTGACCTGGGCACGGCTTTTATGGATCCTTTTTGGGATATGCCAACCCTTTCCTTTCTGTGCACAACCCTGGAAGCAGATACCCATATCATATTCGAGAACGATCCACGCAATATTGCCATCCGTGCCGAAGGCTTCGTCAAATCGACGGGGATAGCCGACGAAAGTCGGTGGGGTCCGGAGTACGAGTTCTACATTTTTGACAGTATTTCCTATGAATACGGTGTTAATCGTGCCAGCTATGCCATCACTTCGGGCGAAGCGGATTGGAATAGCGCTGCTGGCGGGCATGGTCATTACATTCCCCTGCATGGCGGTTACCACGCCATTCCCCCTAAAGATTCCTTGTATAAATTGCGCACGGAAATCGTCCGGAACTTGGAAGTCATTGGCGTTCCAGTAAAATATCATCATCATGAAGTCGGTGGACCTGGTCAATCGGAGATCGAGACGCCGATGATGGGACTTGTCCGGGCAGGTGACGCAACAATGATTATTAAATACGTCACCAAAATGACCGCTCATAGCCACGGCCAGACCGCAACGTTCATGCCTAAACCGCTCTATGGCGAGGCCGGAAGTGGAATGCATTTCCACCAACATTTATTTAAAAATGGTAAAAATGTCTTTTTCGATGCCGCTGGTTATGGTTGTCTCTCCCAGGAAGCCCTGTATTATATTGGCGGACTGCTTTTTCATGGTCCAGCCCTCCTGGCTCTAACCAACCCGAGCACTAATTCTTACCGACGGCTTATACCGGGCTTCGAAGCGCCCGTAAATGCATTTTTCTCCCTCGGAAATCGCAGTGCAGCTGTACGCATACCAAAGTATGCCAACCAACCCGACACCGCCCGCATGGAGTTCCGCCCTCCTGATGCTTCATGTAATGTCTATCTGGCGTTGGCGGGCATGCTTCTGGCGGGAATAGATGGGATCCAAAAAAAAATAGATCCCACTGCTGCCGGTTTCGGTCCCATTGACCAGAATGTCTTTTCCTGGACAGACGAGCAGCGCTCCAAAATTAAATCCTTGCCATCCTCTCTCAACGAAGCCCTTCAAGCGTTGGAGATTGATCATGAATTCCTGACTTTGGGAGGAGTATTTACCGAGGAGCTTATCAGGCAATGGGTTGATTTCAAACGCAATCAGGAATACTATGCTGTTCGCAATCGTCCCCACCCATATGAGATGAACTTGTATTTTGATGTATGATTTGAAGGGCAGGCTCTACCCACTGAGTGGTCATCTGTCCTTCTGAAAAAGAAAATCTGGATGGGTGGGATCTTTTGCCTGTCCATTTGATGAAAATTAATTATGCAGTGTGTCCCAAAGGAGGAACGAGAAGAAGGCACAAATCTTGTGGAAATTTGGTCCCTGGCTGATGGTCCGGTTGTTACACCTTAAAGCAATAATATAAATAAAGGGCGAACATTTAGTCTGGCCCTTTATTTAATTTTTACTTTTAACCTAGAATATTGATGAATGGTTGCCTGCCCGTGACCATTCGATAAACAATCCTAATCACATCCAGTATTTTTAGATACCGGGATTCCGCCGCAGGTAGAACAGCCAACGTCCGATGGCTTCTTCCGTCAAAGTGATGATAAAGACGAAAATACAGCCTACTGTCCAGGCCTCGGATGGAAAAATGATCAAAACTGTCCCGCAAAGTAAACCCGCCAAGACCAATCCAATTCGCCAATTTTGAAGCTTATTATTATCACGATCGATGCTGGAATATGCAATAAAAATGGATGCCAAAAAAGCAAGAATGCCAGCTAAACCGATCCATTCCAGCACGACAAGAGGTGTACCCCTTGGGAGAAGTATCCCGGTCACCCAGCATCCCAATCCGACTGTTGATATTGCGAACTCGACCAGGGTGCGAGTAGAGTTCCAGGCAGGGACACTACGGAGTTGATAAACTCGCTGCATGGAGTAAATCGTTGCCAATCCAAAAATAAAAGTAATTAGCGCAAAAATAATTGCGAACGAGGATTTGGACTGAAAAATTCGCAGACCCGCCTCGATACCCCACAACCCCGCGAAACCTAATGAAAATAAAATCTCCCGGCTAATCCAAGATTTTCGCAAATGAACAAGCACCCGCCAGGAATTTTTTGGTGTACCCAGGTGGGAAAAAGATAGCAGCATTGCCAACGTTATAGATGCCCCAACCGCAAGCAAGGGGATAAAAGTTATTTGACCAGAGAGTTCATTATTATTGAATCCTAAAACTATCATGAAGATTGCGCTGAATGCACCTATCGCCATTTGTGCGAGCAGAGTGAAAAAAATGAGAGGAATCTCATCCCGCGCCGTTGGCTTGGGCCGCCTTGGAGATATTTCTTCCCGGTTACTTACCCGTGAATCTGTTCCACCTTTTTTTAATCCAGGGTGAGTTTTAATTAATAGATGAGGCTCAGTTCTCGAACGGGTTGGCAGTGGGAAGGGGTGCTCTTCCCCGGGGATTTTCCATAACTGTTGCCCCATCTTTTCAAGGTTTGGATCATCAATATCCACCAGGTCCAAACACCGCAGGGGGCAGGCAGCAATGCAGGCGGGGGGGAGTCCGGCGTCCAGGTAGTCATAGCACAGATTGCACTTGGTCATAACCCCGGCATTTTTGTCGACCTGTGGAGCATCATATGGACATGCCCATGCGCAGTAACCACACCCAATGCATTTCCGGGCGTTGATCAGTACAATTCCATCCGGTCGGACCTCATAGGCATCGACCGGGCAGACCCCAGCGCATTTGGGGTGAACACAATGATTGCAAGCGATGGACAGGTTGAAAGCAAAAACCGTGTTCGTCCATGCTTCCCCGGTTCGCGTCCACTCACCCCCGCTTACCTCATAGACGCGCCGCCAGAGAACTCCAAGGGGAAGATTATTCTTATCTTTGCAGGCAACCTGGCAGGCTTTGCATCCTGTGCATGAACTTGAGTCAAAATAAAAAGCGTATGTCATCGTTGATTATTAAAGGATTCAAAGTTTCTTGGATTTCCAGGTCTTCCCAATTAAACCAATTGATCCCGGATGAATTTTGGAGTTGCCAATATACTTTTCGACTTCAACCATAATCGTATGTTGTGCCGTCCCAAACGCAAACGGGGTCCACTTTTGAGAAGTAAGCACATTCACATTTCCGCCCTGGTCCACGCCATCATGATCAGGCTTATACCAGGCTCCCTGGGGGATGTCGACGACTCCAGGGATGATTCGTAACGTAATGCGGCATGGCAGCACAAGTTCGCCTCGAGAGTTGAAGACCCTGACTATATCGCCATCCCGGATGTTGCGTGCAGAAGCGTCCAGAGGATTGATAAAAACGCGTTGGGGAAAGGCCTCTGCGAGCCAGTCGTTGTTATCGTGCGTGGAATGAGCGCGGTGCAGCGTGTGGTGTCCAATAGCCTGCAGCGGGAATTTATTATTTATGACACTTTGACCTGCCGGCATGTTTTTTTCGTTGAATTGCCCTTTGGTTTGTTTTTCCCCAAGGGAAGAGAAGGCGCTTAATTCTTTTATATCAGGGTGTTCCCACTCCTGGATATATTTCGGGATTGGGGGAATCTCTCTCGGGTTGCCCAGATAGAATAACTGCTTCGAAAAGATCTCGATCTTTCCACTTGGGGTATTCAAAGGGAAATGTTCAGGGTCACGTCGAAAATCCTCGAAAGCCACGGCAGGATGAATTGCCGGATGGGTCCAGGCACCCAGATTTTGTTCGAGAAACTGGTCCAGCGAAGGCAAGTCTGGGAACCTGATCCGTCTAAATTCGTCAAGGCAATATTCGACCCATTCCTTTTCGTCCCGTCCCTCGGTAAAGGCGAAGCCGATACCCAGCCGCTCTGCCAGTTCGGAACAAATCCGATAATCTGATTTGCATTCGCCAGGCGGCTCAACCAATTTGGGCTGGAGTATGACTTCGTCTCCATATTTCCAACCGTCCTCCACTCCCCAGGTTTCAAATTGGGTGCAAGCAGGGAGGACAATATCCGCGAAGAGGGCACTGGGAGTCAGGAAATTATCCTGCACGACAATAAATTCCACCATGGTTTCATCTTTCAGGATTCCAGCAGTACGATTGATGTCCGCGTGCTGGTTGATTAAACAATTTGTCGCCACGGCGTAAATCAATTTGATATCATTATCCAACTGTGTTGCACCACGGACCCCGTCCGCTGCAGTCATGGACTTGCCACGCAGGCAGGCTTCGGTCCAAAGGAAAACCGGGATTTCAGCCTTGACAGGATTATCTCCCGTAGGAAATACTGTCCATAGCCCTCCCCCGTCTGTTGCCTGCAATCCCAAACCGCTTGCCCAGCCCCCAGGTACACCGACATTCCCGGTGATCGCAGCCAACACGCAGCCCGCCCGTACGACTTGTTCACCATAAGCACGGCGCTGCATCCCGTAACCTTGATAAAGAATGGCGGGTTTGAAAGAGGCGTATTCCCTGGCAATCCTTGTGATTGTTTCGGCTGACACTGTGGTAATTGATTCAGCCCATTCAGGGGTTTTGGGCAATCCATCCCTTAGCCCCAAAATATAGTCTGTGTAGCATTCTGCATCAGTGACGGGCATCTGTCCCTGATCGAAGCCCACACAATGTGTGCTAATAAAATTAGCATCAATAAGACCCTCAGAGATCATCACGTATGCCATCGCGGACATCATGGCTGCATCTGTACCGGGGCGGATGGGGATCCATTCGTCTGCCAAACCAGCCGTGCTCAAGGTTTGCCGGGGATCAATGGAAACAACACGCGCCCCGGCTTCGCGTGCCAGCTTGATAAAATAATCACTATTTGTCCCATCGCGCATTTCGGCCGGATTCCAGCCCCACATAAGGATATATTTAGCATTCAACCAATCCTGGCGCTGGTTACCCGTGACGAGCGTGCCATAAACAGTTGGGGTAGCCAGGTTCGTTGCCGCCCATGAGTACGAGTTATATATTCCCAGGCAACCTCCGAACAAGTTCATTAATCGGCGGGCTACATGGGAACCATTAAGCTGGTTGTAACTGCCTGTGCCATAGGGAATAAATAAGGATGATGACCCATACTGACTTTTGACCCGTTCGAATTGGGAGGCAATTGAATGCAGCGCCTCATCCCAAGATATCGGTTGAAATTTGCCTTCCCCACGCTTACCCGTCCGTTTTAGAGGAGTCATTAATCGGTCTGGATGATATTGCCTCCGTAAATATGCCCGCCCACGAACACACGCGCGTAATTGAGGTGAGGCTAATGTATCAGGTCGATCGTCAGTCTCCAGCCGCGTAATCCTACCATCCTGGATGTGGGCGATTAGCAGGCATCGTCCACCGCAATTGTGAGCAGGGCAACCAACACGGATTTTTTGGATTTCCGAAGATTTCTTTTCCACAACCCTAGTGTAATGGAGTGCCAGCAGCCGGGGTAGTGATGTATGTAATTTATTTATGCAACGGGATGTTTTAAAAACCCCGATATATTTAGGTGGAATATTAATGATATTCTGAGACAAGAAATCAATTTTGATTTGATGATTTCATGCCCTTTGTATGCCAACTAAAGTTTTTTTGGATTGTTATTTAAATCCATTGCGGAAATTTCCTCGGAAGACGCTGTCTTTTTTTTCGGGTACCAAATTTTTAAGCTGGGAAAACATTACCGCTGCAAAAATAATTGAACAGCCTAAAATCTGCAAGGGGAGCAAATCCTGGTTCAAAATGAGCCAGGCAGCGAAACCGGCAAAAACGGCTTCCAGGCCAAGTATCAGAGCTGCGTCAGTAGGCGGAGTATGTTTCTGCCCCCATACTTGCAAGGTATATCCAGTTCCTATCGAAAGGCATGCCCGGTAAAGAATGGCTCCTACTAATGGCAATGGGGTTAATAAAGAAAACTTTTCGAATATACCACCCAGAAATAAGTTGAGAACCCCGGCGATAAAGAATTGCCCGGACGCGAAAGAAATCGGCTCAAAACGGGAGGCAAATTTCCCCAGCACCACAAAATGCAACCCCCAAAAAAATGCCCCGATTATTTCCAGAGCATCTCCCTTTTGAAATTGGAATCCATTTCCCCCGGTAGAAAGATAGTACGCGCCGACAGTTGCCGCAACGACTGCAATCAGGTCCATCCAATGCGGACGTTCTTGAAATCCGAGCCATAATAATAATGGAGTGACTATCAGATACAAGCTGGTCAGGAACCCTGCATTTGCGACCTTTGTATATAAAATCCCGACTTGCTGCAACGCAGTGGCGAAAAAAAGGATGACTCCGGCGATGAGCATCCATTTTGATTGATGGCAAGCGATTTTTTTGCCGCGCGGGATGATCGGAATCAATATGAGGGATGCAAGTACGAAGCTCACCCCATTAAAAAGATAAGCCACATGATATCGCCCGGCAATGCCTTGTGAAACAAAACCAGTACCCCAAATAATTGCAACGACAAGAAGCGTTATGTTTGCCTTTAGACGCATACTTTTTTCCTTGAAATTATGAATGCGTCCAATAATAGCACAGGACACTGGCATTTAAAAATATCGTTTGGCAAGTTAATCCTGATGGCTTGGGAAAGATCTGAATTAAAAGAGGCGAGGATCAATCACTTGCAATACTGATAGTCGAGCATCAAATGGGTGAAGAATCTAGGTCCAAAAATTTGAAGTAAAATACCGTTTCGATTCATCATGGATAAAGAAAATAAATTAGTGAAATTGGAGATGCAATGATAACAAAAAGCGGACTCGAATATGTGGAAACCAAAGCCGGAACTGGCAAACAGGCACTGGCTGGTAAAACCGTCAGAGTAAATTACACCGGTACATTTTCAAATGGGAATGTTTTTGACTCATCCATCAACCGCGGCGAGCCAATTGAATTTGTTCTTGGAAAAGGGCAGGTTATAAAGGGATGGGATGAAGGAATTGCGTTGATGAAAGTAGGGGGTAAAGCTAAGTTGACCATTCCATCGAACCTGGCCTATGGAGAGCGTGGCGCTGGAGGTGGCGTCATCCCGGAAAATGCCACCCTGATTTTTGATGTTGAATTAGTAGATATGAAATAAAAAGATTAATATCCTGAGCATGATGGGGCAGCTTCTTAGGTGAGGATAATTATCAATCAATTCCCATCATTACACTGTACGCGAAATTACTGAATATGTTTCTATTTTGATTTTAATTGGAATAGAGATTGAATCTGCAAAGAATTTTATATGCTTTTTGCTTCGTCATAATAACGGTAAAGACGAATTCATAAACCTTCTTCAGAAATCGTGAGGTATTTACCGTTTTTCTTTAGCCAGCCAATATGGCTCTTATACTTCGGTAATACTTCTTCCAACTTATGCCAGAAGGTTTTAGAGTGATTCTTGACCTTGGTGTGGACCAGTTCGTGGAGGACGACATAGTCCACTATTTCAGGAGGTGCCATAACCAACCTCCAGGTGAAACTTAGAGTTCCGTTTGAACTGCATGACCCCCAGCGCGTTCGTGCGGAAGAAATGCGAATTTTTGTATAAGCGAACCCATATTCCCTCGCCAAAAAAGCGGCTCTTCTGGAAATCACGATCCGGGCTTGTGACTTGTACCAATCGGTGAATATTTTTCTAGCCTTTGGCAGATTTTTAATAGATAATAGAAACCTGGAAACGCTAAAAATGAGAGCAGTTCTTTGATGTGAGACGACCTTCAAAGGATATTCTTTTCCCAAATATAAGAAAAATTCTCCATCCAGGAAAAGCTTTGCCGAAGGGGGAGGTGAAGCTTTTACCTTGGATTGAGTTTTATGTATCCATCCTTCATGCATGTGGATGAATTCCTGGATTTTAATTTCAGACATCCGCTGGGGAGCGCGAACTGTCAATTTACCGTCAGATTGAATAATTAGCGAAATTGTTTTTCTCTTGGACCGGATTAAATTGTCTACGGGAATGGGCATATCATGGAGTATACCAAACGGATAAACAAAAAGCTGTTACCTAAATCCTTAAAAAACTATGTGCTGCCATCCAGTCACAAAAAAACCTGCCGCTCGGCAGGCTTCAATTTAGAGAAAAAGGCTGTTGAATACTTAAATAATAATAAGAATTGAGTGGCGAAGGTGAGATTTGAACTCACAACCTAGGGATTATGATGCCCTTGCTCTGCCGTTGAGCTACCTCGCCAAGCGCGCTAGATGTTACTATGGGGATGCATTTTTGTCAACGATTCGAAGGAAACAGGGATAAATCTGGAAAAATTGGTCAAAGTGATGCTTGACTTTGCTTTGCAGAGTCATTATAATGATCCTTTGCATATTCGCGGCTCATTCCCCCACCAGGGGTTTCAATTGCAGACCTTTCTTTCCAACCAGCATACTAAATTTAGGAGAAAGCCATGGCCTCTGTTTTACCCGAGAAGAATTACGCGCGTATCCCGGTTACGCTTAGCTTGCCCAACCTTATTGAAGTTCAATTGGATTCCTTTAAACGGCTAAAAGCAGAAGGATTGGGGGATCTCTTCCATGAAATATCACCAATAGATTCTTACAATAAGGGAATGAAACTCTTCTTTCCCAGTCGCGGCCCCGAATCAAAACAATGGGGGTTGAAATATTGGTTTGGTGATCCAAAACATAATATTGAGGAATGCGTCGAACGCGACCTGACATATGCAAGCCCGCTATATGTATCGGTCTTGCTGGCTGGAGCGGATGTCCCCGAGCCAATAAAACAGGATATTTTCCTGGGCGACTTCCCCGAAATGACCGATAAAGGTACCTTCATTATCAACGGTACTGAACGTGTAGTTGTCTCGCAGTTAATCCGATCTCCAGGGGTATATTTTGAAGCACCCACAGACAGGGCGACTGGTCGTCCACTAGCGATGGCCAAATTAATCCCCGACCGCGGCGCATGGATGGAATTTGAGACGCGCAAGAGTGATTACATAATTTTAAAGTTCAACCGTAAGCGCACAGTCCCGATCACAGTATTTTTACGTGCATTGTCCGCAGTAGATGACGGAGACACAGGTGAACCGATCCTTACAACTGGCTCCGACGAAGAACTGATCAACCTCTTTAAAGAGGTTGATAACAACCCGGAGCGCATGTTTATTGCTTCAACCCTCCGTCAGGAACCTGAATGGGACACCTCCGGGGGCTTGACCATAGCCGAAGCGGCATTGATCGAGTTCTTTAAACGGATGCGTCCCGGCGATCCTGCTACTTTGGATAATGCACGAGCTTTCCTCGAGGAACAATTATTTGACCAGCGGCACTATGACCTGGAGCGGGTAGGACGTTATAAACTCAATCAAAAGCTTGATTTACAGATTCCCATTCCGCACCGCACAGTAACCAAAGCAGATGTAATTCGTCTTCTAAGGCGGATGATACTAATTAATAATGGCATTGAGCCACCGGATGATATTGATCATTTGGGCAACCGGCGAGTTAAAACAGTAGGCGAGTTAATTCAGAATAAACTGCGCATTGGGTTGCGCCGCATGGAGCGTGTCATCAAAGAGCGCATGTCCATTCGTGACCAGGAGCAGCTCTCCCCTGTCACTTTGGTTAATATTCGCCCAGTCGTGGCTGCTTTAAGAGAGTTCTTTGGGTCCAGCCAGCTATCGCAGTTCATGGATCAGACCAATCCTCTAGCCGAATTACGTCACAAGCGTACCCTTTCAGCGCTGGGTCCAGGCGGATTGCGTCGCGAACGCGCTGGATTCGATGTACGGGATGTCCATCACTCGCACTATGGTCGTATTTGTCCAATCGAAACACCGGAAGGCCCGAATATTGGTCTAATTGGTCGCCTGGCATCTTTTGCGCGCGTCAATGAATACGGTTTTATCGAGACTCCTTATCGTCGGGTCATCAAGCAAGCTGCTTGCAATGACCCGGTTTTGGTCGGCCGCGTCTTGCGTGAAGACTTAACCGATCCTAAGAGTGGGGAACTGTTGATGAAAGCAGGCGAACGCATCACTTCCAAGATGCTTAAGTCAATCGCAAAAGTTAAACGGGATGTGGCGATTATCCCATACGTTTCGGATGAATTTGAGTACCTCTCTGCCGATGCGGAAGATAAATATGTAATTGCACAGGCGAATGCCGTCCTGACGGAATATCGCGAATTTGAGACCATGCGGATATCCTGTCGTTACCATTCCGGCTTTATTTTCACAGCACCGGAAAATCTGGACTACATGGACGTAGCTCCTCACCAAGTGGTCGGCATAAGTGCCGCCCTCATTCCATTCCTCGAACACGATGATGCCAACCGAGCCTTGATGGGTTCGAATATGATGGCCCAGGCTGTACCTTTGGTTCGACCGGAAATCCCGATCGTCTCTACTGGTATGGAACCCTTTGCTGCGTTGGATTCAGGACAGGTAATTGTGGCGGAAGCAGACGGTGACGTTGTCTCCGTCACTGGATCTTCAATTGCCGTAAAAGAAAAAGATGGCAGTAATCACACATACAATCTGCGCAAATATCAACGCTCCAATCAATCTACTTGTATTGACCAGCGCCCTGCGGTAATTAAGGGACAGGTTATCCATGCCGGGGATATCATTGCAGATTCTTCTTCGACCGAAAAAGGTAAATTGGGCCTCGGCCAAAACGTGACAGTGGCGTTTATGTCGTGGGAAGGTGCCAATTACGAAGATGCGATTGTAATTTCTGAGCGCCTTGTCCAGGATGATCGCTTTACTTCAATCCATATCGAAAAATACGAAGTCGAAGCGCGCGACACCAAGCTTGGTCCTGAAGAAATCACCCGGGATATACCAAATGTGGGTGAAGAGGCAATCAAAGATCTTGATGAAAGCGGCATCATTCGCATAGGTGCGGAAGTTGGGCCGAATGATATCCTTGTCGGGAAGATCACTCCTAAAGGCGAAAAAGAATTAACCCCTGAAGAGCGCCTCCTGCGGGCGATTTTCGGTGAGAAATCCCGCGACGTTAAAGATACTTCCTTGCGAATGCCTCATGGCGAGCGGGGGAAAGTGGTCGAAGTAAAAGTATTCACTCGCGAAGATAATGCTGATCTTTCTGCCGGAGTGGATATGATGGTGCGTGTTTCAGTTGCCCAGCGTCGCAAGATAACCGCCGGTGATAAGATGGCTGGCCGCCATGGCAATAAGGGAGTTGTTTCCCGCGTAGTCCGTGTCGAAGACATGCCTTTCCTGGATGATGGAACGCCCGTGGATATCATATTGAATCCCACTGGGGTTCCTGGACGTATGAACCTTGGTCAGGTTTTGGAAGTTCATCTTGGATGGGCTGCACAAAAACTTGGTTTTAGGGCAATTACTCCGGTCTTTGATGGTGCAACCGAAGAGGAGATCGAAGCTGAGTTGGCTCGCGCATGGATGGTGGATTTTGCCTGGCACGAAACAGTTTCAACTGCCTGGAATTGGCTCAAAGAGCAGGAATATACTCCCGAGATGATCGAAGATGATGATGAAGTTCGTCGTTTGTACCTGGAGCAGTGGCTTGGTGAACGCGGTTATGACGTCTACCAATTGAATGAAGAGAATTATGCCCGCCATGCAACTGTAACTGAATGGCTGCGGGATCACGAGTTTGATCCGTCCACCATCTTTTCTGATGTAATTCCAGCGCCCTCCAAACGGAAAGCGCTTGATCAGAGTGCCGTACAAGCTTGCCTTAAACTATGGCTGCATACTTATGGACACGATAATGTTTCAGACCAAAAGTTGCAAGCCACGATTCAAGAAGTGACCCTGGAGAGAGGAGTTCCTGCCCCAATCCTGGGCAAACAGGTACTGCACGACGGCAAGACTGGCGATCCGTATGACCAGCCAGTGACTGTAGGCGTGATGAGCATGCTTAAATTGCACCATCTCGTTGAAGACAAGGTACATGCCCGTTCCACAGGGCCGTACAGCCTGGTTACACAACAGCCTCTCGGAGGTAAAGCTCAGTTTGGTGGACAGCGCTTTGGCGAAATGGAAGTGTGGGCGCTTGAAGCATATGGCGCAGCATATACCCTGCAGGAAATGTTAACCGTGAAATCCGATGACGTTCAAGGGCGCGTGAACACGTATGAAGCCATTGTCAAGGGTGAACAAATAGAAGAGCCAAGCATTCCGGCATCCTTCCGGGTGCTGGTCAAGGAATTACAGTCCCTTGGACTGGCGGTAGAAGCAGTCACCGATACTGGTGAGGTCATCAAGTTTGGGAAGGATGAAGAAAAAGTCCATCCACCTAAGTACACAACCGGCCTGATCGATATTGGTGAAGAGCTTGTGAAAGTAAGCAAACGCGAAAGACCTTAGCAATTTCCTTGACGGGCTTCACACCGTCATGATAAAATTGCAGTTCGTTGCCTAAATGGGCGGCTGCTTCGCAACGCCCACTGCGTATTATGTACGAGTGAGGCCATCTGGCACGTTTGCGATGGCCTCACTTATTGACAAAACCTGGTTTTCATCAAGAATTTTTTTTCGGAGGCGAGCGTGCCAACAATTAATCAATTGATCCGCAAAGGACGACAGTCTAAAAAAATCAAGAGCAAGGCTCCGGCATTACTTTATACACTAAATACGAAAAAACAACGACGCGTACGCCAAGCCAAAGGTGCTCCGCAAAAGCGAGGCGTCTGCACTGTCGTTCGAACCACAACACCCAAGAAACCGAATTCTGCTCTTCGGAAGATCGCCCGTGTGCGCTTGACGAACGGCCTAGAAGTGACGGCATATATCCCGGGCGAAGGTCACCAGTTGCAGGAACATTCGGTTGTTTTGGTGCGTGGTGGGCGTGTGAAAGACCTGCCAGGTGTACGCTATCACATTGTGCGCGGATCGCTCGACACTACGGGTGTTAATAACCGGAAGCAAAGCCGATCCAAGTACGGTGCCAAGCGTCCAAAAGAAACCGCCTCTTAGCAAATTTGATTGATGGAGTAATAAAATGCGACGTGCAAAGCCTGAAAAGCGTGAGATCCTTCCTGATATCCGCTACAACAGTGTTACCATCCAGACCATGATTCATCACATGCTTCACCGCGGCAAGAAAAGTACAGCGACAAATGTGATGTATGAAACCTTGGATATAATCCGCGAACGAAGCGGGGGTAAGGATCCGGTCGAGATCTTTGATACAGCAATGAGAAATGTAGCGCCAGCCATGGAAGTCCGACCACGGCGAGTGGGTGGTGCCACTTATCAAGTTCCAATGGAAGTCCCGCAAGCTCGCCGTACTACGCTGGCAATCCGCTGGGTGCTTGATTCATCCAAGGCGCGCTCAGGAAAATCCTTCGCCGAAAAGCTTGCAGATGAATTATTAGATGCATTCAAGAATGAAGGCGCTGCCATCCGTAAGCGCGAAGAAACTCATAAAATGGCCGATGCCAACCGTGCTTTCTCTCATTACCGCATGTAATTTGCGGATCTTATTCTAGTCACCCAGGTATAAATAAAAATGGCCCGTGCCTTTCCGCTTGAACGGTATCGAAATATCGGCATCATTGCTCACATTGATGCCGGTAAGACGACAACCACAGAGCGAATACTTTTTTACACGGGCAAGACCCATCGCCTGGGTTCGGTAGATGATGGGACAACAGTTACCGATTGGATGGAACAGGAACGAGAGCGGGGTATTACCATTGTCTCCGCCGCTGTGACTGCAGAGTGGAAGGGTTATCAAATTAATATTATTGACACCCCCGGCCATATCGACTTTACAGCGGAAGTTCAGCGCTCATTACGGGTTTTGGATGGTGGGGTCGTCGTTTTCGATGCTGTTCAAGGTGTGGAACCGCAAAGTGAAACAGTCTGGCGCCAGGCAGACCGATATGGTGTGCCGCGGATTTGTTTCGCCAATAAGATGGACCGCACCGGTGCCTCTTACGAGCGCACTTTGGAAAGCATAAAACAACGCCTGGGAGCCAATCCGATAGCAATGCAAATGCCGATTGGTTTGGAATCGTCTTTTCAGGGTGTTGTTGATTTGATGGTCATGAAGGCGGTTTACTGGGATGATGAATTAGGCAGAGAACCGCGTGAAGCTGAAATTCCAGCAGATTTGAAGGCGGAAGCCGAAGAACGCCGTCACACCATGGTGGAGCGGATAGCCGAACTTGACGATACCCTGACCGTTAAGTACCTGGAAGGCAAGGAAATTGGCAATGATGAATTGAAAACGGCTCTTCGCCAGGCTGTTTTAACAAGCAAAGCTGCACCAGTTTTTTGTGGAAGTTCTCTGCGTAATAAGGGAGTGCAGTTGGTGTTGGATGCAGTTATCGACTACCTTCCTTCACCATTGGATGTTCCTCCCGTCCATGGCACGGATCCAAGAACAGACGAAATTGTTGAATTACCACCCAAAGACGACGCAATTTTAAGCGCCCTGGTCTTTAAAATTGTCACCGACCCCTATGTGGGGCGTCTGGCGTATTTCCGTGTGTATTCCGGGACTTTAAGCCAGGGGCAAATGGTTACCAATTCCACTAAAGGGAAACGTGAACGGATTGGCCGCCTGCTGCGCATGTACGCCGATCATCGGGAAGACGTGACCGAAGTTCGAGCAGGCGATATTGTGGCTGCCTTGGGGTTCAAGGATACATTCACAGGGGATACTCTTTGTGATAACCGGATGGTGATGCTTGAAAACATTACGTTCCCGGAACCAGTTATATCAGTGGCAATCGAACCGAAAACGAGTGCCGATCAATCCAGAATGGGAGAGGCTCTAAAGAAGCTCTCCGAGGAAGATCCAACATTCCGGGTCCATACTGATGAAAATACTGGTCAAACAATTATTTCAGGTATGGGCGAGTTACACCTGGATGTTATTGTTGACCGTATGATGCGCGAATTCCGCGTGCAGGCTAACGTTGGTAAACCACGCGTGGCATACCGCGAATCAATTACTAAACCCGTGGAAGAAGTTAACTACAAGTATGTCAAGCAAACGGGTGGTCATGGTCAATACGGGCATGTAGTGATTTCTCTCGAACCGGGTGAGCGCGGCAGCGGGGTTGTTTTTGTGAATAAAGTCATTGGCGGCGCCATTCCACGCGAGTATATTCCGGCTGTAGAAAAAGGAATTAAGGAAGTTTCTGAAAGTGGTGTGATGGCCGGATATCCAGTTGTCGATATAAAGGTAACATTATTTGACGGATCGTTCCACGAAGTGGATTCAAACGAAATGGCTTTTAAGATGGCAGCCACTTTCGCCTTTAAAGAAGGCGTTCGTAAGGGTGGACCGGTCCTTTTGGAACCGATTATGAAAGTTGAAGCTGTTGCACCGGAAGAATTCCTGGGCGATATCATCGGTGGGCTTAACGCGCGCAGGGCAACAATCCGAGGAATGGAAATGCGCCCAGGAAATGCCCAGGCAATCAATGCAACCGTACCTCTCGGAGAAATGTTCGGATACGCGACCGAATTACGCTCGACAACTCAGGGCCGGGGAGTTTTTTCGATGGAATTTGACCATTATGCGCCTGTACCAGAATCTGTGGCGCATGAAATTCTTAATTCATAATTCTCTGGTTTATCCTAGAAGGAGAGAGATTTCATGGCGAAGCAGAAGTATCAGCGAACGAAACCGCACATGAACGTGGGGACCATGGGACATATTGACCATGGCAAGACGACATTGACGGCGGCGATCACCAAATACAGCCAGTTTCTGGGGAAGGCGCAGTATCGAGCGTATGATACGATCGACAATGCGCCGGAGGAAAAGGCGCGCGGCATCACGATCAATATTGCGCACGTGGAATACGAGACGGACAAGCGGCACTACGCCCACGTGGACATGCCGGGACACCGCGACTACATCAAGAACATGATCACGGGAGCGGCGCAGGTGGATGGAGCCATCCTGGTGGTGGCGGCTCCGGATGGACCGATGCCGCAGACGCGCGAGCACGTGCTGCTGGCCAGGCAGGTGGAAGTGCCGAGCATCGTGGTGTACCTGAACAAGGTGGACCAGATGGACGACCCGGAACTGCTGGAACTGGTGGAGATGGAACTGCGGGAGCTGTTGAACGGATACGGCTTCCCGGGTGACACGACCCCCATTGTGCGCGGCAGCGCCCTGAAGGCGTTGGAGAGCACTTCTACGGATCCGAATGCGCCCGAGTATGCCAGCATCAAGGAACTCCTGCGCGTGATCGACGAGTACATTCCCGAGCCGAAGCGTGAAACCGACAAGCCGTTCATGATGCCGATCGAAGACGTGTTCTCGATCAAGGGACGCGGCACGGTGGTGACCGGGCGCGTGGACCGGGGTGTGGTCAAGATTGGCGAACCGGTGGAAATCATCGGCTTGCGCGAGACCCGCAACTCGGTGGTCACAGGCGTGGAGATGTTCCACAAGATGATGGATGAAGGCATGGCCGGAGACAACCTGGGCCTGCTGCTGCGCGGCATTGAGCGCACGGATGTGGAACGCGGCCAGGTGGTTGCCAAGCCCGGAAGCATCACCCCGCACACCAAGTTCACTGCCAAGGTGTACGTGCTGAAGAAGGAAGAAGGTGGGCGGCACAGTGCATTCTTCAATGGCTACCGCCCGCAATTCTACATCCGCACCATGGATGTGACCGGCGACGTGGAACTGCCCTCCGGAGTGGAAATGGTCCTGCCGGGTGACAACGTTGACCTGACCGTGACCCTGATCGTGCCTGTGGCACTCGAGCAAGGTTCCAAGTTCGCCATCCGTGAAGGCGGCCTGACCGTCGGCGCTGGCGTTATCACTAAAATCATCGAATAGGTAATGATATGACAAAACAGAAAATCCGAATCCGTCTTAAGGCATACGATCATCGTGTCCTCGACCAGTCTGCCAAGCGGATTGTCGAAACGGCCGAGCGCTCTGGCGCCCATGTAGTTGGCCCGGTACCCTTGCCAACTAAGATAGAACGGTTTACAATACGCCGCTCGACTTTCATTGACAAAGATTCGCATGAGCATTTTGAAATCCGTACGCACAACCGTCTGATTGACGTACTTGATCCAGATTCCAAGACTATTGATATGCTGATGCGGCTCAATCTACCGGCGGGTGTGGATATCGAGATAAAAATCTAATAGTCATTTTCTAACACATGATCCGAAATATCGGTTGGATCAGTTAGATAAAAGGCAGCGCAAGAACGGTTCTGTTCGTAGGCCCTATAATCCCGTGTGCCGCGGCAGACCGGTTGACTGTACTGCAATCGAGATGATGCAGCCAAGCCCGGCTGACAGTCTCAACATAATCTTCGAAGGAGAAAACCGAGCATGTTTAAAGGGCTGATTGGCAAGAAGATCGGCATGACCCAGATCTTCGACGAGACCGGTGCGGCATTACCGGTAACTCTGATCGAAGCTGGGCCTTGTTACGTTACGCAGGTACGCCTTCCAGAAAAAGAAGGCTACGCAGCGGTGCAACTCGGATTCCAAGAGGCAAAGCCTAAGCGATTGACATCAGGCCAGTTGGGGCATCTCAAGAAAAACGAATTACCTCCACTGCGTTTTTTGCGCGAATTTCGCAGCAAAGATTCTGAATACAAGATCGGTGACAAGGTCACTGTTGAAGTATTCGTCATCGGCGAACGTGTGGATGTCATTGGTACCAGCAAGGGCAAGGGATTCGCGGGTGTAGTCAAGCGCTACCATTTCGCTGGTGGTCCAAAGACACATGGTGCCTCGGATCGCTTGCGCGCCCCTGGTTCGAACTCCTCGACAACGACCCCGGGTCGCGTTTATAGGGGCTCACGACGTGCTGGCCACATGGGCCATGAACGAGTGACTGCCACAGGACTCAAAGTGGTGCTGGTGGACGCGGAGCGAAATCTTCTCGGCGTTACTGGCGCCATTCCAGGGTCCAAGGGTGGCCTGGTCGTAGTCCAGGAAGCGCGCAAGCAATAGCGCGGATGATGGGAGCAATGGTTCTATGAAAGCAGACGTTCTCAATATGAAAGGTGAAAAGGTCAAGACGGTTGAACTTCCGTCTGAGATCTTTGAAGCCCCGATAAACATCGATTTGATGCACCAGGCTTACCAACAACAAATGGCAAATGCCCGCCTTGGGACTCATAGTACAAAGACTCGCAGCGAGGTGTCTGGTGGCGGTAAAAAGCCGTGGAAACAAAAGGGAACCGGTCGTGCCCGCCAGGGGTCAACACGTGCTCCACAATGGGTTCATGGCGGCAAGATTCATACGCCGCATCCTCACAAGTACACTCAGCATATGCCACTCAAAATGCGCCGGGCTGCACTGCGGTCTGCACTGACTGCCAAGGTGGCGGATGCGAGCCTGGTCTTGGTGGATGAATTTGTTATTTCCGAGCCTAAGACTCGTCTCATGGCCCAGGCTCTCAATGTACTGGTTGGGGACGCAAGTGCCCTGATCCTGGTAGCAGAAAAGAATGCCGAATACGATATTGTCGCTCGTTCAACCAATAATCTCCCGGACGCCAGGTTACTGATGGCAAACTATTTGAATATCCGGGACCTGCTTGGGTACGATAAACTCGTCATGCCCCTAAAGGCATTGGACGTTTTAAAATCAATTTTGGTGTAGGAGGGCAGCATGATAACAATTTATGATGTGCTTCGCCGCCCGCTAGTCACTGAAAAGTCGAACTATCAGACCAGCAAACTTCGCCAGTACTCCTTCGAAGTGGCTCCCAATGCCACACGAACATTGGTCAAAGATGCAGTTGAAACCTTGTTCGACGTAAAGGTCACGCGCGTGAATATTTTAAATACGGCTGGTAAACGCAGCCGTCGTCGCAACCGCCGCTTGATGATCAGGGATGCCGGGTTTAAAAAAGCGGTCGTTACCCTTGCCGAGGGAAGCACCCTCGATTTTCTTGAAGGGGTGAAGTAATGGCTGTCAAAAAGTATAAACCTACAACACCTGGCCAGAGGGGGATGACCGGATATACGTTCGAAGAGATCACCAAGTCAACTCCCGAGCGCAGTCTGATCATTCACCCGCGCGGACATGGCGGGCGGGATAATACTGGTCGTATTGCGGTTCGTCATCGTGGTGGAGGCAATCGTCGCTATGTGCGTATCCTGGATTTTAAACGGGACAAACAAAATATACCAGCCAAGGTCGCCGCAATTGAATATGATCCAAATCGTACAGCCCGTTTAGCCCTCCTTAATTATGCAGATGGTGAAAAACGGTATATTGTGGCTCCCCTGGGGGTTAAGGTAGGAGATACCCTGCTTTCAGGCTCTCAAGCAGAGATCCGTCCAGGTAACAATTTACCACTCGCAAATATCCCGGTGGGTACCTTGGTTCATAATGTCGAATTGAAACCTGGTAAAGGTGGACAACTCGTCCGATCTGCTGGGGGATCAGCACAAGTGCTTGCCAAAGAAGGCGAATACGCTCAAATTCGCCTTCCGTCGGGAGAAGTGCGGCTGGTTAGCCAGGTATGTTTCGCCACGATTGGCCAGGTTGGCAATTTGGATCACAACAACATCAAGCTGGGCAAAGCCGGCCGGAAACGTCATATGGGGATCCGCCCAACCGTGCGCGGTACCGCAATGTCTCCACGCGACCACCCGCACGGTGGTGGTGAAGGCCGGCAGCCTACCGGCATGCCCGGACCCAAAACGCCGTGGGGTAGACCAGCTCGTGGTTATAAGACCCGCCGGAACAAATCGACGGACAAGTACATCGTGCGCCATCGTAGCAAGGCTAGCCGCTAGGGCGCTAAGAGATAGCGAGGTTTGCAAATATGTCTCGTTCATTAAAAAAGGGCCTTACATTGCCCCAAAACTGTTAAAGAAAATTGAAGCGATGAACCAAAAAGGCGAGAAGAAGGTCATCCGCACTTGGAGTCGTGCGAGTGTCATATTCCCCCAAATGGTGGGGCACACGATTGCAATCCATGACGGTCGACGCCACGTACCCATCTATATCACTGAAAACATGGTCGGTCATCGCTTGGGCGAATTTGCACCGACGCGGCTATTCCGTGGCCATATGGCGGCTGAAAAGTCGACCAAGGCGGCGGCGTAGGAGGATAGAGATGGCTCATGATATTCGTTCGCAATTGCGCTTCCTGACTATTTCAGCTCAAAAAGTCCGCCTGGTTGTTGACCTGGTGCGCGGGAAAAATGCAGTACAGGCAATGGAAATTCTGCGTTTCGCACCTCAAAGTGCGGCTTTACCCGTTGGAAAACTCCTTGCGTCTGCCGTTGCCAACGCTGAGGAGAACTTTGGTGTAAGCCGCGACGACCTGTTCGTTGCAAAAATCTTTGCCGACGAAGCGCCCACACGCAAATGGCGCCGTTTCGGAGCACGCGGTCGCTTCAAGCCGGTCCTGCGGCGTTCATCACACGTTACTATCGTCCTGCAAGAACGGGAAGCTGCCTAACCGGCAAGGAATAGACGAAGGAGATCTTATGGGTCGAAAAGTTCATCCGATTGGATTTCGCCTGAATGTCAATCAGGACTGGCGGGGTCGCTGGTTCGCTGAAGGCTCCCAGTACCGTGAGCAGTTATTGCAAGATTTCGCCATTCGCGACATGCTCTATAGAGAATCGGGAAGAGCAGGCGTCTCTCGAATAGACGTTGAGCGCTATCCTGGTAAATTGAAGGTGGCTGTTTTTACCGCCAAACCGGGCATCCTTATTGGTCGAAAAGGAGAGGGCATAAAGAAAATCCGTGTAGCCCTTGAGGGGTTGACCGGTAAGAAAGTGGATTTGGATATTAAAGAAATTAAATTTCCTGACTGTGACGCTTACCTGGTTGCCCATAATATTGGAGATCAACTGGAACGCCGCATCAGCTACCGCCGTGCAATGAAACGTGCCATCCAGCAAGCAATGCGCCAGGGCGCTCAGGGAATCAAAATAGAAGTAGCCGGGCGCCTGGCTGGCGCGGAAATGGCTCGCACGGTATGGTTGAGGGATGGCCGGGTTCCACTGCAAACTCTTCGTGCGGACATTGATTTTGCACGTGCTGAGGCTGCGACGACCTATGGCCGGATTGGTATCAAGGTCTGGGTCTATCATGGTGAAATGAAAACCGAAGTGGAAGAAAAAGTCGAGACTACAGAAGGCGTCTACGTTAGTGAGTAGAGTGGGCGTCTGTGAAGTGAGGTTGATGCTATGTTAATGCCAAAACGTGTGAAGTATCGGAAGCAGATGCGTGGCCGTATGAAGGGAAAGGAATCGCGCGGTGTTGAGATTTCTTTCGGTGATTACGGTTTATTGGCGATGGAGCCAGGATGGGTTACCGCCCGACAAATCGAAGCCGCCCGTCGTGCTCTTGTCCATGCCATGAAGCGCCGCGGGAAGGTATGGATCCGCATCTTTCCTGATAAACCTTATACCCAGAAGCCTCCGGAAACCCGTATGGGTAAAGGAAAAGGTAACGTGGAATACTGGGTAGCAGTTGTAAAACCGGGTCGTGTGATGTTTGAAATTGGTGGCTTGGATGAGGCGGCAGCTCGCGAAGCGCTAGGCCTGGCCAGGCATAAATTTGCCATCAAAACCAAGATCATTACCCGTTCCGATATAGCGGCGGGAGAGTAAGCATGAAAACCGAAGAGATTCGCAAGATGTCGGTGGAAGAAATGCAAGCCAAAGTCTCGGACATGCGCGAGGAATTGATGAAACTCCGTTTTCAGCAAGTTACCGGTCAATTAACCGATACCAGTCACCTTCGCTCGCTCCGCCGTGATATCGCCCGCATGGAAACAATTTTTAATGAACGAACGCGCACGACCGTACAGGAAGGTGAAGCATGAATGACCGCCGTCGAATAACTGGGGTAGTCACCAGTAATAAGATGACTAAAACCGTCGTGGTTGAGATTGGTCGAACATTCCGACATCCTCTCTACCGTAAAGTTGTACATCTGACCAAGCGTGTTAAGGCGCAGGATGATTTGGGTTGTCAAATCGGAGATCATGTTCAGATTGTGGAGAGCCGCCCCCTTTCGAAAGATAAACGCTGGGTGGTGGAGTTAATCATTAAGCACGAAATGCGCACGGCAGATATTGTTGTAGCCGAGGTTGCATCAGAACCCGAAATCTCAACTGCTGAAGTTGGTGAGTCTCCTGTGGAGGCCCAGCCATGATTCAACACGAGTCTCGGTTAAAAATTGCAGATAATACCGGTGCCCGCGAAATCCTGGTCATCCATGTTATGGGCGGATCGACCAGGAGATATGGTCGAATTGGTGATATTGTGGTTGGTGCGGTCCAATCAGCTACTCCACAAGGCTCGATTAAAAAATCTGAGATCGTCAAGGCCGTAATCGTGCGTTGTAACAAGGAATGGCGCCGTGAAGATGGATCGTACATCCGGTTCGACGATAATGCTGCCGTTATTCTGGATGCAGATGGGCAAAACCCTAAAGGGAGCCGCATTTTTGGCCCGGTTGCACGGGAACTGCGGGAAAAGGGTTTTATGAAGATTGTTTCACTGGCTCCTGAAGTGCTTTAAGCCAGTTGAGGAGCGAACAATGAGAGTCAAGATCAGAAAAGGGGATACCGTTGAAATCATCAGCGGAAAAATGGATGAAAAGGGCAAACGCGGTGAGGTTATAAAGGTCTTGCCGGAAGAACACCGCGTTGTTGTGCAGGGTGTGAATGTCCATACCAAGCACCAGCGGCAGGTTCAAACTCAGGGCCGGACCATTAACCCCGGGCGCATCAAGTTCGAAGCACCTCTCGATATTTCGAATGTAATGCTGGTGTGCCCTAAATGTAATGAACCAAGCCGTGTAAGTGTTCAACGCGATGAGGACGGTGCGCACCGCGTATGCAAGAATTGCCAGGCGTTGATCGATTAACCTCCGTTGGAGCATTGATATTATGAATAGGATGCAGGAAAAGTATCAAAAGGAAGTTGTAACGGCCCTCCGCAAAGCATTTATGTATAAAAATATTATGCAGGTACCGCATATAGAGAAGATCGTGGTCAATATCGGCCTGGGTGGCGAAGCCATGGATAATCCAAAAATGCTGGAAGCGGCGATGGGCGATATTACGACTATAACTGGCCAAAAACCAGTCATGACCAAGGCTCGCAAGAGCATCGCCAACTTCAAATTACGGGAAGGCAGGGTCATTGGTACCAAAGTGACTTTACGCGGCGCTAAAATGTGGGCCTTCCTGGACCGGTTAATCAACACAGCTCTGCCGCGCGTGCGTGATTTTCGCGGTGTTTCCCCGGAAGCATTCGATGGACGCGGGAACTATACCCTAGGGTTACGAGATCAGTTGATCTTCCCAGAGATCGAATACGATAAGATTGACAAAGTTAGAGGCATGGAGGTCACGATTGTGACCACAGCTAAATCTGACGACCATGCACGGCTGATGTTACAACTGCTGGGCATGCCGTTCAAGAAGGAAGAATAACTATGGCAAGCACTTGTATGAAATACCGTGAAATGCGTCGTAAATATACCAATCAAATCCGCCATCGCTGCTCGCGTTGTGGCCGCCCGCGGGGTTATATTCGGCGTTTTGGCCTATGCCGGATTTGTTTCCGAGAATACGCGCTGGAAGGGAAAATCCCTGGCGTCATGAAGTCGTCATGGTAGCCGGGTGGAGGTAGGAAATGAGCATGACTGATCCAATTGCAGATATGTTGACCCGCATCCGCAATGCCGTGATGAGTGGTCAGGCCCTGACAGCTATGCCGCTTTCAAAGGTCAAGGTGGAAATTGCCAAGATCTTGAAAGAAGAAGGGTATCTGGAAAACTTTGAAGTCGCTGATGGCGAGCGCTCCAGCCAGAAAGTCCTGCGCCTGAAGATTAAGTACATCGGGGAGCGGCGAGAGCGCAAGCCGGTGCTTACCGGTCTTGAACGCGTCAGCCGACCTGGACGGCGTGTCTATACCAAAAAGCAGGAGATTCCCTGGGTACTTTCAGGTATTGGCGTCGCCATCCTGTCCACCCCCAAAGGCATCATGACTGGCCAGCGAGCGCGCCAGTTGGGTGTGGGCGGTGAGATCCTCTGCAAGGTTTGGTAGAAGAGGAGGTAAATAAAGTGTCTCGAGTTGGACGTATGCCTGTTATTATCCCTGCTGGAGTAAATATCGAACTTAACGGTTCGACTGTGAGCGTAAAAGGCCCCAAAGGCGAAATGAAGCGCACATTCTCTCCGTTGGTCGGGATTGCAATGGAAAACGGTCAAATTATCATTACCCGGAATTCTGACCTGCCTGCTGAACGCGCATTGCATGGAACCACCCGCGCGGTTCTAGCAAATATGATCCACGGTGTCAGTACAGGTTTTGAGCGTATCTTGGAAATCGAAGGGGTAGGTTATCGGGCTGAGATGAATGGCAAGAACCTGGTTCTAAATATGGGTTACTCACATCCGGTCGAAATGGAACCTCCCTCTGGCATTTCTTTTGAAGTTGAAACAAAAACACGCCTGGTGTTCGTGCGTGGTTTTGACAAGGAATTGGTCGGCCAGACAGCAGCGAATGTTCGTAATGTCCGCCCACCCGAACCATATCATGGTAAAGGTCTGCATTATCAGGGTGAGAAGATCCGACGCAAGGCTGGGAAGGCCGGAAAGGCGGCGAAGTAACCCATGGCTGAAAAATCACGATCTGATGCACGCGACCGCAGACATACGCGGGTTCGTAAAAATGTATTGGGCACGGCGCAACGCCCCAGGTTAAATGTCTTCAGAAGTCTTTCCGAAATATATGCTCAAGTGATTGATGACCATATTGGGAATACCATTGTTTCCGCATCGACCATTGATGAAGAATTACGCGTCAAAATGAAAGGCCTGAAGAAATCCGAACAGGCGAAGCTGGTAGGCAAAGCAGTTGCTGAACGAGCTTTGGTTAAAGGGGTGAAAGCGGTTGTATTTGACCGCGGTGGTTTCAAGTATAGCGGCCGGGTTAAGGCCCTGGCCGATGGCGCCCGTGAAGGCGGCCTTGAATTCTAAGGCTTGATTGGAGATCGCTATATGTTGGATTACCAGGTAAAAGAAGCTGAACAGCAAGCAGAATCTTTGGACGAGCGCGTCATTGAAATTGCCCGTGTGGCCAAAGTGGTCAAAGGTGGTCGCAGGTTCCAATTTCGCGTGACTTTGATCATGGGTGATAACCACGGCAAAGTTGGAATGGGGGTTGGCAAGGCTAATGCCGTGCCGGATGCCATGCGCAAAGCTACGGATCGTGCACGCAAGAATATGCACCCGATATTTCTTTCGGGAACAACTATACCGCATGAAACAACCGGCAAGGTCGGCGGTGCGATCATACTGCTCAAACCGGCTTCTCCCGGAACAGGCGTTATCGCTGGTGGTGGGGTGCGCGCGGTCCTAGAAGCAGTGGGTATCCGTGATATCCTGACCAAATCATTGGGTTCTTCCAACGTCCTGAACATCGTTCAGGCCACTCTTCAGGCCCTTGAGGCGCTTAAATCACCAAAGGAAGAAGCTGCTCGGCGTGGTAAGCCAGTTGAAGAATTGTTGCCATTTTGGGAGAGGAAAAAGAAACATGGCTAAAAATGCCGAAGGTAAAACAATTAAAATTACTTTGGTGCGCAGCCCCATTGGTTTTCCGGTGCCTCAAAAAGCCACTTTGCAAGCCTTGGGTCTGCGGCATCTCAACCAGACGGTGGAACACAAGGATACACCTGCCATGCGGGGTATGTTGATGAAAGTTATCCACTTGATTCGTGTTGAAGAATAGGGACGAAGATGAAACTGAACGATCTCAAACCTAATCCCGGTTCCAAAAAGAACCGAAAACGTGTCGGGCACGGTATATCAGCCGGCCAGGGAAAAACGGCTGGACGCGGCACGAAAGGCCAGGCTTCGCGCACTGGCTTCGGGGGACACCTTGCTCGGCAAGGTGGTGCTTTGCCGTTCTATCGCCGCCTGCCGTTCGTCCGTGGCAAGGGTTTTACTCCAACTACTGAGGTTGAATATAATGAAGTCAACCTTGACCAGTTAGCCTCATTCAAAGCCGATTCTGAAGTTACGCCGGCGACATTGGATCAGGCTCGCCTGATCCGGGATCCGCGCAACCCGGTCGCTCTGATGGGGCGCGGTGAGATTAAGACTGCCCTTAAGGTGCGTGTAGACCGCGTGACCAAGAGTGCCAAAGCTAAAATTGAAGCCGCAGGTGGCACAGTGGAGTTGATTGGATAACTCGTTTTTACGAGGAGCCTCAATATGAAAAACCCATTTTCGGGTGTGCGTTATCTCTGGAAGTCACAGGATATCCGTCGCAAACTGATTGTGACCTTGATCATTTTGGTCATCTTCCGATTGGCAGCCAATGTCCCCGTTCCGGGAATTAATGGCGCTGCTCTCAAGTCGTTGATGTCAAACCTGAGCAGCACGGGATCATTTTTCTCATTCCTTGACCTCCTGTCTGGGGGCACGGTCTCGCACTTCTCGCTGTTGTCCATGGGAGTTTACCCATACATTACAGCTCAGATCATTTTGCAATTGCTGACCCCAATCTTCCCTGCGCTCCAACGGAAAATGGAAGAAGACCCTCGCGAGGCTCGCAAGTGGCAGGAAAAGTGGACTTACTACCTGGCTGTGCCCATGGCTACCCTTTCTGCACTCGGTCAGATTAATATTTTCAATTCTTATTCTGCACAGAGTGGGGGAGCAGCAATCGTTCCATTTGGATTCACAAGTGCACTCTGGCTTCCCTCATTAACCGTCCTGATTACAATGATCGGCGGCACTATGTTCGCGATTTGGTTGGGCGAATTGATCTCCGAATATGGCATTCGCGGACAAGGCCTTTCCTTGATTATTTTCGCCGGTATTGTCGCCCGCATTCCATCTCAATTTGGTACCCTCCTGGCAGACAAGCAGCACGGCTGGATCCTGGTGTTGGCGATGATAGTGGTTATGGTGGCAGTCATCTATGCCATCGTTTTCGTACAGCAAGGCCGCCGAAATGTTCCGGTCATGTACCCGGGTCGTCGGGTTGGCAACCGGATGTCCATGCCTGTTAAGGGTACTCTCCCGTTGATGGTCAATCTGGCAGGTATGATCCCACTCATCTTTGCGAGTGCCATCCTCCAATTCCCAGCGATAATTTCAAGTTACTTTACCAGGTCTAGTGTATCCTGGGTGGCAAACTTTGCAACTAGTACACAGAACACCTTTAACCCAAATTCGTGGGTCTACCAACTACTTTATTTCCTTATGGTTGTGGTCTTTACCTTCTTCTACACGGATGTGATGTTCTCACAACAGAATTATGGAGAGAATCTGAAGAAAGTTGGTGCGCAAATTCCGGGTATCAACCGCGGTGCCCCAACCCAGAAATATTTAACCAAGGTTCAGCGCCGAATAACACTTCCCGGCGCACTGTTCCTGGGGCTGGTTGCTGTGCTGGGATACATCATTAACTTAATCCTTAAAGCAGTGGGAATAGGTGCGGCACTGTCGTCAACATCAATTTTCCTGGTTTCATCTGCCGGTCTCCTAATTGTTGTGGGCGTCGTTCGGGATACATTCCTGAATATTGACGCTGAATTAAAACTGCACGGCTATGATGATGCGCAGTTGGTGAAATAGGTCAAGCATGCCCACTTTTATTGTTCTCCTCGGACCACCCGGTGTCGGCAAAGGTACTCAGGCAAAGCTCGTCTCTGAGGCCACCGGTCTGCCGCACATTTCCTCGGGTGACCTTTTTCGGGAGAACATTAAGAACGAAACCGAACTTGGAAAATTGGCTCAATCCTTTATGAACAAGGGAGAATTAGTCCCTGACGATGTCACGATTAGCATGATTCGGTCCCGACTCTCACGTCCTGATTGTAAAGACGGTGCCCTTTTAGATGGTTTTCCGCGTACCACTGTGCAGGCCGATTCCCTTGCAAGCTTGCTGGCTGAGTTTAATGGCAGTGTCAATTTTGTCCCGTATATTACCGCCTCCGAATCCACGCTGATCGAACGCTTGAGTGGACGGTGGACGTGCAAAGCGCAAGGACATGTATTTCACGAGAAACACAATCCGCCGCAAAAATATGGCATTTGTGATTTTGATGGCTCTGAGCTCTATCAGCGGGATGATGATAAGGCTGATACGGTGATAAGGCGCATCCAGGTATATTTTACCCAAACAGCACCTTTGATCACTTACTATCGGGAACGCGGGCTGCTTTCCGAAGTTGACGGTACTCAACCGATCGAAAAAGTTACTGAAGCTTTAATGGCAGTTCTTGGGACGCATGTATGACTTGGGATCGTGATATTAACTTAAAAAATTCAGTTGAAATCGCTCTAATGCGTGAGGCTGGACGATTGAATGCCAATGTATTGGCTGGAGTACGTGCACTTTTACAACCCGGCGTCACTACTGCAGACCTTAACGCGGCTGCTGAGGATATTCTGCAGAAACATGGTGCCTATTCACCTTTCAAGAACTATGGTTCACCGCCATTCCCCGCTTCCATCTGCGTTTCCATTAATGAGCAGTTGGTTCATGGCATCCCGGATAATCGCAAGCTCAAGGAAGGCGATATCGTCTCTGTTGACAGCGGGACGGTTTTGGAAGGTTTTGTAGGTGACTCTGCTTTTACCGCAGGGGTAGGGAAAATCTCCCCACTGGCCACAAAGCTTATCGAAGTCACCGAACAGGCATTGAATGTAGGCATCGCCATGATGCGTGCCGGGAATAAAACGGGCGACATTTCTGCCGCCATCCAGCAATATGTGGAGGCACAAGGATTTCATGTCGTTCGCGAATATACCGGGCATGGAGTTGGTCGAAAAATGCACGAAGGACCGCAAGTGCCAAATTATGGCACCCCTGGAACGGGAGTCCTATTGCGCCCCGGAATGACAATCGCCATCGAACCGATGGTCCTTGTCGGTACGCACCGTACCCGTGTCCTTTCCAACCAGTGGACGGTCGTTTCTGCTGACGGCTCGCTGACAGCTCACCAGGAACATTCGGTGGCGGTCACCGAAGGTGACCCTCTCATCTTGACTGTCCCGTGAACCTTCGAGATACCGATTAAGCTGGACGGATGAGTATAGTGCAAGTATAATTCAACCTTTGGCTGAGCTACTTTATGCAAGGAGAAAGCAATCATGAAAGTAAGTCCCTCCATTCGCAAGCGCTGTGCGAAGTGCAAGATTGTCAAGCGCAAAGGCAGATTGTTTATCATCTGCGAAAATCCGAAGCACAAACAGCGACAAGGATAGGATAAGGATATATGGCAAGAATCGAAGGTGTTGACCTGCCGCGCAATAAGCGCGTCGAAGTTGGCCTGAATTACCTTTTCGGAATCGGCCCTGCACGTTCACGCGAAATTCTGTCTGCGACTAAAATTTCACCGGATACGCGTGTTAAAGACTTGACTGAATCTGAAGTTGCGGCCATTCGCGATTATATTAATAAGAATTGGAAAGTCGAGGGCGATTTGCGCCGCCAGGAGCAGTTGAATATCAAGCGCCTGGTGGAAATTGGCTGCTACCGTGGCCTTCGACATCGCCGAAACCTGCCTGTCCACGGGCAGCGAACCCGCACGAATGCCCGTACCCGCAAAGGAATTAAAAAGACAGTTGCCGGTCGCGGACGCCGCAAGGGCGGGAAGAAGTAATCCGTAACCAGGAATTAGAGAGGTATTATGGCTCAGACCGTACGTTCTGCACGCCGTTCCAGCGGCGCTAAAAAAGGGAAACGGACGCTATCTTCTGGACAAGTACACGTCTTTGCGTCTTTTAATAATACGATTGTGACAGTAACCGATCCGGATGGCAACACCTTATGTTGGGGAAGTGCAGGTTCCGTTGGCTTTAAAGGCTCTCGGAAAAGCACACCGTTTGCAGCCCGTCTGGCCGCCGAACAAGCAATCAAGGCTGCCCAGGCAATGGGTGTCCAGGAAGTTGATGTAATTGTCACAGGTCCTGGTCCCGGCCGTGAGAACGCTATTCGCGCGGTCCAGGCGATGGGACTTAAAGTCAAATCTATTGCAGATGTCACACCGGTGCCTCACAATGGTTGCCGGCCTCCTAAGAAGCGTCGTGTCTAGTTTTGGTGAAAGAGGATAGGAAGTATGGCGAAATATACTGGGCCGGCCTGTAAACTGTGCCGGCGAGAAGGCGAAAAATTGTTCCTCAAGGGAGAGCGATGCTATTCTCCCAAATGTGCATTTGAACGCCGCAGTTTTGTCCCCGGTCAGCATGGTCCCACCGGAAGTCGGGGTAGCCGCGGAGGCCGAGGTGGCACTGGACGTGAATCCGATTACGCCAAGCAACTACGTGCCAAGCAGAAAGCTCGTCGTATATACGGTGTTTATGAACGCCAATTCCGGCGTTACTTCAGCCGGGCTTTGCGCACCCACGGTATCACGGGTTTAATGCTGCTGCAAACGCTAGAATCCCGGTTGGATAATGTTGTATTTCGATTGGGATTTGCATCTAGTCGCGCCCAGGCTAGATTGCTGGTCACACACGGTCATTTCACCATCAATGGCCGGCGTACTGACGTTCCATCGATGAACCTGGGAGTAGGTGACGTACTTGCAGTACGTCCAGGCTCAATGGATGCCACGTACTTCAAAGACCTGGCTGCTTTGGCTGAGACACGCAACGCCCCGGTTTGGTTGAATCGCGACATCAAAACGCTATCAGGTAGTGTGTTGCGCATGCCCGAGCGTCCCGAGATTGACGGCAACCTGAACGAGCAGTTGATCGTTGAGTACTACTCGCGCTAATCCGAGTCCATTGTATTAGACGCGGCGTACCGTTTTGTACGTCGATGAGAGGGTACCGTGACCATCACTAATATGGTAATGCCGAAGATCGAGCGCGAAGCTGAGGCGCGGAATTATGGCAAATTTGTCATCAGCCCATTGGAACATGGCTATGGAGTGACACTGGGGAATTCTTTGAGGCGGGTTCTTCTTTCCTCCCTCGAAGGGGCTGCGGTGACATCCATTCGAATTATTGATGTACTGCACGAGTTCAGTGACATTCCGGGTGTACGCGAAGACGTTTTGCAGGTAATGCTGCAGGTGAAACAGTTACGCCTAATCATGGAAGGTGTGGATACCATCCGCATGCATCTTGAAGTCCGTGGTGAAGGCGTGGTGACTGCGGCGGATATTATTGCTCCGCCGGAGATCAAGATTATTAATCCTGATCTATACCTGTTTACTGCCGATAACGCTAAAGCTCGCCTGGACATTGAGTTCACCGTTGAACGTGGACGTGGATATGCTCCATCCAATGAACGGGGACGGATGCCCATTGGTGAATTACCAGTGGATGCCATTTTTGGACCAGTCAAACGGATAAACTGGGAAGTCCAGTCTGCGCGTGTTGGTCAGAGTACTAATTACGATAAGCTGATCTTGGAAATCTGGACTGACGGAGCAATCGCCCCGGAAACCGCTTTGAGCACCTCAGCAAAAATCCTGATTGAGCATTTACGCTACGTGGCTGGGATTAGTGAAGAGACACTTGCCATAGCAATGGAAAAGGAAGTGGCTGGATCACGTCTGACTAGTGAAGTAGCCGAGACCCCGGTTGAATCCCTTGATCTCTCGGTGCGTGTCTTCAATTCGCTTAAACGTACAGGCATCATTACTGTGGGCGATGTGCTCGAACTGCTTGAGAAAGGTGACCAGGCGGTCATGTCCATCCGTAATTTTGGTGAAAAGAGCCTCGAAGAACTGCGTCTCAAGATGCGAGAAAAGGGTTATTTAAAAGACGAACCCAAGAAAGATTCGGAGTGATTGAACAATGCGACACCAAGTAGCAGGATTTAAACTCAACCGCACCAAAGGCGCGCGCATAGCTTTGCGCCGCAATCTAATTAAGCAATTTTTCGTAAACGAACGAATTCGCACCACTGTAACCAAAGCTGCTGCGATCCGTGGCGAAGCTGAAAAAATGATTACAGTCGCCCGAAATGTCAAGGATGCAACCGATGATGAAAAGGTGGCAGCCCGCCGACTGATTGTTTCCAGGCTGGGTGGAAACAGCAATGATGTGGTCAAGAAATTGTTCGATGAAATTGCCCCCCGCTTTACCGAGCGCAAGGGTGGTTACACCCGGGTGCTCAAACTTGGCCCTCGATTTGGCGATAAAGCTGAAATGGCCATTCTCGAACTGGTCGAAGAGTAGATTATTTAGGTTTGAAGTTAGGTGGCGTGGCAATTTCCCAGATTCTGGATTACTCGATCACCTAAATGGCTCGTTACCAGATTATCCTTGCTTATGACGGAACCCACTTTCTGGGCAGTCAGAGACAAACAGCTTCCCGAACGATCCAGGGCGAACTCGAAAAAGCCTTGGTGAAAATTGGATGGGAAGGTCAGACTGTTTACTTGGCGGGGCGTACCGATACCGGCACCCATGCAAGTGGCCAGGTGGCTGCATTTGACCTCAATTGGGGTCATGGGCCGGAAAGTTTACGCAAGGCACTGAATACTAATCTGCCGCGGGATATGGCAGTACGGGAAGTGTATTTTGCATCGGATACATTCCACCCGCGTTTTGATGCCAGCTCCCGGAGTTATCGCTACCGACTGTTTTGCTCCGCCGTAAGGGATCCCTTGCGGGAACGTTATGCTTGGCGAGTTTGGCCGGCAATAACCGACCTTGAGCCTCTGGCTGCAATCTGGCTGGGCAAACACGATTTCGGTGCATTCGGAACCCCGCCCAAACCCAAGGGCAGTACCATGCGGACGGTTTTCTCTGCCAAATGGACGAATGCTGACGATGAGTGGACCTTTGACATCCAGGCAGATGCATTTCTTTACCGTATGGTGCGCAGACTGGTGTACGTGCAGGTAGCTGCTGGACAGGGAAGAATTCCGTTGGATGTCCTTGTTCGGGCATTAAAAAACGATCCCGGAGTCACTCGAGGGATCGGAAAAAAAGGACAAAGTTATAATATTCCGGCCAGCCTTGCCCCAGCAAGTGGCCTAACGCTCGTCGAAGTACGTTATGATAATCTGCTATGAATTAGTCTGAATTTTTGGAGAGACAAAAGTGTATAAATCTTACTATCCCAAGGCCGCTGAAATTGACCCCCAATGGTTGCTGGTGGACGCGAACGGTGAAAATCTGGGTCGCTTGGCGACCAAAATCGCCGCCCTCCTGCTGGGTAAACACAAACCGAGCTTTACTCCAGGCGTTGAAATGGGCGATTTCGTGGTAGTTATCAATGCACAGAATATTACAGTCACCGGTACCAGGACTCATACCAAATTGACTACGAAAATATACCATAGTCACTCAGGCTATCCCGGTGGGTTGAAATCGATAAGTTTGCGGGACCAATTAAACAACCATCCGGACCGCGTTATTCGGACCGCAGTATGGGGCATGTTACCGCACAATAAAATGGGCCGCCATCTCATAACTCGGCTCAAGATTTTCGGCGGTGCAGAGCATCCGCACGCTGCTCAGAATCCGAAATTGGTAGCCTAAAGGAGTAGAAATATGTCTGTGCAATATTTTGAAGGAATAGGACGACGCAAGCAAAGCATTGCCCGCGTTCGAATTATGGCTGGTTCAGGCCGTTTCATAGTCAATGATAAGGATGCCCCAGCCTTTTTCACCCGTCTGGGCGACCTGGAAGCCATTTTGGCTCCGATGAAAGCCGCCGGTCATGATGCTAAAACATATGATATCACTGTGGTGGTTAACGGCGGCGGTGTAACCGGTCAAACCGACTCAGTCCAGCTTGGCTTGGCGCGCGCAATAGTCAAGATGAACCCTGAGAACGTTTCAGCGATGCGCAAAGGTGGTTTTCTGACACGCGACGCACGCATCAAGGAACGCAAGAAGCCAGGTCTCAAGCGCGCCCGAAAAGCTCCGACCTATACCAAGCGTTAAAACGCTCGTACGTTAACGATACACGCATAACGTAATGCGTGTGGCGCGGTTGTATGCTGCGTTCACGCATTACGTTTTATTTTTAAGGAGATCTTATGCCTGGAATAACCTTAGTTGGACTCGGGCCTGGTGACTCTGCCAAGCTGACCCGTGAAGCCTGGGAAACACTCACTTCCGCAGATCAAGTCTGGTTGCGAACAAACCAGCATCCCAGCGTGGCGGGCCTCCCGCCTGCGCTCATCGTCAATAGTTTCGATGATCTTTATGAAAATGGCGAATCGTTTGACCAGGTATACTACGCTATTGTGGAAAAAGTACTTGAATTGGGGAAATCACCGAACGGTGTGGTATATGCCGTACCCGGCGATCCTTTCGTAGCTGAAGCCACCTGTCCAGAAATTGCTCGTCGAGCCCGGACAATGGGTTTGCCGCTAAAAATTATCAGCGGTCTTTCTTTTTTAGAGCCGGTATTTGCCGCCTTGGGTCTGGATCCATTTCCCCGGTTGGTTTTAGCGGATGCAATTGAGCTGAGCCAGGCGCATATTCCGGATTTTCCCCCAGACATGCCGGTATTGGTGGCGCAGATATATTCTCGTCTGGTTGCTGCAGAAGTCAAAATGACTCTCAATACCGTTTATCCTGATGAGCATCCGGTGCGCTTGGTTCATTCTGCTGGAACAAAAGATCAAATCATCGAAGACATCCAGCTCTATGAGATCGATAGGTCAGAGCATATTGGCTTACTTACGGCCCTTTATGTCCCGCCGCTGGGGGAAGGAACATCGTTTGAGGCTTTTCAAGAAATCGTTGCCCACCTGCGCGCTCCGAATGGGTGTCCATGGGATCGCGAGCAGACGCATGAATCACTCCGACCGCACCTGATGGGCGAAGCATACGAGGCGCTGGCTGCTATGGATTCTGGGGACCCGGCAGAAATGGCTGAGGAATTCGGTGACCTGCTCCTGCAAATTGTTCTAAATGCCCAAATAGCAAGCGAAGATGGAGAGTTTGGCATAGCAGATGTTCTTAAGGGTATCTACGATAAAATAGTCCGTCGTCATCCCCATGTCTTTGGAGATGTGAAATTGGATGGTGTTCAAGGGGTGTTAAAGAATTGGGAAAAACTCAAAGCTGATGAGCGATCGAACAGCCATGATCCGGACAAAGGTTTACTGGACGGTGTCCCCTTGGCGTTGCCAGCACTTTCCCAGGCTCAGGAATACCAGGATAGAGCCGCCCATGTAGGTTTTGATTGGAAGGAAGTCAGCGGTGTACTGGATAAAATCACGGAAGAAATCCAGGAGGTACGTGAGGTTACGAATAAGCAGGAACTGATGGCTGAACTGGGAGATTTGCTGTTTGCATTGGTTAATCTTGCCCGTTGGAAAAAAGTTGACGCCGAGTCCGCCTTACGCGGCACCAGTCAGCGCTTCAAGAATCGCTTTGCGTATGTGGAACAAGGAGCGAAGAAACAAGGCAGAAAGCTGGCTGAGATGTCCATTGATGAAATGGAGTCATTGTGGCAGGAAGCCAAGAGACAGGAATGATCAAATGTGTCTAAAAAAATCCTCACGATCGATCGATTTGGTTGGATATATGAATGGTTGATATTATCCTGCCACTTAAAGCTTGTCAACTAAATGGTGATATGCCTGTTCGAATAACTTGCCTTCCGGCAACATGAGTACTTGAATTTTACGTGATGACTTTTGTTTAATAAAAAGCGCATCCCGGCGCCAGGAGAGAGAGGAGATGTCCTTAAGGAGTATTTCAGATTGACTCCAGGCATATGGTGAGCCGTATATCCAAATACGCTGGTTGGTTAGGATGAACTTCCCCCGAAAAAATGGACAGTAAGTTAAGGAGAATCTATAATGGGAACCGGAGGAAGTCATCATGAAAGAACGCAAGAAATACAGCAAGGAATTCAAACTGGAAGCCATCCGGATGTACGAGAATGGTGAACGACCCCAAGTTGAGATTGAGCGTGAATTGGGGATCACCAAAGGGCTGCTGGGAAAATGGAAAGAATTGTTGGAACTGCAGCCGAAAAAGGGGGAAGCTTTTCCGGGGAATGGACGATTAACCGAGACAGAAGCGCGTATCCGGCAACTGGAGCGGGAAAATGCGCTGTTGAAACAGGATAAAGAAATCCTAAAAAAAGTGCTGGTGATGTACTCCAAGGACGGCAGATGACCTATCGCTTTATCCAGCGGCATGAGCAGGCCTATTCGGTGGGTCGTATGTGTATGCTGTTGAGTATCTGTCGCAGTAGCTACTATGCGTGGAAAAAGCGTAAACCGAGCCAACGCACACAGGAGAACCGGGCGCTGATCGAGCATATTCGCAGGATCCATAAGCTGAGCCGCAAAACCTATGGTAGCCCGCGGGTGCATGCCCAGCTGAGAAAACAAGGCTGGACCTGCAGTAGGAAGCGGATAGCCAGATTAATGCGCCAGAATGGCTTGCAAGGGCGCCGGAAGTACCGTAAAGTGACCACAACGGACAGCAAGCACAACTTTCCCATCGCCCCGAATGTGCTCAATCGGGAGTTTCGAGCCGCAAAGCCCAATGAAAAATGGGTGGCCGACATTACCTACATTCCCACCGAGGAAGGCTGGCTATATCTGGCCGGAGTGTTAGACTTGTTCTCGCGGAAAATTGTAGGTTGGGACATGTCTGCTCAGATCAATGCGGACCTGGTGGAGAACGCTTTACGGATGGCGCTTTACCAAAGGCAGCCAGGTGCTAGTTTACTGCATCACTCTGATCGGGGCAGCCAGTATGCCAGCTATTCCATTCGAAATATCCTGGCAGCCAACCATATTCAGGTCAGCATGAGCAAAAAAGGCGATTGCTATGACAATGCTGTGATGGAGAGCTTTTTCGGCACCTTGAAAAACGAATGGGTACATCACCAAAAGTATCAAACCCGCTATCAGGCTCGGACAGATATATTCGGTTACATCGAAGGGTTTTATAATACCGTCAGACTTCATTCCACCTTGGGGTACTTATCCCCGGTAGAATTCGAAGCCAAGTTCATTCAATCCCCTTAACTTTGTGTCTAAAAAATCGGGTCAAGTTCAGGATTAACTCTCCAATAACGCTACATACTACATCTTCGATTGCCCAGGCGATAATAACCAAAGGAATTACACCCAGAAATAATCCCTTTGTTATAAAACCTGAATATAACGTGGGTAGGAAAGAGTTTAAAACTCTCCCGGTTAAACCTGCGAGAAGGGAGTATAAAACGAAAGTCAATATGATTACTATAGCAACACCGCTGAAGATTTTCCATATGATTGAATACCACTTCTTGCTTGGGGTCGCTTGAAAGAGGATGGTCTCGCTTGGGTGGATTTCGAATTTGAGGTGCGCCATGGTTTTATCCAAATATCCATAGTTTTGCCCATGGCACATTTGGAGCAATTCTTACCGTTTTCTCAGGGTCCACTTTTATGGGAACATTGCTTCCCGGCAAAATCAAATCCAACGAATCTACTTCCACCAACCAACACGTCGTAACCTGATATGGAGCTTTACCCGGAAGTTGAATGGCAACTTGTAGGTCCACTTTAGCATATCCACCTGCATCAGGAACGATTGTTTGGTTTCTGCTGATTACATTGGCTTCAACAGCTATAGCGTTTCGAAAGCCGCCCAAAAAATCTGGTTCATGTCCCAGCATCTCCTGCATTCGCCTTCTTTGAATGCGATTTAAGTGTTTATTAATAACAATGACCAGAATAATAGCGATTGCTATTATGCTCATGATAATAATGATGTTGATGGGATCCATTTATTCTCCAGGTGAAGGTGAGTGAACTGATTATACTTCCCGGAATAATGGTTGAGATGGTCATCGGGTTTGCCCTTCCGTCTTCAACAATTCGGAAATGAAACATGGTCGTTTCCCAGGAATCATATCGATTGCGATTAAGGCTGTTCCAGGAATAAATCAGGATTCCTATATAAATGACGTCCCAGCCTAGACAGGGCTGTGATTATTCTCTTGTTATTTGACCCACGGAAAAATTTAAGGTAAATACCCCCTCTTTCCCCTTGTTTTGGGATAATAATCATGTTAGAATATTGGAAATCGAGCCCCATATATAGGGGATTTTTTTACTAAACCACTAAATATGGCGGCTACATTTGTTCTGTAGTTCACGGAGTCATTGTGATGCGATGTCCCTACTGCCATAACGAAGACTCGAAAGTCATCGATACAACCCACGATAGTCATGGAGGAATTCGTCGTAGAAGGCAATGCTTGGAATGCGGACAACGGTTTAGCAGTTATGAACGCCCGATCCTGGCAACTCCTTTGATCGTCAAGCAGGATGGGACACGCGAAGAGTTCGACAGGTCTAAATTGGAGCGGGGGATTCGCATTGCATGTGCCAAGCGCCCCGTCAGCGCTTCAGACATCGAGAGGCTTTTGGGACAAGTGGAAGCAGAATTACAACGTCAGGGTAAATCTGAAATTTCCTCGCGGATAGTCGGGGATCTAGTAATCAAGGGATTGAAAGAATTAGACCAGATTGCGTATATACGTTATGCCATAGTCTATTTGCGGTTGGACGACTTACACGCCCTGCGTAACGAAATTGATCGTCTCTTGGTAGAATCATAACCTTAATAATGCGCTGATATTTATTTATCCTTGGGCGAAATATCAGTGCATATTTTTTCTATTAATGTTGGCGTATTTTAGCGATAACATTAGAAAAGTAGTATTTAGGAGATACTTTATATGGCGACCACAACCATTACGTCGAATAATAATAAATTGTCCACTCCCCCGATCCCTGAAGATCTCCCTACCGCAGAATTGACTGAGAATGCTCGCCAGGTCTTGGTGCGTCGCTATGTCCGTAGAGGTGATGATGGGAATCCTGCGGAGACCGTCGAGGAAATGTTTTGGAGGGTTGCTTACCATGTAGCCAAGGCCGAAGAAACTTATTTTGGCAATATTATGGCCAGTGCCCGTGAATTTTATGAACTGCTGACCTCAAGAAAGTTTTTTCCGAATTCGCCCACGTTTACAGGTGCTGGAACTCCTCTCGGTCAGCTGGCTGCCTGCTTTGTTCTGCCGATTACCGATGACATGGGGCGTGATCCAGCAGGGATCTTCCAATCCCTCCGGGATGCTGCTCTTATCCAGCAGACGGGTGGTGGGAACGGTTTCTCGTTCTCGCGAATCAGGCCTAAGGGGTCTCTTGTCAAGTCATCTGCGGGTCAAGCTACTGGCCCGGTGGGTTTCCTGAGGGTTTATGACCATGCTTTTGGGGAGATTGCCCAGGGTGGCACCCGGCGCGGAGCCAATATGGGTGTACTGCGCGTGGACCATCCAGATATCGAAGAATTTGTCACCTGCAAAACGGACGAGAATCAAATCACCAACTTCAACATTTCTGTTGGTATAACCGATGAATTTATGCAGGCAGTGAAGAATGATGCTGATTGGGATTTGATTTTCCCTGATGTGACTTCCCCGGAATACCGCGGTTTCAGTGGAACCCCGGAACAAGCTCGTGAAAAGGGGATTCCGTTGCGCATTTACAAGACAGTCAGGGCAACGAATCTTTTCGAAAAAATAGTGAACCAAGCGCATCATAATGGCGAGCCGGGACTGCTATTTCTGGATGCAGCTAATCGCTATAATCCGGTACCGCATCTCTATCCCCTCGAAGCGACAAATCCATGCGGCGAACAATGGCTGGGACCATATGAGAATTGTTGTCTTGGTTCAATCAACCTGGCAGAACATTGTGGCGCAGATGGATTGGTCGATTGGGAGACCCTCAGGCGAAGTGTTGAAATTTCTACTCGTTTCCTTGACGATGTTATCGATGCAAATGCTTATGTGCCAGCTGTACCTCAACTGAAGGAAGCCGCCCAGAGAGCCCGCCGCATCGGGCTTGGAATTATGGGTTTGGCAGATATTATGTATCATGTTGGCGTTCGTTATGGATCGCCCGACGGTCGGGAATTTGGGGCTCAGGTAATGGAATTTATTCGTTTCCACGCTGTGAAATCCAGCATAGCCTTGGCGCGTGAACGGGGAGCATTCCCGGCGATCAAAGGTAGCATCTATGATTTTGAAAAGTTGCAGTGGCAGCCTCCTCAGCCGATGACTCCTTACATTCATCAATGGGGACGTCCTGTGCTGGATTGGAATGAAATCCTCGAAGGAATTAATAAATACGGCATTCGCAATGCAGCCCAAACCACAGTAGCCCCTACTGGAACGATTGCTACAGTTGCCGGCTGTGAGGGATACGGTTGTGAACCAGTTTTTGCACTGGCATATGTAAGGCATGTTAATGATAATGGCAAGGATTTACAACTAACTTATGCCAGCCCGCGCTTCGAATCTGCGCTGGAAAAAGCAGGCACCCCGGCAGATGTACGCCAGGAAATCGTAAGGCAGGTCATGCAGCACGGCACGTGCCAGGATATTCAGGATATTCCAGAGGCGGTACGAAATGTCTTTGTTGTAGCAGGTGACATTCCCGCTGCTGAACATGTTCATATGCAAGCAGCTCTACAGTCATTTGTGGATAATTCTCTCTCTAAGACAATCAACTTTTCAGAAGATGCCACTGTTAACGATGTAGCAGAAGCCTACATGCTGGCTTGGGAGCTGGGTTGCAAAGGGATCACTGTTTATGTGACCGGATCTCGGGAAAAGGTGGTCCTGGAGACCAAGGCTACCTCACAGAAAAAACTAGCTTCAGGTATGACAACCATGAATGCCATTCCTGGCGGGACAGTGGTCATGCCTTTCGGTAAAGGTAAAAATGAAAAACCTGTTTCCGAGACGGAGTTGGCCACTCAACTGGCAGCGTGGCACGAGTCTAAGAAACCACGCCCACGCTTTTTACCTGGAAGTACATTCCGGGTCGAGACACCCCTTGGAAAAGCGTTTATTACAGTCAATGAAAATGGGGGCAAGCAGCCGTTCGAAGTTTTTATTAATACCGCTAAGGCTGGCTCGGAAACAGCAGCTGTCTCGGAAGCCATCGGAAGACTTGTATCATATGTGCTGAGGCTGGCTTCGCCGATTGCACCACGCGAACGTCTTGCAGAGGTTGTTCGGCAATTATCAGGCATAGGCGGAGGTCGCTCCCTGGGCTTTGGTCCAAACCGGGTTCGTTCATTACCTGATGGAGTGGGACAGGTGCTCGATGAATATTTACATAACCGAAAAAACCATCAAGTTGTAGAATCGGATGAGAATGGGGAACCCGGGGATGGAAGGACCATTGATCAATTCTCCGAGCCTGAAACTGTCAATTCCCTTTCAAAAATGGGTGATCTGTGCCCGGAGTGCGGTGAAGCAACCATGGTAAATGAAGAAGGGTGCCGAAAGTGTTATACGTGCGGGTATAGTGAGTGTTAGAATAGCATTGCTATTTTTTGATAAAATAAAGAGCAGAGAAGTTTCTCTGCTCATTTCGTTGTAATCCGAAACACATTTAATCTTTAAATATCACCCATCCCCGTAAAATACCCGGTTGAAAGGCGAATGTTGAGCGACATAAAAAAATCAGCAAAACCTGTCATGAACCCGCGCATGCAGGGAACTTTCGCGGCACTAAAACATCATAATTACCAGCTTTGGTTTTATGGGCAGATGGTTTCTTTAATGGGGACCTGGATGCAGAGTACAGCCCAGGGATATTTGATCTATCAGTTAACTGGCTCACCGGTATACCTGGGACTCGTCGGTTTTGCAGCCGGGGTCCCTACCTGGCTTTTTACGCTGTTTGGAGGAGTCGTCGCCGACCGGATCTCCCGCCGAAATCTGATGGTTATCACACAATCTGCCATGTTGATTCTGGCGTTTATCCTGGCTGCTTTGGCTTTTACAAACGTAGTCCAACCCTGGCACATCCTAATATTGGCTTTTCTCCTTGGGGTTGCTAATGCCTTCGACGCGCCGGCACGCGCCTCGTTTGTATTGGAATTAGTCCCTCGGGAGGACATGACCAACGCCATCGCATTGAATTCAACAATGTTTAATATTGCCACAGTGGTAGGCCCTTCTGTCGCCGGGCTGACTTATGCTGCCTTTGGTCCTGCCTGGTGTTTTACCTTGAACGGGATTTCCTTCATCGCGGTAATTGTTGCCTTGCTGCTTATGCATATAAAAGTGGTTGTTCACCCGGTGCGTCGTTCGGGAGCCATGAAGGAAATTGTCGAAGGTTTACAGTACGTTTATAGCAATCGCATTGTCCTAAGTCTGATAGCTACAGTGGGTTTGGTCTCGATGTTCGGGTTTGGGCTTATGAATTTGCTGCCTGCGTGGGCGACAGATGTTCTTCACGGTAATGAAGTCACTAATGGCTTGCTGGTTTCTGCCCGCGGTTTCGGTGCATTGATTAGCGCGCTGATGCTGGCCTCCATGACAGCGCATAAAATTCGTGGCAAGTTGTGGATGGTGGGTTATATGATCCTTCCAGTGTCCCTATTTTTCTTTGCATGGATCCGCTGGCTGCCACTATCACTCGCTCTACTGGTAGTGATCGGGTGGGGGATGATGATGTTGACCAACAATAGCAATGCTCTTATTCAATCAGATGTTCCTGACAATCTGCGCGGGAGGGTGATGGGGGTTTACGCGATGGTACTAAATGGCTTCATACCTATTGGCGCTTTGGTGTCCGGCGGTGTGGCCCAGAAACTGGGTTCTCCTGCCGCCGCATTGATAAGCGCGGGAGTTCTGTTGGTTTTTGTTGTGATAACCTGGATATTCCTGCCGGAGATCCGCAGACAGGAATGATGCCTGGAATCATAAATTGCGGTCACCACCTTGAAAACCGTGACCGCAGCTCTTTATTTCACCTAATTACACGTTTTCTGGTGATTACCTCTCACCTATATATATAGTAAGTTGAAATATCATAATGGATATTTACTCCCGGTGGTATAGCTTCATTCGGAATGCTTGATGCGTGAATTAAACTTCGTGTAAAATAGTAAATATGGAGGAGATTATATGTCTAAACGACTTGTAGTCGTAGCCGGAAATATTGGGGCAGGAAAAACCTCACTCACAGAGCGCATTGGTTCGAGGCTCGGCTGGCGTACGGATTTTGAATTTGTGGCTGACAATCCTTACTTGCCGGATTTTTACGCCGACATGCATGCCTGGTCGTTCCACCTTCAAATCTATTTCCTGGGTCACCGAGCAGACCAATATCTTGACGCCGTGCATGACCCCCGGTCTGTCATTTTGGACCGGAGCATTTATGAGGATGCCTATATATTTTCTCGCGCTCTGCACCATATGGGTAATCTGGCTGAGCGTGACTACCTGGCGTACCGTAAACTTTTTGATTTGGTGGTGGGGAGCCTGCCTCCACCAAATTTACTGGTGTACCTGAAATGCCCAGTGGAGGTTTTGATGGCGCGTATTCAGCGCCCGCGCGAAACATGGAGACGGGAATTTCAACCAATTATCTATCCCTTCTCGATTCGTTCTATGAAGAATGGTTGCGCACTTTCGATGTTTGCCCTGTGCTGACCATCCGAACCGATGACCTGGATTACGTCAACCAGCCCATGGCTTTGGAAGTGGTTGTCGGCCGTATCCAGGAGCGATTAGGTGGCAAGGAAGAGATAGACTTACGGACTTTGTAATTCCGGCACAGTTTTGGAGACCTGAATGAAAAATTGGAAGTTGGTATTGCTGGTTGCAGGAATAATACTTATCTTTGTTGCCATTCTTGTGTACGTGGAACAGATAATATCCTGTTTTCCTCCAGCAAACATTTATTCACAATTCAGTCAGGAACATCTGCAAGGTTTCCGGGAAGCCTGCCGGCTGGATTCTTCCATCTTCATTCAATTCAGCACATTTTTGATACTTTTTATTCCGGGAATTATTCTCTTTTCTATATATTGGCTTATTTCCCGCCCACAGATAAATAACCGGCGCGCTGGGCAAATGAGTGGATTTTTGCTGCTTCTGTTGTTTGACAGCTTGTTGGTTATGTTTTTTGGGTTGTTAAATTATCCAGCACCTGGGACTATTAGTGGACCTTCGGCTTGGGCGGTGGAGGTTATTGCCGCACTTGGATTCTTGTGCTATCTGGCCGCCCTGGCACTTTGGCACTGGAAACGATGGGGATTGGTGCTTTTCCAGGGTGCGTCGATCGTCCTGGCTGTGTTTATCCTGGTAGGGGGTCACTCCCTCATCCTCGCAGCAGTGATAGTCGCTGGAGTGATAGGACTGTCCTTGGTTTTGCGCCCCGTGCGGGATAAATTAAATTAAGTTGCTCATACAGCAAACTGAAGAGAAACAATAAATCCGATATGAGGTCACATCTGTATCATTTTAATAATCTCTTGGGTGTGCTTATTGCTGGGAATGCATGACCAATTTAATTGGCTAAGTAAGAGATCAGATCCAGCTGCTTACTTCGGAGAGATTTACTGCTCAATCATTTAAAACCTGAGTTTATCATCCTAGTGTCCCCGACCGAGGCTATTTAGCACAGGTTTTACTGCGTCGGGTATCTCTGGTTCAGCCAAGACCTCATTGCCATTGATAGTGACAATACCAGATCGGATCGGGCGGAGCAGCTTCACGAACTGCTTGATGCTGATCCCGGTTTGGTGTTCAATATTTCTGCCGATCGCCAAAGCTGCAAACACGATCGTGAGGTGAGCCTCGATCGCATCCCGCTTGCGGTGAAAGATGGGTCTGGCCTTCAAGTCGGATTTTGCCATTCAAAAAGTAGCCTCAACCTGGAATAGTTGATGATAGTAGGCGATAACCTCTTCGTCCGGGATATCCAGATTGGTGACATACCCTTTGATACCGGCCAGGGTCCTGGCTTTATCGATCAGTTTCTGATTGAGCTGTTTGCTCTTGGCCTTGATGCTCAAGAACTTCGTTCGATTGGTCGGGATCTGCCCGCTGAGAGCTTTCTTGGCCTTGGCGACCTGCTTTTCAATGTTGCGGAGGTCCAAGGCTGCGCGTTTCGCGCGATATTGGTAGATCACCCGGTAACCTTCCTGGGGGCTGACTACGATCTGTTGGTCACTCATTGCCCCAGTCTTCTGGTACTCGGCGATGTCATAGGGTACTTTGTGCAGCCGGGAGCCAACAATGTAGGTGTAACCGGCTTCTGTGAGCGCTGCCAGGTTGGTCGCGCTGAGCATGGCTGCATCGGCCACAATGGTTACTTTGTTTAGGCCATGCTGTGCCTGAAAAGCCTCGATGACGGGCAGAATGGTCTTGGTTTCAGCTTTATTCCCCTCGAAACTGTGTAAGCCCAAAGGAAAGCCATTTCGATCCACTAGAAGCCCGATGATGATCTGGGGCTCCAACCGGCGTTCCTTGCTCAGACCCGGCTTGCGGTAGTCATCTTCTACCTGAACCTCGAAATACAGGCTGGTGACGTCATAGAGGAGGAGAGTCAGGCCATATCCACCCACATGCTTAAAACAGGCCTGGCTAATGATCTTCCGGTAATCCTGATCCGCAGCTTTTGCCAAACTCCGGTAAAGCTTGTTCTGATCGATCGGCCCCATTCCCAGGTCAGCCAAAACTCTCAAGCTGTCCAGTTTGGATGTCGGCTCCACGATCCTTGCGATGCAGAGAGATTCAAATGCCTCGTCCTTCAGCCTGGTAAATCCTAGCTGATGGTATTGTTCTCGCAGAATATTCCACAACAAACCGGAAAAGGAGCGCTTGATACCCACCCGCAGGGAAGGTCGTGCTTCTGGAAATAACACAAGTTGGTTTGCTTGTAACTGCTTGCGTGCTAATGCAAGCAAGATCTTCAATTCCCCTTCGGTATGAGCACTCCCGATATGGATGATCTTGACGATCTTCCCCTTTTGTTTATAGGCGATCTGAACCGCGGTTGCACCGCTTGTCGTTTTTACCTTTCGGATGAACGCCATGGATCCAATTGTAGCCCTTCCCCCAACTCCGGCTAGTGTCCCGAAATATCAATTTTCCCGGCTAAAAACACTGAAATTTGGGGTCGATGATAAACTCAGGAGCTGCTTACTTCGGAGAGATTTACTGCTCAATCATTTAAAATGATCTTAAAGATTTGGGGACTGGTGATCTAGAGTACAATTTCCCAAGATTAAAATAATATCTAGTTCACAACTGCAATTACATAAAAGGTTTAGTTTCGGCTATTTGCGGGCGGCTTCCACGAAGTTTCGTGTAAAATAAGGGAGAGGAAACAATGCCGGAAATTATTGATCCCAATGATTATTTACCCCGCTATTATCAACTGGCAAATATATTGCGCGAACAGATTTCAAACGGTAAGCTGGAACCTCACCAACCCATCCCATCTGAGCGTCAATTGGAGACGATCTATTCAGTCAGTCGAACGACCATTCGCCAGGCGATTGACCTATTGGTTCGCCAGGGATTTTTATACCGGGAACACGGGCGGGGTACATTTGTTTCCCCCCAGAAGCTGCAAAAGGGGATTTCGGAACTGACCAGTTTTACTGAAGATATGAAACAGCGCGGGCTGACACCTGGACAGAAAATCCTCGAGATTGGCTACATCCAACCGCCCGAAAAGGTTCGCCAGCATTTGGAACTTCCGGATGGATCCGATAAGGTACTCCTAATAGAGCGGATTCGTCTGGGAGATGGAGTCCCCATGGGGCTTCAAACTTCCTATTACTGGCTGGCAGATGATCAGACCATCACGCGGGAAGAACTGGAAGAACATGGTTCAATTTATAAGATCCTCCAGGAGAAATTCCATCTAATTCCCACCGAAGCAGACGAGACTTTGGAAGTGACCCTGGCGACGCCACGCGAGGCCTCACTGTTACAGATCGAAGCTGGAAGCCCCCTGTTGCTTAGCGAACGGACCACGTATTCCCAATACCGGCGGGTCTTTGAATTTGTTAAAATTCTTTATCGGGGCGACCGCTATCGGTATATAGCCAAATTAACCCGCTAACTCATTGTGCAATCGAATATTACCGGGGGAATAAAGCCTTCCAACCGTTGGAAGGCTTGACATTTTATTCTTGACATGTTAAACTAGAGACAATGTGGTCATGTGGTCATTACCAGTATTAATAGTATGATTCAAGGAAAAAACGTGATTCCGACCGATGATTCTCAGATTCAACAAATCGTGCAGCGTGTCCTCAAGCAGGCAATGGGACAGGCGGAGCCCGGCGCTTTGACTGGATCACATCAAAGTGATATTGCCAAGGATCCAACCCCAGCTAATAAATCTGCATCTCGTAAAGTTGTTGCCATCGGCTCTGACCATGGTGGTTTTGAATTAAAAGAAATTCTTAAGGGCGAGCTAAGTGGGATGGGTTTGGATGTTAACGACGTCGGTACTTATAGCAAGGCTGCAGTTGATTATCCGGATTATGCCCACGAAGTTGCGAAACTGGTGAGTTTAGGTAAAGCCTGGAGAGGGATCATGATAGATGGGGCTGGTATTGGCAGTTGTATTGTCGCCAATAAAGTTCCAGGAATTCGCGCAGGAATGGCCTATGATTACTCCTCCGCGGTTAATAGCCGTGAACATAACGATACAAATGTACTGACTCTTGGTGCTGGCTTGATCGGGGTGAACCTGGCCAAGCAGATTGTAAAAACCTGGTTATCCACTGATTTTGGTGGAGACCGTCATGCGCGCCGGGTCGAGAAGATTGGCAATATCGAAAAATTGTATTCCAAATAGAGGTCAGCATGGTTTCCGATATAAATGTGGTGGAACAATTGGTGGAAATAATCACACATGAAGTCCTTGCTGCCATGTTGGAAAAGCAGGAAAAAGCAAATGTTCCAGAAGGCGGGCATTGCAAATTCACATGCGCCGAGTCTCAGTGCGTGCGCACATGCTTCGACCGGGCCGGAAATGTCGTCAGCGCAGGAGCGGAAAGACTTTCATCCACGATTGGTGTCATCCCTCAAGACTTGGATATTGCCAAAATGATTGACCATACTCTGCTTAAACCCGATGCCACGCAGGAACAAATTGCCCAGTTGTGTTTTGAAGCCCGGAAATATGGATTCGCATCGGTATGCATAAATCCCACCTGGGTGGAATTATGCGCCAAATTATTGGAAGGTTCGCAAGTTAAAGTCTGCACGGTGATCGGTTTTCCTCTGGGAGCAACTTCAGCAGAGGTTAAAGCGTTCGAAACCCAGGTTGCGCTGGACCATGGGGCAACCGAAATTGACATGGTAATTAATGTGGGTGCCCTGAAGGCACACGATCTGGATCTGGTTGCCAAAGATATCCGTGGCGTGGTTACGGCTGCACACGCCCGCAAGGCAATCGTCAAGGTAATTATTGAAGCTATTCTCCTGACTGATGAAGAAAAGACAATTGCCTGCCTGCTGGCAAAAGAAGCCGGGGCTGATTATGTGAAAACTTCGACCGGGTTTGCGAGTGGGGGAGCCACTGTGCACGATGTTGCACTGATGCGGCGGGTGGTTGGGCCGGAAATGGGAGTCAAAGCTGCTGGTGGTGTGAGAACTTATGAAGATGCTGAGAACATGATCAAGGCCGGAGCCACCCGAATTGGCGCCAGCGCCGGCGTGAAGATCATACAAGGTCCCAGCCCTGCCCAGGGTTCTGCGGTTCCAGCTCCTGCTACCGCGAAGAATTACTAATATTGGAGTAATGTCATGTTAATCGCACGAGTAATCGGAACGACCGTTGCCACCATTAAAGATGAGAAACTACTATCCCGAAAATTGCTTATTGTCCGCCAAACAGATGAACATGGCGATCCGGTTGGGAAACCGTATGTGGCTGTCGATACCGTGGATGCCGGTATCGGTGAGTTGGTCCTGACCTGCGCAGGCTCATCTGCACGCCAAACTAATATCACCAAGGACTCCCCGGTTGATGCTGTTATCATGGCTGTCATTGATTCAATGGAAGTTGACGGCAAATTGTCATTCCGAAAATCTTGATCCGTTTAAATTGGAAGGGTTTGAACGATGTCACTCGATAAAGACCTCGCCTCCATCCAAGAATCGCGCGACCTGGTTAATAATGCTCATGAAGCTTGGAATTCGTGGAGCAGGGCTTCCCAGGAAGAAGTTGACCGGGTCTGTGCAGCCATGTCTGCCGCCGGGGTGCAGGCCTCAGAACGCCTTGGACGCCTTGCTCAGGAAGAGACCGGGTATGGCGTTGCTGCTCATAAGAAAATAAAGAACGAGTTTGGATCAAGGGTGGTTTGGGAAAGCATCCGCAATCTAAAAACGGTGGGTGTCATCCGCCATGACCCCGCCCGCAAGTTGTACGAAATTGCCTGGCCGATGGGGGTTGTGGCTGCTCTAATCCCTTCCACGAATCCGACCTCGACTACTTTCTTCAAAGCTTTGATCGCGGTTAAAGCTCGAAATGCGATTGTTTTTTCCCCTCATCCTGCGGCGAAACTCTGCACATATGAGGCTGCTCACACCATGGCTATTGCGGCTGAAAATGCTGGAGCTCCAAAGGGTCTGATCAGCTGCCTGCAGCTGGTATCCCTGCCTGGCACCCAGGAGTTAATGACTCATCGGAGGACCGCTATAATCCTGGCGACAGGTGGGACACCCATGGTTCGGGCTGCGCATTCCACCGGGAAACCGGCTTATGGGGTTGGTCCCGGGAATGTCCCGGTTTATGTTGATCGCAGTGCAGATGTGGAAAAAGCAGCCCGCTACATAGTCGCTTCCAAGGCTTTTGATTATTCCACCATTTGCGCCACCGAACAATCCGTCATTGCCGACCTGCCGATTGCTGCACGGTTGGCGGAACTCATGCGCGCTGAAGGGGCTTACTTTACAAATCCGGCAGAGACCGATGCCTTACGCAAAGTTGTTTTCCAACCTGATGGTAGTCCAAATACATCCGTGGTTGGGAAATCAGCCCCCTTCGTGGCTGAAGTGGCGGGTTTCCGCGTACCTCCTGATACGCGTATCCTGGTCACCCCTTTATCAAAAACGGGCAGGGAGGAACCTCTCTCCCACGAAAAAATGACCACAGTGTTGGGCTGGTACCAGGTTGACGGTTGGGAACAAGGTTGCGAAAGGTCGATTTCGATCATTGAAACGGGCGGCATTGGTCACACGCAGATTATTTATGCCAATGACGAACGAGTAATCATGGCTTTTGGTTTGGAGAAACCGGTTTTCCGTATCTTGGTAAATACCATGGGCACGCTGGGTGCCATCGGTCTCACGGCTGGAGTAATGCCCTCCTTGACTTTGGGTTCAGGTGGCGTGGGAGGTGCCATTACCGGAGATAATGTTTCTGCATATCACCTGATCAATATTAAACGACTGGCATACGAAACGATGGCGCCTCCGCCTGAAGCGTTTTTACCCGGGGAAAAATCTGCCAGCCCGACTGCAGAGGAAATGGAAAGGGTTGTCCGCCAGGTTGTCAATGAGATCTTGGATTTCAAACGAAACTGAACAATATCATATTTTCGAATCTAGAAAGGATGGTACAAAATGGCTTTAGATCCAACTTTGATTGCTCTCGGCATGGTCGAGACGAAAGGCCTCGTGGGTGCGGTAGAAGCCGCAGACGCGATGGTCAAGGCAGCCAATGTGAACTTGATTGGCTCAGAATACGTTGGTGGTGGTTATGTGACTGTGATGGTACGCGGCGATGTAGGTGCGGTCAAAGCTGCCACTGATGCTGGCGCTGCAGCAGCCAAGCGCGTTGGCGAACTGGTCTCGGTTCACGTAATCCCTCGCCCTCATATGGACGTGGAGATGATCCTGCCGAAGACCACGAAGGGCAGTATCGGTGGTCGTTCTGCCGAACCCAAAGCAAAATAGTTGTTTTCTAAGGGAGGGGTGAACCGGACTTGATAATTACCCCGCCCAAAGGATCTGGCTGAAGCCCATCCACGCGCAAAATTCGCGCGTGGACCCCGGCATTGGCTCATAATGCCTGGGATTTTAGCTGGAAGGAGAACCAAGCATGGCTGATGCGTTTTCGCTGCGTTGCTATTGCTATCTGGATAAGATGCAGCCACAATATGCCTCTTTTGTCGGGACAATTACGCAAGGCGACCTACCGACTGAAGGTATGGCAGCATTGTACGTGGAAATGGCTCCTGGAAATGAAGTATTTCGGGTGGTGGACATTGCTGTGAAAGCTACGGAAGCCCGGCCCGGAGCACAAATTGTAGAACGTGAATTTGGGATGTTCGAAGTGCACTCCCCTAATCAGGCGGCTGTACTAGAGGCGGGAGACGTTGTTTTGAGTCGGCTCGGGATGACAGTAGCTGACCGAATAAAACCTCAAGTAGTTTCGATTCAGGTCATCACCCGCGTGGATCCCTACCAGGCTCAATTGATCAACCGCTTTCGACGAGGCAGCATGCTGGTTGCCGGGGAAACCATGCTTGTGCTGGAATGTGCTCCAGCCGCTTATATAAACATTGCCTGTAATGAAGCTGAGAAAACCGCCAGCATAAAATTGGTTCACGTTTCTTCTGTTGGGCGGTTTGGCCGCATGTGGCTATCAGGGTCAGAAGCGGAAATTCTTACTGCAAAGAACGCGGCTGTTCAAACACTCGAAAACCTGGTCGGACAGGAAGGTGCTTAAGTCGCGCAGTCTTGCATCTTGAAAGGAGCAGCGATGCCCAAAGAATTCTATACTGAAAGAGATATCGAAGATATGTTCAAGCGAGGGGTGATGTCGCTAAGCATTTCCGAGAACATAGTCCTGACAGAATTAGCATATGAAAAAGCCAACCGGCTGGGATTGCAATTGTTGCACAGCCAGCCGGATAATCCTCCCAGTGCGCCTGTCAGGCCTTACCTTTCTCAAAAAATTGGGACAGCTTCCCCTGGGATCAGCGCTAATATTTCCAATGCGCCACCTGAGAAGGACTTGCAAACCAGCATTCATTCGGCGGTAATTGCCCGCATGGGTGCCCAGGTGGATCCTGAGCTTCTGGATGTCATAATTCAACGCGTGCTCAAAAGTACGGGAGTAAAGTAACCCATGTTGTTCGGACGCGTCAAGGGCAGCGCAGTTTGTACGCTCAAATACACTGGCATTCAAGGGCTGAAATTGCTGGTTGTCCAACCGCTAAATAAAAACCTGGAGCCGGTTGGTGTGCTCCAGGTCGCAGCCGATATTGTTGATGCGGGTCCAGGGGATATGTGCGTAATGGTGAGATCGCGCGAGGCTGCCCTTGCCATGCCATCAGTAAAATTTGTACCGGTTGACCTGGCCTTGGTTGGAATTGTGGATGAGTTGGCAATTCATCCGGATGGTGATTTTAATTTCACGCTAAAACCCGGCGTAAATCAATTTACTTGAGAGTTGTCATGATTCTTGGAAAGGTTGTTGGAACCGTTGTAACCACAATAAGTCACCGGGATTATAAGAACCGGAGACTCCTTGTTGTACAGCCATTGGTGTTGAAAGGGGAGGCAAATGACGACGACTTTATCGCCATCGATAATAGTCATGCAGGAATTGGAGACACCGTGCTTGTGAACAGGGAAGGGAATGGTGCGCGCCAGGCGCTTAAAAACCCTGATGCTTGCATTATTTCAGTGATTGTGGGGATTGTCGATTCGGTCTATATCGATTTATAGTCTTCATATTTCAGGTCTAAAAAACAATTTGAACAAAAGAATATTGTCAAAAAAGGTTTCTGGAAATTGCTAGCGCATTTTTCGGAGTGCTTTGGGATGCTGCTAAAATCGCTATGGTACACTATATCAATAATTACCTAATTTGAATCTGGATGGAAGGTCATATGGTTTCTTTTGATAATGCTAAAGTAATTTCTTCCACGTTTATCAAATTTGAAGATCAAGGAATCAGGATTGAAAGATTACAAGGTGACTCAAAGCAGCAGAAAATACGGCTGTCATCATCAATTGGAGATAAGAATATTTCTTTTTCCTTAATTCTCTCAGAGGAGGAATTGCTAGGATTATTGAATCAAGCCATTCACGATGGAGTTCTGCCTCGTGATTTTATCGGGAAATTGCGCGACAGAATTGAAATTTAAGTTCAAATCAAAGTTCTGGATTAGGCTTCGTTTTTTCTCAGCTCTGCCAGAATTCCACCCCATAGAATTAAATTAAATAAGCGCCTTTTATAGTATCCCCACTGAAATTCTGAAGAACGAGCATTTCCGGCTGGAATATTTAGCCTCGCCCAGACCAAGCATCGTTCGGTTCTCTAGGAAATATGGGGCGGATATTTTCGTAGTTGTACAGGTTTTACTGACCAACCATCGCTCGGATCATATTACTTCCGCGGTGGGCATCGGCTTTTGTGTTCGCCAGAAATAATGCACGAAACATATTATCCTGATCACGCTGGGTTGGAGACCGATAAAATAGAGATTGGTGTCAGGATCATCCAAGGCACTCAGGTCGGTATTGAAAAGTGTGTGGAAATTCGATTATCCCCAAACAATGCGGAAGTCGTCTTAACTCATTGTCTAAAGAACTCAGGATTGGTGGCTGCGAACTTCTCTCCATGGGCGATAACAATATTCCGGTTGGGTGGAACAGTCATCCTGCCTCAGCTGGTGGGGAATGCAGATCAGCAAGGCCTCCTTAATAATCGCATCATGGCCTTGTGGCCATACACCCATATAAACGACACGCGCCTCATTTTGCGTGATGATTTAATTCTGTTTCACGCCAAACCGGATTTACCGATGCTGAAAATCGGATACTTCAACCTGCAGGAGCGGTTGGCTAACTGGCTCGATGGATGCCTCTTCTATAAATAATTTTAAATTCCACCTGGGGGAAAATATCCGGATGGTGGCTGCAATTCGGAATCGTTATACAGTGACAAATTCGTGAAATTTGAGTACTTAGGTTCTCAAAAAGAGCTGGAACCAGGTTCATTTCCAACCTCGACTGAACCGTAGGAATTATTCGACTCTCAGAATCTGGATTTCATTCCAGCGGAAATCCGGGAAGAAATAAAAAAAAATCATTGAATTATTATTGGAAAATAAAAACAAGCTCCTAACCCTTTATGGAGATCATCATATAAATTCCAAGGAGAAGTATAATCGGCGCCATAAATACCTGTTAATCTAGAGGAAATCACATGCGTCCAGATTGGGATTCTTATTTCATGAAGATCGCGTATGCCGTATCGGAACGAAGTACTTGTGATCGGGCTTTAGTGGGTTGCGTATTGGTGCTTGATAAACGAATCCTGACCACCGGATTTAATGGTTCCCCGGTTGGGCAGCCGCATTGTGACGAAGAAGGCCATTTAATGGTGGATGGCCATTGCATCCGCACCATCCACGCCGAAACCAACGCAATCATTCAAGGAGCGCTGCACGGGGTTTCGACGAAAGGAGCAACTTGTTACGTCACTCATCTTCCGTGCATAAATTGTACAAAGGCGCTGATTAATGCAGGAATTATCCGCCTGGTATATAGCGTGGCCTATCGAATGGACGAGAATGCAATGAATTTTTTAAAGGCGGCAAATATAGAGGTAAATCAATCCACCTTTACCCCCGAATTAAAGCCTGTTGAGTAAGAACCTGGTACTAAAACTTTTGTCAACCTAAAAGGGGGATACTTTCCTTGAAAGTATTATCTTCTAATTATGAATGAAAAATTACTGCAATAATTGATTCCTCGACCTCCCTCTAAGATGATCATGTAGAAAGGTCAGATGTCAATTTCGATGGTATTTATTTCCAGAATTGCTTTTGGGTTGTCAAGCGTACCGTAAGCGAGATGCCCCTCTGGATCCCAGGTGGCATATTGGTTATCGATCCAAAAGACCAGCCCAAGGGGTGGATGAGGCGAAATTTGCGTCTGGAATATGGTTTTCTGGTCTATTTTATATTCGGTGAAATCGCGTAACCATTCAATTGAATATTCATGATACTTGGTAACATCTACTGATATATCTATTGCATCCTGCCTGATAATATTTCCCGCCAATCTTCGGAAAAGGCGCGAGACTGGTCTTATTGGAAGAAATGGCACTGCAAGCAGCGCAGGTGCAAGGAAAAGGGAAGGGATGCTTGGTGAGTTGATGCTCCCTCCAAAAAACCCACGAGCCGGAATGTCGTCACGAAAAGACAACCAATTTGGAGGCGATGCGTGAAAAAACCACGCAGCATTGGGCAGGACCGGCAGCCTTCCTTCTGTACGGCCGAATCCCAGCGAAAAGCCAAGTGGATCATTCCAAAGCCCAAATCCCCATGTGCCGGGAATATTCGGAGCTGACACCCGTGCCCGCAAGCTAATAGCCCAGGGGGGAGAATGATGGAAAAGCCTGCGGGAAAACATCACGTAGTCATCCACCTGGGCTAACCGGTAAGTACCCCGCTCGCCTTCTGGGATCTCCAATTTCCAACCATCCCCAATTCTCATCACAACAGCGCCTTGGGTGCAGCGTGGTTTGAGTGCATTTTCCATCCCATTTATTATACGAGTATAATAGCCCTCACGGAGAATTCTATGGAGATTACCTGGTACGGTCATTCCTGTTTTCGACTGACAGAGCGAGGTATGGCGACGGTTGTCACCGACCCTTTCGACGCGGAAACAGTTGGATACGAACCGCTAAAACTGAAAGCTGATATTGTCACCTCAAGTCATGATGCACCGGGACATAATTGTTTAAGCACGGTGAAAGGTTACAGCCTGGCAATTACTGGACCGGGCGAATTCGAGATTGGGGGCGTCTTTATTACGGGTGTGCAGACGGATATTTCCACAAAGAAATCAATCGCCGAAAAACCCCGTAACACATTATATGTTTTCGATTATATGGGCATCACCGTGGCACACCTGGGCGACCTTCGCTCAGTGCCGACTCAGACCGAAATTGAAGCATTAGGCACGGTCCATGTAGCCCTCGTTCCTGTTGGCGGTGGCTCCGGCCTGAATGCTGCCAAAGCTGCTGAAGTGGTTAGTTTGCTCGAGCCAAACATCGTTATCCCCATGCATTTCTATTCACCGGAGGCAAAAGTCCCCCTGGATAAATTGGATAAGTTTATGAAGGAAATGGGTCTCCATGAAGCTGAGACGATGCCTACATTAAAAGTCTCTAAATCATCCCTTCCAGACGAAACGAAAGTGATCGTCCTGGACTATCAGAGGGAGTGACATCGTGTTGAATCCCTTGTCTCAAATGCTGATAGATTTAAATGTAGCCGGGGAATTATCAAGCTCAAATCATCATTTTCCCTCCATAATAAACTGCTTCAATTTGGGTTCTTTGGCAAGGAGCAATGGAAATGGCTGTTAAACTCATCATGACTTGGGATATTGCTCCTGACCACGAACAGGATTATTTTGAGTTTGTGATCAATGAATTTGTTCCCGGAGTCCAGCGGTTGGGCCTCCAACCTGCTGAGGCCTGGGCGACAGTTTTCGGAGAATACCCACAGATTCAGGTAAGTATACTGGCTGAAGGTTTACCGGATGTGCAAAAGGCGATGAATTCAGATAGTTGGGCTCAATTGCAGGATAAGCTTTTTGCACTGGTTCAGAATTTTTCATATAAGGTTATACCAGCACGCACGGGATTCCAATTCTAGAACCTATTTATCACAGTATATCCAAGGGGAAAATCTTCCGATGGAGCATGGATAAAGGTCAAACCATCCTTTGTTCTTTCGGATTTTGATTCTATGAGCCAATTTTCCAATAAAATTCTCAATTGGTACTTAAGCCATGGACGAATCCTTCCTTGGCGTGGTCAGGCTAATCCTTATGCAGTTTGGGTCTCCGAGATCATGCTCCAACAAACTCGTGTTGAGACAGTTATTCCCTATTTCGAACGTTGGATGGATCGGTTTCCGACCATTATAGAGTTGGCGGATGCCTCCGAACAACAAATATTGTCTCAATGGGAAGGGCTGGGTTATTACAGCCGGGCGCGCAACTTGCATAAAGGAGCCCGGATTGTTGTTGAAAAATTTCGAGGTGAATTGCCTCATGATTTAACTGAATTGCGAAAAATCCCCGGGATTGGACGATATACGCTGGGGGCAATTGCTTCCATCGCTTTTGGTTTGGATGTTGCTGCGCTGGATGGTAACATCCGGCGGGTTTTATCCCGGGTTTTTGATATTGCGGAACCTGCCGACTCATCCTTGGGCGAAAAAATCTTGTGGGGACTGGCTGAAAAATACCTTCCCAAAGGTCATGCGGGGGACTACAACCAGGCGCTGATGGATCTGGGTGCAACCCTATGCCTCCCACACAACCCCGTTTGTTCACTTTGTCCGATTAAAAGCATATGCAAAGCACGGGCTCTTGGTCTCCAGAACCAACGTCCCGTCCTAAAACAAAAAACCAAGGTCCCTCATTTTGTCGTTACTGCCGCGGTTATAAGGCGAAAAGGAAAAATCCTACTGGCGAAACGACCATCGAAGGGGCTGCTTGGTGGTATGTGGGAGTTCCCGGGTGGAAAGGTTGAGAAAGGAGAAAGCCTGGAAGATTGTCTTGTCAGGGAAATCCGAGAAGAACTTGGTGTAGTCATTCGTGTAGGTGATGTTATTGGTGTCTATCGGCACGCATATACACACTTCCGGATCACCTTGCATGCATTTCGGTGTGCATTGGCGGATGGGGAACCACGTGCGGTTGAAGCCGTCGGGCTGGTTTGGATCCCGCTCGAAGAAATGGATGGGTTCCCAATGGGCAAGGTGGACCGGCAAATTGCCAAACAACTTCAATCAGAAATGATGATTTGAATTTGGTTATTGGAATAGATTATGTGACCAAAATGGGTGTAGATGAGTATCAGACCGCCCGCAAGCATATGGTGGACGAACAAATTGTCTCCCGCGGCGTACTGGATCCACTCCTGCTTGCAGTAATGCAATCGATTCCTCGCCATCTGTTCGTTCCAATGGACGATTTGGCTTGGGCATACGCAGACGGTCCTTTACCCATCGGTTATGGACAGACCATTTCACAACCTTATATTGTCGCCTTGATGACCGAATTACTAAAGGTCAAAATCACCCACCATATACTGGAAGTAGGAACCGGATCCGGCTACCAGGCAGCTGTGCTGGGAAGATTGGCAGCAAATGTGCACACAGTCGAAGTGATCCCTGAATTGGCTTCAAAAGCCGCGCAGACCTTGGCGAATCTTGGTTATGAAAATGTTCATGTCCATACCGGTGACGGGTCTCTTGGTTGGCTTGAAGCTGCTCCTTATGATGGTATTTTAGTGGCCGCCGCAGCTCCATCTGCACCACAGCCGCTTCTTGACCAATTGGCTGATGGAGGCAGGCTTGTCCTTCCAGTGGGTGGTCGTGGTCACCAGCACCTGGAAGTTTGGGTACATTCGGACAAGGATTTTACCGTTGAAGAAAACCTGGAAGTTGCTTTCGTCCCCCTTCGTGGTGTTCACGGTTGGAATTGAATCAGGAAACAAATTTGACTATTCACCACATGCTGTCTTTGGAAAATAAAAAACTCGGAGATAACCAGGACCTCCGAGTTTTTGTTATTCCTCCCCTGACAGCAACTTTAACCGCTCCCAGGGCTTTAAATTCTCATCATCTGCCAGTATAGACTTCAATTCGTACATTTCATCCCGCAAGGCCGCTGCACGCTCGAACTCCAGGTTCTTGGCAGCTTCTTTCATTTGTTTCTCCATTTCGTAGATCACCTTCTGAAGTTCAGAATTCGAGGTGACGTCTCGATGTTTCCCGGTCTTATATTCTCCCCTCATTTCAGACACCGCCTGGGGTGACATTTGATCGGTCAGGTCACGGATGGCTTTATGGATGCTAACAGGAACGATCCCGTGTTCCTTGTTGAAGTTGACTTGCTTTGTCCGTCTGCGGCTGGTTTCATCAATCGCCCGCTTCATGGAATCGGTGATCCGGTCAGCGTACATGATCACCCTTCCATCAATATGACGTGCGGCACGTCCGGTGGTTTGGATGAGGGCAGTATCTGAACGAAGGAATCCTTCTTTATCCGCATCCAGGATTGCCACGAGTGAAACCTCCGGCAGGTCAAGGCCCTCGCGTAAAAGGTTTATGCCGACGACCACATCGAAAACTCCCAGGCGCAGGTCCCTTAATATCCCGATTCTTTCTAGTGTTTCAACTTCTGAGTGCAGGTAATGGACTTTGATGCCCAACTCCATCAGGTATTCCGACAGGTCTTCGGCCATGCGCTTTGTCAGCGTGGTGACCAGAACCCGTTGCCCATTCTCAACTCTTGCCCGAATTTCCTTTACCAGATCGTCAACTTGACCCTTGGTGGGGCGGACTTCTACTTCCGGGTCCACCAACCCTGTGGGACGGATAATCTGCTCCACCACCTGTTGTGCATGGCTCATTTCGTACGGGCCAGGCGTTGCAGAAGTATAGATCGTGCTGCCCATCACCTGCTCGAACTCCTCGAATTTTAGCGGGCGGTTATCCAGTGCCGAGGGGAGACGGAAGCCATATTCCACCAATGTTTCCTTGCGCGAGCGGTCACCATTATACATGCCGCGTATTTGGGGAATACTCATGTGGGATTCATCGATCACCAGCAGGTAATCACTAGGCAGGAAGTCCACCAATGTCCAGGGATGTGTTCCTGGGGCACGCTGATCAAGTTGTCGTGAGTAATTCTCGATCCCTGCGCAAGTGCCTATCTCTCTGAGCATTTCTAGATCGAAACCGGTGCGTTGTTCGATACGCTGGGCTTCGAGCAATTTATCGTTGGCCTTGAAGAAAGCCACCCTTTCTTCCAATTCTTTTTCGATGTTGGCAATGGATACTTTGAGCCGGTCTTCCCCAGCCAGGTAGTGTTTGGCTGGATAAATATCCACCTGTTCTGGTTCCGATAAGATTTCCCCGGTCAGCGGATTTACCTCCGAGATGCGCTCCACCTCATCTCCGAAGAATGTGACCCGGTATCCGCGCTTGTTTTCGTAAGCAGGGATGATCTCCAGAGTGTCTCCCCTTACGCGAAATGTTCCAGGACGCAGGTCGATGTCATTTCGCTGGTATTGCCCATCAACCAATTGGCGGATCAAAGCGTTGCGCCGACTGATTTCGCCTACTTTCAACCCCACCACACCTTTACCGTATTCCTCAGGACTACCAAGTCCATAAATGCACGAGACCGATGCGACGATAATCACATCTCTACGAGACATCAGGGCAGTTGTAGCAGCCAGCCGTAAGCGTTCGATCTCCTCATTAATATCTGTTTCTTTTTCTATATAAAGGTCATGGCGCGGGACATAAGCTTCAGGCTGGTAGTAATCATAATATGAAACAAAATACGACACAGCATTGTCCGGGAAGAATTCGCGAAATTCAGCATATAGCTGTGCAGCCAGAGTTTTATTATGCGCCATGATCAGGGCTGGTTTTTGAACCTGCTGGATGACTGATGCCATTGTGAACGTTTTACCGGTACCGGTTGCACCGAGAAGAACCTGGTGCTTGAGGCCACGCTTGACGCCATCTACAAGTTGCCGTATGGCTTCCGGTTGGTCACCGGTGGGTTGGAAGGGAGCTTTAAGGTTGAAATCCATGGTATTTTTGGAAGGAATGTGCGGAACAGAAGTTTTGTAACGTACAAGTATATACCAGATTTCCCTGTCGAGAGAACAAGGCTCGGCAAAATTGCCTAGCTTTTCTTTAAAAAATTGGACTTATCATGAATAATATGTCGATCGCAAAGGCTCAAACCATTCAATACCGGTCAAGAGGGGATCTTCAAACTATATATCATAATGCGTGCTTATTAAGTCGAAGTCTCTGCCGTTCCGTGTCAGAACATTTGAGACAGGTTTAGGGTAATATTTATGAGACACTTCTCGGCCAGAACGTAATATTATCTAACAAAAAGGAGCTCAAATGGCCGAGCAGAAGAAGAGTGTGGAAGCGACCGTGCGGAGCATCCGCCGGGCGACGCGCAAGAAGTACACCGCGGAAGAGAAGGTACGGATCGTGTTGGAAGGATTGCGGGGGGAGAGCAAGATCGCCGAACTGTGCTGTAGGGAAGGGACCCAGCCCAACCTATACTACAAATGGAGCAAGGAATTCCTGGAAGCGGGGAAACAGCGCCTGATCGGGGACAACCAGCTTCAGGCGGACAATCAAGAAGTGGTAGAGATGCGGAATGAGCTTGAACAGCTGAAACAGGTGGTGGCTGAGCTGACACTCTAGAACCGCGTGTTGAAAAAAGGCTTGCTGGGCAAGGCAACTCCGTGGGACGAATGATTCGTCGGACATGCGAAGAAAAACGTGAGATCATTCACCTGGTAGAGCACTTCGCGTTACCGATGAGAAGCACCCTGGACGAGTTGAATGTGCCCAGAAGTACTTTCTATCGCTGGTATCAGCTGTACCAGGAAGAAGGGGAAGATGGACTGATCGACCAGCGTCCGAACCCACGCCAGTTCTGGAATCATATCCCCCAGACAATGCGGGAGCAGGTGGTGAAGGTGGCTCTGGAGCATCCGGACCAATCCTCCTGGCAGGTAGCCTGGATGTTCACCGACGAACAACGCTATTTCATCTCGGAATCGAGTGTTTATCGCATTCTGAAGGGTTATGATCTGATAGAAAGCCCGGCATTTCGGGTGATCACAGCTAAAGATAAATTCCAGAACCCCACCAAAACCGTGAATGAGCTCTGGCAGACGGACTTTACCTACTTCAAGATCCTGAGCTGGGGATGGTATTACTTGTCCACGATCCTGGATGATTACTCCCGTTGCATCCTGGCGTGGAAGCTCACGCCCACCATGAACACGACAGATGTGCAGAAGACGCTCGAGATGGCCTCGAAAAAGACCGGGGCGGATGGGGTGAATGTGTTTCTCCGTCCCCGCCTGCTTTCCGACAACGGACCCTGTTCCCTTTCCAAGGGTCTGAAGGATTACCTGTATTGCAGCCACATCGAACACACTCACAGTGCTCCCTACCATCCGATGACCCAGGGTAAGATCGAACGGTATCACCGCTCGATAAAGAATGTGGTGAACCTGCAGAATTACTACTCCCCGGAAGAACTGGAGCGGGAGATCGTCCAGTTTGTGGATTAGTACAACAACCGGCGTTACCATGAGTCACTGGAAAATCTCACGCCGATGGATGTTTATACTGGCAGATCAAAGGAGGTTCTGGCAAAACGAGCCGAGATCAAGAAACGAACATTACAAGCAAGGCGCCTACAGAATTTGCAGGTGCAGGCAGTGGAAGTAAAATGACTTCGGGTCGGGAAAGTGTCTCTTAGCAAATGCCAGTTATTGTCTCAAATGTTCTGAGGACGTACAATTTTTTGCTAGATATGACCTCACAGATGTTCTTTTATCAGGTGAAATATTAGCTACCGCGTCCATACTTTTTTCACTTTTCAGATAAGGTCGATTTTTATCATTCAGCTCCTTGAATGATTTTTGCATGTCTAACAGCAGGGAATATCAGGAACGTTGAGGTGGATGCAAAAGGTCAAATCCCACCATTTCTTTGATCCATCAGATGACAGGTTGTAAATTATCATTGCTTCTCGCGGTACCACGATAACCGTGTCGCTGGTATCATTAGGCACACAACATGTGTTCACAGTTCCCCTGGCTTACCAATTACCACCAAACTCCGCCACGAAAAAGTTATTCCCTGCAGACAGGTTGGCGATCATCTGTTCATTCCCGCCGGCCATCCGAGCAAAGCCCACATACGTGGATCCATTGTAGACTTATACATGTGCCCCAGTTTGGGGATTACCGATCCCATCTTCCACTGTCACCGTTACCGGAACAGCAGTGGTTGCGATGATCGTGTTACCGGTGCAGCCTGGAAACGTACATGCGTTCGTGGATCCACTGGCGTACCAGTTGCCACTTAGCTCCACCACGAAGAGGGAAGGATATTCTTCGAGCGGTCGATTCTGCCATTTATCCGGTTCTGTATCTAGGAGTGTGGCAGCATAACGGAATAGGGTCGAAGACATGGCCAAACCGCACAACCTCTCGGTGACCTTGTTCACCTTGCGAGTAGAGATGTCCTAGACGTATATCTCCGCCAGCGCCAGAAGTTCTGCGGGTAAAGTAAAATCATCTGGGTAGAGCATGGTGTCTCTCTTTTTGGTATCGCAACCGTAAGGATAACACCTGACCAATTATTTCGTGGAAATTACTGAATGGAGTTTACTTTACTCTGTAAAAAAGACCGGCAATTTATTGATGTCAGTCTTTTGATTGACTGTTTCAACTAATTGTTTCTCAAGGAATCACGAAAATTGGGGGAAAAAACACTTGATTTTGATCTTTCCTGTTGTACAATAAGAGTGTAAAAGTTAAACAGAAGCATTGAACTTGGTCATCCGAGTTTGGTCGCTTGTGCCGTCATCACGCGGGATACTTTGCGATGCATTTCATAATACTGTACACCGTTCCGAGGGCGCGCAAATCGATTTCTGCGATTAGGATGGATTAGTAAAACTTTCAATGAAGAGGCAACCAATTTTCCTAAATGTTATTTGTCTTTCAAAATTATTTAGCGGATAAATCATGAATGAAGGTATTTTTTTTTCGTTCCGAGCAAAAAATATTTAAAAATACTTATTTATGTATGCTTTGAATCTTTTTTCAAAAACCAGCACGAAACATTTTAAGAATGCCTGTTGTGAATCAATGCCTCCAATGACACGTAATATTATTCAATTCACCCGGGCATTCGTCCATCACAAAGGTGAATGATCATGAGCAATACCATCCAACACCTGGCCGCTAAAATTAACATGTCCTACGACGAATTCATTGGCGAAATGCGCAAACGCGGTTGCAGCGAACCTACAGCAGTCAAAATCTGGAAAGGCAATTACGATGATTTTAATTGCTTCAATGATAATGATATCTATCTCAGCAACCTGCGCAAAGCCGCTGATGTGTTGAAAGTCAAAACCGGAGCACTATTATCCAAATAAGAGTGGATCCTATGATCATATTCCCACAGTCCGGATGTTAATTATGCCCTGGTATGTCTTTCAAAGTAAGCCGCAAAAAGAAGGAATGTTGTCAGAGCAACTCTGTCTCCGGGGCGTTGAGACGTATTACCCGTGCCTCCGTGTGAGACCGGTCAATCCTCGGGCACGAAAAGTGAAACCATATTTTCCTGGATACCTGTTCGCACGCATCGATCCCAAACATGCAGATGTCGCAAGTTTACGCTGGCTCCCAGGTGCGGTTGGGCTGGTCTCTTTCCAGGGAGAACCTGCCGCTGTTTCAGGAAGCATAGTGCGGGCAATCCAGGAACGCGTGGATGAAATTAACGCTGCGGGAGGTGAACACCTTGAAGGATTAAAACCTGGTGATGTCGTGACAATCCAAGACGGGCCACTTGCAGGATATGAAGCAATTTTCGATAAACGGTTATGCGGTGCGGACCGGGTGCGGGTATTGCTGAATCTTCTCAAGAACCGGCAAATCCCGGTAGATCTATCTGCCGGACAGATCGAACGCAAAAATCGGGGGAGATCCCTGACTGGATAAAGATGACATAAAGAGTGTACCTTTTTTCTCTTTTCCCCGTCATGTTTTAGCAATCACTAACTGAAAATTTTTTACTTGAAAAGGCAAGTAATTTTTATCAATAAGCTCTGGCGGAAATATATGACCACTGGAAAGGACTGGTCAACTGCCATGCGATACGATAGCCCAGGGAACAGGATCGGGCGAAGATTGTGCAGCAGAAACTTTCAGCTGATACTTACTTGCCTAGGGCTCAACTTGTTTGTGTGCTATTTAGTTTATTGCAGTATAAACACGTTCGGATGGTTTTACCCGCCGAGCAAATTCGTCCTAAAAAAACAGTGCTAACTCTGACCAGATATCTGAACAGACAGAGGAAAGATTTGGCACTGCGCAAGTTTAATGGGTCCCTGACATTTTAACGGACATGTCGGAGGGGCGGAGCGCGTTATACGATTCTTGGTTATCCTCAGCGGTAGATTCCATCACATGCGGCACCAACCTTCTTTAATGCCTTCGAGTCGCGAGGCACCACGTACACCAGTCCCTAATTCTCTTGTGCAACCCTGGAAATTGCGAATGCTGACCTGGGAAAATGTCTTGCTTCCCAGGAAAGTGTGGCGTTAAAATTCATACCCAGTCCCTGAATTTACGAACCGAACAGGAATAACCCAGACATTATCTGCAACAGACCAGTTTTAGCGGTCGCCTGGTGGCGTAAAACACACAATGAGCCACTCCACCTGATCTCCAACATGGACCTGATGGAAGAAATGTGCCGTCGGTAATAAAAACGCTTCAAAATCGGAACCTTCTTTTCAGACCAAAAAAGCTACGGCTTCAACTTACACAAGAGCTATCTATCCAATCCTGCACAGATTGGCAAATTAATGATTGCTGCCGGTCCGGCCCAACTCCGGATCGACCAACCCGGGCTGTGGCCATTTGGATATAACTTCATACGATCGTTCATCGCTCCGACCGCTGCGATCTGAGCCTGTTCCAACCCGAACGAATCGCCTTGAAAATCTTCTGGACTACAATATGACCATTCCACATGGTACGCTCAGTTAATTGCCAATTATTTATGGGGGTCTGATGTTCATCAGCAAAAATCAACGAATTCATTTTCTGTTGGTCGTGCCTATGTGGTTGATATATGTCACCGGCTTAATCGCAAAATTGACAGGGTTTTCAAAAATCGGAAACATAATTGCAATCATTAGTTTGACTAGAATGGTCCATCCTGAGCCTGGCCTCTCTGCGGATACCCATCAAAATCCGGACAAAAAAACTGCACAAAGGATTAGATGGGCCCAACCAGAAGCAGAATCTCATAAATCACGTTAGACGGATTGCGAAAAATTCGGCTTTTCAGGCTGTCGCTTACGGGGTGCAAAGCCTGACGGCGTTCTTCATCCCTATATACCTGGCGCGCCTGGCCAGTCCTGCATTGCTTGGCCAGTATGCCACGACGATCACCCTCATTACGATATTTTCAACCCTTGCCAAGTACGGCCTGCCGTCGCTTTTGATCCGGGAGATTTCTCGACGCCGGGAGGACCCAGAGCAAGTTGACAAGCTGGTTAATGCCGCTTTGGGCTTGACCACCATTCTTTCGGCCGCTGCCATCGCGTTAATATTGCTCACCAGTGTCTTGCTGAACTACCCAAGCGTTATGTTTCGGGCCTGTGTGCTGGCCGGGGTAGCCTTGGGGATAGAAGCTTTGGCCTACATGATAGAGGCCTCCTTCCGCGGCCGGGAAAGGATGGAGTGGAGTGCGGTAATCATCTCTGTTATGGAGGGGGGGTTCCTGGTGCTGGCTCTCCTAACCGTGCCTTTCAGGGCGGCCATTGATTGGCTCATGGTCGCTTATTTGGCTTCCCGGATCATCTCGCTCGCAGTTGGCATCTGGATCTATCGGACGCATTTTGGCAAGTTGCACCCAGCAATAGATAAGGGGCTTTGGAAATCATTATTTAAAGCTGGGTTTCCATTTGCCATCACCAATGGCTTGTCGTCCATATATGTGCGTATCGACACAGTGTTTCTATCCTACTTGACCACAAATGCGATCGTAGGGCTATACGAGGCGGCAAATAACCTGACTGTGCGGCTCAATGTTTTGGCAAGAACAGTGAACATCGCCCTTTATCCGTTTTTATCTTCCGAATGGGCAAAGGACAAACACTCTCTTCAACGCTATACAGCCAGAACGATTCGCCTGCTTGTCATTCCCGGGGTCTTGATAGCCGTTATGATATGGATGTATGGCGATAAAATCATTCTTTTGGTCTATGGCAGCAAGTTCGTTGGCGCCATTCAAGCTTTGAAATGGCTGGCGCTGATCATGCCTCTTAAGTTCCTGGATACATCGCTGGAAGTAGCCTTGAGCGCCAGCAACCGCGAAGGTAAGCGGGCGAGAGCTGTTTTAGTCGCTACTCTGGCAAACCTGTTGCTCGATTTCACACTGATCCCCAAGTATCATTTGATGGGTGCGGTGTATGAAACAATACTCACAGAAATTGTGCTGTTTAGCTTGTACGTCTGGATTTTGCGAGACGAAGCACGCGAGATGTTCGCATGGCGGAGTTTCATAGGGCCTAGTCTGGGTGCGATCGCAATTATCGTCAACTCGTTGTTGTTTAATAACGTCAATATCTGGCTGTTGGGCGGAATATCGATCCTGCTTTATGGCTTGATCGTTGTGTGGATGGATCGTTCCAGCCTTAAGCTATTGCGCCAGATCTTTTTATAAAACAGGCAACCATGATGGAACCGCAACAACACCCCCTCAATATTCATTTTCCGGCCGCCAGCGCGGCCGCTCGACCGCCCAGCCGCCTGACTTCGGTGCTGAGATTCTTCGCAGTTACATACTTACTGGGCATGGTTATCTTGAATGTGGTAGATTTTCTTTTGCTTCCCCAGAACCTGGCTCTGGTTGACTTTTGGAATCTGCTCTTCATCCCGATATGTTGGTGGTATCTTTTCCGTATACGCCACCATGTGCGATTCCCTTACATCCTGGGGATGTTGTTTATCTTGCTGGGTAGTTTCATTGGCACTTTCTCCGCCATAAACCCGCTGGCAAGTTTTATCTTTATCGCCAAAGAGATCTACCTCTATGTTTGGTTCGTTACCGTGGCTGCACTTTTGTCCAGCCTGGGGCCTGGCGTCCTGCGAAGTGTATTGATCGCCTGGGTTGCTGTTACCCTGCTCCACGGGGGCCTGCTGATCGCTGAGTTTGTCTTGCCCAACTTTTATGAGTTAATGATCCGTGTTTTGTCGAGGGTTGGATATGTAGATATGCGGTACATTGGCAGGCCTGCCGGATTCTTTTTAGATCCGGTTTGGGCCGCCTTATTCCAGTTGCTGGGATTTGTACCCCTGCTATTGTTGGGGCTTCGGCGTGGATGGTCTTTACTTCTGAGTATTCTTCTGTTGTTAAGCATTATTGCTACCGCATCTCTCGGTGCGCTCGGTTCGTTTGCAGGCGCTTCAGTAGTTGCCGTGCTTATTCTCCTGCACATGGGTGGGTATCGGAAATTCCTTGCCTGGTTGGTGGGCGTTGTCACCCTGACGGCAGGGTTATTATTCTTCAGTCTCACTCTAGCCCCCCAGGTTCTCGCCAACCTTGAGAATCTCACTACGGAACGGGCTGCGCACACACTGGCAGAACGTATATATCTGTGGGCAGGCGGTACCGATGTCCTGTTTTCCCCCCAAGCCATCCTCGGAGTAGGCCCAAACAATTACCGGGATTTCCTGGAAAACAAAACGTTGCACAATGACCCTCTCGAATTTGGAGTGGAACGTGGCGTGATCGGACTGCTGGGTCTGGTATTATTGGCCGCTGAAGCATTGAACAACGCAGTCAAAATACTGCGCAAACAAATTAAATCTGGAGACATGGGACCGCCGAGTGGTGTCATTTTCATGGCTATGCTTGTCGCCGTTTTTCTTGAATCAAACGCCCATCAAATTTTCCATTTTCGTACTGTGTGGTTGGGGTTGGCGCTCCTGGCAGCAACTCTCTATAGGGTGATGTCTCCATCGGCCGAGATAACTGTTGCCAAGCCGGGAATGCCGGGAGATAAACAACCCCTGGAGCCGGAGAAATCGTCGCGCTTAACAGGTCGTCGTGATTAACACCCCACAGGAATCAAATGATCGTAGAGTTCATCGGCTCCACCGGCGTCGGGAAAACAACATTGATAAATGAGGCGCGATGTCGTATGGCAGAAACCGGGCCAGTCACAACGTCTGCCGACCTGGCGACAAGCCTGCTTGGCTTCAAAAGCGTAACAAACCTTACGCTGCAAAACCTGGAGCAGGAACTAATCAGTCTCCCTTTCTTTTTTGGCACATTGTACAAATATCATGAGTACCTGCGACACACCATCAAACTTTTTTGGCGGAATTCTAGGTTTTCGATGCAGACCATCCACAATCTGCGGAGTCTCGAGCGTAAGATCGGGATGTACGAAATCACAAAAATACATGGCAAAGACCAGGTCATTCTCGTTGATGAAGGCCCGATCCTTGCCTTGCACATGTTCGTATCGGCAAAAAATACCTATACTCCTGAAGAGATTACCCGGTTCATCAACTTGCTCCCGCTGCCCGATCTCATCATCTACCTTCGGGCTTCTGTAGACACCCTCATCGAACGGACTGTTCGGCGCGCAGATCCGCCGCGCGAGGTGGATTTAAAAAATCCAGCTCAAATGGAGGCTTATTTTAAAAATGCTGTTGCCATGTTTGATCAACTCACACAAGCTGAAAATATTCGTGACCGACTTTTGATCGTGGAAAGTCTGGATATTGGTGGACCAGGTTTTAAGCAGGTTGTAGACAGAGTTTGTCAATCAATCCTGGGGCAAAGTACCTCACGAGTAAGAGTTCAATAAACCAAGGTAGCCAATGGTTGTTCAGAGCAGATTTTAAAACATGAAACTTCCAAAATGAGAGTCACATATCATTTCATGGCAGAAGAACTGACAGAGATCGAAAGAGCAATCAAGCAAAATAAGCGATTGGAAATACGCCAGCGAGCAACGGCGATCTGCTTGCCATACCTGAAGTACCGATCGGAAACCGTGGCAGGCAGCAGGTGATTAGCTTGCCAGCGATCTACAATTGACACCGGCTGTGGCAAGAAAAGGGCAAAAGATAGGCTTGCAAGCCGCCCAGGCCAGGGCGAGCGCCAAAGACAGATGAGGCTGATTTCCAGAAGCTGGAAGAAGTGCTAGAGAAAGAGCTAGCCGAAAACGGGTATGGTTTTACGATCCGGACCACCGATCGCTTGCGGCAGCACCTCGAATAGGAAACCGGCCTGGTGTTGAGTAACAGCCGCTTGTGGGTGATGATGAAGAAGAAAGATTAATTTACCTTTTCCAAAGATTTATGATCTATCTCGTTGATCATTGAAACCAAAATGTTGACCAAACTTCAACAACTCATTGAAAAACTCAGCGCAAATGAAATCAAGTACTGTCACTGGAAGAGCAATTCATCACTTTCCCAAGTTCGGGAAGGCCAGACAGATGTCGATTTCCTCATCCATCGCCAGCATGGTGATTCATTTAGAGCGCTATTGAGTCAATTAAAATTCCGTCCCGCCGGCATCCGGGGAGATGCCCCTTTCCCTTCTGTGGAGCATTATTTTGCCCTGGACGAGGAAACCGGAATTCTTGTCCACGTGCACGCGTACTACCGCGTCATCACAGGTGAGAGTCTGTCAAAAAACCTTCATCTGCCACTCGAAGAAATGTTATTGCTAAATGTTCGCGAAGAAGATTTAATCCGGGTGCCTGCTAAAAGCGCTGAATTAGTTGTTTTCACCATTCGGATGATGTTGAAACATACTTCCCTGGTTGAACTGCTCATGCTGGCAAGAGATTGGAAAGGGGTCAGGCGGGAAATCGAATGGCTTTTGGAGGCAAAGCCAACCGACGAAACTCTTCAGCTGGTCGCAGACTGGTTGCCTTCCGTAGATACCGGCTTGTTTTCCAAATGTATTGACGCCCTAAAGGTACCGGCACCGCTACTTCGCCGGATCAGCCTCGGCATACAACTGCGCTCCCAACTCAGGATATATGCAAGAAATTCCTGGCTGCAGGTGTGGTTGAGTGGAATGCAAAAGTTCTCCCTCATGGCGTTTGGACGGCTAACTCATTCCAAAAGAGGCATGATCCTTCAGACTGGGGGAGCTGTCATCGCATTTGTGGGGGCGGAGGCCACAGGGAAATCTACCCTACTCAACGCGACCAGATGCTGGTTGGGCGAGCATTTTGTTATCGATCAAATCCATGCTGGCAAGCCCAAATCGACCCCATTGACCCTGCTTCCCAATGCACTGTCACCGCTTTTGCGCTCTGCACTCCCAGCATATCGGCCAAGTAAGATAGTAACAAATAATGCATCTAATGAGCAAAACCGGAAATCCTCCGATGTTTACCCAATAATTTCTGCAATTCGGTCAGTTTTTCTTGCCTATGACCGTCGGGCTCTGCTGAGTCAGGCATTTGCCCGGGCTGCAAACGGAAGTATCGTATTATGTGATCGGTATCCATCCATGATAAAAGGGGCTCCAGATGGGCCACAACTGCAGCAGTTTGTAATCGACCCAAAACGAAATCCCATTCAATACAGGCTTGCTCGGATTGAGAAACGTTTATATCAGGAGATACCATCACCAGACATGGTCATCTCTTTGTATGTGCCCCTAGAAGTTGCGCTGCTCCGAAATAAGAATCGTGGTAAAGAAGAGCCAGAGGATTATGTGCGTTTTCGACACTCCCTGACATCTAATCTGGAATATGGGAATGCTCCAATTTATAAGATTAACACGGATCAACCTCTGGATACGACGGTACTCGAAGTCAAAAAAAATATTTGGGGAAATTTATAAGCCATGACACATCAGCAATATCCTTCTCTTGTGCCAAGCAATCTCCCTGCCAGCGCGGTTACTTCCATCAAAGAGGATATGAGACATAATCAGCAACCGGATACTTTAGATAGCTTATCGAACCTAAAAAGAAAATTTCGAGTGCTATTGGTGACAACCCGGTTGACAATTGGTGGTGACCTGAATGTTATCTTAGATATTGCCAGCTATTTGAAAAGTCACCCGCATTTTGAGGTTCATTTGGCTACAGGTCCAGTCCCTGCTCATGAAGTTGACTTAACTTACGTCGCAAACGAGCGGGGGATTCCCTTGGTCATAATTCCAAGTATGGTGACTAATATAAATCCATGGCGTAACCTTCGATCAAGCGCAGAACTTTATGCCCATATACGACAGGGAAAGTACGATATTGTTCATACGAACAACGCCATAGCAGGAGCAGCAGGACGATTGGCGGCAGTACTCGCTCGAGTTCCAGTGATTATCCACCATGTGCATGGTTGGGGATTGCGGGACGATATGTCGAAAATGACGAAAATGCTTTACATCGGTGTAGAGCGGTTTTGTGCGACATTTACCGATCGTTTGATTGCCGTATCCAAGCCAAATATAGAAAAGGGCCTGTCCAATAAGATATGCCATGAAGACAAATTTACACTAATATATAATGGAATTGACATAGAAAAATTCCAGCAACAAGTTGACAAACGGACGAAATGCCTGGAATTGGGATTAGATCCCGAATGCAAGATTGTCGGCATGATCGGGCGTCTTGACAAGCAAAAAAACCCGATGGATTTTATCCAGTCAGCGGCAATCGTGGCAGAAAACTATCCCAAAGTTCAATTTGTGATCGCCGGCGACGGTCCATTACGCCCTGAATGTGAAAGGTTGATAAAAAATCTCAATCTTGCCCAGAAATTTTTCCTTTTAGGTTATAGAAATGATATTAATAAAATTTACCCGATCCTCACATTAACTGCATTGAGTTCATTATGGGAGGGTTTGCCTGTGGTGTTTCAAGAGTCTATGGTCGCAGGCAAACCAATTGTGGCGAATGACGTTGATGGTGCTCGAGATGTGATTACCGATGGTAAAACAGGTTATTTAGTGACCCCTCACCAACCACAAGAAATGGCTGATCGAATTCTAACATTGCTCAACAATGAAGAATTATGTCAGCAGATGAGTGTCACTGCCAGGCAACATCCTGAGCAGTATTCCAGCACCGGCATGGTTAAACAGATTGAATCCCTGTATTTGGAACTATTAAAAGAACATTTCCGCGGAAATTTATGCCAGGCATGATTTATTAGGATGCATTGCAATTTACGGCATTCTCCTCATTGGTTCTTTGGTCATCCACCCTTTAACGACCCTTTAGAGAAAGTCACGAGTTAAGCAAAACAAGATGCGCAACCAAGATATCGTTCACCCATCAATAAATAAACCCGCTGGTCACCAAAGCGGATACTCAATGTGTGCATTTACCGTCGATGTTGAAGATTGGTATCAATCTTGCATTGATTTTGATGCACCCATCCCAGAACGCGTGGTAAGAAATACAGAAAGAATATTGGCAATCCTTGACCGCCATCATGTCAAGGCGACATTTTTTGTGCAAGGGCGCGTTGCCGAAACGTTTCCAAAATTACTTCAACAACTTATCGCAGAGGGGCATGAAATACAGTCTCATGCTTACAGTCATCGCCCCTTGGATAAAATGAATAGGAGGGAATTAAAGGTTGAATTGGAGTTAGCCCGGAAAACAGTGGAGGATGCCTGTGGAGTGCAGGTGACAGCATTTCGCGCTCCCGATTTCACCATTGGCAAAGAAAATATTTGGGCTTTAGAAGTCTTGGTCGAAACAGGCTTTAAAGTTGATTCTTCCATATTTCCGATGCGAACTCGTCGTTATGGTATTTCTGGGTATCCCACTATTCCGCACTGGATGCCATTGCAGAATGGGGCAGGCATCCTGGAAGTCCCCGTTGCAATATGGTCATCAGGTAAAATTCGAATGCCAGTGGCTGGTGGAGGCTATTTTCGCCTGATTCCGAGCATTCTAATAGAGAAATTATTTGCTTCGATGGTAACACGGCAACCTGTAATTATATACTGCCATCCATATGAGTTTAATGCACATGAGCTGGAAGCATACTATAAGACCAATATATCGAAGGTTTACTTGATCACTCAGGGACTTGGAAGAACCCATCACGCAAAGAAAATGGATAATTTACTGCAAAATTTAAGCTTTGGACGTTTCGATCAAGTACTGGACACATGGAAGCAAAATGAAAATCGCCTATCTTACAACTGATGATCCGATTTACCTGCCCGCGTTTTTCGACCGCACACTCGGTAATTTGGACCAAGAGTCACAGGCAGTCTATATCGTTCCACCGCTCTACAAAAATCAAACCGCTGTGCAGGCGGCGCTTCGCTATTATCGAACCTTTGGCTTGATGGCCTTTTTAAGGCTGGGGGTAAAAGTAGGGATGGCGAAATTGCGCGGGCAATCCATCGCTTCTGTCTGTAAAAAGCATGGGGTATTGTATGAATTAGTGCCTGATATCAATGCAGAGAAATTCAGGCAGCGGCTGGAGGAGGCTGGGACTGATTTGCTAATATCTGTCAGCTGTCCGCAGATATTCAAGAAACCACTAATTGAATTAGCCACATGGGGGTGTTTGAACATTCATGGCGCAATTCTTCCTCACTACCGAGGTGTCTTACCAAGCTTTTGGATGCTAGCAAACAATGAAAAAAATGCGGGTGTATCTATTTACTATGTCAATGAAAAGATTGATGCGGGTGATCTGTGTGGTCAACGCATTTTCGAGATTTTCCCCGGTGAATCTCTTGATAGTTTTCTAACGCGCTCGAAAGCAATTGCAGCAGAGCTTTTGCATGAAGTTCTTGGGAAAATTGAACACGGGACTATTACACGTACCCCTCTAAATCTGGCTGATGGCTCTTATTATTCCTGGCCGGATAAAGAAGCAGTCATGCGTTTTCGGTCCACTGGTCATCGTATGTGGTAAATAATAGACTTGTTGCCAAATAATAGAGTTAGCGGGAGAGACAAAATCGCATATTCTAACCAAATTCAGCATAAAGCGGCATCATCAGAGTGATTCTTGAAATGGAATTTGTATCCTTATTATGAAAGGATGAAAGGAACGATAATATGGAACTTAAAAACTACTTCAATATACTTAAACGGTGGGCCTTGCTTCTCATAATATTTACGATATTGGGAGCAGGCAGCGGTTACGTGGTCAGTCGAATTCTAAAACCGACATACCAAGCCACCACCAGGATTTTGGTCAGTAAATATTTGTCAGACCAGGATTCGCTGTTCGCAGCTATGACTAATCAGCAACTCGTTGACACATATGTCCAGATGCTAACCTCGTCCAGTGTTACTGACGAAGCCTCACGTCGGCTTGGTTACCCGATTGATTTACAAAATATTGGTCAGGTTCAACAGGTAAGAACAACGCTGTTGATCCAAATCACAATCGAAGATGGCGATCCTCAACGAGCCGCGACAATTGCAAATACGTTGGTCGAGGTCTTGATTGATCAAAATTCACAAGCAAATGGCTATGCTCTGACCGAAGATAATATTAATAAGATGATTACCCAGGTTGAAGGCCAAATTTCGACTTTTCAAACCCAATTTAATCAGATTTCTGATGAAAATCTTCAAGGTCAATTACAGCAAGCAAACGCTGAGATTACAACCTTGCAGAATGATGTTTCAACACTCAGTGCAGAGATCGGTCCACTTGCTTCTAAAGCTTATCTCACTGCCGAGCAAAGCAGCCAGCTTACCGAAAAGCAAGCTCAACTGGCGCAATTACAGTCCCTGCTTGCTCAATACCAACAACTTAGTATTAATCTGGAGTACTTCGGAAAACCTGCTTTGAATTCAAGTGATCTTGGAGGCGATGTACGCCTGCAACTATTGCAATCAACTGTCGATCAGTATCAGAAAATATATCTCAATTTACTGGATAATCTGCACGCCACTCAACTTGCATCTCTGCGCAGCGCTACTACGATCGATCAAATCGAAAAAGCGACGCCGCCGACAATACCCGCTCGTCCCCTGCCACTTGTTTATACCATACTGGCAGGTATCGTTGGATTGGTGTTCGGAACAGGCGTTATTTATATTACCGAATACTTGGATGATACATTAAAGACGCCACAGGATATTCAACAGGTGTTTGACGTTCCTGTTTTTGATTATTTTCCCAACTTCGAGCCTGTATCAAAAACCGAGCCAGGTTTACCGGTTGCAAGGCAGTTAAACCCGCAGACTTCTGAAGCGCTCTATGCATTACGCACAAACCTGGAATTTTTTGTCGCGCACCCGCCACTGAAAACCCTGTTAATACTTAGCGCTAATGAGCCTGGCAAAGGCAAGACCAGTATGGCAGCTGATCTGGCAGTCAGCTATGCTCAATCAGGCTGCAAGGTGGTTCTTCTGGATGCGGATTTGCGGAATTCCAGTATCCATCGCTATTTTGGATTGGCCAATGAAAATGGGTTTAGCGATCTTTTAGTAGATGACTTGATGGCTGAGGAGGTAGGCAAAAAGATCGAAGGCCTGGATGGGATGACCGTAATTACTGGTGGAAATGCTTCTCCGGAAACAAGCAGGTTGCTTAAACCAGAGAGAATCGCTCAAATCCTGAAGCTATTGAAAAAGCAGTCAGACGTGATTATCGTTGATGCTCCTTTCATAAACGATGCAAATTCGTGGGTACTGGCATCCAAAATGGATGGGGTTTTGTTAGTCGTTCAGCCCAGGGTTACTCATCTTAAAGAGGCTCGTCAATCACTGGAACAAATAAATCGGTCTGGAGCAACAATACTGGGCGTTGTACTCTATCATATTCCGCACAATTTTGCCCAATATAACAGAAGTATTCGCAAATCAGCGAAAGAAGGTGTTAAGGAGACCTCATCCACACTCCCAAATGAATCGATTGATTGAAGTGCGGATTTCTTCCTGTAGTGTCCCGAGGGCGAATATGGGTTGAAAGTTGCAGCTCCCTTTCCAAGCTCGAAACCCATATTAGTGAACGGACATGCAGCCAAATAACGCGATGAACTTATCCTTCCCGGTAGTAGAAAGCTTTCCATAACAGCAACCGGCCAACCCAGACACCCTGGGGTCAAGTTTATAAAGATCCACCTAGAATGCGCCCCTTTAAGCGTATTTGAATAACGCCGGCTGGCAGCTACATTAGGGAAAACGCTCATGCGCACAATTTCCAAAACGTGCATTATTTGCCTTTTAATCTCACTTTTTCTCAGTGCCTGTGGAAGCGGTGGTCAAACTCCCGGGGCAACAGTTTCTCCAACACCAACTGGGTTACAGGTAACGCCTTCTTGGACGATAACCACCAGCGCGACCGACGTGGGGGCGACACCTACTATTACTCCAGCGGTACCATTGCACGCTGCCTTCAACACTCAGGGAGGCATTGCTGATCTGATCACATTAGGGTTCAATTTATTCGATGTCTCTGGCAGTAATACCGATCCCGCAGATACACTTGCGCTCGTTAACGCCTTACCAGCAGGGACTCAGGCATTGGTTTGGCTGGGGAATCTGGGTAACGCCCCCAAAGGTCAAAGCTGCCCCACCCCGGGTTTTAGTGATGCCGAGTTCCAGGCGCAAGTGGATGTGTTGGCCAACAACCCCAAAGTTTTTGGCTATAACTTGTCAGATGAACCCCACCCCTCTGTCTGTCCAGATGCTGCCAGCGCCATTCAGGCTCGCTCTGACTATATCCATACGCATGCTCCTGGGCAGAAGGTGTATATCACGGTTCTGGACGGAAGTAATATGTGTCCTGCAGGCGAAGGCTGTGAATACCGTGCCTTTCGCCCGGAAATCACCCACGTTGATCTGATTGGTCTTGACCCATACCCTTGCCATTTCGATAGCGTCGGTCAGCCGGTTCCCTGCGATACCAGTGTAATTTTACAACGCGTGCAGTCGGCCGTGGCGAATGGGATCCCGGCATCTTCCATTGTTCCGGTTTTTGAGGCATTTGGGCAGGAAGGCCGGTTGGATGGCAAGAGCATCTACTACCGCACCCCAACAACAACGGAATTTCAGGACATGCTCAACCTTTGGAAATCCCTGGTGCCGAACCCTGTTTTTGACTTTACCTACACCTGGGGCATCCAATGTACCGCGACCACCTGTCCTGCGCCGCAATGCCTGAAGAATCACCCCGAGCTGCAAGTTCTGATCAAGCAGCATAACCTGCCATAAATTCGCGGGAGATATGACCTCCAGGAGCAATACGCTCCTCCCTTCTTAATAGGAGGCATTCAAGCGCAAGATAAATTTGCACAAACGGGGACCCCAATTAATCAACTCTTCGTTGTTTCATAAGATCTTATATCTGCTATAAAGGCTGGATGAGAAGGAGACCTATGAACACCAATCGCCGTTTTCTCTACATTTGTTGGCGGGTATCTTTGATCTTGGTGATGATTTTATACACCATGGGATTAAACTACACCCGGGCTGCTGCGGCTCCCATAACCTATTATGTGAATAACACGAACGCCGCTTGCCCTACCAATGGTACGGGATTAACTGCTGATTCACCCTTCTGCACGATCGGCAAAGCCGCCGGTCTGGCTGTGGCCGGTGATACCGTGCAGGTGCTGGCCGGCAGCTACGCCGAGACGGTGAACGGGGCGAATTCGGGCTCCGTCGGCCTGCCCATCACCTATACCGCCGCGCCAGGCGTCACGGTGAGTGGCAATGGTGGCAACGGCTTCACCATTTCCAACAAAAGCTACATCGTGGTGGTCGGCTTCACGGTTACCGGCACGAGGGGATATGGGATTTCCGTTTCCGGCTCGAACAACATCACCCTCTCGAACAACCATGTCAGTTACTCCGGCAGCCCGGTTTCTGGCTCCACCAAGGCGGGCATCTACATCCAAGGCACCACCAATTCCACGATCAGCGGGAATACCTCCGATCACAATAGTTCGGATGGTATTTACCTTCCGAGTGGTTCCAACAATAACGTAGTCAGCAACAACCTCGCGTTCGCCAATGCCCAGCAGTATCAGCGCGCAGCGAACGGCATAAATCTCAGTGCGAGCATCAACAATACAATTCTGCATAACATTACCTATGCAAATGAAGACTCTGGGGTGAATGTCATCTCCAGTTCCAGCGGCAATTTCGTCATCAGCAATCTTATCTATGGAAACGGCGGCCATGGCATTGAATTCAATGCGTCACCGAACAACATCGTCGTCGGCAACACCGTGCAGGGCAACGTAACCTCCGGGATCAATTTTGAAGGCACCGTTGCTCCGGGTTCCGGCGGCGCAACGGTTGCCAACAACATCGCGGTCGACAACGGGTTACTTCTCCAAGAGGACGGCGGAACCGCGAGTGGAAATGCAGGCAACCTGCGCTTTGATAAATATTCTTTAACCGGTAACACACTGAACTACGACCTCTTCTATCTGAACAGCGGGACCGTCCAGGTCATCTGGGGCACCACGAGCTATTCGAGTCTGGCAGCATTCCAGGGCGCAGTGGCGGGAGCAGAAACCTCCGGCTTGCAGGCGAACCCATTCTTCATAGCGCCTGCCCCGGTCGCTCAGCGGCCGGCGGCTGCTCCTTATAATGTTGCGGTAAACATTGGCGATTATCACCTTATGTCCGGATCTCCAGCCATTGACAGCGCCAATTCGGATGCCCCCAACGAGCCGGCCCTGGATCTGGATGGCAATGCCCGGGTGGATGATCCGTTTACCACGGATAGCGGCGTGGGCACACGGAGCTATGATGATCGCGGCGCGTATGAGTTTCAGCCAGCAGAGGGGGCGACGCTACCTGCAGTTTCCACCGAGGCGGTCACGGGTATTACAGATTCGACAGCGATTGGAAATGGCAGCATTACTGATCTCGGTGTACCCAATGCAACTCAATATGGTGTGGTTTGGGATACCGCAGCCAATCCCACCATTGCGCTGGCCACCAAGACTGCGCAGGGTGTTCCCGCCAGCACGGGTGCCTTCACCAGCAACATCATGGGGCTTACCCCCAACACACTCTACCATGTTCGCGCTTATGCCACAAATTCTGCCGGCACGGCTTATGGCGAGGATGTCACCTTCACGACTCTCTTGACACCTGTTGCACCGACTGTTACCACGCAGGCGGTTACGAATATTACCCAAACTTCAGCCACCGGGAATGGCACCATCACCAATCTCGGTGTACCAAACCCAACTGATCACGGAGTCGTCTGGAGTACGGCAGCCAATCCCACCCTTGCGGACAATAAAACTACGGATGGACCGGTCGGTGCTGCGGGTGCCTTCACCAGCAGTATCACCGGACTTACCGCCGGGACACTCTATCATGTTCGTGCGTATGCTACAAATTCTGTAGCCACTTCCTTTGGCAATGACGTAACTTTCATCAGTGCTCTGGCAGCTAATACCACCTATTACGTGGATAAAACGAACGGATCCTGTTCTGATTCAGGAACGGGCTTAACCTCTGCTGCACCTTTCTGCACGATCGGTAAAGCCGCCAGCATAGCTGTGCCCGGTAATACCGTGCAGGTGCTGGCTGGCACCTACGCCGAGACTGTGACCGGGGTAAATTCGGGCTCGGCAGGCCTGCCCATCACCTATACCGCTGCGCCAGGCGTCACCGTGAGCGGCAATAGTGGCAATGGCTTTACCATCACCAACAAAAGCTACATCGTGGTGGAGGGTTTCACGATCACCGGCAATGCAGGTTATGGGATTTCCGTTTCGAGCTCGAACAACATCACCCTCTTGAACAACCACGTCAGCTACTCCGGCAGACCGGCATCTGGCTCCACCCGTGCCGGCATTTATTTCAGCAGCAGTACTTATTCCACCATCAGCGGGAACATATCCGATCACAACAGCTCGCACGGTATCTTGCTGACGAATGGTTCCAACAATAACCTGGTCATCAGCAACGTCGCATTTGCCAATGCCGAAGGTTGGCAGCGCAATGCAAATGGAATTAATCTCACCGGGAGCAGCAACAACACGATTATGCACAACGTTGCCTATGCCAATGAAGACTCCGGGATGATGAATTACACAGGTTCCAGTGGGAACTCCTACGTCGGCAACCTCATCTACGGCAACGGCGACCATGGGATCGATAACTACAACGCCCCCGGCAATATCCTCATCGGCAACACCGTGCAAGGCAATGTGACCGTCGGGGTCAACTTTGAAGGCACGTCCGCTCCGGGTTCCGGCGGCGCAACGGTTGAAAACAACATACTGGTCGACAATGGGTTGCGTCTCCAAGTTGGCGGTGGAACAATATCCGGTGGATCGCCAGGCAACCTGCGATTTGATGCTCTTTCTGTTTCTGCGGGTGGTAACGTCCTCGACTACAACCTCTTCTATCTGACCGGCTCGGGCACTGAAATCCAATGGAATGGCATCAACTATGCAACGTTGGCAGACTTCCAGGCGGTCGTGCCAACTCAGGAAGTGCACGGCTTGCAGGCCAACCCGTTCTTTATCGCGCCGGCCCCGATCGCTCAGCAGCCAGCTACCGCACCTTATGGCGTGACCGTGAACGTGGGCGACTACCACCTAGTGTCCGGATCCCCGGCTATTGATAGTGCGGACTCCGCAGCGCCTGGTGAGACCACGATCGATATCGAAGGCAAGCCTCGGGTAGATGATCCGTTCACCGCGGACAGCGGTAGCGGCACGCGCAGCTACGATGATCGGGGAGCATATGAGCTCCAACCGGCATCTGGTGCGGCACTGCCTACCGTGACCACGCAAGCGGTCACGAATATTATCCAAACCTCAGCCACCGGGAATGGCACCATCACTGGTCTCGGTGTCCCCAACCCAACCCAGCACGGTGTCGTCTGGAGCACGTTAGCCAATCCAACCATTCAGGACAACAAAACCATGGATGGACCGGTCGGTGTCACGGGCACCTTCACCAGCAGTATCACGGGTCTTACCGCTGGCACGCTCTACCATGCTCGGGCCTATGCCTGGAATGCGGCAGGCGTGGCCTATGGCGAGGATATCACCTTCAACACTCCCCACGCCACCTACTACGTGGATAACACGAATTCAGCATGCAGCGATACGGGTTCTGGTACAACAACCGCCCTACCGTTCTGCACGATCAGCAAAGGCGCTAGTGTAGCGATCCCCGGTGACACCGTGCAGGTGTTGGCCGGCACCTACGCCGAAACTGTAAATGTGCCAAAATCCGGTTCTGCTGGCTTGCCCATCACCTATACCGCCGCGCCGGGCGTCACCGTGACCGGTGACGGCTTGGCCAACCTCGGTGGCGCCTTCCGCATCACCAGCAAGAGCTATATCGTGATCAACGGCTTCACTATCACCGGCACGCTGGATTATGGGATCTATGCATGGGGCTCGAACAATATTACCCTCACGAACAACCATGTCAGCTACTCCGGCACTCCTGTTGATACCACTACCGTCCGCATGGGCATCTACATCAACAGCACCACCAATTCCACCATCAGCGGGAATACCTCCGATCACAACAGCTACCATGGCATCCTTCTGACCAATGGATCTAACAACAACCTTGTCAGCAACAACCTCACCTTCGCCAATGCCCGACAATTTCTTCGGGATGCCAGTGGAATTCGAATCGACTCGAGCAATAACAATACGATCCTGCATAATATTACCTACGCAAATGAAGACTCCGGGGTGACCAGCTACTATGGTTCCAGCGGGAATTTTTACATCGGCAACCTCGCCTATGGGAACGGCGACCATGGCTTTGACTTCAACGCTTCGCCGAACAACACGGTCATCGGCAACACCGTGCAGGGCAATGTGACCACCGGGATCAATTTTGAAGGCTCCGCCTCGCCTGGTTCAGGCGGCGCCACTGTGATGAACAACGTTCTGGTCGACAATGGATTATTGCTACAGGTTGGCGGCGGAATACCCAGCGGAATGCCAGGGAACCTGCGCTTTGATGCCCAGTCTTTGATCGGTGATACCTTCGACTACAACCTCTTCTATCTCACCGGCTCCGGTACTCAGATCCAATGGAATAGCACCAATTACCCAACGTTAGCCTCCTTCCAGAGCGCGGTGGCTGGACAAGAAACCCACGGGGTGCAGGCGAACCCATTCTTCATCGCCTCGGCCCCGATCGCTCAGCGGCCGGCTTCTGCTCCTTTTAATGTCGCGGTGAATGTCGGCGATTATCACCTGATGTCCGCCTCTCCAGCCATCGACAGCGCCAACTCGAATGCCCTCAACGAGCCGGCCCTGGATCTGGAAGGAAATGCCCGGGTGGATGATCCGTTCACCATCAACACGGGTGCTGGCACGCGCATCTACGATGACCGCGGCGCGTATGAGTTCCAACCCGTGGCTGGCGCGCAGCTGCCCGCAGTCACCACCCAGGCGGTCACGTATATTATCCCAACCTCAGCCACCGGGAATGGCAATATCATTTCTCTCGGCGTTCCCAATCCCCTCCAGCACGGTGTCGTCTGGAGCAAAATTGCTAATCCAACGATCCAAGACAACCTAACCATGGATGGATCGGTCATTGGCACGGGCGCCTTCACCAGCAACATCACGGGGCTGCCCTCGGGGACGCTCTACCATGTTCGGGCGTATGCCTGGAATGCTGCAGGCGTGGCATACGGCGAGGATGTCACCTTCACGAGTGCCTACAATACTTACTATGTGGATAACACGAATGCCGTCTGTTCTGACACCGGAACGGGATTAACCTCTGCTGCACCTTTCTGCACGATCGGCAAAGCCGCCGGTCTGGCTGCTACGGGTGATACCGTCCAAGTGATGGCTGGCACCTACGCCGAGACGGTGAACGGGGCGAATTCCGGCGCGGCTGGCCTGCCCATCACCTATACCGCCGCGGCGGGCGTCACCGTTACTGTGACCGGTAACGGCCTGGCCAGCGGCGGCAATGCCTTCCGGATAGCGGGCAAGAGCTACATCGTGGTCAACGGTTTCACCATTACCGGCACCGCGGACTACGGCATTTACGTTTCCGGCTCGAACAACATCACGATCTCGAACAACCATATCAGCCTCTCCGGCTCTCCGGTATCTGGCTCCACCCGGGTGGGTATCTATTTCACCGGCACCGCCAGTTCCACCATCAGCGGGAACACCACCGATCACAACAGCTCGCATGGTATTCTGCTGACAGGTGGTTCCAACCACAACCTGGTCAGCAATAACCTCAGTTTCGGCAATGCCCAGGGATATGTACGGGATGCCAGCGGCATTCGCCTCGACGGTACTGGAACCACCCTCAATACGATCCTCCACAATACCAGCTACGGCAATGAGGACTCCGGGGTAACCAATTACACCGGTGCCAGCGGCAATTTCATTATCGGCAACCTGCTCTACGGGAATGGCGACCACGGCGTGGATGACTTGAACTCACCGAACAACACGGTCATTGGCAACACCGTGCAGGGTAACGTAACCACCGGCATCAATTTTGAAGGCACCGCCTCACCTGGTTCAGGTGGAGCGACGGTGTTGAACAACATTCTGGTCGATAATGGGTTGCGTCTCCAGATTGGCGGCGGAACGGCGAGCGGACAGCCAGGCAACCTGCGCTTTGATGCGACTTCCCTGGTCGGTGATACCTTCGACTACAACCTCTTCTACCTGAACAGTGGTACGTCCGAGATCCAATGGAATGGCACCAACTACGCGACGCTGACAGCCTTCCATGTAGTGGTGCCCGGTCAGGAAGTGCACGGCTTGCAGGCGGACCCGTTCTTCATCGCACCTGCCTCCGTCGCACAGCGGCCGCCGGCCGCCCCTTATAACGTGACGGTGAATGTCGGCGACTACCATCTGAACTATGGCTCTCCGGCCATTGACAGCGCCAACTCGAATGCCTCCAACGAGCCGGCCCTGGATCTAGAGGGCAATACCCGGGTGGATGATCCGTTCACTACAAACACGGGCGCTGGCACACGGACATACGATGATCGCGGCGCTTATGAGTTTCAACTAGGGGCAACAGCATCTTTACCCACAGTTACAACTCAGGCTGCTACGGCTATCGGAACTACCACAGCCACCGGGAATGGCAACCTCACCTCTCTCGGTGTACCCAACCCAACCCAATATGGTGTCGTCTGGGATACCGCAGCCAACCCTACCATTGCGCTGGCTACCAAGACTGCACAGGGTGCTCCTGCGGCCACTGGTGCATTTACAAGCAATATCACAGGGCTTACCTCGGGTACGCTTTATCATGTTCGGGCTTATGCAAACAGCGCAATCGGCATATCCTATGGTGAAGATATTACATTTGCCACCTACTATGCAGTTACTACTACCACTTCAGCCACGAATGCAGGAACTGGCACCAACGTAACTGGCGTTGGAACAATCTCATGGATAAACCCGGGCAACATTACTGCTGACGATACCAGTTATGCAACTGCCGCGCTTAGTAACGCGACCTCTCGCTATCTTGAAGGCACCAATTATCGCTTTGCCGTTCCTGCCAATGCAACAATCAGTGGGATCGTGGTTACCATTGGACGTTTTGAAAATGCTACAGGCACGGGAAGAGATGTGCAGGATAACGTGGTCAGTTTGATCAAGGGCGGCACACTTACCGGCACCAATAAGGCAGCCACTTCAACAGAATGGCCGACCGGCTCGCCAGTCGCTGCTTCTTACGGTTCAACCTCCGATCTGTGGGGAACCACCTGGACGCCTGCGGATATCAACGCCAGCAACTTCGGTGTGGCGCTATCGGCAATCAGTTCCAATAGTAGAACTGCCTCAGTTGATTACATGCAGATCTCTGTAACTTTTACAACTCCATCCCTTCCGATGGTTCCAACTGTTACGACTCAGGCTGTTACAGCTATCGGGACTACCACTGCGACAGGGAACGGCAACATCACCTCTCTCGGTGTGCCCAACCCAACCCAGTATGGTGTGGTCTGGGATACCGCAATCAATCCCACGATTTCATTAACTACCAAGACAGCGCAAGGCACACGAAACGTAACCGGCGCTTTCACAAGCTCCATTACAGGCCTTACCCCCGGTACGCTCTACCATGTTCGTGCCTATGCCACAAATACAGTAGGTACATCGTATGGCATAGACATAACTTTTACCACACTTCCATTGGCGCCAACAGTCACCACTCAGGCCGTCACGAATATCACCTCCACTACAGCTACCGGCAATGGCAACATCACCAATCTCGGCGTACCCAATCCAACTCAATATGGCGTGGTTTGGGATACTGCAATCAATCCCATCGTCGCCTTGGCAACCAAGACTGCGCAAGGCGTTCCCGCAGGCGTCGGAGCTTTCACAAGCTCCATCACGGGTCTTACTCCCGGTACGCTCTACCATGTTCGCGCCTATGCCACTAACCTGGCCGGCACGTCCTACGGTGCGGATGTTACCTTTACCATTCCAGGGCCCCCGACGGTTACAACCCAGCCTGTTACAGCTATCGGGACTACAACTGCTACAGGGAACGGCAACATCATCTCTCTCGGTGTGCCCAATCCCACCCAGTATGGTGTTGTCTGGGGCACCACAGCCAATCTCACCATTGCATTGCCAACAAAGACTGCGCAAGGCGCGAGGAACGTAACCGGCGCTTTTACAAGCTCCATTACCGGCCTTGCCTCCAACACAACCTATTATGTTTGCGCCTATGCCACTAACACGTCAGGCACATCGTATGGAAGTGTTGTGAGTTTCAGTACGGCTACCGTCACCGTATTATCTTCTGCTACAACGACGATCACATATACCGGCGTGACAAATCCTGACTATGGTCGGATCTCGGATAATCGCTATGCGACCTTTAGTTCCACCAGCAACATTGTTGACTACGGTTTCCCGAATTTGGGTATCCCATCCAATGCCATCATTACTGGCGTCGAAATAGTTATCGAGGGGAAACTAAATGGAGGAAGGTCTGCTCAAAACCTGACAGCTGCCCTGTGGAATACTTCGGCTCTTAATCCCGATGCCTATACCGCAGCCAAAATCACGAAACTAACGACCAGTGATACAAATCAAACACTTGGTGGGCCGACCGATAAGTGGGGAACTACCTGGATACCGACTGACTTTACCGCTGGCATCTTTAAGATCCGAGTCGGGGTTACTTCCGGCCGAAGTGGCGCTTCCCTGGATGCGGTTTCGATTCGAGTCTATTATTATGTCCCATTACCTTAGTCCCCCTTAAACACATTTCGGTGGTAAGTGCCACACTTACCACCGAAATTACGTGTTTCCACCCCTAGCGGACCCAGTTATGATGGTTATTAAAACAGGTGATGGGGAATTAAATGCTGCTTCAGGATGAGAGGAGGGATCATAGGTGAAATCTCCTGGAGCACATTGCAGAAGCTCATATTGTTCCCAAATGGCATAGGAGCGTTTTTAAAAGCTGTCGAGAATTCTATTATATAATGTGGCCTCTGGTGACACGGATGCTTGTGGGGAGCCTGGATGAGCGCAATTACAAAATAAAGAGAGTTCGTAATCTTGTTTTGCTTGAAAATGTGATTAACCACGGCACGATGGTTTGCGGATCGGGTGATCGATGCTCTCACTTGTTCTGGCAGGCCGAATGGTTGGAAAAGGGGGAGTGGAACACCATCAACTTAACCGCACAAAGCTTTTCGTGGTGAATTTTTCAAAGTTACGGCAACTGAAGTGTAACCTTTTCACACTCACATCGTCGTATTAGATAATAGTAAATAGCTTTCTTCACGGGGTACTATATGCATTGTTACATTAGCGTTATCAAATCAAGGCAGCACGTATGTTTAGAGGAATTATGAGCGCCCGAGTTTCTTCATACCGGTTAGGCCTGCTGCGTATCCAGCTCCATGGACTGGCACAAATCACGAAGGGACTAAGGGACTTTGCCAAACGCCTATTTGACATCATCATGGCGTCAATTGGTCTGATCATCCTTTCCCCTGGATTTGCGTTGATCGCCTTTATCATCAAACGCAATTCTCCAGGTCCTGTTTTCTATTGGGGTCTGCGCCTTGGCAGGAATGGGTACATATTTCGGATGCTCAAGTTCAGGACCATGTACGAACAGCCACAAAGCTATGATGGTCCACACCTGACCTCTAATGGTGATCCGCGTATTACACCACTCGGGCGCTGGCTGCGGGATACAAAGATCAACGAACTACCCCAACTTTGGAATGTTCTGATTGGCGAAATGAGTTTTGTGGGGCCTCGTCCGGAAGATCCGGAACTTGCCAAGAATTGGCCGGAAGAAGCAAGCCAGAAAATACTTTCAGTCCGGCCAGGAATTACCAGCCCGGCAAGCATCCTCTATCATGACGAAGAAAAACTGCTCTCGCAAAAAGATGCGATGAGCGAATATTTCAAGAGCATCCTACCAGACAAACTTCGCCTGGACCTGCTCTATGTTCGCCACCATTCGTTTTCATCGGATCTCGATACAATTTTCTGGACGCTTGCTATTCTCTTACCTCAGTGGGCAAAGACAAAGATCCCGGTCGGTTATCTGTTTGCTGGTCCATTCACTCGCCTTGTCAATCGCTATGTGACGTGGTTCGTGATCGACTTGGTGGAGACACTGGCAATCGTCAGCGGGGTGGTTCTCTTCTGGCGTGGACAAACATCATTGAACTGGGGCATTGAAACCATTGCTATCTTTGCATTTTGCCTGGTATTCTTATTTAGCGGAGTCAATTCCATCATTGGGCTCAACCGGATTGACTGGTCGCAAGCCACTGCAGGTGATATCGTTGGATTGGTTGCATCCAACTGGATCGTCACTTTATTGGTATTAGGTTTAAATTATCTGGGATCCACATACCGCTGGATGAACTTCCCCTATTTTTCTGCAAGCATGATCATTATCACCAGCTTCATTTTACAGATCGCATTCATAGCCACCCGTTATCGATTGCGTCTGCTCTTGCTCCTTTCGAATCGCTGGCTGACTCTACGACAGAACCATCTTTCCATGGGAGATCGCTTGCTGATTATTGGCGACGGGGAAGGCAGCCAAATCGCTCAATGGTTACTTGGACGCCAGATGTTCCGTGCCGCGTTCTCGATTGTAGGCATGGTGAATGATGATGATCCGAGAAAGTACGGGATGCGTGTTAACGGATGTTGGATGCTGGGAAGCACCAGTGAAACTGCGATGCTGGTCGGGAAACACGATATTGGCGTGATCTTATCTACAGTTTCTGAAACCGCTCACGAAGTCAACGAATTTATCTTTAACTTTTGCCAAAAAAATAACATCAGGCTCATCTTTCTTGACGACCTGTTAAGAATGGTTGAGCGGCAAGTAACACAGCCCGTAGGAAGTTTTGAGTATCCGGTCTGGTTGGATGAGGGATTGGAATTCAAAGCGATGCACGATGCTGCCACCAGCTTGCCAAATCGTTATTTGTTTAAAAATATTTTCAAACGTTCTCTCGCTTATGCAAAACGTTATGATAAGCGGCTGGCGGTGATGTTCGTTACACTGGACGGACTGGATTCCATCACCGCGAAATTCGGTGGCAAGTTCAGTGATCAGATACTGATCAAGGCCGCATCACAACTCTCCCAATTTAAAAGAGAGAGCGATACCCTGGCGCGTGTTGGAGAAAACAAGTTTGCATTAATTCTTGAGAACATCCCGAATGAAGAGGCTGCAGACATTGCGACCAAAAGGGTTTTTGCATCTCTCTCCAGCAATTCACTGGCTGGAAAGGAAAAATTTGATATAGCTGTCAATATCAACGTGTACTTGGACAATAATGGATATAGCGAATTGGAATCCGCATGCTATTCCGAAATCGAAACCGCCAACACAATGAAAAAACCATCAAAGGTGGAAAACCAATTTGAGCACATATTGGAAAAATAAGCAGGTTCTGGTTACCGGCGCTGGTGGATTCATCGGCAGCCATCTAGTTGAAAATCTTCTGGCGGAAGGGGCAACAGTACGGGCTTTTGTCCGTTACAACTCTCGCGGCGATGCCGGACTACTACGTCTTCTCCGCCCTGAAACCTTGGCAGAAGTGGAGATTGTTGCCGGTAACTTATGTGATAGTGGGGCAATCCGTAAAGCAGTGGAGGGATGCGAAATCGTTTTCCACCTTGGAGCAATGATTTCCATCCCTTATTCGTACGTTCACCCCGCAGAAGTGGCTGAAACAAATTTAATTGGGACATTGAACATTTTAATGGCCTGCCGGGATCTGGTTGTAAAAAAATTGGTTCATACGTCTTCAAGCGAAGTGTATGGGACAGCACTTAAGGTTCCGATCGGCGAATCCCATCCCCTGCAGGGACAATCTCCTTACTCGGCCAGCAAGATCGGTGCAGATAAACTGGCTGAAAGTTTTTTCTGTGCCTATGGTCTCCCAGTGGTAACGGTACGACCATTTAACACATTCGGTCCACGCCAATCTGCACGGGCAGTAATTCCCACCATCATCACGCAAGCTTTGGCACAAGATGTCATCCACTTGGGAAACCAGAACACATCCCGCGATTTTACTTTTGTTAAAGATACGGTCAGTGGAATAATGAAAGCCGCCGAGGTCAATAATATCGAAGGAAAAGTTTTGAACCTGGGAACGGGTCGGGAAATAAAGATCGAAGAATTGGTGCAAGTAATAGTTCACAAGATCGATCGTCCGATCAGGATCGAGATCGATTCCCGCCGACTGCGTCCGGAACGGTCCGAGGTCCAGCGATTAATCTCAGATAACACACTGGCGCGCCAGAACTCTTGGATGGAGTCCAGAAGTAAGTCTGGACGAAGGATTGGATCAGACCATCGCATGGATCAAGGACCACTTGAACCTTTATCGCGCTGGCACATATGAATTCTAGAGAGAGGCTAGAGACATGAAAGCCGTCATACTGGCTGGTGGAAAAGGCACACGGTTGGCACCTTACACAAAGATCCTTCCAAAACCACTGATGCCGATCGGGGACATGCCAATACTGGAAGTGCTCTTGCGTCAATTGAAACGTACCGGAGTGGATGATGCCATTATTACGGTGGGGCATCTCGCCGGATTGTTGCAGGCTTTTTTTCAAGATGGCAATCATATTGGGCTGCACATCACGTACAGTTTTGAAGATACACCGCTGGGAACTGCCGGTCCCCTTTCACTGTTAGCGGGTCTGGACAGCACGTTCATGGTGTTGAATGGTGACGTGTTGACCACGCTGGATTTCAAAGAACTACTCCGATTCCACAAGGAACACAATGCTGCCGCAACGATCGCCGTTCATTGCCGAAATATCCATATCGATTTTGGCGTAATCGAATGCGATGGAAATTACCAGCTTACCGGTTATAAAGAGAAGCCGACCATCGAGTACATGGTCAGCATGGGCGTTTATGTTTTCGAACCTCGGGTCCTGGAACAAATCCCCCACGGTCAATATTTGGATTTTCCAGATCTGGTCAAGAAGTTGATCTCGGCCGAAGAAAAAGTTGTTGGGTATCCATACACAGGGTATTGGCAAGATCTCGGTCGGCCGGACGATTATGAACATGCAACGCAGGATTTCGAAAAAATGCGGAATGAGTTTTTGCCGGAGGCATAATCATGGAATGGCGAATTCCACTATCAGATATTGATTTCGACGAAACAGAAGAAGCAGCGGTCTTGGAAGTGGTTAAGGGCCGCTGGTTAACCATGGGGGCGAACACTCAAGCCTTTGAAGAAGAATTTGCCGCGCACACGGGTATCAAACATGCAATTGCAGTTGCCAACGGAACAGCCGCGTTGCACCTTGCTTGCATAACTGCCGGACTTGGACCCGGCGATGAAGTAATTACCCCCTCACTGACTTTTGTGGCCACTGCCAACGCCATCCGTTACACTGGTGCTTCCGCGGTATTCGCCGACATTGAAAGCAAGGATGATCTGGATATTTCCCTTTCCTCCATTAAGCAGAATCTGACGGACCGGACCCGCGCCATCATGGTGATGCATTACGCAGGTTATCCCTGCGACATGATCGCCATCACCGACTTTGCCAAGGCTCACAACTTGATCGTCATCGAAGATGCGGCTCACGCCTCCGGATCAAGAATTGACGAACGCGAAATGGGGACTTGGGGCCTGGTCGGCTGCTTCAGCTTTTTCTCAAACAAAAACATGACCACCGGAGAAGGCGGAATGGTGGTCACAAATGATGATGAAATTGCACAGAAGTTGCACATCCTGCGGTCGCACGGGATGACCACCATGTCGTGGGACCGGCATCGAGGTCACGCATGGAGCTACGATGTGGTTGAGTTGGGCTACAATTATCGCATCGATGAAATTCGAGCTGCGTTGGGACGAATCCAATTGCGCAAACTGGACCGGAACAATGAACGCCGCCAAAATCTCACCACGTTATACCGTGAACAGCTTCAGGAAATAGTCCCCTCTATCATCGTGCCGTTCAAATCGCCAAGGGGAATTCCATCCTGTCACATCATGCCGGTCCTCCTGCCTGACGGGATCGATCGCCTGCAGTTCATGGAGCGCATGAAATCATTTGGGATCCAAACCAGCATCCATTACCCACCGATCCACAAATTCAAGATTTATTCAGAAGGATCGCGCTGGAACCTGCCACTTACAGAAGATGTCGTCAACCGCGAAGTAACGATTCCGCTTTATCCAACCATGAGTGAAAATGATGTGGCAATCGTTGTGCAGGCCATACGCGACTCCCTAAACACGACTGGGCACAGTTGACTTAAGTGTGTCCCCAAAGGCGGCAAAGACAAGACGCATTCTTTCCAATTTGGATAAAGGTGCCAACCGGGCTGGCACAAAAGATGTTGGTGTTGTTATGAATTGAATCCACCATGGCAATTGAGACTCTCATGATGATAAGACCAGCCCCCGGGATCTAGGTTGGTGACGATGGACATGCGGGTCAAGTTATGACTCCGGCTGTATCGTGAAATCTCGGAATTAAACTCCGAGATTTCTTGATTTAATAAGCCCATGATCAAACGCCCAGATTATCTGGAATTTAATTATAAACGGCTGTTCGTCGCTCCCCCATAACCGCTTTGCTGGGACCGCGCCAAACGGGGAAAACCACGCTTGACCACATGTTCGCCGGAAAAAAACCGGCGACTTTTTTGACCTGGAATTCATCCCGGATCAGCGCCGCATCCGGAATCCCTTACTTGTGCTGGAAAAACTGGAAGGCCTAGTCATTCTGGTGAAATCCAATTGATGCCGGAATTGTTCGGAACAATGAGAGTGTTGCTGGACCGTCCAGGGCAAAAAGCGCGTTTCATCGTTCTGGGCAGCGCTTCGCCTGATATCATCCGTAATGCTTCAGAAACCCTCGTTCGAAGTATCGAGGTCAATGAACTTAATGTATTTGATCATGGCCTCTGTCTGTATTTAGGTCATACCTTGAGACTAACTTCCTAGCCACCCACCATGAGCCAGTCTCGGCTTTGTCCAGAGCTTCCCGGAAGGCCTTAGCTCCCACCTTCCTGATCAGCTCGTCTGGATCCTTGCACCCCGTTGGCCAGGAGACTACATAAGCTCTCAGGCTGGAAGTAGCCAGGCTCTTGAGAACTTTCTCAGTCGCCTTCTGGCCTGGCTCATCCATATCCAGAGCCAGCAGTAACTTTCTTGTGCCTGCACTCTCCAGAACCTGGATCTGAGCAGTAGAGAGACTTGTACCTCATACTGCTACACTCCTGAAGCCTTTATTGTTTAGGTAGAGAGCATTCAGTACTGACCTGCCTTCAATCCCTGGAAAAAACTTTGAATTGTACGTCCTCAGAACATTTGAGACAATAACTGGCATTTGCTAAGAGACACTTTCCCGACCCGAAGTCATTTTACTTCCACTGCCTGCACCTGCAAATTCTGAAGGCGCCTTGCTTGTAATGTTCGTTTCTTGATCTCGGCTCGTTTTGCCAGAACCTCCTTTGATCTGCCAGTATAAACATCCATCGGCGTGAGATTTTCCAGTGACTCATGGTAGCGCCGGTTGTTGTACTAATCCACAAACTGGACGATCTCCCGCTCCAGTTCTTCCGGGGAGTAGTAATTCTGCAGGTTCACCACATTCTTTATCGAGCGGTGATACCGTTCGATCTTACCCTGGGTCATCGGATGGTAGGGAGCACTGTGAGTGTGTTCGATGTGGCTGCAATACAGGTAATCCTTCAGACCTTTGGAAAGGGAACAGGGTCCGTTGTCGGAAAGCAGGCGGGGACGGAGAAACACATTCACCCCATCCGCCCCGGTCTTTTTCGAGGCCATCTCGAGCGTCTTCTGCACATCTGTCGTGTTCATGGTGGGCGTGAGCTTCCACGCCAGGATGCAACGGGAGTAATCATCCAGGATCGTGGACAAGTAATACCATCCCCAGCTCAGGATCTTGAAGTAGGTAAAGTCCGTCTGCCAGAGCTCATTCACGGTTTTGGTGGGGTTCTGGAATTTATCTTTAGCTGTGATCACCCGAAATGCCGGGCTTTCTATCAGATCATAACCCTTCAGAATGCGATAAACACTCGATTCCGAGATGAAATAGCGTTGTTCGTCGGTGAACATCCAGGCTACCTGCCAGGAGGATTGGTCCGGATGCTCCAGAGCCACCTTCACCACCTGCTCCCGCATTGTCTGGGGGATATGATTCCAGAACTGGCGTGGGTTCGGACGCTGGTCGATCATTCCATCTTCCCCTTCTTCCTGGTACAGCTGATACCAGCGATAGAAGGTACTTCTGGGCACATTCAACTCGTCCAGGGTGCGTCTCATCGGTAACGCGGAGTGCTCTACTAGGTGAATGATCTCACGTTTTTCTTCGCATATCCGACGAATCATTCGTCCCACGGAGTTGCCTTGCCCAGCAAGCCTTTTTTCAACACGCGGTTCTAGAGCGTCAGCTCGGCCACTACCTGTTTAAGCTGTTCAAGCTCACTCCGCATCTCTACCACTTCCTGATTGTCCGCCTGACGCTGGGTGTCCCCGATCAGGTGCTGTTTCCCCGCTTTCAGGAATTCCTTGCTCCAGTTGTAGTATAGGTTGGGCTAGATCCCTTCCCTACGGCACAACTCGCCGATCGTGCTCTCCCCCCGCAATCCTTCCAACACGATCCGTACCTTCTCTTCCGCGGTGTACTTCTTACGCGTCGCCCGGCGGATACTCCGCACGATCGCTCCCACCCTCTTCTTCTACTCGGCCATTTGAGCTCCTTTTTGCTAGATAATATTACGTTCCGGCCGAGAAGTGTCTCATAAATATTACCCTAAACCTGTCTCAAATGTTCTGACACGGAACATGAGGACATTTGCTGGAAGAAAATTATCTGTTCTCATCATGAAGAGATCCAATCCGATCAATCCTCGATGGTTTTTTCCCACGATGTTGACATTATATATTCCAGAAATCGTAAAATAGTTGACATGTTATTCTGCGCTGTGCTCATAACCGACTAAGAAAAGCGAATCGTCAATATAGAAAAGTAAAACACAGAGCTTAGCGCGAAATCTACTTAGATTTATCCTGGATATAATAGTGATATTATCGGCATGTCTTATTTAGGATGTTGTCACAGATTTAGGTTGCTGCTTGAGGAGACACTAAATGTCAGGAATGTTTATACGAAAAATTCTGATAATTTTTGGCACTCGCCCCGAGGCAATTAAACTAATCCCGGTTTTGAGAGAATTGGAATCCAGACCGAATCAATTTTTGACCCGATTATGTGTCACATCCCAACACCGCGAAATGCAGGACCAGGTCTTGAAACTCTTTGATGTTTCCCCCAATTATGACCTCAATATTATGACACCAAACCAGACTCTGGTTGGAATCACTTCGGAAATGATTCATAGCCTGGATGAAGTGATATCCAAAGATCAACCAGATGTGGTATTGGTTCAAGGCGATACCACTTCTGCATTTTGCGGTGCATTAGTGGCTTTTTACCACTGTATAAAGATTGGACATGTGGAAGCAGGTTTACGGTCAGGTACTAAATATGCGCCTTTCCCTGAAGAAATCAACCGCATGTTAATAAGTCGGTTAGCGGACTTTCATTTTGCACCCACAGATTATGCAAGGAATAATTTGCTTGGAGAAGGAATTGCTCCATCTTCAGTATACGTTACAGGTAATACCGGTATTGACTCTTTATTTTGGGTGCGTAATCGAATTCGTCAGTCCACACTTGAATTACCAACAGGTTTGAATAAAATAATTGAAGGTCATAGGCTTGTTTTAGTTACCGGCCACCGCCGGGAAAGTTTTGGAGAGGGTTTAAAAAATATTTGCTTTGCGATCCGCCAGGTGGCCGAAGAATTTAATGATGTGATATTTATTTACCCCGTTCATCTAAATCCAAATGTCCGTCTACCCGTAAACCGTATTCTTGGGGCACATCCACGTGTACATTTGATCGAGCCTTTGCCTTATTCGTCCTTTGTGTGGTTAATGGATCAAGCAGAAATTGTTTTAACGGATTCGGGGGGAGTTCAGGAGGAGGCTCCATACTTGGGGAAGCCCGTCCTTGTGATGAGGGAAACAACGGAACGCCCAGAAGGTATTCTAGCCGGAAATGCCATCTTGGTTGGTACACACCAAATGCAAATCGTGGAGGAATTGACGCGATTGCTAAACCACCCTGAAGTGCGAATAAATATGACGAAAGTAAATAACCTGTATGGAGATGGCATGGCAGCCGTACGTATCGCTAATGTTCTTGCTTCAATGTAGACTTGCTATAAATTCTTTATTATTACTCATAATCGAATTTGGGAAATTTCTACATAGTAGATAGAAAGGGAATCCCATTCAAAACCAATTCCTGCAAAAAAACCATTGAAGCGAACATCGACATAATAAGCGATTTAATACTAGTTTCAATGCGGAGCTTATTTTAAGGATTTATTTCAGCCCAGGTTATACCCATTTATCTGGTCTCGGAGAAATGCTTGTGGGTGCATTTTTCTCCTAACTCCAATGATATGATTTTTAATAAGGGACCTAAAACGTTTTCCAAATAAGTCATTCAATTATTCCATCCTCATTATATTCTGGAGGGAAGATTAATAAATGCCTGGTTTAAATACACATGATTATCCATTATAAAATCGCTCCCCTGGGTGCTGATTTCTAAGAGGTGTAATTTTATAAAGAATTATTTAATCGTTCTAAATACTAATGCAAAGTCTAGGCTGAAGTTAAATTACCCATACCTGGGATATATATCAATGATGATCAGTATAGGAGGAAACTATTTTAATATGACGAGTTAGAGACATTGGACGGCTTATTATGATTCCTGGAGACTTTACGAACAGGCTTAAATAAATCTAAAAAATATTTCGAATATAAATTAATGTTTGGATTTTCATTATTAGTTTGGTAACATTTGTAACTTGTTCGAGTTTCCCTCGTCACGAAATACGACAATCATGCATAAAAGATCAAATATGAGGGAGGCATTGACCCACCAGCTAAATATGGTCAATTGCCTGGCAGGATCCAAGCAGGGCACTAAGAGGGCCAGAAACGAAACCGGACAATCTAAAACACAGGTTGCGTTTCGCAAATTAATTTTAATATAAGCTCCAACAAACTGACGTCATTTGTAATTGGTTGCAGGGGCGCTCTCTCTCACAACAATAGGATTCCGAGATCCCGAACCCTTCGGAAGTGCATTGATGACAAAATAATGAAACTATCCCAGTTACAAATGCCATATTGACAATAGATGATTTTATTGTAACATTATGGTACCTAACAAAATTGTAATTTTGTAATTAATAGCCGGGGCAGCAACCTTTATTCCCTTGCTGAATATTTTATTTAACTCGAAATATAATTTCACAGTAGAAGACAGAGCCCCTAGATACTCCAAATTGACTTGTTAAGCTGCGGTTGTAAAAAGAGATCAATGTAGTCGGTTTAAGGCAGTCATATGATCTCCCGGGAGGAGAGACATGAAACGACCAAATATCCACAAGTCATTGGCCAGGTTTTTTAATGCCATAATGATTGTTTTGCTCATACTGGTATATTTACCAGTTGTTCCAGCTTTTGCTGATGCCTGTGTATTCACTGCCTCTGGTAGCGGCGATTGGGATTCTGCAACAACCTGGGGGGGAGGTGGAGTTGGCACTTCATGTGGGGCATACCCAGGAGCTAGCAATGCTGGTGACTCTGTAATAATCAGCAATGGCCTTACAGTCAATCTGAATGTGTCACCAGCCAACCCGATTGCATCTTTAAGTATTAATGGTACTACGCTCATTACGGGATTGTCTTTTACCGATTCAAATGACCTGAGCGTCAGCGGTGAAACAACCTTATCCGCGATCACTACGTCGAACAACAACATTATTAATACCCTTGCAGTGGGACAAGGCACTTTGAGCGCAGACAACATTACCATTTCAGGCAGTAGCAGAGGGGGAAGTCGTTATTCGGTAGTTTCAGTTTCCTCCGGGACAATCAACGTCGCTGGTAATATTACCTTTAGCAACACAATGGCTAGGATGACATTTTCTGGTGCGGGAATACTCAACATTGGAGGAAACCTTGGAGGTGGCGGAATGTTCACTCCAGCCACCGGCACGGTAAATTTCAACGGTTCCGGATCTCAGACTACCGGCGGTTACAGTTTTAATAATCTGACGCTCGATAATCCAAGTGGGTTAACGCTGGGTGGTAATTCAACCGTAACGAGCGCCCTCACCTTTAATAACGGCAAGATCATTACTGGCGTGAACTCTCTCATTCTGCCTGCGTCAGCCACGGTAACCGGCGAGGGGGCTGGCAATTACGTCGCGGGCAATTTACTAAGATCTTTCTCAGCTGCCTCATCTTCTTTTTCGTTCCCAATCGGTGACTCAGCCAACTATGCTCCGGTTGACCTTTCAATCACTGGTATTACAACTCCCGGCAATGTCACTGCCTCCGTAACCGGAGCCGCCTGCGGCGCTCCCGATATTGACCAAAACAAGAACGTTAACCACTGCTGGACCTTGGCTGATACTGGCACGGTTTTTTCCAGTTACGGTGCGACCTTTCATTTCGCGGATGGCAATGTGGTGGATGCCGGAGCCATCCCTGAAAACTTTATTGTAGAAAAGGATGATGCTGGTGTCTGGACATTTCCGACGTTAGGGACCCGGACAACCACCAGCACGCAGGCAACCAGCATGACCTCCATGAGCAACTTTGCGGTGGGTGAACCTGGGATAATCACCCAGCCCGGAGTGACAACAGTTGCTGCCTCAGCTGTGACGAGAACGAGCGCAGCGCTGAAAGGCATTGCCAATGCTGGCATCTTCAGCATGACTGTAACATTCAATTACGGCTTGGATGCAACTTATGGCTCGACGGTTACGGCCACGCCAAGCCCGGTTACTGGAAACGGAGTTGCTGTAAGTTATCCGCTTACTAATTTGATCCCCAATACGACCTATCACTATCAGGTCGTTGGAGTATATGGCACTAGTCCAGTATATACAGTATATGGTGGGGATGTGTCCTTCAAAACCAGTGCCGTAGTCCCTACAACCTATTATGTAGATAATACCAACGCTACTTATACCTGCAATGATAGCGGAGTGGGCACGTCTGATGCGCCGTTTTGCACAATTGCCAATGCAGCGAATAAAGCGGATGCTGGGGACACCGTACACGTTGTAGCTGGTACTTACCCTGAAACTGTGATACCGAAGAACAACGGCATCTCAGGAAACCCGATTACCTTCAACGCCAATTCAGGCGTCAATGTGACCGGCAATGGTTCCACTAGCAATGGCGGTGCCTTCCGCATCACCAGCAAGAGCTACATTGTAGTCAACGGTTTTACCGTCACCGGCACCTCCGACTATGGGATCTACGCATGGGGCTCGACCAACATCACGTTCTCGAACAATCACGTCAGCAACTCCGGCAGCCCGGTGTCTGGTTCCACCCGTGCAGGCATCTACATCAACGGCACCACCTATTCCACCATCAGCGGGAACACCATCGATCACAACAGCTCGCACGGTATTCTGCTGACATCTGGTTCCAATAATAACGTGGTCAGCAACAACGTCATATTCGCCAACGCCGAACAGTGGCAGCGCAATGCGAACGGGATTAGATTAGACGGCAGCACTGGTAATACCATTATTCACAACATCACCTATGGAAATGAAGACTCGGGCTTGAATTTCTATACTGGTTCAAGCGGAAACAAAATCATCGGGAATCTCACCTACGGCAATGGCGACCATGGCATTGACAATAATGCCTCCCCCAACAACATATTCATTGGCAACACGGTACAGGGGAACGTGACAGCTGGTATCAACATTGAAGGTGATCCAGCTCCTGGTTCAGGTGGTGCAACAGTTATTAACAACATCATGGTCGATAACGGCCTGCAACTCCTGGTTGGAGGCGGAACAACATCAGGAAACCCAGGCAATCTGCGTGTCGATACCAGATCGTATGTGGGGAATATTCTCGACTACAATCTGTATTATCTGAGCAGTGGTACCGTCCAAATCGATTGGGATGGTGTAGAGTATAGTTCGCTAGGGACGTTCCAGTCTGCAGTGACTGGACAGGAAACGCACGGGCTGGAAGCAGATCCGCTCTTTACCGGACCAGCTCCCATCGCGCAGCGACCTGCGGCAGCGCCGTATAATGTTGCAGTTAACGAAGGTGATTACCACCTGACTGTCGGATCGCCTGCTATCGGCAGCGCTGACTCGACCAATCCAAACAATCCGGCTGAAGATATTGAAGGCACCCCCTGGGCGGGAGATCTCGGCGTATATGCCTTCCCCCGTACCCCAACTACCACCACTTTGGACTCCCTACCCAATCCTTCGACTTATGGAGAGTCTGTTACTTTCACAGCAACAGTTGACACTGGAGCCACGGGCAACGTCGAGTTCTTTGATGGTGCTGACTCACTCGGAACAAGTACACTTAATGGGAGTTCGCCTAATACTGCCACGTATTCCACCAGCACGTTGACAGCAGGATCACATTCGATCACTACAACATACCTTGGCGACAGTACCTATGGAGCAAGTACATCTTCGATACTTTCGCAGGTGGTGGTTGGGTTAGATCAGACGATCAGCTATACGTCGACTGCGCCGAACAATGCAGTGGTGGGTGGACCGACCTACACTCCCACTGCCACTGCGACCTCCGGGCTGTTGGTGACGATCACGGTGGATGTGGCAGCCAGCTCAGTTTGTTCCATGACGGGTGGTGTGGTTTCGTTCATCGGGGTAGGCACATGCGTGATCAATGCCAACCAGGCGGGGAATGCGACCTACAATCCAGCGCCGCAGGTACAACAATCCTTTGGGGTTAAGAATAACCAAACGATCAGCATTACGTCGAGTGCGCCGATCAACGCAGGTGTGGGTGGCCCCACGTATACACCGACAGCGACGGCAACCTCTTTGCTGACGGTTGTTTTCACGATAGATGGGAGCGCCTCATCGGTCTGCTCGATCAGTGCAGGAGTGGTATCCTTCACAGGGGTAGGCACATGCGTGGTCGATGCCAACCAGGCGGGGAATGCGACCTACAATCCAGCGCCGCAGGTACAACAATCCTTTGGGGTTAAGAACAATCAGACGATCAATATTACGTCGACTGCACCGATCAACGCAGGCGTGGGTGGCCCCACGTATACACCGACAGCGACGGCAACCTCTTTGCTGACAGTTGTTTTCACGATAGATGGGAGCGCCTCATCGGTGTGCTCGATCAGTGCAGGAGTGGTATCCTTCACAGGGGTGGGTACATGCGTGGTCGATGCCAACCAGGCGGGGAATGCGACCTACAATCCAGCGCCGCAGGTACAACAATCCTTTGGGGTAAAGGACAATCAAACGATCAGCATTACGTCGAGTGCGCCGATCAACGCAGGAGTGGGTGGCCCCACGTATACACCGCTAGCCACTGCGACTTCCGGGCTGACGGTTGTTTTCACGATAGATACGAGCGCCACATCGGTGTGCTCGATCAGTGCAGGGGTGGTATCCTTCACAGGGGTGGGTACATGCGTGATCGATGCCAACCAGGCGGGGAATGCGACCTACAATCCAGCGCCGCAGGTGCAACAATCCTTTGGGGTTAAGAACAATCAGACGATCAGCATTACATCGACTGCGCCCAACAATGCCGTGGTAGGTGGACCGACCTACACACCGACAGCGACGGCGACCTCTGGGCTTCCTGTGACAATCACCGTGGATGAAACTGCTGTGGCAATATGTTCCATGACGGGCGGAGTAGTTTCATTTATTTCCAATGGTCTCTGTTTGATCAATGCCAACCAGACGGGGAATGCCACCTATAATCCTGCGCTGCAGGTACAACAATCCTTCGCGGTTGGCAAAGTAGATCAAACGATCAACATCACGTCGACTGCGCCGATCAATGCAGGTGTGGGCGGTCCCACGTATACACCGACAGCGACAGCCACTTCCGGGCTGACGGTTGTTCTCACAATAGATACGAGCGCCATATCGGTGTGCTCGATCAGTGCAGGGGTGGTATCCTTCACAGGGGTGGGTACATGCGTGATCGATGCCAACCAGGCGGGGAATGCGACCTACAATCCTGCGCCGCAGGTACAACAATCCTTTGGGGTTAAGAATAACCAAACGATTAGCATTACGTCGACTGCGCCGATCAACGCAGGTGTGGGTGGCCCCACGTATACACCGACAGCCACAGCCACTTCCGGGCTGACGGTTGTTCTCACAATAGATGGGAGCGCCTCATCGGTCTGCTCGATCAGTGCAGGAGTGGTATCCTTCACAGGGGTAGGCACATGCGTGGTCGATGCCAACCAGGCGGGGAATGCGACCTACAATCCAGCGCCGCAGGTACAACAATCCTTTGGGGTTAAGAACAATCAGACGATCAATATTACGTCGACTGCACCGATCAACGCAGGTGTGGGTGGCCCCACGTATACACCGACAGCGACGGCAACCTCTTTGCTGACAGTTGTTTTCACGATAGATGGGAGCGCCTCATCGGTGTGCTCGATCAGTGCAGGAGTGGTATCCTTCACAGGGGTGGGTACATGCGTGGTCGATGCCAACCAGGCGGGGAATGCGACCTACAATCCAGCGCCGCAGGTACAACAATCCTTTGGGGTTAAGAACAATCAAACGATCAGCATTACGTCGAGTGCGCCGATCAACGCAGGCGTGGGTGGCCCCACGTATACACCGACAGCGACGGCAACCTCTTTGCTGACAGTTGTTTTCACGATAGATGGGAGTGCCTCATCGGTCTGCTCGATCAGTGCAGGGGTGGTATCCTTCACAGGGGTAGGCACATGCGTGATCGATGCCAACCAGGCGGGGAATGCGACCTACAATCCAGCGCCGCAGGTGCAACAATCCTTTGCGGTTGGCAGAACCCCTACCGTGTCTACGCAAGCCGTCAGTTCTATAAAAATGACTATTGCCACTGGCAATGGCAATATCACAAGTTTAGGTGTACCCAATCCAACCCAGTATGGAGTAGTTTGGAGTACAGCGATCAACCCCACCATATCTTTGAGTACTAAGACAGCACAAGGATCACGCTCTAGTCTGGGCGCTTTTACAAGTGCTATTACCGGCATGACTCCGAATACTCTGTACCACGTCCGGGCGTATGCTACGAATTCCGTTGGGACATCTTACGGTGCGGACGTCACTTTTACCACTTCTATATTTACGGATGTTCCCATCGGGTACTCCCAGGTATTTGGGGGAGTGACTTATCCCTTGTATAAATATATTATTCCCTTGTACGATGCTGGATTAACAGCAGGTTGTAGTTCCAGTCCTTTGAGCTATTGCCCAACCCAAACCATGCTGCGAGCGGAGTCGGCTGTATTCATGTTGGTTGGCTTAAAAGGGACCACATATGTACCCCCTGCAGCGCCATGGAATACTTTTGCTGATAATTGGACTCTGGGTCCTTGGGCAGAGAAATGGGCGGAAGGGATGTGGGCGGAAAATTTAACCGCCGGCTGCCAGGCCAACCCGCTGCTCTTCTGTCCGTGGGACAACACCCCGCGCGTACAAGCAGCGGTATTCGGATTGGTAATTCTACACGGCAAAGGGTACATCCCAGGGCCTGCCAGCGGAACCGTGTTTGCCGATATGACCGATACAAATAACTGGGGCACTAAGTGGGCAGAACAGGCCTACAAGGATGGGCTCATGGTGGCATGCGGGACGCAAGTCGTTGGGGGTGTTTCAAAGCCATTGTTCTGCCCGAATACCAATTTCAGTCGGGATTGGGCAGCATACTTGATTGTGAAGGCCACTGGTATGACGCCGATGCCTTAGAGGATTCTCCCATCCCGCCACCATGAAAAATGTATTCTTGAAGCGCACTGTAACTATCTACTGTCCGGACAACCATCTAATCTACGACCGCCTCCGCCTGGATCAAAAGGGGGTTGGAGGCGGTGTCACCACTCGGACCCGGATGGCTTATGCTCTGGCTGCTCGAGGGCACCAGGTTAAACTATATATCAATTGCCCAAAAAATGTGACGGAAATGGGGGTGGAGACGCACCATTTTTCAGACTTGAAGCGGGATAACTCTGATCTATTTATTGCCAGTACCAGTGGAGGGAAGTTCGACCTCTCCAACCTAAGCGGGATAGAACTAAATAACCAACTGAAGATTCTGCTCGTCCATGGAATAACCCGACCCAATGGATTGTCATCCTTCCTTTTTGATTTTGCTTATGCTCCCAGTAATTTCATCCGCCGGAAAACGGTTGCAGATTGGGGTTTGAATGGAAACAATGTCTTCGTCTCGTATCGGGGAGTGATGGAAGCGAATTTCTCTAGTAGGGTCCATCAATCTCCAGCGCGCAACCCGTTTTCCCTTTTGTATACCGGTCACCCCTCCAAGGGTCTGGAAACAGCCATTTCCATTTTGCGCTTCTTGCGGTTAGCCGACCAGCGCTTTCACCTGCATGTCTTTGGTGGTGTTGGGCTATGGGGTGAAACAGGGGATAACCCTCTCCCTGAGCCGGGGATCACCTACCATGGTGTTATCGGACAGCGCCAGTTGGCGCGTGAAATGCAATCTTGCAGTTTCAGCTTGAATCTCCAAACCATTCAGGATTCATTCGGAATGGCAGTGATAGAAGCCATGCGTGCTGGGTGCATTGTGTTGGCCAGCTCGGTGGGTGCCTTCCCCGAGATCGTTTCCCATGGCCAGGATGGATTTCTGGTTCCCGGAGATCCCTTCAGCGAACCGACGCGCCAGGCTGCATCCGACCTTATCCTGGAGTTGGTTCACAACCCGGAGTATTCCAGCTTCCTGCGCCGAAATGCTGTCAACACTCCCTTGACCTGGGATATGGTCGCCCGGACCTGGGAAGGTCACTGGGAATGGGCTATGGCAAAGGATTCTCGGAAAGTTATTCCTCTCACCCCGGTCTACGGTAGCTGCAACGAATGCGGTGAAACCTGGCTCGCACTGGCGGATGGCTTGCATTGCACTCGCTGCGGTAACTATCAAAGGAAGTCATCCTTGCCCGTCGTATTTTGAAAATCTTTGCTAACCAGATCGATACATTTTTTATTAAATTATCACTCGGAGGAGAACATGCCCAAACGCTTGCTCTATACCATTTTAACAATTCTGGTTTTTATGGGAATCCTTACTGCTATCATATTGACCAAATGTACTCCCAATTCGCAGTCAATCCAAACCCCTACTGTTCCCACTCTGGTGGTTGCTACTGCCCTTCCGGTCCATTGCGATCCGATCGATGTCAGTAGCGGCGCAGCTCAGACCGTTTTGACTCTTCCAGATGGCTCACAGATATATTTGGCTGAAAACACTGAAATCGAAATCACTCCGGCAGGGTACTGCCCGGGACTCTATGAGCATAAGATCCTGCTCAAACACGGCCAAGTGGCGGTAATCTCTTTGCTTCCCGTAGGAAACTCGGTTGTCGTCACCAGCCCGACTGGCTATTTTGCCCAGATTAGTGGAACAGGCCTGGTAACATTAGATCCTGTTGCGAATGATTTCATAATGGACTGTACAAGTGGAACTTGTGCCTTGGGGGCAAAAGCCGACAAACTCATCTCGTTGGGCTGTGGAGAAAGTGGATACCTGGATGCTTATGGCAACTTCAACGGTCTGTTTAACGTTGACTTGGACAGGATAGCGCAGTTTGGTGATTGGTTAATGCCGAAGTGTGTCCCCGCCTTGACAAGCACTCCCAAGCCTGCAAATGCTACTCTTACATCGACCCCGACCATGGATGTGGGTGCGACCGCAACCGCTTATTGCAACTCCTTTAGAAGCCAATTCGCGCTTACTCCCTGCCCGACATTGAAACCTTCCGGGACGCCCTCCCCGACGACCAAGCCTTAGCATTCCCGGGTTACGCCAATTTCCTTCGTGGACAAGAATCTACCATGAATTTTGGAATTAACCAGGTGGAAACCAGGGCGGCGATTACCCGCCTGAAAGTTGCAAAAAGCGCTGCAGTGCTCATTTTGGCACACAACGAGGCGGGTGTTATCGAATCGGCCCTCCGGTCTGTTGGTCCCGTGCTTGATCCTCAGGATGCTGTTTATGTTATCGCTGATAACTGTCTTGATTCAACCGCAGCCCGCGCAGCTAGTGCAGGGGCTTTAGTCTGGGAGCGGTTGACCCGGTCCTCCACTGGAAAAGGTGCTGCCCTGAAATGGTTTGTGGATCAGGCAGGCGACTTGATCGAACGCTATGACCTGTTAGTGATCCTGGATGCTGATAACCTGGTACCTCCGGGATTCATGCAGGGTATCAAGGCGGGTTATCAAGGGAAAGGGATCATGCAATGTTTCGTCTATCCCACCAGTTACCAGGGTTCGCCGCTTGGCACGCTGATCGCCCTTTCAGAGATCCACGAACAAAAAACTATCGATGGGTTGCGTACCCTATTCGGCTGGCCTGTAAGGCTGCGCGGTACGGGGATGGTAATGACTCCATCTCTGCTAAAGATCGTTGCCCAAATGATCGACACCGAGGTGGAAGACATTGCCATGAGCCTGTTATTTGCTGCAAGCGGCATCCCGGTGGAAATGAATCCGCATATCTGCGTTTACGACCCAAAGCCACGTGAATCCGTCCTCGCCTCCCGTCAAAGGGCACGCTGGTTTCGCGGCCAATGGGCAGCATTCTGGCATTATAGGGCGGAGGTGGTGATACTGACTAAACGCGGGCTGCCTGGCTGGTCGCTGCTGAGTTCATTGTTCCTAAAACCAAGATGGTTGATGGACCTGGTACTAGTCCTGCTGGCAACTGCCAGCGCCTGGTTTTCCTGGCCCCTGTCTGCCCTGTTCCTGACCCCGGTCCTTTTCGACCTGGCTTGCCTGGGGTGGACGATCTTTTCCTCCGAAGACTGGCGTGATTATCTCAAAGCCATCTTGTACAGCCCGACATTTATCTATATGTGGGTCCGCAGTTTTCTGCTGGCTCTTCAAAAAAGCCCCTGGCAGCGGGCGCGCGAGTGAGACCGGTGAGGGACAACACAGGGAAATGGGGGTCATCGATCCACATCGTTTTGGCGCTGTCGGTCTCACTTCTGGCCATTTATGGGCTAACCTATTCCGGACACTTTTCCACCGATGACGAACACATCCTGGCCTCCCGCAGCCTGAGCCTGGCATTCGATGGGGATCTCAACGACGACCGGGTGACTGGCAATGAGCGCATATTTGCCTACCAGGCCCTGCCAGCAGAACAAGCCATCCCGAGCCTGGAGATCGAACCAATCCAGGCTATTGTGGGAGCCGGGCTGGCGCGCTTGGCGCTGCTCACAGGCGGGGGCTTGGTCCAGACCCTCTTCCTGATGAATATCCTTGCAACCGCCCTGACTGCTGTCTGCGTGTTTGCCTCCGCCAAGACCCTGGGCTATCGGGACCGCACAGCTCTTGTCACGGCACTGGTCTTCGGGCTGGGAACCCAGGCTTGGCCGTACACCCGCACCTTTTTTCGCGACCCCTTGGCGATGCTTTTCCTGGCTTTTGCGTGGCTTTGTACCCTGCTCCTCAACCGAGCTGCAACGACGCGGAGCCGGACACTGGCCGGAGCAGGGATCATCCTGGGCTTGTTGCTTGGGATCCTCACCAAAAACACAATCACGGTCGCCATACCGTCGGTCCTTATTTTGCTCATTCCATTTTGGAAGAGCCTTGGTGGACGCGGTAAAGGTTCATTAAAGCTCAGGAATATCCATCTGGGAATTTACCTGTTGTCGGGGGTCGCACTGGTAGGCCTCCTGGTTTTCTTGTTAATCGCCCGAGGTCCGCTGGCACGATTTTCCCTCAGCTATTACTACCAGCTCCTTGTTTTTTTCTTCACCAGCCCTCACCCCAATTTACTGCAAGCATTGACCGGACCACTAGTCAGCCCGGGAAAAAGCCTGTTTTTATATTCACCAGTATTGTTGATCTCCCTGGTGCCACTTTTCAAAAAGCGGAACGAGTTTTTCGCCGCTTGGGGATACGTGGTGCTTTTGATCGTGGCGCAGGCACTTTTCTACGACGAGCTCTGGTATGGAAACGTCAACTGGGGCCTGCGCTTCATGGCTCCTACTTTGCCGGTGCTGGCAGTTGCATCGACGTCAACGATTGATCGTATCTTGGACTATCGAAAGGGCTGGGTCTGGATCGCGCTCCTGGGAGCCCTGTCGAGCCTGGTCCAATTGATCGGGATTTCCGCCCCCCTTGGAGAATACTACCAGGCTATGCTTTCCCTTAATCCCCCGGTCAATGGGACGCAGCAGGTGTGGAGCCTGGGATATTCTGCCATTGTATGGACAGCAAGCCGTATCTTTTCGGGGGGTAAATTCGACCTGGCAATCGTCCGGGCAGGCCTACCCGGGGTGCTTATCGGGGTGGGGCTCGCCGCCTTGGCTGGGGTAGCTTGGCTAAATTTACGCTCCCGTCCCAGTTGGATGACCCCCGTTCTGCTCGGATGCGCCGGGATGGCGACCCTGCTTTTGCCAAAAGCATACACAAACGACCCGAATTATTATGCTGGACGGACCGATTTCCAAGCCGCGCAGGTTGCGCTCCGAACTCAGGCAGGACCGAGGGATGCCCTCGTGATAAACAGTTACGGCACCCCGGCATGGAACTATTGGATGAATTGGGGAAGCCCAAAACCAGCCTGGGTCAGCCTGCCCTTCGGCTTATACGATTCGTCAGCGATACCGGCCTCAGTTGAGGCCATCCTGACAGCGACCTCCGCAACACACGCACGAACCTGGTTGTTGCTTCCATGCGATTCTCCCTCGTCTGATGTCTTGCTGACACAAAAAGACCTGCTCCTATCAATGAGTCTGGTATCAGAACAGACCTACCAGGACGGTGCTTGCCAGACCAGTCTATTATTATTCCAGCCGCACTAACCTCTGGCTCGTGTGTCCTGAAAAGTCATCATCTGCTCACTGGTGAAAGTCCAGTCCTGGTAACGGTCAGGCGGCCAGGTAGCAGGCAACCAGTGCATCTGGGTGACCGGGTGTGCTGAAACGTTGTAACCTCCTGAGAAGGGAGAGCGAAGCAGCAGCCCGCAACATAAAGTGAATCTTGCAGCGCCGAAATGTTAGCCCGAAAGGGAAAAGAGGGAGCCGAGCTTTTGAGCCAATAGCGAAGGCCATAGAAGCGGCGAAGAACCTGAAAACGCAGCCGTGAAGAACCCTCCGGTGTAGGGAGAACGGGATGTTGTGAAAGTAGATGATGGAACAGGAGAGATCTCATCCGGTCAGTGGCACGTTCACTGTAACGAATGGTATAAGCCGAAGAGGCGAAGTCCAGGAGGAAGCCGGGTGAGAAGTCGGAGGAGGCCATACTACTGATGACCATCGAGACAACAGAACTCGATGAGAGGGAAGGGCCTCTACTTCAACCAGCTAAGCGAGGAAGTAAGTGTCGATGCATGCCGAAAGGCCAACCCCATCACAAGACAAAACACGAGAACTCCAGCGCGAGCTATACTTAGCGGCCAAGAGGAGCAGGAACCGTCGGTTCCATGCGCTATATGACCGCATGTTCCGGCCCGATGTTCTGTGGCGGGCATGGGAAGAAGTACGCCGAAACGGTGGGAGCGCCGGAGTAGATGGCGTGACCATCAAGGAGGTGGAACAGGAAGGAGTGGAACAGTTTCTTTATCAGATCGAGCAAGACTTGAAAGCAGGGAAGTACCGACCGCAACCGGTACGGCGGGTGTACATTCCAAAATCAGACGGACGACAAAGGCCGTTAGGAATACCCTCTGTGAGAGACCGGGTAGTTCAGCAGGCGTGCAAGATAGTTATTGAGCCAGTCTTTGAGGCCAACTTCCAGGACAACTCGTACGGGTTCCGTCCGAAGCGTAGTGCCCAACGAGCAGTGAAGGTGGTGAAAAAGGCCCTGATAAACGGCTGGCATGTGGTTGAAGCCGATATTCAGAGTTATTACGACACCATTGATCACGAAATGCTGATGAGCTTGGTTGAACGACGGATCAGTGACCGCCGGGTGTTGAAGCTTATCCGGCAGTGGCTCAAGGCAGGTGTCATGGAAAATGGGGGCTGGAGTGCATCGGAGATAGGCTCGCCTCAAGGGGGTGTGGTTAGCCCCCTGCTTGCGAATATATACCTGCATGTGCTGGACATGTACTGGGCGGAACGGTACTCATCCTTAGGCAAGTTGGTGCGGTACGCGGATGATCTGGTGATCATCTGTCGAACCCAACGAGAAGCCCAGGAAGCCTTACAGAAGGTCAAGCAGATCATGATCAAACTGAAACTGACCCTTCATCCCACCAAGACCCGTATTGTGGACATGGGACAGGAAGGTTTCGACTTTCTTGGATTTCATTTCCACAAGCTGAGAGCTAAGAAAACCCACAAGCTTTTGCCTTACATGTGGCCGAGTCAAAAGGCCATGAAAACGGTTCGGAAGAAGATCCATGAGATCACCGAGCGGAAACGATTGAGTAATCCTCTGGAAGAAATAATAAAGTATCTCAATCTGGTTATCCGTGGGTGGCGGAACTACTTTCGTATCGGAAATAGCACCATGAAATTGCAAGATCTAGATCAATATGTAAGGCAACGATTAGAGCAATGGGTACGAGCACAAAAAGGGTCAAGAGCGCATTGGAGCGAGAGCGCCTTTGAAGGCCAAATAGCTCGGAACGGGTTGGAATACTTCTATCGAAGTGGAATATGCGTCAATCCTTGAAAACCGCAAGAAGAAGGTTGTCGGTGAGCCGGATGAGGGAAAACCTCATGTCCGGTTCGATGTGGCAGGGGATGGAAACCAGGATATGGTGAAAGTACTGAGGCACTCTCAAAAGAAATGGAGAGAAACGGGTCTGCATCACCTAAGTCCCAGGCGCCATTCCCTGACCCTACCATTCAATGTTATCGATCCAGGTAACCCAGCAATTCTTCAACGCGCTTTGACCAGGTGTTAAGGTGAATAAACTCACTCAGCTCCTTCTCATCCAGTTGACTGCGGGTGACACTGCCAGCCAGTTTTAAAAATTCCTCCCGGGAGTCGCATAGGAAGACACCAGGCATGCCGCGTAAAGGCTCAAGAGAGGGAGCGATTACCGGCAATCGCATTGCCAGGTATTCATAGACCTTGAGGGGGCTGGTTGCCCGAGTGATGGAAGTGACTTTCCAAGGCAGCAGGGCAGCATCTGCGTGCGCTAGATAGTTGGGTAATTCCTTCTGGGCTTTCAAACCAAGGAAGTGGACATTGGTTTTTATAAAGTGAGCCTGGCCTCGATAATCGCCAATCAGGGCGACTTGTGCCTCCGGGTTGGAATCAGCCAGGCACCCTAGCAAGTCCCAATCAAACCAATCCCCCCATAATGCACCAACATACAGGAGGATACGTCTCCCCCCCGGAAGGTCCACGGGGCGAGGATAGTTGACAGTTAGATTGAACAGGCGGGTATTTACAGCATTGGGCAGGAGCAAGGGTCTTCTAGCAGAAATTTTTTCAAGGCGTTCAGCTAACTTAGGAAGGGTGGCAACCAGATGGGTGCTGGTTAAGATAACCTGCTGTTCGATATCTGGTGAATACCATTTTCCACCCAGTGATGAATGCCAATCGTCCAGAAGGTCATAGGCTACTGACGCGCTGTGCTCCTCGAGCAGCTGCATGGAGAGGGAAAGGTAATCAGGCAAAGCGAATTCGACTAGTACTCTAACCGGTTTATTTTTCAACAGGTCAGGATATTTTCCTTTGAACTCCTGTAGATTGAATTGTTCAATGGAAGATTGGAACAGGTGCGGATGGAGACCGTGCAACTGCAGATTACGCGTCTCGTCCCGTTCGAATTTGTGCAGGAAAACCACTCCCCAGCCGAGGCGCAGGAGTTCCTGGGCGATCTGGGCGCCGCGGGCACCGCCGCCGCTGTCGTCCAAGGGGACGCCTGAAAGGATGAAGAAAACGCCAACCACGTCATTCTTGCGCGTGCGATCCACCTCTTTTGAGTTGCGGGCTCCTTTCAGGAAACCTAGGACCTGGGCAACGTGTCCCAAACCTTTCTGGAGCGTGCGGTGCAGAGGCAGTTTTTCTTTTAAAGATATCCCGCCCAGAACACCGAGCCATGCCAGGCATAGCAAAATCACCCAAAGCAGGATGGGAGCCAGTCGAAATACAAGAACTGCGATCATGCCAGTAACCACGAGCACCGAAAATACCAGCCAGACAGAAAGCTGCTGCAGGTAGCGCCAATAATAGCGAGCATGGACACCGGATTCCCCATCCCCTCTGGACCACCAGTAAATTTTTTCAAGGTAAGCGCCCAGACCTTCAGGTGCCAGCCATTTCACCTGTGCCTGCGGTACGAAGGCCCACTTTCCACCGAGACGCTTCAGCTCAAGGTCAAGATAAGTATCATCGCCGGTCCATGTCAGCCATTCAGGGTGACCACCGACCTCATCCAGAGCCTGCCTGCGGAAGGCGACCGAGCGGCTGGAGGGCAGGAAGCTTTGGGGATCAATGTTCCCCAACCCCGGCCACACCCCGTTCCCGCTCAGGACTTTCCCAGTCCGATTGACAGATTCATAGAAACCAGCCGAGACGCACGTCTCGGGGTCAATCTTGAAGGGCTGGATCAACTTTTCGAGCCAGTCGGGCTTCGGCTCACAGCCGAAATCGGTAATTGCAATGAGCGGGTAGTGCGCCTCCCGGATGGCAATATTCCGTCCACGGGCTATCTTCGTCCCTGGAGCTCGAATCAACTTCACCGGCAGCGAGTTGCGCTGTTCCCATTGCTCTAACAATCGATCAGTCCTGTCTGTTGAGCCGCCGTCCAGGATGATGATTTCATCCGCAGGACGGGTTTGTTTTTGAATGCATTCTATCCACTTGGCGACGTTCCCGGCCTCGTTCTTAACCGTTGCAATCAGGGAAACCTGGAGAGTATCCGGAAGCTGGTTCCGAAGAGGTTTCCTCGGTGAATAGCCCGGGATTAACAGAGGATCATCAGCATAGAGCGTCACACGGCTGTTATCTTCTATGATATAGCGGTCATTGAATGGGGGCGGCGGCTGGGAGGCTCTGCCCGCGCGGCTGAAGGACTCATCGCGCAGTCTGCGCCAAATTGATCTCAAAGCCCCTTCGAGCCGGCTGCCGTTGGGGATCAGCCGTTTGCGCATATTCCATAAAACCAACATAAGATTCCACGCCCGGCTGCGATAGATATCGTTCAACTGGGTGTTCAATGTTTGGATTTGCTGATACTCTCTGCCCAACTCACGATTTGAAGTCTCAATCTTATGTGATTGATCTTCAATTCGATCGGATAAAACCTGCAACGCATGGTCTTTCTCCTGGATTTGCGTGACATATACATGGGAAGCCGCTTCCTGCTTCTGTACCTTGGCCCACAATTCGTCAGCCCGAACTGTCTGCTCCAGGGACGACAATGATTTTTGCAGGGTAAATTCCTTGATGAAACGATCGACAGCCTGTCCAGATGAAACCCGGGCCGGAGCAGCTGCGAGGATCTTGCGAAGGGATTTGAGATTACCACCGGCAGATTTTTTCAGATCAGAAACCCTGCCAGACAATTTTTCCTGGAAGAGCGGAAGGTTTTCCCAAACGCGCACCAGGCAAGAGAAAAGAGCTGCGCCAGTCATGCCAGACAAGCGAAGTGTCTCCTCTTCCAGTCCAAGCGAATCCATCAATTGTGAGACTTTGGAATCGTATGCCAGGGCAACGGCAGGGATGCCGGCACTAACAGCAAAAACGATGGAGTGATAGCGCATCCCCACAACCAGGCGGCATGCTGCCAGGATCCCTGCTGTGACGGCGGGATCCTCCTGGAATGGGAGGAGATGGCAGTCCCGGCGATGCTTCATTTGCTGGATCACTGCATCAGCCGAAAATGAATCTTTGGTGAGGGGCGATGCTGGTAGGTCCTGGAAAGGGAGGAATACAAAGGCACACCCTGTGCGGTCGCCAAATTCGTCCAGGGCTGTAGCTGTAGCTGCCTGCCAGTTTGATTGGTCGACCCCGATATCCCAGTTTCTCACGCAGACCCCCACGATCGGGCGACCTGAGTCGGTTCCCCGATTTGAAAGAACCTCTCGGGCATGCGCTATGTCAGGTTCCAACATAAATGCCGGGTCTGCAGTGACATTTATATTCCTATCGGAGATGCCGACGGAGCGCAGTAATTCCAGGGAATCCTTATCCCGTACAGTCGCGATATTTGCAGAATCAAAGGAAAGACGGGTCAACAGCTTGGCATCATCGCTAAACAACGGCCCGGCTCCGACGCCATAAATGAGGACAGGTTTGTCCAGCAAGCGGCCTAGCAAAGGCAGACTGGAGTAGAAAGGAAGCCCGGCCTGTTCCCAAGTGAGGAGGGTGGGTATTTTGGCTCCCCAGTAATCTTGAAATATCCCGCCTCCGCCGATAACAAGGGCATCGCTGAGGCGTGCTTGGGCGATGATTCCGGCTACATCTTGGTTAGCGAGGGATTCCACACTAAACACCCGCCGGGTGGCTTCGGGGTCACCGGACAAAACGCAAATAGAAAAATTTGGATCGATCCTATGAAGGTCAGCGAGCAGGACGCGTAAAATGGCATCATCCCCGTTATTTTGATAACCGTAGTACCCTGCAACCAAAATATTTTTTTTCATTTCAGTCTAAATCGTAGGTCTTTCCTGATATTGGAGAATAATATCTTCGGTAGACCGAGGTTATTTATCACACCTAGAGATTCAGCCGAGAACCGGCAAATCTGAATATCAGACATCGAAAATCGAGGTCAAGGAAGGGAAATGCTCGCCCAAAAGCCGTATTTGCGAGCTCAGGTGATGGAAAAAAGAAGAAACGGACTTGCCTTTGGGGACCATTTGCCCTGTCTGAGAGGCGATCAGGGTCAAATTCGCCACGGTTGCTGCCAGCAGCAGCTGGAAGGTAGTCTTTTTTCGGCCGAAGTAGCGCGCTTGACGGATCCCCAACTGCACCAGTCGTGCCAGGCGGTGCTCGGCGGTTTGCCGGGCTTGCCGATAGGGCAGAAACCCAGGGCTGTGTTGGAAGGCTCGGGCCTGCTGCAACAACTCTTCCTGGGGGTGGAGTTGGACCGTGCGGCCCCGCTGGGTCTTAGCCTGGAAGCACTGCGGGCGCAGCGGGCAGGCTGCGCAGGTCTCCGCTGCAAAGAGGAAGGCGGTGCCAGACTGTCTCTTCCGGTTCCGATCCAAACAGGTGCCGTTGGGAATCAAGGTGCCCGTGGTATGACCCGCCGGGCAGGTACAAGTCATGGCTTTCAAATCGATGTGGAATTGGCTCTTTTTGATGTTTCCCTTCCGACCGTGATCAGTCACCTTGGCAATCAGGCTGCGTCCAGCATCGGCGAATTCCTGGCGGGTGTTGCCGTCTCCATAAGCACAGTCACCCACTGTCTCCTCCGCTTCCAGCCCGGTGTTGGCCTCACTGCCCTCTGTCAGCTCCAACGCATGCGTGGCGTCCCAGGCGTTGCCCGGCAAGACCTCCACCTCGGTGATCAACTGGCTGTCGGCGTCCACGGCGATGGCCGCCTTATGCCCGTCGAAGCGCTTGGCGCGGCTCTTACGTCCATGTCGCATCTCGGGGTCGCTCACCGAAACAATCCGGTCTCGGCTAACCCCGTCCTTCAAGTCCGCCTGCCCGTCGGCCTGATCGACATCCTGCTCGAGCAATTGCCCGAGCAGCTCTCCAGCTATGGCGATCCGCTTTGCGGCCGGATGCTTCTCGTTCAGGCTTGCCTGCTTCTCCCGCGCCAGCTGCAGCAGGCGCCGAGCGTCCACCACGATCTTTCGCAAGAAAACGCTGCGTGCCTGCTCGTCGTCCCAATCAATGGCCGCCTCCCCTTTGAGGCTCGAACCAAAGTAGCCCTGGAACTCATGCGCCTTTACCCAGGCTACCAACTTTTGCCCCTGCGCTGCAGCCAACGCCCGGCACAGTTGCTGAATGCCGTCCCCCAGCAGGTTGTAAGTATCCCGCACCGCTCCTCGACCCAGGATGTAGGTGGTGTCCAGGATCACTTTCATTCGCCGCCCCTTCAAATACCCCGATTGCTTGGCCAGTTCCAGGCTGCGCACGAACACCTCGCGCATCTTCTCCTTGAGAATAAGTTGGGCTCGGAACAACTGCAGGGTGCTCTTGGCGAACGGTCGCTCGTCCACTTCGATCCCCAAGGCCACCTTCCACCGCAGATCATAGTCCGCCCGCGCCTTGGCCTCTTCGTCCGAGACCCCCTCATAGGTCTGCAGCAGCATGGCGTTGGCCAGCAGGCTGGGGGCTACGCTGGGCCGCCCGTTGTCCGGACAGTAGAAGACGGCGAAGTCTTCGTCCCGAAACAGCCGTCCGCGCTGGCTGGCCAGAAAGCCGTAGAAGCTGCCCCGGCCTACAAACTCCAGGTATTGGTTATCTGCCTCGAACAGGCTGCCTTGCTGAGAATGTTTACCAAGCATGTCTCACTCCTGATTTGGACTATCGCGGAGTGTAATACCAAACCCCGAAAAACGCGAGCTTTTCGGCCGGGCTTCTAGGTACGATAAGAACATCTGCATCCATCTGGATTTTACCGATCCTTTATTGTGTATGAATAGGACAGAGGTAATTCCAGCAATGGCGACTTCAGTGACGAGAATATGAACATTGGATCAACACTCTATCCCAATTGGCACAATTTGATTATATCCTCCTGCCAGTGAAGGTAAGGAATTCAGATAGGACACAGTAAGGAAATTCTCGGCTGGCGCATCCGAGATTGTTTTACTCGATTTGTTTGACTGAATCTAAATCACAGAATTTAGAAGAATATAAAGTGTTAGAAGCCACCACACACGATAGGGAGTATAAATTCGCTCGAATACAATAGATGGTCGGCTACCCTTTCAGGTCTAGAGGAATTTTTGGTAGTTAATTTGAAAGAAACCTTAGAACAAAAGAGCTGGCAACGTTTGCAAAAGCCGTCAAAGTTTCGTTGATCAAGCCATTAATCACAGATGACGAACTTTATAGTTAAATCACCTGGGTGGCATAAAATGGGTTAATATTTTGTGCATCTGTTTCCAGGCATTCCTTTTATTGATCCAATCTCTTTCCAGATGCCAATGGAAATCAGAAATTTCAGGGATGTGATTTGATCCCTCTTTCCTCCGCTTTAATCGGACGCGGAAGGAATTTAAATCACATAATGCTATGGGTTGGGAACCCCTGAGGGTTTTGCCGGGAAACTCCCACCCCAGTTGATTATGTCACATGTGACTGTTTGATTGCTGACCACCTGCACGATGGCGGAACACCCACCTGCATGACCGGAAGAATCATATGCAACTACCTGGTAATGGCCGGTTGTAATATAACCATCCATTGAATAGTATGTTGTCCCAGATCCAGTGATCCAGTACCAGTAACGGTACGGGGGCTCCTGGCCGTATGCTACGATCGCAAGTGCAGGAACAGAGCCATAAGGATAACCGTTAATACTCCCTGCAATGCTACCCAGGCCCAGGGTTGGGGAAGGTGTTGATCCTATCGTCATGGTGGGGGGCAGCGTGGAGGTAAGGGTTTTTATCGGGATAGCCGTCGCACTCGGTGCCTGTGTTGCTGTCTGCGTGATGGTTGACTGGACCGGTGAGGGAGATGCTGCGGGATGAATGGGTGTCGGTTGTGCGTACTGCGTAAACGCGGCCAGGGTGGCCGCGACTTTAGTTGCCACGATGCCGGTATCTGCAGTGGGATTTGCCTGTTGCAGAGAACATGCTGTAAGGATTGCAGCTAGAAAAAGATAGGATCCAAGTGGTGTAAATGATAATTTCATTTGAACAAACACTCCTATATCTTCATTATGGAAGCGAAATCCGATTCCCAATAAATAGAAACAATGCCTCCGCGATTGCAAATGTCCAGATCATGCAGGTGCTCAATAATTATAGAGCCATTTTATATAGATACACACAAACAGTTAGGGTCATTAGGTAATGTAGGCACAGGGACTTAAGAATTTAGTTATCTAAAGTTGGGCGAGTAACCCTCTTTGAACTTTATGAATTTATCCGCGCCTGAAACAATTATTACCAATCCTTATTCTCGCAAATGGAAGGGCACATCGATGACAACCCGCTCCCGTTCCAGGGTCTGACGCCGGTAGAGTAGCGCGGTTTTAATGAGCCAGGCAGTTTGGTTATGTAATAATGTCTGCCACCATTTTCCGGGGATGAATTCGGGCAATACCACCGCCGCCAGTTGACCATCATTGTTTTGCGTGTCCGTTTCATCCAGGAATTGCAGCAATGGTCCGACAATGGATCGGTACGGCGAGGGGACCACAACAAAAGCCACGTCTGGCCACCAGGCTTCCCATTCCAGACGCGTTTTCTCTCCTGCTCCGGGTTCCAATTCCACATAGACTGCGGTTACATTCCGGGAGATTGATCGGGCGAAATTTACCGCCTCGACCATTCCGCGGTGAATCCCGGAAATTGGGATGACCACCCGTGTAGTCTCCACCGGTTTTAGCGAAGGAGGTAATCCTTTCAAAGAAAGCTCTTTACCCACTTGCGTGTAGTGAGCAAAAATCTGGCGAAAGGTGATTACGATTAAGGGGATTAATAAAATTGTGATCCAGGCACCTTCTATAAATTTGCTGAATATGACAACCACCAGTGTCGTCAAGGTTGCCAAAGCCCCTATACCGTTGATTACAGATTTCAGTCCCCATTGCCTCCCGCGTAATTTCCACCAATGAATCACCATTCCTGCTTGTGATAGTGTGAAGGCTAGGAAGGCCCCAATAGCAAACAAAGGTACCAATGCATGAGTATCCCCGTGGAAGAAAATAATCAATGCGCCTGCTGAAATGGACAAGAAGAGGATTCCATTGGTGAAAACCAGTCGATCTCCTAGGCTTGTTAATTGGCGGGGTAAAAACCCATCTTTTGCAAGGATGGCAGATACACGAGGAAAATCCATGAAACTTGTATTGGCTGCCACTGCGAGAATTAGCAGAGTCGAAAATTGGATGATCAGATAGAGTGGACCACTTCCCAGTAATCTTCGTGCGAGGGCTGACAAAATTGTTTCCTGCGGCCCAGCTACAACGCCAAAGAATTGGGTCAAACTGATACTTCCCAAGAACAGAGTCCCCATTAACAATGCCATCACAATTAATGTGCGGCTTGCATTTTTTGAATTTGGAGCTTTAAATGCTGGGACACCATTGCTGATAGCTTCAATACCTGTTAACGCAGTTGATCCGGTTGAAAAGGCATGTAAGACCAGCACAAGTGTTAGTGGCTCAATTGCTGGGGGAGCGGTATATGTTGTCGCTGAAGGTCCTTCGATTAACAGGCGCACTAAACCAAAAGACAACATGGATAGGTACGAAGCCAGGAAAATATAGACAGGCACAGCCATGAATGTGCCCGATTCCTGTATCCCTCGTAAATTGATCAGAGTAATTACCAATAAAAGAACCAAGGCAAGCACCACTCGGTATTGCCATAGAAATGGGAATGCCGAAGCCAGTGCAGCCACCCCTGCCGTCAAACTGACAGCTGCGTTCAATACATAATCGATCATCAGGGCGGCTGCTGCAATCAGACCTGGGACAACTCCCAAATTTGCGCGGGCAACAATATATGATCCCCCACCGGACGGGTAACCATTTATTGTTTGGTAATAGGAAAAAGCCACAATAACTAAAACAACGGTAATCCCTAGCCCAATTGGCAATGCATATGACAGCCCTACACTTCCAGCTGCTATTAAACCCAGGTAAATTTCCTGGTTTGCGTATGCAATGGAAGCCAACGCATCGGGCGAGAAGGCTGCCAGTGCCCGGATTTTGTTCAACTGCTTCTGGCCAAGGGATTTTGTGGGCAGCGCCGGACCGATTAGGATATCCTTCAATTTGGAAAACATACTATTTCTCTTTCTCCATGCAGTCGCTGAAAAAGAAAACCAAATCCAGGATTTATTTAATCTTCATTATAGGGCAAATTGATGCCATTTTGCGATAACCAAAACGTGTGTGAATTCACCTCTTGACACTCTAATATTGCGGGCATATACTGCCCGCGTTGTTAAAAGTAGACCATATGGACGCTAACCTTTCGATAGACACTGACCATAAAAATTATTCCAAAGTTCTCACTGTTGGGTGGAAGATGCCTGAATGATGGCTTGCTGACCGTGATTTTGCGGTGAATCGTGCCTGCCCCCGTGTCTCCACCAGAACGGGGGCAGTGTTTTGTTCAGGAGGTATATCATGAGCTTTTTGCCCGCTGTCAAAATACCTATTCGTCCGCTCAGCTCAGGACATTCGACCGGGGTACAAATTTCAAAAAAATTGGTGGAAAGCGCCAGGACCGAAATCAATTCAGTATTGACGCAATTCGACACTACTCCCAATGGACTCTCCCAGGGAGTAATTGAAGCGCGTCTCGAAAAATACGGACCAAATGAGGTAGCCAGGGAAAAGCGCCGCACTTGGCGCATGCGATTGTGGGATAACATAAAGAATCCACTGGTTATTCTTCTATTTATTTTGGGAGTAATTTCTTTCTTGACCGGCGACATGCGCGCCACCATTGTCATTCTGACCATGGTAATTCTGGGAATTGTCCTTCGTTACGTCCAGGAAAGTCGCGCTGATAATGCAGCAGAACAGCTCAAAGCTATGGTCCGTACCACAACCACGGTGATCCGCGATGGTCAGCGGAAAGAGATCCCTCTAAAAGAGTTGGTTCCGGGGGATATTGTGGCTCTCTCAGCCGGCGACATGATCCCGGCGGATGTTCGAATAATCTCTGCCAAAGACCTCTTCCTTAACCAGGCTGCGCTTACAGGGGAATCGCTGCCGGTGGAAAAAACCCAGGCCATGGTGGACGCGTCGGTTGAGAACCCCCTGGAAATGACCAACATCTGTTTCCTCGGCTCCAATATCGAAAGTGGCACGGGCACGGCTGTCGTTGTCCAGACAGGTAGCGAAACATATTTTGGTTCCCTCGCCAGCAGCATCGTCGGGCAGCGCGTTCTTACAAGTTTCGATAAAGGGGTTAACCAGTTCACATGGTTGATGATTAGTTTTATGATCGTCATGGTTCCCCTGGTATTTCTATTCAACGGACTTAGCAAACATGATTGGCTGGAAGCCTTTTTGTTTGCTTTGGCTGTCGCGGTCGGCCTCACTCCTGAAATGCTCCCAATGATAGTAACGGTTAACCTGTCAAAAGGTGCAATTTCCATGTCCAGAAAAAAAGTCATTGTTAAAAGGTTGAATTCCATACAAAACTTGGGCGCAATGGATGTGCTTTGTACGGATAAAACTGGCACAATTACGGAAGGCCGGATCGTCCTTGAAAAACATATGGACGTAAAAGGCAATCCCAGCCAGCGAGTCCTGGACTACGGCTACATGAACAGCTATTACCAGACAGGATTAAAGAACTTGATGGATGAAGCGATCTTGAACCATGGAGACTTGAACGAAAAACTTCAAGTTGATGAACTCTATCGAAAAATTGATGAATTACCCTTCGATTTCCAGCGCAAACGGATGTCGGTGATTGTGGAAACCAACCAGGACCAGCATATCCTCATTTGCAAAGGTGCTGTTGAGGAAATAATGCAGCTGTCAACCCACGTGGAGATAAACGGGCAGGTATTGGTTGTAACCTCGGAGCACGATGAACATCGCAAGCGGCGTGTCCACGAGTTGAACTCCGAAGGTTTTCGCGTCATCGCCGTTGCCTACCGGGTATTTCCCGGAACAGACGATACCCCCCACTACACCATCAAGGACGAATCAGATCTGACTTTGTTAGGCTACATGGCGTTTCTGGATCCTCCTAAATCTTCAGCTAATGAGGCATTAAAAAAACTTAACGAGCATAATGTGGCGGTTAAGATCCTTACTGGCGACAATGACATTGTGACTGGCAATGTTTGCAAGCAGGTTGGTCTGTCGGTGGACCACATCCTCCTGGGAAATCAGATTGAGGAAATGGACGAAGCTCATCTTGCTGAAGCTGCCCAGGCGAATACAGTTTTTGCCAAACTTTCGCCATCTCACAAGGAGCGCATCATCCATGCTTTGCAAAGCAAGGGGCACGTGGTTGGTTTCATGGGAGATGGGATCAATGATGCCCCGGCTCTCAAGGCAGCCGATGTGGGTATCTCGGTGGACAGTGCAGTGGATATTGCCAAAGAGTCGTCCGATATTATTTTATTGGAAACCAGTCTGCTTGTTCTCGAAGCGGGCGTCATGGAAGGACGTCGCGTATTTGGGAACATTACTAAATACATTAAGATGGCTGCCTCTTCCAATTTTGGTAACATGTTCAGTGTCCTGGGTGCCAGTATTTTTCTTCCTTTCGTGCCTATGTTGCCAATCCAGGTTCTTACGAACAACTTGTTGTACGATTTTTCGCAGACGGCCATCCCGACCGACGAAGTCGATGCGGATTGGTTGACCCGCCCCCGCAAATGGGCTATTGGCGAACTCCGTCGCTTTATTATCTTTATTGGCCCGATCAGTTCCATCTTCGATTACGCAACCTATTTCATCATGTTGTTCGTATATGGAGCTTGGGCAAATCCAGACCCTGCCCATGTCGCCCTGTTTCACACCGGCTGGTTTGTGGAATCGCTATTTACCCAAACATTGATCATCCATGTGATCCGAACAAAAAAGATCCCCTTCCTTCAAAGCCGGGCCAGCAAAGCCCTGATCTTTACATCGGTGGCGATTGTAGCGGTGGGAGCTTATCTCCCATATTCCCCGTTGGCAGCGTTGTTGGGCTTTGTTCCGCTGCCATGGTCATATTGGTTCTGGCTTCTGGGAATGTTGGTGATTTATGTGCTCCTGACTCAGGTGATTAAAACATGGTTCTATCGCAGATTCAGCGATTGAAATCTCAGGGCGGAAGGTGTATGATTGCGGTAATTTATTAGTAACGAGAGTGAAATATGGAGACAAAAAACGCGAAAATGAAAATAAAAGTCAATTTGGATGGGCCCTATACGATCTCAGGGTTGATTCCTTTGTTCGATCAAATTCTTATTCCAGACGCTGATGGTTTGTCTATAGGGTGGAAAATGGGGAAGCACTATCCAATCAAACAGGAATATGACCTGTGTCGCTGCGGTCAATCCAAAGATAAACCCTTTTGTGACTTGACTCACGCAGAGAACTTTTTCGACGGAACTGAAACGGCTAGCAGGAAACCTTTTATTGATCAGATCGAACCGGAGACAACAGGTCCTGACTTGGTCATGACCGATGTGGTAGCCTTGTGTGCTAATGCACGCTTTTGTGACCGCGCAGGGGGTGCCTGGGATAATACCCGGGCTTCAGAAAACCAGGAGGCAAAAAAAATAGCTATCCAGGAAGTTTGGGATTGCCCTGCAGGACGGTTGGTTTTGCATGATAAAAATGGAAAGTTGCTCGAACCCAAATTCCCACCTTCCATTGGCTTGGTTGTCGACCCGCTAAAACAGGTGGATGGTCCAATTTGGGTACGTGGTGGGATTCCGATTGAAGCGGCAGATGGAACCATATATGAAATCCGAAATCGGGTCACACTTTGCCGGTGTGGTAAATCCTCCAACAAGCCATTCTGCGATGGTAAACACGAGGATGGCGCCAATATCATAAAAGGAAGGTGATTATGGCCAAGTATGGTGATTTCGAAACCGATATTATTCCCACTTCAGCTGGGGACTTGTCTATCACATTTCTCGGTCATGGCAGCCTGCTGATTGAATTCCAGGGGAAAATAATGTATGTGGATGTATTCGGTAAGGTGGCGGATTATTCAAAACTACCCAAGGCAGACATCATATTCCTCACCCATGAACATTACGACCACCTTGATCCAGACGCACTGGCTTTGATCAGGACCGATAAGACCGTGTTGGTTTATACCGAGAATTGCGCTCAATTGGTCAAGGGTGGAATTGTTATGCACAACGGTGATCAGCTGACCGTGGCTGGGATTCCGGTTGAGGCGGTCGCAGCTTATAATTTGGTCCACATGCGCCCGAGTGGGGATCCTTTCCATCCAAAGCGGAGTGGAAACGGATACATTTTTACTTTTGGCGGAACGCGTCTGTATATTGCCGGAGACACCGAGAATACACCTGAGATGAAATCATTAAAAAAGATAGATATTGCCTTCCTGCCAATGAACCTGCCGTACACAATGACTCCGGAAATGGTCACGGATGCAGTCAAGGCTTTCAGGCCAAACATTTTGTATCCTTATCACTACGGGGAAACGGATGTTTCAAAATTGGTGAGTTTATTGAAAGGGGAAAAGGGGATCGAAGTTAGAATTCGAAAAATGCCTTGATAAAAAAAAGATAGTATTCCAAATGCGGTTGGAAGCTATCCATCCGCTATTTTATTTCCTCTAGTTTTTCCAGAATCTGCAGCAACTTGTCCTGCCAATCTGCATTTTTCCCAAACAAGCACCAATATGCATTCTTTCCCCCGCGAATCCCGGGTCCAAGGTCTGGCAGGCGACTGGGTTCTGTCCCTTCTGTTGATGGTGGATATCTCAGAACGATCTGTCCACTTTCCATGCCAATCGAAATCAAGCCGGCTTTTTCAGCGCGCAACTTTACCCGCATCTGGTAGAACAGGTTTGTGATCATTTCAGTGAGCGGACCAAACCGGTCAGTAAATTCAGCTGCAAGGGCTTCCAAAGCTGCTTCGTCAGTCACATCGGCCAGGCGGCGGTAGAGCCTTAAACGCAAGTTAGTGTCTGGCACATAGGCTTCGGGGATTCCGATGGCGAACGGCAGGTCTACATTAACCGGCAACCCCATCGGCTGGATTGAATCCAGGGTGGTATTTTTTTGATCAACTTTTAGCCCTGCAAATTTGCCGAGTGCGCGAGCCTGTTTGACTGCAGTAGCCAGAAGACGAGTATATAGATGAAACCCCACTGCTGCTATATGTCCGGATTGACGCGTCCCAAGCAGCTCTCCTGCACCGCGCATTTCCAGATCTCGCATGGCAATCGAATAACCCGCTCCCAGCTGAGTATTTTCAGCGATGACTTCAAGCCGTTCCTGGCCCTCTGGGGTAGGTCGCAGCTTGTTATGTCTGAAAAAGTAGGTGTAGGCGCGCGCTGCTCCTCTCCCAACTCGACCGCGCAATTGGTACAACTGGGCAAGACCGAAAGCATCTGCCCTATCCACGATAAGGGTATTGGAGTTTGGGATATCGAGCCCCGATTCAATAATGGAGGTGGAAAGCAAGATGTCCACCTCTCCGGCAGTAAACCGGTGCATCACACTGGCCAGCTCATTCTCAGGCATTTGTCCGTGGCCGATTGCAATGCGAGCTTCAGGGACAAGTTTCTCCAGGTGCATCCGCATGGCATCGATCGTTTGCACCCGGTTGTGGACAAAAAATACCTGACCACCCCGTTCCAATTCACGCAGGACAGCTTGCCGGACCAGCTTGGGTGAGTATGGTCCCACATGGGTGATGATTGGGAGCCGTTCTTCAGGCGGAGTATTTAAATTGGAGATGTCACGCACGCCTGTAAGAGCCATGTAAAGCGTCCTTGGTATGGGGGTGGCAGTTAACGTCAGCACATCCACTTCTGTGCGTAGCTTCTTAAAATGTTCCTTATGAGCTACGCCAAAGCGCTGCTCCTCGTCAATGATGACCAACCCCAGGTCCTTGAATTGAACATCCGCTGATATTAGCCGGTGGGTACCGATGACGATATCTATGGCTCCTTGTGCCAGGGCGTATGAAATTTGGCTTTGCTCCCGGGGTGTACGAAAGCGAGAGAGCATCTCGACTGTCACCGGGAACGCAGAAAGGCGCTGCTTGAATGTATCGAAGTGCTGTTGCGCTAGAACGGTGGTTGGAACGAGCACTGCCACTTGCGTTCCGTCCATGACTGCCTTGAAGGCCGCCCTAAGGGCAACCTCGGTCTTCCCGTAACCAACATCGCCGCACAGCAGCCGGTCCATTGGGCGGGGAGTTTCCATGTCCCGTTTGATATCTATTAATGCCTTAACTTGGTCTTCAGTCTCAACATATGGAAAACTGGACTCCAATTCACCCTGCCATGGGTTATCAGGGCTGAAGGCAAATCCTTCTGCTACCTGCCGGCGGGCATAAAGATCCAGCAGCTCCTGCGCCACCTCCTGGACAGCTTCCCTCACCTTGCGCTTCGTTTCTAGCCATTCTTGGGTACCTAAACTACCTGGAGCGGGAGGTGAGCTGTCTGGTCCGATGTAGCGAGTCAGTCGGTCAGCTTGGTGGATTGGAACGTAGACCTGGTCCCCATTTTTATATTCGATGCATAAAAATTCCCGCGCAAGGCCATCCAAAGTCCTTTGGACCAGGCCGATATACCTCCCGATCCCGTAATCCACGTGCACGATCCAGTCGCCAGGATGCAGATCTGCATAAGCTGATTCGGGGGTGTCGGCTCCTGCGTGGGGTCGCTGGCGCGGTTGCGGGCGTTCCCAGCCGAAAATTTCGGAATCGGTGATCAGGTATTTTGAAATAAGCGAGTCGGATGTGAGCTTCCAGCCTTCAGAGAGGGAACCTTCAAGAAATTGGGGATTTACGGGAACCTTCTCAGCCGAAGCTGAACCCTGTTCCACCCAAAGTTCCTCCAAACGGGAAGCTTGACGTGAAACAATGACGACTGGCTCATTTTCGTTGATTATTTTTGCAAGGTAATCAATAAACGGCTTCAGGCGTCCCCCAAAACGCTCGATTTGATTAAAATGGGAAGCTAGGTCAATGGAAGATTCTTCGGCAGTCGAGTGACCTAATTCTATGAAAGCAAAATCTTGCAGGCCGTCCTCCAATTCCGACCATGAAATATAAGGAATTGGAAAATCCTCAGACAGCGTTCCTTCTGCGATTGATTCGTTGCGCAATCTTACCGCCTGCTCTTCTATCTCAGAACCGGCATTCTCAAGAATATTAAGATCGTCTACAAGTACGAGTGAATTTTTTGGAAGATAGTCCAGGAGGCTGGAAGGCATTGAATGGAGAACTGGGATGAGGTATTCTGAGGATTCAGGGAACCGTGAACTATCATCTTTTCCCAGGATAAATTCTCGTGCTGGTGTGATAAGAATGGATCCTATATTTTCAATTGTCCTCTGTGAGGCGGGGTCAAATCGACGCAGGGAGTCGATCTCATCCCCGAAAAAATCCAGTCGGATTGGGTGTGGTTCAGATTGTGGCCACACATCCAGCAAACCTCCCCGATGTGAGAACTGGCCGGGCTCTAGCACGGTGTCAACAGGTTGGTAGCCTATGCTTATCCATATTTCAAGCAGTGAACTTGGCAGGTATTTTTGCCCTGCTTTAAGCAGCTTGCTCCCTTTTAAAAAATCGCGTCTTGGAAGCGTACGTGTCATCAATGCTCGCGCAGTCGTGATGATGATTGGTGCGCTGGTCGGTTTTTCAATAAAAGGAAAATGGTAAGCTGAAAGTGATGTGAGTGTTTGTAGCCGTTCCCTGCGTGTGGTAATTCCCCAGGCGGCGTTTTCATAAAATAAAGGGTTTGGCTCGGAAAATATATTTCTGGAAACATCCGGAGCCCAGAAAGCTAATTCGTCATGTAACCGCAGGGCATGGTCGGCGCGGTCCGTAATGAAAACAACGGGTAAATTTAAATCTGCATTCAAGCCTGCTAGTACTGCCAGGCGCGCCGAGCGCGGCAATGCCAGGCCGGGAATTTTTGTCCCAGCTTGTATACCAGTTAGTAAATCCTGATACGAGGGAAGGCGGCGGATCTGATCGAGAAGAAATTTCATGATAATGGGTTGGGACTTCGATTTCAACGAAATTAATGTCAATTAAATTACGCGCTTGCCCCTTGGGAAATCGTCCCGTTATACTTGTTCATAGCTGCGTTCAAACCTTCAATAACCCAGGTCAAACTGGCTTCCACGGCACGGTTTAGCGTTTCGTCGAGGACGGGAATTTCGAAGTCGGAGAAATTCTGCAGCACATAATCTGGGGCTTGCATCTGCCCTGGAGGGCGTCCAATCCCCATTCGCAACCGGGGAAATTCATCTGTGCCCAGCCGGTCTATGGTGGATGTCATCCCCTTTTGCCCGGCTGACCTGCCATCAGGACGAATACGGATGGTACCCAATGGCAGATCCAGATCATCGTGAGCGATCAGCAGGTTATCTAAAGGTAATTTATAAAAGTGTAAAAGCCCTTGCACTGATTGACCTGAAAGGTTCATAAAAGTTTGTGGTTTGGCGAGTATGATCTTACGCTCCTGGAAATTCGCACTTGCAACTAGCGCCTTGGACTGCATGCGGGTGAAATGCACGTTGAGTCTGGTTGTTAAACGGTCCAACAACATAAAGCCGACGTTATGCCGGGTCTCGCGATACTCCCGGCCAGGGTTACCCAGCCCTACGATTAAATAAGATTCAGTCATGTAGATTTCCGTCGCAGCCATAGATAAATTCCGATAATAATGAAAGTCAGGATTGCCGCTACTCCGCCATATAGGATGCTGGAAGAAACATCGGTTGGAGCCAGGGTGGCTGGGTTGCGCGCCAACCCTGTCGGAGTAGGAAAGGAAGTCAAGGTCGCCATGCTGGTCTGTATGGGCGTCGCCTCTGGAGTTATTGGGAGAGGGGTGGGTGTTTCCACCGGTGTGTAATTGCGTACCCTTAAATCGGGTACAAGAAACTCCCGCGTGGTACCGTCGATCAGGTTTATCTTCAATCTCATCACATAATTGCCGTCAGTGATAACCGTCGTGTCCCAGGTCACTAACGTACTGTCGGCTACCGGTTGGGGATTTATCGCGATCAAGAACCATGTGCCGGTCGGATCGTCTGTAAATGAAAATGAGATTTCTGAAGATTCAAACCCGCTTATATCGCTGGACCCTTTCACTACCACGACTCCCAGGAGTACTTCCCCGGTTCGCGGTGAATCGATGATTGCATTTCCAGCCTGGGCAGTTTGCCTCAGGACGGGCGAACCAAAAACCATCCAGAATACAAGTGGTATAGTAAGAATGCGCATAGAAAGTCAAGGATTGAGTCTAACACGAAGGGATGCCTGGGTCAACTATTTGTGTCTAATCACTCTTCTTCAACGAAATCTTTCAAGAGATGATGTTCAATAATTGAACCCTGTCAGGTAATACTTTAACGATTCCCTTTTTTTTCGTGCCTAGTTTCTCACGGAGCATCCTTGGCGCTCGACGTCCTGTTGACTGAAATCCGTAAAACCTATTTAATATTTTTTGAGAATTAAATAGCGATTTCCATCCTATTGCTTTTGATGTAAAATCGTCCAGACAATTCCGATGTTAAATCAGGAGAGTTATGGACAAGAATAAGGTCCTTTTTGAGTCTGCCGAAGCCTTGACCTTTGATGACGTTCTGGTAGTTCCATCCTATAGCGAAACCTTGCCATCTGATGCAGATGTTACCGCCCACCTGGCTGCTGATATTCGTTTAAATATCCCCCTGCTGTCAGCCGCAATGGACACCGTCACAGAAGCTCGTCTTGCAATCGCGCTGGCTCGTGAAGGTGGAATTGGGATCATCCATCGGAATCTTTCCGAAAAGCAACAAGCCAATGAAGTAGATTTGGTCAAACGTTCACAATCGGGCATGATTTCCAACCCCATTACTCTGCCGCCAGGTGCCACCCTCCAACAAGCAGAAGATATCATGTCCGGTTATAAAATTAGCGGGGTTCCCATCGTGGATCAGGATAACAAATTAGTAGGGATCCTTACCAATCGCGACATTCGTTTTATCGAACCATCCGATTTCAGTCAACCTGTTAGCAATTTCATGACCCCCCAGCCGCTTGTTACTGCGCCGGTGGGGATTACACGCCTGGATGCTAAAATCATCCTCCAGGAACACCGCATTGAGAAACTCCCACTGGTGGATGCTTCTGGTCATTTAAAAGGGTTGCTGACTGTAAAGGATATTCAAAAAGAGCGGGACTATCCCAACTCTGCCCACGATGACCGTGGTCGCCTGTTGGTTGGTGCAGCAGTGGGGGTTGGACCCGATCTTGAATCCCGGGTTGGTAATTTAATGGATGCTTCAGTGGATGTCATCGTAATTGACACTGCTCATGGGCATTCGAAAGGTGTGATTCACGCCATCCGGCGGCTCCACAAGCTGTGGCCGAAACTGGCGGTGATTGCCGGGAATGTCGTAACGCCTGAGGGAACAAGGGCTCTGATTGAGGCTGGCGCGGCTGCGGTAAAAGTGGGAGTTGGAGCCGGTTCTATTTGCACCACTCGCATAGTAGCAGGTGCAGGGATGCCGCAATTATCTGCCATTTTTGCTTGTTCCCGGGTGGCACGGGAATCTAATATCCCAATCATAGCAGACGGAGGTATTAAGTTCAGCGGCGATATTATCAAGGCGATAGTTGCTGGTGCTGACACGGTTATGCTTGGCAGCTTGTTTGCTGGGTTGGACGAGTCGCCCGGCGAGGTCGTTCTACTCGAGGGACGCCGATTTAAGGAATATCGCGGGATGGGCAGTATAAGTGCGATGCAAGGATATGGGAAGGACCGATACGCCAGCGGTCAGAACAGCCCGTCTTTATCAACATCAAATGGAGGTGTGAAACTTGTGCCGGAGGGTATCGAGGGAAGGGTGCCATTTAAAGGTCAATTGCGCGATTATGTATTTCAACTCGTTGGTGGACTTCGCTCCGGGATGGGATATGCCGGAGCAAAGTCCTTGGAGGACCTGCGCACCAAGACAAAATTAACGCGCATAACCAATGCCGGACTTATTGAAAGCCATCCCCACGATGTCATCATTACGAAGGAGGCACCCAATTACCAGGTTCCCCGGGAGTGATATAAAAACCCGACTTGGCAAATTATGGAAGTCCGGCAAGGAGACTGCGACCAGCCAGGCGGATCGGGCGCTGGCGCATTCTTGTGCTGGGCGTGTTGTCAGTGCTCTTACATTTATTGTCGTCGTCTTTTGTTTGGGGCTTTGGATTACTGTGTTCCTGTTATTGAATGACTTCATATTTCCTCAAAATTTTGCCGGAAATGTATTGACAGACTTGACCTGCATCATTTTTTTTGGAGGGTTGGTAATGGCGGTATTTATTGGAGCCTTGGCAGGGAATTTCCTTCGTCGAGCATTTTGGAAACTTCTGGTAAAAAGATATAAATAATCTTGTCGAACTGGAATCACACACACAATTTCCAGGTTTCCCTTATAATGAATAAATCTTCTAACAAAGGGTCTTTGGAGTTTGATAATGAATCAGAATCGAAGCGAACTGATGGTTAACCGTCTCCGCTCAATGCAAGCCGCAGCACCGGATATTGAGGCCTCTGCTATAGTCTCAGTGGATGGTTTAATCATGGCCTCGGCACTCCCAGCCGAGGTGGAAGAAGATCGCGTATCCGCCATGTCAGCTGCCATGCTCAGCCTGGGCGAACGAATTGCAGATGAGCTTGGTAGGGGTGGACTAAATCAGGTTTATATCAAGGGAAGTAATGGCTTTATTGTTTTGACCTCGGTCGGATCTGAAGCGGTATTGACAGCGCTTGCCCGTCAGGAAGGCAAGCTTGGAATAATTTTCCTGGAGATGCGCCGGGCTGCCGAAGACCTGGTCAAACTGGTTGGATGAAACTGAAATACTTACTCTTCTTGGTTACACCCAATAACCCGCGTGGGGAGGAAGCCACAAAATGGCCCTCCCCATGTCCTTTGATATTTGAGAGGTGATTATGCCCACAAAATATATTTTCTTTACTGGTGGTGTCGTCAGTTCAGTCGGAAAAGGAGTCACCGCAGCGGCAACTGGCCTTTTGCTCAAATCGCGAGGTTTCAAGGTAACAGTCCAGAAACTTGACCCATACATTAATGTGGATCCGGGGACGATGTCTCCCTACCAGCATGGCGAAGTATATGTTTTGGACGATGGTGCGGAAACCGACTTGGATCTTGGTCATTATGAACGGTTTGTTGACATTCGTTTGGGCCGTTTTAGTAATTTCACTACAGGGCAGGTTTATGCGGAGGTGATCGCGAAGGAGCGCCACGGCGATTATCTGGGTGGCACTATTCAAGTCATTCCTCACATTACCAACGAGATCAAACGGCGCATCGGTCTGGCTGCAAAAGAATCCGGTGCAGACATTGTCATTCTCGAGATAGGTGGTACGGTAGGCGACATAGAATCTCAACCATTTCTTGAGGCATTGCGCCAGTTGCGCAATGAGGTGGGACGTGAAAACACTTTCTTTGTTCATGTTACCTGGCTGCCCTTTATTGGTGCTACTCAGGAACTTAAAACGAAGCCAACTCAACATTCGGTGGCAGCACTAAGGTCAATTGGTATTTCCCCCAATATGATCATTGCCCGGTCTGATTCCCCGCTTGAAGACGGGTTAACTGAGAAGATCGCTCTTTTTTGTGATGTGGATAAACGTGCGGTCGTTCCAATGGTAACTTCGCAGGTTTTATATGAGGTTCCTCTTCTTCTCGAACAGGCAGGGGTGGGAGATTACCTGGTGGATCGCTTGGGGCTTAAAGCATCCACAATTCCCGACTGGGGCCCCTGGCGAAACCTTGTTGAAAAAGTTCGCAACCCAAAACCAGTTGTTAAGATTGCCTTGGTTGGCAAATACGTCGAGTTGAAGGATGCCTACATGTCTGTCAGGGAGGCAGTCAATCATGCTGCTCTTTCCCTCGGGCTGGAAGCGGAAATCCTTTGGATCCTCTCAAGTGACTTGGAAAAGGGCAAGGGTTGGGAATTGGTTAAATCTGCACATGGAATTATTGTCCCGGGCGGGTTTGGTTCACGCGGAATAGAAGGGATGATACAGACTGCAAAATACGCCCGCGAGGAAAAAATCCCTTATCTTGGTTTGTGCCTGGGAATGCAAGTGATGTGTGTGGAATTTGCGCGGGACGTCCTCGGGTATGAGGATGCTAACTCGACTGAATTTGACCGCAGCACTGCTCATCCGGTGATTGACCTGATGCTTGAACAGCGAGCCATTACCGATATGGGTGGTACCATGCGCCTCGGTCTTTATCCATGCGTGATTCAACCGGGGACGAAGACAGCTGCAGCCTATGGTGAAAAGCAGGTGGAGGAGCGTCATCGCCATCGCTGGGAATTTAACAATTCCTACCGGGAAGTATTCGAAAAAGGAGGGATGGCTTTCTCTGGTATTTCGCCGGATGGCTTGTTGGTGGAAATTTCCGAGCTAAAGGATCACCCGTATATGGTAGGGAGTCAATTCCACCCCGAGTTCCTGTCTCGCCCAATGCACCCCCATCCACTATTTGTGGGGTTGATGAAGGAAGCAAGGAATAAGGCGGGGATCAACACAGAAAAGTGAGTTATACTCTGTGCCTTGGAAATCAACGATTCACGATAGAAATTATTAGAAGGGAGTAAATCCATGGACACAACTATTGAAATCATCACCGGTCAGGAAATTCTAGACTCGCGCGGCAACCCGACAGTTGAGGTTGAAGTTATTCTCGCCGACGGCTCATGGGGGCGGGCTGCGGTTCCCTCTGGTGCCTCAACTGGAGTGCACGAAGCGCTCGAGCTTCGTGACGGCGATAAAACGCGCTATAACGGCAAAGGAGTCTTAAAAGCTGTTGCCGCGGTTAATGATGAGATAGCTGACGACCTTTATGGTTGGGATGCTACCGATCAGAAAGCTATCGACTCCGAAATGTTGGCGCTTGATGGTACTCCCAATAAATCCAAGTTTGGAGCCAATGCCATACTTGGGGTATCCCTTGCGGTTGCCAAGGCAGCTGCAGCAGCCCTTGGTTTACCCCTCTATCGATATATAGGGGGGGTGTATGCCCATGTTTTACCCGTACCGCAAATGAATATCCTGAATGGCGGTGCACACACCGCCTGGCAGTCAACGGATGCCCAGGAGTTCATGGTCATGCCACTGGGTGCACCCAATTTCGCTGAAGGCTTGCGATGGGGCGCAGAAATATACCATGCCCTCAAATCTGTCCTTAAAGACAAGGGGTATGTAACCTTGGTCGGTGACGAGGGCGGGTACGCACCTTCACTCAAAGCCAACAATGAGGCAGTGGAAGTAATTTTGGAAGCCATTAGTAAGGCCGGGTTTAAGGCCGGTCGTGGCGAACAGGTTGCGATCGCTCTCGACCCTGCCGCTTCAGAACTCTATGATGAAGAGAAAAAAACCTATAACCTTCGCAGGGAAGGCAGGCAACTTACCGGAGAACAGATGGTCGAGTTCTGGGCGAAGTGGGTCCGGGATTACCCCATCGTCTCCATTGAAGATGGGCTTGCCCAGGATGACTGGAAATCGTGGATTTTGATGACTAAAGAATTGGGTGACAAGATCCAGATCGTGGGTGACGACTTGCTTGTCACCAATCCCACTCGTGTCCGGCGTGCCATCAAGGAGAACGCAGCCAATGCGTTGCTGGTGAAATTAAACCAGATAGGGACATTAACTGAAACCATCGAAGCGGTGGAGACCTGTCATCGGGCTGGTTGGCGGGCTGTCACATCCCATCGTTCCGGCGAAACTGAAGACAGCACCATTGCCGATTTGGCGGTAGCTCTTAATATGGGTCAGATTAAAACGGGAGCTCCAGCTCGATCTGACCGCGTTGCAAAATACAACCAGCTTTTACGCATTGAAGTCGAGCTGGCTGATACTGCCAAATACGCAGGGTGGGGAGCACTGGGTCTCTAAGAATTAATGACATCAAAAACACTGCGCATGCTTGATGCGCAGTGTTTTTATAAAGCGGTAACACTATTACGTTCTACGCTTTTGTCACCGCCACAAAGATCATTGGCCTCCGGCCAGTCTGGTTGCGGAGCAGGCTTCTTACGGCATCCGTGATGGTTTTTTCGTCGTCAGAGCCACCGTTATTAACCAATTCTGTTACTTTCTTTTGGACTGCCGGTACAAGTGTTTCTGCATCTTCGGGGGAGATAAAGCCTCGGGTTATGACTTCCGGTTCTTTTATTAGTCGGTTTGAGTATTTATCCAGTGTCGCGGTGATAAGAACGATCCCGGCGCGTGCCAATTGTTCTCGTTCTCGCATGACATCACGGTCGATTTCACCCACACTTTCGCCTTCGACGAAAATATATCCGCCAGGCATTCGCTCAGCTAACTTAAACTTGCCATCGACTAATTCCACTACTTGACCATTTTCAACTACAGCGATATTTTCTGCCGGGATGCCAACTTGCTTGGCAAGGTTTGCATGCCGTCTTAATTGATGGAGTTCCCCATGGATTGGCATAAAGAAAGTGGGACGTACAAGGTTGAGCAGCAGCTTCATTTCTTCCGAACTGGCGTGCCCTGAAACGTGCACTGGCGAGATAGCTTCATGGATAACTTCAGCCCCTCTGCGCATCAGTCGGTTGATTGTTTTACTGATGTCTTCTTCATTGCCAGGGATTGGATGGGAAGACAGGACGATTGTATCTCCCGCTTCCACGTCGAATTGACGGTTGGTCCCTGTGGCAAGTCGCCCGATGATGGATGAAGGTTCTCCTTGTGAACCCGTGCACATCAACACTACCTCCCTGTCTGGCAGGTGCAAGGCTTCTTCCAGGCTGACCAGGGTTTTCTCGGGTATTTGCAGATAGCCCATTTTTTGGGCTATCTTGGCATTATCTACCATGCTGGTCCCAACGAACGCCATTTTGCGGTTATGCCGGACTGCTGCATCCGCCACCTGCTGCATTCGGGCGATTAGCGAAGCAAATGTTGCGATGATGATTCGTCCAGTGGCATTCCGGAAAACCTCGTCAAACGCCGGCCCGATCACCCTTTCGGAAGGCGTCCAACCCGGACGTTCCGCGTTCGTGGAATCAGCTAAAAGCACTGCCACGCCGCGCTCTGAAAATTCAGCCAGCTTGGCAAAATCTGTTGGCCAGTTGTCTACCGGAGTTTGGTCGAACTTATAATCACCGGTGTGGACTATCAGCCCGGCGGGTGTTGTGATGCCCAGGCCAATTGCATCTGGAATGGAGTGGCAGACGTGGAAGGTTTCCACTTTGAACGGGCCAATTTTTATTGTTTCGTTAGCTTGCACCATCCGTAAGTCAGCTTTATTCGACAATCCATTTCTAGCCAGTTTTACCTCGATCAACCCCTTTGTCAGGGGGGTCGCATAAACTGGGGCCGGGACAACTGCGAGCAGGTGTTGGATGGCGCCAATGTGATCTTCATGACCATGGGTGATAAATATGCCATCCACTCGCTTTGCATTGTCGCGCAGGTACTGGAAGTCAGGGATGATGTAGTCTACTCCCAACATATCGTTATCGGGGAACATTAGCCCGGCATCTACTACTAGGATGCGGTCGCCGTATTCATAGGCCATCATGTTTTTCCCCACTTCCCCCAGGCCCCCAAGAGGAATAATTCTTAATTTTGGTTCTTTAGTCATTTATTTTCCTTTGTTTATTTACCCGCTGTTTAAATATAAACACAAAACCCCCCTGTTGAAATAAGGGGTTGTTGGAACAGGTATTTTTTGAAATTGTCATCTGCCGCAAGGCAGGTAATATTAACTTTATTAGTTATAATCCACCAAATTGATAATCTTCGTATGCAAATTAAGTATAGCAGGTGAAGAGAAATTTGTCAAAGTCATTTTAAGGAATGTAAGCGTTTAATAGTAATGTCCCCTTTGCGTACAAGTTAGAATGTCCCCTGTGAAAGGGACATAGAAATGGACCTGCTAACCATGAGCAAAGAAGAAATGAGTCGTCTGGAAGTAATGGAGCGATTGGTAGAGAAACGGATGGGACAAAGACTAGCTGCAGAGGTCATAGGGGTAAGTGTCCGGCAAGTGAAGCGATTGTTGCGAGCCTATCGGCGAGAGGGAGCCGCGGGGCTTGTATCGCAGCAGCGCGGGAAGCCGAGCCACCATCAATTGGATGGGGAGACAGAGCGGAGGGTCATCGATCTACTCAAAGGGCGGTATGCAGACTTTGGGCCGACGCTGGCGCACGAGAAGATAGTGGAGCTGGAAGGGATGGAGATAAGTTTGGGAAGTGTCCGCAAGATCATGATCGAGGAGGGGATATGGAAAGCGAAAAGGGTGCGAAAGGAGGAAGCGCATCCGATGCGAGAACGGCGGGCGTGCTATGGGGAGCTGGAGCAAATGGATGGGACGGATCATGACTGGTTTGAGGGACGCTCGGAGCGATGTACATTGCTGGTCATGATCGATGATGCCACAGGACAGCTGGGAGCCTTGTCATTTGTGCCGGAGGAGAGTTTCTTTGGTTATTGTGAGCTGCTGAGGCAGTATCTGGGTGCCCATGGCAGGCCTGCAGGGCTGTACACGGACAAACACGGCATCTTTCGGATCAACATACCCAATATGGGCTCTGGAGACAACCTGACCCAGTTCGGGAGAGCCATGCAAAGCCTGGAGATCCCAATCCTGTGTGCCAACACGCCCCAGGCGAAGGGAAGGGTGGAGCGAGCCAACCAGACCTTGCAGGACCGTCTGGTCAAGGAGATGCGCTTGCGGGGGATCAACGATAGTGCAGCAGGGGAATGCCTACTTACCCGAATTTATGGCTGATTTCAATGCCCGCTTTGCAGTCCAGCCGCGGAGTTCCCTGGATGCTCACCGCCCCTTACAGGCTCACCATAATCTTGACCAGATCCTCGCCTGGCAGGAGATCCGACTCATCACCAAAAACCTAACTGTCCAGTTCAAAAACGTGGTCTACCAGATCCAGACGGATCGTCCGGCGTATGCGTTGCATAATATCCGGGTCACTATCTGTCAGGATGTGCACGGCAAAGTCGCCATCCTCTACAAAGACACTTTATTGGATTTCACCGTTTTCCAGAAGCAGGCACATCAGTCAGAAGTGGTCACAGCCAAGCAGGTCGATCGTGTCCTGATTAACCAGAGCATGGCTCACAAGCCTGCTCCTAATCATCCCTGGGCATATGGCCCCCGTCACATCAACTCAACGAAGTAGTGATGTTCACCCGCGAGGGGACATTTCTATTTCGCGCAAACAGGGGACATTTTAATTAAACCTTGACAAGTCATTTTAAGGAAGTCATTTTAAGGATTAAGGGATGTTTTATGAAGAATGTGACTCCCTATTAGAAGGATGATTCCTCTCACTTTTAATATTTGCATTTCCCAAGCCCTGTCGAACCCATGATCTAATATCCTCGATGAAATTATCCACAATTTATAATTTATAAAGGGTTTTACATACGCCCTACATTTTTCGAATTTAAGGTAAATTAATTGAGGAAATTGGATTAATTAATTACTCGAATACTGGCATTGAAGTTAAACGCCAGTATTCGGATATTATTGGCAGAATATTACCTTGCAAATTGATTCAACGTGCGGTTGGTGGTAATTTAATATGTAACAATTCTTGGCAATTTTTTCGCTTGAGCGATCCACTTCTTGACTTTGTTAACCCCTGGCATTCCATTAACCAGGTTCTTGGCATTGTTGACTTCAACCATCTTTGCATACAGGTTGTCCGCCACCCGTTTTGAAAGTTCCACGACAGTATCCACCCCTGCTTTCTCGAGTAAATCTGAATATTGACTGCCGACCCCTTTAATTCTGTATAGATCGGCTCGATTAACCCATTCCAAGATCGAAGGTTGAGCGATCCCGGTCACCTTTGCAATTTCTTTTCGACCCTTATCGGTTGCGCCTTCTTTTAATAGTGCTTCAACCGACCGGATTCCGGCTTTTGCTAATTTTTCAGCATAGGCAGGGCCAATTCCTTCAATATCGATGATTTTCATGATTTTCTCCTTGTCTTTCAAACTGGAAGATGTATTAGGGAAATATATGGATCCAATATTTTTTTATTTACCCAAATTAGATGCAAATTTCCCAATTACGTTTTCTGCCGCCTTGGCCGCGGCTGAATTACTAAACTCGCCAGCGATTTGAGCGCTTAAAGGCAAGTCCAATTTATTCTTGAGGAAACCAATGACAATAAAGGATGGTTTGTGCGGTTGCGGTTGAGATTTCCCTCTTTTTGACAATGAGATTTATAAGTTCATTCATATTCTTCTCCTTGTCGGAATTTTTATGATATCAACTGTTTTTAAATTGTAGCACGGATTCATAGACTTCGTTCTATATTTGTTTGAGCTGTATGAATATTCTCTGTAAAATGTCTTCAGGATTCATTAAATTTGCCTCCTATTAATTTGGGATGAAGGATATTCATTCTTGTTCCTTATATTCCCACCACCATGCAATTAGTTCCGCACAAGGAGGGCAATTTTTTTGATTTTCTAGGCAGGTTGTTTTAGCCTTGGTGATACAATCGGATTGTTTTTTGGAGGTCGAATGAAATCTTCTCAACTTCGTCGACGCTATTTTCGCATCATGTATTTCTTTTCCCGCGTCACACTTGGGTTTATCTTTTGGGAATTAATTTTAGCGCGCATTGGTTTTCGAGGTTTAACCCGCCGCACTCGTTCGCAGCGGTATCGGAGGGTTGCCGCGCAATTTCGTACTCTGTCAATCCATATGGGGGGAGTAATGATCAAGGTGGGTCAGTTTCTTTCATCCCGATTGGACGTCCTTCCGCCGGAAATCACTGAGGAACTATCCGGTTTGCAGGACGAGGTGCCTCCGGAAAAATTTGAAGATATCCGGCGTGAAGTTGAAGTTGGTTTGGGTGGCACCTTGACAGAGAAATTTATTTCCTTCGAGGAAACCCCGCTGGCTGCCGCATCTTTGGGACAGGTTCATCGAGCTCATTTGTGTGTGCCGGATGCCAAGGGGGATTTTTGCGAAGTGGTAGTTAAAATCCAACGCCCATTTATCGAACAATTAATAGAAGTGGATTTGTCTGCAATAAGACAGGTGGGTTCCTGGTTGGCAAAATACCCTCCGATTGCCAGGCGGGCAGATGTATCTGGTCTTGTGGGAGAATTCTCCACGACTATTCGTGAGGAAGTGGACTATCTTGCCGAAGGCCGAAACGCTGAAGTCTTTGCCGATTACTTCAAAGATGAATCCCGAGTCCACGTCCCCCGTGTTGTTTGGAGTCATACTACACGCCGCGTATTGACATTGGAAGACGTATTTGCCATCAAAATTACTGATTATGATGCAATCACTTCTGCTGGCATCGACCGTGCGGAGGTGGCAAACGTTTTGCTCGATACCTATCTCAAACAGATTTTTGTTGATGGTTTCTTTCATGCCGATCCCCACCCGGGTAATTTGTTTGTTACCCCCTTACCCGGTCAAATGGAAAATGCGAAACCAGCCTGGCAGCTCACCTTCGTGGATTTCGGAATGGTGGGGCATGTTCCGGATAATCTACGCACGGGTCTCCGTGAAATGCTGGTGGCTGTGGGGTTGCAGGATGCAGCACGTTTAATTCGTTCCTTCCAAACTATTCATGCCCTGCTGCCGGGCACCGATTTGGAACAGCTTGAGCAAATGAGTGCCTCGATGTTCGACATGTTGTGGGGTAAGTCCATGGATGATATTCGCCAGCTCAGCCCCGAAGAAATGATCCGTTTTGCGGACCGGTTTCGGGACCTGATGTATAACATGCCGTTCCAGCTCCCGCAAAACTTGCTGATGCTCGGAAGAACGGTTGCCATCCTTTCCGGAATGTGTGTGGGCCTTGATAAAGATTTCAATTTGTGGAATCAGCTTGCCCCTTATGCTACCAAGCTGGTCTCTCAGGAGGTTGGTTCCAATTGGCGCGTTTGGCTTGATGAATTGGGGAATATTCTAAAGGAATTGATCACCATCCCAACAAAGTTGGGACGGGTCCTCAGCCAGGTGGAACGTGGCGATATTACTGTCCAGGTGCCCGGGGTTAGTCGCCAAATGGTTGTTTTGGAAAAGGCAATCAACCGTCTTACCGGTAGTATTTTATTTACCGCCCTTCTGATTGGTGGGGTGATGCTATATGGTGACGGTAAGGATCTCCTTGCTTATATCTTATTGTCCGGTTCAGCTTTGAGCTTGGTTTGGACTCTATTCTTTAGCCGTTCGGGATCTCGTCGGTTTCACCCCTAGAAAGAAAAAACCGCCCCTAAAGTTTGGGGCGGACTGGATTGCCGGGCAAGCCTACTTCTTTGGTTTTTCCATCCTTTCCAGGGAAGCATCGATCATGCTCCTCCATGCTAGAAGCATTTCTTTGCGAGCATTGCGTCGATGCTCGGCAAAATCGGGTGGGAGAATCCCTTCTATGCTTTTATGTAATTCCTCCCTGGCAGTGCGGAAATGCTGGCGTGTTTCTTCAGAAATTTTACCTTCGAAAGGTTTGTGTGTGTGTGAGGTTTGTTCAACCATAGAATCGCTCCTTATCGTCACTGGATTATAGCGCGGAGTCTCCTTTGCAGCAATATCTTGAAATCCGAGTAAAATGATGAAGTTCTGCAGAAATGTTGGAATATATAGATATCAGTTGATACCCGACCAGGAACAAATTGGGACTCGGGACTCGTTTGATTTTAAAAATTGTATTGCTTGGGACGAGAACGGCAACAACCAATTAAATTAGGCATTTCTATTCTGGAGGCATTTTGTGGAGTATCGCACTCTTGGTTTGACCGGTTTGAAAGTTTCCCCTCTTTGCCTGGGCACTATGCAGTTTGGTTGGACGGCGGATGATACAATGTCTCACCGCCTCCTGACAATCGCCTTCGAAGCAGGAATCAACTTTATTGATACTGCTGATATTTATTCCCGCTGGGCCGACGGGAATCCTGGTGGAATCGCTGAACAGATTATCGGGCGCTGGATAAATCAAAACAATATTCACCGTGACAAAATTATCCTTGCTACAAAAGTGCGTGGAAATATGGGCGGGGGCTCTGATGACGAGGGCCTTTCGTACAAACATATCCTTCTTTCGGTCGAAAATTCACTTCGCCGCTTGCAAACCGAATACCTTGATCTTTATCAGGCCCATTGGTCGGATGCTAAAACTCCGGTCGAAGAAACTATGCGTGCATTTGACGAGTTGATTAAACAAGGTAAAGTCCGTTTCGTGGGCGCATCAAACTACTCAGCCTGGGAATTGATGCAGGCTCTCTGGGATTCTGATCGTAATAATCTTGCCCGTTACGAGTGTCTCCAGCCGCACTATAATCTGGTTCATCGCGATGAATTTGAGCGTGAATTGTCCGCAGTTTGCAAGACTTACCACCTGGGCGTAATTCCGTATAGCCCTTTGGCGGGAGGGTTCCTGACCGGAAAATATCGCCGCAACCTTATCCCCATTTCAGCACGTGCTGGTGGTGCCAAACGCTATTTTAACGAGCGAAATTGGGTTTTGCTTGATCAGATGGAAATGTTGGCAAAAGAGAAACATGCAAGCATCTCGCAAATTGCATTAGCCTGGCTTCTGGCTGACCAGCTTGTGACCAGCCCAATTATCGGTGCGAATTCGGTAGAGCAGTTGAAGGATAACATTGGTGCCTTGGACATCCGGTTGACTCCTGCTGAAAAATCAATTTTAGATAAAGCCTCAGCCTGGAAAGAAATCGTCGACTAATTCTTATTGAATGGGATACCCTACAGCAGCTACCACTGGGTCGATAATATGTATGACTTGAGTGCTCCCATTCTTCCAGAAAAACTTTTCAAATTTGAATTTGAGGAAGGAAGGCATTATGACCGCTAAAGTTATCCTGAATCCATATTCGAATCGTTGGAAGGCGAAAGCTCGCTGGCCGGAAGCAGAATCAGCCCTCAAGGCTGCCAGTGTGGATTATGAATTGGTGACCTCTGAGCGGCCAGGTCATATCGTAGAATTAGCCAAACAGGCTGTTCGTCAGGGCTTTTCACCCATTATTGCCGCTGGAGGCGATGGGACCATTGGCGAGGCAGTAAATGGGATGGCGCAGGCTGCAAAATCCGATAAAGATTTGTTGGGGCCGTTTGGTATCCTCCCCTTGGGAACCGCCAATGACATGGTTTACAATTTGGGGTTGCCTTTGGATTTGAATTCAGCTGCCCAGATCATTAAGAAGGGCGATTATAAATACATGGATATTGGCAAGGTTAATGATCTATACTTTGCCAATAATTCAGCTGCCGGCCTGGAACCGTATGTGACAACGAAACAAATAAGGATAAAATGGATTAGTGGAATTCTGCGATACCTGGTTGCTGCAGTTTGGGCGATTATGGATCGACCTATTTGGATGGCGAAAATAACTTGGGATGATGGCGAGTATGCTGGACCGGTATCTCTGGTCACAATTGGGAACGGCGCCCGCTCGGGTGGAGTGTTTTACATGATCCCTCATGCCGATCCCTTTGACGGAAAATTGACCTTTGTCTACGGATACCGTTCAACGCGCTTTGCCATGCTGACCACGTTACCCCGCGCCATGAAACCTGGTGTGGGGAGCTATGTCGAGACGGCAGGTATTTTCGAAAAGAATGCCTCGTGGATTAAGGTTCACTTGGAGAATCCTTCGCCTGCCCACACCGATGGAGAACTCTTCTCGAACGCCATCCAGGATTTGGATTATCACATTTATCCAGGCCGGTTGCTAATGTTAATGCCATAAATAATTATCGAGTTAATAAACGCCTCACATCGAGGCGTTTTTTATTTGCAATCTAAATACGCATAATCCAAACAAACAACCTTCTATTACGTGATCAGTTCTAGTTTAATTCTATAGATCTGAAGTAAATTTCATAAAGTTCATTACTTCATCTAACTTTGTGAAGGCAAGTGCGGTAACAGTATCTGCCCCACCATAATAAATCACTATTCTCCCTGTGGGTTGGTCGAAAAGCGCTGCACTTGGAAACGCCACGTTGGGAACATCGCCAACGCACTCATAATATGTTTGAGGAGAAAGCAGGTAAGGCCCTCCACGCAGAATCACTTTCCACGGCTGGTCCAAATCCAACAGCGCAGCTCCAAAACTGTACACGAATCCATTACACGATGTAAGCACGCCATGGTAGAAAAGTAGCCAACCCTCAGGTGTTTCAATGGGTGTGGGTCCGGCTCCGATTTTTGTGCTTTGCCAGCCACCTTTCGTGCCCATCACATATCGGTGCTCCCCCCAGTGGATCATATCTGGGCTTTGGCTTAGATAAATATCTCCAAACGGAGTGTGGCCGTTGTCGCTTGGGCGGTTGAGCAGCATATATTTGCCATTAATTTTTCTCGGGAACAACACACCATTCCGGTTATACGGCAATAGGGCATTTTCAAGGAAATGGAATTTTTCAAAATCAAAAGTATATCCAACCCCGATTGTCGGACCATGATAGCCATTACACCATGTCACATAGTATCGGTCCTCCAGCCAGACGACACGCGGATCATAACGGAACTGAAACCGGCTGATTTCCGGATCATCGCAAGCCCATTCGATCGGATCGTTATCCAAAGTCCATGTGATCCCATCTTTACTGAATCCGCGATTTAGATTCATATCACGCTTTTTATTGTCGCAGCGGAAAACACCTGCGAACCCTTCTCTGAAGGGGACTACTGCGCTGTTGAAAATACTGTTCGAGGAGGGGATCAGGTTCCGGGGAATGATCGGATTGGCGCTGTATCTCCAGACTACGTCTGAACAGCCTTTGGGTCGATCCTCCCAGGGAATGTTTGGCAGTGCTGGATAAGTCATAATAAGGACTCCTTGGTCATCAATATGCATTGATGATACCTTATTTCTATGTTCTAATATTTTATGTTAAATCTTCTGGAAGCAGTTGACTTTTAGGGAAAACATTTGTATAATGAATTTGGAATTGGGAGCGCTCCCAACAATTATAACATATTGGAGCTCAATCCGATTCGTGGAGAAAACTGGTGACTGATTTGACTTTGGAAGATGTAGCCGAAAAGGCAGGTGTTTCCCGGTCAACTGTCTCTCGTGTCGTGAACGAACATCCCAACGTTAGCGAGGTTGTCCGTAAGCGCGTTTTGAAAGTAATTCAAAAAACGGGGTATCACCCTCATGCAGCAGCCCGAACGCTTGCTTCCCACCACTCCTGGACAATCGGACTTGTTCTTCCTCATAGTGTAAGTTTCTTTTTTACAGACCCCTACTACCCCCATCTATTAAAAGGGATTGCACAGGCATGCAATCAACATAATTACACCCTGGCATTATTTCTTGTCGGCGCTAAGGATGATGAAGAAAAAATCTTTCCACGAGTCTCCCGTGGTGGCCTTCTCGATGGTGTCTTGGTTCAGTCTGGTCATCATGGCGACCAGCAGATTATCGGAGATTTGGTGGATGCCAACATGCCATTGGTGGTCGTGGGGCGCCCATTTCGCTCCGACAACGTCAGTTATATTGATATTGATAACGTTAAAGCCTCATATTCAGCTGTTAATCATTTGATTCGCTTGGGGTATAAAAGGATTGGAACTATCAGCGGACCTGAAAACAGCACTGTTGGGTTAGATCGGAAGACTGGGTACCTAAAAGCTCTCAACGAATATAATCGTGAAATTGAAAAATCTCTGATTACGGAAGGCGACTTTACCGAAGCTGGGGGATATTCTGCAATGCAACGTCTATTATCCGCCAAACCCGATGCGATTTTTGCTGCTTCAGACGTTATGGCGCTGGGTGCCATGCGTGCGGTTCGTGAAGCAGGGCTTCATGTCCCGGATGATGTCGCATTTGTCGGATTTGATGATCTTCCAATTGCTTCCGTTGAAGATGTTCAATTAACAACAATCCGGCAACCAGTGGACCAATTCGGCGTCAGGGCAGTCGAACTTCTCCTGGACGAAATCGAAAACGGGATCAATCCCCCGCGCCATGTTATTTTGGATACGGCATTGATTGTCCGAGAGTCTTGTGGCGTGTTACTTAGGAAATTAGGAAATACGGATTAATGAAGTTTTTTTTACCGCATATTGGGAGCGCTCTCAATTAGGGGAGGAGCACCCAACAACTTATCGGGAGGAGGTGATTGGCAAACGATAATGATTAATAATCAATTTCCTTTTTCCATCCATCACATATTCCAGAAGGAGAATGAAAGATGAAACGCGTTTCAATTGTTTTCTCAGTTGTTGTAGCTTTCAGCATGTTGCTGAGTGCCTGCGGTACAGCAACTCCCACCGTGGCTCCTACAATCGAGCCACCCACGACTGTACCTCCTACGACCGTACCCCCTGTGGCTGTTCCTACGGCCACTACCGCTCCAGTTGTCCCCACCGAGTTCCCCCGCAACGAGACAATTTATGTCAGTGGCGCAGCCTGGGGGCCAGCTTCGACCTGGAATCCATTCCAACCAGGGAACCTGGCAAATACCACGGGCATAGTCGGCATCGTATATGAAACCCTGTTCGGTTTTGATCCCCTTACCGGCAACTTTATCCCCTGGTTGGCGGATAGTGGGACCTGGACCAATGCCACCACCTACGATGTGACCCTCAGAACGGGCCTCACCTGGAGCGATGGTCAGGCTTTGACGGCAGACGATGTAGTATTCACGTTTGGTCTTGGAAAAACCAACACGGCTGTATGGTTCAGCCCGCTGTGGACCGAGCAAGGTCTGACGGATGTTAAAGCCATCGATGCCACCCATGTGGAATTCACGTTCACAGATCCGATCTATCAGGAATGGGCCAACCAGCTTTACAATATCCCGATTGTTCCCAAGCACATTTGGTCGACCAAGACTGCCGATGATATCGCCACCGGAGCCAATGAGAATCCAGTTGGTTCAGGTGCCTACCTTTATGTGGCCACCGGTCAGGATCGCAACATTTGGCAGAGGAACGACAATTGGTGGGGTATTTCCGTGTTTGGCAAGCCCGCTCCCAAGTACATCGTCGATATTCGTACTTCCAGCAACAATATTGCCCTCGGCATGGTCATTAAGGGCGAACTAGATCTGAGCAATAACTTCCTCCCAGGGGTTGCGACCTTGGTCGATAAGGGTTATGTTCAATCTTATTTCCCCAGCGCTCCTTACATGCTTGCCGCAAATACGGCTTACCTTGCCATGAATCTATCAAAGAAGCCGCTGGATGATGTAAAGTTCAGACAGGCGCTTGCATGGGCAATTGATGTTCCCTCCATCGTGCAAATCGCTTATGCCAACCTTGTCACAGCCTCCACCCCGGGTGGACTCCTTCCAGCCTTGAGCCAGTACGATGACACAGCCGTCCAAACGAGCCTCGGATATCACTATGACCAGGCAACAGCCAAATCAATGCTTGCTGCTGCCGGTTACAAGGATATCAATGGGGATGGCTATGTTGAAGCACCCGATGGTTCGGTAATTTCTTTGCAAGTGACTTGCCCGAACGGTTGGACAGACTGGATGGCGGCAATCGCGATCATCTCCACCAGCGCCCAGGCCGCCGGGATCAATATTCAGGCTGCAACCCCTGATCAAGGTGCCTGGAACACCGCTCTGCAAGGCGATACCTTCGACTTGACATTGAACAACAATACGCCCTTGACCAACACTCCTTGGACGACATACAATGCCCTCTTCACTCACCCGATTGTCGCTCAAATGCAGAATGGCAACTTTGGCCGGTACGATAACCAGACAATGTTCGATCTGGTTGATGCGCTGGGCAAAGTTCAGGCTACGGATGTGGCTGGTATGAAGGCTGCTGTCAGCAAGATTCAGACCCTTATGCTGACCGATATGCCGGTGATCCCACTCTGGTACAATGGCGCATGGGCCCAGTGGACAAGCACTAACTGGACAGGCTTCCCGACCTCAACCTCAACTAACGCCACCTATCCGATTACATGGAACGGGTATTGGCAGACGGGTGGATTACAGACGCTCATAAACTTGAAACCGGTCACTCCGTAACACGTGACTGTTTTGTGTGTTCGCTGCCCCTCCTTCAAAATTTAGGAGGAGGGGCAATTTCTTTACCCCCAGATATTCCCCACACGGAGGGATTGTGCGACGCTATTTTGGTAGGAAACTCCTTATATATGCGCTGACCTTTTTCCTTGCGGTGACCATTGATTGGATGATCCCACGCTTCATGCCCGGAAATCCCATCCGGAATATGTTGACCAGGATTACGGTGGGCACTACCGCAGGCGCTACCCAGGATTTGTATAACTATTACTCCCATTTGTTTGGGCTGGATGTCCCTCTTTGGCAGCAGTACATTAATTTCTGGGTTTCTCTTGTCCACGGGAACCTGGGTAAAAGTTCCTATCTGTTTCCGACGCCTGTAGTCAAGGTGCTAATGGAAGCAGTCCCCTATGACATATTTCTTTTGGTTCCATCAATCCTGATAAGTTGGTACGCCGGGAACAAATTCGGCGCGTTTGCGGCCCGCTCCAAGTGGTTAGACAACACAATTTCTCCCATCAGCTATATTTTGACAGCTACCCCTTATATGTGGCTTGGAATTTTACTTGCTTGGTTTTTTGGGATTGTTCTGGGTATTTTCCCGATTGCAGGTGCGTATAGCTTCGCCATGTTGCCTAATCTTTCGTGGAATTTCGTCGGAAGCATCCTGCTGCATTGGTTCTTACCTTTTGCCTCCCTCTTTATCGTCCAATTTGGGGGCTGGGCGATTGGAATGCGTAATATGATCATCTACGAACTGGAGGCTGATTATTCCCATTACCTTGAAGCCTTGGGTGCACCCCGCAATCTGGTTAGAAGATACGCTTTCAGAAATGCAATTCTTCCTCAATTGACTGGTTTGGCGCTGCAACTGGGTGTTATTGTCGCAGGTGCACTCGTTACCGAAGTGGTTTTTTCTTATCCCGGCATCGGCTACTTATTGCTCGCTGCGATCCAGAATCAGGATTATTTCCTCATTCAAGGGTGTTTCCTTTTTATAATCATTGGCGTTTTGATAGCGAATTTTGCCATAGACGTCGCGTACATTCTGGTTGACCCAAGAACTCGTCGAGGAATGATGGGTGAAACGGCATGATTAATCCAAAGAAGAAAAATGAGTTCCTGTATTTTACGCTCAGGAATAAAAAATTACTGGTAGGTTTGTCTATCATTATAATTTTCCTCTTCCTGGCTCTATTTGGACCATTGCTGGTACATAATGAACCACTCGCTTATATAAACCCATTGGGTGCCCAACCTCCATCCTCCGAATATTGGTTTGGGACAACGTTTTTCGGCCAGGATGTCTTTTCCCAGTTCGTTTTCGGTCTCCGTGCAACTTTCCTTGTAGGAATCATCGGCGGGGGGATTGGTACTATTCTTGGAATATTGATTGGTTTCACTGCCGGTTATCGAGGCGGACTAGTTGACGAAATTCTAAATATTTTAACTAATATCGTCCTGGTCATCCCCACCCTCGCAGTACTTTTGATCATTGCCGCTTATCTCCAGGTCCGCAGCGTATTTACAGAGTGCATCTTTATTGGGCTTACTGCCTGGCCCTGGGCGGCGAGGGCCATTCGCGCCCAGACTTTTTCTTTGCGTACCAGGGATTTCGTGGATCTTGCCAGGCTCAGCGGAATGAAACCGGCCAAGATTATTTTTACCGAAATCGCCCCCAATATGATGTCCTATCTTGTCATGACTTTCATCCTGCAGTTTGGGGGAGCTATTCTGATTGCAGCTACCTTGGATTTTATTGGGCTGGGACCAACGAACGCTGTCTCTCTTGGCCTGATAATGCAATACGCTGTTTTGTGGGGGGCGCTGCAATTTGGAAGCTGGTGGTGGTTTGTTCCCCCTGGCCTGGCGATCACTGCGATTGTCGGCGCATTGTATACCATGAATGTCGGTCTTGATGAAATATTCAATCCCAAACTCAGAGAGATGTGATATATGAGCTTGCAAGTCGAACAACTGACAGTTTATTACCAGACTTTGAGGGGGGATGTGCATGCATTGGAGAGCTCAACTTTTAATCTCAAAGACAGGGAGATTATGGGGCTGGCTGGTGAATCGGGCTGTGGAAAAACAACCCTTGGGAATAGTCTCATTTCCTTGATCCCCCCTTTGAAATATGTTGCCGGTCGTGTATTGTTGAATGGGGGAGAAGTCCCCATATGGGATAACGAAAGGATGGATGATTTCCGTCTAAAAAAGATTTCGATCATACCTCAATATGCCATGAATGCCATGAATCCGATCCGCAAGATCGGCAGGATGACCGAAGAGCTTTTACATTCCAGAAAAATAGATTTCAATACTATACTGCCGGAACTTAACCGCCGGTTGGATCTGGTTAAGCTGCCGCCTTCTGTCCTTAATATGTATCCGATTGAACTATCTGGCGGCATGAAGCAGAGGATGGTTTTGGTGCTTTCCACCCTGCTTGACCCAGATCTGCTAATCGCAGATGAAATCACCTCCGCGTTGGATGTCGCAAGTCAGAAGGCTGTGGCCGAAATGCTGGTTGAATTTCGAAACCAGGATTGCTGCAAAAGCGCTATCGTCATCACCCACGACATCTCGATCCTCTACCAGGTTTCTGACAGTATCATGATCATGTATGCGGGGCAATTGGCTGAAAAGGCATCCACTGAGAATATCATTCATTCCCCCCGCCACCCTTACACCAAACTCCTCATTTCTTCTTTGCCCGGGATTGGTGTGAAATTTTCTGAGAAACGGCTAACCGGGATTCCCGGCAGGCCGCCTTTACTATTGCAGCCGCCGCCTGGGTGCCGGTTTAGAGACCGCTGCCCCATCGCATTTGAGAAATGTATTGAAGTTCCTCCCTTCATTGAAATTGAAAAAGATCATTTCGCAGCATGCTGGAAGGAGACCGGGCGAAATGCTTAAACTCGACCAAATTAATAAAGTCTATCGGGTTGGGACGTTTGGAGGTAAAGAGCTCCGCGCTGTTAACGATGTCTCCTTCGAGATCAAAGACGGTGAGGTTACCGCACTTATCGGCGAGAGCGGAAGTGGCAAGAGCACCATCGGCAAGATGATCCTGAAGCTCATTTCCACAACTTCTGGAACAATTTCGCTCGATGGGTCTGATATCTCTTCTCTCAAGGGAGATGCACTCAAAGAATATTATCGTATTGTCCAGGGTATCTTTCAGGACCCGTTTAGTTCGTACAATCCCATTTTTAAAGCGGACAGGTTGTTTGAGATAATCCATGACGAATTCTATCCCGGGACCACGGGTCGTGATTGGGATGACAAAGTGGATAAGTCACTAAAAGCAGTCGGCTTAAATCCCGAACACGTTTCCAACAAATTCCCTCATCAACTAAGTGGCGGGCAGCTGCAGCGATTTTTGATCGCTCGCGCCTTGCTTCTGGACATAAAATTCCTGGTCGCAGATGAGATCATCAGCATGTTGGATGCATCCACCAGGATCGATGTTCTAAATCTGTTGGCGGATCTAAAAACACGCGGCCTTTCCATCCTCTTCATTACACACGACCTTTCACTTGCCAACTATATCAGTGAACGGGCGATCATCTTATATCGGGGTTGTATCGCCGAGATGGGTGCGGTCGGAAAAATATTTTTAACTCCCCTTCATCCATATACACAAATGCTGATGGCTTCCGTCCCAAGGCTGGATAAAAAATGGGACATTAAAACCAATGTTGAAGTAAAAGCAGCTCCCTCAGGCATGATCCAGGGATGCCCCTATTATGATCGTTGCCCTTTGGCTTTTATTAAATGTCTCGAGAAGCCTGCTTCGATCGAGATCGAGAGTGACCATTTCGTTGCCTGCTGGAAAGTGACCGGGGCGTAAATTCAGAAGTTATATCAAACGGGAGAACGGTCAATGCGATTAATACCGAGATGTCTTCTTCGATCCCAAATTCAATGGAGTCATTATGCGCTATGGCTACTTCGATGACACGCGCCGTGAATATGTGATAACCCGTCCGGATACTCCCCTGCCGTGGATTAATTACTTGGGTTGCGAGGAATTTTTTGGAATTATCTCTAACACGGGGGGCGGATATTCTTTTTACCGGGATGCACGTCTTCGTCGTCTAACCCGTTATCGTTACAACAATGCCCCTTTGGATTCCAGCGGTCGGTCCATTTTTCTTCGCGATGATGATTCGTCCGCTCCCTTCTTTTGGTCGCCATCTTGGCAACCTGTACATCGTCCGCTAGATGAATACGAATGCCGTCACGGATTGGGATATACCGAAATCACCTCCAGGCTCGCCGGTATTAAATCCCATGTCCGGTATTTCATCCCCCTTGGGGAAAACTTGGAAATCTGGGAATTGACCCTGACGAATCAACGTGACCAGTCGGCAAATTTGTCGGTTTTTTCAGCAGTTGAATTCTGCCTTTGGGACGCGCAGGATGATGCCACAAATTTCCAGCGGAATTACTCAATTGGGGAAGTGGAGATCGTTGACAATGTAATTTACCATAAGAGTGAATATCGCGAACGCAGGAACCATTTTGCTTACTTTGCCAGTTCTGAGTCATTGGCCGGGTTTGATACACAACGAGATTCATTCCTTGGAGAATATCGAGGCTGGGATTCGCCTTCGGCGGTGGAGAATGGCCGCATGAACAATTCCATTGCCCTTGGTTGGCAGCCCATAGGTGCTCATCAAGTCAAAGTCCATTTATCTAAAGGTGAACAAAAGAAAATTATCTATTTACTGGGTTACCATGAAAATTCACCTTCCCAGAAATTTGAATCTCCGGATGTGCAGACGATAAACAAGAATCTCGTAAGGCCTGTCATAGCTCGCTATTTGCAGCCAGACGAAGTGCTCAAGGCATTCCAGGAATTGCGGAGTTATTGGGATGGGTTGTTGAGTAAATTGCAGGTGCACACACCGGATGAACATACGAATCGTATGGTGAATATTTGGAATGCCTACCAGGTTATGGTCACGTTCAATTTCTCTCGGTCGGCTTCCTATTTCGAATCGGGGATTGGGCGTGGCATGGGTTTCCGCGATTCCAATCAGGATTTGCTCGGTTTTATGCATCTTATACCCGGGCGGGCGCGGGCCCGTGTTCTGGATTTGGCCGCAACTCAGTTGCATACTGGTGGTGCGTATCACCAATATCAACCATTGACCCGTTTGGGGAATAATGACATAGGGGCCGGTTTCAATGATGATCCACTTTGGTTGATTTTGTCGGTAACGACATATATTAAAGAAACGGGTGATTGGGACATTCTCGATAAATTAATTCCATATGACGGGCAGGCTGGTTCTGAAGAAACACTTTACCAGCACTTGCTTCGTTCGATCCAGTACACTCTGGATCGCCTTGGTCCCCATGGTTTGCCTTTGATCGGGAGGGCAGACTGGAACGATTGTCTTAACTTGAATTGTTTTTCCGATCAGCCAGGTCAATCGTTCCAGACAACGATGAATAAGGATGGAAAAGTCGCTGAAAGTGTTTTTATCGCCGGATTATTCGTGCTCGTCGCTCGGGAAATGATTGAATTGGATAACAAACGTATCGGCAATGGGGAAAGTGGAAGTCCAGCTGATATTTCCTCCTTGGCGTCACCTCTCGATCTTGTGCAAAATATAGCCGATATGGAAAAAGCTATTTGGACCGCAGGGTGGGACGGCGAATGGTTTCGCCGAGCTTATGATGATTGTGGCAGGCCAGTTGGATCCAAGGAATGCCATGAAGGACAAATATTCATCGAACCGCAGGGAATTTGCGTCATGGCCGGTCTGGGAGTTAAGGATGATCGCGCTGCTCGGGCTCTTGCATCAGTATCTGACCGTCTGGCAACAAAACATGGGATCGTCCTCCTCCAACCGGCTTACACGCGTTATTATCTTCATCTTGGGGAGATTTCATCTTATCCGCCCGGATATAAGGAAAATGGGGGCATATTCTGTCACTCGAATCCTTGGATCATGATTGCCGAGGCGAAAATCGGAAACGGTGATCGGGCTCATGATTACTACTTGCGCATTAATCCTTCCGCGCGGGAAAATATTAGTGATTTGCACCGATGCGAACCCTATGTATATGCTCAAATGATTTCCGGTAAAGAAGCACTAATCCATGGTGAAGCCAAAAATTCTTGGCTTACTGGTTCAGCTTCCTGGAATTATGTGGCCATTACCCAATGGATTTTGGGCGTCCGGCCGGCTTACGATGGCTTGGAAATTAGTCCGGTTGTTCCATCTGGTTGGAATGGTTTTGAAATGATTCGAAATTTCCGAGGTGTGCGCTATGTGATCAAGGCAAGGCGCTACGGATCAGGGAACAGCATTCGGTTGGAAGTGGATGGAAACCCGATTGAAGGGACGATTATCGGAGTGCCTCCTCACGGAACCGAAGAAGTTCATGTCCTTGTCAGGATTGAATAATGCAATACGGTTATTTTGACGATAATGCCAGGGAATACGTCATTACCAGACCGGATACTCCTCAATCATGGAGTAATTATCTCGGGTCTACTGAGTTTGGCGCAATCATCACCAATAACGCTGGAGGTTATGGGTTTTATCAATCGGGAGCGCGCGGTAGATTTTTACGAATGCATTTTAATAATGTTCCAATGGACCAGCCTGGTCGGTATATTTATGTGCGTGATCGTCAAAACAAGGATTTCTGGTCAGCTTCCTGGCAGCCGGTGGGAAAGCCTTTGGACCAATACCAATCTATCTGCCGGCATGGGATGAGTTATTCGGTTATTGAATCCCGTTACTCGGGCATTGCCACTGAATCTACTTATTTTATTCCTTTGGGGTCCAAGTTCGAGTTTTGGAAGATAAAAATCACTAACGAATCCGATCTCCCTCGTGAATTATCCTTGTTCACATTTTGCGAGTTTACTAACCAGTGGGATACCTACCAGGATCAGGTCAATCTCCAATACTCTTTATTTATCGTCCGTGGAGAACTGATCGATAATAACATACTGCGTATAGCCATCCAGGATAATTTAACACCTGCTCACGGAAAGTTTTTTGTCCACGATATCGCCCAGCATGCGTGGATGGGGCTTGTCGGCAATCCTGTTGAAAGCTTTGAAACTAACCGGGAAGCATTTATTGGTCCCTATAGAAGTTATCAAGCTCCTTTAGCGGTGGAGTCGGGACGCTGTTCAAATAGCAAAGCTTATGGTGATAACGCCTGCGGAAGTTTGCATACGGATTTGTCTCTTCAACCCGGGGAATGCCGAGAACTGTTGGTTCTGTTGGGAATTGGCGATGCTCGCACGATCGGGAGAAAAACTATAGCAGAGTTTGGATCCTTGGAGCGGGCAGGAAATGAACTGGACAATCTAAAAGCCCACTGGCGCGCAAAAATGGGCAGCCTTGAAGTAGAAACACCTGACATTGATTTCAATCATACCGTCAATGTTTGGGGATTGTATAACAGCTTGGTGACATTTGCTTGGTCACGCTCGGCCAGCCTGGTTTATAACGGGGAGCGCGATGGGTTGGGGTTTCGTGATTCTGTCCAGGATATCTTGGGAGTAGTGGCATCAGCATCTGAGGATGCAGGTCGACGGCTCGAATTAATGTTAGCCGGTCAAGTCTCGAATGGGGGGGCAATGCAGATCATTCATCCTTTTGAACATAATCCTGGTCATGAAAAAGATCCCCTTCCGGAAGATTTTCGGTCTGATGATTGTTTGTGGTTTTTCAACTCTATCCCCGCATATGTTAACGAGACCGGGGACCTGGATTTCTACAATAAAATCCTGCCTTATGCTGATAAGGATGAAGATACGGTGTTTTATCATTTAAAGCGCGCATTGGAATTCAACCTGGAGCGCATGGGCAAGCACGGCCTTCCCTGTGGGTTGCTTGCTGACTGGAATGATTGTTTGAAATTAGGTTACTATGGGGAGAGCCTGTTTGTCGCATTTCAGTTAAGGCTGGGGCTGACTGTCTATGCTGATATTGCCGGTCTTTTAAACTTACCCGCGGAAATTGTATGGGCGTTGGACGTTCGTCAGAAATTGGATTCGAATATCCAGGCTTGTGCATGGGATGGTGAGTGGTTTATTTGGGCTATCGGAGAAGATGGCGCGGTTTATGGGACAAAGGAATGTGAGGAAGGTCAGATTTATCTAAACACCCAGGTCTGGTCGGTGATCAGCGGGGCAGCTACAACAGAACAGGCTGATACCTGTATGCAGATCGTAAATGAACGTCTAGCCACTCCTTATGGATTAATGCTATCGTCGCCTCCATTCGTAAATACACCTATTGATGTGATGCGCGCAGTGGTCTTTAACCCAGGGATTAAAGAAAACGCTGGCATTTTTAATCACACTCAAGGATGGGGAGTATTGGCAGAATGCATGCTGAGGCATGGGGATCAGGCATATCAATACTTTCGCGCCTCAATGCCAGCTGCTTACAATACCCGGGCAGAACTCCGTCAGACCGAACCTTACGTCGCTGCTCAGACAACTTATTCTATATTTTCCCCGCGTCCGGGTAATACCCGCACCCCCTGGCTCACCGGGGCGACAGCCTGGTCATATTACACAGCAACTCAATATATTTTGGGATTGAGGCCAGAAATTGGAGGTCTACGAATTGACCCTTGCATCCCATCTTCGTGGAAGGATTATTCAGCGGTTCGCAGATTTAGAGGAAAAATATTTCGCATAACCGTGTCCAACCCGGACTCTGTTTGCTCCGGGGTGGTCAGAATTCTGGTTAATGGGAAGGATTATCCGGAGAATCTTGTCCCCGTTGGTTTTCCGGGTGAGGAAGTATCAGTGCAGGTATGGCTTGGAAGGAAGCCTTAAAGTTACATGGATGAGAAAATGGTTGAGGTTTATGATCACGAGGGAGAGGGATTTAAAGCACTGGTTGAATATGGAGATTGGCGTGTTGCCTTACTGCATTATTTGGATGATCTTCAACCTGAACAGATCACTAAAATGGAGCGGCATACTGCCACTGACGAGGTTTTTGTTTTAATCCACGGAAAAGGAGTGTTATTGGTGGGAGGTATTGGAGCTAACGTGGATGGGATATACCCGCAGGTCATGGAACCCAGTAAAATTTATAACGTAAAACGAAATGTCTGGCATACCATTTTACTCAGCCGCGACGCCAGTGTCCTTCTGGTTGAAAACAGGGATACAGGCAGGCTAAATTCTGAATATACCTGCTTGTCTTTGGAACAGCGTCATTCTATTTTGGAGCACGCTCACCATTTTGGAACTCCAGGGGCTTAAATCCAGCAATAAAAATTTTTATCCTGAATTTGCTTACCGATAATTATTTTGTTATACGGTTGTGGGAAAACCATAGTTTATTATGATAAAGATTTCAATTCGGGGATTTTCGGTTCACAATCGGTAGGCTCCAATTCCCTCCCTTATCTCCAGTCGAATGTATTAAGAAAATTGGAAAAGAACTGCCAGATTCTATTCGATTCCAAAGTGCTGCGCGCCATATGCCCCCCCCCTAAAAGTTAAAAGACCATGGAGGCCTTTGAATACTGTAGGCGCGGATCGCGCAATACTCGAACCCCCTCTTAAAGTAAAAAGGCCATGGAGGCCTTTGAATACTGTGGGCGCGGATCGCGCAGCACTCGAACCCCTTTTTAAAGCAACAAGGCCATCGAGGCCTATGAATACTGTGGGCGCGGATCGTGCAGCACTCGAACCCCCCTTAAAGCAAAAAAGCGATTGAGGCCTTTGAATACTGTGTGCGCAGATCGCGCAGCTCTCGCACACCCTTACAGCAAAAAGGCCATGGAGGCCTTTGAATGCTGTGGGCGCGGATCGCGCAGCACTCGAACCCGCTTAAAACAAAAAGGCCATCGAGGCCTTTTAAATGTGTAGGCGCGGATCGCGCAGCTCTCGCACACCCTTACAGCAAAAAGGCCATGGAGGCCTTTGAATACTGTGGGCGCGGATCGCGCAGCACTCGAACCCGCTTAAAGCAAAAAGGCCATCGAGGCCTTTGAATGCTGTGGGCGCGGATCGCGCAGCACTCGAACCCGCTTAAAGCAAAAAGGCCATCGAGGCCTTTTAAAACTGTGGGCGCGGAGGGGCTCGAACCCCCGACCTCATCAATGTGAGTGATGCGCTCTAACCGGCTGAGCTACGCGCCCGAAGTGTCCGAAATTATAGTCGAGGTCACAGGCTTTTGCAAGGATGCTTACGGCGCAGGCATGTAATCAAGAGGATTTACGTACCCAAGCGTTGTGTTCATCAACTCGAAGTGCAGGTGAGGACCAGTGGATGTTCCACCGGTCATCCCCACTAATCCGATTAAATCCCCTTGCCCTACGTTTTGACCGCATGAAACATTTATTTGGCTTAGGTGGGCATATAAAGATTGCCAACCGTTGCCATGGTCTATGATAACCAGGTTGCCATATCCCCAATCATTCCAGCCTGAATAAACCACTGTCCCTGCATCTGCCGCGAAGACACCATTTCCCGCTGCACCGGCGAAATCTACTCCGAAGTGTTTCAGATCCGGACGATAAGGAGTCCCCGAGAGCCAGTGTTCGGTGGTTGGATAAACAAATGTTCCATAACCTACCTGGATATAACTTATTCCACCGCATACACCGGGTCCCCACACATGCACCGATGGGTTTGATTGCACCAATTGCGCCGGCGCAGTCCATGAAGTAAACTCGCGCGTCCCCCCGGGATAATTAACCAGGTACCGGCGGGGATATTAGGATTATTCAAGTCACCGATGGTATCTGGGTCGAGGTGGTTGCCGGGATAATTGATAATACTCTCAGTATCCACACCAAAGACCCCGGCCACTTTCGTCAGGCTTTCAGTGCCCTGCCATTGATAATATGTACCATCGACTGGCAGGATATTTAGTTTCTGGCCAACCGTTATAAGATCAGGCGAATCTTTTAATATATTGTAGTTGCCAAACAGGATCGTTGTTGGTTTTAATCCAAAATTGTCCGCTATCTTAAAAATATTATCGCCGGTCTGAACGGTATAGATGGTTACGTCGATGCGCGGACGGCTGGGGATGATCGTATGTAGTTCAGCCTGGCGCGGGATCCCATCCAGCGACAGCGCTATTTCCAATGGAAGTTGCGAGACAGGTAATGTGGCAACGGGGGTAAGGTTAGTTGAAGCGGAAATAGTCGAGGGACCCCCTAGTTTCGCCCGTTGGAGCAGCCAGACGACAGCTACAACCAGCACGATGGCAAGCGCATTTGTCCCCACGCGCGATGACATTTCCCCCAAGCCGAAATGGGCTAGGCGTTCCATCCACCTTGTAATTAGACTAGGTTGCGGCTCAGATGGCTCTCCCCCTTTTTCCTCGATTGGCTGAGGAAAATCTTCCAAAGGCTTGTTATCCATAGGCCGCCATCATAACATGTCCCCAAATGGCAGTCAAGCAGCCTATTAATGGTTTTTGGGGGAAATATAACGATAAGGTCAGACTGGGACAATGCATTCCGCTTGGTCGTTCCCCGGGCTGTTGACCAGTGTTGAAACTTGATAGGCTTCCATTTCTTCGCTTGGGAACGGAACCAGAAGATTTTGTAAACGGTTGGCTGATTGTGGGGCAGGATCGAGCCATTGCGCGTAGGTATTAGAAGACAGGATAACCGGCATCCTGTTATGCAGGGTTGCCATTATTTCATTTGGCTCGGTGGTAATGATTGTTGCTGACTTAACCTCTGATCCTTCTGGTGACTGCCAGTGGTCCCAAAGGCCGGCAAAGGCGAATGGTGCTCCAGATTTAAGCCGGATGAAGTGCGGGACCTTGGATTTTTTCCCCGGTTGCGCCTGCCATTCGAAAAAACCATTTGCGAAGATTAAACAACGATGATACTTATAAGCTGAACGGAATGTTGGTTTCTCCGATAAGGTTTCCGCTCGTGCATTGATCATCCTGTTTCCAATGGATGGATCCTTTGCCCAAGAAGGAATTAGCCCCCAAACAAAAAAATCGGCTTGGTTTGTCCCATCATTGGGAAGAGCTAGAATTGGCTGGCTAGGTGCAATATTGAAACGCGGTGCACCCTGTCGTGGAAATGTAAATTCAGGGAAGGCAGCCTGTAAATCCCCGGGGTCAATGGTTAATGCATACCGTCCACACATGGTTTTACTCCTGATTTTTAAGGCGTCGGAAATCTCCCTCTCTTACCGTCGCTCCGATCTCGTCTAGGTGCTCCAAAAGTGGTTGGACATACTTGCGGCTGCTGTTAAGCAGGTCGCGCGCCTCAGCCATGGAAATTTGTCCCTTTTCCAGGAGCTTCTGGTGGATTTGTTCCACCATATTCTGGTAATCTTGTTTTCGAAAAACGATTTCGTCTGATACCGCCACCAATTCACCCGATTCTCGTAGAGCGGCGAAGATGTTTTCATCCACCTCTATCAGGCATTCTTTCACCGAGGGTGGGGTTGTGGGAGCAGCGGCAAACAATTCCATTAATTTATTCACCTTCACCTGCTGGAAAGGTGAAAACCTGACTACATGGTCCGGTAGTGCTGCCCAATTCGAGGTCACGACCAACATGCGCTCCGAAGCCAATTTTGACAGGATAAGGTTGAAGTTGTGGGGAGACAGCTTGAGCCGGCTTTTTAGCTCCTCCCTTGGCATTCCATGCCGGAGCGGGTAAGCTTGATGATACGCAGACAATGCAGTTATTGTTTCTTCTTTGTAAGTTTCCCACAGCGAATTTGCAATTAGCAGGCCATCGAGCAGGATGCATTGCCTCGAGTTCGATCAACTCCCGCAAGGCTGTTTCGGCCTCGGAGATTCCCAACCCGGAGCGGGAAATGACATCCTTAACCAATGCCGGCCCAAGGGCAAGACTCGCTTGCAATAATACCTCTGCGGGCGATCCTTTTGCCATCGCAAATAGCGCTTGTATCACTGCATTGTCAAATCGTTTGTGGCGCTTTTTCGGCTGCGAGTCCACTACTGTCCCCCCTCCGATTGTTTCTGCAGGGGATGGACGTCGCAGGATATACCGGTCGCCCCGTACAGCAACCACGGGTGACCGCAGTTCAATTTGCAGCCACCCGGATTCTCCTGGGTTGATAACATCTTTACCCAATAAGCGCACATCTCCCACAGTTTCTGAAGCTCCGACATAGAATTTGACTTCCGTGTGATGGCGTAATGGGCTGGAAGAACCGGTAAGTAATCGGAAATTCAGGTCGAGCCGTTGGGAAAGCTTGTATTGACCAGGATGGGTCACTAAATCTCCGCGTCGAATTTGTTCAACGTCCAACCCTGCAATGTTCACCGCTGTACGACTTCCGGGCACCGCAGTTTCTTCCTTCTTTTTATGCGTTTGGAGACCTCGAATCCTGCCGCGCAGACTTGATGGCAGTAATTCCACTTCATCTCCTGTAGCCAGATTCCCGTCAGAAAGTGTGCCAGTTACGACTGTGCCGAATCCGGCAATGGTGAATATTCGATCCACTGGCAGCCGCGGTCTACCCTGGTTGGTGCGGGCTGGAGTATCTTTCAAGAGTAAATCAACCCCCTGCAATAGTTGGGGGAATCCTGCGTGCGTAACCGATGAAACGCGTTGGATGGGTATGTTTTTAAATATAGTATCCCGCAATAAATTGCGTATATCCGCTTCTACTAAATCTATCCACTCGGGGTCATTAACCAGGTCGATTTTGGTTAAAACAACCATTCCGGCTTGAATCTGTAGCAGGTCGAGGATTGCGAGGTGTTCGCGTGTTTGCGGCATGATTCCTTCGTCGGCCGCAATGACCAAAAGTGCAGCATCAATGCCTCCAATACCCGCAAGCATATTATCGATAAAATCGCGGTGACCCGGAACGTCAACAATCCCAATTTCCTCGCCGCTTGGCAAAGTTAACCAGGCAAAACCGAGATCAATGGTCATTTCCCGTTCTTGCTCTTCTTTCAAACGATCGGGGTTTGTACCAGTTAGCGCAGCGACGAGTGTTGATTTGCCATGATCCACATGCCCTGCGGTGCCGATGACGTGCATAGGTCCTCAATTTTTCCAGAGAAAACCCTCATTTATTTCTTGCGTGATTATTTTGTGCTCATGATCCTTTCATAGGCACTAAGAAGTTCATGGATTTGAGCAACCATGCCCTGAAATAATTGCTCGTTAGCATCCTTGGTTTGCTGGAGGACGTCCTGCTGTGTCTGGGTCACATCCTCCAGGGAGGTCAACCGCTCTTCAATTTTCGCCACGTCACTCCGGTTTTCTTTATGCGTTTCTTCCTGGGAAAGAGTGAAACTGGTCCATCGCTTTTGATCATCCGCTTTAAATGTGACCCATTCCTGCCGAAATCGGTCTTCCACCAGCCGCTGCATTTCTGTGATCTCGTTGATGCGGCGCTCAAATTTCTGGACCATTTCATCATATTTTTCTTGGGTATGTTTGATTGTACGCTGGGTTACTTCCCATTCCTGCAAATTTCGATCAAAGGTTTCTGTGTGTTTTTGCAGGGTATTCACATTTAATTCCCAATCCTTCCAGGTGCGCTCGCGTTCGACCTGTAGCCTGGATTGCGTTTCAATGAAATTTGTTTGCGCCTGCCGGCGTTCCGCTTCATTAGTCATAATTTCATTAAGGCGCGTTTCTATCCGTCGAATACTGTCCGTAAATAGATCAATTTTTTGCCGCGAATCATCCAGCCGTTTTCGTGCAGCGCTAAGTTCACCCTGGAGGTCTGCCAGCCGTTTACTATCCTGACGGCGTGGTTCTTCAGTGGCTTTTTGAGCATGCTGGACATCTTGAACAGTCTGGACCATTGTTCGCATACGCATTTCCCACTCCTGGATGAGTTTATTGCGTTGGATCTCCTCGTCAGAGCGTGCTTTGAGCTCGCGTTTGATCTCTGCGATGGGTTCTTTTATTTTCCGCATGTCGGAGATGGATTTATGGATGCCTTCTATTTGGATTTGAAAGCGTTTGTCTACTTCTGGCAGTTGTTCTTGGCGTTTACTATCCAGGTCCTCAATGTATTTGACTATTTCTGTGCGTTGTTGAGCAAGGGCATTGTCAAATTGCTCGATCCGGGCAGGTGTTGTTGTTAAAGGGGTTAATTGGGCGGTAAGTTCTTTGATTTTTTTATTTGCCGCCTTCAATTCTCCCTCGAGGTTATTTCCGCGTTGAATAAGTTCCTCAATGGTACTTTTGTCATTACGTTGTTCTTCATCCAGCCAATCCAACCGTTTGATGATTTGTTCGAATTCCATCTATCTCCTCCGATGGGAAGGGAAAAATACGAGTTGAGTAATAACGTTTAATATTTTTATTATACTTCTACTCGCAAATTTCCCAATTGTCCGATCCCGGTCCCTTCTATGCAAATAAGGAATGAATTATGCAATTTCCCCCGGAATAGCTCTCCTGAGTTTATCATCCTAGTGTCCCCGACCGAGGCTATTTAGCACAGGTTTTACTGCGTCGGGTATCTCTGGTTCAGCCAAGACCTCATTGCCATTGATAGTGACAATACCAGATCGGATCGGGCGGAGCAGCTTCACGAACTGCTTGATGCTGATCCCGGTTTGGTGTTCAATATTTCTGCCGATCGCCAAAGCTGCAAACACGATCGTGAGGTGAGCCTCGATCGCATCCCGCTTGCGGTGAAAGATGGGTCTGGCCTTCAAGTCGGATTTTGCCATTCGAAAAGTAGCCTCAACCTGGAATAGTTGATGATAGTAGGCGATAACCTCTTCGTCCGGGATATCCAGATTGGTGACATACCCTTTGATACCGGCCAGGGTCCTGGCTTTATCGATCAGTTTCTGATTGAGCTGTTTGCTCTTGGCCTTGATGCTCAAGAACTTCGTTCGATTGGTCGGGATCTGCCCGCTGAGAGCTTTCTTGGCCTTGGCGACCTGCTTTTCAATGTTGCGGAGGTCCAAGGCTGCGCGTTTCGCGCGATATTGGTAGATCACCCGGTAACCTTCCTGGGGGCTGACTACGATCTGTTGGTCACTCATTGCCCCAGTCTTCTGGTACTCGGCGATGTCATAGGGTACTTTGTGCAGCCGGGAGCCAACAATGTAGGTGTAACCGGCTTCTGTGAGCGCTGCCAGGTTGGTCGCGCTGAGCATGGCTGCATCGGCCACAATGGTTACTTTGTTTAGGCCATGCTGTGCCTGAAAAGCCTCGATGACGGGCAGAATGGTCTTGGTTTCAGCTTTATTCCCCTCGAAACTGTGTAAGCCCAAAGGAAAGCCATTTCGATCCACTAGAAGCCCGATGATGATCTGGGGCTCCAACCGGCGTTCCTTGCTCAGACCCGGCTTGCGGTAGTCATCTTCTACCTGAACCTCGAAATACAGGCTGGTGACGTCATAGAGGAGGAGAGTCAGGCCATGTCCACCCACATGCTTAAAACAGGCCTGACTGATGATCTTCCGGTAATCCTGATCCGCAGCTTTTGCCAAACTCCGGTAAAGCTTGTTCTGATCGATCGGCCCCATTCCCAGGTCAGCCAAAACTCTCAAGCTGTCCAGTTTGGATGTCGGCTCCACGATCCTTGCGATGCAGAGAGATTCAAATGCCTCGTCCTTCAGCCTGGTAAATCCCAGCTGATGGTATTGTTCTCGCAGAATATTCCACAACAAACCGGAAAAGGAGCGCTTGATACCCACCCGCAGGGAAGGTCGTGCTTCTGGAAATAACACAAGTTGGTTTGCTTGTAACTGCTTGCGTGCTAATGCAAGCAAGATCTTCAATTCCCCTTCGGTATGAGCACTCCCGATATGGATGATCTTGACGATCTTCCCCTTTTGTTTATAGGCGATCTGAACCGCGGTTGCACCGCTTGTCGTTTTTACCTTTCGGATGAACGCCATGGATCCAATTGTAGCTCTTCCCCCAACTCCGGCTAGTGTCCCGAAATATCAATTTTCCCGGCTAAAAACACTGAAATTTGGGGTCGATGATAAACTCAGGTTCTATGCAAATAAGGAATGAATTATGCAATTTCCCCCGGATAATAGCTCTGGATTATTGCCCCAGGTGGGTAAAAATCGCGGGAAGTTTTGTCCACAAAGGTAGGACCCATTGCGGGAATAGCCCAAGCAGCAAAAGGGCAAAAAAGCCGATTGAAAGAAGAACGCGCTGTGCGCTGGTTTCGCGAGATTCCCATCGCGTACTTTCTGGAACAGCAGAAAATGCTGTCATCGTCTTTATTGCGCTGAAGAACAAACCCACGCTGCCGATGAGAGCCCAAATGATGGATGAATTCGATGAAGAGGCAAGCCCTCCCCAAACAGCTTGGTGCGGAGGAAAACCCGCCAAAATGGGCATTCCCGCTAATGCCAGGTTTGCCAACACCAAACCTGAACTCGCAAAAGGATAGGCGTGTAACAGCCCTTTTAGGTCACCCAGGGACAGGTTCGAAACCTGCCCTTGAAGAATGTTCAAGGAAAGAGCCCAAATAACTAGGCACAAGATTCGAGGGACGAGTAGCATGAAGAAAATATTCAGCCCAACAGTCCGTGCGAGATCAATTGATAGAATGGAAAAACCGATCTCCATGATGACAGCATATCCCATGATTCGCCCCAGGTGCTGTTGAAATGCTGCCAGGATGCCGCCGCTCACAACCATGAGTAACCCGACTATAGTTAAAACATTGCTTAGCGCAGGGGCGTCGCGCAGCCAGGAATAGTGGTCTAAAAACCCCAACCCGAAAAATAATGCTACCGTTGGAAACATCCACAAAATGAAGCCTACCGAGATCGGAGTTGATTCTGTTGTCAACAGAGGGATCCAACTGTGAAAGGGGAAGATTGCCAGGAGAAATGTGAATCCCATTCCGATCAGAATTGCAGCTTGTTGCACCATTCCCAGGTCGCCTGGATTGGCGTCGATCCCGGTTAGTAACCACCCTGAAAATAAGATGAAGGGCATGGCTAATGTTTGGAAGATAAGGAAACGAATTAATCCCCTCCCTGGGATTTTCCCGGGTGTGGATAGTAATGGGATGGAAAGAAGCACGGCCATTTCGATCAATAGGGCAGCATATAGGAATGGTTCCACTGCAAGTGCAGAGACGAGAAGGGCGACAATTGCTAAGCCCAAAGAGCCCAGCTGGCGAGCCGATTGTGTAACCGAGGCTGCGGCGAACCAAACAAGCGCAGAGCCATAGATGAGGGCAATCAGCGACAAATCTTGGGAGCCAAGGACGAGACTTCGCCCAAAAATGTTTACGGAAGATGTCAGCTTAATAGACCAGCTCCCGATCGTCATTACGGTGTCTATTGGAAGCAGCCACGCGGCTAGGGTTAGGAAAAATGTGAATATGCAGGCAATCAAAGTAACCAGTTTTTGATTACGGATAAGGATGAGTATTCCCGCCACTATGAATGGGAGGAAAATCCATAAAAATGGAGCGCTCATGGTTTTTCCCCTTGAGGCATATTTAAAAGGTATGCTCCCGTTAAAGCGAGGCTTAGGTTGACTGCAGACAATAAAGCTGCCACCAGGGTGGAACTTTCCACTGCTGCGTAAATGATTTCGAACCCTGCCAGGATCGTTAGTAACCCAATAACTACCCTGAATGGCTGCGCGCTGGTACCGAGTTGAAGCAGCCCCATACCTGCCAAAAGCAGACTGCCCCATGCGATGGGGAGACTGAGTTCCAACCAACTCGACGCCCTCAAAGAAAGTGCAAATGTGGCAGCAGTAATTATGCCTGCCGCAAATAGACGAAATAAGCGACCCTGAGGCCAGGCCGACTCCGGTTCTTGGGGTACATCAGTGTTGAGTTGTGCCATCCCAAGCACAACGCACGCCATCCACCCCGTCACCAATTTACCGGCTGCCATTGAGATTGGCCAATGGGTCTGAACCAGCCAAAAAATGCTCAAATATTGTGCTGCCAATAACCCCAAACCCCACCGCCAGTCCCTTTGCAGGAGCAGACCAACAGAAGTGATCAGGGCAATTCCTAGTGCAATCCAATTTAAAATCGTTGGCATGGTTATCGGGCTTGCGTGGACAGGATGGAAAAAATCAAAGCAAGCAATAGGAGCGACCAGAGCAAACCACCCTCGCCTTCCAGGGAAGAGGTTATTATTTCCGCTATTCTGCAAAATAATTCGTAAATGGCAGACATTGTTTTAGTCAGCCATTCCATTCGGAAAATCCGGGTCCATTGATTGGATGAATTGGACCTTGTCATTCTCGCTAGCACGGTTAATGCAAGCGCAGTGAATCCTGCTGCAAGAACATTGGCAACGATGGCTGCCCAAACCTGTCCAATGGTTTGTGCTCCATTCCAGCCCCATAGCCCAAGAAGTATCATAATCCCAGCCAGCAGTAACAACCCTGTCGGATATATAAATTTAGTCCATCTTTCTTGTGATTCGAGGCTGGTTTCACCGGGATGGAAAGCATGTCGGATGACTCCGGCAGCCAGAAGAGCCTGAGCTGGAAGAAATGGGACGATGTATAACCATAAAACGTTATTTCCTTCCTCCCACACTGAGGCAGTTATTGAAAACGGCAGAGTCGAGAGTCCCCAAATACTCAGCAGCGGCAGCCAAAGGATGTTTCTCTGGCGTGCTGAGAATAGGAATATTAATCCTCCACCTAGGACTAGCATAACCCCCCAGCCAGTGCTCCCGGTAGGATTGCCTTGCAGACTTGCAGCAATTGCCAAGGCACCCATCCCCAGCACCCAAAATGGTCGCCCTAATATTTCGTCGGACGCGCGTAGCCACATCCAGCCTGCGTACAGGGCGGCCAGGGCTGCCAAAATCATTAAATATGGCAGGAGGGAAATTGGGAAAACGCCGGCTGGGATCCTTGCCAATAATGACAGGCTGGCCGCTGCAGAAACCAGCTGAAGGGAGGTTCCAAATCCTCGCCGGAGAACGTTATCCTTCCTGTATGGTAAATGTAAAGGAAAAATACCAAGTCGGAGAACTGCTGCAATTAATAGATAAATTCCAAATTTCTCCGGAATGGTAAGGAAATTCATTTGGTTTCCGCCTGTAATACTGACCAGGTTTACCCACACCACCATCCCGGTTCCTGCCACCCGAGCTGCAAAGGCAACCACTGCCTCACGGTTTCGTTCCTCTCCTTCTGTCGAACGGAGCATTGTAAATAACTCGGTGAGATCAATCGCCGACCATGCCAGGATAAGGGTCAGTGGGTTGTCTGCAGCCACAGCTAATATCCCCAATCCCGTAAGCAGGAGTGTGCCAGCCCACGCAGCTGGATCGTTTTCTGCTCTCACAATTGATGTCCAGATAACAGCTGTCGCAAGTGCTGCCAGCGCCAGCGCATACGGCCAAGATAATCCATCTGAAAGCCAGGTGGGAGAAAATGAGAAAAGCGTCTCCGGTTGCCATGCAGCCAGTGAAATACTTTGAGGCATGTGGAGGTGCCAGAGGAAGACTCCGGCAAGCGCAAGGCTTGCGCCTCCAACGGCAAGCATCCACAAGTATTTAAAATTTGGCTGCAAAAACCGCAAAATAAAAAGCGCCGCTGCGGTAAGGAACAGCACAATGATGGGGAATAAGATAACCATAGCTCGGGATTATTGTATCAGAAACGTTGGCTCTTTCCTGGGGTTACAAGTAAAATACAGCATACCCTTCTTAAGGAGAGTGTTTCATGCCCCGTTTCCTGCTGATTGTAAATCCAACTTCAGGTCGTGGATTTGCAGGTCGTTCCATTCCTTTGATGGAACAGGAACTAAAAAAATACAACCTTGATTATAAACTGGTGTTAACGGAGCGTCCCTGGCATGCTGCTGAGTTGGCAGAGCAGGGCGCTCGCGATGGTTTCGATACAGTTATCGTTGCTAGTGGGGATGGCACCGCTAACGAGGCACTGAATGGATTGATGCGCGCCCGTCTGGCTGGGTTTAATAAAACTGCCATGGGACAGATCGCGGTGGGCACTGGAAATGATTTTGCCTTTGGAATGGGGATCCCTGGCGGGGTGGAAATTGGCTGCAAAATCCTTGCTGAGAATTATCGACGGCGGATGGATGTGGGGATTGTTAAAGGTGGAGATTACCCTGACGGTCGTTATTTCGGCAATGGTGTCGGGATTGGATTTGATGCAGCAACTGGTTTTGTCGCTGCCAGGATCCGCTGGACTCGCGGCATGCTCCTTTATCTCATCGCTGCTATCGAAACGATCTTCGTTTATTACAAAGCACCTGCTGTGTCCTTGACGTATGATGACATAACGATGGATGTCTCACCTTTGATGCTTTCGATTATGAACGGGCGCCGTATGGGAGGCGGATTTTTCTTCGCTCCTAATGGCGATCCAGCTGACGGAAGCTTCGACCTGTGTATTGCCCGCTCCGCCAGCCAGATGCGCATTTTCGGACTTATTCCTTACTTCATGAAAGGCACCCAGGCTACCCAAAAGGAGGTGACAATGGTGCACGCTCGCAAGGTACATGTCACTGCACTTAGGGGCACACTTCCGGTCCACTGTGATGGGGAGACGGTTTGTTTTGAAGGCACGGAACTTGACATTGAACTTCTCCAGGGGCAAATCGAGTTCATCACCCGGAAACCCGCATGAATCCCATCTATCGTTGGTTTGTAAATAATATCATCCGGCTCGGGACAAATATCCTTTGCCGGATTGATAAAACAGACATATCCAAGGTTCCCGCGCATGGCCCGCTGATTTTGGTTACGAACCATATTAACTCTCTCGAAGTCCCCCTGTTATTTGCCCACCTTCAGCCTCGTAGAATGATCGGTCTAGCAAAGATCGAGACTTGGGATAGCAAATTTATGGGCTGGCTTTTTAACCTGTGGAATGCCATCCCAATCCACCGCGGCATACTTGATCTGGACGCTTTTCGTGCCTGCCTCAAGGTGCTCAAGACCGGGGACATCCTTGCTATCGCCCCGGAAGGGACGCGTTCATACAATGGCAAGCTTCAAAGTGGACAACCCGGTGCTGCATTAATCGCCCTGCATTCCGGGGTTCTTATCTTGCCAATAGCTCATTGGGGTGGCGAAGCATTCGGTACCAACTTGAAGAGACTCAAACGCACTGACTTCCATTTTCGTGTTGGAAAGCCGTTTTATCTCGATTCTCATGATGAAAAAGTGAATGGGAAGGTTCGACAGGTAATGGCAGACGAGATCATGGCTCAAATTGCGCTCTTAATGCCCACTGAATACAGGGGAAACTATGTGGACTGTGAGCCACCTCCCCAAAAATATCTTCGATTTTCCTGAAACAAACGCGAGATGGGATTCCCCTCTGAGAATTTTATATTTGGGAGTGTATAATCCCGGCTGCCATTCAGGCGGCGGTTCATTGGAGTTTTATGGTTAAAATAATTTTCCGTGATAAAGAGTATGAAGTTCATCCCGGTATGACCCTTTGGGATGCCCTCAAGAAGAATGACATCCTCCCGGAAGGCGTATTATGCACTCGGAATGGGGAGTTGATCGCAGAAGATGAGGTAATTAAAGAGGGAGATGTCATTAAACTTATTGCCGTAATTTCCGGAGGATAGCGTGAAGTGCCGGGTGTGCGGACAAAAAGCTGTAGTCAATATGCGCCAGCATAAATTAGCGCTCTGTAAAGAACATTTCCTGGAATGGATTCCGGAACAAACTGAGCGTTTTATTGAAAAATACAGCATGTTTACGCCTTCTGAAAAGATTCTCATCGCAGTTTCTGGAGGCAAAGACTCTCTTTCGCTTTGGGATATTATTCACCGTCTGGGCTATCAGGCTGACGGGTTGTATATTTGCCTGGGTATTGATGAAGGCATAGGTTATTCCTATGAATCGCAGCGGCTGACCGAGAAATTTGCTGCTGCTCGTGGCTTGAAACTACATGTTGTGGATATTGAGAAAGAGTACGGACAAACAATCCCGCAATTTTCCCAAAAATCTCATCGGGGACGGGGCAAACCATGTTCTGTATGTGGCCTGGTTAAACGTCATGTTATGAATCGCGTCACGCGAGATCTTGGGTATGAAGTTTTGTTAACCGGGCACAACCTGGATGACGAAGCTGCTGTTCTATTTGGCAACACCCTTTCCTGGGCGGGCGAATACCTGCTCCGTCAGGGGCCGGTACTGCCTGGAGTACCGGGACTGGCTCGTAAAGCCAAGCCTCTTTTTCGTATATATGAGCGCGAGATGCTGGCCTACGCCCTCTTGCAGGAGATTGATTACATTTATCAAGAATGCCCGTTTGCGGTGGGTTCGACCTCGATCTATTACAAGCAATTGCTCAATCGGCTGGAGAATGACCGCCCGGGAGCAAAACAATCTTTTTATATTTCATTTTTAGAGGCTCGCAAATCAGGATTGTTTGCCGAACGTGAAACAATTCAGGCAGAACTTCACCCGTGTCCCACTTGTGGACAACCAACCTCCTCTTCCGGGCTTTGTTCGTTTTGCAGGCTGATTGGCAGCTGATGCCGGAACTAACGGAAAGACGCTTGCGCTATATTAACCTTGTCATGGTTTTGTCGTGACAGTTTTCGTATTCGGCAAAATTACCCCTCGGAGAAAATTTAGCTTAAGCTTTGGTATTTTTGTTTTTCGCATGGTTTTGAAACTGGTACCCCTTGTTCCGATAAGTTGAATTTGTGGATTTATTCTCACTGAAACCTTTGGCTTAAAAAACTCTCGCCTTTGAGTTTTCCTCCGCCCTTCCGCAATTAAACATGACGTGTAAAAAACAACGACCACAAGAAATGATCGCTGTTTTTTTCTCTTTCCTCTCTTTGAGAAGGAGGCGAGCGGATATTAGAAAACTTTCCGGGTGCCTAAATTATGCTGTTTCGAGATAATGTTTTACTTCCCAATCGGTCACATTAATTCGGAAGGCATCCCACTCATCCCATTTGGCGCGGCTAAAGGCAGCATAGAGATTCTCGCCTAAAGCTGATCGGACCACCATATCTTTTTCCAGTTCACCTAATGCTTCAGCCAGCGAACCCGGCAACGACGCGATCCCGAGTTTGGCGCGCTCTGCTTCATCAAGGTGATAAACGTTGATGTTGTTTAGCGGCGTGGGAGGTTTCAGGTTGTTGTCGATCCCATCCATTGCTGCTGCCAGGATGGTTGCGAACGCCAGGTACGGATTAGCTGAAGGGTCCGGGAATCGCAGTTCAGCTCTCATCGCCTTGATTCTGCCGTCTGTGAATCTTGGGATGCGGATGAGTGCCGAGCGGTTTATTTGCGCCCAGCCTATATATACAGGTGCTTCATATCCGGGTACGAGACGCTTGTATGAGTTGACGGTCGGCGCGACGACTGCAGCCAGGGCGCGGGCGTGAACTAATTGTCCGGCTATGAATCCGTATGCAAGTGGTGAAAGGTGATACTCGTCTTGGTCATCATAAAACAGGTTGTTTCCCTGGCCGTCGAAAATGGATTGGTGACAGTGCATTCCCGACCCATTAATCCCGAAAACTGGTTTTGGCATGAATGATGCGATCAGGTCGTGTTTGGCAGCGATGGCCTTGACTGTATATTTTAGCGTCAGGACGTTATCAGCTGTCCGCAATGCATCTGCGAACCGGAAATCGATTTCGTGCTGGCCGATGGCCACTTCGTGATGTCCTACTTCAACATCCAATCCCATGCTGTTGAGCGCGTCCATCAATTCGGTGCGCACCCGTACAGCCTCGTCGTCGGCTGAAAAGTCGAAGTAGCTGCCAACATCGTGTGGCACGGGGTGTATGCCTTCACCTCCATTTCGGCGGAAAAGGAAAAATTCTGGTTCAGGGCCTACATTGTACGTCCAGCCTCTCTCTGTCGCCTTGGCCAGGATCCGCTTTAATGCCCCTCGCGGGTCCCCATCGAAAGGGTGTCCATCGGGGGTATAAATATCACAGAAGACGCGTGCCCGGCGCGCCTCTTACGGGACTCCAAGGCAGGACGGCATAAGTGTCGGGGTCAATAACAAGACGCATGTCGCTTTCCTGGATCCGGGCGAATCCTTCCACAGATGACCCGTCAAACCAGATGCCATCTTCCAGAGCAGACTCCAGTTGCTTAACTGGGGCATCTACGCTTTTAACTGAACCGGTCACATCGGTGAATTGGTACGATATAAATTTGATTTGATCTGATTTAACTTGAGCAATTAATTCCTTGGATTCCATATTTCCTCTTATAACTTCCCTTGTATTGGAAAAAACTAATCAGGATGATTTGATTTAGTAAATATATAAATGATATATGCCGGACTGCACGAGACCATTAGGCGAGGATAAATGCTTTTCTATTCTCGCTTCAAGCCAGGCGCGCCGGCCACGGCTGGGTATCCATTTCATTTTCCAATCTTGACAGTCCGATAATCAGTAGATTAATAGATGAGGTTATATTCATTGAGCACTCCACAAATAAATAGACATGCCGGGGGGCATGTCTATTTTCGATTCCACTTTGCAGACAGCCCTTCCATGATTTGACAGGCAATCTATTGCCTGATCACTGCGCCGGCCTTTGGCCTGCCCGTTACCGGGCAGTTTTAGGTTTGGGCAACAAACACAGTTTTTTTAAACCGGTCGCTGCCAGGCGCTTTTTCTGGAAGGGAGAAAGAAGCCTGTGATTCGGCTTCGGAGGCATCCGCTGATCTATCCGATTTTCGACCTGCATCCTCATTCCTAATCCCCATAATAGGGAAAGTCCTGAGTCAAAGGTCTTAACCTCTGCGCGAGCAGAGGAACCTCCACCTCGTACTCCCGGAATTTCCGGGAGCCAGCCGCTGGTTCTCCATATTCAGTTGTTTAAGATAACCCCGCTTATGCCGTGTGCTGCAAGGTTCTGAACCTGCTTTCGCAGGTCGGGGCTCTACCCGGCAAATCAGCCTTGGCCGAAGCCTATCGCATCTTTGTCGCGAGATCGAACCCCTTTTTGTGGGTGTTGGCTCAGAACGGAGGTGCAGCATCGCGAGCACAGCAGGGTGAATGTTTTATACCATAAAGTCAGAGGGGTGGGTAGGGAAAGCTTAAGGGGCTCTTGGGTCCCCCCCTGGCGATAATCATAGAAAATGGTTTGGGGGAAGATAAGGGTCTTCCCGAAATTCTCTGATGGATCATATTACGGATATACTCTCTTGATCATACGCGGGAAAGCGATGGCTTCTCGGATGTGCTCAATGCCGCAGATCCAGGCTACCGTCCTTTCTACCCCCATCCCAAACCCGGAATGGGGCACCGAGCCGTAGCGGCGCAGATCCATGTACCACTTGTAAGCAGCTTCCGGCAGTCCATGTTCGTGGATGCGTTGAAGCAGCAAGTCCGGGCTTGACATCCGCTCGGAACCCCCGATGATCTCACCGTATCCTTCGGGTGCGAGTAAGTCCACAGACTTGCATATCTCGGGACGTCCCGGCCAGGGTTCCATGTAAAATGCTTTAACCTGGGTTGGATAACCGTATACAAATAGTGGTTTATCATACCGGCTGGTTAGAAGGGCTTCGTGAGGAGCTCCAAAGTCCATACCCCACTCGAACGTAATTAATTCCTTTTTCTCCGGGTCGGTTTCTTTACCGTAACTCTCCTGGATGATTTTGGCAGCTTCATCGTATGAGATCCGGGGGAAAGGGGCCACGATATTAGTCAACTTTGCTGGGTCGCGTCCAAGCGATTTTAATTCTGGCCCTCGCTCCCGCAAAACCCGCTTGACAATATGCGTGACGAACTGCTCTTCTACCTCCATCAATCCATCCAGGTCGCAGAAAGCAATTTCCGGTTCTACCATCCAAAACTCGGTCAAATGGCGCCGGGTCTTGGATTTTTCTGCGCGGAAAGTAGGCCCAAAACAATATACTTTACCAAAGGCCATAATGTTCGCCTCGTTGTAAAGCTGCCCGGATTGGCTTAAGTAGGCTTTTCCTTCGTCGAAATATTCGGTTTCGAATAATGTGGTGGTCCCTTCAACGGCAGCCGGGGTCAGGATGGGTGTATCCATGTTGATGAACCCGTTGAGTTCAAACCACTCGCGGATTGCCGATATGACAGTTCCTCGAATTCGCAGGATCGCCCACTGGCTGGGCATGCGGATCCATAGGTGACGGTTGTCTAGGGAGAAATCTACTCCGTGCTCTTTAAGCGCCATCGGGTAGTCCTCGGCGGCAGCCTGGACGATCTTTATCTCCTTCACACCGATCTCATATCCGCCTGGTATGCCTGGTGCGCGCTTGTCCTGCCGTACTTCTCCGCTGATGATCACCGAGGATTCCTGCGGGAGGCGCGTAAGCTGGTCGAATATTGCATCGGGCAGGTCATCCTTGAAAGCCACACATTGCACAAAACCCGATCCATCGCGGACTAAAAGGAAAACCAGCTTTCCTTTGTCGGTTCTGCTGTAGACCCAGCCTTGGACCGTTACTTGTTGTCCGATATATTTTGCGATTTCTTCGACGCGGATGATTGCCATTCTCTCTCCAATTTGGGCATGGGGTAGCCCTCTGCTCCTAATCTGTAATTTTTATGTGCAATTCCTTCAATTGCCTTTCGTCCGGGTACGAAGGTGCATCTGCCATGACATCCCGCGCTGCCTGGTTCTTGGGAAAGGCAATCACCTCTCGGATGTTGGGTTCGTCCGCCAGGAGCATTACCAGTCGATCTATGCCGGGTGCGATTCCGCCGTGCGGTGGTGCCCCGTACTCGAATGCTTCCAGCATATGCCCGAATTTTAATTGGGCTTCTTCCTCCTCAATCCCGAGCAGGTGGAACACTTTCGACTGGATATCGCGTCTGTGGATACGGATGGATCCGGAGGCCATTTCATAGCCGTTGCAGACCATGTCGTATGCTTCTGAAAGAATAGTGTACGGGTCGGTTTCGAACCGGTCAAGGTGCTCTAGTCGAGGCATGGTGAAGGGGTGATGTGCCGCGTCCCATTTTTGGAACTCTTCATTCCATTCAAACATCGGGAAATCCAGGATGAATGCAAAAGCCATGGTATTTGGGTCAACCAGGTTAAGTGTGTCGCGGAACCAGTTGCGTAAAACACCCAGTGCTTTATGAACGATCTTTGCATTGTCTGCCACGAAAAGGATCAGGTCTCCGCTCGCTGCACCGGTTAATTGAATCAATCCGGCTAGCTCTTTTTCGTTGATGAATTTGGCGCCTGAACCTTTTGGGCCTTCTGTGGTCAATGCCAATGTCACCAGTCCTTTTGCACCTAATTCTTTCGTTGTCGTGGTCAATGCGTCGAGTTGTTTGCGTGAGTACCCGGCGCAGCCTGGGGCGACAATGCATTTAATGATGCCTCCGCTATCGAAGGCGGATTTGAAAATTGCGAAATCGCTCCCCTTGAATATCTCACTGGCATTATTCAATTCCATCCCAAATCGCAGATCAGGTTTATCTGTACCGAAGCGCTCCATCGACTCACTGTAGGTAAGTCGCGGCCAGGGGGAGCTCATCAATTTCTTTTGCGGAGCTACTTCCGGGAGCATGGTTGTTATCAGACTTTCGACCAGGTCGAGGACATCATCTCGATGGACGAATGACATTTCCAGGTCGAGTTGCGTGAACTCCGGCTGTCGGTCGCCGCGGCTGTCTTCGTCTCGAAAGCAGCGCGCAATTTGGAAATAGCGTTCCACTCCGGCTACCATAAGTAATTGCTTGAGTTGTTGGGGACTTTGCGGCAGGGCGTAAAATTGACCTGGATATACTCGGGATGGTACGAGGTAGTCTCGCGCTCCTTCAGGGGTCGTTTTGAACATCATCGGTGTTTCGACCTCGATGAATCCGCGTTCCGATAAAAACTCGCGCATGAATAAAACTACATTGTGGCGGAGGATTAAATTCCGCTTCATTCGTTCCCGTCTCAAGTCGAGGTAACGGTATTTCAGTCTCAAGTTCTCGTCGATTTCTTCATCATCCCGACTTACAACGAATGGCATGGCTTTGGCTTCATTGAGAACGGTGACGTTTTGTGCAACCAGCTCGATTTGGCCCGTGGGCATTTTGGGGTTGAATTGGTCTGCAGGGCGCATCCTCACGCTGCCAACTACTTGTACTACCCATTCATTTTTCAATTCTTCGATGGCTTTTGCCGCTTCCGGGAATTGATCGGGGTTGGTGACGATTTGGGTAATTCCGAATCGATCGCGCAGGACTAAAAACACCACCCCACCAAAGGTGCGGAAGTTATGCACCCAGCCGGCCAGTGTTACAGTCTGCCCGGCGTGGCTGGCGCGCAGTTCCCCGCAGGTATGAGTTTTATACATGCATTCCTCCATTGTCCATTTATAAAACAAATCGCCCTCCGCATTGGCGTTGGGCGACGAGGTTATTTTGAGGGGTATTTATCCTTGCAATCTTCGCCCAACGACGGGAGGCCGGTTATTTTGATCGTCATTATTATTGGCGAAGCGGATTGCTGTCATTCTTGCCTCAGGTTGGCGGTATTATAGCACATATTATCTACTTGTTTATAGCAGGAAAATGTTGTTCGAACGGCACTCCTCCACCATTCCTGACGGCCATATTCCTACTTGTACTTCGCCAATATGAGCTTTTCTCAAGAAATACATGCACAGCCGCGATTGTCCTATTCCGCCGCCGATGGAGAGGGGCAATTCGCCATTTAATAACCGGCGGTGAAAAAGTAGCTCTTTTCTTTCTGTGGTGCTGGTTGCTTCCAATTGCTTCAATAAGGCTTCGCGGTCGACACGAATTCCCATGGAACTGATTTCATAGGCACAATTCAGAACGTTGTTCCAGACAATGATATCGCCGTTAAGACCCTGGTAGCCAGGCTTGGTTTCGGTGATCCAATCGTCATAGTCCGGGGCTCTACCGTCGTGCCGGATCCCGTCAACCAGTGGGGCACCGATTCCGATGATGAACACGGCTCGATATTTCCGCACTGCTTCTTCTTCTCGCTGCCTGGGGCTCAGTTTGGGGTACTCGCGCTGCAGGTCTTCCGAATGTATGAAAGTGATTTCATCCGGCAATTCAGGCTTGATGAAATTGTATCGGTCTGATAAATGAAACTCCGTCCGTGTGATGACGCTGTAGATCCTGCGCACAATTTCTTTCAAAAAAGAAATGGATCGTTCTTCTGCGCTGATCACTCTTTCCCAGTCCCATTGATCTACGTATAGCGAATGAAGGTTATCCAGGTTTTCGCTTGGTCGGATTGCATTCATGTCCGTATAAAGACCGTAACCATGCGGTATGCCGTAATCCGCCAGCATCATCCGCTTCCATTTGGCGAGGGATTGCACGATTTCTGCGGTCTGCCCTTTCATATCCAGGATTGGGAATGCGACTGGCTTTTCGACTCCGTTCAGGTCATCGTTGATGCCGGTGCCTTTCAGGACGAACAAGGGGGCGGTCACCCTGCTCAATCGAAGTTCTGCAGCCAGGCTGACCTCAAAGAAATCTTTGATCAGCTTGATGGCTTGCTCGGTCTGTTTTACGTCCAGGTTCGGTCTGTAACTGGCGGGGATGAGTAGATTTTTCATAAGATCTCCTTTGCTGGCGAAAGATAATAAAAATCGCCCTCCGCATTTGCGTTGGGCGATGAGGATGGTTCGAAATTTCCTTATCTTTGCAAGCTTCGCCCAACGGCCCTAAGCCGGTCATTATTATTGCTATTATTATTGGCGCTGCGGACGATAAGGATCATTCTTGCCTCAGATTTTCGGTATTATAGCACAACTTAATTTAAATAATATGGAGTTCACTTTTATATTCGGAAATCAGTTTTAATGTGTATTTAGTTCTACCTGGATGAAGGCCCATTTTTTCGTCCCCGATTTAAGAATGTAAGGTAGAATTCTCTAGGAATGTCGCGCACTCTCAATATTCTCACAACGATTACCCTGGTAATTCTCACCCTCGCCATTGTGGGCGGGCTTACTTGGGCCAACACCAGTTACGCCGGTCAGCACCCCGGCGAGAAGGATTTTTTTATCCCCTGGCTGGCGGCGGGTACCCTTCTCAAATACGGCAATAGTCCCTATAGCGCAGCTGCTGCACAGCGCGCTCAGGTTTTATATTATGGGCGCCTCGCCACACCCGGCGAAGATCCGCTTCGGTTAAGCGTTCCATTTCCTGTTGAAATCTTCTATTTTCCCTTCGCAATCATCCAAGATTACACGCTCGCCAGGGGATTGTGGATGACTTTTCTGGAAATCGCGTTGGTTGCTCTTGCTTTTTTTTCCCTTAGATTGACAGGCTGGAAACCTGCTCGCGCGTTGATGCCTGTGGTCCTGGCGTTTCCGGTAATATGGGTCTACGGGTTGCTTCCTCTTGTAAGCGGCAGTGCTGTGATTTATTCATCCCTTGCAATTGTTGGGGTTCTCCTCGCGGTTCGGGATGGGCGTGATGAAATGGCTGGCGCGCTGCTGGTTGTTCCATTCTTACAGTTGGATATATCCATCCTCCTAGTAATATTTATCCTCTGGTGGGCCCTTTATCACCGTCGCGGTCGCCTCATAGCTGGTTTTTTAATGACCCTGACAATTATCCTGGCAGCTTCATTCTTCATTTTATCGAATTGGTTTTTACCTTTTATTGCGGGAGTCATTTCTCATATCAAATTTCTTCCATACCTCTCGCCTGCTGCTATCTTCACCTCCTGGTGGCCGGTGGTGGGACCTCGCCTCGGTTGGTTGTTGACCGGCTTCCTTCTGATTGTCCTGTTCCTCGAATGGCGCAATGTTCGCAATAAGGATTTCCGCCATATTCTTTGGACCTCTTGTTTAACTTTGGCTATCACTCCTCTCATTGGTATCCCAGTTGTCCCCGAGAATTACATATTGCTTTTCTTCCCGTTAATCCTTTTCCTGTCCATTTTGGCCGAACGCTGGTCGCGCCCTGGTCGCTGGAGCGCAGCAGCTATCGTTCTTATCGCCGTTATTTTAATTTTCTGGGGGATAACAGGTAGTATGTCCCTCGCTGGTTCTTTCACAGCCTTATCTGATGTACTGGCGCTGGTCTTCCCCATCGTGCTTCTGGTCGGCCTTTATTGGATGCGTTGGTGGGCTGTGCGTCCTCCGCGTACATGGAGCGATAGCCTCCCATGACCTGGCGGGTTTATCTGCTCCTTGCCTTGCTCGGTTTGGCTGTTTCGTCTTTGGTCGCAGCCTTTCAATCATCTCCTGGCTATATGGACGCAGACTATTATTTCGCTGGGGGAATGCAATTGGCAGCAGGACATGGCTTCACTGAACCGTATATATGGAATTATTTGGATGACCCGGCTGGGTTACCGCATCCTTCAAATGCATACTGGATGCCTTTGGCATCTCTCCTCGCCGCGGCCGGTGCCGCATTTTTTGGCTCTGCATCCTGGCTCGGTGCTCGAGTTGGCTTTCTCCTGGTTGCTGCTTTGATCCCGCCTGTGACTGCCGCACTCGCCTGGTCTTTTTCTTCCCGCCGGGAACTGGCGATCATTGCTGGGTTACTGGCAGTTTTTCCTGCCTTTTATCTGCCTTTTTTATCGGTGACGGATACCTTCGGCCTATATATGCTTTTTGGGGGTCTTTTCTTTCTTGTCCTGAATCGAAAATCTTCCCCCCTTAACTCTTTGCTTTTGGGCATTATTGCGGGTCTTATGAACCTGACCCGCGCTGATGGGTTGCTTTGGGTGCTGGTCGCTTTTCTCGCTGTTCTTTTTATCTTGCAGAAACCGCCTCATCGTCGAATATTTTATGTTTTTTCCTCTTTTCTTCAGGTCCTGGCGGGTTATCTGTTGATCATGACCCCATGGTTTATCCGGAATATTGCTGCCTTTGGGGCTCCTTTTGCACCCGGTACTTCGAAAACACTTTGGCTCACATCATACGACCAGTTGTTTGCTTATCCGGCTACTCAAATTACATTATCAGGTTGGCTGGGATCGGGTCTGTCAGCGATTTCCCGCGTTCGTCTTTGGGCGTTGGGTCTCAACCTCTCCAACATGCTGTCTGTGCAGGGAGAGGTGATTCTGCTCCCGCTGGTCGTGATTGGTTTTTGGCATTTGCGAAAGGACCGTCGTCTGCAATTGGCGGGATTTGCTTGGTTCTTGATCCTGGCAGCAATGACCATTGCCTTTCCTTTTGCTGGGGCGCGCGGCGGCTTCTTCCACTCAGGTGCGGCCGTTCAAACTGTTTGGTGGGCGCTGGCACCCATAGGTCTTGATCGTCTGGTCGCTTGGGGCGTCCGGGTTCTCTCTTGGAATTCGTCCCGGTCAGGAGCGATCTTCCGCGCTGGCATAATTGCAATAGTTGCACTTATTACCGTTGTCATTGTATATGTTCGGGTCGTGGGTAAGGGAGACAGCCAGGGTTGGGATCAGGAAAAAATTGCGTATAACCACGTGAAGACTCTATTGGTTTCCAGGGGGATGGCGGCTGGGTCAATTGTCATGGTCGCCAATCCTCCAGGTTTTTTCCTTGTTTCCGGTGATCCGTCGATAGCTATTCCGGATGGGAACCTGGATACTTTATTGGCAGTTGCAAGCCGTTACAAGGCAAAATATGTCGTTATGGAAGCCGGAAGCGTCCCCAACGGGTTGATACCTGTCTATGATAACCCGCAGGGATGGACGGGTTTGGAGTATCTTGGTGAGTCGGAGGCGGCACGTGTTTTCCTCGTCCAACCTTGATACCGTCATTAAACGACGGGAATATTTGTTTCTATTAATCCTGGCGTTGATCGTCCCGCTGATAATAGCCGCCCTCCAGCATGTGCCCGGTTATATGGACGCCGCTTATTACTACGCGGATGGCACCCAGTTGGCTTCAGGGAAGGGTTTTCAGGAGCCGTTCATCTGGAATTATCTCGATCACCCCCAGGGTCTCCCGCATCCGTCGAATGCTTATTGGTATCCAATGGCTTCCCTTGTTGCTGCTGCCGGCATGGCTTTAACCGGGACCGTCAATTTTGTTTCAGCTCGTATTGGTTTTGTGGTGATGGCTGCCCTGGCACCCCTGGTTACCATGGCTTTGGCATTCCGTATAACCCATCGGCGTTCGTTGGCGGTTCTTTCTGGTCTCCTCGCGGTCTTTTCCGGTTATTATTTATCGTTTATTGCCACTACCGATAATTACAGTCTCTATCTGCTCATTGGAGCGCTTTATTTCCTGATTCTCGACCGTTTGACATTACCTAAATCAGTCATCCTTGGTTTTCTGGCTGGCATCCTCAATTTGGCGCGCGGGGATGGGTTGCTCTGGCTTCCATTAACTATTTTTACAGTCGGGGTTGTCACCTACCGTCAATTTTCCGGCGCCTCTCCCCGCACCCGTATCATCCGGTCCACTGGATTGGGTTTTCTAAGTTTGCTGGGATATTTACTCGTGATGGGGGGATGGATGGTCCGCAGCTATTTGGTTTTTGGTCCGCTTCTCCCACCTGGTAGTAGTTACACACTATGGATGACCAATTACAACCAGTTATTTTCTTTTACTCCGGAGATTTATACCTTTCAATCCTGGATTTCTCAAGGGTGGCAGGTGATATCAAAGGTGCGAGTTGAAGCACTTTTGCAAAACCTGGGTACTGCTTTTTTTGCCCAGGGGATGATCTTTTTATTTCCCTTGATGATTATCGGGATTTACCAGTATCGCCGCATCTGGGGAGTCCAGGTCGCAGTTTTGGGGTGGGTCCTGCTTCTGGTTGTAGAGAGTTCGCTCTTTCCATTCGCCAGTGTAAATGGTGGCTTTTTTCACGCTGGGACTGCGTTCCAGCCGTTGTGGTTTGCCCTCGCCCCTGCAGGCCTGGAAACCTTGTTGGTCCGATTTTCAAAAAATAAAAACATGCTTCCCCGGAAGGCAGCATTATTAAGGTCTTCTTTGGTAATTGTTGTGATCGTATTTAGTGCTATGCTTGTCAAGATCCGGGTCATCGACACCGGTTGGAATGAAGGTGAATATCTCTATCAAGCCGTGGATAAGTTTCTTGTAGATCATGGCGCTTCCTCCGCGGAGATCGTCATGACCCGTAACCCTCCGGCGTATTTTATTATGACCGGACGAAAGGCTGTTGTTGTACCGTTTGGTGATGTTCAAACTCTGCTTGAAGCCGCGCGGAAGTACGGTGCTGGTTATGTAGTCTTGGAACGGAAGGGGGTGACGGGTGACCTGGCAAATTTATTTACCCACCCGGATCAATATCCTGCCTTCGAATATCTGGGGACTCTGGATGAAACCATCATTCTCCATGTCAACTCTATTCCATAATAAGTTCATGGAAAAGCGCACCTGGCTAATTCTTGTGCTGGCAGTCCTGGTTAGTGTATGTGCATATTTGGCTTATACCGCGATCTCTTTTCGCATTGGCTTCCCGCTGGATGACTCCTGGATCCACCAGACTTTTGCCCGTAATCTAGCCATGCGCGGGGAGTGGTCGTTCATTCCGGGACAGCTCTCGGGTGGATCAACTGCTCCGCTTTGGTCCGCATTGTTGGCAATTGGCTTTTTACTTGGTCTTTCCCCCTACATATGGACCTTTTTCCTTGGCGGTCTCTTGCTGTTTTGCCTCGCATCTTTTGCTGAATTCAGCATGCGTACTCTGGTCCAGGAATACCGGGGAGTTATTCCCTGGGCGGGAATGTTGGTCGCATTTGAATGGCATTTGGTCTGGGCGTCTGTTTCTGGAATGGAAACGATCTTGCACTCATTGATCGCGTTTTTTCTCTTGATCTTGCTCATCAAGAAGTCTTCCAACTGGTTGTTGCTGGGTGCATTGGCAGGGGTTAGCGTTTGGGTGCGTCCCGATGGAATTACATTTCTTGGTCCGATATTTTTTGTTCTTCTATTCTCGTTACCAGCTTGGAAAATTAGATTGCGCGCCATATTTTTAGTAGTTTTCGGATTTGCTATTTTCTTCTTACCCTACCTGGTTTTTAATTTGGTTCTGGCTGATACTGCTTTCCCGACAACCTTTTATGCCAAGCAGGCGGAATATTCAAATGGTCAGTTTTTGTTTATATTGCAGCGAATCGGGGAAGGTGCCCTGCAGTTGTTAACAGGTCCGGGGATCATCCTCTTGCCTGGCGCACTCATCACTGCGTGTTGGGCTATTCAGAAAAGAAATTGGGGCTTTATCGCCGCCCTTCTTTGGGTGGTAGGTTACATCGGTATTTACTTGTCCCGATTGCCGGCCTATCAGCATGGTCGTTACCTGATGCCTGTCATGCCCATCTTCTTTTTTATGGGTCTGTTCGGGTATTATCAGTTTTATTTAATAGCAGACTCCAAAAAGCGTGGCCGCTGGTTTATTAAAACTGTTTGGGGGAGCGCACTTGTATTGGTATGTGCAGCATTTTGGTTTTTGGGCATGCAGTCGTATGACCAGGATGTTCGCCTCATCGATTCGGAGATGGTCGATACAGCTAAATGGGTGGCTGTCCATATTCCGCAGGATGCACTGATAGCCACCCACGATGTCGGAGCGCTTGGGTATTTCGGGGACCATAAACTGGTCGATATGGCTGGATTGATTTCCCCCGAGGTGATCCCCTTCCTGCGGAATGAGTCTGCTCTGGCAGATTATCTGGACTCGAAAGGAGTAAGCTACCTGGTTACTTTCCCGGATTTTTATCCTCTCCTTACTTCGGGTTTGCAACCGGTTTTTTCAACGGGGGCACCCTACGCGCCATCCCAGGGTGGGACAAATATGGTGGTGTATCGCTGGTTAGGTCCGTAAATGGTAATTCCAGTGGATCTTTGATTTCAGGTTTCAGCCTGTAGAATCCTCACTCGTCCTGTAAATTGTCGCCTGGTGACACCTGTGCTATACTCTTATTGATCAAATTCATGGCTGTGATTAATGGAAGAAATAACCATTGTTGTTGTCGATGATCACCCGTTATTCCGGCAGGGGGTTGTCAACACGCTCTCTCTTGAGTTTGGATTTAAAGTTGTCGGTCAGACTGGGGATGGTGCCGAAGCATTGTCCCTCATTCGCACCCTGCATCCCCAAATTGCGATTGTCGATATCAATTTACCCGGTATGAATGGGCAGCAAATAACTCACCAGGTGAGTCAAGATAAACTCCCGACACGTATTGTCCTCTTGACTGCCTATGATGATCATGAGCAAATTGTCCACGCGGCTTGGGCAGGCGCGGCTGCTTATTGTGCAAAGGATATTGATCCTTCAAGGCTTATCCAAACCGTCAAGGAAGTTGCCAGCGGAAAATTTGTTATTGAAAACCACCTTTTTAATCAAAAAGAGTTGGAACACTGGCTGGCCGGGGAAATGGAGATTAACCCCCATCTTTATAGCGAACCGGGCAGCCCTTACCATCCATTATCCGACCGCGAAGCAGAAGTACTTATGTGCGTTGTTAAGGGCATGAGTAATAAAGAAATAGCTTCATCATTGGGCATCAGCCACCAAACGGTAAAAAATCATGTGACTTCGATTTTACGTAAATTCGGTGTCGAAGATCGCACCCAGGCCGTTGTTTATGCTCTTAAACGTGGATGGGTGAAGTTGAATGATAATGTATCGCAGGAGTGAATTATGTCTATGCCTGAATTAACCTCGACTTCCACTGCTTTTGAAGATCCCAATGTAGTAATTCAGTCCGAGATGGATGACACTAACCGCGCTCTAAAAGAAATTACGTTGATGTTGGAACAAAGCCGGGTCGAAGTGGGGAAGCTGACGCAGCGCAATGCTGCCGTGACTGCAAATTTGCAGCAGATCCAGGGGCAAATTGGGAAAATATCTGGTGAAGAAGTACGCACAGTATATGATACCGCCATGGAAACCCAGCAGCGCTTATTTGTGATGCGCGGCCAGTTGGAGAAGTTGCAAGGCGATCACGCCCACTTGGAACGGTACGTAGGTATGTTGGATCGACTCAAGAGTGCAGTCGGCGCTGGTGGCGATGGTGGAAAAAGCGATCGCAGCGCTTCTTCAAGTGTGGAAATGCTGGTGAATGTGCAGGAAGCGGAACGCCAACGCCTTTCCCGCCAGATGCACGATGGTCCGGCCCAGGCTTTATCCAATTTCATTCTTCAAACAGAAATTGCCTTGCGGTTGTTTGATATCGATGCCGCCCAGGCTCGAAATGAATTGGGTCTTTTAAAAGTTGCCGCCATGAGCACTTTCCAAAAAGTGCGTAATTTTATTTTTGAACTCCGCCCGATGATGCTGGACGATTTGGGTCTCGCTCCCACCCTACTGCGTTATGCTGACATTTTCAAGGAACAGGCGGGAGTGGACGTGAGTGTTACAGTAACCGGCAGCGAACGCCGCATGGAAACGTATGTCGAAGTGATGGTTTTCCGTGCCATGCAGGAATTGTTGAGCAATGCAGTCGATCAGAATCAGGCGACCATTGTGAAAATCCAATTGGATCTGGGCGATACTTCAGTGAAGCTATCTGTGGATGATAATGGTAAGGGTTTTGATACAGACGCCCTTGGCAAGGATATAAATTTGGGCTTGAAATTAATTAAAGAGCGCACCGAAATGCTTAAAGGTACGTTCGAGATTAACAGCTCTCCTGGGAAAGGAGCCCGGGTCACCTTATCTATCCCGCTCCATAGTTGATTTCTCAAACCTGCAACTAATCAGTAATATTATTTTCTGGCATCTACCATCGGAATGTTATATAATATACACATCTCTGGTTAGGCAACCAGGGAAATCCACAAGGGAAAGGAGGTGAAATCCCATGTTATTCGCCCCACAAGAAAAAGGCCAGGGCTTAGTTGAGTACGCATTAATCCTCGTTTTGGTTGCAGTGGTTGTTATCGCTGTTCTGTTGATCCTCGGCCCAGTCATCGGCAACGTCTTCAGCAAAATTAATAACTCCCTGACTTCCGTTCAATAAGCCTTACTATAAGTGCTTTGCCGACAATTGGTACTCTGTATAATAGGGTACCTTTTGTTTTTTATCTAATCTGTTGGTAACTACAAAAATAACTGTAAATTTACTGTAATTAATTAATATAGTTAAAATAAGTGAAATCGTATATAATAATGGCAACTCTGATTTGGCACTCAGGGAAATCCAAAATGGAAAGGAGGTGAAATCCCATGTTATTCGCCCCGAAAGAAAAAGGCCAGGGCTTGGTCGAGTATGCGTTGATCCTTGTTTTGGTTGCTGTCGTTGTAATTGCTGTATTGTTGATCCTCGGCCCAGTTATCGGCAACGTCTTCAGCAAGATTAATAACTCCCTTACCAGCGTTCAATAGGAGTTCCCTTATTTGCTTTGAGGACAAGTGGTACTCTGGATGACAGGGTACCATTTGCTTTTAAATTCTGGCTTGTCGGAAGGGGAAAGGATTTCAGGCTGAAGGAAGGAGGGAAGGTTTGGAAAAAATTATCTGTCCTCCTGACCAGTATCGGTGAGGGAATGTCTGCGATAGACAAGCGACTCTAAGGACTTTTTTTCGGCGTTGCACTATAATTGGATTAATCGGCTGAAAATCATATATTCATACTCCACAAGATTTATCTCAACGCGTAGAAAATAAATGAAACTCAACTCCATCACTCTCTACCATTTAAGCATGCCTCTGGTTTCCCCTTTCGAGACTTCTTTTGGGCGGTCGATTGACCGTGAATGTATCCTGATCTTCATCCAGGCTGAAGGAGTCACTGGCATCGGGGAATGCGTGGCTGACCGGGATCCAGGATATTCCTACGAGACGACCGGGACTGCATGGCACATATTGAAGGATTTTATTGCCCCTCTGGTTCTCGGTCAAATGGTTGGCGATGCAGCTGATTTTCATGCGCGCGTCGAGCATATCCGCGGACATCATTTGGCAAAAGCCGGGGTGGAAATGGCGCTCTGGGATTTGCGCGGCAAACTTGAAGGCCGTTCTCTTCGCGAGATGTTGGCAGGAGTTCACGATCGCGTTCAGGTCGGGGTCTCTGTTGGGTTGCAGCCTTCTCCTGCCGTTTTGGTGGATACCGTACGGAAATATCTCGAAGCCGGTTATGCCCGTATAAAAATCAAAATCAAACCCGGGCGTGACGTTGGCGATGCCTCCGCGGTTCGCCTCGCATTCCCGGCTGTAAAACTCCAGGTGGATGCCAATTCCGCATATACGTTGGCCAACTGGGAAATCTTAAAACCTCTGGACCTTCTTGATCTTTTGCTTATTGAACAACCGCTTAACGAAGACGATATCTGGGATCATCACAAAGTGCAACGGGAACTGCGCACCCCCATTTGTTTGGATGAGAGCATCCTCACTCCTCGACACGCCCGTTATGCGCTGGAAATGGAAGCCTGCAAAATAATTAATATCAAGGCAGGCCGGGTTGGCGGTATTAGCCAGGGTGTCGCCATCCATGATTTGTGCTGTGAGAAAGGCGTCCCGGTCTGGTGCGGAGGCATGCTTGAGACAGGGGTGGGGCGCGCCTCGAATCTCGCGTTGGCTTCCCTGCCGGGCTTTGTCCTCCCCGCTGACATCTCTGCTTCAGATCGCTATTACGACGAAGATATTACCAATGAGCGCTTCATTCTTAACCTCGATAGCACCATCGATGTCCCCACCGGTCCTGGGCTGGGAGTAACCATCGACCAAAAAACCTTGAAGAAATTTTCTCTGGCCAAATTACGATTGGAACCGGAGTGAACCGGTTGCGAGCGGTTTGGGGTGGCATCCCTTTATGGCGTTTTGCCTCTTTAAGTTGCGTAATGTTTTTGGCTGCCTGCGGATTATCGCACCCAGCCTCAAATCCGGACGCCTATTCTTCTCCGTCTTCCGGTTCTCCTGTAATTACTTTGACACCTTTCCAACCCGAAGGTTTAATAACAACATCAGCCCTTTTTTCTACTCAAGTTCCTGTTGCTACTGAGCAAGTTCCTTCAACTCAAAATATTTGGGTTTCTCCCGCAGTGCCTGATGGACTGCGCCAATTTGCTTTGGGTTTGGGCCTGTCGCTTGTAGATGACCCTGCTGGCGCGCCGGTTCGTTTGGATATTTACCAAACAGGTGATTCAAATTCATCGGTCTGGATTTACGCTCTTGTTGCCCCCTTCCCAACAACTGTTGATGGCGTCGCTCTCACAGATATTATGAACGCTTGGAGGGGTGCGGGAACTGGACCTTTTACGGATCGCTCGATATGGATGGAAGAATCTACATTGGCTGCGTTTACAGCCCTATGGGGTGCTCCGGCTTCCGGGTCAGTCAGAGTGGCTCCTGCAGACCAGTTGGTTGACGCTTCCTGGGCTGACCGTCCTTCTTGGGCTCTTATTCCATTCGAACACTTGGAGCCGCGCTGGAAGGTTCTCATTGTCGATGGTCAATCGCCTGTCCATAATGATTTTGACGCCGGTTCTTATCCGTTAAAGATTAGCTTTAGTTTAAGTCCCTCTACCTTCCCGCCCTTGCCATCCAACCGCGATCCGGCAAAGTTGACTGTTCTGGCAATGACCGGCACCACTGCTTTGGTTCGCGCTACGGCTGATCGTATGGAGCGCCATGGGATTCTTTACCCAGGTGAAGAGATTCGCACATTGCTAAGAGCAGCCGATATCACTCACATCAGCAATGAGGTCTCATTTTCCTCGGATTGCCCTCCACCGGACCAATATACGAATAGCCTCCAATTTTGCAGTGATCCGGATTACATTGCCCTTCTGGAGGATATTGGCACTGATGTGGTCGAGCTGACCGGCAATCATCTCCTGGATTATGGTGCAGCACCGTTCCTCAACACCTTGGAAATGTATGCCCAGCATGGCTGGTCGGTTTATGGTGGAGGTCGCGATTTGCAGACCGCTCTTCAGCCTGCCTTTGTGGAAGATCACGGCAATAAAATCGCCTTCATCGGTTGCAACATGGTTGGTCCTTCCTGGGATCTGGCATCGGATTCCGCCCCTGGTTCCGCTCCCTGCGATCTGGATCAATTATCGGTTGAAATAACCTCTTTGCGGTCATCTGGGTATCTTCCGGTCATGACTTTTCAGTATAATGAGTATTACCAATCCGCTCCCACCGATTATGAACGGCGCGATTTCTTAAAAATGGCGGCTGCCGGGGCGGTTATTGTTAGTGGCAGTCAGGCTCATTTCCCTGCCACGATGGAATTCTCCCCTGGCTCCTTCGTCCATTACGGCTTGGGCAATTTATTTTTTGACCAGATGTCCCATCTCATGCCCGATGGAACCTTGGTTTATGATACTCGCGATGGCTTTGTGGACCGACATGTATTCTATGACGGTCGCTATATCAGCACGGAATTGGTGTCTTACAGAATCGAAGATTATTCCCGCCCACGCTTGATGACCGAATCGGAGCGTCAGGAGTTTCTCCAGAAAATATTCACTGCAGGCGGTTGGTAAGGTTTGTGTTCTCGGAGACAGATATGAAAACCTATGATATTTCCCTCCCCATTTCGCCTGGGTTGCCTGTTTGGCCTGGCGACCCTCCGGTGGTTCTGGAAAAGGTCTCCTCAATGGATAATGGCGCCCACGACAATATTTCTCGCCTGGCATGCAGTGTTCACACCGGCACACATGTGGACGCACCCCACCATTTTCTGAATGATGGTCGCACTGTGGAAAAGTTACCGTTGGATGTACTCATGGGTCCGGCGCAGGTTGTCTTCATACCGGATGAGGTCGGATTGATAACCTCAGACGTTCTTGGGCAGGCGGGGATTCAGTCAGGGACATCCCGCCTGCTGTTAAAAACCCGCAATTCCCGTCGTTGGGATGACTCCCCCTGGGAATTTGTCCGTGATTTTGTTGGTCTCTCGGAAGATGGGGCTGAATGGGTGGTGCGCAATGGCGTAAACCTGATCGGGATTGATTACCTGTCCATCGCGCCTTTTAAACAGAGTATCCCCATCCATCGCATCTTGCTTGAACCGGGGATGGTCATTCTTGAAGGGCTTGACCTCCGTGCGGTCGCCCCGGGTTTTTTCACGTTATATTGCCTGCCTTTAAATTTGGTGGGATCTGATGGGGCTCCGGCTCGTGTCATATTAACCGGATAAAATAATCCCGCAGGAATTCCTGCGGGATTTCATTTGTCTAGTATCTGCGTTGGCCGCCAGTGTTGCCGGGCCCGCGGCGACTCTTCCCGCCGCCAGGACCACCTCGGCCGTAACCGCCTCCGGGACCGCCGCGTTTATCACCATATCCACCGCCGCCGCCAAAGCTGCGTTCCTCTTTCGGACGAGCCAGGTTGACTTTCAATGGGCGATTTGCCATGGTGTAGCTGTTGAACATTTGGATCGCCTTCTCAGCCTCGGCTTGGTTGCTCATTTCTATGAACGCGAATCCCTTGGACTGGCCTGTGTCGCGATCTTTGATCAGAGCCACCGAAGCAACCGTTCCAGCCTGTGCAAAAAGGACCCGCAGGTCTTCTTCCTTGGTGTCATAGGAAAGGTTGCCAACATAGATTTTTGTTTCCATCCTTATATTGTCTCCTTAGTCATTTGGGCGGCAGGTTATGAAAATGCCGTCAGCCTTGTTCAGGTCTGGCGGCTTATCCACACACAAATCCTACTGCAAGTGTTCTTATTCTAACACAAAAACATTAGTTGAATTTCGTGGATTCAGACGGCTCGCAGGGTATAACCCCCATCCACAACCAGCACTTGGCCGCGGATCATGCTTGCTGCTGGTGAACACAGGAAACCCACAACTTCTGCCACATCTTCTGGTTTGACCAGTCTGCCTGCAGGTGTGGCTGCAGCAGCTTTCTTCAGGATGCTCCCATCCGCAGTTGCTTCGAAGTATTTTAGTGCGTCGGTCTCGACGATCCCAGGCGAGACAGCGTTGACAATAATGTTTTTTGAGGCGAGTTCCACCGCAAGGTATCGGGTCAGGCTTTCAATCGCTGCTTTACTGGCTCCTACAACAGCGTAATCCGCCATGACTCTGCCTGCTCCCGGGCTGGAAATACTCACAATTCTTCCTCCGCCGTTTTTTTCCATCAACGGAACCGCCCGTTGGGCTGCAAATAACAGCGATCGGGCGTTGATATTCATCGTCCAGTCCCACCCCTTGGGTTTTTGTTCCAATACCGGACGGTTGTATCCCGAGGCTGCATTATGAATATAAATATCCAGCCTTTTAAAAGCCTTTTCGGTTTCGTCGAAAAGGCGGTTTAGGTCGTCTAGATCGCCCACATCCGCTTTCACCACTAGTGCACGTCGCCCCAATTTCTCGATTTCGCCGGCAGTTTCTTCGGCAGGGGCTCGATTTCGGAAGAAGTTAATTACAACGTCTGCTCCCTTTTTGGCAAAATGTAAGGCTATCGCCCGTCCGATCCCCCGTCCCGAACCGGTGACCAGGGCAACCTGGTTCTCATAAATAGGTTGTTCTGCCATGAGTTCTCCTTGGGTGATGCTATCATATCGAGTATAACATGCTGGTAAATTCTTTCAATCCGAATAGATTAGGTCTCAGGGAATTTTCGTTGAGCATAAACCATGAATTTAAACCTTATACTTTGGAGCTTTTCCAATGTTCTAATATAGTAAAATACTTCATTGGGACTCGTAATGAGGAAATTTCTGGGTAGTAAAACCGCTGTCCTGATCTTTGGGGGGGTATCAATCCTGTTCATAATCATTTTGATTGCCAGTCTGGGCGGTCTTGAGTTTAAACCAGCTAAACCCTTCGCATATGTTCAGGAGCGGGCGTCCAGTCCCCCGGGAAGTCTTCCTTCCTGGAACGGGTTTGCTTTTTTGATTGCTGGTTTTTTAGTGTTGTTCGTTTTATTGATTATTCTCTTGCCATCGGACCAAAGAAAGAAATTCTTGACCAGGTTGGGATGGTTGGTTTTGGCTTGTGTGATTATTGCACTAATAGCTTACAGGATAAATTTGGGAAATTCAATCAACCCGATGCAGGAAAATCCCACTGAAGTGATCATCACCAATGTTCCGGCCTCCACCGCCACAATCGCGCCGGTCATCAATCCATCGATATTTGTACCACCCCGGGTTTCTTCGTGGACTTCTTATTTCGTCGCATTGGGGTTATTGCTGATCATCGTGCTCCTCTGGGGGTGGACCCTGTGGCGCAGAAGGAATAAAGGTGCTCCATACGTGGAACTGGCCGATATTGCCAGGTCTACATTGGACGATATCCAGGCAGGCAGGGATTGGGGGGATGCAATATTGAATTCCTACTACCGGATGACCGGGGTCATTTCTGGTTGGCGTGGGATCCGACGCGGCCTTGGCACGACTCCTAGAGAGTTCGCTGACTACTTGGTTTCGATTCACCTTCCAGGGGGGGCTGTTTACCCTCTTACCGCCCTTTTTGAGCGTGTGCGCTATGGCGATAAACATTCCACCAGTAAGGATATCCAGGAAGCTGTCGATTGTCTCACCGCTATCCTGGATTATTGCCGGGAACCAAAATGAAACCAAAAACTTATATATTAATTTTCTCCTTGGTCGTAGGTACCACGCTGCTTGCTTTTTTCCTGCGTGGGGTAGTCCACGATTGGGTTATTATTCCGTTGGCGAAATTCTTCTGGTTGGTCAAAGGGTATTATGGGTCATTCCCGCAAGTTATTTACTGGGGAATCGCATTGATTATTGCTGCCCTAATGGCCATCCTGGGTCTGCGCCTGCCGGAGGTGGGGAGACCTGGCTCACAGGAGAAGGGGAAAACTTCGCCAGGTTCTGTTCGTGAGATGTCTTTCTGGATACAGCGCGCAGGGAATGGCTTTTTTCCGAAATGGCACGTTGCACATCTTTTGGGGGAGCTTGCGCTGGACATACTCGATCGGCGTGGAACCCGCGAGAAGAATGCACGCCTTTCGGCAGCTCCGGATTGGGACCCTCCTGCAAATGTAAAAAAATATTTGAATGCAGCTCTGACCACCAGTTACACGGATTACCCAAAGCCCACTCGATTTAATCCGATGCCGCCCACTCCGTTCGATCAGGATCTGGAACCAGTCATTAAATATCTTGAGGCTCTTCTGGAGAACGAAAATGACTACAGTTCATGAAGCATCCAAGTTGTGCCTTGCTGTAATTTCGGAAGTGGAAAAAGCCGTCGTCGGGAAGCGGACGGTTCTTGAGATGATTATGGCTTCTGTGCTTGCTGGCGGGCACGTTCTTTTGGAAGATTATCCTGGCCTTGGCAAAACCCTTATTGCCAAATCTTTCGCTGCCGTACTGGGCTTGGATTTCAAGCGCCTGCAGTTTACCCCCGATTTGTTGCCTGGGGATATCACTGGAGGATATATTTACAACCGTGCTGAGAATCGCTTTGATTTACGACGGGGACCCATTTTCGCCAACATAATCCTGGCTGATGAAATCAACCGGGCCTCCCCCAAGACCCAATCTGCACTATTGGAAGCCATGCAGGAAGGACAGGTCACCCTCGAAGGCGAAACACTCCGACTCCCCGACCCCTTCCTGGTGATTGCCACCCAGAATCCAATCGAATATGAAGGCACTTTCCCCCTCCCTGAAGCTCAACTGGACCGCTTCATGCTCAAACTGACCGTTGGCTATCCCAATTTGGTTGAAGAGACCGAGATTTTACGTCGACGCCATGATCGTCGCCAGGAGGATGTATCCCTTGTGAAGGTTGCCAACGCCAAAAAAATCCTTGAGATGCGCAAAGTGGTTGAAACTGTCCATGTGCAGGAAGACTTGGAATCTTATATTGCGAACATTATCCAGGAGACTCGTCATGACCGGCACGTTTCTGTCGGTGCCAGCCCGCGCGGCTCCTTGGCTTTTCTCAAGATGGCCCGCGCTCATGCCGTTCTCGAGGATCGTGATTACATTCTTCCCGATGATATTAAGCGGTTTGGGGCTCCTGTCCTAAGTCACCGTCTGATTCTCCAGCCTGAATACTGGCTTACCCGCCAGGTGGCGGACCGGGTCATATCCGACATATTTGATAAAGTCCCCGTTCCGGTTTTGAAAGAAGTCTGAGAATATCAAACTTAACTTTATTGGGTGAGACACGCACCTTTGTCCACTCACCGAATATTATCGACCACCAATGAACCGCACCTATTTTCTTGCCCTTCTTATTTTCCTGCTCCTTTTTACTGGGCTCACAACTCTCCGCCCCGCCATTGTTGCGTTGACCCTGCCGCTCCTCCTTTACATGCTGGCAGGGTTGTGGCACCTTCCTCGGCAGGTGGAATTGCGAGCTGAGCGTTCGCTGAGCGCTGAGCGGATTAAGACCAGCGACGAGGTGACAGTCACCCTGAAGGTGAGCAATTCCGGCCCGGCGCTGGAGGAAGTCTTGCTGGAAGACCAGGTACCTCTTGGTCTGGAGGTGGCATCTGGTTCAGAGCGTCGCCTGCTGACGCTCCCCGAAAATGGCTCCGTAACCTGGACATACACTTTACGCGGCCGGCGCGGGTATTACGGGTTGAAAAAAGTAAAAGCGACGGCCGGCGAATTGCTGGGGCTGGCTGGGTTTGAAAAGCACCTGGCTACCGATGGACAGTTATTCATCCTGCCTCCGGTCTTGCGCCTTCGTCGTGTAGCCATTCAGCCCCGCCGCACCCGCATTTATTCCGGCACCATCCCTGCTAGGCAGGGCGGCGCTGGCGTGGAATTCTTCGATGTCCGCCTCTACCAGCCGGGCGATTCTCCCCGTTGGATTAATTGGCGTGCAACCGCCAGGCATCCTCAGGATGTTTTTTCCAATGAATTTGAGCAGGAACGTGCCGCGGATGTTGGTCTTATTCTTGACGGTCGCTACCTGACGAATGATTTTGGAGATCGCTCGATCTTTGAGCATTCCGTTCTTGCAACCGCGGCCTTGGCGGATACTTTTCTGAATTCAGGGAACCGGGTGGGACTTTTATTCAGTGGTCGAAAGATCTCCTGGACCACACCCGGATATGGGAAATTGCAGGGGGAGCGCATCTTGCATGATCTTTCCCTTTTGGAGCCTGGAGAACCTCACGACTTTAGCGAATTATTTGTTCCCCGGCATTTATTTCCCTCCCGTTCCCAATTGGTCTTGGTGAGCCCGCTCATCCCTCAAGATTATGATTTGCTCGTAGCTTTGCGCATGAGAGGCTACCATCTTCTTGTCGTCAGCGCTGATCCGGTTTCATTCGAAGCCAGCGGGATGGCAGTCACGCCGGACAATCTTCTGGCGAAACGCATCATTCGGCTGCAGCGGGCTGTGTTGTTGAGACGTTTGCGTGGGGCAGGGATTCACGTAGTGGATTGGGATACTTCCCAATTGTTCGAAAATATTGCTAAGAGTGAACTGGATCAGCGCTTGGTCTTGCCCCGTGGAGTGCTGCGATGACGAGGGCCCTTCGCTTGATTTGTCCGCTTATCTCGGTAGGTTTTCTCGCCACTGGGTTTTACCAGGGTGGTCTGACCTGGTTTGCTGCTTTTTTGCTGCTTATTGGAATTTTGTGGATGATCGGTTTGTTGCTCCACTGGACGTGGGTTTCTCCCTTCGGATTACTAGCTGCAAATGCAGCCGCTGCATTGGGACTTTTCCTTCATCTTTCCCCTATATTTTTTATCCCTGCTGCCACATTCGCCCTTTTGGTATGGGATCTTGCTGGTTTCTACGATCGTCTGTCCCTGGCTTCTCCGGATGATGATATTCTCTCACTAGAAAGACGTCACCTCGGCAGATTGTCGGCTCTTGCCCTTGGTGCTCTTTGCCTGAGCGCATTGGTCCTCTCTTTCCGCCTCAAGGCTCCCTTCGAATGGCTGGTTATCCTCGTATTTTTCACGGTTTGGGCAATCGGGAATGTCGTTGGATGGTTATTAAAGACAGAACCATAATTATGTCCAGGACCGGAGCCACGCCTCTGTTTCGCGCGGGGATTTAAAGTGTTTTACGATGTGGGATGCGTATTTTGATGCTGCCACGAGTTCATTGTAAGTTTTCTTACGCCGATTGTACGTTTTTAATGCCCACAGGAATAAGGAATCTTTGCTGAAGAATTGGGTCAGTAGCCTTTCCCTGTTCGTCCCCCACAGGATTTCTTTCGATATCACTCGTTTCCATGTTCGCTTCCAGAGTTGCGACAATATGAGCCATAGGGGGTAATCTAGCCATACTACTGCTTCTGCCCGTTTCCAGGTCAGGTCGCGTAAGAAGCTGTAATTCCCATCCACTACCCAGCAATCTCCCCCGGTTGCTTCAGCTGTGCGTGCCCCCATTTCTTCATCGCTGCAGCGGGTCCAATTCGGACCCCAGAATAGCGAATCCAATTCAACGTGCGGGATCCGTTTCCTCCGCGCAAGTTCTCTGGCTAACGTGCTTTTCCCGCAGCCGGTGGTTCCGACCACGCATATGCGCTGGTAAGGAAAATCGTTCATCATATTCTCAATTAGCAGTTCTGGTCGCTGCCCTCGTTGCCGCATTCATCTTGGCTTCTGGGGACGTTTTGCGATATTGTCCCTCGCACAATGTGGCATCTTGAAGGGACTCCCTTGAGGGGTTCTCGCCGCCTCATTATTTGCTCATGGCGGCGTCCTTGCAGCCAACGCCGCCGTTCCCACAGACAACAGTTTCTCATCAATAATCCAACTTCAATTCATTCTCGCGTATTATAATCAATTGAATTGCCCTGAAGACAATTAATTAAAAATCACCAATTAAAAACCGCAAATTCCCCGAGGTACTCATGTTCGATCTCCCCGATGATGAAATCCTGCCCCTTTCCAAAGAGTATGTTTTTTGGACCTGGTCCGCACAGGCAAAAGTGAATCCTATTCCCCTCGACCATGCCGAGGGTGTCTATTTCTGGGACACATCCGGCAAGCGCTACCTCGATTTCAACTCGATGACCATGTGTGTCAACATCGGTCATGGCAATCAGCGCGTCATCGAGGCCATGGTGACTCAGGCTCGTGAATTGCCTTACGCTGCTCCTGGCATGGCTACTAAAGTTCGCGCCATTGCCAGCCGCATGGTCGCCGAGGTGACCCCGGGCGGCGCCCTCACTAAGGTCCTTTTTACCCTCGGCGGCGCCGATGCCAATGAGAACGCTGTCAAATTAGCCCGCGGTTATACAGGGCGCTTCAAGGTCCTCACCCGTTATCGTTCTTACCATGGTGCCACCGCCGGGGCAATGGCCCTTACTGGTGACCCGCGTCGTGTTGCCTGGGAACCCGGGTTGATGCCGGGGGTTGTCCATTTTCTGGATCCGTATCGTTACCGCTCCACCTTCCACCGAACCAACCCGGATATTTCTGAAGATGAGTTTTGCCGGGATTACCTGAATCATCTCGAAGAGATTATCCGCTACGAGGGACCCGAAACCATTGCCGCCATTTTGATTGAATCGGTGACAGGCACAAATGGCATCATCATCCCTCCCGACGGTTACATGCAGGGTGTCCGTGAATTATGTGACCGTTATGGTATCGTCATGATTTCTGACGAGGTCATGAGCGGATTCGGACGCACGGGGAAATGGTTTGCGGTCGACAACTGGGGCGTCGTCCCTGATATCATGACTATGGCCAAGGGGCTCACCTCTGCTTATGCTCCTCTTGGTGCCATTGCGATGAAACCGCATATCGCTGCGGCATTCGATGAGCATGCCTTTGAAAGTGGGCTCACTTATACCTCCCATCCGGTCTCGCTGGCAGCCGCGGTCGCCAACATCCAGGTCATGAAGGATGATGGCATTGTGGAAAATTCAGCCGCCATGGGACCTGTCCTCCATAAGCTCCTGGCAGACCTTGGTGAGACTCATCCATCCGTCGGCGATGCCCGTAACATCGGCTTGTTTGGGATCATCGAGCTGGTGAAGAACCGGAAAACAAAAGAGCCTATGGCACCCTGGAACGGTTCCTCCCCCGAGATGATCGCCTTCCGCAAATATTGCGCCGACCACGGGCTGTATGTTTATACCCACTGGCACACGGCCTTGATTATTCCTCCCCTCATTATCACCGAGGCACAGTTGAAGGAAGGCTTCGCTGTCCTGGATAAAGCTCTCGAGATCACCGATAAAGTTGCCAATTAATCGAAACCACCCCCGCACAAATGAAATTCAAGCAGGGGTGGTTTTTGTTTATCCTCTTCTTCTCACTTTGAAATTATTTTTTATCCCCTGATCTGGACATTTCTAAAACGATTTTTACTTATCGGCAACCATTTTTATTAAGGGAAAATAGGTCCCTCCACCAAATTCTCCCTCAAAGACCATGGAAAATATAAATTTCCTTGCTCTTCGGTTAAAGCCTTTTCTATTTCTTTCCTTTTATTATTCGAGCTCTTTGTGTTTAATAATTTTTTTACTTCTTCGTCCTCATTTCGGATGGATCATTTCCTCCGGTCTCACATACCTATCGAATTCCTCTCCGCTCACAAACCCGCCTCCCACTGCTTCCTCTCGTAATGTGGTCCCATTCTTTAACGCCCTCTTTGCGATACTGGCTGCCTTGTCATAACCGATATGCGGTGTCAGCGCGGTTACCAGCATCAGTGATTTCTCCATCAACTCGGCGATCCGCTCTAGGTTCGGTTTGATCCCCGCCACACAGTTATCGCTGAAACTCATCGCTGCATCGCCCAGTAGGCGGATCGATTGCAGCACGTTATATGCGATGACCGGTTTGAATACGTTGAGCTCCAGGTGACCTTGCGCGCCGGCAAAGGTGACCGTGGTGTGGTTACCGATCACTTGGGCGCAGACCATGCTCATCGCTTCACACTGGGTTGGGTTGACCTTCCCCGGCATGATCGATGAGCCCGGTTCGTTCTCCGGCAGTGAGATTTCCCCAAACCCCGATCTCGGACCGGACGCTAGAAGCCGGATATCATTGGCTATTTTGTTGAGACTGACCGCGATCGTGTTTAATACCCCGGATATTTCCACCATCGCGTCGTGGGTTGCCAAGGCTTCGAACTTGTTGGGTGCCGAGCTGAATGGCAAGCCGGTAAACTTTGCCACCTCTTTGGCAAATTGTTCCCCGAACCCTGGTTTTGAGTTCAGTCCCGTGCCAACCGCAGTCCCGCCCTCAGCCAGCGGATAAAGCCTCTTCATGCTGTCTTGGATTCGCTCCATTCCAAGGCTGACCTGAGCCGCGTAACCCGAAAATTCCTGTCCCAGGGTCAGGGGGGTGGCGTCCTGTAAATGCGTCCGTCCGATCTTGATGATCTCATCCCATTCTTGGGATTTGTCGAAAAGTGCCTTGTGTAAATGATCCAGGGCCGGGAGCAGTGCATGCTCCAATTGCTCCACCGTTGCGATGTGCATTGCTGTCGGGAAGGCATCGTTGGTCGATTGGCTTCGGTTGACGTGGTCGTTGGGGTGGATCGGCGTCTTGGATCCCATCGTTCCCCCCAGCTGTTTGATCGCCAGGTTGGAAATTACCTCGTTGGCGTTCATATTGGACTGGGTCCCCGATCCGGTCTGCCATACCACTAGTGGGAAATTATCATCCAGCTTGCCGTCGATTACTTCTTGTGCAGCCTCTGCGATTGCATTTCCTGTTTTTTCATCAATGGTTTTCATCGCTGCATTCGTAATGGCTGCGCAGCGTTTGACGATCCCCAGCGCCCGGATCATGGGTCTTGGCAGGCGTTCCCCCCCGATCTTGAAATTTTCCAGGGACCGTTGCGTCTGTGCTCCCCAGTATTTGTCGGCTGGCACTTCGATTGCGCCGAAAGAATCTGTCTCGGTGCGCGTAGCTGTCATTTTTTCTTTCATTTTCGCCTCCGCTCCGCTAGCTCATATAGTGCGTTCACAGTTTTCCAGTTCCGGGTGGTTGCCGAAACCTTCAACTTCTTTTCGAAAAATGTGTTTGAGAATTTGGTCTTTCCATAGCCATTTGGGCAATACAAATAGACCTCTTTGTCACATATTATAAATTCATCTTCGCTGATATCTTGGGATTGAAGGCTTTTTGGCGAAAGGGGATTAGGTTTTATAGCTTGGGGGTTTGTAAGTGGGGCTGTTAAATTTTTTATATCTGCTTCCAATGGTTTATTAGACAAAAACGTGATGTATAGTTTTTCAGGGTTTTTACCCCTTTGGTTTATTAACGGGTTGCTCCCCAGGATTTTCTTAAAGCTTTCCTTATCGCGCAGAATCACCCTCACTTCGCTTCCGAACGATCGGGTGATTCCATCTTCAATTATTCTTATTATTTTTCCCGGCTCTTTTTCCGCGCAATCGAACACCACGTTTCCGCTTTGGATATACGTGACCACGTTCCTCAGCCCCAGGGTTTCGTATAACCGTTTCAGCTCCGGCATGCTGACCCTGTTCTGCCCGCCCACGTTGATCCCTCGCAGGAGTGAAATATAATTACTCACTGATGGAACTCTGCTCGATTAAAACTGGTTTCCCATATCATTTCTAAATTTCCTCCGACTATCGTCAAATAATTCTCGATCAGCCTCCCCCAAATACGAATATTGGAAATTTCATTATTATCAAATATTTTGATTTCGGATTTGGGGGAGGTGCCGAAGGCGGTAGGGGTTGTCATTGCCTCATCACATTGCGGAACCCGTTTCACGAATGAATCCGGGTTCCATGGCAAGGATAATTTCACGAATTACCCCTTCATTATCATTAATTACCTGGCTATTCCAAAATCGAATCACGCTATAACCTTTTGATCCCAAATATTTTTTTCTTTCTTCACTATACTCATCCTTCTCGCGATGTTGGCTGCCATCAAGTTCGATTATCAGCTTAGCTTTAGTGGAACAAAAATCGGTGACATACTTTCCAATTGCATATTGTCTTCGAAAATACACTCCCTTCAATTTGCTACCGCGTAAATATACCCATAATTTAATTTCAGCTGGGGTTGGTTCTTTTCGCAATATTTTAGCGTGCTCGTAACTAGAAGCAGTGGTTCTTCTTGCAGGCATAAAGGGATTTTATCCCAATTTTAACCACTTCAACTCATCCTCCCACAAATACGAAAACTGGAAATTTGATTACCATTTAATATTTTTATTTCGGATTTGGGGGACACTTGTACCCTTCAGGGTAGGTGCCAAAGGCAGTGGGGGTACTTTTTCGGATTTGGCGGGTACTTGTACCTCGCGAAGCACCACCTTGGAAGCGTAAGGGTAGGTGCCGGAGGCAGTGGGGGCTCTTTTACTGCCTGCCCTTGATGTCCCTCAGCAATGATACACATGTGAGTAGTGAAGAATTCCCAAGGGAACGTAGGGTAGATGCCGGAGGCAGTAGGGGGATCTTTTTCTTTTAGACGTCAACCTCTTTCAGTTGTGAAATAAAGGTTTTCATCCTCCCCCAAATACGAAAACTGAAAATTTGATTACCATTTAATATTTTTATTTCGGATTTGGGGGACACTTGTACCCTTCAGGGTAGGTGCCGAAGGCAGTGGGGGTTCTTTTCCATTTTGGGGGAAATCTGTTCCTTGCGAAGCACCCTCTTGAGGGGCGTAAGGGTAGGTGCCGGAGGCGTTGGGGGTTATTTTGCCGCTGACATTGATGCTATTCAGCAGCGAAATATCAGTCCCCAACAAGCACTCCATTTGGTGGGTGTAAGGGTTCGTGCCGGAAGCGGTGGGGGTTATTTACTTCGCCAAATCCTCTCTTATCTGGTTTCCGCCATCTTCCGCCATTGCCTTTCGGTCTTCCTTGCCTCTCACGAACGAGATTCCAGCAGCAATGAGCACCAATACGATTGAAACCCAGAATGCACTGTGCATCCCCGTCACGAACGCTTCCATCGGTGCCGAGCCCAGTGTCACATTGGTCCCCACGAAGAGTTGCATCATTACCGCCTTCGGGAGGCTGCTCGCCGCAACTGCCAGGGATAACGCGAAACTGGTTACCATGCCTGCCTGCCGCAGGGTTGCCAGAGTTCCTGACGCGATTCCCAGCCTGTCTTTAGGTGCTGCGTTCATTGCTGCGCTTGTATTGGGCGGGTAGAATAACCCGCCGCCCAGACCCATAATCCCCAAAGCAACTGCAATCTGCCAGTAGGGCATGGCAGGCGTGATCCGGGTGAACCACAACAGCGCTGCTCCTTGGATCAGCAGCCCCACAGTTGCCGGCACCCGCGCTCCGATCCGGTCAGCAAGGTTTCCTCCCCAGGGTGCAATGATGGAGGTCATCACCGGCAGGGGGATCAGCAGCAGCGCTGCCTTCAACGGATCGTAGCCGAGTACTCCCTGCAGATAAAAGACGATAAGGAAGTTCACCGCGAATAGAGCCAGAGATTGCATCATTGCCGACAGCACCGAGAAGTTATATACCCGGTTGTTGAACAGGCTCAGGTCGAGCACCGGGTTGCTGGCGCGTCGTTCCCACCACAGGAAAAAGGCGATCCCGATTAGGAACACGGCGAACAGCACCACGATTGGGGTTGAAGTAAAATCGTACTCGATTCCCAGTGTCAACGCCACCAGCAGGGATAGCAGTCCAACGCTGAAGCTGACCGCGCCAATCCCATCGAACCGTTCCCCTTTTTTGCGCTGGGACATTTCGCGTAGTACCCTGTATCCCCAGATTGCCCCAATTATCCCCACTGGGACGTTGATGAAAAAGATCCACCGCCAGTCAGCCAGGGTCAGGATCAGGCCGCCCAGGATGGGCCCCGCTACGCCGCCAAAAGAGAAGGTGATCGCGTTGATCCCTAGCGCTTTACCGCGTTCGTTGGGCGGGAAGACCTCGGTGATAAGCGCCACGCTATTGACCACCATCATCGCCGCGCCGCTGCCCTGTACCAGGCGGAAGAGGATCAGTTCCACAGCATTTGCGGAGAAACCGCACAAGGCTGATCCGATGGTGAAGATTACGAAGCCCAGGTTGTACATTCGTACCCGGCCCAGCATGTCTGCGACTCTGCCAAATGTCAGCAGGAAGACCGTGCTTACCAGGATATATCCCATGATCACCCAGATCATTTCGATCAGGTCTGCGTGTAGCTTTACCATCATATCCGGCAGCCCCAAAATTACAATGGTGCTGTCGATGGCTGCCATCAGTGCTCCGATCGTCGTGACGCTTAACACGATCCACTTGTAAGCTACCTTTTTCCCGAATAGGGAATATTGTTTTTCCATTTTTAGGCTTTACTCCTTCGACGGTGTTGTCTTTTATGCGGGAACCGACTCTTCCTGATCCGGTTCATTCATGCTCATTTTTTTATCTAGTGCGAATAAATTCTTCAATAAATTTATTGATTCTGCGATCTTTAGCCGTTCACCTTCTGTGAGCTCGGAAAATTTTTCGGCAAAGTAAGTCTGCGTATTCTCGTAGGCTTCGCTTAGTTCGCTTTTACCTATTTCCGTCAGGGAGAGGCAAATTCGGCGCCGGTCTTCCCCATGCATTTCACGCTTGAGCAGGTCCCGGCTCACCAGCACCTCCACCAGTTTGGACATCGAGGGCAGGCTCAGCCCGATGTGACCCGCCGCATCTGACAGGGATGCACCCTGGTTTGCATCCACGAACGCTAGCGTCCTGAATTGCGCCATCGACATGCTCCCGGTGCGTCTTTCTCGGAATTTTGTTCGCAGCACCCGCATCAATGGGGGGATGTTATCCATTACCAGTGCAGCAGTTTGGCGAGGGGAGATCATTAGTTTATTTCCTTTCAAAATAGTTGCAAAAGGCAATTATATTTGGATTACATTGAAAGTCAAGGCGGTTCCCCCATTTCTTATACAAGATTCAGACATGAATCGACCCACCTAAACAATTAATAATATCTATCTGATTGACAAACCAGAACATATGTACTAATATTATTCTAAGGTATGGACCGTTCGTCTATCCCCCTTTCGATTTCTAATTGAACCTTAAAAACTGATCTGCTGAAATTGCTACCGAAGCTATATCCTCCCTCGCGGAGACTGTTCTTACTGGGAGGAACTTCCTTTCTGCCTGCGCTCTGCATTTGGGGAGAATAAAATAAATATCCTTTGTGCCTAGGTGCCTTTGCGGTTGAAGCTCTACCAGTCCTCATTCCTGTGTCATTGATCGTGCTAATGTATACCAGGCATGATCGCCTGAATGGGTACCAGGCATAGCCGCCCGTATGGGTACCAGGCATAGCCGCCCGTATGGGTACCAGGCATGATCACCTGAATGGGTACCACGCGTAGCCGCCCGTATGGGTACCAGGCGTAGCCGCCTGAATGGGTACCACCTTGGAGTGTGGCACAATGCTTCCAGACAAAAACTCTGGAGGCGACCTACATGAAGAGGAAGCACATGAATCACATACAGGACATCATCCGGCGATTACAGCTGGGAGAGAGCGAACGGCGTATCGCCAAGGATATGCAAATTGCGCGCAAGACCGTTCGGAAGTATCGCGAGATTGCGAAAGAGAAAGGATATTTGGAAAAGGTGGGCGCACAGCCCAGCGAGAGTGAGTTGAGGGAGGCGTTGGGGCCGGGGGTGCAAGCTCCGCGGCAGGCATCGACGGTTGAGCCATATCGGGGAAAAATACAGGATTGGGTGAACCAGGGGGTTGAGATGACCGCCATCTGGCTGCGGTTGCAAGAGAACTATGGATTTAAAGGGGGGTATTCGTCCGTGCGGCGCTTTGTGCACCGGCTGAAACCGGTAGAGCCGGAAGCGTTCATCCGTGTTCACAGCGAACCTGGCGTGGACATGCAGGTTGATTTTGGGTCGGTGGGACAGTTGTACGATCCGGTCACCAAGCGCATACGGACAGCCTATGTGTTTGTGGCGACGCTCTGTTACAGCCGCCACCAATATGCCGAGCTGGTCTTTGACCAGAAGGTGGCAACCTGGATCGCCCTGCACAAACGGGCGTTCGAGTATTTTGGAGGCGTGCCACAGCGGGTGATCCCGGACAATCTGAAAGCGGCCGTTTTGAAGGCCCTGGTGCATGATCCGATCCTGGGGGAGGCCTACCGGAGAATGGCGCTGTATTATGGTTTTCTGATCAGCCCTACGATCCCGCACACCCCGAGGCACAAGGGAAAAGTGGAGAGTGGGGTGCATTATGTCCAGCGCAACTTCATGGCTGGCCAGGAATTTGTGGATATCCATGTTGGCAACCTGCATTTGCGTGACTGGATCTTGAACACGGCGGGGGTTCGCAAGCATGGCACCACCGGCGAGGCACCGCTGCACTTGTTCAACGAAATTGAGAAGGCCTGCTTGCAGCCATTACCCACAGAGCCCTTCCGGCTGTTGGAGATCCGCCCGGTGAAGGTCCACCCGGATTGCCATGTGGTGATCACCGGGAGCTTTTATTCGGTGCCATTTGGATATATTGGCCAGGAATTGGCGGCACACGTGAGTGAGAACTTTGTGGAGATCTACAAAGGGCTGGAATTGGTCTCCAGCCACCCGCACAGTACCCGGCCCGGGCAGTGGCATACCCGGTTGGAAGATTATCCCCTCGCCAAAGCCGCTTACCTGATCCGCACGCCGGATTACTGCACCGACAGTGCCGGTACCTACGGCAAGAAGCTGGGGGCGAAGATTGGCCCATCCACCCAGAGCGTGGTGGAGCAGCTGCTGGCAGATCGGCCGCTCGATCGGTTGCGTTCGGTACAGGCCATCCTCAAACTGGAAGAGAGTGTGGGCTCCAAACGTCTGGAAGCCGCCTGTGCACGGGCTGCGTATTTTGGGGATGTACGTTATCGGCAGATCAAACTGATCCTGAATGCGGCTCTGGATCGTGAACCCCTGCCTGAAGCGCAGCCAGCGCAGCCTGCCCTCAGCCATGCTTTCGCCCGCAGTGGAGAAGAATTCTTTGGGAGCCACTCATGATGTCTCACCCGCTGCTCCCCAAGTTGCGCCAGCTCAGGCTTTCCGGTATTCTCAACACCCTGGACGTGCGTGTGTCCCAGGCAGTGGATCAGCAGCTGGCACCCCTGGAGTTCCTGGCTTTGCTGCTCGACGATGAATTGGAACGACGCAACCAAAAGCGCCTGGTATTGAAGCTCGCTCTCTCCGGATGCGACAGCAACAAAACCCTGGCTCATTTTGACTTCTCGGCTGCTCCTGGGATCAACCGCACCCTGATCCAGGACCTGGCCTCCTGCATCTTCATCCAGCGTCATGAGAATTTACTGATGTGCGGACCGACCGGGGTGGGGAAAAGCCACCTCGCCAATGCCATTGCCATTGAAGCCGTGAAACGTAACTTCCGCGTCCTGACCAAACCCACCCATCGCCTGTTGCAGGATCTGCAGATCGCCCGGGCAAACGGCTCCCATCCCCGCATCCTCGCTCGTACCCTGGCTTACGACCTGCTTGTCCTGGACGATTTCGGTCTGCAATCCATTTCTCCCCAGGCTGTCCAGGATCTCTACGAGATCATTACCGAACGTTATGAACACGGTTCGCTGATCATCACCTCCAACCGCGCCTTTGAAGAGTGGGGCGAGATCTTTGCCAATGATCTGCTCGCCAGCGCTGCCCTCGATCGTCTGACCCACCACGCCCACACCATCGTGATCCGCGGCGACAGCTTCCGCCAACGCGGCCGCAGAAAGGAAATTGCCTCGAATAAAACAACTTCTGAAGCCCCGATTATTCCAGAATCCTAACCCCCTCCACACTCCTTTTGGTGGTACCCATCAATGCGGCTATGACTGGTATACATCGGGCGGCTATTGACATTCCTGCATCCCATTCTCCTTCTTCAGGCTGAAATGTACTGGGTTATTCGTTCCTAGTATAGGGAAATAAGAATGAGGTATTCTCTTGATACAAGACCCATGTAGGGTCGCATCCGTATTTGGGAGAACACCTCATGACAAAATCTAACACAACCAAGGAAATTATGCAATCCCAACCAGGGAATCTTCATGCAGGAGTTGACCTGGCATTGGAAAAGAATATGGTTATCGTGCTGGACGAGAAAGGCCATCGCTTGGATCAATTCAGTTTTCCTCAAGAGAGAGGCGGCTATGACTATTTCTTGCAGCGGTTGGAAGGGTTGCAGCAAAGGTATCAGGCTGAACAAGTGCAGATCGCCATGGAGCCATCCAACTTCTTTTGGAAGTTGTTGGCCCAAGAATTAGAGCAAAAGCAGTTGGGTTATCGGCTGGTGAACGCCTATACAGTCAAAAAGCATCGGGAAGGGGATCAACTGGACCGGTCGAAGGATGATCGGCGGGATGCGATCCAGATCGCCGAACTCTCTCGCACCGGTCACTTCACCCACACCCGTCTGCAGAAGGGCGCCTATGAAGAGCTGCGCCAATATGCCACCCTGTATGAGCAGTTGATGCACAGCCTGACCAGAGAGAAAAACGTTCTGTGGGGATTGGTCGGGCAGGTATTCCCGGAGCTCTCACGGGTGTTCAAGGATCTGCAGGGAGAAACTGCTCAAGCCCTATTGAGGGTCGGTGTGGCTGCGGCTCGGATCCGCCCGCTCAAGGTGGAAGATTTCCTGGTTCAGACACGCTCTGCTTTCCTGGGCAAAAAGCTGGCAGTGACCAAACTCCGGCGGGTCCATCAACTGGCAGCCGCTTCAATCGGTGTGACGGAAGGATTGCAGGCCGTTCACCTGGCCATCCAGGTGCATTTGACCCAGTTACGCACCTTTCAGGCGCAGCTCCAACAGGTGACTTCTGCCATGAAGACCTGCCTGCTTTCTCTCCCCGAAGCCCCTTATCTTCTCTCGATGAGATCTCTCCAAACGGTGTCCGCTGCGATTTTCCTGGCGGAAGTGGGCGATCCTTCCCGCTATCAAACTGCGGCCCAATGGGTCAAGCTGGCGGGTCTCCAACCGGCTCCCAACACTTCCGGCAAGAAACAGCGTTCCAAAACTCCCATTTCCCGCCAGGGACGCCCGCGTTTGCGCTATATACTCTATTTCACCTGCATGCGCCTGGTCCAGCAGGATGAAACCTTCGCTCGTCTGCATGCCCATTTACAAAGGAGGTCCAAAAACCCGCTCACCAAAATGCAAGCCTTGGTCGTGCTCATGAACAAGCTCTTGCATATCCTGTGGGCGCTCATTCATAACCAAACCTTTTACGATCCATCTTTCAACCAGTCCATTCTGTCTCCAGTCTGAGCCACGATTTGTGAGAAGGGTTCTCTTTGCCCACCAGGGGACACCGTTTCGTTCCTTGAGGCGCACAGCGACCTCGTTTTTGAGCCTGGCTGCCCCTGCCGCTTGGACACTTCGAATAAAGTATGTTGAGGCTTGACCTCGGATGGACTAGGTTGATCCCAAGATCTCCGGCTGGGCTTTGCCTGGTGGTCAGCCCTGTTTCTCTTCAAGCCGTCTTTCAACTGGTTGACTACATATTCCTTGCAAAACTCTGCCCCAAACAGAGTTCTGTTCAATATTCGTATCGGAGATCCTTTACTTTTCCGCTATAGTATGCTCGATAAATAAATATTTATCACGCGAATTTGCTCGGACTGCATCAGATCTGGGTGTCATTATTCGATTTGGGCTCGTTCCGCGGGACGAGTTCCCCACACTGGTACTTAGACTTAGATATGAAGAACAATGAGATGTTTTCGTTCCTCACTCGTTCCTCAAAAACGAGGTCGTTCACGGAAATTTAAGTCTTCCTTGGGAAGGACCCTTCGCAATCGTGAAGACGACCTTTGTGATTGACCCTCCTATGACATGGTTCCACTGCGCTTCGGAGCAGTCTCTGCAAAATACCAAAAATGGGCATTGGAATTCGACAATTTTGCATTTGGGTAAAAATGTTCTCTCGATGAAATATGAAAACTTCTCTCGCTTTCATTTTATACCCCTTAAAAGTGGTCATTCGTTTGTAGTCGTTTTCGCGCGTGAATTCTGTAAATTGGCTATTTCTCAGGAATTTAACTTCACGCTTCCCCGATGGGGTAAAATCAAGCTACTTGCATACTTAAGGAGCAATTAATGACCATCACCCTCGACGGATCTTCCCTTACCATTGAAAAACTTGTCTCCATTGCCCGTTTTGGAGAAAAGGTGTCCTTGTCTCCCGCCGCCTTGGAACGTATCCGGGTCTGCCGCCTTATGCTTGAGGAGAAACTGGCTGCCCACGAGACCATGTATGGCACCAATACCGGCATTGGCGAGTTTTCGGAGAAGATCCTCTCTGACGAACAGGTCAAGGAATTCCAGAAATATCTTATCTATAACCACGCCGCTGGCATTGGTGACCCGGTTCCGCAGGAGCAGGTCCGCGCTGCCCTGGCAGGGCGCATCAACGTCCACGCCCATGGAAATTCCGGTTGCCGCCCCGAGATTACTCTCACCCTGGTCGAGATGCTGAATAAGGGGCTTACTCCTGTGGTCTGTAATAAAGGCTCGGTTGGAGCCTGTGGCGACCTGGCTCCCATGGCTCAGGCGATGCTTCTCCTTTTGGGGGAAGGCGAGGCTTATTACGAAGGGGAACGTCTCCCCGGTGGTGAAGCCATGCGTCGCGCCGGGATTCCGGTTCCGGGGCTCCAGGCTCGCGATGGACTGGCAGCCATCAACGGCTCAAACTTGCTTACCGCCATGTCCGCCCTCCATATTTACGATATGGAACGTTTCCTTAAGCAGGCTGAGATTGCCGCTGCCATGTCCATTGAGGCGCTCTTGGGTAACTTGAAACCTTATAATTCCATGCTCCATGAACTGCGCGGGTTTAAGGGTGCCATTGCTTCGGCAAAGAACTTGTTGAAAATGGTTGATGGGTCTGATCTGTGCTCTGGGAAAATGAAAACTAAGGTCCAGGATGCCTACTCGATGCGTTCCACGCCCCAGGTCGTAGGTGCTGCCCGTGATGCCATCGCGTATGCTCGCTCGCAGGTTGAGATCGAACTGAACGGCGTCGGCGACAATCCCATTTTTATCCCTGACTTGAAATTAACTCTCACCGGCGCAAATTTCCAGGGCTCCCCGGTGGCATTGCCAATGGACATGGCTGGGATCGCTATTACCATGGTCTGTGTCATGGCTGAGCGCCGCCTGAATCGCTTGACCAATCCGGCTCTCTCTGCTGGCTTGCCCGATTTCCTTTCTCACAACCCTGGCTTTTTTTCCGGTTTGATGCTTAGCCAGTACACTGCCGACCATCTCATCGTCGAGCAGCGGATCCTGTCCGCTCCCGCCAGTATCCAGTCTATCCCCGCGGCTGCCGACCAGGAGGATTTTGTCTCGATGGGCATGAACACCGCCCTTAAGAATGGACAGATCCTGGATAACGCTTGGGGGGTGCTGGGCATTGAATTCATGGCAGCTGCCCAGGCACTTGATTTCCGTACCTTCACACCCGGCAGGGGTACTCAAAAGGCTCGCGAAGTCATCCGTAAACATGTCGACCATCTTGAAGTGGATCGTCCGCTTTATCCCGATCATAATGCCATGAAAGCATTGGTTATGTCGGGCGAGATTTTGGAAGCTGTCGAAAAAGAAATTGGCGCTCTCGAATAGGGCGGGATTTTGATGCGCAAGCTTTCCGGCCTGACTCGTATCTCCTTCATGCTGGCATTTTTCTTTACCTTTGACAAGGGCCTTGCCTTTGTCAAAGCCATGTTGTTCAACAAGGTGGTCGGGTTGGAGGGGATGGGAATTTTTGGTGCTTCCAACAATATTCCCGATTACCTTTCGGCACTTCTTTCTGGCGGTGCCCTGGGTGTGGCATTTATCCCCGTGCTAAAAGAATATTTGGACCGTGATGGTCGCTCTGCCGCCTGGGATTTGTTCTCCCGTGTTATTAACATCGCCTTCATTTTGACCGCCGCGGTCTCGGTGGTCATCATCGCATTTGCTGAACCGTTGGTTCACTATATTATTGTCCCGAGTTTCACGCCTGCAAACCAGGCTCTCACTGTTTCCTTGATGCGTCTCGATCTCCTGGCCATCCTGCTCTTTTCTATTAGCGGGCTGGTAATGTCAGCTCTGCAGGCTAATCAGCACTTCCTTCTTCCGGCTCTTGCTCCCATTTTTTACAATCTTGGCCAGATTTTTGGCGTTACTGTCCTCACCCCCAGCCAGGGACTGCAACTCGGTCCCATTACCCTCCCGGCATTTGGTTTGGGACTTTATGGCATGGTTTACGGGGTCATTTTGGGCGCCACCATGCATTTGCTCATTCAGGTCCCTGGCCTGATTCATTATGGCTTTCGCTGGAAACCGGTCATCGGGTTGAAAACGCCGGGTGTTCGGCGCGTGCTCATTCTCCTCTGGCCGCGTGTCCTTACCATGGCAAGTATCCAGGCTTATTTTGTTGCCCGTGACAGTCTGGGTTCCCGGTTCGGTGGGGTTGGTGTTGGGGCGTTGAATCTTGCCTGGACCATCGAGCAGGTTCCCGAGATAGTGATCGGGACAGCCATCGCCATCGCCCTCCTGCCAACCTTGGCCGAATTTATCGATCGGGCTAATCCTGATGCTTTCCGTCAGACGGTGAACCGTGCCTTGCGCGTGATGCTTGCATTAAGCCTCCCGGCTGCGGCTCTGCTTTCTGTGGTCATCCGTCCGTTGGTTGCTGGTTTCTTTGGGTACGAAACCTCCCAGCTTGACCTGGTTACCTGGAGCACTTGGGCTTTCCTTTTTGGGCTCCTTGGTGACGCCTGGCTCGAGACAGCGGTGCGCTCATTCTACGCAAACCAGAATACGCGCACGCCTTTGGTGGCAGCATTCTGTCAGGCGGTTTCTTTTATTCTTCTTGCCTGGTTGTTCTCCACCTGGATTGGTTTGCCTGGTATTCCTTTGGCAGCCGCCCTTACATTTACGATCCAGGCTGTTGTATTGCTCGTTCTTCAGAATCGCAGGTTCCCCGGCTTATTCAACATGCAAGGGACCCTTATTCGCGCAGTGCTCGCAGCTATCGCTGGTGGAGTGGTTTCTTATGCCGTCCTGCGTTTCCTGCCCCTATCAGCCATATTGGCTGCCCTGGTTGCCCTTGCTTGTGGGGTGCTGGTTGCGTTGCCGATTATCTGGAAGGAAGCCCGTCTTCTCCTTCAACTTTAATTCAATTTTTATCATGAGGTATAATCGCCCGCATGCCTGAAACAGACTTGAAAGACACCCAGCCCCACCTCCCCGTGCAGGGCCCTCATATTGCTCCTCCCACTCCTGGATCAAAAAGGAATTTTCCTCGCTGGCTGGTTGGGTTGTGCGTGGTTGCCCTGCTGGCGATTGGCCTCTTGGGGGGATATGGCTCTGGGATGGGGCAGCGCTATGCTGCCTATGACACCCAGATTGCTGGCCAGCTTGATGAACAATTCCAATTGGGAATGCAAGCCTATAATGCCGGCAATTACGAGCTGGCTCAAAAATACCTTGATTTCGTTATCACTAATGACTCGAATTTTCCCGGCATAGTCCCTGCTTATTCCGACCTGATGATGCATATGCAGGCTACCCCAACTCCGGAATTTTCTCCCACCCCGGTTGTTTCCCCCACACCTGATTTACGCGGCGCCCAGGATATTTACAATACTGCCCTCCAGCTGCTCAATTCTGGTGACTGGGACGGTGCCATCACTAATTTGGATTCCCTGCGCAAAGGGTACCCAGACTACCAGACTGCCCAGGTTGACGGTATGTACTATATGGCCCTTCGTCAGCGTGGGATTGGAAAAATCTCCGCTTCATGCAAGGATGCAAACCTCGAGGGTGGTATTTATGATCTGACCCTTGCTGAACATTTTGTCGGCACGGGAAACCTCGATGCCTTCGCCCAAAGCTTGCGCGATTTTGCCCGACTGTATATCATTGGCGCCAGCTTCTGGGACCAGGACTGGTTGCAGGCTCAAAACTTTTTTGCCCAGGTGATGGCTCAATATCCCAATATGACGGATTCATCCTGTCTGAGCGCCACCAGTCGTTGGGTGGAAGCCACCCATCAATTGGCTGCCCAGTACTTCGCCGCTGGGGACTATTGCAAAGCGGAAGAACAATATGCATCCTCCTTCACGGTAGGCGACCCATTAAATAATCCTGTCTACCCAACTGCGACTGAGGCGGCTAATAAGTGTGATGGTGGCAGTAGCGGAGGCAATCCAGGCGGGACAATCGGAGGTTCAACCGAAACTCCGGATATTACCCCCACTCCTGCCAATGAGACGCCAACTCCATCGACTGGCGCGCCTGCAGTCGAGACTCCTACAGATACAGTCTCCCCTAGTGCAACACCATAATTTCTCTTCGGTCGGGTCTTTGTTCCCCGGCACTATATTATTTTGCCGGGATCCCCGTTAGATCATAGGCCATTGCCCCGGTTATTTTTACCGGGATGAGGCTCCCGATTTCAGCTTTTCCTTCCACAAATACCATCCCATCGATCTCCGGCGCGTCCCGGTAAGACCTCCCTATGGCAATCCCGTTTTTCTCTCCCTCGATTAATACATCCAGTGTCTGTCCCACGTAAGACTGGTTGATTTGCAGCGAGATGGTTTGCTGTAGTTCCATCAACTTCTGATACCTTTCTTCTTTGATCGTAGCGGGGACTGGGTCGCCGAGAGCTTCTGAAGACGTTCCTCGTTCGAATGAAAATTTGAAAGCACCTACCCGGTCGAAGCGCAATTCCTCCACGAAGTCCAAAAGAGACTGGAATTCCTTATCCGTTTCCCCCGGGTAACCTACGATGAATGTTGTCCTGATGGCTAATTTGGGAAGCTTGGATCTCATTTTAGCGATCGTTGTATGAACCCATTCTAAGTTGGCAGGGCGGCGCATCCTGGTCAGGGTCGCAGGATCCCCATGTTGCAGCGGGATATCGAGATAGGGCAGCACCTGTGGGTGAGTCGCCATCACCTCTATTAACCGGTCCGTAACGTAACCTGGAAATGCATACATGATCCGTATCCAGTCCATGTCCGGGACTGCTGCTGTTATATTCTCCAGAAGAATTGCCAGTCCATCCCGCATTCCTAAATCATGACCGTAATCGGTCGTATCCTGCGCGATCAGGACCAGTTCCCTTATGCCTCCATCTCGCAGACGGAGCGCTTCGTCAATAATCGTTTCGAGCGGACGGCTGACCGTGGTGCCTTTTATGAGCGGGATAGCGCAGAAGGCGCATGGTCGACGGCAGCCATCAGCTATTTTTAAGTAGGCGCTCGCGCCTGCGATGGAAGCACGCAACGCGCCATTTTCATCGGTACCAATTGTCGGAGCTTCTGGTAAGTGATACAACGGTTCGGGTCGCAATCCTTGACCGGAGGGGTGCTGGGCACTGTGGCGCAGGTTTTGCACTACTTGGACAATGTCCATCCATCTGCGGGTACCCAGGATACCGTCGACACCCGGTACCTTGCGGGCTACTTCGGCTCCATACCGCTGTGTCAGGCAACCGGCAGCGATCAGTAACTGGTCTGGACGTTTAGTCTCTGCCAGGTTGTTTAGAGCGGCATATGATTCCTCGCGGGCAGGTCCGATGAACCCGCAGGTGTTGACGATAAGTACACTGGCTTGTTGGGGTGCATTGACACCTTTGTATCCGCTGCGTTCCACCAGTTGCGCCATTGAGTCGGAATCTACGCTGTTTTTGGCGCAGCCAAGAGATGTCATGTGAAAAGTTTTACGGTTCATAACAATAAGGCTTTCTATTTTGAAATCGACGAAATGTCACAACCTGATTTGGATGGGACTGAGATTATTCCCGGATTTAATCTTACGGTGTCTGAGTTGGTCGTGGGGTAATACTCGGGCGTGGGGTTGCCGAAGGTTGAACTGTGGCAGACGGTCGCAAGGTGATGGTTGGTGTCGGAGTTATTGTAGCTGTTGGAGTAAAAGTGGCCGTGGGATTTAGGATCTCGGTAGTTGTGTAGATGTGATCCACGACCTCACCAATATCGCCCATCGGACCAAGGTTATTCTGGTTATACAGGATGCTAATGGCTCTGCCGTTTCCGGTCAGTACCTCTATTTGGATGTTTCCATCGTAGGGGTAGGCGGTGCCGGCAGTGACACGTCCTTCGAACTGGACTTTTCCATCAACAGTGACGCGAACATATGCTGAGTTCTGAGCGATGACGACAACCTGAACTGGTCCATTGCCAGCGGCTGGCAACGTCACCGCCAAGGTATTGACCGCAACGGCTGCATCGGTAGTGGCTGGATTTCCGGTTGTGTCCGGTTCAGGCGATATAGAAACAGCGTCTGTCGGTAGTTGAAAAATACTCAGCATTGGGGGCGCTGTAGGTTGAGGCGTTGATCCTGCACGCATACCAATAATTCGGTTGGTGCCCCATATGGCGAATGAAAGCAGAAGAATTATTAATCCGCCTCCAACGAGAATATCTACTGAAATATATCGCCTGACAAATGAAGGGATTTTGATTGTGAATGGCAGATTTGAAAACATCAGGAATTTTGATGAATGGTTATCAGATTCATTTACTTGTGTGGATTGTCGTTCCAACAATTGGGCTTGTAATCCTTCAGCAAATGTAAGTAATATGGCATCGACATCTAGGTTGAGGAAATGGGCATAATTGCTGAGCATGCCGCGTGCCTGGACTGAAGATGGCAAGCCTGCAAAATCTCCTCCTTCCAGAGCTATTAGGTAATGCTTTCGAACATGAGTGTGGCGCTCGATTTCATCCAGTGTCAGGCTTAGGCTTTCACGACGTTGTTCAAGTGTCTTCCCAATTGAGGTAAAGATCATTTTGGAAGCAAGGATTTCTATGATCGGGCTTGGAGTTTCCGCCTGAGGGGCAGGTTCTTGCACCATTTCATCTGCAGTTGAAGCCTCTTCCTTTACCATTTCTACAGGATCTTTTGTTCCAGTTAGCACCGATTGTTTGTGAAATAACTGGTCAAGGCGAAAAAGCAGTTTACTTAGTACATCCACATCTTGAACAGTTTTAGCCAGGGGCTGTTCAACTTCCGATTCACTTGTGGAAATTGAAGCGACAGGAGGAAAAGCAGGAGCATCTGTTGATGTGCCTCCAATACCAAGAACTTCCTTTCGCTGGTGGGCAATTACATCATCAAGCGACACTCCTAAAAATTCGGCGTAAAGTTTTAAGAAAGCGCGTGCCTGGGTTAGAGAAGGCAGGGAATCAAAGTCGTCGGCTTCGATGGCCTCGATCTGTTGTGCACGAATATGAGTTGCCTGCACCACTTTCTGGATCGTCAGGTTTTTAGCTTCGCGCGCTTGCTTGAGCTGTACTCCAATGGTTTCTGCCATAATAGCTAAAGAAACATCACCGGCACCCCTTTTGGAATGAACCGGTGATGTTTTGTTTGTTCTCTCTTCGAGGGATTATGCCGCAGGTGCAGTACTTGTGTCGGGTTCAGCAGGTTGTTCAACTGGTGGTTCGATTGATTCTTTAGCTTCTGTCTTGGGAGCAGGTTCTTCGATTGGCAGGCTGGGTTCCGCTTCACCTTCGCGAAAGACTGTTACTTTAATTTCTGGAATTAAATCCATTGTTAGCCTGATTCGGACAATGTGCTCGCCCAAAGAGCGCAGGGGTTGCATATCCAATTGTTGGCGCTTGATGGCGTACCCAGTCTTTTTCTGCAGAGCATCAACTACCTCCTGGGAAGTAATCGATCCATATAACTTGCCCGTTTCGCCGGCGCGTGCTCCGAAGGATAACGTGACTTTTTCCAGCGCTTTGGCAACTACGCTCATCTCGTCATTGAGAATAATACGTTTCTCGGCTGCTTTGGAGCGGATCCGTTCTGCAGTTTTAATTGCACCTGGGGTGGCCAGTACGGCCATTTTCTGAGGGAGCAGAAAGTTGCGGCCATACCCATCTGCTACCTTTTTTACGTCCCCTGCTCGTCCAAGTTTGTAAACGTCCTTGATAAGTAATACTTTCATTTTCAAGCCCTTTCGTTCAATAGGATGGTGGAGCGAAGGGTACAACGCTCCGGGGGCTGATTTTACCAGAAGGTTGAAATCATGGGAAGGGATTTGAGCAGGCGGATATTGACGGAAGCACCCTGATTTTGCCACTTATAGATTTATATTCAGCGGATTCGGATAGTATTTCGGATGAAAGTTTATGTCACCTTTTGAATTATGCTATAGTAGGAAAACACTGGTGGTTTTACGAGATCGCATGGGCATCCGCATGCATTAATATATCTTGACAATAAAAATAAGAACCATAAAAGATAGTTATATAGATCGCCGTGAAAAATTAATCCTGTCACGTGAACTAAAAATCCGAAAAAATCTTCACCTTCGGTCTATGCGAACGAGCTTGAAGTAATCCCGAATAGCGCTCCCCTGTCTGTTTTATTGCATGCCTTTACTGAAGGAAGCTGTTTTAATACAAAAGATTTAAACGACTGCCCCAAGTTGGAGGAGTCAGGGTCGTGGAGGTGGAATGGGTATATAACCGATGCTGCCCGTCATTAAGGAAATATTCCCATCAATGGGAATTTTGCCGAAAACCGAGTACCAAATTAATTACCAAAAGCAATTTATTTCAGGCTTTTGAGAATAATCCTATTTTGTACACCGTTTAAAAAGCAGTATAATTTCGGTAATTATGGTCGAGACGCCCTCATTAATTCAAATTAAAGGCATTCGAGACGGTCTATTAATTACCTTGGACGGTGCTACGTGGCCTGAACTTGTAAATGCATTTGTAAAAAATGTGGATGAGCGCTCTTCTTTTTTCCAGGGAGCCCGGGTGGTATTAGATGTGGGAGAAAAAGAGTTGCGGGTAGCCGAATTATCAATCTTGCGTGACCAGTTATCGGAACGTGGTATAACATTATGGGCAATTCTCAGCGAATCTTCTGTTACAGAAACTACTGCCCAAAACCTTGGATTGGCAACCCGGATCTCGAAACCTCTACCTGTCGATAATAAAGTTACCGCTGAACCTTTCCTTGAAGATGGAGCAAAATGGGTTAAGGGTCCACTCCGCTCAGGGGGACGTGTACTTTTTGACGGAAATGTTGTCGTGATGGGAGATGTTAACCCTGGGGCTGAGATAGTAGCTGGTGGAAGTGTAATTGTTTGGGGACGGTTGCGTGGAGTTGTCCACGCCGGTGCAAAGGGAAACGAAAAAGCAGTCGTTTGCGCCTTGGAATTGATACCAACCCAATTGCGTATTGCCGGTGAGATTGCTGTCTCGCCGAAAAAACAGGGAAAAAGCCAGCCTGAGGTTGCTTGCTTGAAAGATGGGCAACTTGTGGCAGAGCCGTGGCATAAATTGACAGGACGGTGAGATGACAGCACAAGTAGTTACAATAGCATCTGGTAAGGGCGGGGTCGGCAAGACCACCTCTGTCGCGAATATAGCTGTAGCGTTGGCGTCCCGTGGAAATAAAGTAACATGTATTGATGGTGATATCGGCTTGCGAAATCTCGATGTGGTTTTGGGACTCGAGAATCGCATCGTTTATGATTTAGTGGATGTTATTGAGGGTCGCTGCCGTTTACGGCAGGCAATGATACGAGATAAACGCCTCCCTGATTTATACCTTATCCCTGCTGCGCAAACACGCGATAAAACAGCAATTTCACCGAGTGACATGGTGCGTTTGTGTGATGAGCTGCGCCTTGAAGTAGACTGGATCATTATTGATTCACCTGCGGGGATTGAACGTGGTTTTAAAAATGCCATTGCCGCTGCAGATCGGGTTCTCGTCATGACTAACCCCGAGGTTTCGGCAGTGCGTGATGCCGATCGAGTAATTGGTCTTCTCGATGCTGAAGAAAAAGGCCCTGCTGCGCTAATTATCAATCGGTTGGATACAGCAATGGTGAAACGTGGAGATATGCTATCGGTTGAAGATGTGCTCGATCTTCTAGCAATAGAATTGATTGGAGTAATACCTGAGGATGAAAATGTGATTGTTGCATCTAATAGAGGTCAACCGTTGGCCTTGGATGGTAAAAGTAAAGCCGGAACGGCATTCCAGAATATAGCCCGTCGGTTATTGGGCGAGCAGATACCTTTCATGGAACTTGAATCACAAAATCTGTTTCAACGCCTCCTGGGAAGGAAGTAATGATGAATTTTCTTTTTGGACGAAGGAAAAGTGCTAATAACGCTAAAGAGCGGCTGCAATTGGTGTTGATTCATGACCGAACTGATCTGACGCCGGCCGAATTGGAATCCCTGAAAGATGATTTAATTGAAACAATATCTCGCCATATTGAAATTGACCCAACTGCAGTAAAAATTAATGTTGCCCAGGATGGAAGATCACAACGCCTGGTGGCTGATATTCCATTGCGAAGTGTTGGTCGAAGAAGGGGGCGTGAGCCGGGGAGTGCGGCGGGATAACCCTTCGCTGAATTATGTTTCGTAGCGGTTTTTGGCGACATTTCGACTTCTGGCTGCTGGGGGCAGTCATCGTGGCTCTTGTTTTTGGAGTCACCATGATTCTTTCTGCAATTGCAGGGAACGAAAACTTGGCAACCTTGGTCCCACGCCAGATAATCTTTGGTGGGATTGGGTTCGTGGTAATTATTCTCGCTGCAGCGATTGATTATCGATTCTGGTCTGGCGCTATTATTCCGATGTATGTTGTCATTGTGTTATTTCTGCTTCTTTTATTTGTAATTGGTGGAGCACGTTTCGGTGCGACCCGTTGGATTGAAACTGGATTGGTTTCCATCCAACCGACTGAATTGGCAAAGATCGTCGTGATTCTGTCGTTGGCGAATTATTTTGCGAAAAATAACGAATCTCCTCGTAATTGGCGCTGGATGATTAAAGGATTATTGATTACTTTGATAATTGCCGGATTGATTTTTATCCAACCAAACCTTAGTAATGTGATTGTTATTATGGCGTTATGGGCTGCAATGAGTTGGGAAAGTGGGTTGGAATTGAAGCAGCTGGGCATTATGGTTCTCTCGGGAATTATTCTTGCGGTCATTGCATTCAATTTCATTCAACTTTATCAACAGCAGCGCATCATTAACTTTTTCCGACCGGATTTGAGTGCTCGAAATGGCGCCACTTATAATGTAATCCAGGCATTGATCGCCTTGGGTTCCGGTGGATGGGTAGGTAAGGGGTATGGAAGTGGCACCCAGACACAACTCCGTTTTATGAAAGTCCGCCATAATGACTTCATCTTCTCTGTAATCGGGGAAGAACTTGGATTTGTTGGTACGATCTTTGTACTTGTTTTGATTGGTTTTATTGTTTACCGTTGCTTGCGGGCAGCTCGACTGGCCCGAGATCCATTCGGATCCTTGATTTGTTATGGAGTCGCCATCCTGATTTTCTTCCAGGCTGCTGTTAATATTGCCGTAAACCTTAATCTGATCCCCGTGACCGGTGTACCTCTCCCATTTATCAGTTATGGCGGAAGCGGTTTGATTTCCCTGATGCTGGGGATAGGGTTGGTAGAAAGTGTTGTTTTAAGACATAAACCATTGGAGTTTTAACGGAGATGCTTTTGGATTCTAGGCCAGTTCGGACCCGCTTCGCCCCTTCCCCTACTGGACGGATGCACCTTGGAAGTGCCAGATCTGCCCTGTACCCATTTCTCCTTGCTCGTCGTTCGGGTGGAACATTTATTCTCCGCATCGAAGATACTGACCAGAAACGGTTTGTCCCAGGTGCTGAACAGGAATTGATAGATGGGTTGCACTGGTTGGGAATCAATTACGATGAAGGCCCGGATATAGGTGGTCCTTGTGATCCATACCGCCAAACAGAGCGCCGTGAGATATATAACGATTATGCTTGGCGGCTGGTCTCATTGGGACATGCATTTCCTTGTTTCTGCACTCCAGAAAGGCTGGCGAGAGTTCGTCAGGAGCAAATTAAAAACAAACAAAATCCACGCTATGATGGGACATGCCGCAATCTGGATATGGACAAGGGGAGGCGTCGGTGTGCTTCTGGTGAGAAATATGTAATTCGGTTCAAAATGCCAAAGGAAGGCAGTATAACTACAGAAGATTTATTACGCGGTCCAAGCACAACCGATAACTCTGCCCTTGATGATTCTGTTCTGCTGAAATCCGATGGGCTGCCTACGTATCATTTGGCTGCTATGGTGGACGACCATTTGATGGAAATAAGCCATGTTATTCGTGGGTCCGAGTGGCTGCCCTCCCTCCCTCTCCATGTCCATATTATTCGCGCATTTGGATGGGTGGAACCTATTTTTGTCCACCTCTCGGTTTTCCTGAAACCCAGCGGAAAAGGCAAGATGAGCAAGCGCGAAGCAGCAGAAGCGATTAAGGATGGTCACTCGATCTTTGTAAGTGATTTAAAAGGATTGGGTTATATCCCCGAAGGCGTACTTAATTGGATTGCACTGATGGGCTGGGGGGTTCCGGAAGGGGATGTGCTGACTCTTGACGACATGATCGCTCGCTTCGATATCAAAAATCTGACACCCTCTCCTGCAGCCATCAACTTCGATAAACTGGACCACTTTAATGCTACTCATATCCGTCTTCTTCAGACTGATGACCTAGCAGCCCGAATTAAACCTTACTTCTTGCGGGAGAAACTAATTGTAGAAGATGCAAAGTTGTTAAAAATCATTCCTCTAATCCGTGAGCGTTTAGTCACCCTGGATGATTGTTTGCCCTTTGCAGCCTGGTTCTTCAAAGATTCGATCCAACCCAATCCGGCGGAGCTTGTTGGAAGGGATTTGACAGCAGCACAATCAGCAGAAATCGTTCGCCAAGCTATTGAAATTATTGATACTCTCCCCGATATTACTCCCCCAAATGCCGAACCCCCCATACGGGCATTGGTGGACGATCTTGGTCTCAAACCCGTCCAGGTTTTTGGGATCTTGCGTGCGGCGGTTACAGGACAATCAGTCAGTCCGCCCCTTTTTGATAGCATGGAAATAGTGGGAAAGGAAAAAGTTTTGGAAAGGTTAAAAACTGCGCTGAATTTATTGGAGAAAATGTAAATACTCCTCCCGCTGGTTTTATCCGGAGGAGGAATTGTTTAAGAAGTGAATAATCGGACCAGATAGATCACCCCCAAGACGAATCCGATCGAGACCACGACCCATCGAAGGGTAGTGGGCTTTATTTTGCTAGCCAGTCGTCCACCCAAAGCTCCCCCTAATAATGCCCCAACTGCCATTACTAAAGCTACACTCCAAACAACCTGTCCTGAAAAGACAAATAATAGCGCCGCTGCGATATTTGTGGCGAACGCGATTCCCTGTTTGAGGGCATTCAAGCGGGTTAAGTTGTCATTCAGAATTAAACCAAGTACCGCCAGCATTATGACACTCAGGCCAGCCCCAAAATATCCTCCATAAATTGCACCCAGGAATACTGGAATGAAAGCCCATATTTCGGAGGTCGATTTTGCCTTCCCCTCTTCTCGTCGGCGGGTCAGCCATGTCCGTACCGGGTTTTGAATGGCGAGCAATACTGAGGCTAATAAAATTAGGAAAGGCACAAGTGTAGTGAAAAGTTTCTCTCCCGTCCTGAGGAGTAAAATACCACCGACCAACCCGCCGAGGACCGCAGCCGGAAGAGAGATCCAAAGACGCTTTTTCTGGTTTTTTAGGTCATTGGCTTGAGCTAATGTACCGCCCAAGTAACCAGGACAGAGAGCCACGGTATTGGTTACATTGGCGGAGACTGCTGGTAAACCGATGGCCATGAGTACAGGGAAGGTGATTAGAGTACCTCCCCCCGCCAGCGCGTTGATCATCCCAGCCGCGATCGCAGCCAACCCCGCGATAATAAATCCAATGATTGTCATAAACCTACCCGCTTTTTTGTTCGATTTTTGCCCATGAATCTTTTAGGGTGACTGTCCGGTTGAAAACAGGTCTATCGGGGGAAGAATCAAGGTCAACGCAGAAGTATCCATTTCGTTCGAATTGAAACTTATCGCCCGCCTTGGCTTCATTTAGGGAGGGTTCGATGTAGCTGTTTGTCAATACTTCTAATGAGTGTGAGTTGATGATTGTATTGACATCTTCACCAATGTCTGGGTTTTCTGCAGTGAATAATTGCTCATAAAGTCGCATTTCTGCTTTAATGGCATGCTCTTTTGAAACCCAATGGATTGTTGATTTAACCTTGCGACCGTCAGGTGCATCCCCACCCCTCGTCAGAGGATCATAAGTGCAATGCACTTCAGACACCTCCCCCGTTGTTGGGTTTTTGGTAACACCTATGCATTTGACTAAGTAGGCATAGCGCAGACGGACCTCGTTGCCAGGATATAGGCGGTGATATTTAGGCGGGGGGATCTCGCGATAATCGTCTTGTTCAATATACAAAACCTTTGAAAAGGGAACCTTGCGCGTGCCTGCGGATTCGTCTTCAGGATTATTAATCGCGGTTATTTCTTCGATTTTATTGTCTGGGTAGTTATCTATGACTAATTTTATGGGATGCAAAATGACCATCCGGCGCGGGGAATGCTTGTTGAGATCATCTCGGATGCAGGCATCCAATTGAGCCATGTCCACCCAACTATCGTTATTCGTCTCACCTATCATTGAAATGAAATTTTGGATTGCTTCAGGGGTCACTCCCCTCCGCCGCAAGCCTCTCAAAGTGGTCAACCGTGGGTCATCCCATCCGCTTACAACTCCTGATTCAACTAATTTCCGGAGCTTCCGCTTGCTCATCATGGCGTAGGTCAGGTTGAGACGTGAAAATTCAATTTGCCGCGATTTGAATTCTCCCAGTTGTTCCAGGAACCATTCATAGAGGGGACGGTGAATAATATATTCTTGTGAACATAATGAATGTGTGATCCCCTCCATGGAGTCATTTTGACCGTGAGACCAGTCATACATCGGGTAAATGCACCACTTTTTGCCGGTCCGGTGGTGTTCTGCGTGAAGAATGCGATACATAACAGGATCTCGCATCACCAGGTTTGGGTGAGCCATGTCTATCTTGGCGCGTAAAACCCGGCTGCCTTCTTGGAATTCGCCGTTCTTCATCCGCTCAAGGAGGTCGAGGTTTTCTTCCACCGTCCGGTTTCGAAAAGGGGATTCCACGCCAGGTTTTATCCCAGATTCAGTCTCGCTCCATTTGGTACCCCGTGGCATGGTGCCGCGGCTGGCGTTCATTTCTTCGGGGGTTTGATCGTCAACGTAAGCCAGGCCTTTTTTGACTAATCGGATTGACCACTCATATAACCGGTCGAAATAATCCGAAGCGAACGTGACCTTTACCCACTTGATCCCCAACCAGCGTGCATCATCTTCTATTGCCTCAACAAATTCAGTCTCTTCCTTGGTGGGGTTGGTGTCATCAAAACGCAGGACCAACTCCCCGCCGAATTCTTTCGCAGTGTTATAGTCAATCAGGAAAGCCTTAACATGCCCTATATGTAGGTAGCCATTCGGCTCGGGAGGGAGGCGGGTGCGAACATAGTTAAATCGGCCTGATTTAAGATCCTCCGCGACTGCTAAAAGTATAAAATTAGCTGGGTTATGAGGAATATCAGATGGGTCCATAATTCTGTCCAATTCGGTATAATTCCTATTAAGAGGTTTTATTTTTCCCTTATCCCATGAAGGGGTCTTCCTGATTTATTACTATTTCAGAAAGATTAAATTCTTTAAAAAGAATCTATGCAACAGTACAAGTTTCCTATTATAACAAAATGAAAGGAGAGTGAAGATTGAATATGGAAAGGCGAGCGAATTTCCTTGGAACGTACTTTAATAAAGATATAGTCATGCGCTTGTCAAGGCTGGCGATAATTATTTCATGGGTTGTAGCCGGAGTATATGGATTGGAGTTTCTTGTCCAATGCCTGGCGACCATTATGCAAATTATTCAGGGGTTCTGGATAGGGTGGGGGGTAACGGAAGTTTTTCAAACAATTCTCTCTATCTTCGAGCAACCATTGCGCGGGGTTGTCTATTTTGTGGTTTTACAGGGTGTTGCCCAGGTGCTATTATTATTCATGGATTTAGAAGATAATACCCGGCGGGCAGCGCGTGAATTGGATCAGAAATAAATTGCGCCTGAAAATATTGTTGTATAATTATGCTGCTATGAATATAGCATTCTCGAATTTTAATTATTATTCCCATCTTTAAACGCCGTTGCGGGTGGGAAGAACGCGCCTGCTGCGGCAGGCGTTTTTTTATTCTATAGATGTATAAATATTTATATTATTAATATTGCGAGAAACACGAAAATAAAGCGATTTCGATGAAGTTAAATCTATGAAGTGGAGACTTTTTCTATGAACATTGAGGACCAGGTTGCCTTGCTAATGCAAGGAACTGAATATGGCGACGAACAGTTGAAAATGAATATGGCAAAGGAATTGCACCAACGACTTCTGGAGGCAGAGAAAGAACAACGACCTCTGCATGTTTATTGCGGCTTTGATCCCCGTACATCTGACCTGCACCTTGGCCATACCGTCCCGATGCGAAAATTGCGCCAGTTTCAGGAACTCGGGCATGAAGTCACATTTGTCGTTGGTTCCTTTACTTCATTAATTGGCGATCCTTCCGACAAAGATAAACTTCGACCGCGCCTGACCCAGGCACAGGTCCAACATAATGCCAACACTTATGCGGAACAAGCTTATAAAATCCTCGACCGGACTAAAACAAAGATTCGATTCAACTCAGAGTGGCTGTCTGAGTTAACATTCGAAGAGTTGATCGACTTAGCCTCAAACTTCACAATTCAGCAATTTATTACCCGGGAGAATTTCCGCAAGCGCTGGGATAATGGGGACCCTATCTATCTTCATGAGACGTTTTATGCCATCATGCAAGGTTACGATGCTCATGCGCTGAAAACGGATGTACAGGTGGGCGGAACTGATCAATTATTTAATATTGTCACCGCGGCCCGTAAAATTATGACTGCACAAGGAGATAAACCTAACATTGCAATTATCCTGGGCATTCTCCCTGGCACCGACGGCGAAGTCAAGATGAGCAAATCATTGGGTAATCACATTCCGTTGTTGTCAACCCCCGAGGATATGTACGGAAAAATTATGTCCATCCCAGATAAAGCCATGGGATTGTACATGCGCTTAATTACTCGCTGGGCTCCTAGTAAGATTAATGAAATTGAATCTGCCTTAAATTCAGGAGATTTGCATCCGAGGGATGCAAAAATGTCCATCGCGCGAGAAATTGTTTCGATATTTCATAACGACGAAATCGCGCTTGACGCTGAGAAATCATTCGAAAAGGTTTTCCAGCAGAAAGATATCCCGGATAAAATCCCAGAGTACACTCTTGTCCCTGGTCAAACCGTGATTGAAGTTCTTGCTGCGACGGGTTTGGTGGCGAGCAAGTCTGACGGTCGCAGAATGGTCGAGCAAAATGGAGTAAAGTTGGATGGGGACTTACTTCACCACTTTGATATACCATTCCCTCATCCAGGGGTTCTCCAGGTAGGTAAAAGAAGGTTCATCAGAATAAAATAGTTGGAAATCCGGGTTGGAGTTTAAACCCGGTTATTGTTATGGGTTGATGGCTGTTTCCAGCAAGGTTTGATCGATTAAGCCAGCTAAGTTTTCATTATTTTCTTCCAGTAAAACCACAATTGCCAAAGGTACACCTTGGTAATCCGGAAGTGTTCCTCCGATGGACCAGGAAAAGGTGGAAGTTTCTTGAATTACTGTTGTATCCCATTCCCAGAATGGATGACTCTTAACTGTCAATGCTTTTGCTGTGCTGGCAGCATTTTCTGCCGGGAAGGCAGTCACCGGGTCGTTCAAAGCAGGTAGAATAACCCAACCTTGTGTAGGGGTATTCACTGCCATTGCAAGGCGTGGTGCAGGTCTGACCCCATAATTACTAAGTGTGGCAGCTGCAAGTACCATTTGCAATGGGCTGAGTCGTAGTGCAGCCCCCGGTTTGGATGCGATCGCGACAGGTAAGCGAAGTTCAGGAGCACTATAAAACCCCAGATCAGTGTATATATTGTAGGCCACACTCTGCGATGGCAAGGTCGTGTAACCGGCAGCCTGGAAAAAAGGCTCCAAGGCGTTTCCAGGGGGGTACACTCCTTGGGCAGCTCGATTCAACAAGGGCGATTTTGGATCCTGGAGCAGGGAGGTTGCTTGCGCATCCAGGTTGTTTGGGTCAAATGTTGGATGGGAGGCCATCGCCAGGATTTCACCGCTGCTTGCATTTAACAAAACAATAGCCCCATCGTGGGTTCCCAGTAATTCGTCCGCTTGTTGTTGTATCTCCAAGTCCAGGCTCAGCCGCACATTAAGTCCCGGCGGGGGTTGGCCGTAGACAAGATGGTCCCACCAGATGCTGCTTGCTGGGTTGCCTTGCAGCCCGCGCAAATATTGGTCGAGGCTGGATTCCAGACCGGATTGTCCATATACAGGATTTGTATAGCCAGTCACAGGTGCCAGCTCAGGATAGAGATAAGTACGAAGATATTCTCCAGAATTGCCCGTGGTGATGTTGATCGGAACTTCATGACTGTCAACAATGCTGCCCCGTTTGACATAGCGATCGGCAATAGATCGGCGCGCATTATCTGTACGCTCCAGTACAGCAGGTCCACGCCAAACAGCCCACCAGGCATTCATAATTGCCAAAGAAAACAGCCCTATACCGATCAACCCAGCCAGGATGAGGTATGGTTGTGGTTTTGGAAGTGATGCTGGCTCCTCGTCTGGCTGACTTGAAATAATTAAAAGGATGAGTAATGCAAGAAAAGAAGTCAGCAGGGACGAACCACCGTAAGAGACGAAGGGTAATGTCACACCCGTCAGAGGTAACAAGCGAATATTTCCACCTATGATGAGGATGGACTGGGCACTGATATAAGCCGTTAGCCCTGCTGCCAGGATTCTTCGAAAGCTGTCAGGTGCATGTAAAGCGATCCGAATCCCACGCGCAGCAAATAAACCGATAAGGGTTAGCATGCCGAGCGTGCCTACGAGTCCGGTTTCTTCTGCAATGGCGGAAAAGATAAAATCCGAAATTGCCACTGGCACTAGGCTGGGGCTGCCCAATCCGGGCCCTCTGCCTGAAGTTCCACCATTGGCGACCGCCATTAAAGATTGTACGATTTGGAAGGAGCGCCCTGATGGATCCAACCATGGATTTAGCCAGGCGTCCACGCGCAGGCGGATTAAATCAAAAAAGAAATACCCTGCCAACGTTGCAACAAGCAGTACCGCCAGGCTTATTATAAGAATTCTCTTTTTTCCTGAAGCGACGAAATAAATGATCGTGAAAAGGAATATAAAAATTGAAGCTGTACCCAGGTCGCGTTGGACAACGAGCAGAAGAAGGGCTACGATCAGGACTATTGCAGTAGGAGTGAGCAAAGGCAAAGCTCGTAAGCTAAGCGGTAGTCGGTCAGCAAGATAGGCAGCCAGAAATATGACCAGGAGAAGCTTAAGAGGCTCTGAAGGTTGAAAATAGATACCGCAGCAACCAAGCCAGGCCCGTTCAGTCCCCCCACCGGGATCGACGCCAAAAATTATTGTAAGCGCCGTGATGAGCAATCCACTCGTTAACCAGATATATTTATATCGTCGCAGGAATTGGAGGCTGGGGGCAAGGCGCAAACCAAGCACGAAGACTATTCCGCAAAACAACAACCAGACAGTTTGGCGCATGCCAAAGGTGGGGATTAACCTGAAAATTGTTAAAATACCCCATCCCGTAAGCAACGCGGCAATGGGGAGAATGTATGGGTCGGCATCGGGTAACTTGGAGCGTGTCTGGAAATGCAATAAAGTAAATATGATGAGCCATACTGCGAGGCCCAGCCATTGGTTCCAGTTATAATCCACCGCCCACGTCCGCTCACGCGCAGCAGGAGCCAGGGTAAGGATGATCGAGTACAAAAATAGAAAGACTCCCGCTATTCTAAGCAAGCGGGATTGGATCTGTTCTGGTGAAGCAGATATTAGGTGATTTTCCATCAATTGGGACTTAATTTATTAAAATCGTTTTATTTGAAGTACTTCTTTAGCAGTAAATCCATTTTCTGCCGAGTGGCAGGAGGAAAAGCGGAAGGATCAGTAATGACAGCAGACGCCAGGGCATTGCTGCAAGTACACAAACGTTCTTCGGGCAGGGTTGTAATTAGATGTTGGATGGAGGCTAGTGCTGCCTGGGTATTTTTATTTAGTGTCTTTATGACCATTTCCACGGTCACTGGTGCTTCACTGATATGCCAGACATCATAATCTGTGACATGAGCCATTACAACATAGCACATTTCCGCTTCGCGCGCCAGAAATGACTCTGGGGCTGCTGTCATTCCGATGATGGACATCCCCCACGACCTATAGACGTTTGACTCGATTTTTGTTGAAAAATGCGGTCCTTCAATGATGATAAAAGCCCCACCCTGATGGACCTTAACTTTTGATTCAGTTACAGCAGATACAAGTCTCGAGGAAAGATCTGGACAGAATGGGTCAGCGACACCGACATGAGCCACTATCCCCCCCCCGAAAAAAGTTCGCACGCGGTTTTTGGTATTATCGAAGATCTGATCGGGAATAACGATGTCACCAGGCGCGTAATCGTCCCGCAATGAACCGCAAGCATTAATGCTGACAATTCGTTCCACCCCAAGCGCTTTTAATGCATAAATATTGGCACGGTAAGGTACCTCGGATGGCATGATGTGGTGGCCAATACCATGTCTTGCAAGGAAAGCAATGCGTTTACCTTCCAGGGTCCCAGTTACGATGGGGGCAGATGTTTTTCCAAAAGGTGTTTCAAGGTCATATTCTTCTGTGTCTGTCAATCCGGTCATCTTATACAGACCGGACCCGCCGATGACGGCTAACACTAGATGTTCAGGCATTTGATTACTCCATCAAGAATTGCCAGGGCTTTCACGTCGCAGTTCGGTTGTTCTGGGTAAATTTACCATTAAGATTTTATATTTTTTTTGTTGGCGATACGAGGAAATCACCGGCCAGAGAAATTTCAAAATCAGCCTTTCCACACTTGAATTTGTCATCTGAAGTAACCACTGTTGGCATATCAAGCTTTTCATGGTTTAAGAGTGTGCCATTGGTGGAATTCAAGTCTTCCAACCACCATTGGTTGTGATGATAGCTCAACCTTGCGTGACGTGCAGAGATGGCCTCATCTTCTACAGGGCACTCACATGCTGGATCTCGACCGATGGTTATTTCCGGTTGAACAAAGTGTCGGACTTGCGGGGATAATTCACCTCGTATAATCGTCAGACTGATTGGCGGCACCTTTCGGGATGCCAGTAGCGCTCCCTGAATCCTAATGTCACGCCAAAGGTTGATAAAAGCCCACCCAAGGAACACATATAGGCTGATGGTCAGCAGGAGACGCAATACAAGGACAACCGGTCCGCTCATAATTAATTGAATTTCTTGTTTCTAATTATTTTGGGTGAATGTACATAGTCAGTAGAGGCATCCTTGGCAGTGGCTGGTTTTTGAAAAGGTATGACTTTTTGTGTGCCTTGCCCGGCTGGCAAATCTTGACCGTAAATAAGCGTCACGCCTGCAAGGGAAATCACATCTCCAGGATTTAAGATGGATTGATTTATGCGTCGTCCATTTACAAATGTCCCACCTGTGGAGTTTAAATCGAATAATATAAAGCGACCCTTGGCAGCTCTCAGCTGTGCATGATTCCGTGAAACTCGTTTATCGTTGATGATAACTTGGTTGTTTAATTTGCGTCCCAAATTTAGGACGGGGAGGGAGAGGGGAAAGATGTTTGTCCCTTCCATTACCAGGAACGCGTTTGCAGGAATATTTTCGGTCGGGTGTTCTGTCTGAGGGTCGATTATTATTCCCCGGGTTTCAGCAAAGCTTTCACTGCTGAATGAAGCAATAATTTGCGAAGTGTCTCCGCTCATACCGGGATCGTCGGCTGTTGATACGGTTGGATTGGAAAGAAAATGAAACCCAGCCTCCTCTCCCGCGTTATGGATTGCATTCGCAAGATCTTTTAGCAATGTCGGCACGTAACGCCAGCGAGCCAGTGTAGACGGGTGCGCAATAATTACATAAACATTAGGGGCGTAGGTAGAACCATCCTGCTCTTTTAAGCTATCATGCATGGCATTCGCCAACTGCTGATAGATCCTGTCTTCAACTTTGTATCCAGGCAGGTATTTTAATAAGTGGACTTCAAGCAAGGATTGAAGACGAGCTTCGAGATTGTCAAGAGTTGTCATTCGATTTAAATTATAAAGGGTGAAAGGTCATTTGGATGCGTGGTGTTTATCAAGGTTCCACGTATCGATCCAGGGTCAACGCATTGCAGGTGTTCGACCCTTTGGAATGGTTGAAACGTTATGAAGTGACGGCTAGTCCGCAGTTGGGGCAGAATTTCTCATCATGGGTGAGAACAAAACCGCACTTTGAACAGGTTTTCGGTTGAGCATCCCCGAGTGGAGCACCACAGGCAATACAATTGGACTCCCCCACATGATTGGCTGATCCGCAGAATTCACACTTCACAGTGCTTAATCGATCTGAGAGTTCCTGGCTGGCTCCGGCTGCTTTGGCGACGTTGGAAACGATCTGCCAGATTTTCTCATTCAATTGAAGACTGCTAACATCCTGAGCGATATCGTCTAAACGCCCAAGCAGGTTAAGCGGATTGAGAATGGCTGAAATTGCCGTTTGCCCCAGGCTGGCAGCTACTCCCAGCCACTGCTGTTCGCCAACCTGGACCATGATGCCGTCTTCCACCTGTTGCAAGTTGACACTCACCGCCGTTTTACCGCCCGAACGTGAGAACAGCGAGGATGCAATTTGAATGGTTAAATTGTCTTTTTCACCAAGCACCTGTGTTTGAGTGTTGCCCTGGTTGAATTCAGCGGTCAATGCTTGGGCAACATCGGTTGGAGTTATGGTTCCGTGAAACACGCGTCTGTCCATAGAATTCGATTATAATCGTTTTGCCTGATCGGGCAATACTCCACCCCTATTTACGGAAATTTGTTCTTCAAGTAGTAGTATATGCGGAATCGTACAAAAAAAAGTCTCCTGATTCTCCTCGCGCTCGGATTTGTCTTCTTGCTTTGGTCGGTTCCTGCTTGGACCCCAGCTGCAGCTCAACAACCTACCGGTAATGTTCCGACAGTCACCGGAACGGCCCCAACACATCCATTAATAACGGTAAACAATCCTGATGGTGCAAATGTCCGTGCAGGACCAAGTTCGTATGACTATGCCCTGCTTGATTTCTTGCCCAATCAGGCGACTGCACCTGCAATTGGAAAATCCCCTTTGGGAGAATGGATTCAGATTATTGATCTGAGTGTTCCGGGTGGGGTGGGGTGGGTTTATGCGCCATTGGTTTCGTTATCCCCAGGATTTCTACCTATTGTGGAGCCTCCCCCCACAGCTACTCCACGAACCACGCCAACTATCAATCCTACCTATGCGGCTGCATTCCAGGTCCAAACTACGCCCACTCGTTTACCTACATTTACTCCCCCGCCCCCTCTGGCAACACTAAATTTCGAGCAAGCGGCAACATCACGATCAGGCATCCCGATGGGTTTTGTCATCCTTGGGCTTGCCTTGGTCGGGATTTTGGGAGCAGTTATATCTTACTTGCGTGGGAGGTAATATAATTTAAGCATAAAATTGAGACCGGGATTATCCCGGTCTCTTTTGTGTTTTAATTTTCACTCGTCCCGCAACTTCCGCCTTCACACGAACACGTCGGAGCGGTATTTGGATTATCAACCAAAAACCCCTTTCCGCGCTCATCATCAATATAATCAACTTTTGCCCCGGCCATATATTGGAGAGACGTCTCATCCACCAGAACTCTCAGGCCTTCACTTTCAAAAGATGAATCTGTCTCAAACGGTTTATTATCAAGCGCCATTCCATACTGGAAGCCGGAGCAAGACTGACCGGTAATATAAACTCGCAGTGCATAACTATCATCTAACATTTGTTGAAGGCGTAAACCCCGAACCACTTCAGCAGCAGCGGGGGTGAGCAGGACAGTTTGGGTTTGAATTTGGGTAGCCATTTATACCTCTTCTTTTTGATGATATTTGACCCATACTATCAGGATTAGAATGTTTTGTCAATTCATGCCGGAAACAGGTATAATTTCCCAACAAATATTCCTCCATTTTCAAAATTTCTTTGGTTTATTCATAAAATCCTTAGATATCGATAGGGTAATGCTCTTTCAGGAAACCCGATTATTTTCATTGCATTTAATAATAAAAGAAATTAATATCTAACCAGTCATAGGAGTTATTCATGCGGAAAATTGCCACCAATGCAATTTTGATGTGCATCGCCGCCATGCTGATATCAGCCTGCGGTAAAGTTACTGATCCTGCGGCGAAAGCTGTTGAAAATTACCTTTACGCTTTAGTTAATAAAGACGGCAACGCTTTATCAACACTTTCTTGTGCAAAATGGGAGTCAAATGCGTTGCTTGAATTGGATTCACTTCAAGCGGTTGCCACCAAATTGGAAAACCTTTCCTGTGCCACAACCGGTACGAACGGCACGACTGCACAAGTAATTTGCCAAGGAAAAATAATCGCTACTTACAACAGCGAGGACCAGCAAATCGATTTGTCTGTGCGAACCTATCAGGTAATAAATCAGGGTGGTGAATATCTAGTCTGTGGCTACCAATGAAATTTCATCTTTTTACTCGCGAGAACCTTTGGGCGTTGTTATTTTGCCTGATTCTCATCGCACTGGTCATATTGACTGCCAGTAGCGCTCCAATCTGGATTTATCAAGGTTTTTAATGACGCTCGGAGTCATTCTTGTATCCATCGGTACAGCCGCGCTGTTGGGGTTGGTGATACGTGATCACTGGCGCGCACAACTTTTACTCGGTATTTGCGTACTGGCAGTTTACGCAATTCAGCCCGTACTCCCGGTCCGAGGCTTGGACTTCTGGCTCCCGACTGCAACCCTGGCACTAGCTATCCTCACGTGGGTGATAACTTCACCTCCAGAAAACAGAAATTGGCGTTCCAATTGGCATACTGCTGCTCTCATCTGCATAATCGTCTTGTCGCTTGGCCTGACGAGGTATCTGGGATTTTCACTTTATTTGACAGCCTCTAACCCTCCCCAGATTATTCAAGTTTTCTTCGGGTTGGCAGTAATTGCCCTGATCGCATTCCTTTTATCACGATTTTCCAAACCCAATAAAGTAATACTGCTGTGTGCATTCGTTTTTATTATTCTTCTTTTTGTAATACTTAAAGTTCCAATATTGTCGACAATTTTAAGCGGCATATTTCGCCGCCTGAATAACCAATTCCCTAGCCTGGCTTTGGCGCAAGATTTGCGCTGGTTGGGGTTCTCATACATCGCATTCCGTTTGCTTCACACAATCCGCGACAGGGTTAGCGGGCGGTTACCTGCAGTTTCTTTGTCGGAATATATTATCTTCGTCATTTTCTTTCCAGCGCTAACAGCTGGCCCGATTGATCGCATTGAGCGCTTTGTGGGAGATTTACGACGCCCTCTGGCGTTGACGGCTGAAGACATTGGTGAATCAGGGAAGCGCCTTGTGACGGGGTTGTTTAAAAAATTTGCCATTGCTGATCTTCTGGCCTTGGTGGCCCTGAGCCCGACTAATGCTCTCCAGGTTCATTCAACAGGATGGGCTTGGGTAATTTTATACGCTTTTGCCTTCCAGATTTATTATGATTTTAGTGGGTATACCGATATTGCTATTGGTTTGGGGCGATTGCTAGGCGTAAAACTCCCGGAAAACTTCAATAGCCCATACCTTAAACCCAACCTTACTCAATTTTGGAACAATTGGCATATGACCTTGACGCAATGGTTTCGGGCCTATTTTTTTAACCCAGTGACGCGGGCGTTGCGCTCTGGGAACAAGGCACTTTCTATTCCTGCGGTTATTTTTATTACCCAATTGGCGACAATGGTTTTGATCGGTCTATGGCACGGGGTGACATTAAACTTTTTAGTGTGGGGCGTTTGGCACGGGTTGGGGCTTTTTGTTCATAACCGCTGGTCTGAACTGACTCGCGGGCGCTTTTCATCGTTATCTCACCGATGGCAATCGATCTTGAATATAGGCGGTGTGTTCCTGACTTTTAACTTCGTTGCGCTTGGTTGGGTATTCTTTGTTTTGCCGGACCTGTCAATTTCTGCCAATTATTTCCGCGTATTGTTTGGCTTGGCTTGATATGAATCCAAAGTTCTTACGGAATGTGCTGGTCAAAGGATTGGGTCTTTTCCTGGTGGTTAACTTTATGTTTATTGCAGTTAACCCCTCTGCAATGGGAAAAGTATCTCTATATAACATCCTTTTTTCTGGCAGGGATCGATTACCATTCGGGGAAGATTCCTCTCATTCTTACAATTTGAGTCTCTTCAACCTAGATGCAATGTTCGCATCTCATGTGATTGCAGACGGCCCTAAGCCGGCAGATGAGTACAGGGTTTTTATCATTGGCGACTCCTCTGTTTGGGGTATTCTTCTGCATGCACAAGAGACTCTTTCGGGGCAGATTAATGCAGCAGGACTTTCCCTTTGTGCGAAAAAGGTTCGTGTCTATAATCTCGGATATCCAACCATCTCACTTACAAAAGATTTAATGATCTTGGATTATGCAATGCGTTATCATCCCGATCTTATTATTTGGCCTTTAACCCTTGAAGCTTTCTCTGCAGACAATCAACTTTCTTCCCCCATTGTTGCGAATAATGCCGGCTTGGTGGATAAGTTGATTGCGCAATACAATTTACCCCTAAACCCGAAGGATCCAGACCTCGTAAGACCAAGCCTCTGGGATAACACTCTAATCGGGCAGCGTCGCGGTCTGGCAGATCTTTTTCGTCTACAATTGTACGGGGTTATGTGGACTTCCACGGGCATTGATCAAATATATCCTGCAGATTATCAACAAACTCAGACTGATTTTAATACCGACATTTCTTTCCATGGCATGCAACCACAAACGTTGATTGAATCTCAGTTGGCATTTGCAGAACTTGACGCTGGATTGCGCATGGTTGGGACAACACCTTTAATCCTCATTAACGAGCCGATGCTTATCAGCAACGGTATAAACAGTGATTTGCGGTACAATTTTCTATACCCTCGTTGGGCTTACGACCAATGGAGGGGCATGATGTCGGCACTGGCTATTTCGGGAGGGTGGAAATATCTCGATATGTGGAATATCGTCCCGGCAGATGATTTTACTAACAGTGCCATCCACCTGAATCTTTTAGGTGAGTCTTTATTAGCCGATCAAGTTGAAAAATCCTTATTAAAACAGAGCTGTCCTTGAGAAAATTACCTATATTTATTGTTTTTTTGATGTGGAGTACTGCGTGTAGCAAAGCGCCGAATCTGCAGGCAACAACCGCTTCCATAAATGCGTATATCCAGGCGGCAACCACCGTACCTACATCGACCCTCCTGCCTGATGATACCCTGACACCCTCGCTGGCTCCAACACTGACTCCTGCCCATGTTGTGTGGAAATCAATTCCTATAATTCCCGCAGGAGTTTCGAGTCATATCGTCGAAGTATTTCAGCGAGGCTTGGCGCGTGGTCGCGATCCGAGCCGATTTTCCAAAATTGGTGATTGCCAAAACATCACCCCTTATTTTCTGTCAGCTTTCGATGACCCTTCGAAATACCGACTTGGTGACCAGTACGCATATCTGCAACCTACTATTGATCATTTTTCAGGTTCCTGGTCGCGCCTGAGCCTGGCAACCCATGGAGGATTTAATGCTGCCACTGTCTTGAATTCTTTTTGGACTTTGGTACCAAGGCCGGACGCCTGTGAAAAGGGCGAGACCCCCGCTGCATGTGAAATTCGTGTTAATAATCCTTCTTTTGTCGTTATTAGCATGGAAGAGGCTTGGTCGGGCGACCTTCAAAAATACGATCACTACATGCGCCTGCTTGTTGAATACGTACTTTCAGAAGACGTAGTCCCTATACTTGCTACTCGTGCAGAATTACCTGATACCCAAATAAGTATTAATGAGATCGTAGCTCAAATTGCGTACGATTATGGTGTTCCCCTTTGGAATTTTGGAGCCGCAACATTGGTTCTCCCCGATTATGGTCTGAGTTCAGATGGTTTTCACTTGAGTCCTGGTACGGTGGAAGGTAACTACTTTTTTGATGATCCTGCACGCATGGAGCTTGGGTGGACGTGGAGAAATCTAACTGCCCTGCAGGCTTTAGATGCAGTATATCATTTCTTGACTATTCATCCATAAATACATCTTTCCAAAATTTCAAGGCAGACATGATAGAAAAACATAGCGCAAAATCGTTACTGGTATTACTGGTTATTTTTAGTTCGATTTCAGGTTGCAATTTAATAAATTACTCCGCCCCTTCCTCAAATATTCCAACCTCCACACTCACCTTGCAACCAATTTCACCGACTCCTGTTAATCCCACTAAAACCTCGGTTCCGACTCCTGTACCTTCAGAAACTGCAGCGCCGACCCCGGTTTGGCTGTTTAAATCCGGCTCTATAACTTGCCCTATCCTCCTTTACCACCGCATCGCAGATCCTCCTTCCCCCAATTCGATAGATGCACGTTATTACATGTCTCCTGAAGATTTTAAATGGCAAATGCAGGCGCTAAAAGATTGGGGATACACAACTATCCCCATTTCACTATTAGTGGAAGCGATAACCAAAGGTGCACTTCTACCTCCCAGGCCGGTGGTGATTTCTTTTGATGATGGATATGAGACTGTTTTCCAGAATGCATATCCGATCATGCAAGGGTATGGGTTTACTGGCATTTTATATATTGTTGGAGAATACCTCGGAGCACAAGGATATATGACCGAAGATCAATTGATCGAAATGACCGGAAATGGCTGGGAAATAGGTAGCCATAGCATGACTCATCCGCATTTGGCGGCAAATCATGACCTGATTAATTTCGAGGCGGGGCAATCGAAGGGCCGCCTGGCCTCTGAGATTGGGGTAAATGTTGAGACATTTGCCTACCCTTACGGTGAGATTGATGACTTTGTTGTTGATAAGGTGGCAGAATACGGTTATTTGGCAGCAGTTGGACTGGGGACTCAATATGTTCACAGCCTGAGTTCTCTCTTTTATTTAAGCCGGATTGAAGTCCGGAATGGTACCGATCCGATTGCATTTGCAGGTCTGCTACCTTGGTCAGGACAACCATAATTAATATGAGGTACTTATTGAGGAGACGTTATGACAGATCAAATAATTGATAAATTGAGTTCTTATGTGGCTGCTGAAATTCTTAAACAACCGCACCGCATCATAAAACCTGATGAACCCCTTCTGTCTAGTGGGTTGGTAGACTCCTTTCACCTCGTGGATCTCTCGCTTTACGTGGAAAGCACATTTGGAGTGCGCATAGATGACGCGGAGTTGAATGCTTCCACCTTTGATAACCTGAACCAGTTGACCCGCCTGATAAAATCCCGCAATTAAAATGCCGACCTTTTCTGATCTTCTTAGAAAGCATTATGAGCAAACCCCGGATAAGGTATGCATCACAATGATGCATACCGGCCAGCCCGACCGATCGGTGTCGTATCGCGAATTGATTCATGGTGCTGCAGCTTACGTAAAAACATATCAACAGAATGGTGTCCAGCCGGGGGATATAATCCTGTTAATTCTCCAACACAGCGTTGATCTCCTTTATTCATATTATGGTGCGATCCTTCATGGGGCAATTCCGGCAATAATGCCCTTCCTTACCGAGAAATTACTTCCAGAGAAGTATCGTGCTGATTTGGCCGGCTTGATTTCAATCTCTCAACCAACTGTCATTGTTACATATCGGGATTTCGAACTTGAGGTCAGGGCTGCGACCAAACCTGGCGAAGATTCGGTGAAAACGGTTATTGTTACCGATCAGATTGAAGGCTCAAATCCACCGCGTTTCTCTTCGTTTGACGGCCTTACTCGCAGACCGGAAGATATTGCCCTTCTTCAACATTCGTCCGGTACTACTGGGCTCCAAAAGGGTGTCGCCCTGTCGCATAAAGCAGTCATTAATCAGCTAGATAATTATGCTGAGGCAATCCGTTTAACGGATACGGATGTATTTGTTTCCTGGCTGCCGCTCTATCATGATATGGGTCTCATTGCTTGTTGGCTTATGCCAATTCTGATGGGTCATCCCTTGGTGCTTATGTCACCCTTTGACTGGATTCGAGCCCCTTACCGTTTGTTTCAGGCAGTGTCTAGATATAAAGGGACTCTTTCCTGGTTGCCGAATTTTGCCTATAATTTTTGTGTCCAGAAGATTCGTGACCGTGACTTGGAAGGAATTGATCTATCTACGTGGCGCATCATCTCGAATTGTTCTGAACCAATGAGGTGGGAAAGTCACCAAGCATTTTATGAACGCTTTCAGCCATTGGGATTGCATTATGAAAGCCTATGCACCTGCTATGCAATGGCTGAAAATGTTTTTGGAGTTACTCAGGGTGGGGTGGACGAACCAGTAGTTTGTGAAGATATTGGACGTGAGACTCTCCAGACTAAAAATATAGCGGCAGTGGCGCAGCCTGGTCAAACCGTCGTGCGTATGATGAGCACTGGAAAGGTTATCCAAAATACGAGGGTCCGAATTATTAATACCAAAAGGCAGACTCTGCCTGATCGTCATGTAGGTGAAGTCGCCCTCCAAAGCGATTGCATGCTGACTGGTTATTATCATCGTGAGGATGCAACCAGAAAAGCGTTTCTGGATGGCTGGTATCTTACCGGGGACTTTGGTTACCTCGTGGATGGAGAGCTCTTTATCACTGGTCGCAAGAAAGATCTGATAATTGTCGGCGGTAAAAATATTTATCCACAGGACCTTGAGCTTTTGGCGTTCGAGGTACCGGGGGTCCATCCCGGCCGCGCCTCAGCTTTCGGGGTATTCAATGAGACCGCTGGAACTGAAGATGTGGTCCTTGTCGCCGAAGTGGATGTAAAAGATCCCGAAAAGCAATATGCCCTCGCTGATATGATACGCACATCTGTAGCACGCGGATCTGCTGTAACTCTTCGTTATGTACATCTTGTCCATCATCCATGGCTTATCAAAACATCTAGTGGCAAGACTGCCCGATCTGCTAATCGCGATAAATTTCTGAAAGAAATGGAGACCAAGGGGCTAAAATTCTAGACATATTTGTTGTTATCCTTGTCCATAATTCTAAATTAAAAAACCCTGGCAGGTTTTTTAGACCTGACAGGGTTATTTATTCTTTTTTGGAATTAACCAGTTGTTATCCGGTGTTCAAGAGTTCGATTGAAGATTTCTTCCTGGTCTTCTTTGAGTTTGGATTTTGATTTTCTACTCTTTGGAGAACCTTTCTTGTCGCCTGCCCGATCCTGAGCTTTTTGAAATGCAATTTGGAATGCTGTCAATTCCGGCACCTTGGATTCGGGTTCTTCTACCGATTCCTCTTGCTTCTTCCCTTTTTTCCCGCCGTGTGGTTTACGAGGCTCTGGCTTGTTTACTTCTGCGATGATTTCTTCAGGCTTAGGCAAAGTCGCTTTAATGCTCAACCGGATTTGTTTTTTTCGTCGGTCCACGTCAAGGATTTTAGCCTCTACTTCTTCGCCCTCTTTTAATACTTCGGATGGATTCTTGATGTAGTCATGAGAAATCTCGCTCACATGTACCAGACCGGGGCGTTCAGCACCGATTTCAACAAATGCTCCGTAAGATTCCAGCCGTGATACTTTACCCTTGACAACCATATCCGGTTTTAGTTCACGCCATTCCAGTGCTAAAGGCTCTACCATCGTCAGTTCAACTCGGTCGTCGTGGACACGTCTAATCCAAACGACAACCTCTTGGCCGACCTGGACTATGTCTTCGACCCGGTTTACAGAATCCTTTTGCAATTGTGATATATGAATCACACCGGGAATTTTTTGCCCGATGTCTACAATGGCCCCAGCAATGGTGGTTTTAATGACTTTACCCGTTAGACGCGTTTTTGGTTGCAACGCGCTTTCAGGCGTCGCGTTATTTGTTTCCATATCGGTTACTCCAATAGTTTCTTGATTTGAGCCGAAGGCGGATTATACCTGTTTAGGGGGTAACCGTCAATCATAATATTCAGCGACCTAAAGGAATCTCCATCTTGGGTTAGGAAATCTTAAGTTCCTGATTAATTGACCTTATTTTACATCCCGGCCATATATGCCAATCCGATGGTGCCTGGACCTGCATGAGTCCCAATCACAGGTGAAACGGACGCAAAAATGGATTCAATTGGCTGTAAGCGTAAAGAAGCAGCATTTAATGCAATGCGTGCCTCTTTTTCTACGTTGGCATGCAAGGTAGCCAATCTGACTGGAGTTCGACCCGAAACTTTCTCGGCAACCAGGTCTATCATGCGATCCATCGCCTTGCTTTTTGTGCGGACTTTTTCTACAGGTTCAATTCGCCCATCTTTCAATTCGAGGATCGGCTTGATATTGAGCGCTGACCCCAATAATGCCTGCGCGCCGCCTATACGCCCTCCTCGTCGCAAGAATTCAAGAGTGTCTACAACGAAATAAACGCCAGTGTGCTCGCGTGCCTGTTCTGCGATCTTTTGGCAATCTGCCAGGCTCGTCCCGGCTTGTGCAGCGCGGGCGGCAAGCAGAACATGGAACCCCATCGCCATCGCGGTGGAATTGGAATCAATGATCGCGATTTTCCCTTTGGCACTTGGGATCATTTCACGTGCCTGGGTAGCGGATTGCATTGTGCCGGAGAGTTTGGCTGAAATGAAAATCCCCAGTACATCATATCCATTTTCTAATAATTTCTCAAAAGCAATTTTCATATCAACAATGGCCACTTGGGATGTGGTTGGCATTACTTTAGCTGTCTTCAAACGTTTGTAGAAATCATCTGGCATAATGTCTACACCGTCTCGGAATGTTTCCTCACCCCAGATCAGTACTTGTGGTACTACAGTTATGTTATGTGCTAATAAGATGGATTCCGGAAGATATGCAGTGCTATCAGTAATTACAGCTACTTTCGACATGATTTCTCCTTTCACAAGGGATATTCGGACACCAGATTATACACGAGGTATAACCCGTATACTTCCATTACGACGCGCCCTTCCCGTAATGCCTCAAAAGAAAATGTTACTTTGAAGGTATCGTTGGCTCAAAAGAAAATGTTACCGTGAGATTTTCCAAAGTTTGTCGACTTTCTGATCGATCGTGGTGCGCATCTGGACAGGATTGAGCTGGACATAAAGATTGGATAAGTGGGCCTTGACCTTCAAGGGGATTTCCTTGGCGTCGAGGACTCGCTGGAAAGGGGTGGCGGCAGTATCATAGCGTTTGATGATCTTTTTGTCCACATGTTCTTTGGAGACCAGTTTGAGGACAGGCTGGAAGAAATTGGAGTAGAGGCGCAGGTCCTGGTAGATGCTTTGCAAAAGGATGAATTGGGGCTGGGAGTCAAGGCGGTCGTAGCCAACCAGATGGCGGACGACGGACCAGTTCTTCTGCTCGACATGTGCCTGGTCATTTTTTTGGTACGGTCTGGAACGGGTAAAGGTGATCTTCTGGTATTGGCAGTATTGGAAGAGCAGGTCGTTGATAAATTCGCCGCCATTGTCCGAGTCAATGCCAAGCAGGTCGAAAGGCAGGCGGGTGCGCATGGTTTGGATGGCTTCGAAAACAGCTTGTTTCGAGTGTGGGAACACAGCCAGGCACTCGGTCCAGCCGGTAGAGATATCCGTACAGGTCAACGTGTTCACGTACTGTCCTTCAGTGGTGTCCCCGCAGTGACCAACCAGGTCAACCTCCAGAAAACCGGTTTTTTCTTCGTCCCAGGGAGTATGGGTTCGCACAGGGATGGCCTTCTTGAGCAGGCTGCCGGGTTTGGTCGTGCTCAAGCCGTGTGGATGCGTCTGGCGGGTTGGCACCAGGCATCGGTCGATGGTGGGGCGGCTCATCTGCAATAAGAGTGCTTTCGTCTCCGCTGAGATCCGCAGATCGCCAGTCCGTTCCAGGACTCTCACCATCTCTGGCAGGAATGGATGCAATCGCTTGGAGCAGATCCGCCCACAGATCTCCCAGATCTGCTCCAGTACGACGACCACCTCACCTTGATACACCTTTCGGCGGCCTCGTTTCTTCGGATGCTTACGCAGTGACCTTTGTTTCAGGATCCGGATGGCATATTTTCGATGGTAGCCAGTGGCTGCTACAAATTCATCCAACATGCGCTGTTTTTCGATTTTCTTGGCATTTCGGTATCGGGTCCGGATCGCATCGGACAATTCTTGTTTGCTGCGATGACTCATCATAGCTCCCTCGGCAGAACATTTATGTCTGCCTAGGGTAACATTCTTTTTGAGGCAACGATCGGCTTCTAAGTAAGATTCAATGTGAGGCAATTCGCTTCCTTGACCATCTGAGTGTTTTCGGCTAAAATGCGTTCGCCTTCGGGCAATTATTTTTTAATGAAGGGTTAGCATGTTTGAAACACTGACTGGAAGACTTTCCAACCTTTTCGACCAACTTAGAAAACGAGGCAAACTATCTGAAGCTGACGTTGATGGTGCCATGCGTGAAGTACGCCTTGCGCTCTTGGAAGCCGACGTCCATTACAGTGTGGTCAAGGAATTTGTCTCCCGCGTGCGATCGAGAGCGATCGGTGCGGAGGTATCGAAAGCCCTTAACCCAGGCCAGCAGATAGTTAAAATTGTCAATGAGGAATTGGTTACCACTCTGGGAGAAGCTGCGCCCTTCAATCTTACTGGTAACAAGCCGTATGTGATAATGTTGGTGGGATTACAAGGTTCAGGCAAAACGACGGCTGCTGGTAAGTTGGCAAAACTATTGCGCGGAGGTGGAGAACGTGTTTTGCTAGTGGCCGCAGATCCATACCGTCCAGCTGCAGTCGCCCAATTGCAAACATTGGGGCTACAACTGGAAATTCCAGTTTATTTTGAACCCGCTCTCAAGCCGCCCGAAATGGTAAAGCAAGCAGTACAAAATGCTAAAAAAGGTGGCTATTCTGTTGCTATTATAGATACTGCTGGACGTTCCCAGCTGGACGCTGATTTGATGGCTGAACTTCGCGCCATGGTCCAATTCGTGTCACCAATAGAAGTCCTGCTTGTCGTGGATGCGATGATTGGACAGGAAGCATTGCACGTCGCGGACGGCTTCCGGAACGCTCTACCGTTGACAGGGATCGTTATGACAAAAATGGATGGCGATTCGCGCGGCGGTGCGGCTATTTCCATCCGTTCTGTTACCGGTGTACCCATTAAATTCATCGGGACTGGTGAAAAATTGGATGCCTTGGAAAACTTCCAGCCAGATCGGCTTGCATCCCGGATCCTTGGCATGGGAGACGTTCTCGGATTAATTGAAAAAGCCGAATCGGTTTTCGACGAAAAGCAGGCACAAAGACAAGCGGAACGTCTATCGAAAGGTGAATTTACGCTTGATGACCTGGCAGAAATGTTAAAGTCATCAAAAAAAATGGGGTCGATGAGCCAAATGATGGATATGCTCCCCGGAGATTTGGGACGGTCTGCACGCAATATCTCGCCCGAAGAAATGGATCGTTCCACCAAAAGAACCGAGGCAATTATCAATTCTATGACTTCTCTCGAGAGAAGAAATCCGGATGTGTTGAATGCCAGTCGGCGTAGAAGGATTGCTAGTGGTAGCGGACTTGATGTTCAGGATGTAAACCGCCTGGTCAAACAATTCCGCGAGATGCAAAAAATGTTCAAAACGCTGCAAAAAACCGGCGGTCGCGGGCTGTCGCGTTTGTTCGGATGAGGTAAAATGGAAGAGCGCTGTTGTTCATCGCTTTGCGCAGGGTGTTAAAAAGCAATTAGCAACTCTGCCTCGTTAATCTGCTGATTTCAGCTCTCACTGGGCACTCCTTTCTGCTCCTCCAGGTGGGGTTTGCTGAAGCCAAAAATCTGATAACTGAATATTAAGGAGAAATTTCTGATGGTTCGAATTCGTCTTCGTCGTACGGGTCAAAAAGGCCAACCTTCATACCGTTTGATTATCGCGGACAAAGAAAGCCCGCGAGACGGTCGTTTCTTGGAAATCGTTGGTTATTACAATCCTCGCACAGAACCGGCCACTTTAAATATTAAAGAAGATCGCATCTATGAGTGGATGAGCAAAGGAGCCCAACCCACCGAATCTGTAGCGCAATTGTTTAGGACAGCTGGCACATCAGGACGCTTTGAGCGTTTTAAAGCCGGTGAGTCTATGGATACTTTGCTTGCTGAAGCTGAAACAGCTCGGGCGGGTCGCGTCACCTCCAGTAAAACTGGAAAATAATTAGGTTAAAAAATTCAAGTTCTGGTACGGATTAACCTGTCTAAATGGGGGAGGCGGGTATCCCGTTCTAGTATTCAATTAAGAGATGCCATGAAAGATCTTACGGAATATATCGCAAAATCCCTTGTTGATCACCCTGACGAAGTTGCCGTGGATGAAATCCGCCATGGCAACCGGGTAACCTTGGAACTGAGTGTTGCCAAAGATGACATGGGTCGGGTCATCGGAAAAGGTGGTCGGGTAGCCAATGCAATCCGCACCTTGCTGCGGGTCGCTGCCGAGCGTGAAGGAAACCAGGTCACGCTTGATGTTGTAGAACCCTGACCAAATGCCTGGTACAAAAGAACGACCGGCAGGCGCGCCAACTGCTGGCGGGCCTGCTTTCTTTGTTGTTGGGAAAGTACGCCGTCCCCATGGTGTTCATGGGGATGTTTTGGTGGAAGTCTATATCGATTCTCCGGAAGGATTAATTCCAAAAAATGAAATCTTCCTCGGCAAAAAGCATTTAAAGTTGATTATTGCACGTCGCCGGCGACACAACGAAGGTTTACTTTTGGGATTTGAGGGAATTAATACGCCTGAGCAGGCAGGACGCTATCGAAACCAGATTCTATCTCTTGTTGCATCTGAAACGCCCCAATTACCCAAAGGAAGGTATTATTACCATGAACTCATCGATCTAAAAGTGGTGGATGAATCTGGCAATGATATTGGAACACTTACAGAAATCCTGGAAACTGGGGCGAACAATGTTTATGTGGTAAAAAACATTAGTGGGCGAGAAATCCTGATACCCGCCATCCACGACGTAGTTTTGAATGTTGACTTGGTGTCAAAAATAATGATTGTCCGATTACTCCCTGGGTTGGCAGATAGTTGATGTTTATTTTCTTGTCTTTCTTTCGGTGACAGAATACTTACCGCATCCGTGAAATTGTTTACAACTATCCTAGAAAGTTAATGATCGAGATATTTTAAGGATACAGTGAACGAAAAGCGCTACTGGGTAGGTTTCAATTTGGTAAAAGGCATAGGTGCTGTGCGCCTTCAAGGGTTACGTGACCATTTTGGAGACCTGGCGGTAGCATGGCAGGCTCCAGCAGATGCTCTTAAAGCCGCTGGCCTCAGTACAAAAATTGCCGAGCGCGTTATTCAGGTTCGCTCCGGCGTGGACTTGGATAAATACCTGGAAAGGGCGAAAGAACAGGGTATTGTAATCCTTACCGTGGATGATATCCTTTATCCACCTCGCTTGAAAGATATTTACCAACCTCCTCCGGTCCTATATTTGCGCGGTGAAATAAAGCCAGAAGATACCTGGGCTGTCGCTGTGGTCGGAACAAGACGAGTCAGTGCATATGGACGGCAGGTGGCTGAAGAAATTGGATCATTTTTAGCAGCCAGCGGTGTGACCGTGGTATCCGGTCTGGCTCGTGGAGTGGACGCAATTGCACACCAGGCAGCGCTCAAAGCGGGGGGAAGAACGATTGCTGTGCTGGGTTGCGGTGTCGACCGTATATACCCGCCGGAACATACCCAGCTCGCAGGGAAAATTATTTCCAATGGTGCGGTTATTAGTGATTATCCAATGGGAACTCCACCTGATGCATCCAATTTCCCACCTCGCAACCGTATTATTTCCGGCCTGTCCATGGCAACAGTTGTTGTCGAGGCAGGAGAAACGAGTGGGGCTTTAATAACAGCCCAATTCGCTGTGGACCAGGGTCGGGAAGTTTTTGCAGTGCCAGGGAATATCTTAGCTTTGCAAAGTAAAGGCACCAATAAGCTGATCGCCCAGGGAGCGCATCCACTGCTTTCTGTCCACGACTTGCTGGATGTCTTGAACTTGACTCGTGTCACCGAACAACGGCAATCTCGCAGGGTTTTGCCAGCTGATGAAACAGAAATAAAACTGATGAACGTGCTATCGCAGGATCCTTTGCAAATGGACGAGATTCAGATACAAACTAGCTTGCCTATTGAACGAGTATCTGCAACGCTGGTTATGATGGAATTCAAAGGATTGGTGCGTCAGGTTGGAGGAATGAATTATGTCGCGGTCCGGGATGAACCAGCTCAATATAATAAGGTATAGGCCATGGAACATAATTTCGCAGTAATAATGGCGGGAGGGGGAGGTACTCGGCTCTGGCCTATCTCACGAATGAATCATCCCAAGCACGTACTACAGCTAGTGGGAGAACGGACTCTTTTTCAGGGCACTGTAGACCGTCTCAAAGGGTTTATCACACCGGACCATTTGTATGTAGTCACCATCGCCGAACAAGTCCAGGAACTGAAATCCCAGGCCCCCTTTATTCCACCTGATAATTTTTTGATTGAACCCTTGCCCCGCGGTACGGCTTCAGTGGTGGGGTTGGCTGCGGCAGTCCTGATGAAACGCGACCCAGGAGCGGTCTTGTTAGTTTTGCCTTCTGATCATTTTATCGGCAACAATGAAAGGTTCCATCACGTCATGAAAGAAGCTATCCAGGCTGCGGGTAATGACTATCTCGTTACCATTGGAATCCCACCGACTTTCCCTGCCACGGGCTTCGGGTACATACAACGAGGTGAAGTAATATCAGAAACACATGATATTCCGGTTTATCGGGTACGCCGATTCATAGAAAAACCAGATGAGACGCAAGCCCGTATTATGCTTGCAGGTGGTGACCAATCTTGGAACTCCGGTATGTTTATTTGGAAAGCTGATCGAATTTTAAGAGAATTCTCCCGTCAGATGACTGACCTTAAAAGCTCACTGGACAGGATAGCGTCAGCTTGGGGCACGGTTAACCAGGAAGAGGTACTGGGATCCACTTGGGCGCAACTCAAACCGGAAACAATTGACTATGGAATTATGGAACATGCGGAAAATGTAGTGGTCCTTCCAGCTGATGGATTAGAATGGAGCGATGTCGGCTCCTGGGATTCGTTATTCGACGTCCTTAATGCTGACAAAAATGGAAATGTCGTGATCGATAGCGAATATATGTGTATTGAAACGTTTAACTCCCTAATTTATTCGCCAAACAAGAAACTCATAGTCACCATTGGTGTGAATAATCTCATTATTATCGACTCAGGTGATGCACTATTGGTCTGTAGTCGGGACCATGCGCAACAGGTGCGCCAGGTTATTTCTACCTTGAAAAACAATCATCAAGAAGATTATCTCTAGGAGGTGTTTCTTGGAAGCCTATTGCATGAAATGCAAGACCAAACGGGAGATCGTCAACCCTCAAGCTACTTTTAATTCCGCTGGTGCGCCGGTTACTCGTGGAACATGCGGAGTATGTGGAACGACGCTATATCGTACTGGAAAGACTGAAGCCCATGCAGGATTGGTTAAACCGGAAAAAGCTGAAAAACGGAACGGTAAATTGGTTATTGTCGAATCCCCCGCCAAGGCAAAGACAGTAGGCCGCTTTCTCGGCAAGGGGTACACCGTTCGGGCTTCTGTAGGACATGTCCGTGACTTATTGCGCTCCCAATTATCTGTGGATGTTGATAACAATTTCACCCCTAAATATCGCGTTCCAAATGAGAAAAAGGCAGTTGTTAAGGAACTTAAGCAATTGGCTAAAAAAGCTGCTGAAATTTATCTTGCAACAGACCCCGATCGGGAAGGCGAAGCAATATCGTGGCATTTGATGGAAGCTGCTGCAATAGATCCTAAGTTAACTAAGCGGGTGGTCTTCCACGAGATCACTGAAAACGCGATTAGCGAAGCTTTTTCGAATCCGCGCGAAATAAATATGGAACTTGTGAATGCCCAGCAAGCTCGTCGCGTATTGGATCGGTTGGTGGGATATAGCATAAGCCCCATCTTATGGGAAAAGGTTCGCAGCCGTCTTTCAGCGGGGCGTGTTCAGTCTGTCGCTTTGCGGCTGATAGTTGACCGGGAACGCGAAATAGATGCCTTTAACCCGGTTGAATATTGGTCTATCGGAGCAGAATTAAGACCTCAAGGTCAGAAGCAGACCTTTATAACTAAGTTGGCAAAGATCGATGATAAAGATCCTGAATTGGGCAACGAGGAGATTGTAAAACCTCTGTTGATCGACATGGAGAAAGCTCCCTATGTCGTGACCCGCGTTAAGCGTGGTGAAAGGCGGCGCAAACCGTCAGCCCCATATATTACCTCCACCCTCCAGCAGGAAGCCTCACGTAAATTGGGGTTTACAGCCAAGCGGACCATGGGGATTGCACAGGGTCTTTATGAAGGTCAGGATGTCGGTGAAGAGGGAGCGACAGGTTTGATCACCTACATGCGAACTGACTCGACTAATATAGCAGAAGTGGCACGTATCGAAGCTCGTGCGTATATAGCTCAACGCTACGGTAATGATTTTCTCCCGGAAAAGCCTCCTGAATACACTAAAAAAGTAGCAGGTGCACAGGAAGCTCATGAAGCGATCCGCCCTACCTCGGTTTTGCGCGATCCCGAGAAAGTAAAACCCTTCCTTGATCCGGCAATGTTTAAACTCTATCAACTCATCTGGCAAAGGTTTTTGGCTTCCCAAATGGAATCTGCCTTATTCGACACGCTTTCAGTTGATGTAACAGGTCAAGGGTCCGACCACAATTACATACTTAGAGCTGCAGGGTCAGCAGTAAAGTTTCCCGGATTTCTGGTTGTTTACGAAGAAGTAAAAGATGAGGACAAGAAATCTGAAGAAGAAGACGAATTGAATGTACACATTCCGGCTTCAATAGCCCAAGGCCAAAAACAGGATTTGGTTAAATTAATCCCTGAGCAGCATTTTACCCAACCCCCGCCACGTTTTTCTGAGGCATCTCTTGTGCAAATTCTTGAAGAAAATGGGATCGGTCGTCCATCAACGTACGCGCCTACTCTTTCGACCATACAAGCTCGTGGTTACGTGGACCGGGTTGATCGTCGTCTAATTCCTACAGAGACCGGCATTTTGGTTAACGATTTGATGGAAAAGTATTTTCCCGAGATTATTGATCTTACTTTCACCGCCCGTATGGAAGAAGATCTGGACAAAATATCGGAAGGTCAAGCGGATTGGGTCAAAGTCATGGATGCCTTCTACAAACCATTTGCGATCACAGTTGCCAAAGCACAAGCTGATATGCCTGTCGTCAAGAGTGGTCCCGAGCCAATTGGGCGCGCCTGCCCGGAATGCGGCAAGGAATTGGTAATCCGGTATGGGCGATATGGTAAATTTATCTCTTGCTCCGGGTTCCCGGAATGCCATCACACAGAACCCTGGTTGGAGAAAATTGGGGTCATTTGCCCGAAGGATGGCGGTGATCTGGTTTCCCGGAAAACTCGTAAAGGGCGAATTTTCTTTGGTTGCGCCAATTATCCCACATGCGATTTTACTTCCTGGAAGAAGCCCCTTGCTCAGCCTTGTCCTAATTGCAAAGGGATGTTGGTCGTGGCCAACAAGCGCGAAGCGCAGTGTCTTGAATGCGAGTCATCTTTTCTACTCGATGTTATTGTTCCGGAGATTGCATAGATGAACGCGTTACGAGGACTAAAACGAACCCGGGAGTGAACAAATATTTTCATTTTTGTTTGCTTATCTAATAGTCGAGAAACCTGCCTGGGAATGGATGTTTTGGCAGGTTAAGAGAATGTCTATCCATCTAATATGTGGGGGTAATTTATTTTCGGTGGAAAGTTTCTTATGGTCAAAAAGGGCAGGAAAAACACCATAAAAATAGGTGTTGGCTTATTTGATAAGATTCTGTATAATCTATTTATGAGTCGACGCTATCGAAGGAGCTTTCCATGACGAAAATCCTTGGTTATTTAAAAAAACCAGCCGTGGCAGGTGTGGTTGGCCTTGTTGTAGGCTTGTTCATCGGTTTGGTTGTGCTGGGATGGGGTTTGTGGCCAGTGCAGTGGACAAATGCTACCCCATCTTCCCTGAGGTCCGATTTACAGGATGATTATTTACGCATGACTATAGACTCATTCGTAAATGATCCAGTGAATTCCATAGCCATCCAACGTTACGAGGCACTTGGCACAAATGGACCAGCTGTCTTGGCCAGGATCCAGGCCGCATATCCGGATCAGAATGGCTTAAAGAATTTTGTCCAGATCGTACAAGCTCCTCTTCCAACGACAACCACAACTCCTGGAACCGGTCAGATTCCTGCAAAATCAAGTGGCATAAGCAGCATCTTGATTATAGTGATTGCCATAATTGTGTTAGCTGTGTTGGCGTTTGCTGTTTTCAAATATTTAATTCCCCTTTTTAGGCATACCACATCTGATAGTCCCGCTAACCGGGCTCGAGATATTACTAACCAATCGGAAATGACCGATTATTCCGCAATGGGCAATGAACAACCAATTGCTCAATTTATGACGACTTATGTCTTGGGTGATGATCTTTTTGATGACTCCTTTAGCGTTGATTCTCCCTCCGGTGAATTTTTAGGGGAATGCGGAATCGGAATCTCGGAAACCATCGGTGTAGGAGATCCTAAAAAAGTAACTGCGTTCGAAGTGTGGTTGTTTGATAAGAATGACATTCAAACAGTGACTAAAGTTCTTATGAGCAACCATGCCTTTAATGATGCCCCCACCTTCCAACGGCTGCAAGCAAAAGGCGAACCGTTTCTGGTGGAACGCGGCAAGCAAATTGTCCTGGAGACCGCCGCCCTTCAATTGGTTGCAACTGCTTCCGATATGGCCTACGGTCAGGGAGCTCTTCCCGAAGATAGCTATTTTGAGCGCTTGACGTTGGAAATAGCGGTTTGGCCGAAAGTTGCTACCCCGGCGTAAATATTTTACCGGGCGATCTGCAAGGATCGCCCGGTTTTTTTATTCGATCTTCAAGATAGTTAATTTGATGATCCCTCCAGGTGTGTCGACCTCTACTTTTTCACCTACATGGTGATCCATTAGTGCTCGACCAATGGGGAACTCATGAGATATCTTCCCAGAGCGAGGGTCTGCTTCCTGGGCGCCGACCATGGAGTAGACTTCCGGTTCGAAACCCTCTTCCTGGACTGTAACTTTTACCCCCACCGCCACTACATTCTTCGGAACGCTTTTGGTATTTACGATGACAGCATTCCGAAGCACATGTTCCAATTCTTGGATTCGACCCTCCAGGAATCCTTGGTCCTCTTTCGCTTTATGATAGTCAGCATTCTCCGAAAGGTCTCCCATCTGGATTGCGTCTCGCAATCGGCGTGATAAGGCTTCTCTTTGAGGGCCTTTTAATTCTCTGAGTTCCTCTTCTAGTTTGGCAGCACCATCTGCTGTAATGAAAGTAGTGGTCGATTTGGGCATTTTCTTCTCGCTTATTTCTACGGTTTAAGATCTGGGTCATGTAGCCGACCATGTTCTTCGATTGCATACCGGTCAGTCATCCCCGCAATATAATCACAAATTGTTCGCTGAAGGCCACGGATGGGAATCAATTGCTGAACGTGGTCGGGTAGGATGAGAGGCTCATAGAGGTAGGAATTGAACAAGTCGGTAATGAGGCGTTCTGCTTTAACTTGCATTCTTACAACTCGATAATGCCGGTATAGCTTGTTAAATAGGAAATCTTTCAATTCGCGGTTTCGGCGCAGCATATCGTCGCTATAACCTATAACGTTATATTTCAATTTTTGAATATCGAGTGCAGAATGTACCTTACTATCTTTTATGCGTACATCTGTCGATTGGATCATATCAGTCACTTGCAATCCAACCAGATCACGGATCATTCGGTGGCGTTCCAAGTCTGCAAGATTTGGGCTGGTCCAATCATAAGCTTCGGTTAGCAAATCCCATAAAGAGATGCTTTCCAGCATTTGTGGAGTGATCATTCCCGAACGAAGACCGTCGTCCAAATCATGGGATGTGTAAGCTAATTCGTCAGCGACATTACAAATTTGGGTTTCCAAATTTCCGCGTAATTCCGGGTCATAATCGCGCGCATCCGCCACGTCGTATTCCGACTCATGTTTGACCATGCCTTCCCGAGTTTCCCATGACAGGTTCAGTCCGGGAAATTCAGGATATCGCTGTTCGATTTCGGTCACTATCCTCAGAGATTGCTTGTTATGGTCAAAGCCGCCAAAATCTATCATTAATTTTTTAAGGGTAGATTCCCCTGCGTGACCAAAAGGCGAATGTCCAAGATCATGTGCCAGGCAAATTGCTTCTACAAGATCCTCATTTGCACCTAATGCCCGTGCAATTGTTCGTCCTACCTGTGCTACTTCGAGGGTATGCGTCAATCGTGTTCGAAAATAATCACCTTCAAAATTTATAAATACTTGCGTTTTGTATTCCAGCCTCCGGAACGCGGTTGTATGTAGCACGCGATCGCGATCCCGTTGAAAGGCTGTTCGGTAATCAGGCTCGGCATCCTTATAAGCGCGCCCCTTGCTTTCCTTACTGCGCACCCCATATGGCGCGAGGCTTCGATCTTCGATGGTTTCAAGATCCTTTCTGGAAAACATGTACGGCTCTCTTTCAATAAATTGCGAGTTTATCGCGAGAAGTCATTGCTGTCAACAATGTAAAAACGTACCTGGGTTTTCCCCTTTTAAAGCATGCAGTGTACTGTTTTGTTCTTCGCCTGAATAAATCAGGACTTCTAAATCGGGGAACTTCTCTACCAATGATAGCATCCCTATGACCTTGGTTTCCATGCCACCTGTAACATCCGCTCCAGCGCTCAGGCCAAGATCTGGAGCTTGTTCTGCAAATGTCTTTGGCGTCATTTCTCTAATCAGATGAGTTCGTTTAGGAAAATCACTCCAAATCCCCTTTTCGAGCCCCGCCAAAAGAATCCTTTTTGGACGCAGATGATGGGCCAAATACAAAAACAAATCCTCGGTTGAAAGGATTGTTCCTCCTATAGCTTCGTCGAAGACCACATCACCATGCAGGATGGGTAGTAATCCATTTACCATGCTGGCTTTCAATGGGGCTAAGTCCCACGCAATAATTTTGCCATTGCGGGCCGTTACCGCTGGGAATGGGGCGAGAGTCACCACCGGTAATTTAGCTTTGCGAAATGCTTCCACCACGAGCCGATTTAATGCTGATGCCTGATACCATACTTCTGCAAAACCTTGCCAGGCTGCCCGCCCAGATACTCCCGACCGCGTGCTGAACTTGGTCGCAGCTTGGTGACCAAATGATCCGGATCCATGCCCGATTACAACCCGTAAATCGGGATTATCCTGGATTGCTTTGGCAATTTGGTTGGCTAAGTCGTTCAAAACTCTTACGCGGGGAGTGTAAGGGCGGGTTTTATCGGTGATGAGCGAACCACCAAGTTTGAGGAATGCGACCATGGGAAAAATGTAGCACGTTCCAGGGCTGGAGTCAAGCAGGTATAATCGTCTTCGATGAACCTGGATATTCATAGCGCCGTAGTAATGGTAGTTTTCATTACCATCTTTGCTGCATTCCTCAGCATATGGAGTGGTGTGAGCGCCTTTCGGAAGGGTACTAAAGTATCTTATTATCGATTAAAACGAAAACAAACAGCTGCAGGCTGGCGTGCTTTTACTTTTGCTTTGGTGCTGATAGGATTTGCTTTCCTGATGAGACGTTTTGGAGAACCAGTTTCTTATAATTTCTTCCCTCCCAGTCCAACCAGAACGGCTACACTTACTACATCCCTCACTCCAACTATCAGTTTGACCCCCACGATTTCGCTGACTCCCACAACCACCCCAACCTTGGCGATAAGCTATACCCCCACGGCGACCGGGACACCGTTTCTTCCATTTGCCATTGAAACCCAATTCAAGGGTCTGATTACCCCTAACCCCTCCGCCATTTTCAGTCCGCTGATTTTTTCTTTGACTGTAAATAATTTTAAAGCGCTTGATCCTCAAACGGTCTTTCAAAATCCTCTCAGCAGCGTTTTTGTTACTTATTCTTATGATGGCATGTCAGACGGTGTCCAGTGGACTGAAATATGGTATTTCAATGGAATTCAGGTGAAATATAAAACTGGCGTTTGGGACAGTGGGACTGGAGGTTTCGGTCAGGATGAATTAACCCTTCCAGCAGACCAATGGCTGCCGGGCGTTTACCAGTTGGTTTTCTTCGTTGGGACTGAGTGGAAAGTTCTTGATGAGTTCAGAGTAATGGGTACACCATCTACAGCAACAATCTCGCCAACGCCGTCCCTTACAGCTACTCCCTCGATGACTCTCACGAGTACCCACACTCCGGTTCCTTCTTCGACTCCACGTCCAACCGACACTCACTGGCCAAGCTTAACGCCGACAAAGTAGAGGATATTAAAAAATTAAGGGGGCATAAACCCAAAAAACCTATTGTTTTTATTGGTTACTCACATTGGTAGATGCTATATTGCTTTTAACCTTTCCACCTTCTTTAGAGCGATCGCTATTTGGGCAGCTAAGCGTCCATTATTAAGTAATAGAGACAGGTTCGCATTCACTGATGCCCCGTTTGTTAGTTCGTTCATTTTTAATAACAGGAAAGGTGTCAGGGGTTGTCCGCGCACTCCCCGGTCATGTGCTTCTTTCCGGGCCTGCGTTATTGCTCTATCCAATTTGTCACGAGGTATTTCCTCCTCAAGGGAAAGCGGTTGGCATATCAATATTGCGCTTTTCATTCCGATTTCCCAATGAGCTTTGGCAAATTCCACTATTTCTTTAGGAGAATCCAATCGAACGCTGACGGACAGTCCGCTTTGGCGTGAGTAAAAAGCGGGAAATTCATCGGTTTGATAACCAATTACAGGGACTGACATAGTCTCTAGGTATTCAAGTGTAGCGGGTAAATCCAAAATGGCCTTCGCTCCAGCACAAATTACAATCATCGGAGTATCAGCAAGAGACTGCAAATCAGTGGAAATGTCGAGAGACTCGATTTCATGCACGCCGCCGATGCCACCAGTAGCGAAAACTTTTATTCCGATCTGATGTGCCGCGAACATGGTCCCAGCGACAGTCGTCCCCCCGCATTCTTTTTTAACGATTGCAGTCGCAAAATCACGTCGGCTAACTTTGCGGGCATGATCTTCATTGGCAAGTCTTTGTAATTCCATTTCAGTCAATCCAATTCGAACAACACCATCGATAATGGCGATTGTGGCAGGTGTCGCTCCGTTCTCGCGGACAATTCGTTCCATATCCAAAGCCATTTGAAGATTAAGTGGCCGTGGCAGTCCATGAGTAATTACGGTAGATTCGAGAGCAACCACAGGGATCGATGATTGGATTGCCCGCTTGATTGACGTGGAAGCTGACTTTTTTAGGGATAAAGCCATGGGCATATTAACCTCTGGGATAAAGGATTTGCTATATGAAGTTATTCATAGGCTGCTAAACATGAATTGAACCTAAACGATGAGGGAATTACCTAAGCTATTTTGATTTGATTATAAATCCTTTGGTCGATTTTTATAGAATACTCGGGGTAAACCGGTTTGAAGAGTTCCAAGTTTCTTGGTATGTTTTATTCATATTCAATCCTTGATAATTATATTCGTGAGAAAGAATTTTCCGATAATTATTTGCTTGCTGGTACGGCTGGGTCATACGCTCACGCTCCATTCAACATTGGCACCACTTGTTTGGATCTTTATCAAATTATCAAACTTTATGAGTTGCGAAAGATTATTAAATTCGGAATTGTACGCGGGCAAAAGTCGCTGCTTTGGGGTCATTTATTTTCGCCATATGCCTCCTTTAGAAAAAAGTTGTATAATTCGCTCGCTGGGGCGGTGGCGGAATTGGCAGACGCTGCGGACTTAAAATCCGCCGGTTGAGAGACCGTGTGGGTTCGACCCCCACCCGCCCTACAGATATGGCAAATTATAGCTTTTATTCCTATATATGGGGGCTCTCGGCACACCAAAAGGAGTGTGCCTTATGTTTTTAAAGACCGACAACCCGCGGACTGTTTATCTTTCGAAGGTAAATGACGACCTGATTTCCTGGCTGGAAGCATTCATGATCGATCGAAAATCTGCAGGCTTGGCAGATGGAAATTTACGGTTTTATCGACAGAAACTTAAACTGGCGGCAGACTTTTGTAATGCCCAGGCAGTACAAACGATTGATCAAATCACTCCATCTTTCCTACGGCAATATTTGTTGGTCCTAGAAGAAACGGGACATAATGCCGGCTGGAGACATAGCGCGTTTAGGGTGACGAGAGCGTTTTTCTTATGGTATGAAGAAAAGGCTGAGCCCGAAGGTTGGAATAATACTATTCATAAATTAAAAGCACCCAAAGTGCCCACGGAGTTAATGGAACCTGTGCCAATTCGAACCGTGTTTCGCATAGTCAATATATGTCGTGAAGGTACATTTACTAGGGATCGAGATGAAGCCATGTTGCTTTGTCTACTGGATACCGGAGCACGGTCAAGTGAGTTCCTGGTAATGGATTTGGAAGATCTTGACGAGGCTCAAGGTACCATTCTCATTCGGAAGGGGAAGGGAAATAAACCACGAATAGCCTATCTTGGAAAAAGTCAAGAATAAAATTGCGGAAATACTTACGGCACCGCCATAGGGAAAAGCCGGCATTATGGGTGACTCATCCACGGTATGGTTCGGGTAGATTGAGCTATGACGGCTTACTGGAAGTGCTCACTCGGAGAGCAGCCGATGCCAATATTGAAGAACCAGCACTCCATGATTTCAGACGTGCCTTCGCGCTTGCTATGCTCCGGAATGGAACTGACATTTATACTTTGGCGAAATTGATGGGGCATGAGGGGATCACAGTCCTTCAAAGATACCTGAAACAGAATTATCAGGACACTGAAGTTGCCCATCGTCGCGCCGGCCCGGTGGATAATTCCGAAATCCTGTCCATTTATTGAACTGACACAAATACCATGACTTGAAGATCCCCCCGCATTGACACCAACATGAAGGAACATAGAGCAGGGAACAAATTTAGACCAATCTGCGTGGTTTTGATAATCTACTTTAGCAGAAATGATAGGACATTTGGGAATTACGATTCTTCAACGATATTTATAACAAACGTATCAAGATAAGGAAGCAGCTCACCGCCGAGTTGGACCGGCCGATAATTCTAAATTCGTCCCTTTATGTTAGGTAGCCTTGCACGCCACGCGGGTTTTCGGAGTGTTGACTACAGCAGGAAAGTAAACCTTTATGCTTTTATAAATTGATTCGTTTGAAATCGATAAATCCTTGTTGAACGTCCACGGATGTCAACTGCACGCGAATCTGATGACCGACGTCCAGACCTTCGAATCCCCCAACCAGTTTCCCCTCAATGGGCGTTGTCAACAACCGGACCCAGGTTCCTTTCTCTGAAGCGCCTGTGACAATCGCATCGAACTGTTCTCCTATTCTCGATTCGAGCAGCAAGGCAACCGCGGATTTTTCAACCTGCCTCTCGACTTTATGGACTGCATCTTCTGCCTGGGTACAGTGGGTTGCTAGAAGATCCAATTCGTCTTTCCTGTAAGGTACAGGCTTCTCTTCCAGGGCGGCTTTCAACAAGCGCTGGGTAAGCAGGTCGGGATAACGTCGATTGGGAGCGGTGGAGTGGGCATAGTCCTTAACCGCCAGACCAAAGTGACCTGGGACATCCCCTTCAGGAAGCTCGGCAACATATTCGCCAGAACCCAAAAGTTTAATCAATGTCAAGGATAAGTCGGGGAAGTGTAGCGGATCCGCAACTCTTTCCTTCACGAGAAATTCCTCCAGAGCTTTTGAATCCGGGATATTCGGAAGTGTGAACCCGTGCTCCCCAGCTATTTCGATGATCCGGTCCCAACGTTTTGGAGTGCGTACGACACGCCGGATAGAAGGGAATTTCTTGGCCGAGAGATAGCGGGCGGTCACACCGTTGGCTGCGACCATGAAATCTTCAATGAGCTCCTTGGCGCGGTTCTTTTCCTCTATTTCGAGAGCACGAATTTGATCTCCATCAAAAACCGGTTTGGCTTCAATAGTTTCCAGGCTGAGCGCCCCATTGATATGCCGGAAATTTTTCAGGCTTTGTGCCACCCGGTCCTGAAGTTGCAGATTCTCCGCCAGTCCTTGAACAGCAACAATTGCTTCAGGGATAGGTCCATTCTTGTCCAACCAGGCCGCCACGCTGTTATAAGCGAGCTTTGCATGATTGTGAACACGCGCCAGGTAGACATCCGATGCTTGAAGAGATCCGTCCGCACCGATTACTATTTCAACCACAACGGATAAGCGATCCTCGTTGAAATTCAATGATGTGAGGTTAGTGGAAAGTTTTTCGGGAAGCATCGGGAATATCTCGGCTGCGGTGTATACAGACGTGGTGTTATGGTGGGCGTGTTCGTTGATGGCTGACCCATCTTTTACCAGCGCGTCCACATCTGCGATGGCAACTAGGATCTTTACTTTGTCTCCGGGCATTGCTTCGGCAACGGTAAGCTGATCCAAGTCGCGCGAGTCATTATTGTCAATGGAAGCCCACAGAAGGTCCCGCATGTCACGAACAGACCCGCCATCTGTCACCGCAGGTACCTGAATCTGTCCGAGTTCTGCGAGTTCTTCGGCAGAAAAATCAGGCAGCAAGCCTCGCTCGAGCATTACCCGATGGGCGATACTCTCTAAAATGGCACGATGGGTTTGATCATTTGCATTCATATGAACTCCTTTTCATGATGTAAAATTTTCGATGAACCGCGCCGCGGCAGCCACGTCGTCCGTCACCATCACGTACTTTGCGAATTCTGGTGGGGTGAATAGCTTTTGAAGAACGCTGACGACGGGATACTTCGTGGTCCAATACTCAACTCCAAACAATACCATCGGGCTGAAATAATCAAACATCTTGTAGTAATTCTGATTCCCGTCCTGGAAGATCTCCTGGATTGTCCCGGATTTGCCTTCAAAGTAAACAATTCCTTGCTTCGCAAGCGCCAAGAGGCCATCTTCACGGATACTGTTTTGAAAGTATTTGGCAATATGGGTTGCAAACGGCGTAGCCGGCTCATGCCCATAGTGCCAGGTCGGGAAGGCTAGACTCTGGCCTGGAGAACTGATCGATGTAGATATCTTGTACGCTGGTTCGAACCATGCATGCGCCTGAGCCACTAACTCAGGGTTAACCATGCCTTTAGAGTTGACAATGTTCCTGAGAGCCGGCACCATAGGCTGAAGCTTCAGCAGGGTTAATGCATCTTCGAGGTCTGGATCGGCCCCTGCCGAAAGTAAGGCCCCCAGGTGACTTGCTTCCATAGCCCCAGATCCACCACCACTACATATTAAGATGCCATTTCGGGTAAGGCTGCGGGAAAGGATCGCAATATCCCTATAGACAGCGGAATTACGCGCCATGTTGTGGTCACCCATTATCGCGGCGATTTTGCGACCAGCTATGAGGGCATATGTACATTGCGTGATGGCGTTGTCGTGCAGCGCCTGCATCATCCCAAAGTACGGGTTGGTTGGTGCATCCCGACCCTCCATCACGAAATGCCGGTAGATGGTAAAGTCCACTGTTTGTCCCCAGGAAGTAGGTTCTTCGGGCTTGAATCCTTGAAACAGCGTGATGGGTGTGTATAACTGCTGAGGGATCGGTTCGTAGGGAAGGTTGAACTCTAGCATAGAGGGCCTCTTTCGATCAAACCATACCGATTTCTTTGGAACTGCCTGCATAATGGTTATGCTCCACGACTCGGCCAGGTTCGCAAAGGGCTGCCTACTTTGGCCAGGCCCCATTGCCAGTTGCGAATTTCCGGCATGTCCTGACCATATTTGTCAATGTACGTTTTATGGTCCAGCAATTTGTCGCGCAGAAACTGGTTGGCATAAGCAGCGCGCGAACCCAAACCTGGCACCCGATCGATCGCGCTGGCAACCAAGTGGAAACGGTCCACCTCGTTTAGCACTGCCATATCGAATGGCGTTGTTGTTGTGCCCTCTTCCTTATAGCCGCGCACGTGCATGTTGTCATGGTTTGTCCGGCGATATGTGAGCCGATGGATTAGCATGGGATATCCATGAAAGGCGAAGATGATCGGCTTGTCCCTGGTGAATAGGACATCGAAATCCTTGTCGTTCAGCCCATGAGGGTGCTCGCTCTGTGGCTGGAGGGTCATCATATCTACCACATTGATCACACGGACCTTCAAATCCGGGAAGTGCTGTCTCAGGATCTCGACCGCGGCCAGCGTCTCAAGCGTGGGCACATCACCACAACATGCCATCACCACATCCGGGTCACCACCTTCATCATTGCTGGCCCATTCCCATATCCCAAGTCCAGCTGAGCAATGCTTTATAGCCGCGTCCATATCCAGCCATTGTAGCTCCGGCTGTTTGCCCGCGACGATGACATTGACATAATTGCGGCTTCGCAAGCAATGGTCGGTAACCGATAAGAGGGTATTGGCGTCTGGCGGAAGATACACGCGGATAATGCTTGCCTTCTTGTTCATCACGTGGTCAATAAAACCTGGATCCTGGTGACTGAATCCATTGTGGTCCTGACGCCATACGTGTGACGAGAGCAAGTAGTTCAGGGAAGCGATCGGCCGACGCCACGGAACGTGGTTCGCCACCTCGAGCCATTTTGCATGCTGGTTGAACATGGAATCAATGATGTGGATGAACGCTTCATAGCATGAGAAAATGCCGTGGCGGCCGGTCAGCAGGTAACCTTCGAGCCAACCCTCGCACTGGTGCTCGCTCAGCATCTCCATTACCCTGCCATCGGGGCTGACGTGGTCGTCAGCGGGAAGAATCTCCGCGGTCGAACAGCGGTCCGTCACATCGAATACTGCGTTCCAACGGTTCGAGGTGGTTTCATCCGGGCTGAAGACGCGGAAGTTGCGTGCATCAGCATTGTCCCGGAGCACATCACGGATGAATTGACCCTGGATGCGCGTGCCTTCAGCTGTCACGACACCGGGCTTTGCGACCTTCACGGCATATTCGCGGAAGTCCGGCATGATTAATTCTCTAAGAAGAAGGCCTCCGTTGGCATGCGGGTTCGCTCCCATCCGCCGCTCGCCCTTTGGCGCGAGCTCAGCCAGTTCCGGAATAAGCTTGCCGTTTTTATCGAATAATTCTTCGGGTTGGTAATTCTTCAGCCATGCCTCAAGGATTTTCAAGTTTTCGGGCTTGGTCGCGAACTCTTCCACCGGTACTTGATGGGCACGGAATGTCCCTTCGACCGGTTTTCCGTCGACCTCTTTTGGGCCAGTCCAGCCCTTAGGTGTGCGGAGGATGATCATGGGCCAGCGAGGGCGTTCTTTGAACCCATTGGCGCGGGCGATCTTTTGGATGCGTTTAATCTTGGTGATCACAACGTCGAGTGTGGCAGCCATAAGCTGGTGCATCTCCAGCGGGTTGTCGCCCTCGACGAAATACGGGCTGTAACCGTAACCGCGGATGAGCGCTTCAAGTTCGTCATGAGGAATGCGGGCCAGAACGGTGGGGCCGGAAATTTTGTAGCCATTCAAGTGTAGGATGGGCAGCACAGCTCCGTCATGGACGGGATTTAGAAATTTGTTTGAGTGCCAACTTGTAGCCAGCGGGCCGGTTTCCGCTTCGCCATCACCCACTACGCAGGCAACCAGCAAGTCGGGATTGTCAAACGCAGCACCGTATGCATGCGCCAGGGAATAGCCAAGTTCGCCACCTTCGTTTATAGAGCCCGGCGTCTGTGGTGCCACGTGACTGGGGATGCCCCCAGGAAAGGAGAACTGGGTGAAGAGCCTTTTCATCCCCTGTTCGTCCTGGGATATGTTTGGATACACCTCGCTATAGGTGCCCTCCAAGTAGGTGTTGGCTACTATTCCCGGTGCTCCGTGACCGGGGCCGATGACATTGATCATGTTCAAGTCATACTTTTTGATGATCCGGTTTAAGTGGACATAGATGAAATTCAAACCTGGCGTAGTGCCCCAGTGACCCATCAGGCGCGGCTTCACATGTTTCAGGGTCAACGGCTTTTTGAGCAGCGGATTGTCGAATAAATAGATCTGGCCAACCGACAGATAGTTGGCAGCCCGCCAGTAAGCGTTTATTTTCAATAGAAGATCGGGCGACAGCGGTTTGCTGATGGGGTTAATTTTTTTTGTTTTCATAATAGTTTTCCTTTTCGATCGGCAAACCTAGAAAGCGACAGACCGTCTTTGCGATCATCCATTCCTCATCTGTGTGCAGAACACGGACGACCACCCTGCTGGCTTCGGAGGAAATTGCATCGGCGTTGGTCTTATTTCGTTTTTCTTCCAACTCAATTCCAAGAAACCCAAGCCCGTTGCAGATCCGAGCCCGGACCACAGGTGAGTTCTCCCCGATGCCGCCAGCGAACACCAGTGTGTCCAATCCGCCCAGCGCCGCTGAAAATGCGCCGATCCATTTTTTCACCTGGTAACAAAACAGCGCAACCGCCTCGGCTGCCCGTATGTCTTCAGGTTCGCGCTCGAGTAGGTCTTGCATGTCAGAGCTGGTTTCAGAAACACCGAGCAACCCAGATTGGAAATTAACCATTTCATTAAATTTCTTCGCTGTAATGCCTTCTGTTCGCGCTAGGTACAAAACCAAACCGGGATCGAGGTCGCCGGTGCGGGTGCTCATCGGAACGCCTGAAGCTGGCGTGAGACCCATGCTGGTATCCACAGATTTACCTTTGTGGACCGCAGCCAAACTGGCGCCATTACCGAGGTGGGCAAGAATGACTCGCCCTTGCGCAGCTCGCGTTCCAGCCACGCGCCTTAGTTCCTCCATCAAAAATGCATATGACAATCCATGAAACCCGTATCTGCGCACGCCCTGGGATTCGAAGCGGCGCGGGATCGGCAATATCTGGGCTATCCGCGGTAGGTCGTGGTGAAAAGCTGTATCGAAACACGCCACTTGCACCAGATTGGGAAACCGGTGATGAAAAGCCTCGGTCAGCAGGATCTCTTCCGGCAAATGTTCGGGGTCGAACGGCCGAAGCTGATGCAACTCCTCTACCAATTCCGGCGTGATTCGCTGCGGTTCGCTGTATTTCGGTCCGCCATGCACCACACGATGCCCAACCGCGCTCAATTCCCCATGCTGAAATCGTTCTTCGATCCAATCCATCAGCACCCCAACGGCCGCCATGTGATTCGCCGCTGTAAGGGTCCGGGTGAAATTTTCAGCTTTGTTCGACCCTTTCACGACAAAGGTGGTTTCCGGCAGTCCGATTCGCTCAATCTTTCCCTCCAGAATCCGTCGAAGCGATTCTCCGGCCTCGAACAGCGCGAACTTAATGCTCGATGAACCGCCATTGATGGTCAGGATACAAGCTTTAACTTGGTTTAGTTCCGAATCATCATTCATGATTCAACCTCCAGAAAGGTTGCACATAGCGACGATTTCGAAATCAAATTATATATGTCATAGGATTTGAGGGCCTTCCAAGGCGATTGCAATGCCTTAATCCCAGGTTAGGACCAGAGTAGTATAGTCCTTGACTTACCGACTTGATACCTAATGTTATGAAGTTACATATTGATCTGATGACAGTGCACTGAACTTCAACTTTTCCTTTCCACGTTCCACATGGATGGTCTCGCCTTCATGGAACTCGCCACCCAGTATCTTAACCGCCAGCGGATCCTGCAGTTCGCGCTGGATGGCTCGTTTGAGAGGACGGGCTCCGTAATCTGCATCGTAACCAACTTCAGCCAGGTAGACACGTGCCTCCGGGCTGATGTCCAGCCGGTAGCCGCGCTCTGCCAGTAACGCAGAGACATGTCGAAGCTGAATTTCCACAACCTGGACCAGGTCGGCGCGGCTGAGGGAGTGGAAAATGATGATCTCATCGATCCGGTTCAGAAACTCGGGCCGGAAGTGCGCCTGCAAGACTTGTGTAATCGCGTCTCGAGTAACATTGACTCCCTTTCCGCCCAGCCATAATTGACTGCCCAGATTGGAAGTCATAATCACCAAAGTATTGCGAAAATCCACCGTTCGGCCCTGACCATCTGTCAGACGGCCGTCATCCAGCAATTGAAGCAGCACGTTGAATACATCCGGATGAGCCTTCTCGATCTCGTCGAACAGAACCACGCTGTACGGGCGACGGCGGACTGCTTCAGTCAACTGCCCACCTTCCTCATAGCCAATGTACCCTGGCGGGGCTCCGATCAAGCGGCTGACGGTGTGTTTCTCCTGGTACTCACTCATATCAATCCGAATCATGGCCTTTTCATCATCGAACATGAATTCAGCTAGGGCACGGGCCAACTCGGTCTTACCCACTCCAGTGGGGCCTAAGAAAATGAATGATCCAAGCGGCCTGTTTGAGTCTTGCAAACCCGCTCTGGCCCTGCGCAGGGCATTCGAGACAGCCTGAAGGGCATCTTCCTGGCCGACTACTCTCTGGCGCAGCCGATCTTCCATATGCAGGAGTTTCTGGGTTTCTCCTTCAAGGAGCTTTGAAACCGGGATGTGGGTCCAGCGGGATACGATCTGGGCGATCTCCTCTGCGTCAACTTCCTCTTTGAGCAAGGCGCCCCCTTGAGCCTGGAGTTTGTTCATCTTGCCCTCTGCATTGGCCAGATCCTTTTCCAGTTCCCGTAGATTTCCAAAACGCAGACGAGCCGCTTTTTCAAGGTCAGCCATTCGTTCGGCGAGTTCGATCTCCTGCCTTGTCTGTTCGATCTTCTCCTTGGTCGCACGCACTTCAGCGATAGCTTGTTTCTCGGTCTCCCAGCGCGTCTGGAGTTCGTGCGATTTTTCCTTCAGGTTGGCCAGATCTTTCTCGATGCTCTCAAGTCTTTCCTTTGAGGCTTTGTCATGTTCCTTTTTAAGCGCTTGTCGTTCGATCTCGAGCTGCATTGTCTGACGGTCAACTTCATCCAGCGCTTGCGGCTTCGAATCAATCTCTGTTCGCAGCCGTGCAGCCGCCTCGTCGATTAGGTCGATGGCCTTGTCGGGTAGAAACCGATCGTTTATGTAGCGCTGAGAAAGTGTGGCGGCAGCCAGTACAGCAGCATCGGTAATCCGCACACCGTGGTGGACTTCGTAACGTTCCTTAAGACCACGCAGGATGCTGACAGTGTCCTCCACGGATGGTTCTTCCACCACCACCGGCTGGAAGCGACGCTCCAGGGCGGGATCTTTCTCAATATATTTATGGTATTCGTCCAGCGTGGTCGCGCCGATCAGGTGCAGCTCGCCCGCGCGAGCATGGGCTTCAGCATGTTACTGGCGTCCATGGCTCCCTCAGCGGCCCCAGCACCAACGACTGTGTGCATTTCATCCAGGAACAGGATGATTTCTCCTCCAGATTCTATGATTTCTTTCAACACTGCTTTCAAGCGTTCTTCGAACTCACCCCGATACTTGGCTCCTGCCACCAGTGCACCCATATCCAGCTGGACCAGGCGTTTATGTTTGAGCCCCTCAGGTACATCCCCATTAACCATGCGCTGGGCAAGCCCTTCGACAATGGCAGTCTTGCCGACACCCGGTTCGCCGATCAGGGCGGGGTTGTTCTTGGTGCGACGGGACAGGATCTGGATAGTACGACGGATTTCCTCATCACGCCCAACGACTGGATCGAGCTTGCCTTGGCGTGCCATGGCGGTCAGATCCCGGCCATATTTTTCCAGCGATTGAAAGGTCCCTTCGGGATTCTGCGAGGTGACGCGCTGGGAGCCACGAACCTGTTTTAAGGCACCCAGGATGGCATCCTTGGTTAAACCGAACTGTATCAGGCGTTTGCTTTCACTGCTATCCGCCAAACCTAACAGGATATGTTCGGTGGAGACATAATCGTCCTGCATACCTTTTGCATAGCGTTCGGCTGCAGCCAGGACTTCCCCCGTCTGAGGCGAGAGGCCAACTTCCAGGTTTGCCCCCTGAATTTTTGGCTTTCTATCCAACTCGTTACTCAATTCCTCCTCAAGCGCCTGCGACCCACCGGATACCTTGGTGATGATCGCCCGGACGATCCCATCCTGTTGTTGAACGAGTGCCAGAAGCAAATGGATCGGTTCAACCGCTTGATGCTGATAATCCTGTGCCAGATGCTGTGCAGCAAGCAGGGCTTCTTGGGATTTTTGAGTGAACTTGTCGAGGTTCATTAAAGCCTTCTTAATATTTAGGATATAAAGATTGTTCGCAGTAGGTAGGCATGCTGATCGTTGAGAACGAACCTGCCCGTGTACTTCTCCCTGCAATTGTCTTTAAGCTGTAATCATTCCTGAATTTCCAGTTCAATCCAGGTGGCATCGTAATAAACTTCCCGATAGCGAGCTAGACGCATCTGCTGTCTGGCCGACTGGTCGGTCAGTTCGGCTTCCAACTGTCGAATATGAGCTTGTAATTCAATAACCTGGCTGCGCAAGTGCAGGATTGCCTCAGCAGCAGCCTCGTCGAGTCCCAGATCGTTTTGTAAGCGGCGCTGGCTGCGCGACTCATAGCCTTCGTGTGGACCATACCAATATCGGCTTGTGTATGGATTCTTGGGATTCATGCTTTCACCTCGTTTTGGGTGCTTTTATCTGGTTTTTGCCGGGAGGATGCCATTTCCCGAATGCTATTAATTTCCGTGTCGGTCAGTGCCTCGGGCAGCACCAACTTGACCATGGCAAAAAGGTCGCCGTGCGTTTTGGGATCGCCCAGGTGGGGCATCCCTTTGCCGCGCAGGCGGAAACTTCGCCCGGAATTGGTATGGGGAGGAATCTTCAGAATTAACGGTCGCTCCATGGAAGGGATGCGGATTTCACCACCAGCAACTGCAGTAAAGATATCGACTGGCACTTCCATGTGTAAGTCATCCCCTTCGCGCTCGAAGGATTCATTGGGTAAGATATGCACGATCAAATACAGATCGCCAGCAGGCCCACCATTTTGACCTGGCTCTCCCTGCCCTGCCAGACGAACTCGTGATCCCGTGAGCACACCCGCTGGAATGCCGGCTTTGATGCGGTGCCCATCCAGTTCTAACAGGCGTTCTGTGCCATAAAACGCCTCTTCTAGTGAAAGATCGACTTCATACTCTATATCTCGTCCATGACGTGGGCCGAGTGAAGCACCTCGACCGCTGCCTTTGCTGGTCTTTCGTGCCTGGCCAAAGATATTTGTAAAGAAATCAGAATAGGGCGATTCGCTTCCGAAGAGGTCTTCCAGGTCTTCGGCATTGGCATATTGGACATGCACCCCCTGATCAGGTGGGGCGCCCCAGTTTTGCCAGTCGAAATCTTGTTGGCGACCACCCGTTTGCTGCCACTGCAAATATTGTGCCCGCAACTGATCGTACTTCTTGCGCTGCTCCTTGTCTGATAAGACCTGGTAAGCTTCATTGATGGTCTTGAATTTCTCCTCTGCTTCCTTATTACCCGGATTTACATCCGGGTGAACCTTGCGAGCCAATTGGCGGAAGGCCTGCCTGATGGCTTTCTCGTCAGCTTCGGGGAGTACACCTAATGTTTCATAGTAATCTTTAAAGTCCATTATTCACCGTTCTATTCCACTTTTCACCAGTCGGCCATGGGATTAAACAAGGAAAGAATGTTGAAAACTCTTTCACGCACCATCATCCCTTCATCTCCGCTATTTTAGATTTTCAGAGATGGTCATCCCTGGCTGGGTTCTGTATGTAGCCAGTGCTTATGCTGCCAGGAATCCAAATACCTTGGTTCCGGCCAGGTTTCTCCGGGAATGAAATCAGTACATTCCACAGGGAATATCTGTCCGCCGCGGTCGGGGTGTGACCAGCCAAATTCGATCTCGCGATCGCAGCCTGCACAATTCACATAAAATTCGTCACTCTCCGGGTCGCTTTCCGGTTCGAACATTTCGTACTCCTCTGGTTCAGAGTCAAAGTCATCTTCTGCAAACTCTCCAAAATCCCCTCGCTCAACTTCGCTGTCGTCATTTTCGTCATCTTCTATCTTTTCCTTAAAATCGAAGCGCCAGTGATGATCCTTCCCGAGCGGTCCCCATTCTCGCCAATTCTCACTTTCAAGCCCGGCCAGGATGGTCCAAACGTGAATGACAGTTAAAGTGTGGCCGCCGCAGGTTTTACAAGTGAATTCCCAAGGCTGAAGATCTTTCATGGATGTACTCCTATTAAAAATCCTTATAGACGGGTCACAGTCAATCGTCGTCGTGAAGCTACCGGGTTTATTGGCTGTGTTTTTAACCTTGTCTTTTTTGAACTTTTATCGTTACCGGTCTAAATGCATTGCCTTATCCTAAAATCAGGACCATCGCCGATGCAAAGGGAAGGTTGGCAAAGACTCGATCTGGTGCTTGTCGAGTGTCAGGAATACCGTATCATCGCGAGTATCACCCATCGCTGAAACGGGGATAATCACATCCTTTTGCCCCCAAAGGTGACCTTCCCGCATCACTAAATGGGTTATATGGCCGGTTCTCGGATTCACCACGAATTCGTCTATGTGTCCCACATAGCCATCAGTCGCTTCCACTCTTGTACCACGGCGCACCGCCAGCTCTCCTGGTGGGATCTGTCGATGCTCCACTGGTACTTGAACAGTCATTTCAGGATCAACATAAGGCAAATAGTAATATGATCCCATACCATATCTTTCTCCTCTATACCCAAAATTCACGCCTGAAGCCTTCTCTTCGATAAATGTTTTTTTGATGAATGGATCCATCTTCTCCAACTCAGCTTTACTGCAGCGCAATCGAATTGTATCGATAACGGTTTCGGAAATTAATTCAACGGGTACTATGTACTCTGTGTTGGGAAACGAATCTCCTCGCACTACCAAATGGGTCACTTTGTCGAGCACGGGGTTTATCAGCACAAATACAGAGCGTCCATAGACGCCATCTTTACATACCACCGGAGCTTGCAAAGGAATTTCCATCGTACATCTCCAACTAAATTGTCCGGATTCCACCTTTCTGTTGTCCGGTTGATTCGAGCGGGTTTTCCAGCTATAAATCCATCATACAACGGAGAAATGACGACCGCATCCATCAGCCGGGGAGTGTTTATCTCCCCCACTTGGGGGGCGGGTATCGACTGGTTCCACCCACATGGGTGGACTGATTTCATTTGATGCAGCTCGTTGTTGAATTTCTTATCATGGATATATTATTTATCCAAGACTTTAAATGGTTTAGAGATATAATATTCCGAGAGTCGCAGAAGTTGAATGGAACCTCTCCCAAAACCTTCTATCCTCAAACCACAAAAAGCGGGGAAACAGGTCGCTCAGGCAATTCCCGCGGGATATTGGAGCCTCCCCCCGGAGCAACTCCTCTCCTCCCTCCACGCCTCCAAGGACGGTCTCCAACCAGCAGACGCAGAGGGACGCCTGAAGCAATATGGGCTGAATACAATCAGTGCGCAGAAGCAGGCAAGCGCATTGCGCCTGTTGTTAAGACAATTCAAAAGCCCGCTTGTTCTCATCCTGATCTTTGCCGCAATTGTCTCCGGCGTGGTAGGCGAATGGGTGGATGCCAGCATTGTACTTGCCATAGTCCTTGGCAGTTCTATCCTCGGTTTTGTGCAAGAATATACCGCCAGCAACGCTGTCGAAAAATTACGTTCTCAAGTCACGATTAAGACCAACCTTCTCCGTGGCGGCCAAACACAGACGCTGCCCTCAGAGCAGGTTGTGCCAGGTGATGTGGTGTTGCTCTCCGCCGGCAGCCTGATCCCTGCGGATGGTATCGTGCTGGAAGCGAATGATTTTTTTGTCAACCAGGCTGTTCTTACAGGAGAGACCTTCCCTGTCGAGAAGCTACCGGCGACTATCCCCGCAAATGCCAGCCTGGCGCAGCGGACCAACAGTGTCTTCATGGGTACCAGTGTCGGCAGCGGAACTGCACGCGTGTTGATTGTGCAGACGGGGATGGCCACGGCGTTCGGCCAGGTAGCGGCACGGTTGAAATTACGCCCTCCTGAGACCGAGTTCGAACGCGGCATCCGTCACTTCGGAAACCTGCTCACTGAGGTCATGCTGGTGATGGTAGCCATCGTTTTGGCAGTCAACCTCTTCCTCGCCAAGCCGCTGTTGGACTCGCTCCTATTTGCGCTTGCACTGGCAGTAGGTCTGACCCCAGAACTTCTTCCTGCGATAATTAGTATCACTCTCTCTCACGGTGCACAGCAGATGGCCAAGCGCGGCGTAATCGTCCGGCGCATGAACTCCATCGAGAATTTCGGCAGTATGGACGTGCTCTGCACTGATAAGACTGGCACACTCACCGAAGGAGTCGTTAGTCTTGACGGAGCAGTCGATACACAAGGGCAGCCTTCCCAGGTCGTTCTGCGTTTTGCCCAACTCAACGCACACTTCCAGACCGGATTGAACAACCCCCTGGATGAAGCGATACAAGCTGCTGGTCAGAAAGCTGAGCTGGACATAAGCACAGATAAAAAAGTGGATGAAATTCCCTACGATTTCGTCCGCAAGCGGCTGAGTGTTGTCACCGCCAATGCCCAGGGCGTACGGATCCTCATCACCAAGGGTGCATTGGATAACATTCTTAGCATCTGTACCACTATTCAATCGGGGGATGCCGTTCACCCGCTGGACGATGCAGCCAAAGCTGATATTGAAAAGCGATATAGCGATTGGAGCAAGAAAGGCTTCCGCGTTCTGGGCCTGGCAACCAAGACGATGGATGGCCGGTCTGAAGCTTATTCACGTACAGATGAAAACGGGCTCACCTTCTCGGGGTTTCTGCTCTTCTTCGATCCACCCAAGGCAAATGTTCAGCAAGTCATTGTCGATCTATTGAAGCGGGGAGTGCAGCTCAAGATCATCACCGGAGATAACGACAAGGTGGCCCGCCACGTGGCGGAGGCGGTGAAACTACCGCTTCAAGGCGTGCTGACCGGGAGTCAGTTGAATGATTTGCATGACGAAGCGCTCTGGCACCTAGCGGAACTTACCACCCTCTTCGCGGAAGTGGACCCCAACCAAAAGGAGCGCATCATCCTTGCGCTGCAAAAAACCAAGCATGTGGTTGGCTATATGGGCGATGGCATTAACGACGCACCGGCCCTGCATGCTGCTGATGTAGGCATCTCCGTGGACACGGCTGTGGATGTGGCAAAAGAGGCTGCAGACTTTGTGCTGCTTAAGAAGGATTTAAACATTTTGCGGCAGGGAATCGATGAAGGCCGCTCGACATTCGCCAACACGATCAAGTATATTCTTACAACCATCAGTGCCAATTTTGGCAACATGTTTAGCATGGCCGGGGCTTCGATGGCTCTGTCGTTTCTGCCCATGCTTGCTCCACAAATCCTACTCAATAACTTCCTTTCTGATATTCCCGCAATAACCATCGCCAGTGACAATGTGGACCAAGAAATGGTGGTGAAGCCGCGCCGCTGGAACACCAATTTTATACGCAATTATATGATTCTCTTCGGTCTGGTGAGTTCAATTTTTGACTTTCTGGCCTTCGGGACACTGCTATATTTATTCCGTGCTTCGCCTAACGAGTTTCGCACCGGATGGTTCATTGAGTCTCTGATAACGGAATTGGTTATTGCCCTGGTCGTGCGAACGCGCCATCTATTTTTCCGCAGCCGACCGGGCACACTTTTGCTGGTAAGTTCTTTGATTTTCATGGGAATTGCCCTCGTCATACCATATCTGCCATTCATCTCGGTATTTGGTTTTGTCCCCTTGCCTGCACCGCTCATGCTGGCAATGCTCGTGTTGACAGCTCTCTATGTTCTTGCAACTGAACTGACCAAGAAGTATTTTTACTCTCGTGGGGATAATATTATTACTTAGACAAGTCCAATTCCGTTTGGATACCGAAGAATCTTATAACAGGGTAGGACTATTTAATAATTTTCCCGTATTTAGTTTGGCTAAAGAGCATATTACTCTTCTTAATTGTTTGGCTGAAAGAAGTAGGTGAAAAAACACTTAATTCGTATGGAAAAAATCTATAAAGGAAAAGATTATTTCTGTTGTATACTAAACAAAGAAATCCTGAGAGCGCTTTTGAGAATTTGGCACCCAGAGGACTATATAAAAATCCATATTTTTCAATCGCTGGGCGCACCTAATTTATAGGGAAAAAGGCTGAAAATAATTCTACAATGCCATATATGGGATTGTGAAAAAGGGGAATAAGAATATGGACTTAAAAGTTTCTTAAGTTAATGTACATCTTATTTGGGTGGTTTTGATAATGTAATTTATCATTTGGCATCCAATTCACGGACACTTAATGAAATTGCTTATTGACAAAGGGGGAGTAAAAGTTGTAATATAGATATGACATCGTTGTCGACAACGATGTCATAAAAGTAAATCATCATTTGACTGTATCCCATGGTTCATAAATAAATACTAAAAAATGAATAGCGATCCGCCTAATAGTCAATTCGTTCGCAATTCGAAAAATCACCTGCATGCCACCCTGCGAGATGTGGCTGATTTAGCGGGAGTCTCTACAAAAACTGTCTCACGTGTCGTAAATCACCAGAATGAAATCAGCCAAGCTACTCGCCTGCGTGTCCAGGCTGCTATCGACCAGCTTGATTACCGGCCGAATATCTTGGCTCGCAGTTTAATCCACCAGAGAACAAATACCCTGGCAGTTATTGCCTGGGGGATTGATTATTTCGGACCTTCACGCACTTTAGTGGGAATCGAGCAAGAAGCGAATGAATTAGGTTATTCCTTGTTTTTAAACTTAATGAATCATCCTGATGGTGATCATGAGCAGATTTTAGACTCGTTGATTGACCGCCGTGTCGACGGCATCATCTGGGCGGTACCCGAGGTGGGAGACAACCGGAGCTGGATCTGCGCAAGTCGTTTCGATCAACTCCCCCCAATCATTTTCCTGAGTATGGAACCCCGCCCGGGAATTTCCGTAGTCTCTGTCGATAATTGTAATGGTGCCAAGCAGGCTGTGCAACATTTGTTGCAGCAGGGCAAGCGGAAAATTGGCATTATCACCGGTCCAATGGCATGGTGGGAGGCACGCGAACGATACAGAGGCTGGCTAGAGGCATTGGGAGAGGCGGGCTTGGAGGCTTCTCCTTCCTTGGTGGTCAATGGTGACGACTGGTCGGCAGTAAACGGGGAGCAAGGAATGCGTTCACTCTTGACACAAGTGCCGGTCCTAGACGCCGTTTTTGCAAGCAACGATCAGATTGCCTTGGGTGCTTTGGGGATCGCTCATCAATTTGGTCGTCGTGTGCCTCAGGAGTTGGCCATCGTGGGCTTCGATAACACTCCTGAGTCAGCCTTCTTTTGGCCCCCTTTGACAACCATTTATCAGCAATTGGTTAATGTAGGCCGCATTGCGGTAAAAAACTTGAATGAAATGATTGTGGCACGCCGGTTGGAAAGAGAACCACTTCAGCCATTATCCACAATATTGAAGCCGGAGCTGGTCATTCGAGCCAGCTCTTCGATTTGAGACTACGGGATCATTTCTATGTGTCACTATCGATTTTTACTGATCTCTGTTAGGAGTTAAAGGAGGTGGGCCAAAAAAAATACCATCCAATAATCTGCGATAAAACAAAAAATTGATTTGAGATTTCCATAAACTGTTCAGGAAAATATAAGGAGGCTTAGATGTCAAAGAATATTTCACGGATTGTATCCGTGATCGCCCTATTATCCATCGTTCTGGCTGCCTGTGGCACGGCCGCAAAGACCCCGGCTCCGGCTGCCACAGGCCCGACTGCGAAATGGTGCGCTGGGACTAAGATCGTCTTCTTCCCCGGCGGAACGCCCGGTGGTGGCTTTGAGCAGGTAGTCTACAATGGTGCTCTCCAGGCCGCCGCTGATACCGGCGCAGATGTGCAATATGTGTGGTCCGACTGGGATCCTGCCAAGATGATTACCCAGTTTACGGATGCCGTAGCCACCAAGCCCAATGGCATTGCCATCATGGGCCATCCTGGCGATACTGCCTTTGATCCTTTGATTGATGAGGCTGAAGCAGCGGGCATTATCGTAACCAGCATGAACACCCAGTTGCCGCTGGCTCAAGCCAAGTACAGCGCCAAGGGTTTCGGCTATGCTGGCGCCATTCTTTACAGCGCAGGCTACTCCTTGGGCCAGGAAGCTGTTGCTAGAATCAGGCGTGAAGTCCGGCGATAAGGCCTTCCTGTGGGGCTTGTTATCACAAGCGGGCCGCGGTGAGCGCACAAAAGGCGTTAAGGATGCTCTTGAAGCAGCTGGACTGACAGTGATCTACCAGGAGATCGACGACTGCCACCAATGCGAACGCATCCGCTGGCGTGCCGGTCTTTACCGGCATCATGTCCGCCAACCCGGATATTAAGTTGGTCATCACCGATCACGGTAACCTAACAGGCACCATCCAAACCTTCCTGGAAGCCGCCGGTAAAAAACCCGGTGATGTCTTTGCTGCCGGTTTTGATGCATCCGGTAATGCTGTAACAGCGATCCAAGGAGGCTGGCTCCAGTTGGTGATCGATCAGCAGCAGTATCTGCAGGGTTATTATGGTGTTCTGCAGATTTGCCTCACGCACGTTTATGGTTTCGCAGGTATACAGGAAGACACCGGTGCGGGTTTTGTTAACAAAAACAATGTCGATGCATTGGCCGCGTTAGTAGCAAAGGGGATTCGCTAAAGCGGAACCGATCTCACCTTGCTGACTCTTTTCTGTCTTTAATGGATCAGCAATCGGAAAACATGGAAGGGCTAAGTAGCGCGCAATAAATTCGTTGCTATTTAGCCCTTGCCATTCTCAAAAAAATAGTGATTCCGGAACACACTGGTTTTCCAATTCCGGAACGGAGATAATCGTATGGATTACCGCCTAGAACTTAAAAACGTCTCCAAATCCTTTGGAGAAGTCCAGGCGCTCGAGGATATCAATTTTCAGTTGGGCCAGAATGAAGTTGTCGGCCTGTTGGGTGATAACGGGGCTGGAAAATCTACCTTGATCAAGATCATCACCGGTTACTATCAACCTACCTCTGGTGAGATTTTTTTCAATGGCCAGAAAGTGGATCACCTTACGGTTCCTAAAGCCAGAGAATTAGGTGTGGAAACCGTTTATCAGGAGCGCGCCCTGGCTGAATTGCAAACCCTTTGGCGCAATATCTTTTTGGGACGCGAACTCTCCAACTCCTTGGGTTTCCTTGATATTCAAAGGATGAGAGATGAAACCCACCGGCTGATGACCCAATCGATGGGCTTTACCTCCCATGCTGTTAGCCCGGATTCCCGGGTTGGCAAGTATTCGGGCGGTGAGAAACAGGGGGTCGCCATCGTACGTGCCCTTTTCTTCGACGCCGAAATAATCGTGCTTGATGAGCCGACCATGGGTCTCTCGCTTAAAGAGTCCGCCAAGCTGGTCAACTTTGTGAAGGGCATCAAGCAGGCGGGCAAATCCGCTATTTTTATCGACCACAACATCCTGCATGTCTACAATGTCGCTGATCGTGTGGTGGTGATTGATCGTGGGAGGGTTGCCGGTGAATTTTTAACAAAAAACATTGACCTGAACGAGTTAATGGATAAGATGATCCATGTTGCAGAATCAGGTAAACTCGAATAGCGCATGGACAAGGATGGATGCAATGAATTCTCAAAATAATGAAAACGTTCCCGAAGTCACCCAGCACTATAAAGTGCCCTTCAGTCTTAGAAGATTTGCCCGTTCGAACAGCGCCCAACTTGGAATTCTGGGTGTCTTTATCACTTTGTGGATAATATTTATCGTTTCAGCCCCCACCACCTTTTTAGCCCCCGACAATCTACTCTGCCTTTATGTCCTCCATCCCCTTCTTTGCCATTATGGCCATTCCCCTGACCATTGTGGTGATTGCCGGCGAGATGGATCTTTCGTTTCCGTCCATCATGGCAATGGGCATGGTGGCATTTTCTTTCACATACAATTGGACAGCCTTTATCGGTAATCCGACCATCCAGGTGTTCCTGGCAATTATCGCCGCCTTGGTTGCCGGATCCATCATTGGCTGGATCAATGGAATTATTATTGTGAAGTTTGGCATTCCTTCACTCGTTGTTACCATCGGTACTCAATTCTTCTGGCGGGGTGCTGTATTGGTCCTTACCCAAGGGGCGAATTTCACTTTGACTTATATAAAACAAACCATCTTTTACCCGTTACTGGTCGGTAAGATCGGCGGATATTTCCCCATGCAAATGGTTTGGTTGGTCATAATCACGATCCTCGGTTGGGTGCTGCTAAACCGCCATAAATTTGGTGCACATATCTATCTGATTGGTGACAATGTCAACAGTGCTGAATTGATGGGCGTCAACACCGGGCGAACCCGCATCCAGGCTTTTATGCTGGTAGGCCTGATCTCGGCCTTTGCTGGGGTAATTGCAAGTTTTTACGTTGCCTATTTTTGGCCCAGCCTGGGCGATGGCTATTTGTTGAGCACACTTGCCTCTGTTTTTCTGGGTGGCACATCTGTCTTCGGCGGAACCGGGACGATCCTGGGGACATTCCTCGGAGCTTTTATCATCGGTGCCATCGAAGCTGCAACCGTGGCCGTCGGACTGACGGGATTCTGGACCCAGTTAATTTATGGATTTATCATCGTGCTATCGGTGATTATGCACACATATCTGCGTAAACGTGGGGAGTAATCTGGCTCCGCTTTTAAAATCAACCATCTTCCTTAATACATATATCTCCTATTATTTTCTGCCTCGACAAGACAGAAATAATAGGATGAAGGGAGATTATGTCTACTGCCCATTTTCAATGTGTTACCAATCTCAAATCCCGTGCGTTGCAGACCTATCTATAATGGCTCTTCAGGTAGATGGATGATGAATAAATGAGGTCCCGCGAAAGGGTTATTCAATCCCTCAATCATCAAGAACCCGATCGCGTCCCGATCGATCTGGGCGCGACGATCGTCAGTTCGATCGTCAAGAAGACTTACATCGAACTCAAACAGTATCTTGGTATGCCAGTCGAGGAGATCAAGATGCTGGATTACGTGCAGCAGCTACCCTATGTTGATGATGGATTAATGGAGCGGTTCGGGGTTGATTTTCGCATGGTGCAATTACCAGCTGCGACGACGCTGGGAGTGGATATTTTCGAAGAGGGCGATTATTATGCCTTCTTCGATCGCTGGGGATCGAAATTGCATATGCCCAAAAAGGGCGGATTGTATTTTGATTGGGTCGATTTCCCGATCAAGGAAACAACGATGGCTGCGCTGGATGACTATCGCTGGCCCCGGCCTGACCCAGCAGAAGTCAACGCACAACTCGGCTTGCTGGCTAAAACCCTGTACGAAACCACTGATTACGCACTGGTGGGCAGCGCGGTGATTGGCGGAGGCATCTTTGAACAACCGGCCCGGGTGATGGGCTTGCAGAACTTCTTAATGGCCCTGGTTACTGCACCGGCTTTTGCCGATCGTTTGATGGAGACCATCACCGATATCTATATTGAATCCTGCAACAATTACCTGGAGCAGGTTGGCCCCTACATCCAGGTATTTACTTATTGGGATGATCTGGCCGGGCAAAATGGCTGGATTATCAATCCCGAGCTTTATCGAAAGTGCATCAAGCCCAAACAAAAACGCCTGGTGGAAGCCATCAAGAAAAAGACGGATGCCAAGTTGTTCTATCCACAGCTGCGGGGCGACCCGCGGGCTTATCCCTGACCTGATCGAGATCGGATTTGATATCTTGAATCCGGTCCAGGTTTCGGCAAAAGGCATGAATACGAGGGAACTGAAAACTGAGTTTGGACGGGATATCGTTTTTTGGGGCGGCGGCGTGGATACCCAGCATGTTCTGCCATTCGGCAAACCACAAGAAGTCGTCGATGAAGTGAAACGCCGGATCGATGACCTGGCACCAGGTGGAGGCTTTCGTATTTGCGGCAGTGCACAACATCCAGGCTTTCGTTCCACCGGAGAATATCGTCGCGGCTTTTGATACCGCCTTGCAATATGGCAGGAGTCACTCCTCATCCAATATAGTGAATGATGGACATCTGCATACGTCGAGGAATACACTTGATGAAGCATCGTGAACGTGTGTTTACTGCACTCAACCATGAAGAACCCGATCGCTGCCCGATGCAGATCAGCTTCACGCCCGAGTTTGCCGCCCGTCTAGAAGCAGATCTGCGCTTAAAGGGACAAGGATTGCACAATCCGCATGGGGGCGGTAATACCTACGAACTTGAGCGTGCCCTGGATGAGGATATGCTGCTGACTTCGGTCGGCTGGGTCAATGGATATTACCAGGAAGGCTACCAGGATGTCGATAGCTACCAGGATGAATGGGGTGTGACCTGGAAGACAGTCGAATACGAAACCCCTTATGGCAAGGGAAAGTATACCGAGCCCGCTGGACATCCACTGGCTGAGGATGGTAGCGCTTGAAGGATATCGTTCACCCGATCCCAATCGTCCGGAACTCTATCATGAAGCAGAACGCGTCCTGAAGGAATTCAAGGATGAGTACTGGATTGTCGGCGTCACTCCGACGACCATTTTCGAATCTGCCTGGGCTTTGCGCGGCTATGAGCAATTAATGATCGATCTGGCCACGCAACCGGATAAAGCCAATCGGGTGCTGGATATCCCTTATTCCTATCACAAGATCGTCACTCAACGCCTGGTAAGTTTGGGAGTGGATATGATTTGGCTCGGCGATGACATTGGCGGGCAGAACTCGATGCTGATGTCTCCGAGGATGTGGCGTCAATACTTCAAACCGCGCATGGCCGATTTGATCGCCTCGCTGCGTGCCATAAATCCGCACATCAAGATCGCCTACCATACCGATGGAGTGGTTTATCCGATCATCCCGGATCTGATCGAAATCGGCCTGGATGTGTTGAATCCAATTCAACCAATGGCCATGGATCCGGTGAGATTGAAAAATGAATACGGCAAGAATTTATGTTTTTGGGGATCGATCGATATCCAGCAGACCCTTCCCTTTGGCACACCGGAGCAGGTTAAAGCGGAAGTGATTACCCGCTTGAAGACGATCGGACGGGATGGCGGGCTGTTGATTGGCCCTACGCACAATTTCCAACTCGATACCCCGCTCGAAAATTTCTGGGCGATGGTCGAGACCATCCGTCAAACGCCCTATAAAATGCTTGCATAAACACCGGAATTGATGACTTAGGAAAATAATACATTACTATGACCAAACGGAAAGTAATTCACGCCATACTCGCAGGACAGACACCTCCATACGTGCCCTGGTCATGTGGATTCACCCAGGAAGCCAGGGCAAAGCTGGAAGAGTCATTTCAAGCCACTGGATATGGAAGAAGCTCTCCAGAATCATATCCTCAAGCTGGGCAGCGATATCGGCTTTTTTACCGATTTGGGCAATAACCATGTCCAGGATGTTTTCGGCGTCGTTTGGGACCGCAGCATCGATAAGGATATCGGCAACGTCCTCGGCTGCGTCCTGCCCAAACCAACTCTGGAGCATTACACCTTTCCCGATCCTCTTGACCGAAGATTTTTTGCAGAAATTCCCAACCGCATTGCCCGGTACGGGGATCGCTTCCGAGTTTTCCAGATCGGTTTTTCTCTTTATGAACGCGCCTGGACTCTGCGCGGAATGCAGAACCTGTTGATGGATTTTTACGATCATCCTGATTTTGTCCACACATTGTTGGAATCGATCGCTGATTACAACATTGCTCAAATCCAGGAAGCGATGAAGTACGATATCGATGCGGTTTATTTCGGGGATGATTGGGGGCAGCAGCACGGACTGCAAATGGGACCCAAACTATGGCACCAGTTCATTTATCCGGTGCTCAAGCGGATGTATTCGGTCGTCCATGCAGCCGGCAAGATATGTTTTCATTCACTCCTGCGGAGATGTGGATGAAGTTTTCGAGGATTTGATTGGGATCGGGCTGAATTGCTTCAATCCTTTCCAGCCCGAAGTGATGGACGTTGCAGTCTTTGATGGAGCACTATCGCGGGCGCCTGACATTCCACGGTGGCTTATCCACCCAGCGGACATTGCCATTCGGTACGGTTGAAGATGTCCGGACGGAAACAAAACGATTGTTAGAAATGGGTGCACGCGGAAGCTACATATTTGCACCGGCGCATGACGTCGAGGGGGATGTGCCCCTCGAGAATATGCTGGCATTTATTGAACTGGTTCAAAACCAACCCGGTTACCGGGATGCATTGAGAGGAGTAGGCTCATGAGCCTTCTGGATGATTTACGCAAGAGCGTGATCGATGGCGATTTGAATGCCACCCAGGACCAGGTGCACAAAGCCCTGGCGGAAAATATCCCTCCCGAAAAAATCCTCACGGATGGGTTGATCTCGGCGATGAGCGAGGTTGGCCGGATGTTCGAAAACGGTGAATTTTATGTCCCCGAGATGCTCATCTCCGCCCGGGCGATGAAAGGCGGATTGGGAATCTTGCGCCCCCAACTGGCAGCCGCTAATATAAAGGCGATTGGCAAGGTCGTCATTGGGACCGTCCAGGGCGATTTGCATGATATCGGAAAGAACCTGGTTGGGATGATGCTTGAAGGCGCCGGGTTCGAGGTCATCGATCTCGGCGTGGACGTTTCACCGGAAAAATACGTCGCGGCGGTAAAGGAGCATCACCCCGACCTGGTTGGCTGTTCTGCCCTCCTGACGACCACCATGCCACGCATGAAGGATATCGTGTCTTGCCTTGCAGGCAGCCGGCCTGCGGGATAAAGTCAAGGTGATGATCGGCGGCGCTCCGGTGACGGAGCAATATGCCCTGGATATCGGAGCAGACATTTATGCGCCGGATGCCGCCTCAGCTGCCCAGCGTGCCAGGCAATTGATGAAAGGATGAGAGGCATGGGATTTCTTATCGGCCTTTGAGTGAAATGATTGGTGATGACATCTGGTATCGTTTTTGACATCAAGGAATTTGCGGTCCACGATGGTCCTGGAGTGCGGACCACAGTCTTTCTAAAAGGGTGCCCACTTGCTTGTATGTGGTGCCACAATCCTGAGGGCCAATCCATCCAGCCCCAAGTCATTCGAAGCTTGTCGGGCGAACGGGTGGCGGGCAGGGAATATTCGGCCAGGGAACTGGCATCTCTATTAAACGAGCAAGCCAGCGATCTTGCGAACGAATGATGGCGGCATAACTTTTTCGGGTGGTGAACCTCTTTTCCAGGCAGAGTTTGTCGCCGAAGTGATCGATTGTCTCGATGATTTGCATGTTTTGCTGGACACTTGCGGTTACGGCCCGCAGCAGGATTTTCTCCTGCTCCTCGCTCGATCGAATCTGATCTTCTTTGATTTGAAATTGATCGACGGTGAGGCGCACCGTCACTACACAGGCTGTGATAATGATCTGATCCTGAACAACCTGCAGCTGCTGAGCGAATCGGGCAAGCCTTTTATCATTCGGGTGCCCCTGGTACCAGGCGTGACTGATACGGACGAAAACCTTGCTGGGATTGCCAAAACCGTTGCAAAATTACCCGGTTTGATTGATGTGGATTTATTGCCTTATAATCGGGCCGCTGGTTCAAAATATCAATATGCCGGGATGAAGTTTATGCCGGATTATGATGAAGGACGTCCATTGAATATCAACTATGCAAATCTTTGAACAAGCTGGACTCAAGGTCAAACTCGCATGAATGAACGGTTGATTTTACTAAAACAGTCGGATGAAAGCGGGTGAACATTGGACCCTGCGCCAGGCGCAGCCGATCGACCTCCTGCCGGAGTGCGAAAATGAAGGTCTATCCTGGCCTCGACGCGTTGCCCGGCTGGTGCGCAGGCAGTGCGAGGCAGAGCGCGTTGTCATCGGACCCGAAGAGAAAATCGTCTTCACGCGTACAGTCCCGGGCAGTCCCGCCGATTTACTCGCCGAAAGATTGGTCCAGTCTGACTGCCGGGCGGACTTTGCACGAGCTCGGACCGGTAAGCAACATCTGTGCGGATTGGGAGCTGCTGCTCTCGCAAGGGCTGCTTGGACGCCGGAAAGTGGCGGAAACTACGCGTGCCCGAATGGCAGAAGACTCATGCGCAGTCGAGTTTCTCGACAGTGCCATCGAAACCATCGACGCCGTGCTGGGATTGGCCGCTCGCTATGCAAAACAGGCTGGTTTGCTTGGCAGGCAGGATCTGGCTGCCATGCTCGAATCCGTTCCAGCCCACCCGGCTCGTACTTTTCGTGAAGCCCTGCAGTCACTGCGCCTGTGCCAGGCGGTGGTGTGGCTGGGCGGTAATTACCATGTCGGCCTGGGGCGCTTTGACCAGTATATGTGGCCTTTCCTCCAGGTCCGACCTGGAGGCGGGCCTTCTTACGATCCCGGATGCGGAAGAATTGCTGGCGGAATTTTTTATCGCGTTGAACAAAGACAGCGATTTATACCCGGGCGTCCAGCAGGGGGACAATGGCCAGACTCTGACCCTGGGCGGAGTCAAGCCTGATGGCTCTTCGGCGGTCAACGAGCTCACCCGTATGGTCTTGCGAGTCTCGCGCTGACCTGGAACTGATTGATCCGAAAATTAACCTGCGCATCTCGGCCCAGACCGACCTGGAGCTTCTCAGCCTGGCGAGCGAGTTGACGCGCAAAGGGCTTGGTTTCCCTCAGTACAGCAATGACGATGTTGTCATCCCGGGGCTTGTTGCCCATGGTTACGATCTTGAGGATGCCCGCGATTATGTTGTCGCCGCCTGCTGGGAATTCATCATCCCCGGGCGCGGCATGGAGATCGTCAACATCGGGGCGGTCTCCTTCCCGGCTGCCGTCGACCAGGCCATCCGTGTCGGTCTTGCCGATGGAATGGAATTTGACGATATTCTTAGCCGCACCGCTGAAAACATTCGCACCCAGGTGAATGACCTGGCAGATGCCTATTCCCGCCTGCTGTTGCCTCCCGCGCCGTACTATTCGGTTTTCATGCGCGGCTGCCTTGAGCAAGGACACGACCTCTCGGAAGGACTGAAATACAACAATCTCGGCATCCACGGCGCCTGTTCTGCCAATGCTGCTGATGCCCTGGCGGCGGTCAAACAATTCGTCTTCGATGAGCACAGCCTGTCCGCAGACGAGCTCCTGGCTGCCCTCCAGGCGAATTTCAACGGTTTCGAACCCTTGCGCCAAAAACTGGCCGAGGAAGGTCCTAAGGTCGGGTGCAACGATGACCGTGCTGATGCATTGCTTGGTACTTTGTTTGACGCCTTCGCCGCCGCCTGTGAAGACTATGGCCGCACGCCGCGAGGCGGGATTTTGAGACCGGGGACTGGCTCAGCGATGTATTATATTTGGCTGGCCAGGGGGCATGAAGGAATGCGAGAACCGGTCGTCGGCGCGACAGCCGAGGGACGGTTCAACAGTGAACCTTTCAGCGCCAACCTCGCCCCCTCGCCCGGCGTTCGAGTCCGAGGTCCGATCAGTACACTGCAGTCATTTTCGAAGATTGACTACCTTCGCATTTGCAACGGGGGGCCGATCACGATGGAGCTCTCCGATTCTGTCTTCCGCGATCCCGAATCGATTCACAAAGTTGCAATGCTCGTGAGGATATTTGCCCAGCTTGGCTGCCAGCAACTGCAGCTCAACACTCTGAACGTGGAGACCTTGCTGGACGCCAAGGCTCATCCTGATAAGCATAAGAACCTGATCGTACGCGTCTGGGGCTGGAGTGGTTATTTCTGTGAGCTGGCCCCCGAATACCAGGATCACATTATTGCCCGCAGTCTTTACCAGGTGGAATGAATTTCATAAAGTTGGTTAAATGTTTTTTTAGGAGATGTGTCGATGATCGAGCTTAATAACTACGAAGTCTGGTTTGTCACCGGAAGCCAGGAATTGTACGGCGAAGCAACTCTAAAGAAGGTGGCTGAAGATTCCCAAAAAATAGCCTCCGGTATGAACCAATCCGGGAAGCTGCCCGTGCGGGTGGTTTTCAAGCCGGTGGTGACTTCACCGGAGGCGATCTCTGCACTCTGTAAGGAAGCGAATAACGCTCAAAACTGCGTCGGCCTGATTACCTGGATGCATACATTTTCGCCGGCAAAGATGTGGATTGCCGGATTGAAAGCCTTGCAAAAACCGTTGCTCCATCTGCATACGCAATTCAACCGCGACCTGCCCTGGTCAAGCATCGACATGGATTTCATGAATCTCAACCAGTCGGCCCATGGCGACCGGGAGTTTGGGTTCATCGGCAGCCGGATGCGCCTGGATCGGAAGGTGGTCGTCGGATTCTGGCAGGATGAGGATGTTCTTTCAAACATCTGCCACCTGGATGCGTGCCGCCTGCTGCTTGGCACGACTTCCAGGGGAGCAGAGTCGCCCGCTTCGGCGACAATATGCGCGAAGTGGCCGTCACCGAAGGCGACAAGGTGGAAGCCCAGATCCAGCTCGGGTATTCGGTCAATGGCTATGGCATTGGCGACCTGGTCAAGGTTGTCATGACGGTGAGCGATGCCGAGATCGACAGACTGGTGGCGGAATACGATGATAGTTATACGGTTTCCAAAGCCTTGCAGCCCAAAGGCAGCCAGCCGTCAGTGCCTTGCGCGAAGCCGCCCGGATCGAACTTGGCATGCGCGCTTTCCTCGAAAACGGCGGTTTCAAAGCCTTCACCACCACCTTTGAAGACTGACATGGACTGGCGCAGCTGCCCGGTCTGGCAGTCCAGCGCTTGATGGCTGATGGTTATGGCTTTGGTGCGGAAGGCGACTGGAAGACAGCCGCCCTGGTGCGAGCCATGAAAGTAATGGGAGCCGGATTGACGGGCGGTACTTCATTCATGGAAGATTATACCTATGACCTGATCGAACCAACTCCAAAGGTCTGGGTGCGCATATGCTGGAAGTCTGCGCGTCGATCGCCGGAACAAAAACCCTCTCTGGAGATCCATCCCCTCTCCATTGGCGGCAAGGTCAGATCCAGCCTCGTCTGGTTTTCGATGTCCAGAACGGCCAGGCCATCAATGCCACCCTCTTGGACATGGGTAATCGCTTCCGCATGGTCGTCAACGAAGTGGATGTAGTCCAACCGGATAAGCCGCTTGTAAAGTTACCGGTTGCCCGGGCTGTCTGGATTCCCCGGCCCAACCTGAAGATCGCGGCCGAGGCGTGGATCTTGGCCGGCGGAGCCCACCATACCAGCTTCAGCCAGTCTGTGACAGCAGAGCACCTGGAAGACTTTGCCCAGATGGCAGGCATCGAGTTCCTTGTCATCGATAAAAATACCAGCCTGGCGGAGTGGAAGAAAGAACTCCGCTGGAACGAAATGTACTATCTCTTTGCAAAATGACAACAGGACAATTGCAATCCAATATGAACGAACTGGCGAAAAAACGCAGCCTCCTTAGAGAATTACTGGACAGGCATGCACTGGACGCGATCCTGCTCCAGCGCGTCAGCAGTATTGCCTGGATGACCGAGGAGCCTCCACATATGTTAATACCGCACGCAGCGACGCGGAGGCATCCCTGGTTATCATGAGAAAAGATCAATACTTGGTCACGAATAATATTGAGGCAGACCGCCTCGACAAAGAAGAGGGGCTGGTATCTGAAGGATGGAATTTTCGTGTCGCACCCTGGTACGAAAAGAATAGTGCCATCTCAGAGTTAACACATGGCCTGAAACTCGGGTCGGATGGTCTCTTCCCGGGTGCCTTGGACCTCTCAGACGAAATTGCTCATTTACGAGCGAATCTGACTCCAGATGAAGGCGAACGATTTCGAATTCTGGGTCAGCTATGCGCTGAGGCTATGAATGCGGCCATCTTGTCCGTCCGTCCAGGCCAGACAGAATTCGAAATTGCTGGTGTACTTTCAATGGAAGCGGAACAGCGTGGCGTACAAGCGACTGTTAACCTTATTGCATCTGATGAACGCATTTTCAAATACAGACATCCCCTCCCGACTGCAAAAAAACTCGCACGCTATGCCATGCTAATACTGTGTGGACGTAAGCAAGGCTTGGTGTGTTCAATCACCCGCCTGGTTCATTTTGGCCAGCTGCCAGAGAAAGTCCGGGGCATAGCCGAACAGGTAGCCCGGGTGGATGCCGAGATGATCGTGGACACGCGTCCAGGTCGGTCTTTAAAAGAAATATTTGGGAAGGCGATGCAAGCTTACGCTCAAGCTGGCTATCCAGAGGAATGGCGGTTGCATCACCAAGGAGGGCCTGTTGGATATGAACCTCGAGAATATCTTGCCACACCCGCATCGTTGGAAACTGTGTCTGTCGGGCAAGCCTATGCCTGGAACCCCTCCATCACAGGTGCGAAATCGGAAGACACCTTTCTGGTTGGCGAGTACGACAACGAAATTATCACCACCATCCCCGGGTGGCCGGTCATTCATGTGGAGGTAAACGGTCAGACTCAGGAACGTCCTGCTATTCTCATTATGGAATGATTATTATGAAAACCATCCGACTGCAAGGTACTCAAAAAGCAATTGAAAGCGGGAAGACTGTTCTTGGCATCGAGTTTGGATCGACCCGGATCAAGGCGGTGCTGATTGGCGAGGACCATACACCGATCGCAACAGGAAGCCATGATTGGGAAAATCAATACGAGAACGCGTTCTGGACATATAACCTCGAGAATGTTTGGACAGGCCTGCAGGACAGCTATCAGAAACTAAGCAACGAAGTCCTTAAAAATTACCACACCCCGCTCCAAACCATTAGTGCCATCGGTTTCAGTGCCATGATGCACGGTTATATGGCATTCGATAAGGACGGAAACCTACTCGTCCCGTTTCGGACATGGCGAAACACCATCACCGGACAGGCTGCAGAGAAACTCACAGAACTTTTTCAATTCAATATTCCCCAGCGTTGGAGCATCGCGCATCTTTACCAAGCGGTATTGAACAAGGAACCTCATGTCAAGGATATCAACTACCTGACTACACTTGCAGGCTATGTCCATTGGAAACTAACGGGGCAAAAGGTGCTGGGCGTTGGTGATGCTTCGGGCATGTTCCCCATCGATAGCAAGACCAACAATTACGACGCTCGCATGGTTGAGCTGTTCAACGAACGGATCGCTGCAGAAAACTTCCCGTGGAAGCTCCTGGACATTCTTCCTAAAGTCCTTGTAGCAGGAGATGCTGCAGGTGTTCTTACCAAGGAAGGCACCAGGATGCTCGATCCCACTGGACAATTGCACGCGGGTATCCCCCTCTGTCCGCCCGAGGGAGACGCAGGTACAGGCATGGTCGCGACCAACAGTGTTAGAGAGCGAACGGGAAATGTTTCTGCGGGCACTTCCGTTTTTGCCATGATCGTTTTGGAAAAGGCCTTGTCGCAGGTATATCCTGAGATCGACTTGGTGACGACGCCCACAGGCAACCCCGTCGCCATGGTACATTGCAATAACTTTACCTCCGACATCAATGCATGGATCGACCTGTTCCGGGAATTTGCCAATGTGTTAGGAGTGGAGGTTGATCAGTTAAGTTTGTTTGAAGTACTGTATAAAAAGGCACTCGCAGGCGATACTGATTGCGGCGAGCTCCTTGCTTACAATTATTATTCGGGTGAACCCATCACGCACTTTGAGGAGGGGCGTCCACTGTTCGTCCGGTCACCCGAAAGCCGTTTCACACTTTCAAACTTCATGCGAGTGCATCTATTCTCGGCGCTCACCACATTGAAGATCGGATTGGACATCCTCTTTGAACAGGAGCAAGTGAAGATCGAACATGTCCTGGGTCACGGTGGCTTTTTCAAAACAAAGGATGTGGGTCAAAAGATCATTGCAGCAGCGATGAATGTCCCCGTTACCGTGATGGAGACCGCAGGAGAAGGCGGAGCATGGGGGATAGCATTGCTTGCCTCTTATATGATCCATAAGGAAGAGAAGGAACTCTTGGAAGATTGTCTTTCCAATAAGGTCTTTGCGAGTGAAAATGGCATAACAATAGCCCCAGATCAGAGGGATATCGATGGCTTTGCGGTATTCATGGAACGCTACAAAAAGGGTCTTGTCATCGAAAGAGCGGCTGTGGATGCACTGAAATAAGTGAGGAAATGACATGCTTGAAAAATTGAAAGAAGAGCTGGTGCGGTTGCATCTTGAACTCCCCAAAAACAACCTTGTGGTATGGACGGGTGGAAATGTTAGCGCACGTGACAATGAAACCGGGCTGGTGGTGATCAAACCCTCAGGTTTAAAGTATGATGAATTAACGCCAGAAGTCATGGTGGTAGTAAACTTGGATGGCAATGTCGTTGAGGGCAAATTGAAACCTTCCTCCGACACTTTTGCCCATGTATATGTCTATCGTCATCGATCTGATGTGAATGGGGTTGTACATACTCATTCGACATTTGCCACTGCTTGGGCCACGGCCGGCAAACCTATACCACCGGTACTGACTGCCATTTGCGATGAATTTGGCGGGCCGATTCCGATTGGTGCGTACGCAAAAATCGGCGGGGATGATATTGGACAAGAGATCATACACTCGATCGGCTCTAGCCCGGCTATACTGATGAAGAACCATGGTGTGTTTACAATCGGAAAAACTCCGGAAGCAGCCGTTAAAACCGCCGTTATGGTCGAAGATGTGGCGCGAACAGTTTTTTACGCTTTACAACTCGGTCCGCTGGACGAGATCCCTGGTGAGGAAGTCGCCCGTGCCCACCGCCGCTATCTCGATGAGTACGGACAACCTTTATGATTGTATTTCATTTGATAAATTCATCTTCTTTGATGTTTATACATTGTTGTATACTATAGCAGAGTATAAATAGGTGTTGTTTATAAGAATCGACACCCAGAGGACTATATCAAAATCCACATTTTTCTATCGCCGAGCGCACCCAGCATATAGGTAAAAAGGCTGAGAATCTCTCCGAAATGCCATATGTGGGGTCTTGAAAAAAGGGGATAAGGATCTGGACTTAAAATTCGCCGATGGTGACACCGTGAGGGTTCGACCCCCACCCGCCCTACAGATAATTTATAAAAGTACGATCGTCTATTGCCCACAATTCCTAATCAGAATTAAACCAGGGTTTGATTATTCTTCGTCAGACCTTGGTAATTGATAGATTGAGTCTATTTGGCTTATATGACCCATTTTAAGGTCGTTGCGATTTATCAGTTTGTCAAATATGTAGGTTAAGGAAGTAATTCGCTCAATTTGTGGAGTACGTATGTCGGCAGGATGGCAGAGTCAGCGAGGGCGGATTCCGAAGTCGCACCAGTCATTGCCAAAGCAGTATGCATGCCTGCCACCTGACCCATAAGGATATCGGTTTCCAAACGGTCGCCAATCATCAGGCAATTAGTGACTGGTAAATCCATCAAGGTCAAGGCAGCATCGATCATGTATTTGGACGGTTTACCGACCACTGCTTCAACACGTGTATTTGTACAGCCCTCGATGGCCCCTATAATTGCAGCACAATCCGGCTCACCTCCTGAAGGTACGGGACAGTATCGGTCTGGATTTGTTGCGAAAAATTTTGCGCCAGCCCGTATAGCATCGAAGGCGATCTGCAGTTTCCTGTAAACAAAGGTCCGGTCGAAACTGGCGATCACCGCGTCGACTTCATCGGCATGGTCGGTAAGTACGAACCCCCCACGCTGCAATTCCTTGCATAGGGGTTCCTCACCAACGACGAAAAGTCGGGCACCCGGCATGCGTCGTTTAAGAAAATCAACCATTACAAGCGATGATGTCAGGATGTCTTCGACGGGGGTAGGCACACCCAGCCTGGTAAGCTTGGCGGCGTAGTCTTCCCGCGCATGCGTTGGGTTGTTTGAGATGAAGGTGATGCGCAACCCGCGCTCCCGTAATACTGTTAGGGTCTCTGCCGCAGTGGGGAGTAGTGCATTCCCAAGATAAACAGTCCCATCCAGGTCGAATATATAGCCTGTGAAGTAACTGTCTGGCGTTAAAATTTTATTCAAATTATTTCCTGTCTATCAGTGATATAGAAGGCTTAGCCGGTCAAATATTCTGGATATGTCGAATTTTGGAAAACTTCCGCCTTGCAGTTATTTATTTTGAATAATCTTCGTTTCATTGAACCTTGTTGATCGAAGTTAGTCTGATGAAATTGTTAATCTGGTATCGTCATCTTGATGGGCATATAGCTTAAGGGTGCCAATCGTTTCTTTTGGATACACGTGAAACAGGGTTCATTGAAGATGAACTTTTTTGCTTCATTGTTTAAGCATTGCAGAAATCCTTATGGGTTCAACTTCCCCCAATTGTTGCGCGGATAAGCTGATAACCTTCCTTTGCGAAAGCTGATGCGATTTTATCTTGTAGCTCTTTTCCTGGTGTCAAGGCGACCATATAGCCTCCCCGGCCTCCTCCGGTGACTTTCGCCCCCAAAGCCCCCTTATCGATGGCTGAATTGCACAGGTAATCCAGAGTTTCGTGTGACATTTCCATATCGATCAGTAGCTTGTGGTTTGTCGTCATTATCTCCCCGACTTTTTTCAAATTTCCAGCTTCAAGGGCCTTTTTCAGATCAAATGCCTGGTTTGTGATGGTTTTGAGACGTGCCTTTAATAGCTCCGGGTTGTCTTTCTTTTGCTTGTCGATAAACTCATCCAGGGCAGCTGTATTGACTGTGACGCCGCTGTTGGCAAGTACTATTTCAAATGATTTCGGAGTACGTATCTTTTCAAAATGTTGTTGTCTGTTTTTTAAATAGAATAGAAGAAGCCCGCCATAGGTCGATGCCGTATTATCAACTCCGCTTGCTATTCCATGATAAGGAAATTCCCCTTGCCAGGCAATTCGATTAATTTCCTCGATCGTAAGACCTAGATTAAATTCTTCGTTCAACGCACGGGCGAGTGATACGCAACTGGCAGCGCTGGCACCTACTCCGCTTCCAGCCAGTAATGTGCCGCCGTAAGTTATTTTGAATGGGGTCTTTTTTGCGTCAATGTTCATGACTTCGAGAATTCTGTCAATTGAGCGGGTTTGCTGATCCTTTTTCTTTTCCTTATATCCCGGAACTTCAATTCGGTTATCTTCCAGGATCCAACCGTCACCATCAATCCTTTCTACTTGTGCCACAGTTTCAAAAGGGATTGAGGAGACGATAGCAGGAACTTCGTCAAGAACAAATTGATCCCCTATCAAAATCGTTTTTCCAAATCCGGTTCCGCTAGCCATTTGATTCTCCTGTGATTATTTTTTCCATTTCATCGATTAGTTTTTCTTCTTTACCAATGCCCACTGTAGTAGCAGCGGTAAGGCTGTGACAGGCATCGGAAAAACCGCCAAGTTTTTCCGTTGCTTCGGGTAGCAATATATTAAGTCCCATTGCCCTCCCTGCCCGGATTTCCCCTTCCATGTAAGGGGAAACCCGCATAGAGATCTTCACTTCGTTAAACCGAATTGAATTGAAGCCAGGAATTTCATCCGGAATAATTTGAAATCCCGCAAGGTATTTCAGAGGATCAATATAATCGGTGTCCTTAATTGCATCACAGAATGCTCCAATCATTTTTACACCCATTGGAAAAAAGCGATGTTCAACATGGAACCATTGGATGTGAGGAGCTATTTTCAATCCACCTGATTGCAGCCTGGATATCTCTTCGTTGAAAATCTTTGTCCTAATAACATTTAATTCTTCCACCAACTGGTCAGATTCGAGGGATACCCCTTCAAGGCATACTTTGACCCCCATATCTGGTCCTTTTTGGTAATAGCCTACTCCTCCTAAAACATCAAGGTAGTCACCCAGTTCAATACAGGGTATTTGACTATTTGTCCTTGTCAAAAAGTATTGCTCCCCAGCTCCTTGTTTCCTGATTTCAAGGGACCCTTGATTGACAGCTTCCATTGCAACTTCGCGGTTTTGGCTTACTAGCTTGCCATCCACAAAAAAACCATCTCCCACCGCACCCACGGCAGCGATATGGGCCATGTCACTGTTTATTGAATTCATTGTTCGTGCAAACAGATAGCATGTTGTCGAAGCTGATATATCCCGATCACCTTTTAACCCAAACAGGTCGGGATCAAGATTGAGAACTCTTGCATCGGTTGATGCTTCGGCTACATGGTGATCCAGGATCAGTGTTAAATTTCTTCCCTTGTTTAAAACGGAAAGTAGGGGTGCGATTCTTCCCGCAAAATCGGCAAAAATGAGAATGCCCCCTTCTTGTTCATATACTTTTCTTAGAACGGCAGGATATGGCTTTTCCAGGCAAAAGCGCTGGACTATAAGCCCTTGCCTTTCAAATGCTCGAGTGAGGATGGCACCTGAAGTAAGCCCATCTGCGTCATTATGGTGAAAAACCTGGACAGTCTTTGCAGGCCATTCCTTGACTTCCTGTATGGCAATTTTCATGGCTTCAATCAAATTATTAAGCATTATTTTCCTTTTCTTTATTATTCTCGAACGAATCCAAACTAAATAATAAATAATTCAAGGCTAGTTAAAGGGCATTATTCATAAGCATAATTACATATGAATAATGTGCCACAATTTATATGATTGAGGCTAGGCTTTTTCGGAGAAATTTACGTGAATATTATTTATTTAATGCCTGTAGAAAGACTGAAATGCGTTTAAATTTGACCGTGACTTTCTCAGGTGTCATCTGCCAGTTAACCTTTGAATAAAATCGCGAATCACAATTGCTAAATTCAAAAACTTAATGTGACCTGGTTTATCTCCGAAATATTATACTCTCCACGATTGAGATTTCAAAGCCACATTAAATATATTCTGGTACCCGATGAATTTCGATTTTCTTATAAAATATGACTGGAAGGTCATTTCAGTTCCCCACGGCAATAACATTGTCTAATAAAGTGCCTCTGAGATATTAGATTTACCACAATTAAATTAACTATTTAAGTCTTTCAGTCCGTTCCATCCCTTAAAACAAAAATGGGTTTCTTAATGCACCAATAAATCTCATTATATATATTGGAGAAGAAAAAGGTCCGGCCATATGGCCGGGCTTTTGATGTTAAACAGTATGCGAATCCTTTTACCATTTCCTAATTCTTAAAAATATTCTTTGTTCTACGATTTACATATTCGCTGGTATACCAGAACATATTCCTTACCCTCACGAAGCGGGGGTTCGTTATCAATTTAATTACAGAGGATTACCTTTGACTTTCTATCTACTCAATAGTCCACACATCATTAGCGATAAAAATATTACCACAGCGGTAAGCACTCTGATAAAGAGGCTTGCGAAAAAATATTTCATACAACACCATTCCTTTCATAAATTATTTAAGAATCTTTATTTAACAATACCAACTCCTGAATCAGCTCTCTCGTATTAATCTCTTCTAATTTTTATTGTAGAACAATATAAACGAGTCTTGATTTACAGTTGCGATAGATTTGTCTATTTTGCCTTATCAAAATTGAAATTTTCATTACCCCCAACCCTCCACTCCAATAACAAGCCAGGCAGGATCGCGGATTATATTCGGTAGCTTCGTATAACCGGTGATCCGACCGCTTTACGAATACTCTAATTTTCGCAAGAATCCATTCAGAGGCACGACTTAATACAGCGCTTCTTTTATGGCTTTTAATATTAATTGCATTAGTGTAAGGATAAATTTAGTAGACAGGTGTGATAATAAACAAGAAACCTGATCTAGGGAGAAAATTGCCTTGAAAAAATGTCCAAATTGCGGAGAAGAGAACCAGGATGAGGCTGAAATCTGCCATTATTGCTGGCATGAATTACCCAAATCAATCAATCCCTCTCTTTCTGGTAAAACACAACGATCTGTCTGGGGAACTGGTGCTAGTTGGGCTGTCATTTTTATCGCCCTGGCAGCAATTGGAGCGGCAATCAGATATTACTTTTCTCCTTATAATTTATTAGGTAGTTTGGCAATTGGAATAGTACCAGGTTTGATTTTTGGATGGCCTATATGCACGCTTATTGTTTGGTTTTGGAGAAAGGCGGGGAGAAGAAGAATATTTAAAGCTGCGATCATTTATTCCACTATTCTTCTTTGTATAACAGCCAGCGCAGTTGCTGATTTTATATTGTATAAGACGCAGCCACAAAATACGATCTTGCAGATAAATCCGACGGAAACGACAACAGTCCAGCCAACCCCTGTTCTCCTAAATAATTGTTATTCCTGGGATGCGATTACTTTGTCACAGACAGGTCAAACTCTTTGCATATATGGTAATGTGAGCGACTTTAGTGGGACCGTGATTTTGTTCAGCAAAAGCTCTTCGCAAGTTCGAATCATATACAGACCTATCGGGATATATCTTAGTTTCCACCCAGGCGATTGTATAGTCGCGACAGGTTTAATAACAAGAGAAGATGGCATTTTAATGATGAGGACTAATGAGATAGGTCACTGTCCTCCGGGGTTTATTCCATAAATTATTTCATTAAGTTTTAATTTAGTTTTACAACAACTTCTTTTTGGAATGATTATACAGACTTAAAAGCCCGGCAATTTAGCCGGGCAATCTGTTTTTGACACCCATAAATTGTTATATATTTGATAGTTACAAATGAGAGGCTGTCCGAAAAGTCCCGGACAGCCTTTTCTATTTTAAGGAAACGTGATTCAATAGGGGCATGAAACGAAAACCTGCTACGCCCGTCTTCAAGGCATATGTGATGAACCAGGTGGCATTGCTGCCGCCCAGTTATGAAGAAAAGATACCAGCCGATCATTTAGTGCGGGTAGTGAGTGAAGCGGTTGAGAAGATCGATGTAAGTTCACTACTGGCCCAGTATAAGGGAGGGGGAACCTCGAGCTATCACCCGAAGATGCTGCTGAAGGTATTGGTGTATGCGTATGCGGAGAAGATCTATTCATCGCGGCGGATCGCCAATGCCTTGCGGGAGAATATCTACTTCATGTGGATCAGTGGGGAGAACCAGCCGGACTTTCGGACGATCAATGATTTTCGGGGCAGCCGGATGAAGGCGGTGATCGAAGAGGTCTTCAATGCAGTGCTGGAGTACTTGGTGGCAGAGGGGTATGTCAAGTTGGAGCACTATTTTCTGGATGGGACCAAGATCGAAGCGGACGCCAACAAGCACAAGGTGGTGTGGGCCAAACGACGAGAGAATTACCACAAACGGGTGCAGGAACAGATCAAAGAGTTGCTCAAACATATCGAGCAGGTCAACGAGGAAGAACAAGCCGAATATGGGGATGATGACCTGGAAGAATTGGGTGGGAATGGACAGCCAGATGTGAACAGTGAGCGGTTGAAGAAGAAGATCGATGAACTCAACCAGAAATTGCGCGAGAAAACCTGGCCTAAGAAAGATACCCGCCCGGTACGGAAAGCCTTGAAGAAACTGGAAGAAGATTGTCTGGTACGGCTGGAGAAGTACGAACAACAGGCAGAGACGCTTGCTGGACGCAGCAGCTACTCGAAAACCGATCCGGATGCCAGTAGTATGCGCATGAAGGAAGACCGGGGAGCCGAAAAGCCCTGGCCAAAACCGGCTTACAATGTGCAGATCGGTACCGAAGGCCAGTTCGTGGTCGGATTCAGCGTGCACGGACGGGCAGGCGACACATCCTGTCTCATTCCCCATTTGGAGAGCATGCGTACCCATCTGGGGCGCTTACCCCAAAACGTGGTCACGGATGCAGGCTATGGCAGTGAAGAAAACTATGCTTACCTGGAACAGCACAAACTGGGGAACTTCGTCAAGTACAACACCTTTTACCAGGATACGCATCACTATCGCAAAACAGAGCTCATCCGCAAACACCAATTTCGAGCCGAGAATTTTGGGTATGACCCGGACAAAGACGAATTCATCTGTCCAGCCCACCAACGGCTGCACTTCCAGTATGCTTCCAACTACATTACCGATAATGGCTATCGAACCGATCGGCGCAATTATGAATGCTTCCAATGCGGCCAGTGTCCGCTCAAAGCGGAGTGTACCAAAGCCAAAGGCAATCGCAAGATCCGGATCAGCTTTCGCTTATTGGAATATCGCCGCCAGGCCAGGGCCAATCTCACCAGCGAAGAAGGACAGCGCTTGCGTGCCGCACGTTCCACAGAAGTGGAGCCGGTGTTTGGGATCGTGAAGCATAATATGGGCTTCCGCAGATTCCACCTGCGCGGCCAGGAAAAAGTGAAAACCGAGTGGGGTTTGCTCTGTATTGCTCATAATATGAAAAAGTTGGCGGCCATTTAGCCACCAACTTTTCTTGTCAGCCCACTTTTTCGTTCTTTTTTATCTTTTTCCGGGCTGTCTGAAGTTTGTTTCCAGACAGCCTCTAGCAACAAGTGACGTTATTTTGCTCTACTCTTCGGAGGCTCCGGCAGGGCGCTTCCGTGTAACGGTCTTTTTGACGCTATCGAAAGCTTCCTTGCCTCGGGTCTTGGCATCATCGGTGAATTCATTCGCTCGAGTGGCTACCATTTCAGCTTGTTCAGCAGCCTTATCTCGCAATTCAATGCTTTTATCTTTAATAAGTGCTCTTGTTTCTTCACCTGATTGAGGTGCAAGTAGCAGCGCAGCAACTGCACCGGCGACTCCTCCGACAATGAAACCGATCAGGAACGCTCCAAAATCATCATGGTCTGACATTGTACATCTCCTTTTTATATAAGGTGCATTCAGAAAATGTTTATTTTTTACCGCCGAACAGATCGAAAAACTTCTTTAGCCCGGCAAGGTAAGAATTTAACTTTATTACTGGTTCGACTAGGTTTTCACTCAGGAACTCAGTCGTACCTCGCAAAGTATTTACAGTTTCACTGGTGGATTGTAAGATCGGCTTAACTTCGTTTTGCAGTAAATTAATTAATCCTGCAATTTGAATTACGAGCACTACAAGAGCACCACCAATGATTAGAGATTCAAATGCCATGAGAATGATGAAAATATCACGGACGTTCGTGGCAACAGCAGGGTGTTCGGTTAATGCAATCACTGCAGCAACGATTCCTGCTAAAATTATAATTGCCACAATAATAATTGCGACTACCACCCACCGCCGCTTGCGCATGGTGGCACGGTTGGCTGCATCATCATCAGGCGTCAATTCTTGAGTGTATTCAGCCATACAGGGTCTATTATAGCACAATATATTTTGGAGCTTGAATCACACCTTGGTCGGGAGACCAGCGGTTTTGTCGAAATTATTTCATGTTTTCTTGAAAAAATAGAGTGAAACTACAATTAGGTGTACATTCCCCAATCTAGAGCTCCAGGATCTTCCATCAGCGAAAAGTCCCACAGTTCAGGGCCAATTTCGATTGACACAGGCATTCCCAATCCTTCTTCGGCTTTTTGCTTGATCATTTCTATCAACGCAGGGCCATAAGGACAAAAAGGAGTAGTCAGTAATACGTATAATTTCCCCACTCCGTTATCTATATTAACTTTCCTGATGAGACCCAGTTGCAGAACATTCAACATAATTTCTGGGTCGACCACTTCCCCAAGTTTTGCTCGAAGGGAAGGGACTAGATCAGAGTGAGTATTTTCAATATCCCAATGAATTGGATTGATAGGGGTTTCTTCACTCATTTTGCCACCGATTCCGGCTGAATGATGTAAGTGCAATGAGCATCGCCACTTAAGATACATTCGACTTTCTCTGCCGATACTGCCAGCATCTTCGAAATAAGCATTTGGTCGACCGTGCAAACTTCTGGGTAAGTCTTACCAATTCGGATGTATGGGCAAGTGATCTCGTGGATTTGGTATTTGTTGCCTGTTTTTTCCCACTCCACGCTAAAACCTTCTTCTGCCAGTAGCGTCTTGGTTAAATTTAGCCGTTCTTCCATGTTTAAGCCTTTCATTTGGTCGGTATATTCTTCGGCCATATCGCTTGCCATTTGAGAGAACAGCTTGCTTACCATGGGTTCGGGCATGGTGGATTTTAGTTGATCAAGCAGACGTGAAGTCAATCGCAGGTACCGAGTCGGAAAACGCTCTGTACCGGCCTCTGTAAGGAAGTAAACCAACCGCGGTCTACCAACCCCATGCCTTTCTTCCTCGGTGCCGACCAATCCCTCGACCTGTAAATTGGTCAGATGGTGACGCACTGAAATGGGGTTGATCCCAACGGACACTGCAAGCGAGTTTATGGTGGTTCGAGGCTGGTGAAGTAATGTTTGTAGAATACGATCCCGGGTGCTTTTCATAAATACCTCTTTTATCTCCGGAAAGTATAACAGTCCTAATTCTTCTTGTCAATATATTAGATATTTAATATAAATATTGACATATCCTTTTTCGGGTGCTATAATCCGTCCGCTCTGGAAAAAAGCCGGTAGGAGATATTCATGTCTGAATTAGTTATTAAAAACTTGCATGTAAATATTGAGGATAAGGAAATTCTCAAAGGGGTTGATATCACAATTAAGCAGGGAGAAATCCATGCCATTATGGGACCAAATGGGACAGGGAAATCGACACTTGCTTATACACTGATGGGACATCCAAGTTATACGGTTACGGCTGGTGAAATATGGTTCAAAGGCAAAAATATACTTGAATTAGCCGCTGATGAACGTTCCAGGTTAGGAATGTTTCTGGCATTCCAGTATCCTGTTGCAATTCCAGGAGTGACGGTGGCAAATTTCTTACGCACGGCGGTTAATTCCCGCCGCCTTGCAGCCAATCATGAAGATAAAGGGATGCCAATATTGGAGTTTCGAAAATTGCTTAAAGAAAAGATGGAACTTTTAAAGATGGACCCTGCAGTGGCAGGTCGATATTTGAACGATGGGTTCTCTGGTGGCGAGAAAAAACGTGCTGAGATTTTGCAGATGGCTACACTAAAACCTGAGATTGCTATCTTGGATGAGACAGATTCGGGTCTGGATATTGATGCACTTCGTATAGTCGCAGAAGGGGTAAATGCCCTTTCAGGACCGGAAATTGGAGTGATGGTAATTACGCACTATCAACGGTTATTAAATTACATCAAACCACAATTCGTCCACATCATGCTTGGGGGGAGAATTGTTGAATCCGGTGGGCCGGACTTGGCAATGCAGTTGGAGGAACGTGGGTACGATTGGGTGCGGGAGAAATACGAAGAGACCCCCGCCTGATGTCTTATCGGAAACCATGGTGAATTGATATGAGTGAAGAGACTAAAGCTTTGGAAGGTATTGGACAATATAAATATGGGTTCCACGATGCGGAGAATTATGTTTTCAAGTCACAGAGAGGCTTAAGCCGGGAAGTTGTTGAAAATATCTCACACATGAAAGGTGAGCCTCAATGGATGCTCGACTTTCGATTGAAGGCGCTTGCACATTTTATGTCGCGGCCGATGCCCACTTGGGGTGCGGACATTTCCGGGCTGGATCTGGCAAATATATTCTATTATGTGAAACCTACCGAGGGCTCAAAAGGCTCTTGGGACGATGTTCCAGATACCATCAAGAATACTTTTGATAAATTGGGAATCCCCGAAGCTGAGCGTAAGTTCCTAGCCGGGGTGGGTGCCCAGTATGAATCTGAAATGGTATATCATTCTATTCTTGAAGCCCTTGAAAAACAAGGTGTAATATTCTTGTCTATCGAGGATGGTTTACGCAAACATCCTGACCTTTTTCGGGAATATTTTGGGACAGTTATCCCGATTGAAGATAACAAATTCGCTGCACTCAATTCAGCCGTCTGGTCGGGAGGATCATTCGTTTACGTGCCGAAAGGCGTTAAAGTTGACTTACCGCTGCAAGCCTACTTCCGGTTAAATACAGCCAATGTAGGTCAATTTGAAAGATCGTTAATTATAGTTGACGAAGGTGCGCAGGTGCATTATGTGGAAGGTTGCACCGCTCCCCAATACACCACCGATTCCTTCCATTCCGGGGTTATTGAGATTATAGTTAAAAAAGGTGCCCGCTCCCGCTATAGTACCATTCAGAATTGGTCCACGAATGTTTATAATCTGGTGACTCAACGAGCTAAGGTTTACGCCAATGCAACGCATGAGTGGGTGGATGCGAACTTGGGTTCAAAAGTCACAATGAAATACCCATCTTGTTATCTCATGGAGCCGGGTGCACACGGCGAAATGCTTTCAATGGCATTTGCCGGTCCCGGGCAGCATCAAGATGCCGGTTCGAAGATGGTGCATTTCGCCCCCCATACTACCAGCAAAGTAATCTCCAAATCCATTTCTAGAGGTGGAGGGCGTTCATCATACCGCGGGTTGCTGAAGGTCCATAAAGGTGCAGTCGGTGTTCGATCAAATACTACCTGTGATGCATTGATCCTGGACCCCCAGTCCCGTTCTGATACTTATCCATCCATCGAAATTGATGAGGATGATGTCAACATTGGGCACGAAGCATCGGTTTCCAAGGTCGGCGAGGAACAGTTGTTCTACTTGATGAGCCGAGGATTGAGTCAAGAAGAAGCCACCACGATGGTTGTGTCCGGATTTATCGAACCGTTGGTAAAAGAGTTGCCAATGGAATATGCTGTCGAAATGAATCGGTTAATTCAACTTCAAATGTCAGGGTCGGTGGGTTGAAATGGAAGAAAAACCAAGAGTTGTCATCACAAAATCCCGTCGCAGCGAAACTCCTGCTAAACATTTTACATTTTCCTCTGAAATGGTTCAAACTTCGGGGATTCTTGCAGAATATCATCGGAATGCATGGCAGACATTTAATCGACTTTCCCTGCCAGTTATGACTGAAGATGCTTGGCGGCGCACTGACTTGCGTGAGTTACCAGCTGAATCTGTCTATTTACCGAAAGCAGGAGCTTATGAGGACCTCGCAGATGCACCCGAAGATTTGTTAAAACCCTTGACCGCAGATAAACATGGCGGTCAGGTCGTTCTTTTACCCGGCGGAGAGAAGATTTACTTGGCTCCGGACCTGGCCGAAAAAGGCGTGATCTTTACCAGTTTGGTCATTGCCCAGCGTGAACACCCTGATCTCGTTACCAGGCTGATTGGTCAGACGGTCAAACCAGAAGAAGGCAAATTTGCGGCGTTGGTCGGTGCTCTTGGTCAAAATGGAATAGTCCTGTATATACCCAAAGGGGTAAAAGTTGATGAGCCTTTAAATAGTTTGTTGTGGGGGCCGGGAGTTAATATCGCCTATCTTTCGCATATTTTAATTTTCGTAGATGAGGGTGCTTCAGCAACCTATATTCACGAAGCAGCCTCGCCGGACGAAAGTGGACCTGCCCTCCATGCCGGCATCGTTGAGATTAAGGTGAGTGATAATGCCTCGCTCCGTTTCGTCGAATTACAGTCATGGGGAAGGCATGTCTGGAATTTTTCCCATGAACGTGTCAGTGTGGGTCGCAATGGGAACTTGGACTGGATCTTTGGAGCTATCGGTTCCCGGCTGACGAAAAACTTCTCGGAATTGGATCTTGTGGGGGAAGGTGCTACTGGTCGTATGTCCGGATTCTATTTTACAGATGGGAATCAACACCTCGATCATGATACCCAGCAAAACCACTTGGCCCCTCATACCACTAGTGATTTGTTATTCAAAGGTGCACTTAAAGGTCACAGCAGATCAGTTTGGCAAGGTATGATTTACGTGGCTGTTGGAGCGGAAAAAACAGACGGCTATCAGGCCAATCGCAATCTTATCCTTAGCCCAAACGCCAGAGCTGATTCCATCCCCGGTCTGGAAATTCTGGCTGACGACGTACGTTGTACGCACGGAGCGACGGTCGGTAAACTTGAACAGGAACCACTGTTCTATCTAAAAACGCGCGGTATTCCTGATAAGGAGGCTGAGCGTTTACTCGTGGAAGGATTCTTCGACCCCATTATGCAGCGCATTCCTTTTGAAGGTGTACGTGCCCGCTTCCAGCAGGCAATTCATGAAAAGACGGCCAGCCAATGACCACCAAGGAGCTTGCCAACGACCGGACTCATAGCTACAATAAGAAACAAAAGAAATTATCCCGGGGAGGCCCGATGGCTCAATTTGCATTTATGCGTTCTCCCGGCTTGGAACACAGTTTCGAAGTCGGAGACACGGTTGAGGTTTTCTGCGACCATGAAAAAAGCGGCGAACGGGTGCGTGGCTGGTTAAAAGGTATTGTCGTGCAGGTGGACAATAAAATGGTGGCAGTCCAATTTCGCTCAAATGTTTTCCTTACTGATGGCTGGATGGTCCCGGATAAGATTCTTTGGTACCCGATAACATCTGAGCATATCCGTCCTGCTGGAACTCAAAAGAAACTCGGTAGCAAAGAAATTCTCGAGTATTAATTCCACTGATAATTATGGCCTTCAACGCATACGACATTCGCAAGGATTTTCCTATCCTGGCGCGCGAAGTTCATCCCGGGATTCCCCTGGTCTATCTGGACTCGACCGCGACCACTCAAAAGCCTGTTGCAGTTCTCCAGGCGATGGATGAGTTTTATCGTCAGAATTATGCAAACATTCATCGCGGGGTTCATACATTGGCCGAGGAGGCCACGGCGATGTACGAACAATCTCGGCAGCAAGTGGCAGATTTTATTCACGCTGCATCAGCTAGAGAGATCGTTTTTACGCGAAATACTACAGAATCAATTAACCTTGTCGCGTATACTTGGGCGCGTGCAAATTTAAAACCTGGGGATGTAATAATCCTTACTGAAATGGAACACCATTCCAATTTAGTTCCCTGGCTCCAACTGGCAACCGAGCGCGGTATCACCCTTGAATTTATCCCATTGACTGATAAAGGTTTGCTCGATCTGGATGCCTACAAATTGCTCCTCAAACGTTCCCCCAAATTAGTTGCGTTCACAGGGATGTCTAATGTTCTTGGGACAATAAATCCTTCAGTCGAGATAATAAGATTGGCGCATGAATCCGGGGCACTCGCGCTTGTGGATGGAGCGCAATTGGTACCCCACTTGCCGGTCGATGTGCAAGCGCTTGACGTGGACTTCCTGGCTTTTTCGGCTCATAAAATGCTTGGACCCACCGGAATCGGTGCGCTTTATGGAAAGGCAAAATTGCTCGAGTCGATGCCCCCATTCCAGGGAGGCGGCGACATGATTAAGACAGTTCATCTGCGGTCTTTTGTTCCAAACGATATACCCCATAAATTTGAAGCTGGAACCCCGGCGATTGCCGAGGCAATTGGATTTGGTACTGCCGTGAAATATTTGACAGCTGTCGGGATGGAAGCAGTTGCCGCCCATGAGCAGGAATTGGTTTCATATGCCATGGAACGCTTGGAAGAAATTCCAGGTGTGCAGGTCCTGGGACCGTCTGCAGACAAGAAAGGTGGGGTGGCTTCATTCACGCTCGACGGAGTTCATCCCCATGACGTCGCCCAGATCCTCGACACTTATGGCGTGGCAGTCCGCGCTGGTCATCATTGTGCACAACCATTGCATGAGAAGTTTGGGATTACTGCCACCTCACGTGCCAGTTTCTATATTTATAACGTAAAGGAAGAGTTGGATAAATTAGTGGATGGCATTTACCAGGTCAAAAAACTATTTAATTAAACTAATTTGTGCAATTTATTGGATTGGTGGGTAATAGAAAACAAATGTCCCTAAATCTGGGTAAACGCTGGGAAATTGCTCCGCTTATAACACCGCAGGCAAATGAAGCGTTGTCTGCATTTTCACCTGTATTGCGGCAGGTATTATTCAATCGCGGACATGCTACATATATTGAGGCTCGTAAGTATCTAGATGGAGAAGCAAATTTTAATACTTCCCCTTTCCAAATGATGGGTATCCCGATCACAATTGACAGACTGAGATTTGCCCTGGACCATGAGGAACCAATAGCTGTCTATGGCGATTATGACGTGGACGGAGTCTCTGCTACGGCATTGCTTGTTGAAGCGTTCCGCGCTTTGGGCGGAAATGTAAAACCCTATATTCCCAACCGTTTCGATGAAGGCTATGGGTTGAATGTGGACGCCCTTACCAATCTCAAGGAAGAGGGCATCAAATTGGTGATCAGCGTAGATTGTGGCATCCGTTCACCCGAAGAGGCTGCTCACGCTCGCAGTATTGGGCTGGATTTGATCATCTCCGATCACCACCAACCGTCGGAGGGAGATCTCCCGTGTGCTTTTTCGGTCATTAATCCGAAACAAGCTGGCGATTTATACCCTGATAAAGATCTGGCTGGAGTGGGGGTGGCTTATAAGATCGTTGAAGCCTTGGTGGAATCATTTGGAAAGTCTTCCTCGGGCTTCCAACAGGAAGATCTACTTGATCTGGTGGCACTGGGGACGGTTGCCGACCTTGCACCTTTGACGGGAGAAAACAGGAATCTGGTCCGAAAAGGGCTCAAAATAATTCGTGAAACGAAACGTCAGGGATTATTTTCACTGGCTGCCGTGTCAGATCTGCCACTCTCCCGCGTCACAGCGACTAGCATAGGCTTCATATTGGGGCCGCGTTTGAATGCAGCTGGACGGTTGGAATCTGCGTTGGCAGCATTTGACTTACTGACCACAAGGGATGTAAGGATTGCCGGCGAACTTGCTCAGCTACTAAATTCCCAGAACCGTCAACGTCAGGAAATCACGCGGAAAATCCAAGCGCAAGCCGAAGAGATTGTAAAAGCCGAGGATCCAGGTGCTGATTTAATTTTTGCTGTCCACCCGGACTTTAATGCCGGGGTGGTTGGCTTGGCAGCCTCGAGATTGGTGGAAACCTATTACCGTCCAGCTGTTGTCGGCCAGGTATCGGATGAAACCACTCGTTGCTCTTGTCGCTCCATCCCGGAATTCCATATCACTGAAGCGCTTGACCAGTGCAAGGATCTCCTGGTTCGTCATGGGGGACATGCTGCAGCAGCAGGATTTACAGTTCGAAACGAAAATTTGGAAAAATTAAAGACTCGCCTAAAATCTATCGCTTCTGAAGCTTTACATGGAAAAAATCTTCAGCAGACATTATTTGCAGATAAAATCCTTTTTCTACCAGACCTGAATTCGGAATTGTTTCACAACCTGCAATATCTTCAACCGACCGGGTATGGTAATCCAGAAGCCGTATTTGTCAGCAAGGATGTTCGCATAACCACCAAACGTACTGTCGGTGCAGATGCCAAACACTTAAAACTGGTAGTTACCGATGGACACATTACTTTTGATTCCATTGGTTTTCGCCTGGGTCATCTATTGCCTTATTTGCCGAACCTTGTGGACATTATATATACTTTTGAATCCAATGAATTTAATGGGCGGTTGTCCTTGCAGCTAAATTTGAAAGATGTGAAACCTGCTGGACAGAATTGATAGACTAAAGACGGGTATATTCCAATCTGAGGATTATTGGGTGCAGGATTATTATTGGGGGGTCTTTAATGGGGTGAGTGCTGTCAATCCAGCAATTAGCCGAACCAATAAATTTATTTTCTAAAAAGTCTCATGACAAAATATAATATTGCTTATGATACATATATGAGATCCTGCTGTGTTCAGTTAAAGCATCTTTTAACGGGAATTTCGCTTTAAAAAAATGGATTAAATTGTAACCTCCCAAATCCCCCAAAATTTTGATGTGCAATTTAGTCAAAGGTTTAATCTACAAATCTATATTTAACCAAGGCCCAGAATGCTGCAAAGGCATCCGTAAATTTTATTTTCTTGCCATCTGCGTAATCCCTGGGATTGAATGATATTGGAACCTCGAAAATTCGGACCCTTTGTTTGAGAATCTTGGCGGTGAATTCCGGTTCGAAATCGAATCGATTTGCCCGTAATTTGATGTTTTGGAATACTTCCCTTCGAAAAACTTTATAGCCCGTTTCCATATCACTCAAGATCGTGTTAAATAAAATATTAGTAGTCAGGGTCAGTATTTTATTGGCTACCATGTGCCAGAACATGGTCACCCTTCTTGGCCCACCCATAAAACGCGAACCATAAACTACGTCAGCTCTGCCTTCCTCGATAGGTTTGAGCAGGGCTGGATAATCACGCGGGTCGTACTCCAGATCAGCATCTTGAATGAGAACCACAGTTCCCGTAGCAACCGATATTCCCGATCGCACCGCCGCTCCTTTACCTTGATTCTGGAGATGAAAGATTACCTTTATTCCCGGTGTCTTATCGAATAATGCTAACAGATCGCGTGTCCCGTCTGTGGAACCATCATCAACGAGGATGATCTCATCAGCAAGCTTGGTGGCTAGAACACGGTCCATTAAAGTGTGAAAAGATGAAATTTCATTATAAATTGGGATAATAACTGAAAGAGTCATAATTTCATTATAAACTAATAGCAGCCCTGGAGGAAATTCGGCGTGCTATAATTCAATTGAATTTCACACGGGAGGAAGAAATGACTTATGTGTCAAAATTAGAAACCCCTGTCCAGGGTGCTTCATTTGTACCGCCGCCGATCAGCGAATTGAAGGATACCGGCCTTTCTTTGCTCTGGTTGCAGGATTTGATATTAAAGATTTTTTATTTTCAAGGCTATCTTTCAGGGTTTAAAGCAGCTGAGGAAATTGCTCTCCCATTCGCAGGTGTGGTCGATCAAATTCTCGAATCGCTTAAACGGGAAAAATTGCTTGAAGTGAAGTCTTCACAAATGGGATTGGGAGAAGGATCCTATCAATACGCAATTACGGGCGCGGGTATAGTCCGTGCCCGTGAAGCTTTGGAGAGGAGCCAGTATGCAGGCCCGGCACCAGTCCCGATCGAAGCGTATAACGAATCCATTCGTCGCCAGAGCCGTGGTAGGGTTGCAATTACCAGTCGGACGATGCGGCAGCTTCTGTCACAATTGGTCCTTTCTGAGACTATTTTCCAACGGCTTGGTCCAGCATTGAATTCCGGCACGTCGATATTCCTTTATGGACCTCCTGGCAATGGAAAAACGAGTGTGGCAAAGGCATTTGGCAATCTCGTTATGAGCCAGACAATGTACATCCCTTTCTCGCTTTATTTGGATGGACAAGTTGTTAAACTTTACGATTCTGTCAACCACCAACTTGATCCAAACGTGGAGACAACTCCAAATGGTACTGGTGGTATTAGAACTGGGCGCCATGACCCGCGCTGGGTAAAAATCCGACGTCCGTTTATCATGGTGGGCGGAGAATTAACCCTGGAAGGACTTGATCTGGTTTTTGATGACACAAATAAGTTTTACGAAGCGCCATTCCAGGTAAAAGCCAATGGAGGCATCCTTCTGATAGACGATTTTGGTAGGCAGCAGGTACGACCGAGGGATTTGCTAAACCGTTGGATTGTTCCTTTGGAAAACCGTGTCGATTATCTGACTCTCCACACCGGGCGTAAAATTGAAATCCCATTTGACGTTTTGGTCGTCTTCTCAACCAATTTACCCCCGCGCGACCTTGTGGACGAGGCTTTTTTGCGCCGACTTAGGCATAAAATCGAAATATCAAACCCGTCATTCGAGGAGTATCGCGAAATATTCAAGCGCGTATCCCAGCAAAAGGGCATTCCATATAATGACGAGGGATTGGCATATTTATTGCAAGAATACTATATTAAACCCAATCGAAAAATGCGCGCCTCCCACCCTCGCGATCTTTGCGATCAAATTCTCGATATCGCCCGCTATCTTTCTACCGAGCCTGCAATGACAAATGAAATGATCGATCGAGCTTCACAAGCTTACTTTGTAGATATATAAAATGTGGAATGACCTCCAAGCGCCAATCGTTATCGGGCATCGTGGTGACAAGCTTTACGCACCGGAAAATACCATCTCGTCCTTTATGCAAGCAGCAGAAAAGGGAGCTGATGCAGTTGAATTCGACGTAAAACTGACAGCAGACAGGCAGGTAATCGTCCTCCATGACCAGAATGTTGACCGCACCACCAATGGATCAGGAAATGTAGCGAAATTGCCTTTTGCTGCAATTCGGCAGTTTGACGCTGGCATTCAGTTTCCCGGAAAATTTCCAAGCGAAAAAATTCCCACCCTTGAAGAAGTTTTCGAAGCTATAGGCAATCGACTATACATGAATATTGAGTTGACCAACTATTCCACCCCCAACGATGGGCTGGTGGCAACGGTAGTGGAACTGGTTAAAAAACATGCTGTGGAAAACCGGGTTATTTTCTCGTCTTTTTTTCCTTGGAACCTACAAACAGCCGGAAAACTTCTCCCGGATACACCCCGTGCACTCCTTACCATGCGCGGTTGGAAAGGGTTATTGGGCCGTTCATTTATTTGGCGGGGCAATTATGATGCCTTGAATCCATACATGACAGACGTAACCGCCGAATTGGTGAATCGGGTCCATGCTGCCAGGAAACGGGTCAATGCATGGACAGTCACCGTTGAAGCCGATATTAAAAGAATAATAGGGCTTGGCGTGGATGGGATTATTACTGGAGATCCGGCTCTCACGCTTCGTCTCCTGGGTAGAAGCAAATAGTTTTGCCTGCTTGAACATTTCCGTTACAACCGTATAGTTATTTTTTTGAGTATTATTTTCAACCATCGATACAGCTAAAGATGAGTCCTCGCCGTTTCTTATCCATAGTCGCACTGAGTTCCTTACTGTTGACTTTTTTTAACTCAGCAGGCGTGCGCGCATCCGACTCTTCTCAGCAAACCAACCCCGGAGCACAAGCTCGTCAGATGCTGGCAAAAATGACGCCGAGCGAGAGGGTGGGACAACTATTTTTGGTAACTTTTACCGGTGCTTCAGAGACTCAGGATTCCCTAATAGCTGACCTTATTTCCAGGTATCATGTTGGTGGGGTGGTATTGGGGGCGGGAAATGACAATTTTGTAGCTGCTCCTAACACAGTGACGCTTGCATTTCAGTTGATTGCACAATTACAGGATACCGAATGGCAGGCCTCGCAAGGAACCCTTGGGGGATCATCGATTGGGACTCCCAGCCCAGCGCCCATAGCAACTATCGCACCTTCCAATTACATTCCTCTATTTGTAGGAATAGCACAGGATGGCGATGGATTTCCAAATGATCAGATTCTCAGTGGTCTGACACCTTTACCAGATTTGATGGCGCTGGGGGCTACATGGAATACAAGTCTGGCTGAACAGGTGGGAACAATTGCGGGAAAAGAACTTTCAAGTATTGGATTTAACCTATATTTTGGTCCATCATTAGATGTTCTTGAATCCCCGGGATCCACTTTGGGGAACGGGTTAGGCGCAACTTCTTTTGGAGGTGATCCTTTTTGGGTGGGGGCGATGGGGAGTGCGTACATTACTGGTTTGCACATGGGTAGTAGTGAACGTTTGACGGTGATCGCTAATCACTTTCCTGGGGGTGGAAGTGCTGACCGTCCACCCGGTGGAGAACCTGCAACTGTAAGGAAATCCCTGGAACAATTGAAACAAATTGAACTTGCTCCTTTTTTTACTGTCACTGGCAACGCCTCTTCGTCCGATAGTACAGCTGATGGCTTGTTGGTTTCGCATATTCGCTATCAAGGGTTCCAGGGCAACATTCGCTCGACCACTCGCCCGGTCAGTTTTGATCCTCAGGCGCTCTCACAGATATTATCTCTGCCGGCCTTTGCATCCTGGCGAACTGCGGGGGGTCTTATGGTCAGCGATGATCTTGGTAGTCCAACTGTACGGCAATTCTATGATTTGGGCGGCCAATCCTTTTTAGCCAAACTTGTGGCACGGGATGCTTTTCTTGCGGGAAACGATTTGTTATTTATGGGGAACATTGTATCCAGTGACGCTTCTGATAATTACACCAGTGTAGTGCAATCGATCGATTTCTTTGCGCAAAAATATCTTGATGACCCTGCATTTGCCCAGCGTGTAGACGATGCCGTTGTAAGAGTCCTTACGGCAAAATATCGGCTTTATGGAGATTTTTATCCGGCGGTTGTGAACCCTCCTTCAAATGGGTTGACTAATCTTGACCAGTCACAGGCGGTGACCTTCGAAGTTGCCCGTGATTCTGCAACGTTGGTCAGCCCGGATCAAACCGATCTGGAAACGGTTCTCCCGTCACCACCAGTAGTTGGTGATCGGATTGTCTTCCTCACCGATACACGTACAGGAAACCAGTGCAGCACTTGTGGGGAGGAACCCATGTTGGCGGTGGACGACCTTCAAAAAGCGATCTTACGCTTATATGGCCCGGGGCAAGGTGGGGAAGTAAGAGCTGATCACCTCCTATCTTACACCTTCACAAGCCTTGGTTCTATTTTGGATGATGTGGGGAGTTCGGTATCCGATGAAGAAATTGCCTTGCGGCAGGCGAACTGGGTCATCATCAACATGTTGGATGCTGAACCAGGTGAACCACAGACAATCCTCTTAAAGCGTTTCCTTTCTGAACAGCAGGATTTGCTACGTGATAAAAAAATAGTGGTATTTGCATTCAATGCCCCATATTTTCTGGATGCCACCGACATTTCAAAGTTGACCGCTTATTATTGTCTCTATAGTAAATCGGAACCATTTGTCGAAGTGGCCGCGCGTATTTTATTTAGAGAGCTTTCCCCAATGGGTTCGTTACCTGTATCTGTCCCTGGGATTGAATATGACTTGCTCACGGCCACCAGCCCGGATCCGAATCAAGTTATTGGGTTGTCCTTGGAAAAGGCACCTGTCGCCAGTCCGACGAAAGGCGCCACACCTATTGCGACACCCACACCATCGTTCAAGGTCGGAGACACTGTTACGGTTAAAACCAGTGTAATTCTTGACCATAACGGGCATCCAGTCCCGGATGGGACGGGGGTGACATTCAGTATTTTGCTGAGTGGAGAAGGAGGAGTCGTTCAGGAACTCGTAGCGGCGACCACTCAGGGGGTTGCCAGTGCGTCCTTCAGCATCGATCGCACTGGGCTTCTGGAAATCCGGGCAGAAAGTGATCCCGCACTCATCTCGGTGGTGTATCAAATGAATGTTTCCAACGAAGGTTTCAGCGTAACGGTCGTCGCACCGACTCCAAATGTCAGTCCAACCCCGACCGAGCAGGTAGTTGTCGCCCCCGTAGGCACCCCAACCCCATCTCCAGTCGAGGCCTCACCGGGATTTGGTGGGTGGTTTGGGATGCTGGTTGTCCTCGGCGGGCTCGGCAGCTTTGCTTACTGGTTCGGGAATAAATATGATGCCCCCCGATGGGCATTGCGCTGGGCTTTGTGCATTATTGTTGGGGGATTGATCGCTTATTCTTATCTTGCTATTCGCTTGCCGGGATCTACGACTTATATTCATCAAAACGGCTGGCTCGGAGTTATGGGTGTTGTCATTCTGGGCGCAGCCATTGGATTTGGGATTGGGTACTCGTGGCAGCGTATGTCTAAGGGATCAAGGAAGCCACCAGGCTGACGACAAGCAACCCAACGATAACCCAAACTAGAATTTGTTCAGGTTTTCCACGAATGAGTTGTTGCAGGGAATTCTGAGGGCGGACTGAACCAAGGGGGCGGGGAGGTAGCTCGCGAGTTCCGATTAGAAATTTCCGGAGATCCTCGGCTGAGGGAGGGCGGTCATCGGGATGCAATTCCATCGCCCACAGGATTGCTCGTTCTGTTCGTGGGCTGATGGCGGGGTTTAGCGTACGCGGCTCCGGCAGGGAGGAGGGGTGCAAAAAACGTTCACGGGCATCGGTCGGAGGAGTATTCGTCAGCAGATGGTATAAAGTGCAGCCGAATGCATAAAGATCGCTGCGGATATCGGTGTGAACACCGTCTCCGCCATATTGTTCAAGTGGAGTGTAAAGCGCAGTCCCACGCCCTTGGATCACTGTTACGGTCATTTCATCCGGGACGAGGGCTTTGACAAGGCCAAAATCCACTAGTTTAAGCACACCGCTGGGGGTGATCTTAAGATTTGAGGGCTTAACATCCCGATGAACGAGTGGAGGGGTCTGGTTGTGCAGATAGGTGAGAGCATCCGCCAGTTGGTTGGCCCAAGCGAGAACGTCCTCTTCAGAAAGATAGGAATTGTTTTGCTTGGCATCCAGCATGAGCAGGCGTAAATCCTTGCCGGGAATGTAATCCATCACCAGGTAATCGCGGGCGCCAATTGAAAAATAGTCCGATACCTTGGGCAGGTTGGGATGATCCAGGCGCGCCAAAACCGTAGCCTCGTGCAGAAATTGCTGGCGGGACTCCTTCAGAAGTTTTGCAGGAACAGTACGGTCGTGTTCAACTTCTTTGAGCGCACAACGGCGTCCTTCCAGACGCAGGTCGTCAGCCAGGTAGATGTTGCCCATGCCTCCCTGGCCGATGCGCTCGCAGATGCGATAACGGCCGCGTAGTACCTCTCCGGTTTTTAGCGCAGCAGGCATAAATTTCCGATTCGATGCGAACGAGTAATTAAACTGTACACGGCTGGTGTTTTTTCGGCGTTGATTGACCAGCGTAACGCATGCGATTACAATTTGTTATATTATAAGCGCCTTTCAGCAGCATGTCGTATAATCCGGTTATCCAGGAGTAATGTTTATGGTAGGGAACTTGGAAGAAGCCCCTTTATTGATCGGACAAACCGGCCCGCTGAAAGGTGAGCGGTGGGTATTAAACAAGACCCTCACCATCGGCCGCGAGGCGACGTGCGAAGTGGTCATCCCGGATAGGCAGGTATCCCGATTCCATGCCCGCCTCACCCCGACGGTCGAGGGGATCGTCCTCGAAGACCTGGGGAGCAAAAACGGCGTCCATCGCAACGGGATCCCGGTGGTGGGACAGGTGACCTTGCAGGATGGAGATATGGTGCAGATCGCGCTTGCCCAGCAATTTCTCTACCTCACATCCGATGCCACCGTCCCGCTGGCCGAGTCAGAAACAACCGCCAGGCGTTTGCGGCTTGACCAGCGTTCGCGACGGGTGTGGGTGGACAACCAGCTTATCGACCCACCGCTTTCGGCTTTGCAGTTCCACGTGTTACGGCTGCTTTCAGATCACGAAGGGCAGGTGGTGGACAGGCAGCAACTCGTCAGCGAAGCCTGGGGGAACGAGGAGGCTGTGGGAGTTTCTGACCAGGCGCTTGATGCACTCCTGCGCCGTCTGCGGGACCGAATTGCCGCCCTGGACCCGAGCCACACCTATATCGCAACGGTCCGTGGTCACGGGATCCGATTGGATAATCCGCCCGCCATAGAATAGTTGAAAAACTTCCGCATATGCATCTGTGCGGAAGTTTCTTTTTAACTCAGGTTTTTCTTCATCGAAAACTTCAGGATCGCCCGGTAAATGACCTGGAGTTTTTCGACCATCTGGGCTTCTTCGCCGGCAGGTTTCCCTCCCGCCTGTTCCTCACTGCGCGAGATCACGCTGGCGACGATTGAACTGAAATCGGGGGTGATCTCAGCCGCATGCGCCTCGATCAGTTTATTTAGGGAAGCGTCATCGGGTGCAGCCAGCATTTCTTCCAGGAGAGCCAATTCGGGGGGAGGAGCACTGGCTTGCTGAAGCACGGCCGCAACCTGCTGGAGTTTTGGCATCTGGACGGTATCGTTCTTTTTATTGGCGTCCTGAAGGGCACGATTAAGGATCTGGACAAAGGTATCGTTTATTTCGTCCAAATGATCGGTTGTGGCTTGGGTGATGTTTTCAGCAGCCAATAATTGATTCAGCAGGGCCGTGGCGCGCTTGTAATCCTCCTCGGCGCGCTGATCGAGCTTGCGGGTGATCTCGAGTAACTTTTCACGCAGAGTTTCCAGCTTTTTCTTTTCTTCGCCGGAGCCTTTGTCGATGCGCTCGGTCAGACTTTGGAAGAAGAGGTAGTCAAGACCCGGGCGGGTGAAACTAACCAGGGCGTTCAAACGGTCATCGTTGGGAGCCTCGATCAGGATGCTAAGCAGCTTCTCACGATCGAGACCCTTGCCGGCAGCCTGGAGGGTTTTGAGAGCTTCCTGGATCTCGTTGGTTTGAGCAGCAAGCTTGCGGCCGTAGTCGGTCTCAGCAAGTAATTGCTTCTGGATCTCCTCCATCATCTTATTGGTCTGTTCCTGATTGGAGGCAAGGGCGCTTTCAAGCAAGCGACTGAAAATGGAGAAAAATTCCGCGTCAAGAATGGCTGCATTCTGCTTGATGATCTCAGAGCGGACTTCTGCGGTAGATGCGCCGAGCAGGCGTTCGACCAGCGATACGCGTTTTTGCTGGGATTGGATCATTTCGGGAGTGATGCCGTCTGCACCCAGGATGCGCTCGATCAGACTCTGGTAGGATAGAAAACTCTGTGGGCGCAGGAGATAGGCCTTGCGTTTTTCAAGAGGCAGCCGGTTGGTCACCTGGGTAATCAGGGGTCCGATCAGCCTTTCCTGCTCGTTGACAGGCATGCCAAGTTCTCCAGGGAAAAAGGTGAGCAGGAGTTCCTTATCGGAGTCATGGTAAACAATGGGGGAAGCGATGGGGCCATTGTAACCGCAGGACTGGCAAACAGCATAATTCGAAACACTGCCGAGCAGACGCTGCTTAGCACCAGGGTCGGAAGTCACGTCAAAAAGCTGCTCTATTTGAACGACAACCGGCTGGCGGCAGCGAGGGCAGGGGACCTGGGACTTTTGAGGAGGCATTGATATTCTCGGTTTTAATTAGGATGGTATTTCCGGGCAAACAGGCTATCTTACCGCATTTCGCGCGAACGCGGCAGGGAAAAACAGATCCGAGCTCCGGCACCGGGCTGAGGATCCACCCAGATGCGCCCACCATGAGCTTCGACCACCGCCTTCGCCAGGTAAAGCCCCAACCCAGCGCCCTTGGTCTTGCGGACTGCCTGGTCGGAGCGGTAGAAGCGGTCGAAAATGTAGGGGATGTCGGATGGTTCGATCCCCGGACCCTGGTCGCTAACGGTGACGATCACCTGTTCTGGGCGGACCTGCCCGCTGATGCGGATCTCGCCACCCGGGGAATATTTTATGGCGTTCGAAACGAGGTTGGAAAGGACCTGAATGATGCGGTTCTCGTCGGCGAGGATGACCGGGAACCTGGCGGGAAAATCGACCACAAAGGTGTGATGGTCGGTCTGAGTACGGAAACGCTCGGCAATTCGTTCTGCAAGGACGGGTAGGGAGATGTCAGAAAGGTTGGGGGTGAGCCCGCCGGCCTGCAGACGGGAGGCATCCAGCAGATCCTCGATCATGGCAGCGAGATGGTCAGCCTCCTCTTCGATGACTGTGAGACTGTCCTTGATAACAGCCTTGTCCCATTTAGCGTCTTCGCGGCGCAGAGTGGAGACATAGCCTTTGATGAGCGCCACGGGAGTCTTGAGCTCATGGCTGACGATTGAGACGAAGGTATTCTTGATCTGTTCAGCATTGCGGAACTTGGTGATGTCGCGCACAGTGGCGATGATATTGCGCAGCGTCCCGTTGGCGGCGAGGAGAGGAGCATAGGTGATGCCAACCGGCAGGGCGGGAGGTTCGGGGCGCTGCAGGTCACCTTCCACGTAAAGGTAGGCGTTGGTGGTGAGAGGCCAGCCTGCCTGCTCAGCTTCCTCGAGAGTTTGGCCATCCGGGCGGCGCGACCAGCGGATGATATCCACATGGGCGTTCGATTGGATCTCGGCGCGCGGCCGCCCGTAAAGTTTTTCGAAGGCGATATTGCAGCGTTCGATGGTGTGGTCAGCGTTCAGGATAAGGATGCCATCTGCGGCGGAATCAACCAGGGCGTCGAGGCGGCCTTTTTCGTAGCTGATCTGGGTGTAGAGCTGGGCGTTGAAGACGGCGATGGCAGCCTGGTCGGCAAAGGACTGCAGCAGCATCTTATCGTTGGCGGAAAACAGGTCGGGGTAGCTGCGGAAGATAAAGAGCACGCCGATGACCTGGGAGTGGGCTGCCAGGGGGATGCCAACACCGTTCAGAAGTCCCATGCTGGCGGTATAGGTGAGGTCCTTGAGCATGCGGTTAAGCTCGACCAGGTTAAGTTCGGCGGCTTTTTCCTCAGCCAGGAGGGGTTCGAGGTAGCTCAGAAAGGCAGGGGGGATACCATGCGCTGAAGCGACGCGCCATCCACCGGATTCCTTGAGGGCAAGGATGCCAGCCTGCCCCGCCAGCATCTCGATCGAAATGCGCAGAATGCGCGCCAGCAACTTATCCAGGTCGAGTTCCTGGGTAAGAGCGCGGGATATTTCAAGCAAGTAGTCGCGTTGACGGACGCGGAAATCTGGAAGCATGGCAGGTTCGGACCAGTATAAGGTAAGAATATTTTATCACCGAGAGAGGCGGGGACTGTAAGATTTGTGTCCCCGGTTTGTTGGAAGAGTATAAAAAAAAATTAAGATTGAAGATTTTAGATTGAAAATTGATGATCGAGGATTAGGAAAGGATATAAATAAATAGTCACAAAGGGTACATAGGAAAAATCGATTTTAGCCTCTCATTTAGAAGGGTTGCTTATATACCATTCTGAGCCAAGTATTTCATTCAAAAGCAATTACGAAAAAGAACGCGCCAAAACGATTAGAAACGAATGACTGATTTTGGGGGGGTGAAAAATGAAGTCGAGAGGATTTCCAATTTTGCACCGGCAGAGCCTTTGATCGTGAATTCCATTTTTTGATTCATTTTTCCGTTATTTACTTTTAGTTCAAGTCCATGATATCTTGCAGATCCTGCGCACTCGTTCCTGAGGAACGAGTGAGGAACGAAACCATCTCATTGTCTCTTCATCATCAAGTACCATGCCAGGGGACTCGTTCCTCAAAACGAGCCTAAAACGAATATTAATCACCAGAAGCACGTGTATCAACTTCAAAAACCCGTGCAAATTAATAAATACTTGAGCATACTATAGCGGAAAAGTAAAGGATCTCCGATACGAATATTGAACAGAACTCTGTTTGGGGCAGAGTTTTGCAAGGAATATGTAGTCAACCAGTTGAAAGACGGCTTGAAGAGAAACAGGGCTGACCACCAGGCAAAGCCCAGCCGGAGATCTTGGGATCAACCTAGTCCATCCGAGGTCAAGCCTCAACATACTTTATTCGAAGTGTCCAAGCGGCAGGGGCAGCCAGGCTCAAAAACGAGGTCGCTGTGCGCCTCAAGGAACGAAACGGTGTCCCCTGGTGGGCAAAGAGAACCCTTCTCACAAATCGTGGCTCAGACTGGAGACAGAATGGACTGGTTGAAAGATGGATCGTAAAAGGTTTGGTTATGAATGAGCGCCCACAGGATATGCAAGAGCTTGTTCATGAGCACGACCAAGGCTTGCATTTTGGTGAGCGGGTTTTTGGACCTCCTTTGTAAATGGGCATGCAGACGAGCGAAGGTTTCATCCTGCTGGACCAGGCGCATGCAGGTGAAATAGAGTATATAGCGCAAACGCGGGCGTCCCTGGCGGGAAATGGGAGTTTTGGAACGCTGTTTCTTGCCGGAAGTGTTGGGAGCCGGTTGGAGACCCGCCAGCTTGACCCATTGGGCCGCAGTTTGATAGCGGGAAGGATCGCCCACTTCCGCCAGGAAAATCGCAGCGGACACCGTTTGGAGAGATCTCATCGAGAGAAGATAAGGGGCTTCGGGGAGAGAAAGCAGGCAGGTCTTCATGGCAGAAGTCACCTGTTGGAGCTGCGCCTGAAAGGTGCGTAACTGGGTCAAATGCACCTGGATGGCCAGGTGAACGGCCTGCAATCCTTCCGTCACACCGATTGAAGCGGCTGCCAGTTGATGGACCCGCCGGAGTTTGGTCACTGCCAGCTTTTTGCCCAGGAAAGCAGAGCGTGTCTGAACCAGGAAATCTTCCACCTTGAGCGGGCGGATCCGAGCCGCAGCCACACCGACCCTCAATAGGGCTTGAGCAGTTTCTCCCTGCAGATCCTTGAACACCCGTGAGAGCTCCGGGAATACCTGCCCGACCAATCCCCACAGAACGTTTTTCTCTCTGGTCAGGCTGTGCATCAACTGCTCATACAGGGTGGCATATTGGCGCAGCTCTTCATAGGCGCCCTTCTGCAGACGGGTGTGGGTGAAGTGACCGGTGCGAGAGAGTTCGGCGATCTGGATCGCATCCCGCCGATCATCCTTCGACCGGTCCAGTTGATCCCCTTCCCGATGCTTTTTGACTGTATAGGCGTTCACCAGCCGATAACCCAACTGCTTTTGCTCTAATTCTTGGGCCAACAACTTCCAAAAGAAGTTGGATGGCTCCATGGCGATCTGCACTTGTTCAGCCTGATATCTTTGCTGCAACCCTTCCAACCGCTGCAAGAAATAGTCATAGCCGCCTCTCTCTTGAGGAAAACTGAATTGATCCAAGCGATGGCCTTTCTCGTCCAGCACGATAACCATATTCTTTTCCAATGCCAGGTCAACTCCTGCATGAAGATTCCCTGGTTGGGATTGCATAATTTCCTTGGTTGTGTTAGATTTTGTCATGAGGTGTTCTCCCAAATACGGATGCGACCCTACATGGGTCTTGTATCAAGAGAATACCTCATTCTTATTTCCCTATACTAGGAACGAATAACCCGGGAAAACCAGGGCTAGCAGCAGGAAGTTATTGCTCGACCTCACGCGGGGGCGAAACTCGAAAATCAGATCGAATGGTATGCGGTTATTAAGGTACAAAATTACCACAGCGAAGACAGTGAGCAAGGAACGCGCGGTAAAAGTATGTATCTGTTAGCATTCAACACCCCTTGCAGAAGGGGTGGCCGGGACGTTTGGGAGTAGACTTCTCGATGGTTAGGAACGGGAACGTTCTGCTCCGGGTTTGTGACGTTTGGGTCAGCCGGTTGTGAGTATGAGAAGCCTCTAGCAAGCTCGCGTATCTGTTTGGCTGCCCGTTCGGATCCGCTAACCTGGGAAACTCTTTGAGTTAGCCCGTGTCCGTGTGTGATGTCCATACCCATAAATCAATGTACCCGGCCCAATTCCATTCTCCCGGAGGTGTTGATATGGCAAGAGGTCCCACACGCTTTATTGGATTGGACATCCACAAAGAGTACTTCGTTGCACTGGGGGTCAACGCACAGCGCGAAGTCGTCTTTGGCCCGCAAAGGGTTTCGAACTATCAGTTGGACGGGTGGGTTTCCCGGGTCATCACGCCACAGGATTCGGTGGTACTGGAGATGACCACCAACACATACCTGTTCTACGATACCCTACTGCCGCATGTACACTCAATTATCGCCGTCCACCCGCCAAACGTGACTCTGATCACGAACGCCCCCGTGAAAACGGACAAGAAGGCAGCATTGACTCTGGCGCAACTTCACGCAGCCGGGATGCTCACAGGCGTGTGGATCCCGCCGCACAAGGTGCGTGACTTGCGTGCACTCATCGCCCGGCGGGAGAAAATGGTCCACCTTTCGACCATGGCCAAGAACCGGCTGCATTCGATATTGCACCGCAACCACATAGTTCTGCCGGAGAAGCCTTTTTCTTCTGAGCAGCGCATCTGGTGGGAGAGCCTATCGCTTTCTGCAACCGAGCAGTTCCTGGTGCGCTCCGACCTGGACACGCTCGAGTTTTCCCAGAAACAGGTCGGGCAAGCTGAAGAATGTCTGCAGAAGGAGAGCGCCCAGGATGAACGCATCCCCTTGCTGGTCCAACTTCCCGGAGTGGCCATGCTCACCGCCATCACCATCCTGGCGGCTATCGGGGACATCAATCGCTTTCCTACTGCCAAAAAGCTGGTGGGCTATGCCGGGCTGGGCACCCGCGTCCACGACAGCGGCATGACCCATACAACCGGCCGAATCACCAAAGCAGGCAGGCGAGACCTGCGCCGCGCCATGGTGAATGCTGCCAACCATGCGATCGAGCACCATCCCCATTGGAAGAAGGAATTTGAGCGGCTGGAACCTCACCTGGGGCGTTCCAAAGCCGTCGTGGCAATCGCCCGCAAGCTCCTGGTGGCAGTCTGGCATGTGCTCAACGAGAAAACCGCAGATCGCTTTGCAGATCCGGGTAGCGTGGCCCGTTCATTCTTCGCACATGCCTATCGGGTCGGCATCAGAAATTTACCAGAAGGACAGTCTGCGTTGGCCTTCACCCGGGAACAGCTGGATCGGTTGGGCATCGGTCAGGATCTGCAAGAGATCCCCTGGGGCTCGAAGCCTCAAAAGCTGCCACCCTCGAAATGCTGACAGAATAAAAGTGAGCGGTGTCCCAATTAGGTCGGCGCTCCTGAGAACAGGATATATTCCTGACGCCCCGGGATAATGACCTGACCCGGTATTTGGAAACGGGCTCACCGCTCGAATCAATTATACAACTTTAGTCAAGAGAACAATTCGTCGTGTGACGAAACGGTATGAGTTTATTTGCCATTTTAGTTTCGGTGGTACTTTTCAGTAGCCAGGAGGTACTATAATTATCCTACCCCACCAAGAAAAGGCGAGCAGGCTGGTTTTCTATCCTCTGTCTCGTCTTTTCATTATTTTTAGTAGGTCGGGTTGATGCCCTTGACAAGATTGTTGAGTCCGTACTCACGCCATGGCGGGGAGTGGCAGAGAAGGCCTGCCGAACAACCCCTGGATGGCGTCAAAGGGTGAGCGACCCGCCAATCCAGACGTATGGATGACCGAAGCTATCGCCGCATAGGCATTGGCTCCCCAGCCGGAACGGAAACAGCCCATGACCTTGCGATGGATCACCGTTGGACGCAGATAGCGCTCACTGAGGTTGTTGGTCGGAGGCACATCCGATCGATGCAAGAAGACGAACAGGCCGTCCCGATATTTTCGATACCGTTTGATGAGCCGTCTTTCATCCGGGTGCTGGGGTGGTCGTTCCAACAGCCGGTCACAGAGATGCTCCAGCCGCTCCATCCGAGCGTTGAACTCCCCGGGAGGCAGTTGATCTCTTTCGTTATGCAGATGCACCGCCGAGCGGAACACCACTTGCATGGCTTTCGGCCAGAAAGCGGTCGGATACAAGTCGATCACCGCCTGCAGGTTACGCAGTTGATGGGCCATACATAGCTGCCGCTTTCCGGCCGGGGCCTTCATCTGGGCCGAGTAGACATCGCTGACCCATACTTCCGCGGCATGGCTCCCCATCACTTCTTTGATCACATCCACGCTGCGATCAAAGCGAGCCACATGCAGGACGGCTTTGGCCGAAGCGAAGACCCACTGATACCAATTCTGGGAGTCCACCCGGCTGCCGGTCTCATCACAATGGATCACTTCGCTTTGCTGGAGCGCCGCTTGGATCGGCCCCGTCTGCTCCAGGGCTTCTTTGCCAGCCCGCCGGGTGATCTTGTCGATCGATCCTTCACAGAGCTTCACCCCGTGCAGGTCAGACAGCGCCTTCTTCGTGCGCTCATAGCTCATGTGCTGCTGCTGGCGATAGTACACCACCGTGGCTTCCAGCCGGGAGCCAAAAGTGCGCTCCATCTCCAGCCCTTCCGGCGGCTGGCTGGTCTGTTTGTGTCTGCAACAGGGACATTCCACTTCAAACTGGCGCACCTCAATGACTTCGGCTTTCGCTTCCGGCAGTTCAGTGATCTGGTTGACTGCCTTCACCCGGCCTTCAGCCCCCGACAGATCCGCCTGGCAGCGGGCACAAGAGGTCGGTTTCACTTCAACAATATGGTCCGGATCAGCCACCATTTCCCGTTCGTATTTCACATGCCCCACCGGCGGGCCATGCCGCCGCTGGCGCTTGTCCTTGGGTCGGTTCGACTTTTGATCCTTCGAAGGTGGTTGAGAAGAGTTGCTCGAGTCCGTCGGCGGTTTCTTGTTCTTCTCCAGTTTTATCTTCAGAGCCTCATAATCGGCCCGCAGTGCCACCAACTGGGCATGCTCGTCCAGGAGCAGATCGATCAGTTCATCACGGCTCATGCGAGCCAGGTCATCTCGGGTCATGGTGGACTCATCTTACCAGACCTGGTTTAAATCGCGAAGGGTGTGAGTAAGTACAAGTCAAGAAGGAATCTTGCGGGGCGCTTTCACTGGTTATGGCCCCTCTTTGAAAACCCCTCTATACTGGACTTTACCTGGATGCACCAAGAGTGGTTTAAAAGAATCAGTATAAATTAAATAACGCGTATAGGAGGAAAGATTTTTATGCCGATCCGCAAAGCAAGGGAAGAGGGGAAACCATACAAGGTGGTCAATTTGACGCGTCTGGAAGCACTGGGAGATGCAGTTTTCGCATTTGCGCTGACGCTACTGGCATTGGACCTGAGGCTGCCGGTAATTCCGGCGAACCAACTGGCGCAGGGAATTTGGGCGATGATCCCGAAGCTGCTTATTTTCGTGTTCGCGTTCCTGGTGATCGCCCAGCAGTGGGACGTCCACCAGCGGACGATGATGCATATTGTGCATGCGGATGGAGTCTTCGTCTGGTTATATATCCTGTCACTCATGTTCGTGGTGTTGATGCCGGCTTCGGCAGATATCCTGGGAAGATACCCCTTGCAACCCCTGTCGCTTATATTCTTCGGGATTAATACGGCGCTGCTGTGCCTGGCATCCCTCTCGATGTGGCTGTACGCCTCACAGCGAAACAGATTGCTGGATGGGGACATGAAGGCTTATATCGTCACGCTGATCACACGATTATGGCTTTACCCGCCGATTATTATCACTCTGACACTGCCGCTGGTATTCGTCAATGTTTATGTCGTCTACGTGATTTGGGTAATGATGCCGGTTATTTCTTATTCTTACGGCATGTGGATGCATCGAAGGTTTCGGAATGAAGTGAATTGAGGAAAGGGAAGGTGGAAAAAACAGCGACTGACTCTAAAGGGTACCCTGCGAGTATGATATGCTGCGCAAGGTCGCTGCTACAACAACATCACCCCGGTGCACATACCCGGGGTGATGTTTATTATTTGTATCCGAGGGCTTACTTGACTTCTTTTTCAGCGAGAGAGAGGGACTCTTCGAAAATGGTCAAGCCTTCATCGACCTCTTTCGGAGTGATGCTGAGAGGCGGGGCAAAACGCATGACACTTTTGCCGCAGCTGAGCAGGATCAGGCCGCGCTCGAAGGCCAGGTCAACGATGCGGGCGCAAAGCTCCTCGGCAGGGGTCTTGGTCTTGCGGTCCTTGACGAATTCAACGCCGATCATCAATCCAAGACCGCGCACATCGCCGATGGAGGGATGGCGTGCGGCGATCTCATGCAAAGCATCAATCATGTAGGTGCCGGTGTTCGCAGCGTTTTCCAGGTACTCATTTTCGATCAAGTCGATGGTCGCCAGGGCGGCTGCGCAAGCAAGCGGGTTGCCGCCGAAGGTGTTGCCATGTGCACCGCGCGGCCAATCCATGACGGAGTCCCGGGCAATGCAGGCACCCATGGGCATACCGGAAGCAATGCCCTTGGCAGTGGTGAGGATATCGGGTTCCACGTCAAAATGCTGGATGGCCCACCATTTACCGGTGCGACCCATGCCGCTCTGGACTTCGTCAGCGATGAGCATGATGCTGTGTTTGTCGCAAAGTTCGCGCAGGGCGGGGAAGAAACCGGGCGGTGGCACGATATAGCCACCCTCGCCCTGAATGGATTCAACCAGGATGCCAGCGACTTCATCAGGCGGGACGATGTGACCGAGGATCTCGTCCTCGATATAGCGTACAACCGTCTCGCCGTAATCCTCCCCGGTCTGCCGGTCCAGGATGGGACGGTAGGGGTTCGGGAAGGGTGCGTGAACGACACCGTTCATAAGCGGATAAAAACCGCGGTGGTAGGTGGGTTTGCTGGCGGTAAAGGTAACTGCGCCCATGGTGCGCCCGTGGAAAGCGCCGGTGAAGCCGATAAAGTTCATCCGCCCGGTGTGGTAGCGGGCGAGTTTAATGGCAGTCTCGACCGCCTCTGTGCCCGAGTTGGTCATAAACGACTGGGCTTCTTCTCCAAAAGGAGCGATCTCGTCGAGCTTTTCCGCCAACTGGATCCATTTCTCGTGGTAAAAATCGGATGAAATATGGATAAATTGCTCAGCCTGGTCCTGGATAGCCTTGACCACCTTGGGGTGGCTGTGACCGGTGGAAACGACGGCGATCCCGGCGGCGAAATCGAGGAAACGGTTTCCGTCCACATCCCATACTTCGGTGCCTTTGCCGTGGTCCATCACAAACGGAACCCCGCGCGGGTAAGAGGGGGAAATGACAGCCGAATCGCGCTTGATCAGCGCCCTGGCTTTTGGCCCTGGTAATTTCATTGGTTCCATAATACCTTCTCCTATTTGGTGACTCTAAACTTTCGAAAGGCGAATGCGTGCCTGGGCAAGCGAGCCCAGCAGCCCGGCATCATCGCCCAGCCGGGCGGTGGCAAGCTGCAGGCCGTCCAGGTACGATTTGTCCATGACATTGTGTTTCATAGTCTCTTCGATGGGATCAAGGATCAACCTGCCGCTTTGGGTGACTCCACCGCCGAAGATGACGATGGAGGGATTGAAAATGTGCAGGAATTCCGCAACCGCCTGACCAATGAACACACCGGCACGAACGAAAGCCTCGCGGGCCAGTTCGTCACCCCGTTCTGCAGCCAGGGCCACCTGGTGGGCATCAAGCTCAAGCCCCGGCTTGAGCATTGAGGGACGCCCGATGGCAATCTGCTCGTCAACGTAGCGGGCAATGGCGGGACCGGAAGCAACGGCTTCGAGGTGACCCGGCACACCACAGGAGCAAATTGGTCCCCCGGGGAGCACGGTCACGTGCCCGAGCTCGGCCGCCATGCCGTGACAACCTTCGATGAGCATATCGGAGCTGATCACGCCGCCGCCGATACCGGTGCTGATGGTGAGGTAAAGGACATCGTGATGTCCCTGCCCGGCGCCGTATTTCCATTCACCCACAGCAGCCAGGTTGGCGTCATTCCCCAGGAAAGCCGGAACCATGTATTTTTTGGTCAGCAAATCCGCCAGGGGATAATTTTTCCAGGCCGGGATATTGGGAGTGGAAATGACCATGCCGTCATGAGGGTTAAGCGGACCCGGAGCAGCGACAGAGATGGCGTCCACTTTATCTTTTGGCCAGACGGAGTCGATCAGGGAAGTGAGACGCTCGAAAACACCGGGCTCCATGCCGCGTGAAGCGGTTTTATGGAGAGCAACCGGAGTGATGCCTTCGGAGGGATAAACTGCGGCGCGCAACTGCGTGCCGCCGATATCCAGCGCAATTATGCCGCTCATGGGGGAAATTATAACATGAGGGAGGAGGAGACTTCGGCGCCTCATGGCGCCGAAATAGCCAACAACGGCCGGACGACGTCCCAGCTAAACATTAATGGGGAGGAATTCCTCCAAGGGGGAAACAGAGTACGGGTAAACAATCCCTACGGTCTCTTCGTGGAAGCCGAATTTAAAAACGACCCTCTCTCCAGTAAAAGATTTGGGACCTCGCTGACCCTCCCCCAACACCGATACGGCATTCAGGCAGGGAATACGAAAATTCCTGTTGCGAATCACGGGAGATTTTGAAGGTGGCTTTTCCTCTAACAGATTCGGAGCTTTGCCAGCCCTCCCCAAATACAAATATGGGATTTGAAGAGGATAAATAAAAAATCTCAGAGAGCAATCGCTGATAGTGAAGTATTTCATTAGCAGGGCGTCTGGTTGACTATTCCTTAAAAGACTGCTATCATCCTTTTTATGTTTAAGCGGTACGAGACCTGGTTCCGGTCAGTGGGGAGGGGGGCAACTCGATTCTTGCGCTGGTTTGTACCCGGGATAGGGGTAAAACGATGGTTCATAGTTTTGGTGGGGGGCATCACGCTCATAGGCACCGGGCTGGCAATCTTTTTACTGGACGTGTACCGCACGTCACCTAAAACCTGGTGGCTGCCAATCCTTTCGTTCATTTCCCTGCGATTCCTGACGCGACCTTGGCGCGTCGTCATTTTTGCCGGGCTGGGCTTCGGGTTGATCGGGCTCGGATTTTGGAGACTCAACCGGGCGCTGTTAAGCCCGTTCATGCGACCCGGCCAGCGGCTGGTGGACCAGGTGACAGATTTCCGGCGACGGGAACACGGTCCGAGGATCGTTGCCATCGGCGGGGGGCATGGGATCGCAACGGTGCTGCGCGGGCTGAAAGGCTACACCAATAACCTGACGGCGGTAGTCTCGGTGGCGGACGACGGCGGTTCGTCAGGCGAACTGCGCCGAAGCCTGGGCATCCTGCCTCCGGGCGACATCCGCAACTGCCTGGCAGCGCTCTCCGACGATGAAGCCCTGTTGACACAGCTATTCCAATACCGCTTCGGGGAAGACACCGGTTTGGGTGGGCATTCCTTCGGCAACCTGTTCATCTCGGCACTTTCAGACATCACCGGAAGTTTCGAAAAAGCTATCGCAGAATCGGGACGCGCCCTTTCGGTGCACGGGCAGGTGCTGCCGGCTACGTTACATAATGTCAGGCTGGTCGCGGATGTCCACCTGCTGCATGCGCAGACAGAGGTGCGGGTGGAAGGGGAAAGCCAGATCCCGATGGCAGCCGGGCGGGTACGGCGCATCTGGCTCGAGCCGGATGACGCCTCCGCGTTCCCACCCGTGATCCAAGCGGTCCTAGCGGCTGACATGATCATCATCGGACCGGGCAGCCTGTATACCAGCATCCTGCCCAACCTGCTGGTGGGCGACCTGCTCGAAGCGATCCGCTCCAGCCGGGCCCTGAAGCTTTTTATATCGAACACGGCGACGCAACCGGGGGAGACAGACATGTATACCTCGGGCGACCACGTCCGTTCCCTGGAAGATCTGGCAGGTCCCGGACTGGTGGACGTCATCGTGTGTAATTCATGGTATGATAAAAAGTTGGAAAAAGGGACCCAATGGGTCAAGGTGGACGAGAAACTTCAAGGCGATCCACGCTTGTACGTCTCCGACCTGGCGGATCACCGGCAGCCTGACCATCACGACGCGGTCAAGCTGGCCCAGGTGCTGATGGATCTGTATAATGAAAGAACCGGGCCATTGAACAAGGATCAAGCAACGCAGTAGCGTTGATAAATCTCATAATAAGCAAGGAGATGGAAAATGACTGTCAAAGTTGGCATCAACGGATTTGGCCGAATCGGGCGCCAGGTGCTGAAAGCCATCCGGGACTATTATCCCGAACAGATGGAAGTGGTGGCATTCAACGATATTGGCGACATGAAAACCATGGCGCACCTGCTGAAATACGACACCAACTATGGTCGTTACAACGGCACAGTGGAATTTGCCGAGGATCACCTGCTGATCGACGGCAAGAAAGTGACTGCTTTCAAAGAAACCGACCCATCTGCCATCCCGTGGAAAGACCTTGGCGTGGAGATCGTGATCGAGTCAACCGGTCTTTTCACCATCAAGGAAGACGGCGTTAATAAGAAAGGCAAGACTGTCAAAGGCGCGGTCAACCACATCACCTCCGGCGGGGCGAAGAAAGTCATCATTTCCGCACCTGCCGAAGGCGAAGACATCACCATCGTGATGGGCGTGAACGACGACAAGTACGACCCGAAGCTGCACAATGTGATCTCGAACGCCTCGTGCACAACCAACTGCCTGGCTCCAGCGGCAAAGGTCGTGCATGACAAATACGTGATCAAGCGGGCTTTCATGACCACCATCCATGCCTATACCAACGACCAGAAGATCTTGGACATGCCGCATTCAGACTTGCGGCGGGCACGCGCGGCAGCGATGAACATCATCCCAACCACGACCGGCGCCGCCAAGGCCATCTCCCTGGTGATCCCCGACCTGAAGGGCAAGTTCGACGGGTATGCCCTGCGTGTCCCGGTCTCCACGGTTTCAGTGGTGGACTTTACCGCCGAACTGGAGAAATCAACGACTACCGAAGATCTGCGCCAGGCATTCCGGGATGCAGCCACACTGCCCCGCTACAAAGGCATCCTGCAAGCGATGGACGAGCCACTGGTGAGTATCGACTATAAGGGAGACCCGCACAGCGCGTCGGTGGACCTGCCATTTACCAGCGTGCTGGGCAAAACCGAAAACAACTTCGTCAAGGTGGTTGCCTGGTACGACAACGAATGGGGATACTCGGTCCGAACTGCGGATTTGGCGGCGTTGCTGGCGAAATCGCTCTAGCTGATCATTTAATAGGAATCAGGGATCCAGGTTTTCATCAACCTGCCTCCCTGATTTCCTTAATATCTTAAAAGGTGGAAACCATGGATAAAATGACCGTGAAAGACATCGACCTGAAAGGCAAACGGGTGCTAATGCGGGTGGACTTCAACGTCCCGATGGAGGACGGCAAAGTCACCGACGACAAGCGCATCAAAGCCGCGCTGCCGACGATCAATTACGTCCTCGGACAGGGAGCCTCCCTGGTCCTGATGAGCCACCTGGGGCGGCCGAAAGGCGGGTTCGATCCCGAATTCAGCCTGAAAGCGGCAGGCGAGGTGCTGGCCGGTCTGCTGGGTAAACCGGTACAGATGGCGCCGGATTGCGTCGGCCCGGAAGTGGAAAAGATGGCGAAAGCGCTCAAGCCAGGGGACGTGCTCATGCTGGAGAATACGCGCTTCCACCCCGAAGAAGAGAAAAACGACTTAGAACTGGCGAAGAAAATGGCTGTCCTGGGGGACGTGTACGTCAACGACGCCTTCGGCTCGGCCCACCGCGCCCATTCCTCCACTGAGGCAGTTGCGCACCTGCTCCCGGCTGTCTCGGGCTTCCTGATGGAGGAAGAACTGGAATACCTGGGAAAAGCCACCTCCAACCCCGAACACCCATACATCGCCATCCTGGGAGGGGCGAAGATCAGCGACAAAATCCTGGTGGTAGAAAACCTGCTCACGAAATGCGACAAGCTGATCATCGGCGGCGGGATGGCGAACACCTTCCTGGTGGCAAAAGGACTGAACATGCAGGACAGCCTGGTGGAGGCCGGATCGGTGGATACCGCCAAAGCCATCCTGGCAAAATCAGGCAGCCGCATCATCCTGCCGGTGGACGCAGTGATCGCAGATAAATTCGAGGCAGATGCAGACAGCGTGACGGTCGATGTCGATAAAATCCCAGCCGGCTGGCGGATGATGGATGTAGGCCCCAAAACCCTGGACAAGTATAAGTCGACGCTTAATGGCGCGAAGTTGATCGTCTGGAACGGACCAGTGGGCGTATTCGAAATGCCAAAATTCGCGCAGGGGACCTTTGCTTTGGCAAAGCTCCTGGCGGAATCCGGGGCAATCACGGTCATCGGCGGCGGCGACAGTGCCAGTGCGGTCAAAAAGGCGGGGGTAGCCAAGCAGATGACACATATCTCCACCGGCGGCGGGGCTTCGCTGGAATTCCTGGAAGGCAAGGAGCTACCGGGTGTGGCAGCCCTGCTGAACAAAAAGTAAAATCAGCACAGGACGGGTAAATTACCCGTCCTGCACTTAAAATTAATGTTTTCAACGAGGAAGGGACGAGAACACCATGCGTACTCCATTTGTGGCTGGAAACTGGAAAATGAACAAGACCATCGCCGAGGCGCGTGCGATCGTATCGGGGATGGCGACAACCTTGAACGGGATCAAAGGCGTAGAGAAAGTGATTTGCCCGCCCTTTATGGCACTTTTCCCGGTGGCAGCGCTGCTCTCGGGTACGGATATCGGGCTGGGGGGGCAGGATATGCACTGGGAACCCAAGGGGGCGTTCACAGGCGAGGTGGCAGGAGAAATGCTGGCGGAGTTCTGCAAATATGTCATCATCGGGCATTCGGAACGGCGGACGTATTTCGGGGAAACTGATGAAACCGTGAACAAGAAAACCAACGCAGCGCACACCTCGCACCTGGTACCGATCGTGTGCGTGGGGGAAACCCTGGCAGAATACGAGTCTGGGCGTACGGCAGAGGTGGTAGTGCGGCAGATAAAGGAGGGTCTCAAAAGGCTCGACCCGGAATTTGCCAAACAGGTCGTCATTGCCTACGAACCGGTGTGGGCGATCGGGACCGGGCGGGCATCGACGGCTGAGAATGCCAACTCGGTCATCCGCGACTTCATCCGCAAACCGCTGGCGGGACTTTACGGGGAAACTACCGCTCAAGGAACGCGTGTGCTTTACGGAGGCTCCGTGACGGCAGCGAACGCGGCCGAGTTTTTTGGGAAGCCCGAAATCGATGGGGCATTGGTGGGCGGCGCAAGCCTGAAGGCGGAGGAGTTCCTTGCCATCATTCGTGCGGCAGCCACCCGCGGGTAAACACATTGCGTATAACCAATTTTTCAGGTTGGAAATTCCCCTCATTTCGATCACCTGGAGTGAAATTTGAACTACATCGGCGCCATTGACGGTCTGTTGTGGCTGCTGGGTGCACTGGTGGTATTCATATTCCTTCAGCGCGCCCTGCACCGCGAGATCCAGGCTTTTTTCCTGATCCTGACGCGCTCCGCGGGGATGACCCAGGTGCTATTCGCGTTGATCTTTTTCCCCGGCGTTTTGCTGCATGAACTCAGTCATTACCTGACAGCCAAACTGTTGGGGGTGGCGACGGGGAGGTTTTCACTGATCCCTCAGGCGCAGCCGGACGGCAAACTACGCCTGGGTTACGTGGAGACGGCGAGCGGCGGATTTGTGCGAGATGCCCTGATCGGCGCGGCTCCGCTGGTGACTGGCAGTGCATTCGTAGCGTTGACGGCCATATACTTGCTGCACTTGCTGCCGGTGTGGGAGGTGCTGAGTGCTGGCGACTGGGGCACATTTTGGACCCTGCTGAAGACTGTGCCTGGATCGCCTGATTTTTGGCTGTGGTTCTACCTGACCTTTACGGTCAGCAGCACGATGCTGCCTTCCCAGTCAGACCGGCACTCGTGGCTGCCATTGGGGATACTGGTGGCGGGGTTGGTGGGGGTAGCGATCCTGGCGGGGGCGGGGACCTGGATGCTGACCAACCTGGCACCGCGGTTCAACCAGTTTCTGGGAGCGCTGGCGATGATCTTCGGGTTGAGCGGCGCACTGCACCTGCTGCTGGTCATCCCATTTTTCCTGCTGCATCAAATTTTGTCAAGAGCCACGGGGATGGATATAGGCCAGTAAAAGAAAAGCCCGACATCGATATTATTCGAAGCCAGGCTCGTATGGACAGGCATATCTCTTGTATGCTATTTTTTAATTCAGGATGACGTTCACCCAGTCCCAAATTGACGGTCGCCGGCATCTCCCAGACCGGGGACGATGTAGCCGCGTTCGTTCAAATGGTCATCGATGGCTGCCAGGAAAATGGGAACATCCGGATGGGCTTTTTGCATGGCGTCGATTCCCTCGGGCGCGCCGATGATGCCAACGAACTTGATCTTCCTAACCCCCCACCGTTTTAAAATATCAGTGGTGGCAACCGCCGATCCACCAGTGGCAAGCATAGGATCCAAGATAAGGCAGACGGAAACGGTGGGCTCGACCGGGAGCTTGTTGTAATATTGCACCGGTCGGAGGGTCTTTTCATCACGGTAGAGGCCGATATGCCAGACCTCTGCGGTAGGCATCAACTCCCAGATTCCCTCCACCATGCCAAGCCCGGCGCGCAGGATCGGAACGAGGCCGATCTTTTCCTTAAGCTCCACTCCGCCCATCCTGATAAGCGGGGTCTCCAGTTCACGGGGAACAACCGCCAGGTCCGCGGTGGCTTCGTATGCCAGGAGCGCGGCGATCTCGCGGACGAGTTCGCGGAATTTTTTGGGTTCGGTATGCTTGTCGCGCAGGCGGGTAAGTTTATGGGCAACAAGAGGATGCGGGGAAGCAAAAATGTTTGACATAGCGCCTCGGTTTCGCTAATTATAGCCGACCTGCCAACCCAAGGCCGATGAAAATCCATTTTTATGTATTGACGAATCTGCAGTTAATCGTGTATTCTCAAGGCGAAGGTGGACCCCCATATGCCGTATAACATCCTGGTTGTAGACGACAACGATATGAACCTGACCCTGCTGTCGAAAATATTGGAATTGGAAGGTTACCGGGTTTCGACCGCATTAAGCGGCAGGGAGGCGATTCGCCAAGCCGAGGAACTAATGCCTGACCTGGCAATCCTGGATGTGATGATGCCGGATATGGATGGATACGAGTTGTGCCGGAAAATGCGCCAGCCACCCTTCAAAAAACGCATCCCAATCGTGATGCTGACCGCCATGAGCGGCGATAAGGACCGGCAGGAGGCGCTGGAGGCCGGTGCGAACGAAGTCTGGAACAAGCCATTCGACATGGACCTGTTCCGGCGGCGGATCGGGGAACTCATCAATCATAAGTAAGAGTCGACACTTACGGTCCCACGATCCCTAATTAATTTCTCACGTTATAAATAATCCATTATTGCTGCTCGTTACGCCGTCCAGACGACCGGGTCGTATGCCGGCAGTTCGCAGCGCAAGGGGACATCTTCGCGATAGCCGAGGGCGTATCCAGCCTGCATAAGCTGGTGGATTTCGCTGGTGCCTTCATAGATCACAGCCCCTTTTGAGTTACGCAGGTAGCGCTCCACGTCGTACTCGTCGCTGTAGCCATAGGCCCCGTGGACCTGGACGGCTTCGTTGGCGGCATCGAAGGAGGCATCGGTGGCAAACCACTTTGCGAGGGAGGTCTCTCGCGAGTTGCGCTTGCCTTCATTTTTCATCCAACCTGCCCGCAAATAAAGCAGGCGGGCCATCTCGTAGGATTGCACCATTTTGGCAATCTTCTGCTGGATGAGTTGAAAGCCTCCGATCTCCTTGCCGAAGGCATGCCGGTCCTTTGCGTAGCGCACGCTGGCTTCGAGACTGGCACGGATCAAGCCGGTGGCGCCCGAGGCAACCGTGTAACGACCATTGTCGAGGCAGCTCATGGCGATCTTGAAACCCTCCCCTTCCTCCCCGATGCGGTTGGAAAGGGGCACGTGCACATCCTGGAAGGAGATCCAGCCGGTGGATCCAGCGCGCACGCCCAGTTTCCCGTGGATGTCACCCGTGGTGACTCCCGGACGGTCAAGCTCGACCAGAAAAGCGGAAAGACCTTCATGAGGATCTTTGGATTCGGGGTTGGTGCGCCCCACCCACAGGCAGTGGTGCGCCTTGGTTGCCAGGGAGATCCACATCTTCTCGCCGTTGAGAACGTATTCATCTCCTTTGAGGCGTGCCGTGCAGACCATGGCTGCCACATCCGAGCCAACCCCGGGTTCGGTCAACCCGAAGCAGGCGATCTTTTTACCCTGGGCCTGGGGGACTAAAAAGCGCTGTTTTTGATCTTCGGTGGCCCACTGAAAGAGTGCTAGGCTGTTCAGCCCGACGTGGACCGACATCACCACCCGCAGGGAGGTGTCGACCACTTCGAGTTCTTCACATGCCAGCCCGAGGGAAATGTAATCCATGCCCTGCCCGCCGTATTTCACCGGCAGGCAAATGCCAAGAATACCCAGCTCGCCCATGCGCGGCAGAACAAAATCCGCCATCTGCTGCTGTCGGTCGCATTCCTTGATCACCGGCGCGACCTCTTTTTGCGCGAAATCGCGCACCATCTTCTGCACCATCAGGTGCTCCTGAGAAAGGGAGAAATCGGTCATGCGCCAATTATAGCAAGATAATTGACCTGCACGTTATAAATTATTCGCCAATTGGCAGTCCGGGTAATTCAAAGGATTGTTTAAAAATCAGGGCGACCGCCTGGGTCGCCCTGATTGATTAATTCCGGAAAAGCACGGTGAGAATCTCGTGGCCTCGCACCGGGAGGGAGAGGCTTCCATCCTCACCCACTTTCAAGCCAGCAAGTTTCTTCTCCGCCAGGTTGATCTTCTCAACCTTCTTGAACATGCCCCACGGCTTCAACGTCACCTGGATGAGTTCGGCGGTCAAATTGTAACCGCGCAGCAGCCAACCATCTCCGGCTTCATTTTGTACAATGGCACTGACGATGAAGGTGGACGGTTCGACTTTCACGAACGATCCGGAGGTTGGGAGGCTGCCGGGGTGAAGCCCGGTACGGGCAAGGCGCATGGGTGTTTCAAAAGAGTATGCCTGAGCAAATGCGTTTTGCCAGCCTGCCGGGTGAGGGATGATGGAATAATCAAAATCCCAGACGCCGGGCATCTGCGCCCCGGGTGTTTCAAGGAATGGCCCCGCATGTCCCTTGCGGGTGGAGAAATCATCGCGTGACAACCAGCCGACGCAGCGCAGGAGGGTGAGGGCAATCTCGGCATTCCCGGACGAATTCTTGAGCACTTCCACCTCTGTCAAGCCACGGTTGGCGATTGTCAGCCCAAACTTGCCATCGGTGACACTGGTAAAGGCGCGCTGGGGGACCTCAGGCCGGGGCTGCTCCACCCAGGTGTTATCGAAGGGAGGAGTACCAATTTTACGGTCCACGATTTCGAAATGCCCATCATGAGAGCCTGTTTCTGCAGAGAATGGCGCAGGGAAATGGACGCGCAGGCGGTGGTCGCGGGCACGATTATCCACCTGCGTGTGAATATCCACGCGCGGCACCCCGTTCGTGAGGGTGACAAAAGTCGTGATGCAGGAGGTTGTCTTTTCCTGCGAACGCGCTTTGCGGTCCGGGGAGAGAGTGAGAGGAGCACCAAGTTCGAGCTCGAGTTCAAGCGTCTGCTGGACCGGGCCGCGAATAAGGCTGGCGTGCTTTAGGCGGGCAGTGACACTCCGGTCCGCGGCGGGGGGGCAGTAGTTATATTCATCCCCGCAGTCGCCACCATCCAGGAAGCGATTGAAGCCCCGATAAGTGAGCCGGGTCTGCTTGTCCAGAATGGTGAGCGTCCCATCCTTGAGCGCTTCCACCGCCAGGAAATCATTCTCGATTTTATAAGGAGGCCTGGCATAGTGTTTACGGGCTGCCATTTTTCGGATGAAGGGCAACCGGGCAAGAGGAAGGAGCAGGGCAGCCAGGATCCCAAGCTTGATGGGAGGTTTACTTTCAGAGGTGCGAGGCCGGATCCAAAAAGTTCGATAACCGTGACCCGGGACATTCGTTACCGTGGCTACAATTTTTTCAGCAGAAGTGGAACGGGCGTGTACGCGGTAGGTGGTAACCGTTGAATCGGTGTAATAACTTTCAATCTGTTTCCGGCCGGCGTTCCAAAGCGGGAGGTTGGGTTCGCCTCCATCCGCCAGGATGGCTTCAATTAAAACCTCACCACCTTCCCGGCGCACCTTAATGTCCTGAATGGTCATCCCGGCTGCCCGCCCATCGTTAATATTCTCAAGGGCCGACTGCAGGCCGCGTGCGTCGAGGTCAAGGTTAATGATCTCGTGACTTCCCAAGCCGCGCTCCTGGTAGGGTAGGGTTTTACCGTCCTCGTCCACCAGATCGTATTCTGTGACATTGGGGGGAAGTTCAAGAGCTGCACTGATGCAATCGGTGCGGGGGAATGAAAGTGGATTAAAGACAACCACAGAGGCTGCCGGTGATTGATTCATCGGTGAGAATTCCATGTCAGTGGCAACGCTGCCAGCCAGGCTTTCCAGAGCCTGGCGGGTGATCTCCTCCCCAACCTGATCGACCTGGTCAAAGCGGACTTTCATTTCCTGGTGAACCTGGTCGATCGAGCAGCCGCAAATCGAATCGTGAGGATGGTTTTGCATCAAGAGGCGCCAGGCCTGGTTTAAAATTTCGGATTTCCGGGTTAGCATCACGGAACTTTGGGCTGTGATCATTTCCTGCCAGGTTGTGTATGGTTCCGCCCAGCGGGTAAGCAGGGTCTCGCTTGTATGGTTGCGCTGCTTGATCCAGATACGTGTAGACAGAACTCCCGGCAGGAGCGGCATACGCTTGCCGAGGCGCAACTCGCCGATCACGGTCGGGAGCTCGATTTTTAGCTTATTGATCGTTGCAGACACGGCCGCGATATATTGCGGCAACGTCGAATGGATAACATGCGTGTCGGGCAGCATTTCATCGGCATAGGCAATGGCCTCTGAAGTGTTGCGGGGCGGCTCCATGTGGTCCGTACCGAACATGATCAGCAGATCGGAGGTTGCTGAAAAGGGAGCCAGTGAATTTCCTTTTTCAGCGATCATCCTGGCAAATTGCTCGAGGTTGTCGGCAGGCAGATCAGCGCCGTTGCCATACCCTTCGCGCAGATAAGCCATCAGGACCCGCGATCCATCCGGAGACTGCCACCAGAACTCGGCCGGTCCATCTTCGACCCCGCGCCAGACGGAGGCGGTTTCCATCTCAAAGCCGCGCAGGATCTGGGGGACCTGGCCGATATGACCGAAAGAATCCGGCATATACCCGATCATCATTTTGGGTCCAAATTTCCGGGCCGTGCGGTCGCCCTGCTGCAGGTTGCGGATGTGCGCTTCGGGACCGACCAGGAACATGTCTGGCAGGATGTGCCAGGGGCCGATGATGATCCGCCCTTTGCGAATGTGGTCGCGCAGGACAGGCTCTTTCTCCGGGCGCATCTGCAGGTAATCATCCAGCACGATAGTCTGTCCATCGAGCATGAAATATTTGAACTCCCTGTCATGCTCAAGAAGGTCGAGCATATTGTCCACCATCTGGACGAGCTTCAGGCGGAATAGTTGAAACGGGAGATACCACTCCCGATCCCAATGGGTATGAGAAACGACATGAATATTACGCATAGTCACTCCGATGAAAGGCGAGTTAGAATTTCCTGCCAGTGAGGAAACAAGAGCAGGTGCGCCTCGTGGTCACAGCAAATGGTTTTAGTTCCAGGGATTATTGCAGACATATAGCGAGCCATCGCGGGAGTTGCCAGGTCATCTTCGCTGCCATACCAGAGGGTGACCGGAACGCGGATACCTTCAAGACCAAAACCCCAAGGACGGGCGAGGAGGCGGATATCCCAGGCAAGTCCGCGCAGACCAGAACGGAAGGCTTCACGCTCGGATTGGATGCAGGCGTCGCGGACCTCCGGGTTGCGGAGCTGTTCCTCATCTGCCACGGGGTGGCGACCATCCCCTCGTTCCAGGTCCCCGGCAGGATCGGCAGCCCGCCGGTGATAGAGAAACCACACGAGCACCTGCCAGAGGTACCAGGGAATAAAGCGCCCGATCCGCAGACCAACTCTGTTCGTGACCGACATCCATTCGGCAGTTCCCGGAGCATCGAGCGGAGCAACGCCGGAAATGACAGCTGCGGCCAAGACTCTTTCGGGAAGCGCAAATGCACAGGCGAGAACGTAAGGCCCGCCGCCAGAATGACCAGCCACTGCAAACCTGTCAATACTGAGCGAATCTGCTAGGCGGAGGATATCCTGCGGCCAATCCAACATGCCGCGAGCGGGTTGGAATGTTGATAGTCCGTATCCAGGACGATCCACACAGATTAGATGCACTCCCAACCTGGATGTAATCCCGTCAGGTGGACGGAAGAAACGCGAACCGGGTGACCCATTGAAGAAAATAACCGGTTTTCCGTGCAGGTCGCTGTATTCGGCGAAACCAAGGGAACGGCCGTCAGGAAGAACGATCGAAGTCATGGAATCCAAGGTCTATATTTACAATTTAACTTTCTCTTCTGTTAATTGCTTCGCTTCCAGCATCGCAGCAGTGCGGTTGGTGATCGGGAAGCGATTGTTGAGCGGGCTGATGCGCGCCCCCAGGGCAGTCGGCGCGTACATTCCCCAATTCGTCAACCAACGGACACTCCCACTTAATGCCACTGCATCCATTAGCTCAGCGAGTGTATCCGTGTCCCAGCCGCCGAACAGCCCGTAAAAAAACATGTAAAGAGGGAAACTGGGCAGGATCCCGATGAAAAAGATCAAAACACTGGTAACCTGGTCGCCCTTCCAGAGTAAGTTGCTAAGCTCCCACAAGATTCCAAAATGGGCAGCCCCGGCTAGCAAAGGTGCAACCAGGGATTGCCAGATATAGAACCGCTGGGGAAAGCACACTTTATGATTGATGACATAGGCAGCGATACCCTTGGAAAACAGTCCTACAAAATATGCGATGATCAACCCCGTCACCTGGAAACGCGCCAACAGGATAAAAGCCAGGGTTACGCGGATCAGCTGCTCTGAAAAGACGAGGATGGATTTCAACCAGGGTTTATTTGCCCCCAGTTGCACGTTATCGCCCACCCAGGAAGGAAACTGGACCGCCCCCCAAATGGTCAGAGGGATCACGTAAATTGCCGCACGCTGGAACTCCACCCCGGTGGACCCAAGGATAAACTTTGGCGCAACTGCCAGCAGTACTGCCCCGATAAACGCGCTGGTGAGACCATTATACTTATATGCCATCACGGAATAATATTGGCTCAAGATGCGCTTCCCGTGGGAAATTGCTTCGGATATTGCCGGCATGACCCCATCGTTGAGAGTTTGGGTGACATTGAAGGCAAAAATGAAGTTCTGCGCCAAACCCCAGTTCCCCCAGATTTCGGCATAATTGATCAGGCGTGCCTGAGTAATGGCGATCTCCATGGCTTGCCCGAACGACCAGGCAGCCGAACCGAGCATCTCGAATACACCGAACTTGAAACTGGTCTTGACCACTTCCCAGTCAAAGTGCGCCAGGAACAGGATGCGCGCATTGTATCCCACCCGGCGGTAGAGCCAAAACCCGAGCAGGAAGGTGAAGAATTCGGCGGCATAGGCAGCAATGCCCAGCCCAAACAACCCTCCCATCGCGCCTCCAAAGACCGGGTGGAGGCGTCCCCAGGCGAACATGATGGTCACAAAAACAGGCTGGACAAGCATCGGCAGGAACACGTTCAAAGCAATATCGAGCAGGCGGCTGTAGTCGAGGCGCTGGAACCCTGTCAATGCGTGCCTGAAGACCTGGTAAAAACCGGGAATTTGGATGAATGAATGGATGATCACGCTCCAGGCGTACAACGCGTAAGCGGAACTTGGTGCGAGCGTGCTTGCCAGTGCAATTACCAACGCCACCTGCACTGCTCCCGATAATGCCTGCCACCAAACAAAAACCTGTCCATACTGGATGCCCTTCTTCGGATCGTGGACGCGATGCTCCGAGAGGAATTTTATAAAGGCGATGCTCGTCCCCATGTCAAAAAAGGTCCAGGCGAGGTTGAAAAACTGTGTCACGCGCCCCCAAATTCCCAGTGCCTGCGCGGATGGGAGGATATAGGTAGGCAGGATCAGGTTCTGGTAAATGATTAGCGGGATGAAGAAAACGAGACCAATGCTCAGGGCTACCAGGAACCCTCCGAGCGGGCGATGAAAGCCCACTTCTTCCCACTCTGTTTTCTCTTCGCGGACCTCGAACCTGGTGTGGTCCGATACGATCTTATCCAACTCCTCAGGATGCTTCATGCTGTAGCGCCGCACCAGGAAGAATGCTCCGAAGGTGGTGACCATCATCAGACCCATGAGGATCAGCAGGAGGTTCCGGTCGGCGACATGTGGGACAGGTGAAGCCGGGTAATCAGCAAACGAGAAAGGCGTCTGCCCGGCGGCGCGCTCGACCAGATGATAGATCAGGTAATTAAAATACGCCCATTCCTGGATTTGAGGGTTGAATGAGACAGTTTTTTGGGTTTGGGGATCCGTGTAGTTTGTGAGGAAAGCATTAAAAAAATAGATGTTTGGATGGTTCCCTGCCCACAGGACCCAGGCACCGGTTTCGTATGCAGTCACTAATGGCTGGACCGAAGAAAAAGGGGTGAGCACCTCCATCCGGTCACGGACCTGCGGAGACCCGTTCCAGATGATCTGTTTAACGAGCGCGTCGTTTATATTTACTTCCGTCAGGCTGACGGCATCTGTTTTTTCTGTCAGCGAGACCGGCACCCCACTGACAGTTTCCACATCACCTGCAGTCATCCCAGGACCCATGATCAACACCAGCCCGGCACCGTTTTGCACGCGGGCGGCGATCGCTGGCGGGTCGGGGATGATCCCATTTAACATGAAAACGTCCGCCTGAGCCGGGTCGGTCACGAAGGAAAATGTCCCCTGAGGAGCGAGAGTCAACGCAATGTAAACGCTGTTATCCTGCGGACCTGCATAATAAACACGGATCGCAGCATTGGCCGAGACCGGCTGGACGACGCTGATCAGGATGAGCAGGGCAAGCAATGGGATAAGGATGCGACGCATCGTTGATCTCCTAATATTCGGGATCTTCCTTCCTCCGCCCCAGAAGGAAACCGGCGATGATCGTGAGGACAGTCCCGGTCAGAATGTAGACGACCGAAATTGAACTTGGGGGCGTAAGGGCAAAAATAAAGAAATAAACCAATATGGGAGCGATCTGGATCGGCACTTGAGCCACCGGGACGACATTACTCGCCTGTGCAAATTTAAAGGCCAGCTGGTTCGTCCAGGTTACGACAGAGGCGACCATTACCAGGATGATGCAGGCAATCGAAAATATTATCGCTTGAGATAAAGAGCCATGCCCATACAGGACAATGGCAATCAGCGCCAGGAGTGGATTGATCCAGAAATCGGATAGACAGGACAGGAAACCATTCGCCAGGGCAATCATCATTCCCCGGCGGTTATTAATCCGGAGTGACAGCCCGCGGGTGATGAAACTCATAACGAAAAAACTGAGCGTGAAAATCGCGATCCTCAGCAGTGCACTTCTGTCTGCGAGGGTTGCTCTCACCTGGGTTGAATTAATTGCCAGCCCACTCAAGCCGAGCGCCAGAATGCCGAGGACCATTAAGAGGATGCCAATAATTTCTGAGGCATTAAGGTTTTCGCGGTTCATCCGCACAGAGCCGACCGCCAATACCACCAACCCGCTGGCCATCAAGCCGGGAGTCAATGCCGGACCGATCAGGCTCTGGGCAAACATGTAGGCAACCGTCCCGCCGCCCAGCCCGAAAACAACTCCAGACAGCCAGACCGGGCTCTTCACAAGGCGGCGAAAAAAACCGTTTTCCCGGCTGTCTTTTCGGAATTGGTTGACAGCTCGTTTTTCCAGGAGTTGCCCAAACTGCGTCAGGACCCCGCCGAAGATTCCAAGCACCACGCCCGTGAGGTAGTGGAAATCCATTGTCTAATACTCAAAACCGTTTTGTTTTATAACCTCGGAAAACCAGTGCCCACTGTCTTTGATCGTGCGCGCCAGGGTCTTGAAATCGACATAAACGAGCCCGAAGCGCTGACCGTAGCCATGCGCCCATTCAAAGTTATCCATTAATGACCAGTGGAAATATCCTTTCACCGGAACTCCTTCGTCAATGGCGCGATGGACCTGAGCGATGTGATTGCGGAGGTAACGGATGCGGCGATCGTCGCGGACGCGACCATCGAAGTCCAATCCATCCGGAACGGGGACGCCATTCTCGGTGATCATGATTTCGGGAGCTTTTATCCCCTTCCCGGTTTTAGTAGAAGAATGGGTTAGATAATCCCGATTAATTCGCATAAGCAGCTCATAAATCCCTTCGGGATAAATTTCCCACATGCCGGAGTACTCATTGCCCTCGGGTTGGATCTGAGTGGCAGCGACGACCGGGAATTTCCGGTCATATTTAACAACCGTGCGGGAATAATAATTAATTCCCAGCAAATCCAACTTGCGGATCTTTTCCACGTCGCCGGGTTTGATCAGCGAGCTTGAAAGCAATTTACCGACGGCAAACTCCCGCATAGGTGTGGTGCCTTTCAGGAGGGGATCGAGCGTTGCCCGGTTCAGGATTGCATCCATCCTTCTGGCAGCATCCTTATCCTTCTTCAATTCAGATGCCGGGTGGACCGGGTTAAGGTTTAGCGTAATGCCAACCTTGACCGGCTGCTTCGCATAAGCGTGGATAGCCTCGGCAGCCAAACCATGGGATAGCAGGAGGTGGTGAAGGGACTTGAACCCGGCCTGGACATCCTTGACCCCCGGGGCATGTTCCCCTGAAAAATGTCCCGCCATGGCTGCCACCCATGGCTCATTATGCGTCATCCAGACTTTGACACGGTCACTGAGGCGTTCTGTGACCACGCGGGCATATTCAGCGAAGGCCTGGGAGGTTGCACGGTTTGGCCAGCCACCCTGGTCCTGAAGCGTTTGCGGCAGGTCCCAGTGAAACAGGCAGAGATAAGGCTCAATCTTATTTTTAAGCAGCTCATCCACCAGGCGGTCATAGAAGTCGAGACCGGCCTGGTTTACCCTTCCAGTCCCATCAGGAAGGATGCGAGACCAGGAGACCGAGAACCGGTAGGCATCCAGCCCAAGCTGCTTCATAAGGGCAACATCTTCCATATGACGGTGATAATGGTCAACTGCCAGGTCACCCGTCTCGTTGTTAACTACATGACCGGCTGAGTGCACAAAGGTGTCCCAAATGGACGGTCCCTTCCCGTCTTCATTCCAGGCGCCTTCCACCTGGTAGGCAGAGGCAGCGCAGCCCCATATAAAATCTTTTGGGAAGGCTAGAAGTTTACTCATTTTTTACTCCAAAGGGAAAAATGAATTCCATGGGCTAAGGATAATGGAAAACCGCATTTCGCACAAGCAACAAGAATGACCTTTTCTGGTTATAATCTATTCATGCCCGATCCCACCAAAAGCCCCACAGACAACATGCGGCCAATCCGTTTACTCGACCCGGATCGGAAACCTGACGACCGGCTGGATACCACCCTGCGACCGCAGTTTCTCTCCGACCTGATCGGGCAGGACCAGGTTAAAGAAAACCTGGCCATCCTGATTGCCGCAGCCCGACAGCGGGGGGAAGCCCTGGACCATGTATTGTTTTACGGGCCTCCCGGGCTGGGGAAGACCACCCTGGCGCACGTGGTGGCGAACGAAATGCAGGTCAACATCAAGATCACCTCCGGCCCGGCGATCGAACGCGCCGGCGACCTGGCTGCCATCCTGACCAACCTGCGAGCCGGTGACGTGCTGTTTATTGACGAAGTGCATCGTCTGGGCAAGGCTGTGGAGGAAATTTTATACCCGGCGATGGAAGACTACGCACTCGACATTATTATCGGGAAGGGGCCTTCGGCGCGTTCCATCCGGCTGAAACTACCGCGTTTTACCGTGGTAGGTGCCACCACCAGACTGGCGCTGATGACCGCACCGCTGCGAGCCCGCTTTGGTGCTGTCTACCGGCTGGATTACTACGACCTCCAGGCGATGCAGGACATCGTTAGACGCGCAATTGGTAAGTTGAACGTAGTGGCTGACGAGGCCGCCGTGGAAGAGATCGCCCGGCGGGCACGCGGTACCCCGCGGGTGGCCCTGCGACTGCTGCGCCGGGTGCGCGACTATGCCCAGGTGCGGTCAGATGGGACGGTAACCCGGGCTGGAGCGCGGGATGCTCTTGACCTGCTGCAGGTGGACCCACTCGGCTTGGACGACCTGGACCGGCGTGTCTTGAAAACCATCATCCAAAAATACAACGGTGGCCCGGTGGGACTGAATACCATAGCGGCAGCCATCAGCGAAGAACCCGAAACCATCATGGACGTTGTGGAGCCCTACCTGCTGCAGCTGGGTTTCCTCGACCGCACACCGCAGGGAAGGACAGCCACCAAGGCGGCGTATGAACACCTGGGGGTGAAATATTTGGAAGAAGATCAACCAAAATTGATTTGAAATATTATATGGTCAGCAACTTAATAAACCCCGAAGATCTCGACCCGGAAACCAAAGACTCCAAAGGGGGTACCTGTTAGGCCAGGAAGCCAGCCTCTCCCGGGAATTGATGGAGTTTAGAAATGCCACCTCTTGCGCGTATTTTCATCATACTTGGAATTATTTTCCTGGTTGCTGGAGGCTTGATCTATCTCTCTGTTAGCCTCCACTTTCCTTTAGGTCATTTGCCTGGTGATATCAATATCCATGGCAAAAATGGCGACTTTTATTTCCCGCTGACGACCTGTATCCTTATTTCAGTCGTAATAACCATCCTGATAAACCTGGCTCTGCGAATTTTCAAAAAATAACGGCTTTCATGAAAACAATTGACTTTGATTACGACCTCCCTCCCGAATTCATCGCCCAGACCCCCGTCGAGCCGCGTGATTCTTCGCGGCTGCTGGTATTAAACCGTTCCAGCGGATTGCTCGAGCACCGCCGCTTCAGTGAAATCGGTCAATACTTGCATCCCGGCGATCTGCTGGTGGTAAACCGGACGCGCGTCATCCCGGCTCGAATTTACGCCCGCAAACCGACAGGTGGGAGCGTTGAAATCCTGCTCGTCCGGCGCGAAGATGCCCTTACCTGGGAATGCCTGGTGGGCGGGAAGGGACTGACTTCTGGAAGGAGCATTGCCATCGAGAATGGCCCAGGAGCGGAAATTGTGAGCGTGCTGGAGGGAGCCCGACGACGGATCCGATTTAGCGAACCGATCGAACCGTTTTTTCCCATAATTGGCAATGTCCCGCTTCCACCTTACATCCACGAACCCCTCAAGGACCCAGAACGCTACCAGACTGTCTACGCGCGCGACCCGGGTTCGGTCGCTGCGCCGACCGCGGGCTTGCATTTTACCCCCCGGCTGATGGACGAGCTCAAATCGAATGGGATTAAATTCGCAGAAGTGACCCTGCACGTGGGGCTGGATACATTCGCCCCGGTGACGGAAGACAGCCCCGAAGAGCACCAGATCCACACCGAATGGTGTGAAATTCCCCCGCCAATCGTGGAAGCGATTACCCAGGCGCAACAATCCGGTGGGAGAATCGTTGCAGTTGGAACCACTTCCGTGAGAACGCTCGAATCGGCTGCCAAGGTCGGAAAAAATGGCATTGTTTCTTTCAGCGGACCAACCAATTTATATATCCTGCCCGGATACAAGTTTAAACTCGTGGATGCGATGATCACCAATTTCCACCTGCCAAAGTCCACACTCATCATGCTGGTCAGTGCCTTTGCCGGACGGGAACAATTACTCAGCGCTTATGAAATTGCAAAGCGCGAGAAATATCGCTTTTATTCCTTTGGGGATGCAATGTTTATTTTCTAAGCTGGAGAAACCCGCCTGGGCACTGGCAATTCAGGGGAGACGCCCAGCGCGCCGTCGTATTGGTCAGACAAGATCTTTTTCCCCATCAGGTCTCCATATTCCTCCAGCTTCGGAATCTGGCGCGGGTCATCCAGGGGGAGTGCCTCTTTCAAGTCCACCTGGAACCGGCGGAAATCCATGCCTTGGAAGAATGTATCGACAATATGGACCTGTTGATCGGCAGCCGAAGCCAGGAATGCGTCCAGGGTTGGGGTGAGCCAGTCCCAGGCCATAAAGCGTTCGGGTTCCCCTGACTTGACAGATTTCGGATCGCGTCCGGTCCCCAGGCTGATCAGCGTGGTTTCCGAAGGATCCCATTTCAAGCAAAAGCATGCCTCATAAGCAGCCAGGTAACATGGGTTGGCATACGAACCGACGCCGCCATCGACGTAACGACCGGCGACAACCGGGAAATACGTGGGAATTGAGCTGGAGGCGAGGACAGCCCGGATGACCGGCCAGTACTTATATTCCCGCTTCCAGGGCTTAACAAAGCAGGTTTTATTGGCAAGCAGGTCGAAAGTCGTGATGACGACATCAGTGGGCGGGTTCGCTGTCCAGAAGTCACCCATTTTCTTGTCGCCAAGGTTTTCCCGGAGCGCATCTGCCAGAGGTTCGTGCGGAAACCGATAGCGAGTTAACGGCCAAAAAAAGGTCCGCCAGGTTTTTTTAAAGATGGTTTCGCCAAGGCTGAGATAAAGTTGATGCATTTGGACTGCTGTGAGGCCTGAGGCGATGCCGGCAGAAATGATCGACCCTGTGGATGTCCCAGCCGCCAGGCGGAAGATGTCATGCACAGGTTTACCGAGCCGTGATTCGAGCAGGGACAATGCCTTGGTGACGATTACCCCGCGGATGCCTCCCCCGTCGATCGCAATGGCTACATTTTTTCGGAATGGTTTCATGACTTCCTCCTCCACACAATTATAAGTTTAGCTCCTTTTTACCAAAAATCAACGTACCCGACCACGCCGTTCACGCAAATCGTCAAAGCGTGTGTTTCCACTCTGTTGTAAGGTAAAATCCAATTGTGACAATCCAGGAACTAAATTTCATCCTTCTAACCTGCCGGCGTTGTCCTCGCCTGGTGGAATGGCGCGAGCGGGTGGCGCGTGAGAAGCGCCGTGCCTACCAGGACTTTGATTATTGGGGTAAACCGGTACCCGGATTTGGCGACGAGCACGCCAGGGTCTTTGTCGTCGGCCTGGCACCCGGGGCGCACGGATCCAACAGGACCGGACGGCAGTTTACCGGGGACGCCTCAGGTGATTTCCTCTACCCGGCGCTTTATCGGGCCGGATTTGCCTCCCAGCCTAGTTCGGTTTCGCGGGAGGACGGGCTGGTCCTGACAGACCTTTACACTGCTCCCATTTGCCGGTGCGTTCCCCCTGATAACAAACCCAACGCTCAGGAAATGGCGAACTGCCAGCCTTACCTTGAGCAGGAGCTGAAACTAATTCATCCAAGAGTGATCGTCGCCCTGGGAAGGATCGCCTTTGATGGCATCCTGCGCATCTTCTCGATAAAGGATCCTTCGATAACGTTCGCTCATAATGCAGCTTATCAAATCCAATCTTCAACCTGGCTGGTAAGCTCATATCACCCCAGCCGGCAAAACACCCAGACCGGACGCCTGACGGTGGAAATGTTCGACCAGGTTTGGAAAACGGTCAGGGGAATTTTGGAGCGCTAAATACGAAGCACAAATACGATACAATACGCATAGTCGAGCAGGAGTGACCGATGCGCGCGGTGGACATCATCATTAAAAAGCGTCAAAAAATGGAATTATCAGCCGAAGAAATCAAATTCTTCGTCGATGGTTTCACGCATTCTCAAATTCCGGATTACCAGGTCTCGGCGTGGGCCATGGCAGTGCTGCTGAACGGGATGACCGCCCGTGAAACCACGGATCTGACCCTTGCCATGGCGCATTCCGGTGAAATCCTGGACCTTTCAGGTGTGGTGGATATTGCCATGGACAAGCATTCCTCCGGGGGAGTGGGGGATAAAACCACCCTGGTGATCCTGCCGGTGGTGGTAGCCTGCGGCCTGCCGGTCGGAAAGATGTCGGGGAGGGGGCTGGGATTCAGCGGCGGAACGCTTGATAAAATGGAATCCATCCCCGGTTTTCGAGTAAACATGACAACCGAAGAATTCAAAAAACAGCTTAAAAATGACGGAATCGTCCTAACCGGTCAATCCCTGGACCTGGCTCCTGCAGACGGAAAACTCTACGCTCTGCGGGATGTCACCGGGACTGTGCAGTCAATCCCGCTGATCGCCTCCTCCATCATGAGCAAAAAAATAGCTGCCGGAGCCCAGGCGATCGTTCTTGACGTGAAGGTCGGCATGGGGGCGTTCATGGAAACGCTCGAGGAAGCACGCATCCTCGCATCCCTGATGACGGACATCGGCAGACTGGCTGGGCGAAAAGTAGTGACACTGCTCTCCGACATGAACCAGCCGCTTGGTCACGCTGTGGGCAATTCGCTTGAAGTGATCGAGGCGATCGACACTCTGCACGGCCGCGGCCCATCAGACTTCCTCGAGCACTGCCTGCATATCAGCGCGCATATGCTGGTTCTTGGGCAGCGCGCAGCAGACCTCGAGAGCGGGCGCCGGATGGCAGAAGCCGTTATTGCTTCCGGAGCTGCTTTCGAGAAATTCCGCGTTCTGGTCCAAGCCCAGGGAGGGGATGTCTCCTACGCGGATGACCCGGATAAATTCCCCAAGGCAAAGTACATCGAGGTGATCAGGGCTGAGCGGAGTGGGAGTTTATCCCGGGTAAATGCACGCACCATTGGGGAGGCCTCTGTGTCTCTAGGCGCAGGCCGCGCCGTGAAAAACGATCTGGTGGACCACGCGGTGGGACTTATTATTCAGCATAAGGTTGGAGATCGGGTTACCGAAGGCGACCCGCTGTTCAGTATATATGCCAATGACCTCAGCCGGCAGGCTGCCGCTCTGGAAGCGCTCAGGTCAGCATTTGGGTGGAGCGATCAGCCGGTGGCTCCCCTGCCGCTTTTTTATGATTAGCCCGGTTTTTATGAAGCAGGCTGCATAGTACAATAAAATGGAATTGCAATATATAAAAGATTAGTGCATAATAGAGTCAGGAGTGCACCATGTCCAATGTAGCTTTGCGTGTATACAGTCGAGAAATTGAAACCATGATCGAAGGTGGACAACTCGATGAAGCAGTCGCTCATTGCCAGCATATCCTGAAAACCTTCCCCATGTACGTAGAGATATATCGACTTTTGGGGAAAAGTTTCCTCGAGGCAAGACGATATACCGACGCAGCCGACATTTTCCAGCGCACCATAATGGCCGTGCCGGATGATTTTGTAGCACATGTGGGGATGAGCATTATCCGGGATGATGAAGGTAAACTCGACGATGCCATCTGGCATATGGAACGGGCTTTCGAAGTCCAACCCGCAAACACGGCCATCCAAAACGAGCTTCGCCGCCTGTACGGGCGCCGGGACGGGAAGGAACCACCCCGGATCCGTTTAAGCCGGGATGCACTCGCAAATATGTATGCCCAGGGGGAACTTTATACCCAGGCCATCTCTGAGATCCGGGCTGTGCTTGCTGAGGATACGAATCGACCCGACCTGCAGGTCATGCTGGCACGGGCTTATTTCCGATCCGGGCAAAAAATAGAAGCGGCGGATGTGTCTGCCAACCTTCTCAAGAAATATAATTACTGTGTGGATGCCCTGCGTATCCTGGTGGATGTCCTACCCGAATCATCCCAAACTGAAAATATCCAGGTATACCGTCAACGACTGCAATTGCTCGATCCATATTCGGCATTTGTGAGCGGTTCTGTCTTCGTTACGGATATGGTGCCAGATGGCTCAGTGAATCTCGAACACCTGGATTATGTTGCCAGCGCCGTCCCTGTCCAGCAGGAACCGAAATGGGCTTCCACTTTGGGGATCAAAATGTCCGAGGAAAAGCAGGGTGAGGAAACTCCCGACTGGCTGGCGAACATTAAACCGGGGGGAAAAAGTCGGAAAACCCAGAGGCAAGATTCGAAGAGAACCTCGCGGCTGATGCCAACATTCCCAATTCGGTTCTGCCTTCGAACGAACCAGTTATCAACGAAGTTGACAAATCCATGCCTGAATGGATGCGCACTGCAGGCTGGAAAGAATCAACAGGAAAAGTCCCCGAAGAACCGGCTGCTCCCGAACCTATAAAACCCGCTGAACCACTGGAAAAAGCCGACATTCCAGAATGGCTCCGGTCAATGGCCCCCAGGGGAATCCCCGAAGCCAGCACGGCTTCCGAACCAGTTCCAACCGAGGCAGCAGCTTCGGAAGGCGGGAATCTTCCCGAATGGCTGAAAGGTCTTGGGACCATTTCTGCGCCGGAATCTGCTCCGGAACCTCCGCAACCTCCGCAACCCCCCCTTCCTTCCAAAGAAGCAAACTTATTCCCTGATTGGTTGAAAGAAATGGATGCCAGCGCGGCCACGTTTCCACAGGCAACAATTCCCGAAGAAAAACCGGAACAACCCGGTGCAGAACAACCGCTCGAGCCAACCCCACTCGCTCCAGTTCAACCCGGGATGCAGGAACCTTCGGAACCACAAGGTGCTGCTTCTGCCCGGCTGGACGAGGATGCGGCTTTCCAACCCACAGGAGAAGTTAAGCCGCTCAAGATCGAAGATGATGCCATGGCATGGCTTGAAAGCCTGGCAGCCAAGCAAGGCGCAAAAGAAGAAGAGTTATTAACTAAGCCGGGAGAACGCTCGGATGAAATGCCTGACTGGTTGCGGACTTCAAAGGAACAGCCGGTTGTTTCGGAATTGCCTGAACCGGCTGCTGTTGAAAGCGAAATCCCCCCCCTGGAACCTGTAACTCCGCCGACCGCCGAAGAAAGTAGTCAGCAGCCTGTGCCGCCAGAAATCCCATCGGCCGAACCCGCCGAGACAACTGCTCAACCTGTAAATTTCCAGGGTGAAGCGGAAAAAACCGTGGAGGGAACCGCAGCGATTCAAGAGAATCCAAATTTGGAAGGTTTAAAACTGGAAGAACCTGCCTCGTCCGAAGGCATTCCTCCAGTCCTTTCCGCGGAAGAGCCTTCCCAACCTATTACCAGCGAAGAAGATTCAGCTGCCTGGCTTAAAGATTTAATGGGCGGACAAACTTCCCTGGCAGAAGAACAGCAGCCCTCTTCAGGCAGTCTTTCCGAAGAAACAACGATTGAAAAACCCGTAGAGGATACACCTCAACAGTTCGCTATGGCAGAAGATACAGATAAGTGGATGGACAAGTTGTCCAGCGGGCAGGTTTCGCAACCGGAAGGCGAGCAGCCCGTGCCTGCTGCCCCTAGCGAAGTAATTCCGACTGAAAAACCAATCGAAGCGACTCCTTCTCCTTTTAATTCAGAAGATGATACGGAAGCATGGCTGGAAGGATCGGCTGCTGAACAAGCTGTCCAGCCGGAGGAATTACAACCTATTGTGGAATTACCTGCCGAGGAAATCCCCGCTGAAAAACCAGCAGAAGTTACCCATCCTCAATTTACTGATGATATGGATACAGATGCCTGGCTGGAAAGTCCGACAACATTCGAGCAGGAACCCGAAATGGGAGAGACGAATCCTGCTTCCGTTGAAAAAGCAGAAACTCAACCCGAATGGTTACAAACCCCTGCCCAGGAACCCGCCATCCTGGAAAAAGCACCTGCGACTGACATTCCTGCCGCTCCTCAGGAAGAAGACATCACGATCACGTCCTGGCTGACTAAACACGAAGTCGAAGCTGAGCTGGAAAAAGCGCGATCAGCTTCACAGGCAACCCCATCCAAGGATAGGACAACAGAAGAGGATTTACCCGATTGGTTGAAAGAACCCGAGCAGCAACCCGCCATTCCTGAAGCTGCACCTGAAATAACACTTGAATCAATACCTGAAACCGCACCTGAAACCGCATCTGAAACAGAACCTGAACCTGAACCTGAACCTGAACCTGAACAATCAATTCTCGATGAAAATGCGCCAAAAACGGATGAAGAAATCCCGGATTGGTTGGGAGAGTCAATTCAACCAGCAGAAGATGAAGAGAAAATTTCTCCTGTCCCTGAAATTTCCTCCGAGGAAGAACTTCCGCCTTGGGTGGATGAAAGCACCCCGGTACCCGAACCTCCCGAGCCTACCACTCCAAATGAGTGGATTTCTGCTGAGGAGGAACCAGCTCCGGCCCCAAATGAATGGATTTCTGCCGAGGAGGAACCTGCTCCAGCTCCAAAGGTTGAACCTACCCCCCAACCAGCGAATTATCCAATGGATACTCCGTACCAGCGCCAGATCCTGGGGGGAACCGGCATGCTCTCGCGGGTCCCCATAGATGACAAGGATGCCGGGACCCTGTCAGCCGCGCAAACGGCCCTGGATGCCAGGAATATTAGAGAATCCATGCGTGAGTACGCCAAGCTTATCAAGAGAAACAGCCTGCTGGATGAAGTCATCCACGATCTGCGCGAAGCGATTTACAGGTTCCCGGTGGACATCAGTATCTGGCAGACACTGGGCGACGCTTCAATGCGCGCCAACCGTCTGCAGGATGCCCTGGACGCGTATACAAAAGCAGAAGAATTATTGCGCTGAGGCAGGATGCAGCGGGTCATTTAGAAATTTGTTTCATCGACCTGGCAGGCAGGAGCATGTGGGATAGGCGACGCTTATCCGGCATGGTAAAATCAGATCTCGAGATAACCCCAATCTCGAGATCATTTTTTGAAACGGAGAAAAATAATGGAAAGATCCCTCGTGCTCGTCAAACCCGACGGAGTTCAGCGCGGGCTGATCGGTGAGGTCATCATCAGGCTCGAACGTCGTGGGTTGATATTGGTTGGCGCAAAATTCTTAAATGTTAGCAGGGAACTTGCTGAGGCGCATTATGCAATCCACAAAGGGAAGCCATTTTACGATGGCTTGATCACCTACATCACCTCCGCACCCGTCATGGCGATGGTCTGGGCCGGGCCAAATGCGGTTGCTGCCATTCGCCAGACGATGGGCGCAACCCGACCGACCGAAGCTGCTCCCGGGTCAATCCGGCACGATTTTGCCCTTGAGATCGGACGCAACCTGACGCATGCATCGGATACCGTCGAAAACAGCGAGAAGGAAGTCGCGCTGTGGTTTGAACCTGTTGAGCTGGTCGACTGGAAACGCGAAGCCGACCGCTGGATTTTTGAAAAGAGTTGACTTGAATGGAGACCATCTATTATTGGATGGTCTTTTTCATCATCAGGTTGGGCTCAGGAACAGGGCCAAATCCTGTTTGTCATTATATAATTAGCAAACCCAAAATCATCAATATCATTCCATAAATTAAGAAGGAGTATCTCATGAACGAAGAGCTTTTCCAGAAAATGGCACAGAGCGTCCTGGATGGTGATTCCGATGCTGCAGCCGCGTTGGCTCGCCAGGCGGTGGCTGCCGGGATCGACCCACTGGAGGCCATCACCAAGGGCTTTGTGATGGGTGTCAATACGGTGGGGGAAAGTTTCGCCTGCGGGCAGGCATTCCTGCCTGAACTGGTCATGGCGGGAGAAGCCATGAAAGCCGCCGTTTCCACCCTGGAACCTGAAATGCAAAAGCGGGGAGTGCAGCGCACCATGCTGGGGAAGGTCGTCCTGGCAACAGTCGAAGGCGATATCCATGAAATTGGGAAAAGCCTGGTCGGGACGATGCTCTCAGCTTCCGGATTCCAGGTCTATGACCTGGGCGTGGACGTGCCAGCCGCGAAGATCATTGCCAAGGTACAGGAAGTGAATGCCGACCTGGTAGGCTTGAGCGCTTTGTTGACCACCACCATGGTCAAACAAAAGGAAGTGATCGACGAACTGGATAAGCTGGGTTTACGCAAGAAGGTCAAGGTGATGGTGGGCGGAGCGCCTGTTACCCGTGATTGGGTCCAGAAAATCGAAGCGGACGGGTATTCGGAAGATGCCATCGGGGCAGTCGGCCTGGCAAAACAGTTGATGGGCGCAGCCTGATCAGACGGGACACCTGCCATGGCAAAAACGATCCAATCCATCACCAACCCGAAACTGCGGTTGGAAATATTGACACCGCAGGAAGTCAAAAAAATTCACGAGGCCACCCTGTGGATCATCGAAAAAGTGGGGGTGCGCTTTCCCTCTAAAAAAGCACTTGAAATCTGGGCAGCCCACGGCGCTGAAGTAAACCGTGAGAAAATGGTTGTGCGCGCCAAGGGGGAGCTGATCGAGAAAGCATTGAAGACGTGCCCGCCTGTTTATTCGCTGGCAGCGCGTGACCCCCAGCAGGATTTACCGCTGGACGGCAACCATGTCTTCGTGGGCACGGACGGCTGCGGGGTCGAAGTGATCGATATCAAGACCGGCGAGCGCCGGGTGTCCTGCCTGCAGGATGTGCGCGACATTGCCCGCATTGCAGATGCGACCGAGCAGGTAGGGTTCCACTGGGTGCCGGTCTCGGCGCAGGACATGCCTCCCGAGACACGCGGCCTGCACGAGATCAAGGCCATCTGGGAAAATTCCAGCAAGCATGTCCAAACCGAATCGGTTTACAGCGAACGTGAAGCCCGCGCAGCCGTTGAAATGGCGATGCTGATCGCCGGTGGTAAGGAGCAATTGCGGAGGCGCCCGGTTCTCTCGCTGATGCAGTGTTCAGCTCCGCCGCTCGGTCATGATGGTGGCAGCATGGACGCCGCCCTGGTGGCAGCCGAATACGGGCTTCCCACGGGCTTCATGACCATGGCAGCCAACCTGACCACTGGTCCCGCTACACTGGCAGGCAACCTGGCGGTGGGTAACGCCGAGGTGATTTCAGGGACAGCACTCCTGCAACTGGCGTTCCCCGGAGCACCAGTCTTCTATGCAGCTGCCCAGACAGCCGCTGACCTGAGGACCGGCGGATATACGGGCGGCGGTCCGGAGGATTTCCTTTACGGCGCGGCCACAAATGTCCTTTCAGATTTTTATAATATCCCGCTCTCAATGGGTTCCTTTGCCACTGGAGCCAAAGAACCGAACTGGCAGGCAGGGATTGAAAACAGCCTGTCCACATTCATGGCAAGCATTGTCATGTCGGATATGCTGCTTGGGGCGGGGTTCCTGCACGGCAGCCGCATCTGGTCGTTCGCAGAGATGATGATGGACTGCGAGATCTTCTCCATTATATGTAAAACCATGCAGGGCATTGTTGTGAACGATGAGACCCTGGCTCTGGACACGATAGCTGCAGTGGGACCAGGTGGCAATTTCCTGTCCCAAAAGCATACCCTGAAACACATGCGCGACCTGTTCCTGCCGCAGTTCATGGACCGGCGTCCCTTCAATGAATGGGAAGTCAAGCACGACGATGCACGCGATTGGGCACTGGCGAAAGCACGCACTACTCTGGAAAAGCACCAACCCGACCTGCTGGATGAAAAAATCTCCAGTGAAATGGCAAAGATCATTTCTGGATTGGAGAAAAAATGAGCGCCATCCAGCCAAAGATTGAGCTCCTGACGTATGACCTGATCGCCCGCATCCTGGATGAAGCCTTCCAGCTAATGCAAAAGCCGGGCATAAAAGTACAATCCCCTGCCGCCCGTGATCTGCTGATCAACGCGGGTGCCACAGGTGAAGGGGAAGTCCTCAAGATCCCGGAAAAAATCGTTCGCACAGCACTGGACACAGTCCCGGCGGAATTCGACCTCTATGACCGGACCGGGAACCCACGGGTTCATTATGGCGGGAACACGGTCCAATTCGATCCCGGGTCCTCCGGAGTGCACGTCCTTGACCCTGATACTCTGGAACATAAACCATCCGTTACAGCGGACCTAGTGCGGCTGGTTAAAGTGGTAGAAATGCTCCCGCAATACGCAGCCCAGGCCACTGCGGTCGTGTGCAATGAGGTTCCCAAGGAGATTGGTGACCTTTACCGTCTGTATATCGTGCTGATGTTCTCGCAAAAACCGATCGTAACCGGTTCGTTTTCCCTGCGAACCCTTGGCGCAATGATCGATATGCTGGAAATATTTGCCGGGAGCCGGGAGGCTCTGGCGGACAAACCGCAGGCTGTCTTCGATGTGTGTCCCTCCCCACCGCTCATCTGGAGCGAATTTGGCTCGGGAAACCTGATCGAACTGGCACGCCAGCGCGTACCAGCCGAACTCATTTCCATGCCTCTCGCAGGAGCGGCAGCTCCAGTAACCCTGCTGGGTTCGGTGGTCCAGCATGCCGCTGAAAGTTTAAGCGGGATTGCCATCCACCAGCTTGCCAACCCGGGAGCTCCCATTGTCTGGGGAGGTGCACCGGCAATATTCGACATGCGCCGCGGCACCACACCCATGGGAGCGATAGAAACTGCCATGATCGATGCAGCCTACGCCCAGGTCGGCAAGTCGCTCAACCTGCCGACCCATGCATACCTGGGGGCTTCCGATGCCAAAGTTGTGGATGCCCAGGCGGGGATGGAGAGCGGCCTATCAGCCCTGGTGGGAGCACTGGCAGGCATAAACATGATTTCCGGGGCAGGGATGCTCGATTTCCTGGTCTGCCAAAGTCCTGAGAAGCTGGTAGTGGATGCAGAAGGCATCGCCATGGCCCAGCGTCTCCTGGCAGGAATCGAAGTCCGCACCGAGACCCTCGCAACCGCCATGTTCGAGGGGATCAATTTCAAAGGCGATTTTCTCAAGCAAAAAATCACCCGGGAATTATTCCAGGTAGAACAAAACCTGCCATCCGCGGTGATCGACCGGGATTCCAATCGCGGCTGGCAGGCATCAGGCAGCCTGGATACTTTTGCACGCGCCAAAATTCGAACTCGTGAGCTGCTGGCAGCTTATAAACGCCCGGATTACCCTGCAGACCTTGAACTCAAACTAAGTTCAATGGTGCAAACCCTGGCCCAAAAAGCAGGCATGGACGCGCTACCCCGATTGGAATAATCATCATGCGCCATCAGTACAAATGGTAGTTGTGCTGTTGGCGCTTTTTTGCTACTATTAGTACGTAGGTCGTCCCATTTCTATCCAAGGAGGAAGGAATGCAAAAAAGGTCCGGCTTGTACATTCTATTTGCCACCCTGATGGTGGGCAGCCTGCTCTTGAGCGGCTGTGGGGGAAATATAGCAACAACAGTGGCACCGGGTAACACACAGGTGCCCGCCACAACAGTTCCTGAAAAGAAGGTTGCAACTCTGATTTTCACCCAGGAATTTGATAACCTGGCTCCGCTCTACAGCAGCATGTGGTTCGTTTGGACGACCTGGCAAATGTTCGATCACTGGGCCTGGGAGTTCGACTCGAATAACGAACCTTTCCCGGTGCTGGTCACGGAAATTCCCACCGTTGAAAACGGCGGAGTCAGTGCGGACGGGACAGTTATCACCATGCATTTACGCAATGATCTAAAGTGGTCGGATAATGTGCCTATGACTGCTGAGGATTTCATCTTCACCTGGCAGATGGCGGTGAGCCCTCAAAACACAGTCGCCACCACCTATCCATATGACATGATATCAAATGTTGAGGCGCCCGACCCGCAGACAGTAGTGGTCACGTTCTCCGAACCATTTGCACCCTGGCTGGCGAACCTCTGGCACGGGATCCTGCCTTCCCATATCCTGAGCCCGATTTATGCCGCTGACGGAACCATTGACAACGCAGATTGGATCAAGAACCCGACCGTCGGCTGCGGACCTTATAATTTTGTGGAATGGGAATCCGGCAGTTATGCCCGTTTCGTACGCAACGATAATTACTGGGGCACTCCCGCCAAGATCGACGAGATCTTCATCCGCTTCGTTCCTGATGACGCCTCCCAGGTGGCAGCATTAAAAGCCGGGGATGCGGATATGGGGACCTTCGTTCCTTATAGCGATGTGCCCAACCTGCAGGATGCTGGGTTGAAAATCGTCATTGAGCCCAATGGTTATAACGAGTTTTTGTTCTTCACCCTCAACGCCCAGAAGAATAATCCTGCCCTGCAGGATGTAAATGTACGCAAGGCGATTGCCCTGGCAATAAATCGGGATGGGATCAACCGCGATTTGCATTTTGGCTTGACCAAGACACCAGCCAGTTTTTGGGATGCAATGCCGTACTATAACAACCCACCCCTTACGCCTTATCCTTATGACCCCGCGCAGGCTAAAGCCCTGCTTGACCAGGCGGGTTGGGTCGATACCAACGGAGATGGCGTCCGCGAGAAGGATGGCGTCAAACTCGAGATCAGCCATGCCACCACAATCCGGGAAGACCGGCAGGATGTCCAGGCTGTCATGCAGCAGAACCTGGCGGACGTTGGGATCAAGCTGGATGTGAACCCAGTGGATGACACCCTGTTCTTTGCCAGCTATGCTGACAATGGGCCGGCAGCCAGGGGTGAATACGACATCCAGGAATGGTCGGATGGTCCCCTTTTCCCGGATCCGGATATCTATTACTGGCTGTGCGATCAGATCCCGACCGATGCGAATCCCACCGGAGAAAACTGGTTCTATATTTGTGACCAACAACTTGACTCGCTGATCAAGCTGCAGTCCACGCAAGTTGACCCGGTAGCTCGACAGGTTACCATCTCACAGATCAACCAGCTCTTTTACGACAAGGTCTATATCATCGGCATGTGGCAGGACCCGGATGTCTATGCACTCGGCCCACGCCTGCAAAATGTCAAATTCTCTGGTGTGACGATGTTCTATAATATTGCCGAGTGGGACCTCGTTCCGTAACCAATGCAATTTAAGTAATTTAAGAGGAGCCGGAGTTTTCCGGCTCCTCATTTCACCTGCCTATTATTATATATGGAAGGCATGCCGTGGCTCGCTATATCATCAAACGGTTACTTCAAGGCATTCCATTATTATTTATCATCAGTGTGGTTTTATTTGCATTAATGATGAGCATGGGGGATCCCGTGGCTACCATGGGCGGACGCCGGGTCACCCGCGCCGATGATTATGAGCGCCTTAAGCGCCAACTGGGTCTCGATAAGCCAATCTATATGCAGTACATTTACTGGCTGGTTGGCAACACCTGGACAAAGACTGACCTGAATGGGGACGGGATTGCTGAGACTCCTGGAACCCGCTTGGGTATCCTGCGCGGAGATTTCGGAACCTCCATAGTCGATCGGCAGCCAGTCATGCAGGTTATTGGTGATCGCATCCCGAACACGCTGATACTGATGCTGTCCGGGGAATTGATCGTCATTCTCGGTGCCCTGGTGGTCGGCGTTTATTCTGCGCTGCGGCAGTATTCAATATTGGACCATGTCGTGACTGCTTTTTCGTTCATCGGCTATTCAATGCCGATCTTCTTCATAGCCCTGATCTTAATGTTCATATTTGCAGTCCAGTTTAAGAAGTGGGGACTTCCATATCTTCCAACGGTGGGCATGTTCGATCCCCAGGTGGGGAAAACATTCGTGCAGGTTGTCTATCACATGATCCTGCCGGTGATCAGCATGTCGGTCGTCAGCCTTGCTTCCTACAGCCGTTATATCCGCAGCACAATGCTGGATGTTCTGAACCAGGACTACATCCGCACTGCCAGGTCCAAGGGCCTGTCACGCCGCATGGTGATATTTGTGCACGCCTTAAAAAATGCATCCCTGCCCATTGCAACGATTGTTGGGTTGGATCTGCCCTTCCTCTTGGGAGGGGCGGTGGTCACCGAGCGCATCTTCGCCTGGCCAGGGATGGGACGTCTTTTCCTGGACCACGTCAACCGCGCAGACACGCCTGTTGTCATGGGTATCTTGATGCTGGTCGCTGTGGCTGTAATCGTCTTCCAGATCATTACAGACGTCGTTTATGCGTGGCTGGACCCGCGCATTCGCTACGATTGACGGGATCAGGATTATGGAAACAACTTCCCCCCATATTGCGGTCCTGACCCCCGACGATCTGGAAACCCCACCTTTGAGCATCAGTCAACTGGCCTGGCGTCGATTCAAACGCCATAAACCTGCCATTATTGGGCTGGTGGTACTGGTCATGCTGGTAATGTATGCCGTGGGGGGGACCTTGTTCATATCTGAAAAGTATGCCAATTTTAACGATACCAGTCTGCGCCTGCAGGGCCCCACTGCCGCGCATCCCTTTGGCACTGATTCGATCGGACGGGATATCCTGGCACGTACAATTTATGGAGGGCAGATCTCGCTCCTGATCGGCCTGACCGCAGTGATTGTCGAAACCTTGCTGGGCATTTTGGTGGGAGCGATTGCCGGATATTATGGCGGTGTTGTGGATAGCATCCTGATGCGCATCACGGAAGCCATGCTGAATATCCCGGAAATCTTCCTGTTGATCGTGATGGCAAAGTATTTCGGCGGCGAGATACCCGAAGTGGACATCCTGGGACGGGTATTTAGTGGAAGTGTGATCGTGATCGTTCTAATCATCGGTCTAACCTCCTGGATGTACCTGGCACGCATCGTACGCGCTCAATTCCTGTCTCTTAAAGAAAACGAGTTCGTGCTGGCTGCCCGGGCAACCGGGACACGTAATATCGATATTATCTTTCGCCACATCCTGCCGAATAGCATTGCCCCAATCGTTGTATCAGCCACCCTGGGCGTCGCAAACGCCATCCTTTCCGAGGCTTATATCAGCTTCCTGGGATTGGGAGTCCAGCCGCCAACGGCCACCTGGGGCAACATGCTGAATGGAGCAAATAATTATCTCGATTCAGCTCCCTGGCTGTGGTTCTTCCCGGGTCTGCTGATCTTATTGACGGTCCTTAGCATCAATTTCCTCGGCGATGGCCTGCGGGATGCTCTCGACCCCCGCAGCCGGACGGTATGACCAGATGGCTTCCCTTCTCGTAGTGAAAGACTTGAAAACACGTTTCCATACCCCCGAGGGAACGGTCTATGCCGTTAACGGGATCTCTTTCCATGTGGACGAAGGAGAAACTCTGGCGGTGGTTGGGGAGAGCGGCTGCGGGAAATCGGTCAGCATGCTGTCTGTCCTGCAATTGATCCTGGTCCCGCCAGGTGAGATTGCCGGCGGTGTGGCGATTTTTCGCGGCATCGACCTGCTAAAAATGACAGAGAGTGAAATGGAAAACATCCGTGGATCCGAGATAGCCATGATCTTCCAGGACCCGATGACCTCCTTGAACCCTGTCCTGACCATTGGCAGGCAAATAACCGAATCATTGCGCACCCACCTGGGGATGGACCAGCATGCCGCCAGCGCGCGTGCGATTGAATTATTGGAATTGGTTGGGATCTCTGACCCTTCCCACCGCCTGGGGGACTACCCTCACCAGTTCTCCGGAGGGATGCGCCAACGGGTGATGATCGCCATGGCTCTTGCCTGCAATCCCAGCCTGTTGATAGCCGATGAACCGACCACCGCGCTGGACGTTACCATACAGGCACAGATCGTCGAACTGGTTACCAGGATCCGGAACCAGCTCAAAATGGCGGTCATCTGGATCACCCATGATTTGGGAGTGGTGGCAGGGATTGCCGATCGGGTCATGGTCATGTATGCCGGGTTCATCGTCGAAGAGGCCAGCGTATTTGACCTTTACGATAACCCGTGCCACCCCTATACGAGCGCATTGATCGGAGCCCTGCCGCGCGTAGACCGGCGTCGCGACCGCAGACTCAAATCCATTCCCGGCGCGCCGCCCAGCCTGCTTGTGGAACCTCACGGCTGTCCATTTGCGTCCCGCTGTGAGGTCGTAGTCGAACGCTGCAAAACCGATAACCCGCCCCTGGTCCCGGTTGGGAAGAACCAGCACAACATGGCTTGCTGGGTTGACATCAAGACCGGAGCGTTGCGATGACTGAAAAAAAGCCGCTCGTATGCGTCGAAAACCTGACCAAACATTTCCCGGTCAGGCGCGGGATCATCATTCAACGGAAAGTTGGAGCAGTCCGCGCCGTGGACGGGATTTCTTTCACCATCGAACAGGGAGAGACTCTTGGATTGGTAGGTGAAAGCGGCTGCGGCAAGACCACCGCCGGGCGCACACTCCTGGGTCTTTACCCGGCCACTGCCGGAGTGGTGACGATCGACGGTCACAACGTCCGTTCTGCCAGAGGCAGGGAAATGCTTCTCGTGCGTCGCATTGCGCAGATGATTTTCCAGGACCCGTACGCATCGCTCAACCCGCGCTGGACGGTCCACTCCATCGTTAGTGAACCGCTGCGCGTCCATCATTTATTCAAGACCGAGGCCGAGCGGGTCGAGCGCGTCCAGGACCTGATGGGCCTAGTTGGTTTAAGTGGACGCCTCATCAACCGGTTCCCCCATGAGTTCTCCGGCGGTCAGCGCCAGCGCATCGGCGTGGCGCGTGCCCTGGCCTCGGATCCGCGCTTTATCGTTTGCGATGAACCCATATCTGCGCTGGACGTTTCCATTCAGGCGCAGGTGGTCAATCTGCTCGAGGATTTGCAGGACCGGTTAGGATTGACTTACCTATTTATTGCCCACGATCTCAGCATGGTCCGTCACATTTGCGACCGGGTGGCGGTCATGTATCTGGGTGTGATAGTCGAGCTGGCTGAAAGAAATGAACTATACGAGCATCCGCTTCACCCATATACCGTGGCGTTGCTTTCTGCGGTTCCGGTTCCCGACCCCCGCAAGGATCGTGCCCGCCACCGGATCATCCTGGCGGGGGATGTGCCCAGTCCGATTAACCCTCCCTCCGGCTGCCGTTTCCACCCACGCTGCCAGCTTGCCAATGAGCGATGCAGCCGCGAGGTTCCTGAATGGCGGCTTGCCGCGCCCAGCCATTGGGTTGCCTGTCATAATGTATGAATGAAAGAAAGGCCATGATTGACCTAGGGGTTTTGTTGCGCGTTCCTTGTGTGGAAGTGGAGATGGGCTTCGATGTCTCGCCGGATGGCAGGCATGTTGCTTTTTCCTGGAACCGGGGAGGCATTTGGGACATTTACGAAGCCTCACTGCAGCCTCAATCCAGCTCTGAAACGGGAGGCGCCAAAACCGATCCACGACTTATTTCCAGTGGACCAGGGGGGAAATTCCATCCCCGCTACTCTCCTGACGGCGCCTATATGGCGTACACAGTTGATTTTGATGGAAGCGAAGCTTTCCACCTGGTCGTTCAGGATCTTGCCACCGGTGAGAAGCATGACCTGACTCCGAACCCGAAGGGTTCCCTGCAGGCTGATTTCTCCTGGTCTCCAGATGGAAAATCAATTGCCTTCCTTTCAGATGATTCCGGTCAATTCGACACGTACGTTATCCCTGCAACAGGTGGTGAATCACACCTCGTTTTGGATGCAGGTTACCCGGCCTGGAAAGTACGTTGGTCCCCCGACGGAACGCGCCTGGCAGTTTCGGTGGAAGCGGGGGGAATTGATTTTGGCACCTTCATTGTTTCAGCAGATTGTGGAAGCGATGTTTACAGGGTCTCCGATGATGACGGACCGATCGATGCCGGGCAACCATGCTGGTCGCCTGATGGGGCGCGATTGGCATTTACGTCTGACGTGCACGGCTACAATAACATCGGGGTCCTTGACCTTGCCACGCACCAGATTCAATGGCTGACGAATGGGGATGGGGAAAAACAATTCCCTTCCTGGTCACCGGATGGGACGCGCCTTGTTTATGTCTTCAACCGTAGCACTGTATCCTGGTTGGCGGTGCAGAAACCAGGAGAATCTCCCGAACATTTCCGGATCGAACCGGGAGTCCATTATCTGCCGCATTTTACTCCGGACGGCAGCCGGATCGTCTTTGCCTTCGACAACCCATGCCATCCGGATGACATATGGTCACTCTCCCTTGAAGATGGGACCTTTATACAAATTACGCAATCGCTGCCACAAGAATTAGCCGATTATCCGTTTACCATGCCGGAGGAGATCACTTATCCGGGGCTGGACGGGACACCCGTCCCGGCACTGCTCTTCAAACCACTGGCACAGGATCCTGGCCCTGCCGCAATCCTGGTTCATGGTGGCCCGGATTGGTTTTTTGAGATGACCTGGTATCCCCTGATGGCACACATGGCCTCGCGCGGCTGGGCCGTACTGGTGCCTAATTACCGCGGTTCCACAGGGTACGGGCGCGCCTGGCAGGAAGCCAGCCGGTTCGATTTTGGCGGCGTGGATAATGATGATGTTGCCGCCGGGGCGTACTATCTGCTCAAAAATGACCTTGCAGATCCCGAGCGGATCGGGATTACCGGGCGAAGCCATGGCGGTTACCTCACAATGACCTGCCTGACGAAATATCCGCACCTCTGGGCGGCTGGATCAGCAGTTGTGCCTTTCATCAATTGGTTCACCAACCACAAATATATTCGCCCCGACTTGCAGCACTGGGATTATGAAAATTTTGGCAACCCGGATGACGACCACGATCTGTGGGTTGACCGCTCACCTTATTTCTTTCTGCACCAGGTAATTGCCCCGGTGCAATTGATAGCCGGCAGGCTGGACCAGCGCTGCCCGGTCAGCGATTCGATCGAAGCGCACGAACTCCTGCAGAACCTGGGCAAGGAAACTGAGTTGGTGGTTTACGAAGACGAAGGGCATGCCTTTCTAAAATTGGAAAATGTGCTGGATTCAGAGCAGCGCCGTGTCGCCTTCCTCGCGAAATATATCGAGAAGTAACGAGGATTTCAGTTTCCCATTCTCAAATGTGTTTTGTTCCAAGGGCAAGCGGGTATGTGACTTTGGTTCGCAACCATGGAGATAACCGATGATCCGTCTTTCTATATTTGACGATAACGAGATCGAAGCCATCCACCAGGCTAGCCTGCGTATCCTGGCTGAGACCGGAGTGGTGCTGACCGAGCCTAAAACTCGTGAGCTTCTGACAGGTGCAGGTGCCACAATCCACGAGGCGCGGGTTCTTTTTCCGACTGAATTGGTGGAGCGCTGCATCGACATGGCTGGAAAGCGGACGATCATCCACGGGCGAGGTGGGGCAACCAGGACACTGGGCGCAGGAACCCTGTATTTCCATAACCTGGGTGGAGCTCCACAAATCTTCGATGCTGCCTCAGGAACACGCCGCCTGGCTTTGGTACAGGATGTATGCGATTCAACCCGTCTGTTGGATGCGCTGGAGAATTGTCATACCATCACGCCTTTCTTTACCCCTACTGAAGTTCCTGGCGGGGTCATGTCCCTGGCGATGTATCGACACTCACTGCCCTATACGTTGAAACCTCTTCAAGGTCCGGGCGTGCAGGTTGCCTCTGAAGTCCGCTATGCCGTCAGGATGGCTGAGGTGATCGGTCCACCCGCGGAAGTATTGACTTTGTCACTCTCTCCGGTCAGCCCGCTCAGCATCCCCGACCATGAAGCCGAAGCGATCATGGAAATCGCCCGCCAGGGAATCGCTTTTGCGCCGCTGCCTTGTCCCACCGCCGGGACTACCGCACCTTTTTCAATTGCCGGAGCCATCACCCAGCAGAATGCAGAGGTGTTGGCAGCGTTGGTGATCGCAGAGCTGGTGAGGCCGGGATTGCCAATCATATATTGTGGGAGGCTGGCGATGATGGAGCCTCGCAGCGGACTGTCCGTTTGGGGCGGGGTTGAGATGGGGATGGCTTCCGCCGGAACGGTGCAAATCGGGCATCGCTACGGGCTGCCGGTCAATGTTTACGGGTTTTCAACCAATGCCCATGGCCTGGATGCACAGGACGGCTTCGAGCGCGCCTTGAATGCTGCCATCCCTGCTCTGGCGGGTGCGGATGAATTATCCGGGATCGGCGAAATGGAAGCCGGGGTGATGGGTTCCTACGCCCAGATGGTAGCCGATAACGAATTTGCTGGAAGTGTCATCAGGATCCGGAATGGCATCCGCGCGGATGCCGATGCGCTGGCAGTGGATGTGGTTGCAGCTGCAATGTCGTCCACGCGCAATTTCCTTGGGCAGAAACATACGATGAAATATTTAAAATCAGGCGAAGTATATTTAACCAAACTCGCCGAGCGCGGCTCATGGGAAGCCTGGGAAAATGCCGGCCGGATTGGTTTTGTGGAGCGGTCACAGGCGGAGGCTGAACAAATCTTGCGCGAGCACCAGGTACCTCCGCTGGAACCCGCCCAGGAGCGTGAATTGGACGCATTGATGATCGCCGCAGCAAAAGAATTGGTAAAATAAAATTCTGTGACTAATAGCTCAACAATATTGAAAAACAGGTGAACAATGCTTGAAAAAGCACAAAGCCTCCATAAAAAAATGAGCGACTGGCGCCGGGATTTCCATATGCATCCCGAGCTGGGCTTCCAGGAAAAGAGAACCTCCGCTATGGTCGCTGAAACCATGGACCAAATGGGGTATCTCGTCAGGCGCGGTGTTGGGCGAACCGGGGTGGTTGCTGATCTTGGAAACGGGAAACCTATGATTGCGATACGCGCCGACATGGATGCACTCCCGCTCCAGGAAAGCAACCGGGTGGCGTATGTCTCGCAGAACCCCGGGGTGATGCACGCCTGCGGGCATGACAGCCATACAGCCATGGCGCTCGGCGCGGCGACCCTGCTAAGTCAGGAAAAATTCCCCGGTGCGATCCGGTTCCTGATGCAACCGTCTGAAGAAATAGCCGACCCCGAGGGCTTGAGTGGAGCCCCGAGGATGATCCAGGATGGAGCCATGGACGGCGTGGATATGGTCATCGCCCTGCACGTCGATCCGTCCGCGCCTGCTGGGAGCATCCGCATTCAGGCCGGACCAGCTTCCGGTGGAGTGGACTCCTGGTTTGCGGAGATTATTGGCAAAGGCGGGCATGGCGCACAACCGCACCAGACCATCGATCCGTTCTACATTGCCGCCCATATCATCCTGGCGATCAATGGAATTATTTCGCGCCGGGTCGATCCCTTTGACCCGGCCGTGGTCAGCATTGGCTCGCTCAACGGCGGCTTTACCCAAAATGTCATCCCCGAGAGAGTCAAATTAACCGGCACCTTGCGCTTTACCGCGAAACGTGTCCAGGAGCAGATCCATGCCGAGATCAGGCGTGCTTTTGAAATTGCGCACAGCCTGGGAGGGGAATACGACCTAAAATTCGAGATAGGCACCCCTCCAATGATTAATTCCGTGGACGCTTCGAACCTGATCGCCGAAGTGGCATCCGGTATGATTGGTAGTCAGAATGTCCTGCCCTGGAAGGATGATCTGGGCGCAGAGGATTTTGGCTGCTTCCTGGAACTCGCTCCCGGAGCCATGTTCACCCTGGGGAGCGCTTCTGAGGAATTTCAGCGCCAGGCACATAACCCTGATTTCGATATTGATGAAAGTTGCCTGCCTGTCGGCGCAGCAATGCTTGCGGAAACAGCTTTAAGGTACTTGCGGGCAGAAGTTCATTGATCCCAATGGGAGGGGCGCACACCCTGGATATTTTGTGTACCCTTATCCCGTTAATTCAATCATTATAGGAGTTCAAATGCACACGATCCTGAAATCTGCAACCAGGGAAGTCGTCATCGGAATTGACCGTCCCTTTGTAATGATCGGCGAAAAGATTAATCCCACCGGGCGGAAAAAACTAGCGGCAGCCTTATCCGAAGGAAACCTTGATTATGCCCGCCAGCTTGCCGAGAGCCAGGTGGCCTGGGGTGCGGAAGTGCTGGACATCAACGTGGGAGTCCCGGGCCTGGATGAGGTGGCTGTGGTCAAAAAACTCGTGGAAATGCTTGTACCGCTAGTGGATGTGCCGTTCTGTCTCGATTCTGCCAACCCACAGGTTTTGGCAGCCGGCCTGGCTGCCGCGCCGGGCAAACCGCTGGTTAATTCGGTAAGCGGCGAACAAAAAAGGCTTGACACGGTATTACCGCTGGTTAAAGAGCGCGGTGCGGCGGTCATCGGATTGACAATGGACGATAATGGCATCCCCAAGACTCCTGAAGAACGCCTGTCTGTCGCGGAGAAGATCATCGAACGTGCGGCTAAGATGGGGATCCCGGTGGAAGACATCATCATCGACCCCCTGGTGCTCACGGTCGGATCGGACAGCAAGGCAGCCCTGGTCACCCTTCAGACAGTGGAATTACTGCGCAAGGAGTTTGGAGTAAACATCAACCTGGGCGCCAGCAACGTCTCTTTTGGGCTGCCCGACCGCCCGACCATTAACCAGGCATTCCTGACCCTTGCCATCCAGCTTGGCGCAACCTGCTCGATCACCGATCCATCCAAACTTGGAGCAACGGTAAAAGCGGCGGATATGCTCCTGGCGAGGGACGAGAACTCCATGCGTTACCTGAAATATTTCAGGGCCGCAGAGAAATTGAGAGCCGCCGAAGCTGAAAAAGTTGCTTAGCTGAATAAAACAAAGTTCCCTTTCGTGATTGTCCGACAGGGAACTTTGCTAAATGGGGTCGCATGCGTCAGGATCCCCAGATTGACTTAATTCCCAGCCATATTTCGTATAGACCAAATAATGATAGCGCGACTGCAGAGAACCCCACCAAGATACGGCTGACCCGCGCACCGGTTTTCCTGGCTGCCGAAAAGAGGAGCATAATTCCCAGCGTGACGAGGATCAGGATGCTGTAAAACCCGAACAGAAGGGCGGCAGCATTGATGGGCGCTTCCCGCCATCCTCTCAGCAGAAGTGGTCCCATCACCAGGCTCCAACCGAGGTAAGGCGCTGGGTTCAGCAAATTCACCAGGGCGGCTTTTAATACCGTTTGGCGCATGGTCTGATTCCCGGCCGGTTTTTCCTTATCGTAGTTCCGCCAGGTTTTATAAGCCCCGATGGCCAGGTAAAGGAGGAATCCTCCCCCGGTAAATTGCAGTACCTGGACCAGCCAGTCGGGCATACGGCTCAGGACCAGGAGCACCAGGGCAATGATCGGGAAATCGCTGAGAAGAGGGGCGAAGGCAGCCGGGACCGTCCGGCTCCAGCCGTTCGCCAGAGTTTGGGAAATGAGGTAAGTCAGGAACGGCCCGGGTTGCACCGCTGCCGCAAAGGCGTAGGTCATTCCAAATATCAGGTAGGGTATCATGCGGAATCGTGACTCATGGCTGGTTTATCAGGGCGCACGCTATTTTGTCTTCTGATCCCTCGGGCAGGATTTTGGAATTAGCAAAGGAATCTCTCTCTCCTGATGGATGAAAAGTCACCAAGGTTGGGTTTTTCGGCTGGATGGTAGCTCGAATTATTATACCGATTGTTGTAGGAAAAATCGATTATTATGGCAGTCAACATCGAGAAATATGTGATGCATTTATTTTAAATATGGTGGATTGGGGGTAACCCGGTCGTGGAGAAACATAAACAATTCCTAATAACAATCCTCATGGGTGTGAAGTAACAAAAAATATTGTGTACTATGTTGCATGGACTTCAGGCATCCCAGGTAGGTTGAATCCGCTTAAGTTAGAACAGGAACGCATTCCGGAATCTCAAGCGGGAACAACCGGACGCCCTTTTCCATACCAGGAATTACACATTCCCTGAGGCAACTTAACCGGTTTTTTCGCATCTAAATTATAATAATGACAAAGGGAGTAAAAATTTACATGAGTGAGCTTTCCACAAACAAAGTAAATCCTGAACATGTAAAAGTTGTTATTCTAGGAGCTGGTCCAGCGGGATTGTCGGCCGCTCTGTATGCCGCCCGGGCGGATTTGCAGCCATTGGTGTTGACCGGCCTTCAATTAGGTGGCCAGGTTTCCCTGACGAACACCATCGAAAATTATCCCGGCTTCCCGGAAGGTGTGGGGGGCGTGGAACTGGGCGAATTGTTCCAGAAGCAGGCTGAACGGTTCGGGGCGCGGGTCTTGTTTGATTCCGCCCAGAGCGTGGATTTATCCAGCCGCCCGTTCAAGGTTGTAGCGGATGGCGGTGAATATTTGGCGGACTCGTTGATCATCACCACGGGCGCCAGCCCCAACCTGCTGAAAATTCCTGGCGAAACCAATTTGACTGGCCGGGGTGTATCGTACTGCGCCACTTGCGATGGATGGTTTTTTAAAGACAAGGAGGTCGTCGTGGTCGGCGGTGGCGACTCGGCACTGGAAGAGGGCTTGTTTCTCACCCGCTTTGCCACTTCTGTCACCGTTATCCACCGGCGGGATAGTTTCCGTGCAGGGGTCATCCTGCAGAAACGCGCCAGGGAGAATGCCAAAGTCAAGTTCATCTGGAATACCGTGGTGACCGATGTGGTCGGGGATGAAAAGGTCGAATCGATCAAGATTAAAAATCTTCAAAATAACCAGGTTGCCACTTTTAAAACGGACGGATTGTTTGTCTTTATCGGCAACACTCCCAATACGCAGATGTTTGTCAACCAGCTGGAAATGGAGAACGGATACATCAAAGTGAACGACCGCATGCACACAAACGTTCCCGGTGTCTTTGCTGCAGGTGAATCTTCGGATCCCCGCTTCAAACAAGTGATCACTTCGGCAGGGATGGGTGCAGCCGCGGCCATGGAAGCCACTCGTTTCCTTGAACAGGAAGCGGGTTAAGCTCGTTTATCTAAATTTGTCATGCGGCAGGACTCACCTGCCGCTTTTGTTAGTTAAGATATTTATAAGATAGATGCGTGACAAAGAGTACTATTATCCAGATTGTTTATTTTGTAGTATAAACCTGTAGATCATGCCTAAGGAGGAACAATGACTGCGAAAATTTCCATTATCGGAGCCGGTATGACCGGCTCGACCACTGCACATTGGCTGGCGGAGCGGGAAATCGCCGACCTGGTGCTGGTGGATATCGTCGAGGGCATGCCCCAGGGCAAGGCCCTCGATTTGTTGGAATCCCTGCCGATAATCGGCAAGGATGTATCGGTGGTGGGAAGCAACGATTTCGAAGCCACCAAAGGATCGGATATCGTTGTCATCACCGCTGGGATTCCGCGCAAGCCAGGGATGAGCCGGGAAGACCTGCTGACCACCAACGCCAAGATCGTCGGAGATGCGACCACCAGCGCCCTTAAGTTCTCGCCGGATGCTATTTTCATCGTCTTAACCAACCCGCTGGATACCATGGCGTACCTGGCAATGAAAATGGGCAAGCTGCCCCGCGAGCGCATCATTGGTCAGGCGGGCATCCTGGATTCAGCACGCATGCGCGCATTTGTCGCCCTGGAGACGGGCGTCAGCGTGGAAAACATCGACTGCTACGTGCTCGGCGGTCATGGTGACGAAATGGTCCCATTGACAGGCCGGTCGAACATCGCCGGGGTTCCCTTGCGGGAATACCTGTCGGCAGAAAAACTCGGCGCCATCGTCACCCGGACACGCAAAGGTGGCGGCGAGATTGTCAGCCTGCTGAAAACCGGGTCGGCCTATTATGCGCCTGCTGCTGCAGTGGCTCAAATGGCAGAAGCAATCTTTAAGGACAAGCACCTGATCGTACCCGTCTCGGCATATCTAACGGGAGAATATGGTCTTAAAGACATGTTCTTTGGCGTACCGGCGCAGATCGGTCGCGGCGGGCTTGAAAAGGTCATCGAGTATAAACTTGATGAAGAAGAAAAAGCCGCACTGGAGAAATCTGCTGCCGCGGTCAAAGATAGTATCAGCGTGATGCAATCGCTGGTTAAATTTTAGTGCCATTGCGGGATTCCCAGCAGAGGCACCCGGAAATCGGAGGAAAGAATGATTCTGCACGAGAAATTATCAGCTCAACTACCCGCCTGGCGGGAACGCGTCAAGACCCTGGTCAAGGACCACGGGGACACCGTTATTGATCAGGTGACGATCGGCCAGGTCTACGGCGGGATGCGCGATATCAAGTCCATGGTTACCGACATTTCTTTTGTCGACCCGGCAACCGGCATTAAATTCCGGGGCATGCCCATCCCGGAAGTGCTGGAAAAACTCCCCAAACCTGCTGGCGCAGCCATCCCCTATGTGGGTGGGTTGTTCTATCTCCTGCTGATCGGTGAAATCCCGACCAAGGCCCAGGCGGAGGAAGTGGAAGCGGAATGGGCCAAAAGGTCTGTCGTCCCGCCCCACGTTTATGCCTTCCTGCGAGCCATGCCGAAGGACACCCACCCGATGGTTCTGTTCTCCCAGGCTGTGCTGGCCTTGCAGAGCGGCTCAAAATTCGCCAAGGCCTATCATGATGGCGTCAAGAAAGATATGTACTGGGAATCAACTTTGGAAGATGCCCTTGACCTGACCGCAAAGTTGCCGTCCATTGCCGCTTTCATTTACCGCCTTAAGTACGGTGATGGGAAAGAGCCGAAATACGATCCGAAACAGGATTACGGCGCTAATTTTGCCCGGATGCTGGGGGTAAAGGATGAGAAGGGATATTCCGAACTTTCCCGCCTGTACTTTATCCTCCACTCGGACCATGAGTCGGGCAACGTCAGCGCTCATTCCACGCACCTGGCTGGTTCAGCCCTATCGGACGCTTATTATGCATTTTCGGCGGGTCTCAACGGATTGGCCGGACCATTACATGGTCTCGCCAACCAGGAGTGCCTGGGCTGGTTGATCGACGTGCGCGACAAATTCGGCGGAGTCCCACTCCGCGAGGATTTGTACAAATTCGCCTGGGATACCCTGAATGGCGGTAAAGTCATCCCCGGCTACGGCCACGCAGTCTTACGCGTTACCGATCCCCGCTTTACAGCCCAGCTCGAATTTGCCAAGGCGCGCTTCCCTGAAGATACACTTATCCGCCTGGCGGAACTGGTCTATGATGTGGTTCCAGCCGTCCTCAAGGAACAGGGCAAGGCCAAGAACCCTGCTCCGAATGTGGACGCAATTTCAGGCACGCTGCAATACTACTACGGTGTCCGCGAGTTTGATTTCTACACGGTGTTGTTCGGCGTAGGTCGGGCTCTTGGCGTCATGCCAAACCTGGTCTGGGCGCGCGCTCTGGGTCAACCCATCGAACGACCCAAGTCCCTGACAACAGCCATGCTGGAAGAGTTGGCGAAAAAGTAATCCCTTTTCCGGCAAAATATTCATAGTCGTCGATAAATAAAAGCTTCCGAAATCCCATGATATCGGAAGCTTTGTTTATTATTTTACTAACGGTTCTTGCCAGGAAGACTCTTTGTTCAGTCCAATGGTCGGCGGGTGGTTGCGTACCGTTCCAGGTCAGGCGTGGGACGCTCATACTCCTGTGCCATGAGCGGTGATGAAATAATGAAATCTGCGGTGGACCTGTTGCAGGCGGTGGGGATGTTGTAGAGCACAGCCAGCCTTAGCAGGGCTTTAATGTCGGGGTCATGGGGTTGAGGCTCGAGTGCATCCCAGAAAAATATCAACATATCAACCGTACTTTTGGCGATTGCCGCCCCAACTTGCTGGTCGCCGCCCAATGGACCTGAAAAAAACCGGGTAATCTTAAGATCCAGTTCCTTTGCCAGCAAGTCACCAGTTGTCCCTGTAGCAAAAAGTAAATGGCGTGACAATGTCTCCCTGTTGTAGCGCGCCCATTCAAGCAGATCGGATTTTTTATTATCATGCGCAACCAGAGCGATGCGTTTTTCTTCGGTTATCAATTTCATAATCAAATCTCCTGCTAATTCTTAACAGCTCGCGTGGCAATATACACCGGGTGATATTTGGAGAGGTTGCTATCGGGGCAGATGTCTTCGTAAAAACCGGTGATGGCAAACCCGGCTTCGGTCTGTCCTGCGATCAGGTCGGTCAGGCTGTGACCGTACTCGAGCGGAATGCCCTCCTCAATGCAGGTGTCCAATTCCTCGGGTTCCATATCTTTCAGATCTGAATACGGAATGGCATACCGCACTTGCAGTGTTTCCTGCTCGTCCGCATGCGTCCCAAACATGTAGTAGATGGGGTTGGCGAATCCAGCCAGCAGGAAACCGCCTTGTCGCAATACCCGGTAAGCTTCCCGCCAAACCGGACGTACTTCGGGACAGAAGACGTTGGAAACCGGGTGGAAAACCAGGTCGAAGCTCTCGTCCGGAAAAACGGACAGGTCGCGCATGTCCCCTTCGACGGTCCGGATGCTCAATCCTTCACGGGCAGCCACCTGGCGGTCGCGGTCTAATTGCGCTGGTGAATTATCGAATATGGTGACACTGGCACCCAGGGCGGCAAAAACCGGGCCCTGTTGTCCGCCACCGCAAGCCAGGCCGAGCAGGTCCAGTCCAGGAAAGGATGGGAACCATTCACTTGGGACAGGTTTTGTCTCGGTCAACAGGACGCTAAATTCGCCTCTCCGGGCAGCGGCAACGGTTTTGGGTTCCACCGGGATTGTAAATTTATTATTCTTGTCCACCTGATGGTCCCAGGCATATTTGTTGTAATCTCTCACATTGAGGGTTGGTTTGGTCATTTCGTACTCCAGGCTTCTATTATCCCCGGCAAAAAAAATTCCCCCGCGAGGAAACTCGCGGGGAGTGGTTTCCTTATTACGCGGCGTTATTTTGTGGGTGTAGCAATCGGACCAGAACCGCTCCATCCGAAGACGCGCATTTCTGAGACTGCGCCTGCGGTGGACCAGATGGGGTTGCCCTGGTCGTCAGTTCCGCTCTGGCGAACGGTGACCACCCACCAGATCAGGATGCTGTTATCCTGCGGGCGGAAAGACACCGGGACGATGAATTTGGTGTCGGTGACGTATTCCGATAGTTTTTTACCGGAACCACCGGTAACGACTTCCACCACCACCTGGTAGCGTTCATTATCACGCAGGCTGCCCACGGATGCCCACTGCAGGGTCACAGAATCTGTCTCCAATGTGAACATGGCGCCATCCGCCGGGAGGAGCAGGTTGGGTGCCGGGTAAGGCGGGGGCGTTGTGGGTGTGGGGCTGGGTCCCGGGGTGGCATCGCGCATGCAAAGTGGGATGGTCAGGACGGTATCCAGCATGGCAGTATCCGTGCTCAACCCGTTCCACTCTTTTATTGCAGCCACCGACACGCCGTAATTGGTTGCAATGGTGCTGAGGGTGTCGTTAGTCTGGACGGTATATTTTACAGTCTGGCAGGCGGCTCGCGTTGCCGCAGCTGCTTCGAGGGTGGCAGTAGCTGCAGGGAGCGGCGTGGCGGTCGGACGAGGAACAAGAATTTTTTGCCCGACCTGCAGGTTCGTACACTGGCTGTTTAAATTATTCAAATTAACAATGGCGGCAACCGAGGATCCATACAAGCTTGCAATCGAGATGCACGAATCGTTATTTGCCACCGTATATTCGATGGGGGGTTCCGGAGTAAGTGTGGGACTGTCCGTGGGGATAAGCGTCTCAGTGGGTGTGGGCGTGATCGTGGCAGTTGCGGAGGGGGTGGAGGCCGGGGTTGGGTCCGGTATCTTCCCTGTGCCTTTAAGCGTCACGTACAACGCCAGGGCTCCCACCACCAGGAAAACAGCCAGTAAACCGAGCGCGATTGGCAGGCTCAGCGTAACTTCCGGCATACGAGCCCCCTGGACTGCTTTTTCTGATTTTGTTTTTTGTTTTGGGGTTGCGTTGAATTCGGTTCCGCATACAACGCATCGGGTGGCATTTTCAGCCAGCCGCGTCCCACAGGTTGGGCAGAGCTTGGTAGAGGTTGCTTCAGGACTCATAGTTCCGGGATTATACCATGAGGAACAGAGCAGTCAGAATTTTTGGGTGTAAATGGCTTGCGTATAGAATAATGTCCAGGGAGGCGTGATCTTGCTCGAAACAGGCGGCAGCAGCCTGATGTGAGAGATTTGTGTGCGTTATAATGTCCATGGAATGGTCGATAATTTTTCCCTGTATAAAACCATGTTGTTGATCCGCCGGTTCGAAGAACGGTTGTTATCTGAGTTCTCGACCGGAAAAATAGTTGGCACCACCCACACGTATATTGGCCAGGAAGCCGATGCCGCGGGGATATTTTCAGTTACCGACCCGGACGATGTGGTATTCAGCAACCACCGCTGTCATGGTCATTTCCTGGCATATGGGGGCGATCCGTACCGCCTGGCAGCCGAGTTGATGGGCAGGACTACCGGCCTGGTGGGAGGCAGGGGCGGCAGTCAGCATATCCATTGGCGAAATTTCTATTCCAATGGCGTGCAGGGTGGAATCACACCAGTAGCAGCCGGCATGGCTCTGGCAGAAAAAGAGACCAGGACAGGAAAGATCGCGCTGGTCTTCATTGGGGATGGGACTCTTGGCGAAGGTACCTTGTATGAGAGTTTGAATATTGCCGCCCTGTGGAAGCTACCCATCCTTTTTGTCCTTGAAGATAACCATTATGCTCAGACAACGCCGGCGGAAAAAGCGGTCGCCGGTTCGATGGCGGGCAGGTTTTCTGCATTTGGGATCCCGGTCTGGGAACGCGACACAACCGACGTTTTGGAGATTCAAACTGCGGCAAAATTCGCAATTGCATCATCCCGCTCCGGAGCGGGACCTGCCGGTTTGATTTTACACACTCACCGTTTTTCAGCACATAGCAAGGGGGATGATCCGCGCTCTCGTGAGGAGCTTGCCCGTATCCGCGTGTTCGATCCAATATCCGCCCATGCAATGCGACTGGCAGGCGCAGAATGTTCGAAAGCTGAAGAACTGGTCGTTGAAATTATTGATGACGCATTTGATCGTGCAAATGCTGACCCGTCCCCCGTTTTGAGCAGCGAAAATTGATGACAACAGTCCTGGACCGCCTCAATTTTGCCCTGCATCGCTCCATGGAGACAGATGAACGAGTCTACATTATTGGGGAGGATATCCTTGACCCCTATGGAGGTGCGTTCAAGGTGACGCGCGGCCTCTCGACGAAATTCCCCGGGCGCGTCCTCACCACGCCCATCTCTGAATCTGCCATTGTGGGGGTAGCAGCCGGCATGGCAATGCGCGGTCTGATCCCGATAGCTGAGATCATGTTCGGTGATTTCGTCACCCTGGCCGCCGACCAGTTGATCAACCATGCTTCCAAATTTCGCTGGATGTACAACAGCCAGGTCAGGGTACCGATGGTGGTCCGCACCCCGATGGGTGGCCGGCGGGGATACGGTCCCACTCACAGCCAATCCCTGGAAAAGCTCTTCCTGGGTGTGCCCGGCTTGAAAGTGGTGGCCCCCAACACTTTGGGTGATCCTGCGGATCTGCTGGCTGCTGCAATCTCGGATGAAGATCCCGTGCTATTCGTCGAACACAAACTTCTATATACACGTTCATTGCTTGAGATGGGGAGGGACGATCTGCTTGATTTTCAAGTGGAACAGACAGCGGATAGGTATCCCACCTTCTGCTTGCGACCACTGGCTCCTGCCCAATTAACGATTGCCTGTTACGGGTATAACTTCGAACTCGCACGCTCGGCTGCACTTGAACTAATAATGGATCATGAAATATTCTCAGAAATTATCCTATTTTCACAACTCAGTCCTTTCAGCTTGGAACCGCTCTTCCAATCCCTGGGGCGGACTGCGAAACTGGTTACGGTCGAGGAAGGCACGCTTTCCCTTGGTTGGGGTGCAGAGCTGGCTGCCCGGGCCGTGGAACAGATAAATGGGCTACGCATCCGGCGTGTGGCAGCTCTGGACTTGCCGATTGCCAATGCCAGGAGTTTGGAAGATAAAATCCTGCCCTCCATGCAGGAAATTGTCAGAAGTGTTCTTTCTATTGTGTCCTAAGCTTTTATTTACATAAGGGCTGATATCCAGGAATAAAATGATCAAATCCGAAATTCTAGTCCCCCTTCTGAATGCAAATGAACCCGAGGCCAGGCTGGTTGGTGTTCATATCAAGGACCGCCAACCCGTGGAAAAAGGCGCCCTCCTGTTCACGATTGAAACAACCAAATCTGCTACGGATATCGAATCCCCGGAAACCGGGTTTATCAGGCTGCTTGCCAAGGAAGGTGACATCGTGACAGTGGGAGAACGGCTGGCGGTGATAACCTCGATTGTCGATGAACCTGTAGATCTCCCTGCTGGAGCGACTAGGCTCTCCCGTGCGAAAGGCGGCTTGCGGATTACCAAGCCGGCACAAACCCTCGCCGAATCCCTCGGTGTGGACCTGGCAAGCCTACAGGTTGAAGGGCTGGTGACCGAGGAGGTCATCCGTCGGGTGGCCGGGAAGAGGAAGGAATTGACCGTTGAATTTCCCATTTCGGATAAACCTTACCTTCTCATATACGGGGCGGGCGGGCATGCCAAATCAGTCATGGAAATCGTGCTTCAAAATGGCAGCTATGCCATCGCAGGGATCGTGGATGACGACACACACCTGAAAGGAAAGTCGGTCCTTGGCGTCCCTGTTTTAGGGACGCGAGACCTGCTGGCTGCAATTGCCAAACGGGGGGTATTGCTGGCTGCCAACGGGGTGGGCGGAATTATTGATATCGGCATGCGTGTAGGCATTTTTCAACTAATGGAAAGCTCTGGGTTCTCCTTCCCCGTTCTAATTCACCCGCGTGCCTCGGTGGAACCAAGCGCAAGTGTTGAGGCCGGAGTGCAGGTGTTTGCGAACGCTTACGTTGGCGCGGAAGCAACCCTTCATCCCAAATGCATGGTCAATACCAACGCCGTAGTCTCGCATGATTGCGAGATCGGTTCGTACACCCATATTGCCCCCGGTGCATTACTGGCAGGTCACGTTCATGTCGGCGAGCGAACGCTGGTCGGGATGGGTGTAACAACGACCATCGGAGTGAAAATCGGTTCCGGGGTGAGGATCGGGAATGGAGCCAACATCCTTGCCGACGTACCGGATAAGATGGTGATCCAGGCTGGAAGGTTCTGGGTCGGAAAAGCTGAATAATTAAAACAAAGTGGCGGCAATCTAAAAATTGACGCCTCTTTGTTTGATATCAGGTTTACCCGGTTAAGTGCGGGCTGCCAGCCAGCTTTGCAGGTCGTTGAACATCGTGGCCCGTTCCGGTTCATTGTGCACTTCATGATAGAGGTTTTCGTACATTTTGAGGGTCTTGTCCTTGGACCCGGCAGTATCATAAAGCAATTTTGCTCCGCTGGGATCCACGATCCTGTCAGCGCTGCCCTGAATAATGAATATTGGCAAAGTGATCTTATTTCCGTCCTCTTTGAACCGCAGCATACCCCGCAGCATCCCAGCCGAAATGCAAGCCGTGATTTTGCCATGGAATACCAGCGGGTCGTTGTTATAGGCTGTCACAACCTGCGGATCGTGTGAAAGGCAGGAAGTATCCAGACCCAGCAGCCCTGCTCTGGGCGCAATGGCCGCGAGTAACTTCCCAATGCTGATCGTCAGTGGAGAAATATTGTCGGGTATTTTGACCGGGGGGGCGGAGATGATGGCACCTTTGAAATCCGCCTGGCGATCGATCAGGTGGAATACCGTGATCAATGCGCCCAGGCTGTGCCCGTAAATAAAAACCGGAAGGTCAGGATGCCATTCTTTGATCATTTGGGTGTACGTAATCAGTGGCTCGGTGAAATCCTCGAATTGCTTGATAAATTCGCGCTGCCCACCCGAATTGCCATGTCCAATATGGTCCAGTCCGTAGACTGCATATCCCAGTGGTACAAAGTGGTTCACGACATTGGTGTAACGCCCGCAATATTCCCCAACCCCATGAATGATTAATATAATTGCCTTAACATTTCCATCTGGAACCCATCCCTGGTAATAAATACTTGTATCACGCACTGACTTAAAAGTACCCGCCATATGCTTCATGATATTTCCTTCCTTATGAATGGATGAAATTAGTATAGCACGAGAAATATTTTTTCTATAATGACTTCATAAATGAGCCTGAACAAATTCCCCGATTTTTTCGATCGCCTGGATTGATTCCGGGACGTACGGAACAAACGCCTGGAAAACATGCCACATTCCCTGCCAGGTCTCCAGCGTGACATCGACCCCCGCCAGAAGGGCTTTTTGTTCCAGGCGGCTGGAATCATCGAATAGGATTTCCTCCGTACCGACCTGGATTAAGGTTGGCGGCAGGTCGTGCATCTCTGCAAAGAGGGGAGAGATATATGGATAATCCAATGGGTATCCGTTGGCATAAATCTTGACCAGCCAGTCATCGCCGTTCAGGCGCAGGAGGGGGTCGCGGTCGGCTCGCGTGCGGATGGATTCTCCCGAGAAAGTCAGGTCGGTCCACGGGGAGATCAGGAAAAGTGCAGCAGGTAAATTTTGTTTGTTGTCCCGAAGAGAAAGCGCTGTTGCAAGGGTCAGACCTCCACCCGCCGAGTCGCCACCAATGGCGATATGTTCCGGGGAGTATCCTTTTTCCAGTAGCCATTTATAACCTGCCATAGCATCCTCGAGGCTGGCAGGGAAGGGGTTTTCCGGGGCGAGACGGTAATCGATCAGCAATACCCGCGCCTGGCTGGTCAAGGCGATATTCCCAGCCAAACCCCGGTGGGTGGAAGGTGAACAGATGACGTATGCGCCGCCATGCAGGTACAGGATAGCGCGCCCAGGTACTGCGTTGTCAGGTTCGAGCCAATCGGAGGGGACTCCGTTTGCGGCAACGGATGTCAGGTGGACGCCGCGTGGCACCCGTATAGCGCGCCGCGCTGCAGCATCAATCCTCCTTCGCCGCACTTCCACGGGCAGGTCTCCCAATAAAGCATCTTTGGAATCGCGCATGATGCGCTGTATTATTCGGCTGCGAAGGCTGGCCATTTTTCTCCTAAAATAAAAACGGTAAGAAGGATCGGGTATTCTGTTTGTATTTCTGGAACCCCGGCATGTCTGCAAGGATCTTATCCCTGCATACCATGTTCGGGATCCGGAAAGAAAAAATCAGGGCTGCCAATATTGGTGTCATTAAAGTATATAAGTTTCATGATCCTGAAGTTTGATTTTAATGATTATTTCGTGAAGACCGCGGCTTGGCATTATTTATTATAGGAACTCAGTTTTGGCAGCAATGCAGGCAGAAGTTGCCTGTATCCAGGATCATCTTCCGTGACATCCAGGCGGATCAGGCGATCGGGTGAAATCGTGGATAGCCAGCCATCGAGATAGGCAGCGATTTTGTGGATATCTTTGGGATCGGCAATATTAATTCTTTTTCGACCCTCTAGGCGCCGCAGGATGACCTCCGGGCTGATGGTCAGGTGGATGATTAAATCAGGTGGAGGTAAATATGCCCGGATAAATTTATAGAATCGTTTGCAGAGGTTGTATTCCGAATTCGTCAGCCAGCCGCGCACATGAAAGAGATGGGTAAAGGCCTGATAATCCAGGTCCAATCCTCCATCCACCATTCCGGTTTGTTCAGATTGCCGTAAGAGAACCTCCTGCTCGGCGCGCAGCATCAAGTAATCGATTTGATTGGGTAATGCATAATTTGGATTTGCTTTAAATCCTTGCTGGAAGGGTCGTTCCCTATGTTGTTCCAATGCGGCAGCAAATGAACCTGATTTGCATAAGGCTCTTACCAGTGCAGTTTTACCTACACCCGTGGTACCCACAACCGCGATGATCTTACCCATTCTTATGCGTCACACGTTCATCCCTGCGGTTTTCTTGCTGCTGCCAGGGCTGATTTGATCTGCTCGATATGGGTCAGGGTATGCGATTCGAGTTCGAGCACCTGGCTGGCACTTTGAAAATAACTGGCCTTGCGTTCCACGAACGATTTTGGCAGGCCTGCTAAAAATGTCACCATTTCCACGGACAACCGTTTTAGTTCATCAAGCATATTTCTGTAAGTGCCATATGCTGCCACTGTGGCGCGGATGTGTCCGTCCAGGTTGCCCCCCCAGTCGTCCGAAAGGCGCTCATACCCGCCTACGGCATCATCCAGGTTGGAGATCTGGCCGCGCTCGGTTTGGATCAGGTGTGCCAGGGTCTGTTTGGCACTCCACTCACCCGCGGCGGGTTCATGGTCTGCTTCGGCTTCACTAACACCTTTAAAGCAAGCTTCCAATGTGCTGTGCAGGTCTTCGTATTTTTGCCGCACTTGGTTCGCCAATTCAGCCGGGTCCCAGGAGATGTCAGGCACCGGTCGTTTGGATAACTGCATCATCACGGTCATTTTCTTTGGGCCGCGATAGAAGACGACTTCCACTTTGTCTCCCCCTTTCTTTCCCAGTAGTGCAGCCATTAAACTTCCATAATCATTCGTGATCGGCTTCTTGTCCAATTCGATAATGACATCGCCTTTGCACAACCCGGCCGCAGCTGCGCCCATGTCCGACCTGACATCGTCGAGGCGCACCCCCTGGCTGACGGGAACTTGCATGCTCCTGGCAATTTCAGGGTTGAAATCACCGATGTTGATCCCCAGCATGGGGCGGTCGAACGTGCGCCGGTCGAGACCGGTTTCGAGCACGGATGCCAGGTTGGGGAGCGTGGAATCCCATTCGGATTTAAAACCCTGGGCGCGCCGATTCCAATCCTCCCCATCCGGAACGATGTGTTCGAATGTCACCATTGTTCCCCCATCCCTGGGTGTTAAAGTAACGTTCACTTCGGTGGGGCAGGGCTCAAAGCGAGCGAACCACTTGAATTTTACGGATTTATTCTCTTCGAGGGCAATATATTCCCCGGCGGAATAAAAATCTCCGTGCCACCACAAGTACATTCGCCCCCCCGGCCGGGGGGCAGCAGTGGCATAATCGCACAACCATTCGTGCAGTGCTTCTGCGTGGGTAAGGGCGTAATAGACCTGGGCCGGTTGAACTTTTATGAATTGTTCCGACATAACTGAGTCAGACATATTATTCTCCTTCCTGCATAATTGGTTTCTCCGCATGCTGGAGCCATTGTTGAACATCCTGTGTGTGGCTTTCCTCATGCTCGCAGAACATTTCCATCATATCTGTCAGCGTCGATTTTCCTCCCCAAGGGACAGGGAAAGGGGAATTGAACTTTTTTTCAGGAAATTCCTCGATAAGTTTTCTCAGCACCTGGCGGGTGGACCGCCACTCCTCGAGGATTTGAATAAATTCCAACCCTGCCCTGGCGGAGATGGAATTCGCGTTAAATTGATTGAGGTTCCGAATTTTCCTGCCTGAAAATATCTGGTCATTTGAATGTGCGCGCAGCGTGTCGATGGAAACTTCATCCCACCCTGTCACGTGCGCCAGCAGTTCCCTGATTGTCCACCCCGGATAAATTTCTTTGCTATTGTCAATTTGAGGCAGGAGCCCTTCGATTTTTGCGCGTGTATCATCCATGAGTTGGAGCAGGACCTTCCGATTCGGATTAGCCATAATGTCCTCGCTGGTCACTGGATATTTTACACCCTGCATGATTACCAATGTTAAAGGCTGCATCGACAAGATTATATTCATCAGAAAGGAATAGTGAAAATACAAATTGTTACAAATAAAACCTTATTATTTTGGTACCAGATTTTTGATAGTATTAAATTGCGTGATTTGTCATTTGTTGCAGGGAAGGCGCTTGATATGTACACCTTTGGAAGTTTGTTAAGAATTATCCTGATTGCCATAGTATTAACAGCATGTTCGCCTTTAGTGCAGGGGACCTCCAGCCCGACAATTTCCCCAACCAATAACAACCCGGTGGTCCCTGCCACCCAACCAGCCGGAGTGACAACTTCGGTCCCGGCGAACCTGGCAGAGGCCCGAGCGAATATCAAGCATATTGTCATTATCATGCAGGAAAATCGCTCCTTCGACCAGTACTTTGGCACCTATCCCGGCGCGGATGGGATCCCCATGCAGAACGGTGTCCCAACCGTGTGTGTCCCCGACCCTACGACTAATGTTTGTGTGAAACCATACCACGATGCGAACGATGTGAACGCCGGTGGACCACACGCAGCTGCCTCCGCGGTGACGGATATCAACAGCGGGAAAATGGATGGTTTTATAGTTGCCTTCCGGGATGCCCAAAAGGCGTGCACGAATCCCACCACGCCTGGTTGTGCGCTGGGAAATACCCCCGATGTGATGGGCTGGCACGACGCGCGCGAGATTCCCAATTACTGGGCTTATGCGCAGAATTTCGTTTTACAGGATCGCATGTTCGAACCAAACTCGTCCTGGAGCCTGCCGGCGCACCTATTCATGGTTTCAGCCTGGTCAGCCACTTGTACCATCCCGGGGGATCCCAAGAGCTGCGTTAATGCTTTGGACGGCCCTCCCGGCGGCGTCCAGGCAGCTGACCTGGGAAAAAATGATTATGCCTGGACGGATTTGACCTATATGCTTTACAAGTCGAATATCACTTGGGCTTATTATCTTAGCAACGGCACCGAGCCCGATTGCGCCGATGATGCCATGCTTTGCCAACCCAGGACTCTAAATCAAAGTGTCCCGGGTATTTGGAACCCTCTCCCGGGCTTTGATACGGTCAAGCAGGATGGGCAGCTGGGAAACATTCAAACCGTGGACAAGTTCTTTTCGGCTGCTGCGGATGGCGCTCTCCCTGCAGTTTCATGGATCGTGCCCGAGAACAAGGTTAGTGAGCATCCACCTGCCAATATCAGTACCGGGCAGTCATACGTCACCTCGCTGATCAATGCGATCATGCAGGGACCCGATTGGAAGACCACCGCAATCTTCCTTGCCTGGGATGACTGGGGGGGATTCTATGACCACGTTGTTCCTCCCAGCGTGGACGAAAATGGCTATGGCTTGCGCGTACCCGGGCTGGTGATCAGCCCATTCGCCCGGAAAGGTTTCATTGATCACCAGACCCTTAGCTTTGACGCGTATCTAAAGTTTATCGAAGATATCTTCCTGGATGGGCAGCGTTTAAATCCCCTCACGGACGGCAGACCCGATCCCCGTCCCTCTGTGCGCGAAGATGCCTCCCTGTTGGGAAACCTGCTGGCGGATTTTAACTTTTCCCAACAGCCGCTGCCTCCCCTGATCCTCTCCACCAACCCTGCCCCGGGACCGGCTTCCATCCCTTGATAAATGAAGGATATAAGGAATGAAAGAAACGAATGGTTTTAGTTCATCCAGGCGCCTGGATATTTATTCCTTTGAGATGATCCTTGCCCTCGGCCTGATCTCCCTCCACGACTTCCTGTTGTCCAATTTAGTTTCCCTGCCGGCTGCCCTCCATCGCAGCACCCTGGTAGCCTTAAGGTCAATGGACAAAATTACCACGAGCCTGGAATATATTGTGCCGGTCATTTCTTTTATCATCCTGGTAATTTTATGGCTCAGTGGTAGGAATATTTGGGAGCGGCGTGTAGCCATAATCTATCTCGGTTGGGTGACACTGAGGATGGTTATCAAGATCGGCCTGGTGATCTATATCGTTTCATCAAGGCCTCAGACCGGAGTTGGGGTATTATTGAAGGACACCCTGGTGTTGTGGGTGGTAAACTTTGTGCTCTTTGGAGTATGGTATTGGATCATCGATGGGGGTGGTCCGCGCCTCCGGCGCGATGGCCTGACGAGGCGTTTCGATTTCGCCTTCCCTCAGCAAGCCCTGCCTCTGAAGGGCTGGGATGACTGGCATGCCGGTTTTTGGGATTACGTTTTCCTCGGCTTCAGCAGTAACACTCAGTTTGGGCTCGGTGATACCCAGGTGCTTTCCCTGCGAGCCAAGTTCCTGTTGATGCTCCAAATTACCCTGTCCATGGCAGTTATTGTTTTTATGGCCTCCATCGCTATCACTTTGCTGCGCTGATTAAGCGGGTTCAACGGTTTGGGATATTAATATTTGGCTCCAATTTCGAAGATAAAAAATGATAAATATATTTGAATTCGAATCCAGGCTCCCGTCCAAATATAACAAGATCTTCAGAACGCTTTCCACGCCTTCAGCCATCCAGGTTTACCTGGATGGAATCCCTTATATCGCCGAAGAACTTGACCGGTCGCCGCTTCGGGTGATGACTGATGGGCAGGCACATTGCCTCGATGGCGCCATTTTTGCGGCGCTTGCGCTAGCCCGCATTGGGCACTCACCGCTCATCATGGACCTTGTCCCGGAGCAAGGCACCGATGATGATCACGTGTTGGCGCTCTTTCAGAATGATCACAGGTGGGGCTGCATTGCAAAATCCAATTATGCATTCCTGCGTTTCCGTGAACCTGTCTACCGGAGCCTGCGCGAATTGGTGATGACTTATTTCGAAGCCTACACCAATAACGTAAAAATTAAAACATTGCGCGGTTATACCCGTCCGTTGAACCTGTCTGCATTTGGCCCGGAGTGGATGTGGAATGAGGCCGGGATATCTGAAATAACGCACCGGTTTTATCGGCGCAAGCCGATCCCCCTGATTTCGCAGGCAGATGCTGCCGGCTTGTCAATATCAGATGAGCGCTTTTATAACGCCAATACCCTTGGAACGAATTTCGATTGGATTTTTGGAGTCCGCGACAACTCCTGATTTTCAGATGGATTAACTATGGGCATATTTCTCGGATTAATTCCATTGCTGAGAACCACTCCCTCCATTACCGCCTTGACCGGCGCGGGGGTATCCCAGGAATCCGGGCTGCGCACGTTCCGCGACCCGCAGGACGGGCTCTGGGCACAATACCGCCCGGAGAACCTGGCGACGCCGGAAGCATTCGAACGGGACCCGGAGTTGGTGTGGGAGTTCTACTCAATGCGGAGATTAAAAGCGGGTGAAGTGAAACCCAACTCCGGACATTTCGCCTTATGCGAGATGGAAAACCATGTGCCTGTTTTCACGCTTATCACCCAGAATGTCGACGGTCTCCACCAGCGCGCAGGCAGCAAAAACGTGACCGAGCTTCACGGTAATATTTCCCGCGTCAAATGCTCGCGCGGTTGTGGCGTGGTTGCCTCATGGGAGGCGGTGGAGGGAAAAATTCCTGCCTGTCCCACATGTGGCGCAAAACTTCGCCCCGATGTAGTCTGGTTCGGGGAAACTCTGCCTCCAAACGCGCTTGAGGATTCGTGTCGTGCGGCGAGGTCTTGCGGGATCTTTTTCGCGGTGGGCACCTCCGGGATGGTCCAACCTGCCGCTTCCCTGCCGATTATGGCAAAAGAAAATGGAGCGGTAATCGTGGAAATTAACCTGGAAGAAACCCCGCTGACGCATTACGTGGATTACTTTATAAAAGGCAAATCGGGCGAAATTCTGCCGGATTTGGTGAAGGCGGTTTGGGGGTGAAAAGAGTGGACAGGTCACAAAAATTCCCTAATATCGCTGCTGGACTCTAATTTTAACTTAACCTGGAAGGTCAACCGATCCAGGCTCCGCTCCAGCCCGGTAGGGTCAAAGATATTTTCCCCCCGCTGACAATAAGCTTTTCCCCATTTATTAAATTCCGCAGAGGTTTTCCTTCACGCCATTCCAGGGCGAAGCAGGGCACATCGATCCGGCGCGAACGAGCACTGGCATTTAGTGCCACGATGACCTTGTCTTCGTCCATGATCCGTGCAAATGCATAGATAACATCATCTGCAACCAACCTCGCAAAGTCACCCCGGCGAAGGCACGCGGTTTGTTTTCGCAGCGTGATGAGAGATTTTACCCATGTCCGCAGGTCCTGGTTCCATTCATCTTCGTTCCACGGGAAGGCGCGCCGTGAATCGGGGTCTTTCCCACCTTCCACCCCTACCTCGTCTCCGTAATAGATCGCTGGCGCTCCTGGATAAGCCATCTGGAAAAGAAAAGCCAATTTAAGCTTGTCAATATTACCAGCCACCATCGTCTTGAAACGCTCGGTGTCATGACTGTCGAGAGGAATGTACATTGCTGACAGGTTTTCGCGATCATAAGTTTTGAGCAGCGTTCCGATGCGGGCATCGAACTGGACGGCATTTTCCTTCCCCTGGAGCAGCGCGACGAGAGCATCCCGGACCGGGTAATTCGTCAGCCCGTCAAAGTGACGGTCATTTGCCCAGCGCGGGTTGACGTCCCAAATTTCACCCACCAGGTAGGCTTCCCGATTTGCCTCTCGTACCACCTTGCGGAAATCCCCCCAGAAAGCATCGTCGTCGATCTCGTTGGGGACGTCCAACCGCCAGCCGTCGATGCCTTGTTCCACCCAGTAGCGGGCGACGTCGTAAATATATTTTCTTACTTGTTTATTGGCGGTGTTGAGTTTGGGCAGGGATTTATGGTTCCACCAGCCCTCATAATTGATCGGTTTGTCGTCATCGAAGGCAGTCAGGGGAAACCCCTTGATGTGGAACCAGTGTTTGTAGGGTGATTTTTCACAATTTTCGAGCACGTCCACAAATGCAAAGAAGCCGCGTCCCACGTGGTTGAAAACCCCGTCCAGGATCAGGTGCATGCCGTTTCTATGGACGCTTTGCACCAGTTCGCGAAAATCACCCATCGTTCCGAGCTTGGGGTCGATTTGATAGTAGTCACTGGTATTGTAGCGGTGGGTGGAGGGGGACAAAAAAATAGGGTTAAGGTAGATCGCATTAATGCCCAAGTCGAGCAGGTAGTCCAGGTGCTGGATGATGCCACGCAGGTCACCTCCCTGGAATCCCCAGGCAGTTGGAGGCGAGCCCCACTTTTGAACATTAGGCGGGTCGTTATCCGGATCGCCGTTTGCGAACCGATCGGGGAATATTTGATAGAAGATCGCGTCTTTTACCCATTCGGGAGTTGACATTTAATTATCCAGGGATGAATTTTAGAATCGTCGAATTTTACCCCAAAAGTACGCGCTGCCATCCACCCGTTCCCTATAGATTTATCGGGATTTTCTAGTTACCAAATTTCAAGCATACAGAATGGAAATTATCCCCCCACGGAGACGCCAATCAATTTTCCAATTCCGAAAGTGATGAGGGCCGCCGCCAGTCCGATAATGACCTGCCTGAAACCGGAATAAAATATATTGCGCCCGGTCATCAGGGTGATTGCAGCCCCCACCAGGAACAGGGCAATTGCGCTGACGCCCATGCTGGTGTAGATTGCAATGTTTCCGCTCAGGAAGGCAAAGGGGAGCAGCGGGAAGAGTGCGCCCAGAGAAAATAGTAAAAAAGATGTGATGGCAGCCACGTAAGCAGATCCCCCTAGCTCCTGTGGGTCGATGCTGAGTTCTTCGCGCGCCAAGGTATCCAGGATTGAATTCTGGTCGGTCGTCATGATCGCCGCGGATAGTTCCCGTGCGCGGCTCTCTGATAATCCTTTGGCTTGATAGATCAGGGATAACTCTTCCCCCTCTTCGGCGGGATTTCTTTCCAATTCTTCCTTTTCGATTTTGATCTGGTGAGCATATAACTCACGCGAACTCTGAACCGAAAGCCATTCCCCAAGTGCCATGGAACCTGCTCCTGCCAGCAATCCTGCAATCCCGGCGATGAACACATCGTGGTTATTTAAATTGGCTCCTGCAACCCCCATTACCAGGCTCAAGATTGACACTAGGCCATCGTTTGACCCCAGCACTGCGGCTCGCAATGCGTTCCCGCCGCCGACTTTGTGGCGCCCTTCCATCTGCGCCACGATCCCCCCCGAGAGGCCGCCCTTGCTGGTTCCAACCATGGTCAACAGCCGGGCATGTGACTTCTCATCTGCTGCCATTCTGTTCGTGTCATTTTCTGGCTGATTGTCGTAAGCGCGGCTGTCTGCCTGCTCGTTGGTTGTCAGGGTGGGCAGGATGAACTGGGGTCCAAAACGTTTCGCAAGGAAAGCCAGCACGCGTGCCCGCCCGCTTGGTTTGGGCGCTTGGAATTTTGCCCCGGCTTCTTCCAGGTGCTTTACCCATGCTGAGGCGTGTTTCTCCTCGCTGGTAGATAACCGCCGGTAAAGTTCAGCAATCTTGGGCTGTTTTTCGGACTCTGCCAGGACAAGGTAGAGGAATGCTCCATCGGTTTCTTTTTGAAGATTGGTCAGGTACCGGGAGATTTCAGTTGAGTCGGCCATTTTGCCCTCCTGGGAACCAAAAACGAATGAAGAATAATAAGCTGGTCTAAAGAAAGGTTTGTTCTGCTGTTAATTCTACCTTAAATTGAATACCGGGTCACCGACCTGGTATTCAATTTGTTTCAAATCCTGCAGCGGTTGCCATTATCCAAACCAACGCTCAAGCCAAAGTCCTTTCAAGTGAGGGTGTACAAGTAAATATTTAGAACTTCTGCGATTCTTCATCCAGCCGACTCATTTCTTCATCGGTCAACCGGAATTTCATTGCCCCCGTGTTTTCCTCGGCCTGGTGCACTTTGGTCGCCCCAGGGATGGTAACGATTATTTCCCCTTTGAAAGTGATCACCCAGTTTAAAGCAACCTGTGCGACCGTCGCCGAGTGATCGGCTGCAATTTCTTCCATGGTGTTGATTAAGGGACGGGTCCTCTCCAGGTTGCGTTTCATGCCTGCCCTGCGCCAGCCCGGCACCTTTTCGAGCAGTCCCGGGTCTTTATGATATTTTCCGGTCAACAAGCCGCGCGCTACCGGGGTATATGCGATGATGGTCACCCCCAACTCCCGGGCGGTCTCGAGGGTTCCATTCGTCTCGATTTCCCGGCTGAGCAAGCTATATCGCATCTGGTTTACCGCCAGTGGAAGACCTCTTTTTGCAAGCGCGGCGTGCGCCCGCCGCATTCGCGCAGGGTTGAAATTGCTTACACCTACCGATCGAATCTTACCCGCCTCAACAAGGTCTGCCATGGCATTCATTTCAGCTTCCGGGGAGGAGAAGCTGTAGGGTTGGTGGACCATATAATTCCCGATGCTGTAGCCGTCCAGGAAGCGCAGGCGCTCTCCAATACTTTGCGGGATATTTCCGGCTGTCCGCAAAAATGGCTGCCATTTTGTGGTGATTATGACCTCCTGGTCCGACTTCCCGGCGCTCTTCAGCCCGGTTGAAAGGGATTGTTCGGATACTCCCGCACCGTACATTTCGGCAGTATCGAACCAATTGATTCCACCATCCAGTGCGGCTTTGATGATTGCATTTTTATCTTCCTGCGGGATGATCGGGAAAGCGCGGCCGATCAATCCGCCGCCGCCGGCTAATTCCATGACCCCCAGCCCGATCGGTGTGACCAGGATGTCTGTTTTTCCCAGGCGCCTCAGTTGTATTTTATTGTTTGTGTCCATTCTAATAATCCTCATGCATAGCTTTGAATTAAGAGGCCCAGCCTCCTCCAAATCTCAATTGAAAGTTGGAAGAGGCTGGATTAATGTTAATATTGTTTGCGATTACCTTTCGGCTAGATTTCCTTGCCTTCGAACTGGCTGTTATATAGCTCGGCGTAGAAACCTTTTTTGGCCAGGAGCTTCTCGTGCTTTCCTTGTTCCACGATATCGCCGTCCTTCATTACAAGGATCCAGTCGGCATCCCGAATGGTGGAAAGCCGGTGGGCGATGATGAAACTGGTGCGCCCCTTCATCAGGGATTCCATGGCTTTTTGGATTTGCACTTCAGTATGAGTATCCACGGAACTTGTTGCTTCATCCAGGATTAGGATTTTTGGATCTGCCAGGAAGGCGCGCGCAATCGTCATCAGCTGCATCTGGCCCTGCGATATGTTAGATGTCTCCTCATTGAGGACCATGTTATAGCCCTCCGGTAGCGTGCGGACGAAATGATCCACGCGTGCTGCTTTTGCAGCGCTGATGACTTCTTCGTCAGTGGCATTCGAACGTCCGTAACGGATATTCTCCATGATCGGACCGTTGTACAGCCAAGTATCCTGCAGCACCATTCCGAACATGCAGCGCAGGTCTTCTCGTCTGAAATCTTTGATGTTATGCCCGTCCACCAGGATGGCACCGCTGTTCACGTCGTAGAAACGCATCAGCAATTTGACCATGGTGGTCTTGCCGGCGCCCGTAGGACCGACGATGGCGATCCTTTGACCAGGCTCAGCGTAAAAAGTAAAGTCGTTGATGATGATTTTGTCCGGGTTGTAACCGAAGTGAACGTCTTTGAAATCCACCCGGCCCAGGACATTGTCCACACGGACGGGGGTCGTGGTATCCGAAATTTCCTCGGGTTCAGCCAGGAACTGGAATACGCGCTCCGCAGCCGCCATGGTCTGTTGGAGGATGTTGGAAATATTTGCGATCTGTGCTATCGGTTGGGTAAACGAGCGCACGTATTGGATGAACGCCTGGATATCACCGATGGTAATGCTGCCGTTGACAGCCAGGTAACCGCCCAGGATGCAGATGCCGACATAGCCAAGGTTGCCCACAAAGTTCATGATCGGGAACAACAGCCCGGTCAGGAATTGCGACTTCCAGGCTGAATCGAACAGGGTTCCGTTGATCTCGTCAAATTGCTCAACGCTCTTGGCTTCCCCGTTGAATGCCTTCATCACGACGTGTCCGCCGTACATTTCTTCAACATGACCGTTGATATGCCCGAGGTAATCCTGCTGGCGTTTGAAGAATACCTGCGACTTGCTCACGATCAGGGCGATGATTCCGAACGACAGCGGGAGCATGACGATGGCTACCAGGGTCATCAGCCAGCTGATGGTGAACATCATGATGAGCACGCCGATGACTGTCACTACCGAAGTAATGATCTGTGTCAGGCTTTGGTTCAGCGTCTGGCTGACCGTATCCACATCATTGGTGATGCGCGATAGTACTTCTCCATGGCTGGTGCCATCAAAATACTTGAGTGGCATCCGGTTGATTTTTTCGGCAATGTCCTTCCGGAACCGGTAGGTGATATTCATTGCCACGTTGGACATGATCCAGCCCTGACCGTAGCTCAATAATGCGGACACGAGGTACAGCAACAGGACTTCAATCAGGATGTTGCCGATGGCAGTAAAATCTACGGACCCGGTTCCGGCAATCTGCGCCATCACTCCAGAAAATAACTGTGTGGTGGCATTTCCAAGGATTTTTGGACCTACGATACTCGCTGCGGTTGAAGCTATTGCCAATACCATGATGAATAATATCAGACCCTGGTATCGACCGAGATACCGGATAAGTTTTTTCAGGGTGCCTTTGAAATCGCGCGGCTTTTCCCCTCTGCGCATCATCGCCATCGGGCCGCCGCCGGGCCGCATGCCGCCCATTGGAGGACGACCGCCCGCCAGGCCGGGACCACCCGCCGGCGTGGGATTGGTTTTGGGAGTGCTGTTTGGTGTGGTCATGACAACTCCTCCTTGCTCAACTGAGACAAGGCAATGCCTCGGTAAACTTCACTATCTTTCATAAGTTTTTCATGGGTACCTTTGCCGACAATATTGCCTTCATCCAGGACGATGATCTGTTCGGCGTTTCTGATGGTGGCAATGCGCTGGGTAACGATCAACATGGTGCTCTTGCCGGTATGTTCCTTAAGTGCTTTGCGCAGGGCTGCATCTGTTTTAAAATCGAGGGCCGAGAAGCTGTCGTCGAAAATATAGATGGGAGCTTTCTTGACCAACGCACGCGCGATCGCCAGCCTTTGTTTTTGACCACCCGAAACGTTTGTCCCGCCTTGCGCCACTTCAGTTTGCATTTTATCCGGGCTTGTCGAAATGAACTCAGTGGCCTGGGCAATGTCCGCTGCAGTTTGCAATTCTTCGTCGGTGGCATTTTCATCACCGTACAGCAGGTTGGTTTCGATCGTTCCGGAGAATAGCGTCCCTTTCTGAGGAACGTATCCGATACGGGCTCGCAGGTCGTGCTGCGTGACTTCCCGGATGTCCGTTCCATCCACGATGACGGCTCCTTCTGTTACATCATAAAAACGCGGTACCAAACTTACAATCGTGGACTTACCTGATCCGGTGGTGCCGATCAAGGCAGTAGTCTGACCGGGTTGGGCAGTGAAACTGATATTGTGCAGCACATCCTCTTCAGCACCAGGGTAGCGGAATGATACGTTGCGAAATTCCACCTTACCTTGAAATGGCTCTGTGAAATTGCTTGGGACGGGTGGGTCATTGATGACCGGTTTGGTCTCAAGCACATCCGCAATCCGGTCTCCGGATACGGCCGCCCTTGGCAGGATGATGAACATCATCGCTAGCATCAGGAAGGCAAAAACGATTTGCATGGCGTATTGCATGAAAGCCATCATATCGCCCACTTGCATCGAAGACTGGGCTACTTGATGAGCGCCAACCCAAAGGATCAGGAGGGTTACTCCATTCATGACCATCATCATTACCGGCATCATTGTTACCATCACCCGGTTAATGAAAAGGCTGTTGCTGGTTACCGCCACATTGGCTTTGTCAAAGCGGTCTTCTTCGAATTTCTGCATGTTGAAAGCCCGGATGACCATCATGCCTGAAAGGTTCTCACGGGTTACAAGGTTCAGGCGGTCTATCAGGCTTTGGATGATCTTGAACCTGGGCAGGGCGATGGCGAACACGGTCAGGATCAAGCCAAGCAGCACGATCACTGCCAATGCGATGATCCACCACATGTTGGCGCTTTTCCCGATGGCCCGGATCACACCACCGATACCGATGATGGGCGCATAGAAAACCATGCGCATCATCATGATGACGACCATCTGGATCTGGGTGATATCGTTTGTCGATCTGGTAATTAATGAGGCTGTGGAGAATTTATCAAACTCCGTGCTTGAAAAGCTTTCCACCCGCTTGAACACATTCCGGCGCAGATCACGGGCAAGGCCGGCAGCCGTTCGCGCCGCCAGGAAGCCGACAATGATCGTACAGGTGCCCGAGAGCAGGGTTAAGAGCAGCATCAGCATGCCGATATGAATGATGTAATTGGAAGACAGCTTCCCGGTATCCATTCCCAGGGCTGCATATTCGGCCTTTACCGGCGCTGCAGCACCCTGGATGATCATGCTGTTGCCTAACGCGGCAAATTTAGAGTCGAAGAAACTGCTCACCTGGGAAAGCTGCGCTGCGGGAAGCTGCCCAAGGATGGTAAATATGTCTATTCCGGGTGGCAGTTTGGACAGGTCGAATCCAAAGGTGGACGCAGCAGCCGCTGCCTTGGCCGGGTCCGACAGGACCTCTTGAATGCCTGAAACGATCAGGAAGGATTTTCCCATGACCGGGTCCATCCACTTGGTTTCCGTGCTGTCGATCTTGTTCAGGACATAAATTGGCGCATTAGCCAGGTCGGGGTACAGCTTGACGTTGGTGGCGTAGGTGGCTGAGTTTTTGTCCACCAGGGTGTAATTAGAGAGGACTCTCGTTTTGTCAGACGCGCTCATGAAAATCGTCAGCTTGTTCATCTCGGTTTGGCGCACCGCTGTCGGGATGGCATTTGCCACGCCTCCCTGTTGGATGCCGATGTTGACGATGTTCGACATGTAATCGGGCAACGCCAGGTCGGCATTCGCCTGGACGAACAACAGGGCGATTGCCAGAACGATGAGAAGAACATATGGTTTTAAGTATTTTAGTAATCGTAGCATGGTTCTGAAAGCTCCTCGAAAATGTTATCCAACATGACGCCCCGGCAGGTATCAACAAACCTGGCTGGTTTCGTCGAAATGACAGTATGTGTGGAAAGCAGGAATTTTATTCTACTCAGTCGTATTTTGCGCCGCCGAGGTGAGCAAAATAAGGGCTGAACTGATCATGTTTTGCTGTTCTCCGCTCAATGACTCGGTTACGCCCTCCACCCATTTACTTCGCGCTTCGATGCCCTGCTCGATTAGATCACGGCCTTTTTGCGTCAGGGCTAGTTGCTTGGCCCGCCGGTCATCGGGATCTTCGTTTCGTACGATCAGGCCCAGTTGCACCAGCCGGTCCACAGCCTGGCTGGCAGCCGCGTTGGTTACACCGAGTTGGTCTCCAACCTCGGATACGCTTGTGCTTCCGTGATGGACCAGGCGCATCAGGATGTTGATTTGGGAGAATGATAATCCCGTCGTGACCATGAATCTCCTGAAGTCGCGCATGGAGCGTTGCATAAACACTTCAGACCATTCTCGTATAACATCAGTTAATGCTTTAGTTGGTGACATAATTAACATCCTTGATTAGTTAAGCGGTGTTGAATATATCCGCAAGTTAAGCACTTGTCAAGAGGTTGAAAGATAAGAAGAAGGTTAGAGAAAGAATATAAGTTCCCCCCGACCAGAATCTCGTAACAACCTTAGCTCCCGGCAGCGTTCGCGCAGTATTTAATCCCCGCAGGAGCCGCGTTGCTTTTTTGGGAGGATGCTTAAAAATATTGGAATCACTAATCTGATAAGGGGACAAGCAGCAGGGGAATTTGTGTTCTCCTTGCCACGCCTGCTGTCACACTTCTATTCCAGAGAGCATCCAGCCCCATTCGTCCGTGTGTGCCAAAAATGATCAGGTTCTCTTCATTGGTGTCAGCAATTTTGGCAATAACAGGTGCCGGGTCGCCCCTGGCGATTTCAGCCGTGGCTGAAAGTCCCTTGCTTCGAAAATCATCCAGGTGAGCCTGGAAGTGCTCTTTTGCGATGTCTTCCGCCATGTCCAGGTAGGCGGTCGTTGTAGCTGGCATTAGATTCCCAGAAGCTGCCTGCTCACCTGAGAGGGTTCCCAGTGTGGGGATGACGCACAGCAGGTCCAGTTGCGCCCGGAAGGATTTCGCCAGTTGCGTGGCGATCGGGATGGCTTTATCATGGACAGACTCATTATCCAATGGGACAAGGATCCGTTTTATCTTAAATGGGGTTGGAAATTCCATCGGTTTGATCAACATGACCGGTGTCCCGCTGGCTGCAGCCACCTGCTGGGCGATATTCCCAAAGAACAGGTCGTGCATCCCGCCGTTTCCGTGGGAGCATAGCAGGATCAGGTCCGGCTGGAATTCGTCCGCCGAATGGTCGACGATGCTGCGCGCCACATCGGCTACGGCTGCCGAGTGGACATGCCAGTCCACTTTGGTCTTGGGAGGAAATGCTTCCTTCGCAATCTGGGCAAGGTAAGCTTCGGCCTCGGCTGCGTTGGTCAGGTGCCGGTCACGGTGGACTTCTTCCGGGGCATCCTGCTCGATTACGTGCAGCAAGGTGACCGGCGCCCTGAGAGTTTTCGCCAGCGAAGCTGCAATGGGCAGAGTCGATTCAGCCAGTTTGGAACCGTCCAAAGGAACAAGAATGTGCTTGAACATAGGCTTATTTCCCAAAGAACGTCTGGTAGAGCAGGAATAAGTTGAGAGCCAGGATTAATACGGCGCATAGACATGCCAGGATAGTTGTGAAAGATCTATTTACCAGCCCACCCATGAGGGATTTATTGCTTGTAAATGCGACCAGGGGAATAACGGCAAAGGGCAGTCCAAACGAGAGCACTACCTGGCTGATCACCAGCGTGCGGGTGGGGTCCAGGCCGATGAAAATAACGATCAGGGATGGGATGATGGTGACGATTCTGCGCACCCAGGGCGGGATGTGATAATGCAGGAACCCCTGCATGATCACCTGCCCGGCCATGGTTCCAACGGATGAGGAGCTTAAACCGGACGCGAGTAGTGCAACCCCGAAGACGACACCCGCCGCCCGGCCGAGCAATGGCTGCAAGGTCAAATAGGCCTGTTGGAGGGTGCCGACATTTTGCCCGGCTGAATGGAAGGCAGCCGCGGCCGTGATCAGCATGGCGGCGTTGACGCTGCTGGCAATGACCATCGCGATCACCACATCGATGATCTCGAAATGAAAAAGTCGTCTCTGTTGTTCGGGTTTTGTAACAACCACCCGGCCCTGGGTTAATGCTGAATGCAGGAAAATGGCATGCGGCATCACCGTGGCTCCCAGGATGCCTGCCCCCAGCAGGATACTCTCGGAGTTGGTGAAATGTGGTATGAAGGTGTTATTGGCAATGGTTGCCCAGTCGGCGTGGCCGAGGAACAATTCGACCAGGTAACTGAGGGCGATGACGGCCAGGAAGCCAGTAATGACTGCCTCCAGCGGTCGGAACCCAAAGTGTTCCAGGCTGAGGATGACAAAAGTGATGGCTGCGGTCAGCAAGCCGGCGATCCACAATGGGATGTTGAATAGCAAGTTGAGCGCTACCGCTGCTCCCAAAAATTCCGCCAGGTCAGTGGCCATCGCCACCAGTTCCATCAAGACCCACATGATCAGCACCACCGGGCGCGGGAAACGTTCGCGGCAATGCTCTGCCAGGTTCTTGCCGGTGGCAATCCCGAGTTTTGCCGAAAGAGCCTGCAGGAGCATAGCCATCAGGTTGCTGCCCAGGATCACCCATAAAAGCTCGTAACCGAACTGGGCGCCCGCCTGGATATTCGTGGCGAAATTCCCCGGGTCCACGTAGGCGATGCTGGCGATAAACGCCGGCCCCAGGAACGGTAACAGGCGCGTAAACCAGCTCTTTTTACTCCTGCCCGAAAGGACATCCTTGGCATCCCGCGTGGTGGTATCGGTCCCCGAAAGTTTGACGCGGAAAGGTTTTACGGGAGGCTTCGAAGGTGCCATAAAAATATTTTACACTAATATAAAAAATCCGAGTCCTCTAACTCGGATTTTGGACACCACCATTTATGAGATCGCTCCAGGCTCGTTCAGGACTGCCCAAAGTACCAACGCCGCATGATCTTCCGCGATCCTGGAGTTTTTCATCATTTGACCGGATTGAAATAGGATTTTTGGATTTCGCAGGGTCATCATGATCAGTTTATCGATTCGCAGGTTGTCGTTTCCTCCCATGGCTGCTTCGAGGTCGATCGGAATGGGTGCTTGCGGGCCATCGCTGATCGAACGGATCGACACCAGCGGCACTTTCTGTTCTGCAGCCACCCTGGCGATCCCGGCCGTTTCCATTTCCAGCACCGGGTGAAGGATTTCATTTCCTTCGTCCAAAATTACTTGCGATCCATGGGTTGTGATCGTTGTTCCAACTAATATTTGCGCTTTATCAGGCTGCAGCGCCTCAGCAGCTGCTTTCCAGGCGGTCTCGGACAAGGTTGAAAGTTGTCGGGTTTCGCCAGGCAGGCCATGTTCCAGGACGCAGGACTTGCTGGAAATGACCACATCGCCAATTTGGAGATCTGCGTGGACTGCACCTGCAATGCCGAAGGATATCAGCATCTGTGGTTTTGCCTCCTCCAGCAGGACCTGCGTGGCTTCTGCGGCTCTTTTCCTTCCCCAGCCGGTTGTGATCAGGATGCATTTCCGGCCCTTTGTTTGTAAACTATGGCCTGTAAATTTTCCCATACGTATCCGCTTCCATCCCTTGCCGAGGCGCAAAAGTGCATCCCGTTCCTGGTTCATTGCGACGATCAATCCGATGGTTTCCATCACCACTGTCCATTCATGCGCTGGAATATTAGCTCGGCTTCCTGCCGGGTCCCGTCCCGCAATCCCTGGGACTGCCCGATGGTGATTTCGAATTCGTCCTTTGCCATGCCTGCCAAGGTCGCCTTGGCAACCTCTGAGGCGGGAATCCCCCGATACTCCTGCTTCCTCTCCCCGCGCGCTCCGCGGTCAAGGTTGGTATCGACGGTGGGTGGGATGACCTCAAAAACCTTCACGCTGGTCTTGCGCAGTTGATGCCTCAATGACCAGGTGAATGAGTGCATGGCTGCCTTGGTTGCACAGTAGACCGGCACGATGGTCAGCGGGACAAAACCCAAACCGGAGGAGATATTCATAATGGCGGCTTCCTCCAGTTTCATCAGCTGCGGGATGAACATGGCGGTTAGGAGAACCGGCGCGCTGAAATTGATCCGGATTTCATCTTCGCCGTTCGAAAGGTCCGCGGTCCCTTTGGTAAAGTCGACCATCCTCTGTATCCCCGCGTTGTTTACCAGGATATTCATTCCGGGATAGTACGAGGTTATCCAATCATAAAGCGCTTGTCTTTCATCTGCTTCAGCCACATCGCAAACTTTGATTTGGATTTGGGGGAATTTCCGTTGCGCCTCAAGCAGGTTCTCCTTTCGCCGTCCGCAAATGACCACCCGGTTACCATCCCTCAAAAATAATTCAGCCAATGCCAGTCCAATTCCGGTTGCCCCTCCGGTGATCAGGATGGTGTTGCCAGATATTTTCATCACTACCTCCAAATGGTGCGCTTCAAGTCTTCTTTATTCCTGCTGCTGGTTTTATTCGCCACATTGTTTTATCCTTCGGTCGCAAGCTGAACTTTGAAGACGGGCGCTCGAGTTTATACAGTTATCGGAAACCGACAATCAATGGGCTGTCGCAAGAAGACTGCAAACATTAATCGGCGATTCTAGCACATTCGCATTTAAGCAGTGTGGAAAAGGGGAAGCGATACATTCTTCCTGCTCAGCTCACCTCCATGGCTGTCCAATCAACCGTTGGAAAGTTGTTTAAAGAACTTTCATTTTTATTAATCCAACTTTGTTCTTGAATTCTGCCTTGCATGTACAATTGAGACATGGCTTATTTCATGGTCTCAATTTTTATCTCCGCTTTTCTTCTTTTTCAAATCCAGCCCATGATCGCCCGGATTATTTTGCCGTGGTTTGGAGGCACATCTGCAGTCTGGTCCACCGTGCAGATGTTTTTCCAGGTTCTTCTGACCGGCGGGTATGCCTATGCCAACTGGCTCATCGGTAAGAGCCGCAGGCGGGAAATTGTTCACCTCGTCATCCTGGGTATTTCCCTTGCCCTGATGTTGGTGCTCGCGTTAGCCTGGAAATCGCCCATCACCCCTGATGCCAGCTGGAAACCGGGACAATCAGGGTTCCCGGTCTGGGATATTTGCAGAATCTTGTTCATCTCGGTCGGTCTTCCGTATTTCCTCATTTCCACCAATAGCCCGCTGATGCAGGCCTGGTTCCACCGGAATTTTCCAGAGCGCACGGCTTATCGTTTATATGCCTTATCGAACGTTGGGTCGCTGCTTGGTCTGGTCACTTATCCGGTTCTGATTGAGCCCTATCTCACTCTTGCCTGGCAGGGACGAATCTGGTCACTTATGTACCTGGTCTATGCCGGACTGGCGGGGTACGGAGCGATCAAATCGCTCATTAATAAGAAAGCAACGGTCTCTGATGGTTCTCCTGCAGTGGAAGAGCCCGCACCGAAGCCTCTTGCCCGCGATTATGGTTTGTGGATCATCCTGGCGGCTACCGCCTCCATCCTGCTCCTGGCGACCACCAGCCAGATTACTCAGGAAGTTGCGGTCATTCCATTCCTCTGGGTCCTCCCGCTCACGATTTACCTGCTCTCGTTCATCCTTGCATTTTCCGGGGAGCGCTGGTACTCCCGCCAGGTATATCTGGTTGTCTTGTTCATTGCCACCTTGTTGGTTGGGTGGGCACTTGGTCGTGCAGACTCTCTGAACATTACTGTTCAGATAGGGATTTATTCTCTCGGACTGTTCGCCGCCTGCATGGTTTGCCATGGTGAGCTTTACCGCCTCCGTCCGCATCCTGCCCATCTTACCCGTTTCTACTTGATGGTATCGGTGGGCGGCGCGCTGGGTGGGATCTTTATTAATTTTGTCGCCCCATTTATTTTCAAAGGTTACTGGGAATTACCTCTCGGCTACACCCTGTGTTGGATCCTGTTTCTGGCAGTTACCTTCATTACTGTGATCGCAGTCCGACGCCGTTGGGTGTTTGTGACGAACAGCGTGATGCTCCTTAGTATGGTGGTCGTTTCCGGGGCACGCTCCTACCAACAAATCACTGCCGATCTGCGGAATGAGTTGTTTATCCAAAGAAACTATTATGGTGTAGTCCGGGTTCGCGAACTCGACCCCGGCAATCCGTTGACTGAGCGCTATGCCCTTGTGCATGGAGTCACCATCCACGGTTACCAGTTCCTTTCTGCATCGAAAAGTGACACTCCCACTGCCTACTTCGGAACAACGAGTGGCGGTGGATTGGCGATCCTGAATGATCCTCACCGCGGCTTTGGCATGCGGGTTGGCATTCTGGGTCTCGGGATTGGGACGCTTGCAGCTTATGGTCAGCCGGGAGATGTGTATCGATTCTACGAGATCAACCCTCTGGTGGTCGACCTGGCAGAAGGTGCAGGTGGATATTTCAGCTATATTTCTACAAGTCAGGCGCAAACTGAAATTGTCCCCGGGGACGCCCGTCTGTCTCTGGAAAACGAGCTTGCAACGGGCGGATCGCAAAATTATGATGTCCTGATCCTGGATTGCTTTTCAAGTGATTCCATCCCGATTCATTTGCTGGATGTGGAAGCCTTCGATCTATATTTACAACATCTCCGCCCGGATGGGATCCTGGCGGTCAATATCTCTAACCGCCACCTAGACCTTGTGCCCGTAGTCTGGACCCTGGCTGACCACCTTGGCTTGAGCCGCGTGGTCATTAATGATCCGGGCCAGTCGCCTGATACCTTTCCGTCCCTGTGGATGGTGATGGCACGCGATCCAGCGTTGCTTGATACTCCCGGCATACGCTCCCGCGCTGCCTCCATGACCGGTTACGTCTCACCTGTTAAATTGTGGACGGATGATTTCAGCAATTTATTCCAGATATTAAAATAAAAAAGGGCGACTGGTCTCAGTCGCCCCAATTGCCTACTTCGTAAACTTGTCGCTGGCATTGTCCAAATCTTTTACCTCTTCCGAGGTTAATCTCCATCCTTTTGCCCCTGCGTTTTGCTCTGCTTGTTTGGCGTTTTTTGCTCCCGGGATTGGCAGGGCTCCTTTGCAGATGATCCAGTTCAACGCTACCTGGCTGGGAGTTTTCCCATCATGCCCCTTGCCGATTTCAGTCATCAGGGCGATCAGCCCTGGGAGGGCCTTCATCCTCCCTGCAGGCTGTCGGGAGCGCAGCCCTGGAGGTGGACTCTCCAGCGTATATTTCCCGGTCAGCAGCCCCTTAGCCAGGGGTGAATAAGCGATCAGCCTCACACCCAGCTCCTTGCAGCGGTCGAGCAGACCATTCCTTTCCACGTTCCGGTTGAGAAGGTGATACTCGACCTGGTTGGAGGCCAGGGGAAGGTTGTATTTTGACAGGATGGTGTAAGCCCTCTGCATTTGGATCTTGCTGTAGTTTGAGACCCCCGCTGTGTGCGTCTTTCCGGATTTGACAGCCTTCGCCAGTTCTTCTACCCAGAATTCTACCGGCATGGGCGGGAAGGGCCAGTGGATCTGGTAAAGGTCAACGTGTTCCAGCCCCAGGCGCTCCAGGCTTAGATCAAGCGAATGCATCAGGGCACCGCGATTAAGCCTCCACGGGTAGGGCATGTACTTGGTTGCCACCAGGATGGGAACGGTGGCGGATTTCAGGAACTGACCCAGGAATCTCTCTGAGCGTCCCCCTCCATAGACTTCGGCGGTATCCATCAGGGTTATCCCAGCGGCAACGGAAGTCTGGAAGGCTTGTTCCACATCCTTCTCGGCATAGCCGTGACCATAATTCCACATGCTGCGGTCTCCCCAACTCCATGTCCCGAGCCCTAATTCAGCATTATGAAGGAAAAGGGTTTCTTCTGCGAGTGGTTCGTGCATAGGTGACTCCTTCGTCTGGACAGTGCGATTGTATCATAGACGCTGTTCAGCGCGCTTGAATCGGGTTACAATCAACTTTACATTTATTGGAACTAAGTGGCCGCGAACGCTGTTTCCCTCGTTATTCGCTAAAGGTTTAACCATTACCGCACACACCAAGACCAGGGTTAATCGAAGCGGGAGGGGAGTGGTGGCGCTTCCTGCGTTCCGGAAGGTAAGCATGAATCACAATCCGGAAGACGATCGCGAGCTGACTCCGGCCGAGTTCGCAAAGCGATTTTCACTTCCAACTAAAAACTTGTTGTTGCTCACGCGCGCCCTTACTCATCGATCCTACGTCAACGAACATCAGGAGGCGTTGGAAGACAACGAACGCCTGGAATTCCTGGGCGATGCGGTCCTGGATTTTGTCGCCGGCGCCTGGCTGTATAATCATTTCCCAGAGATGGCTGAAGGCGAGCTTACACGCATGCGCTCGGCTATGGTTTGTACCGAGCAATTGGCTGAATTCGCCCGCTCCTATGACCTGGGTTCTGCCATGCGCCTGGGTAACGGAGAAGACAGCGCCGGAGGCCGCCAGAAGGACGTCCTTTTATGCGCCACCTTCGAAGCACTGGTCGGGGCTCTGTTCCTGGAGAGCGATATTACCACCATCCAGCGCCTCGTTCACCCCTTGCTGGAACAGGTCAGCGAGAGGCTCATTCTCTCTCCGGATTCCCGCGATCCTAAAAGCAGGTTGCAGGAATGGTCGCAAGGCCAAAAGTTGGGCATCCCAAAATATGTCACCATCTCGACTAATGGCCCGGATCACCTGCGGACATTTGAAATAGAAGTGCAGATAAATGGAACAGCTTATGGACGGGGTAGTGGGCACAATAAACAGACTGCCGAGCGCGCTGCTGCCCTGGCCGCCATTGATACCATCGAAAAATCCTGATTTCATTCACTCATAATCCAATGCCTTTGCGTCTTAAATCCCTTGAACTCCATGGTTATAAAACCTTCGCTGCAAAAACAAAATTTGAATTTGCAGAGGGGATAACTGCCATTGTCGGGCCTAACGGCTCGGGTAAATCCAATATCGCAGATGCGCTTCGCTGGGTGTTGGGGGAACAGACCTACAGCCTCTTGCGCGCTAAAAAGACCGAAGACATGATTTTCACTGGTTCTGAACAGCGTTCGCGCGCCGGGATGGCTTCCGCCGGGATTGTTTTCGATAATTCAGCAGGGTGGCTGCCGGTCGATTTTTCGGAGGTTGGGCTGTCGCGGCGTGCGTATCGCGACGGGCGCAATGATTACCTGCTGAACGGACAGCACGTCCGCTTGAAGGATATTAATGAGTTGCTGGCGCAGTCGGGCCTTTCCGAGCGCACGTATACCATCCTCGGGCAGGGGTTGGTGGACGCCTCGCTCGCCCTGAAGGCAGATGAACGGCGCCGTCTCTTCGAGGAAGCTGCCGGGATTGGTCTCTATCGTTCCCGCCGGGAAGAGGCTCTGCATCGACTGGAAGCCTCCCAACGCAATCTTGACCGGGTTCTGGATATCCTCGCAGAATTGGAACCCCGTCTCAAAAGCCTTGAGCGCCAGGCTGCCCGTGCACAGGAATTTACCCAGGTCCAGGCTGATTTGCGTGTTCTCATGCACGAATGGTATGGATATCATTGGCACCGGGCTCAGCAGGACTTGACTGAAGCAAGCAACGTGATGCACCTCCAGGAAACCAAATTAAACGAAGGCCGCAACTCTTACCAGAGAGTTCGCCAGGATTTCACAGATTTCCGGGAGCAGATCAACGACTTGCGTGCCCGCATGAATTCTTGGCACCGACAGGTTTCTCAATTGCACCAGAACCGCGAGTCGATCAGCGGCGATCTGGCGAAACTGGACGAACGCCAGCGCTTCCTTCTGGATAATCGCCAAACGGTTTTGAGTGAGCAGTCTCGCCTGGTCGAAGAATCCAAGGCCGCCGGGGAACGACTGGCTGCAGCCGGAAAGGAAGCTGCCAATCTGCAGGCGGAATTCGATGAAGCGCGAGCCCAGGCTGACGCTGCCCAGGTCACCTTGAATGAACGCCTCGCTGAGAAATCGCGCCTCGAACTGGAGTTCGAAACCGCTCGTAAAAAGTTTGACGAACTGGCCACACGGCGTGCCGGGATCCAGGCTCACAAAGATGAATTGGAAGCCCGCTCAAAGTCCCAGGACCAAAAACTCGCTTTGGCCGTCCAGGCGATTGCCAGGAACGATAAGGAATCCAAGGCAGCCGAAAAAGAATTCAAATCCGCTGAACTGAACCGGCTGAATTCAGAAGCTATTTTGCAGGAAGCCGAGAAGGAATTCCAGGCCGCTCAAAAACGCCTCGCCGAATTGGAGGAAACGGTCAAGAATCTGATTGCGGAAGGCGCAGCTAAAAAAACCGAACAGGCTGGCCTGAAAGCGCAACTGGATGTGCTTGACCAGTCCGAACAGTCCCTGACCGGCTACGCCGATGGGGCGAAACTTCTTCTGGAAGCTGCCCGTCAGTCCAGGCTCTCCGGAACCCGGGGTGCCCTTTCTTCAGCTTTGGATGTTCCCGTGGACCTGGAAGTGGCGATTTCGGCAGCCTTGGGTGAATTTACTGATTCAATACTGTTGGCTTCTGGAAAGGATGCTGAACAGGCGCTGGCCTTGCTTGATTCGGATCACAATTCCCGGGCCTCCATTCTGCCCCTCGACTGGCTTTCCCCTGCAGAGCCTCTCAAAGTGAAACCGGACGCAAATTGCCTGGGTGTCGCCTCTGAGCTGGTCAAAGCGCCCACTGAGATTCGCCCGGTCTTGGATTTGTTGTTGGGGCAGGTACTCATTGTCCGCAACCGCTCCGCTGCCCGGCACGTACTGGCAGGAATGCCGAAGAACGCCCGCGCCGTCACATTGCGCGGCGAAGTGTTTCATGCTTCAGGTGAAGTGCAGGCGGGGAAATCCAGCCATGCAGCAGTTCTGGGCCGTCCGCGCCAGCGTCGCGAATTAAAGGAAACCCTGGCAGAGCTGGAACGTAAAACGAACGAAATGGAAAATGAAATCTCCAGGGTATCCGCGCTCTTGGATACCACCCGCCAGCAGGCGCTGGAAAAAAAGAACGACGCTGATACAAAACGAGCCATGCTGGAAAAAGCTCGTGAATCCGAACGCTTGGCCCAAGTGAAGGCGGATGCTGCCGGCAGGCAGTTGGACTGGGATTTGGGCCAGAAACAGAGTTTGGAGCAGGAGATCTCCAAAGTCGCAATTGAACGTCTGCAGTCTGCCATGACGCTGACACAAAACGATCAGGAAACCGCTCTCTCCCGGGAAGACCTCCGGGCGAAATCCTCAAATTTGGCAATGCTGTCTCTCGAGGATTTCCAGGACCAGGTGACCCTATGGAGCACACGGTCTGCGGTCGGCAAGCTCGCTTTGAGTGGAGCGCAGACCCGGGTGCATGAACGCCAACAGGATCTTCTGCACCTGCAGGAACAAATCCGCCGGGCAGAATCGCGTCTTCCGGAAATTGATGCCGCTTTGGTGGAATTGGAAAACGAGCGTGAAAACTTGCTCAGCCAGACTGCGGGGATAAATGCCCAGTTGGATGAACTCCGCGATCTGATCGGGCCTGCTGAAAGGACTCTTGAATCGTCCGTGGGGCAGGAAGGGAACAGGCAGGTTAAGGAGACGGAGGAACAGGACGTATTGTCCCGCATCGAGCGGGCGTACAACCAGGCACAGCTTGAGGTCAGCCGCAAGCAGGAAGCCTTGGTGGCCCTCAGGCAGCGCATAGAAGATGACTTTGGACTGGTCGCGTTTGAGTACACCTCCGACGTCACCGGGCCGGTGCCGTTACCCTTTGAGGGGTTGGTTGAGCAGCTGCCGGTTATTACTGAACTGGCTCCCGATTTGGAAGAACACATGACCCGCCAGCGGGCGCAGTTGCGGCGAATGGGTGCAGTTAACCCGGAGGCTCAGCAGGAGTTTAAGTCGGTCAAAGAACGCCACGTTTTCCTTACCTCCCAGGTGGAGGATTTACGCAAGGCCGAGGCCGATCTCCACCAGGTGATTGCCGAGCTGGACGAAATGACCCGTCGGGAATTCCAGAAAACGTTTGACGCCGTGGCTGAGGAGTTCCACCTCATATTCCACCGCTTGTTTGGCGGTGGGGCAGCCCGGCTGACCCTTACCGACCCCGACAATTTGACCGAGACAGGTATTGATATCGAAGCGCGCCTGCCGGGACGTCGTGAGCAGGGTCTCTCGCTTCTATCCGGCGGAGAGCGCAGCCTGACCGCAATTGCATTGGTTTTTGCATTGCTCAAGGTTTCCCCGACCCCGTTCTGTGTAATGGATGAGGTTGATGCCATGCTCGACGAGGCCAATGTAGGCCGCTTCCGCGACGAGCTTTTGGAGTTAAGCAAGGACACTCAGTTCGTCATCATCACCCATAACCGGAACACGGTTCAGGCAGCGGACGTCATTTATGGTGTGACGATGGGACGCGATTCTGCCAGCCAGATCATCAGCTTGAAATTGGATGAAATAACCGAGGAATACTTGAAATAGAGTTTCCATTTGTGCTTGAACTTCAAACGGAAAAATGAAGCGGTCAGCCATGTGGCTGACCGCTTTTCAATTCTGACTATCCCGGGCGTTGCTCTAGCTTAGGGGGTCGCTGTCGGGGGTACTGCAACTGGAGGGTTCTGAATGGCGTATTCGGTCGCGGTTGCATACAAATTGGCGAATGCGCTGGCAAGGCTGGGTTCACTGGGGGTGTTGGTTGTCCAGTCGCTGGCGACTACAACGGTGGCAGCAGATTTCTGGTCGGACAGCCATTGCGTAAAGGCTGCCGTCACGGCATTGGTATATTGAGTGTCGGTCAAGGCGCGGACTTCGTGCCCGAGCACCTGGATGATATGCCACCCATCCGTGGACTGAACCGGTTCGCTGATTTCACCGATTTGCAGTGCAAAAGCTGCAGTTTCGACTTCCTGGGTCTGGACCCCTCGTCCGAACCACCCCAAATCTCCACCAAGGGTGTTTGTGGTTGTATCGGTTGAGTCCTGGGCTGCCAGGGTCCCAAAATCTGCTCCCGCTTGCAGTTGAGTGTAAATGGATTGAGCGGTAGCTTCATCTGCCACCAGGATATTTCGCGCCCATACTTGCTCCTGCGTGTGCGCCACATTGGCTGTAACGGCAGCCTCTACTTTCTGGCGGTAGAGAGGGCTGATGAAGAATACATTTTGGAAGTCCGTTTCGTTCATTCCCAGTTTGGAATAATTGGCAAGGGCGGCCTGGTAGCTGGTCTGGTACCCGCTCAGCGTGTAAGGGGTTGACGTGGGAGTGATGCTCGGGACCGGGGTGATGGAAGGTGTAAGCGTAATAGTGGGAATGGTTGTTGCCGTTGCCGTCAGGTCAAGCGTTGGAGTTGCTGCCAGGGTGGAAGTGGGCGTGGCTGACGGCAGGCTCGTTGGGGAGACCAGTGCATACTGGGTTGCATCCAGCGTTGAATAGGCAAATGGTGTCAGCGTTGGGGTGGGGGTGGGAGTTCCATCCGGGAAGTATCCGAACGCATCATGCATTGCCTTGTCGATATCTGCTTGTGACACTACGATCCCGTTGGCTTTTGCATACTGTTGGATCAATAGTGCATTTGTAATGTTATCGATCACCTGCTGGCCGATGTTTGACGCAGTCGCCAGTTGGGTTTCTATCTGGCTTAGGGTTTGAGACATGTTCGGATCGGTCGTCGGGTCGATCCCGAACATCTGGGCGAATTGGTAGTATTGCATGTATTGGTCGACGTATTGCTGGCGTGACACACGCACCTGGACCTGGAACTCTCGCAGCGAGACCGATTGGTTATTGACGGTCACAACCGGTGAGCGGGCTTTCAGGACGGTTTCATTCAGGATCCCGTACCCGATCAGTCCCACGATGATGACCACCACGCCAATGGCAATCCCGGTGATTAATCGAGTCTGGCGGCGCTCGCGTTCCAGGCGTGCCAGGTGTTTCTTGGACGCAATCTTGGTAGGTTTATCCTTAGCCATAATGCCTCATCCTGAAATTTTCATGCCATTGCAGTGTTTTATCGAATTCGTTTATTACACTGAAATAACATGCGTATAGGTAAATATTGGCATGGTTTGGCCCCATGCCTTTTTACGAAAGCTGAAGATTATCGATCTTCGCGTTCGCTGCCCGAAAATGGCAGCAATCCGATGTGGCGGGCGCGCTTGATTGCCGTGGCCAGCACCCGTTGGTGTTTTGCACAGGTGCCGGTCTGGCGGCGAGGACGGATCTTCCCTTCCTCGGTCACCAGTCTTCGCAGGACGTCCGACTGTTTATAATCGATCGTCAGATGCTTGTCTGCGCAGAACTGGCACACTTTCGGGCGGGCATAATATCGGCGCTCGCCGCCCTGGTCCATATCATTATCGTTTCGAGGTTCACGTTCCATATGGTCTTAAACTCCAATCTTTTCTGGCAGCCGCGAAGGTTTTTCCCTCGCAAATTTCCACGCTGCTTCTAAATAAAGGCTAGAAGGGGAATTCGTCTTCTGCAGGCACCCCTTCGGTTTCTTCCGCTGCGACAGGTTCTTCACCGCTGGAGGGGTGGCTGTTGGCTTCCCGGCGCTCCCCAAGCATCATCATTTCATTTGCAATGATCTCTACGGAGGAATGCTTGATGCCTTCCTTGTCATCCCAATGCCGGGTTTGCAGGCGTCCTTCGATGTAGACCTGCTGGCCTTTGACCAAATATTGCTTGCAGATCTCAGCCAGGTTGCCCCATGTAACCACGTTGAACCACTCGGTTTCGGAATGGCGTTCGCCGTCGGCTGTGTTCCACGACCGGCTGGTCGCAACCGTGAAGGTTGTCACCGGCCTGCCTGAAGGGGTGTACCGCATTTCTGGGTCCCGTCCCAGGTGACCGATCACCATTACTTTATTCAATCCACGACTCATGCTGTCCTCCTCGCTCGAAAGGCAAATTAATACCGTCGTTGGAATTTCTTACTCAACCGCAGTGATCATATAGCGAATGACCGGTTCCAGGAATCGCAAATTCTGGTCCATCGTGTTGGTTGCAGTGGGTTCGAGGCTGAGATTGAAAAGTACGTACAGACCTTCGCGATGCTTCTTGATGGCATACGCCAGGCGCTTTCGACCCCAGACTTCCACTTTGTCAACCACTCCGCCGGTCTCGACAGCCCAGCCCTTAACCTTTTCGACGACGCCGTTAAATCCAGCTTCGTCCAGGTCGGGATGGACAATACAGACAAGTTCATAGTGACGCATAGGGAAAACCTCCTTTCCTCGGGATATGCTCCCGGACATTCACCGTCGGTGAGCCGGGGGCGGAAGGCAAGCCGCGCAGCGGCTTGATCGGGGTGTATTGTAAGCGATAAGACCCTTTTTGGGGAGGCTTTAAATAATATGGATCGGGTTGCTGAATATCCATCCTCGCTCCCTCCCCATGAATTGCCGGGTGGCTTCCACCCGGTATACCCCCGGCTCTTCGGCAATATACACCATTGCTTCTCCATGTGCGCTTTTCACTACCCTGCCATTCCTTATCAGCCGCATATCCGCGGCTGATGGCAGTTTTACCTGCAGGGTAACCGGGCCCGTGAATTTGATTTCATCTCCCATGATCGCATTAACAAACTTGCTTTGGGCAGAGAACTGGAAACCGCGCGTTGACGCCGGCAGGTCATATCCCACGAAACAGTGACCGGCCGACATCCCCTCCAGGATCATTTTTTTATCCCGCAGCAGGTCATTTGTCAGGGGAGTGGAGGTCAGTACGTGCGTGTTGATTGCCTTGAAATGATATTCATACGGGAAGATGACCTTGCGAATGGGCCCCAGGGATAAATGCTCGGCATGCGCGTCGCCTCCGCCGATTGCCACCACCCGCTGACCATTTGACGTCAGTTCATCCCATTTCTGCAGGGTTTCCGGGAGTGGGCCGTGGGGGATGAGTTCCGGGAAGAACGCGTACGCCACCGCCTGCCATTTCCCCTTTGCCACTGTTTTTAATTCGCTGAACCCGTTCCAAAGTTCGATCCCCGTATAACCGCTTAGGGACCAATCCGTCCAGGAAATATCCGTTTCTCCGAACTCTGGCATTGCCGGGTCGAATGGATGCGAGATGAAGCAAATTCCTCCAGCCTCGCCCACGGCCTCGATCAGGGATTGCGGGTCCTGGGCAAAGGGTGCCAGCTCCTTATCGGCTCCAAAGACCAACAGGTGGTTTTTTTGTGGGGATCTCCCCTGGTCGTGGACTTCTTCGCAGGCTAAAACGAGCACGCGCCGCTTGCCTTCCTGGAAGTAGGCATTTACTCCTTCCACCAGAACGTTGTGGTCTGTCACCAGCAGGACGTCCACGCTGGTTTTCAGCGCGATCTTCCCCAGTTCTGCGTGGGTTGCGGAACCGTCGGAGTAGGTTGTATGCATGTGCAAATTGACGGTCAGTTCGTGCATTTTGTATCCTGATGAAATTTTTTTGCAATGGTTCTCAAAGCGAATGACCGGATGAAAAAAACTGCCGGTATCGGCTGGAAGGCTTCAATGGACGCCCCGCAAATTGTTCAAAAATGGCACTTGTTTCGTTCCGGGAACCTTGTTTGACGGATTACCTGAATAACAGGTATAATTTGTCGGCTAAAATTTCTGGAGGCTGAATAATGCAAACCTTTCTCGACGTTTCTTTGATTTTAACATCAATCTGTTTGGTGATCAGTATCATCCTGCAAAGTAAGGGTGCCGGCTTGGGCTTGCTGTCTGGTGCGGACGCTGGGGGTGTTTTTACAGCCAGGCGCGGCATTGAAAAGACTCTCTTTTGGGTTACCATCATATTCAGCGTCCTGTTTTTTATCCTCGCCATCACCTCTGTGATTGTCGCCGCTCACGCATAATCATTTCCTATAAAGAAGGCCATCGCTGGGTTGCTGGTTGCGCCTGCGAGAGGCCTTTCTTTATTCCAATATGAAAAAGTTGCGCTGGCAAATCCTCGTGGTTGTGCTGACACTGGTTGTGGTGGCGGTTTTGTTGCTGACCCAGCAGCCAGCGCTCAACCCGGTCCAGCCTGAAGCTGCCAGCGGGGGGATCTATACCGAGGCTCTTGTCGGCTCCTTCGGGCGGCTGAACCCTTTGCTCGACTTGAATAATCCCGCCGATCGCGACATTGACCGCCTCATTTTTAGTGGCTTGATCCAGTTTGATTCGAGCGGCATCCCGCACCCCGACCTGGCCGAGTCGTGGGCGAATACCCCCGATGGGACGGTCTATAACTTCACGATTCGCCCCGATGCAGTCTGGCAGGACGGCACCCCGGTTACCAGTGACGATGTGTTGTTTACCATCAGTCTCCTGCGCAGCCAGAATTCCGCCCTTCCTGCCGATGTCCGCTCCATGTGGGACCTGGTGCAGATCACCCGCCTTGACGATAAAAACCTTAAATTTACGTTGCCCGAACCATTTGTCCCGTTTCTCGACTATCTGACCTTCGGGATTTTGCCGCAGCACCTTCTGGCTTCTTTAACCGCCGACCAGCTGGCGAGTTCAGATTTTAACCTGGCTCCGGTGGGCAGCGGTCCCTATAAATTTGATCACGTGACAGTCGAGAATGGGCAGATTACCGGTGTGGTTCTTGACGTCTCGAGTAATTATTACGGCCAAAAGCCATTTATTGACCAGATGGTTTTTCGCTATTATCCATCCGCAGATCTGGCTCTGGCAGCCTACAAATCAGGGGAAGTCCTCGGCATCAGCCAGATTCCCTCGGATCTTTACGCCTCTGCCTGTTCCGATCCGAACCTCTCCTGCTACTCAAGCCGCATGCCGCGCTTGTCCATGGTTTTATTCAATCTTGCCAATAATGATGTCCCGTTTTTCCAGGATAAAAATGTCCGCCTTGCTTTGATGGATGGCTTAAACCGCCAGTGGATGGTGGATAATTTGCTTCAGGGTCAGGGGATCGTTGCCGATAGTCCTCTCCTGCCTCTGACCTGGGCTTATTACAATGGTGTGGAACACATTCCTTTCGACCCCGACGCTGCAGTCAGTGGACTAAAGACTGCTGGTTATGTTCTCCCGGCTGACGGGACCGTGCGTGCCAAGGATAAGGTTTCGCTTTCATTTACAATGGTTTATCCCGATGACGCTGCCCATGCGGCGCTGGCGCAAACCATCCAGCAGAACTGGGCTGCGATTGGCGTGGATGTAAAACTCCAGGCTGTTACTTATGAATCTTTATTCGCTGATTACCTGACGCCTCGTACATATCAGGCTGCCCTGGTCGATTTGGATTTGAGCAGGTCGTACGACCCCGATCCTTACCCTTTTTGGCACCAGGCTGAAATTACCAGCGGGCAGAATTACTCCCAGTGGGACAATCGCACTGCCAGCGAGTATCTGGAACAGGCGCGTGTGATAGCCGATATGAGCGTTCGTACCCGCCTGTATCGCAATTTCCAGGTGGTTTTTGCCCGTGAACTTCCAGCCCTGCCTCTCTTTTACCCGATCTATACCTATGCTGTCGACCAGCGTGTCCAGGGGGTGCAGGCGGTGCCCTTGTTTGAGCCGGCGGACCGTTTTAATGGCATCTCCTCCTGGTTCCTCATTACCCGCCGCGCGCTCGAACAGACTGTCCAACCAACTTCTGCTCCGTAATAATTGATCATCAATCCGGGGAGCATGCCCTGGTTAAATAATTGCAATTTTATAAGGGAGTTATCGATGGCAGAACAACTGAATAATGCTTTGAAATATGCTCGCAGCAATAACGATAAATTCCTGGATACCTTCAAGGAAATCCTGGCGATCCCGTCCGTCTCCACTGATCTCGCTCGCGCTCCTGATATTCGCAAGGCAGCCGAATGGCTTGCCGCGCAGTTGCACACGCTCGGTATGCAAAAAGTACAAATATTCACCACAGCCAAACACCCCATCGTCTACGGCGAATGGCTGGGAGTACCGGGTGCACCCGTGGTGCTGATTTACGGGCATTACGACGTCCAGCCTGCGGATCCCCTTGACCTCTGGAAGTCTGCTCCCTTTGACCCGCAAGTACGCGGCGAAAACATCTATGCCCGCGGCGCTTCCGATATGAAAGGTCAGGACGTGGTGATGCTTACAGCAGTCGAATCACTCGTTAAGACCGGCGGCCTCCCGGTGAATGTAAAGTGGTTGTTTGAAGGCGAGGAGGAAATTGGCTCACCTAACCTTCCCACTTTTATTTCCGAACACAAGGATTTGCTTGTTTCTGATTTTGCACTCAACCCCGATTCGGGCATGATCGGCAAGGATTACCCCACCCTCACTTATGCCTTGCGTGGCCTGGCTTATTTTGAATTGCGCGTTTTTGGCCCGACTCAGGACCTGCACTCCGGGATCTATGGGGGGGTTGTCCACAACCCGGCTAATGCACTTGCCGAACTCATCTCCGGGATGCATGATGCGCAGGGACGCATCACCCTGCCTGGTTTTTATGACCGTGTCAAAAAATTGAGCAAGGCCGACCGCGATGAGCTGGCCCGCCTCCCCATCGATGACAAACACTTCCTTCAAATAACCGGCGTGCCCGCCTTATATGGAGAGGCTGGCTTTACAGCCAATGAACGGACGGGGGCTCGCCCCACCCTGGATGTGAACGGCTTGCTTTCCGGTTTCACAGGTGAAGGCTCAAAGACCATCATCCCCGCCTGGGCCATGGCAAAAATATCTATGCGCCTGGTCCCCGACCAGGATCCCCAGGAAGTCCACCGGCAGTTCCTCCAATATCTGAAGGAGCACGCTCCTCAGGATATTCGCTGGGAGTTGACGGTTATGGCGGGCGGTCCCGCTTCCATCTCAGACCGCAATAACGTTGGCGTACGCGCCATGAGCAAAGCCCTTGAAACGGTTTGGGGCATGCCTCCTTATTTCCGCCGCGAAGGCGGCTCCATACCCGTAGTAAAAGATATGCAAAGCCTCCTGGGGATAGAATCGGTGGTTTCCGGTTTCGGGTTGCCAGATGATAATGTTCACGCTCCCAATGAAAAAATGCACCTGCCCACCTGGTATCGCGGCATCGAAGCCGCCATCCATTTCTTTGTAAATTTGAAACCCTGATAGTTTGAGGTTCGGCGGGAATTATTTCGTCCCTCGGGCTTTTGGAGATTACCGGTATGGAAGACAAATTGATCGCATATGGTGGGCAGGCCGTCATCGAGGGGGTGATGATGCGCGGCCGCAGAGCCTATGCGGTTGCCATGCGCGCCCCGGATGGTAGCATTGCCACAAAAGTCGAAGAATTGGGCGGCATTTATAAATCCCGCCTGGCGAAAATCCCCTTCCTGCGCGGCTTGATCTTGCTTTGGGATTCGCTCGGGTTGGGGATGCGCGCCCTCACCGATTCCGCCAACCTCCAAACCGGCGAAGACGAAAAGCTGGAAGGTCCCGCCCTCTATCTCACCCTCGGTCTTACCTTTCTTGTCGCCATCGGCATCTTCTTCCTGGCTCCCGCCGGCGTCGGCTGGCTGTCCGAGCGTTTCCTGCATTGGAATGCCTGGTGGAGCAACCTCCTCGAAGGGATTCTCCGCCTGCTCTTATTGCTCGGCTATCTATGGGTCATTGGTTTTGCCGCTGACATTGCCCGGGTCTTTGCCTATCATGGCGCCGAACACAAAACCATCAACGCTTATGAAGCCGGCGCGGACATGACTCCCGCCTCTGTCGCCCGGTTTTCCGTTGAGCACCCTCGTTGTGGCACTGCCTTCCTGCTCACCCTGGTGGTATTGTCCCTCTTTGTCTTCACCATTCTCGGTCCATTGCCGTTTACCTGGCGCCTCATTAGCCGGGTTGTGATGATCCCTGTGCTTGCGGGGATCGCTTACGAATACCTGCGCTGGACCGCCAATCACTTGGATAATTCCTTTGTTCGTCTCATTGTCAGGCCCAACCTGGCGTTGCAGCACATGACTACCCGCCAACCGGACGAGAAGATGCTCGAAGTCGCCATCGCTGCCTTTCAAACCATGCGGAAAGCGGAACTGGAGCCTTCGACTAATTAGCTGCGCTTGCAGTGGGTACTTTATATTATTTTTCTCGGTTTTAATAAAAAAACAAACGCCTGGGCGTTTGTTTTTTTATCCGCTGTTTTATGCATCTAGCACTGTAAGTACCCGTTATGCTGGTAGTCCTGGAACAGCTTTCCCCAGGTGGTCGAATGCAGCCATTTCCGCGCCACCCCCTTGTATTTCAGAGGCCAGTAGAAATAATCCTGTTCAGCCTCTGAAATGCCGATCGGCAGGTAAACCAGCGGGGTTCTGAAAATGAGTTTTTGCAGGAACTTCGTCGGCCCGTACCACGAGAGCCAGGCCAGGAAGGTATGCGTGTTCTTGCCGATTTTGAAATTCCAGTTCTCGTTCGAAATGTCGTCCCCCACCAGTTCGATTTCCCGGACGTCGCCCGTTCCCAGCCCCTGTTCCTGCGCCAGGCGGATGTACTTGATGGACAATGGATCGAATCCCATCAGCTTGGCTGCCACGGCATCGATTGCCACCTGGTCCGCCGATGCCAGCAGGATGTTCTTTACCACCGGGATCATCAGGCGTGGTCCTGCGCCGTTCCCGGCTGTGGTCCCGTCCATGATTGCAAATATCCCCGGGTGGATTTCTTTTTGGATTGCCAGAAGGTCCACCAGGGTCTCATGGATCCAGGAGTGGGTGTAGTGCCGGTGTTTGCTGAGCAGCCCGCCGAAAGCATTTTTCATTGCCCCAGTCGTTGTGGTGTACATGTGCGTCTTGATCGTCGGCAGGTGGACGATATTCTTCCCGAAGAAATAATCAGGGATGTGGATCCCCTCCGGGTAGATGTGGTCAAGTGCCAGCATTTTTGCCTTGGGCTGGTAGGGCACCCACTTCATTTCTTCATTGCGAAAATTGAACAGCGCTGGTACGTGGTATTGCTTGAAGATGGGCAGGTAGCAGTTCAGGTCCTCGCCTTTGAAGGCGTTTGTGATCACTGTCTGGTTTTGCACGCACACCAGGTCCTCGAACCCTGCCTTCCGCAGTGCCAGGATGGAGCCTTCCAATTGCCACGGGGTCGTATTCGCAGCCGGCATCGGGTAATGCCAGGAGATATTGTCTTTTAGGATCGTCGGAATGCCCGAGCGCAGGAATTTTTCTCCATCCGCCAGGTCGAACAGGCGCTGGTAATCCTTCAAAACCGTTTCGGGGGTGGTGCGTATTACGGCAACTTTGGACTTGGTGGGCATGACTGGGTCCTTTCCTCCGGTTGATTTGCTACTTAGCCTATTTTATCCCGTTTATCTCCATTGGATAAATAAAGTCATCCGTGACCAAACCACGACCGTCGTAAATTTCTAAATCTTGATTTCTTCCTTACTATCGATCAATGCTCTTCTTATTTTTCGGTACAGCACGATCGGGTTATCGCCCGGGATAAGGATCTCACCGCAGTCTAAATCCGGACGCTCAGGGCGCTGGGTGATGACCACCCGCCGGTCCTGGCGCTCGATCACCAGGTTTGCCAGGCACCCGACCCAGCCCGTGATTTGACGCAGCACTGGGATGCGCACGGTGTGGTAGTAGCGCAGGTACAGGAGCGTGTTTTCGTTATCGATCGGGGCAAATGCCACCAGGATGCGGATGTTGTCAGCGATCCAATTTTGCCAGATATTCCCGTAACGGAATTGCAGGGAGGGGTGCCGTTCTGGTTTTGGCATTTCGGAAGCTTTCTTTGGCTTCTGCCCTTCATCCAGTTCATTCGCCACCCACAGGTTGATCAGGTTGTCTCCTGGCCAGTGGTTTTCCTGGGTTGCGATCGGGCCATTGACCAGGGTTTTGTTCCCGCGCCCGATGTTGTTGTGATGGATGAACGGCAGATGCACCACGTCCAGCTGGTTCTCGATCGCCCGGGCGTAGTGATTCGCCCAATGGTCTTTCAAGGTTGCATACACCATCGTATCGGGGATCGACTCGAACCATGGCACCTGTGGGTATTGGTCCCGCGGTTTTCCCCACCAAATGTAAACAAACCCGTGCTCTTCCCGCACCGGGTAACTTGTGAAGTGCAGCGCCTTGGCAGGTTCGGCATTTTTTCCATTGGCAGGAACCCGCAAACAGTTTCCTTGGGTATCATACTCAAACCCGTGGAATGGGCACTGCAGGTTGTCTTTGATCAATTTTCCAAGACCGAGTGCTGCCCCGCGGTGTGGACATTTTTCAGCCATGACCGCCAGTTTGCCCTGCCCGGTTCGCCACGCCACCATTTTTTCGCCCATGCGTGTCACCCGGGTGATTTTTCCTTTTTTGATTTCCTTCGACTCTAGGATCGCGTACCATTGGTTCGGGATCATCGGACTCCTTAATATTGGTGTTCGCAGCATTTCTGTTCGAAATTATTATCTTTAATACGCCATGAGGTCTCTTGTTATGGCTCTTGGTCTGTTGACACGTTATCTGCATGAAAGTTTACCTTACTTTATATATACCGGTATAAAGTAAACAGCTTGCATTACTAGAAAAAATGTTCTATAATATACAAGTGTCAATAGCCGCCCGATGTATACCAGTCATAGCCGCATTGATGGGTACCACCAAAAGGAGTGTGGAGGGGGTTAGGATTCTGGAATAATCGGGGCTTCAGAAGTTGTTTTATTCGAGGCAATTTCCTTTCTGCGGCCGCGTTGGCGGAAGCTGTCGCCGCGGATCACGATGGTGTGGGCGTGGTGGGTCAGACGATCGAGGGCAGCGCTGGCGAGCAGATCATTGGCAAAGATCTCGCCCCACTCTTCAAAGGCGCGGTTGGAGGTGATGATCAGCGAACCGTGTTCATAACGTTCGGTAATGATCTCGTAGAGATCCTGGACAGCCTGGGGAGAAATGGATTGCAGACCGAAATCGTCCAGGACAAGCAGGTCGTAAGCCAGGGTACGAGCGAGGATGCGGGGATGGGAGCCGTTTGCCCGGGCGATCTGCAGATCCTGCAACAGGCGATGGGTGGGTTTGGTCAGGACGCGGAAGTTACGTTTCACGGCTTCAATGGCAATGGCATTGGCGAGGTGGCTTTTCCCCACCCCGGTCGGTCCGCACATCAGTAAATTCTCATGACGCTGGATGAAGATGCAGGAGGCCAGGTCCTGGATCAGGGTGCGGTTGATCCCAGGAGCAGCCGAGAAGTCAAAATGAGCCAGGGTTTTGTTGCTGTCGCATCCGGAGAGAGCGAGCTTCAATACCAGGCGCTTTTGGTTGCGTCGTTCCAATTCATCGTCGAGCAGCAAAGCCAGGAACTCCAGGGGTGCCAGCTGCTGATCCACTGCCTGGGACACACGCACGTCCAGGGTGTTGAGAATACCGGAAAGCCTGAGCTGGCGCAACTTGGGGAGCAGCGGGTGAGACATCATGAGTGGCTCCCAAAGAATTCTTCTCCACTGCGGGCGAAAGCATGGCTGAGGGCAGGCTGCGCTGGCTGCGCTTCAGGCAGGGGTTCACGATCCAGAGCCGCATTCAGGATCAGTTTGATCTGCCGATAACGTACATCCCCAAAATACGCAGCCCGTGCACAGGCGGCTTCCAGACGTTTGGAGCCCACACTCTCTTCCAGTTTGAGGATGGCCTGTACCGAACGCAACCGATCGAGCGGCCGATCTGCCAGCAGCTGCTCCACCACGCTCTGGGTGGATGGGCCAATCTTCGCCCCCAGCTTCTTGCCGTAGGTACCGGCACTGTCGGTGCAGTAATCCGGCGTGCGGATCAGGTAAGCGGCTTTGGCGAGGGGATAATCTTCCAACCGGGTATGCCACTGCCCGGGCCGGGTACTGTGCGGGTGGCTGGAGACCAATTCCAGCCCTTTGTAGATCTCCACAAAGTTCTCACTCACGTGTGCCGCCAATTCCTGGCCAATATATCCAAATGGCACCGAATAAAAGCTCCCGGTGATCACCACATGGCAATCCGGGTGGACCTTCACCGGGCGGATCTCCAACAGCCGGAAGGGCTCTGTGGGTAATGGCTGCAAGCAGGCCTTCTCAATTTCGTTGAACAAGTGCAGCGGTGCCTCGCCGGTGGTGCCATGCTTGCGAACCCCCGCCGTGTTCAAGATCCAGTCACGCAAATGCAGGTTGCCAACATGGATATCCACAAATTCCTGGCCAGCCATGAAGTTGCGCTGGACATAATGCACCCCACTCTCCACTTTTCCCTTGTGCCTCGGGGTGTGCGGGATCGTAGGGCTGATCAGAAAACCATAATACAGCGCCATTCTCCGGTAGGCCTCCCCCAGGATCGGATCATGCACCAGGGCCTTCAAAACGGCCGCTTTCAGATTGTCCGGGATCACCCGCTGTGGCACGCCTCCAAAATACTCGAACGCCCGTTTGTGCAGGGCGATCCAGGTTGCCACCTTCTGGTCAAAGACCAGCTCGGCATATTGGTGGCGGCTGTAACAGAGCGTCGCCACAAACACATAGGCTGTCCGTATGCGCTTGGTGACCGGATCGTACAACTGTCCCACCGACCCAAAATCAACCTGCATGTCCACGCCAGGTTCGCTGTGAACACGGATGAACGCTTCCGGCTCTACCGGTTTCAGCCGGTGCACAAAGCGCCGCACGGACGAATACCCCCCTTTAAATCCATAGTTCTCTTGCAACCGCAGCCAGATGGCGGTCATCTCAACCCCCTGGTTCACCCAATCCTGTATTTTTCCCCGATATGGCTCAACCGTCGATGCCTGCCGCGGAGCTTGCACCCCCGGCCCCAACGCCTCCCTCAACTCACTCTCGCTGGGCTGTGCGCCCACCTTTTCCAAATATCCTTTCTCTTTCGCAATCTCGCGATACTTCCGAACGGTCTTGCGCGCAATTTGCATATCCTTGGCGATACGCCGTTCGCTCTCTCCCAGCTGTAATCGCCGGATGATGTCCTGTATGTGATTCATGTGCTTCCTCTTCATGTAGGTCGCCTCCAGAGTTTTTGTCTGGAAGCATTGTGCCACACTCCAAGGTGGTACCCATTCAGGCGGCTACGCCTGGTACCCATACGGGCGGCTATGCCTGGTACCCATTCAGGCGATCATGCCTGGTACCCATACGGGCGGCTATGCCTGGTACCCATACGGGCGGCTATGCCTGGTACCCATTCAGGCGATCATGCCTGGTATACATTAGCACGATCAATGACATACAAGTACCTGTTAGCATTCAACACCCCTTGCAGAAGGGGTGGCCGGGACGTTTGGGAGTAGACTTCTCGATGGTTAGGAACGGGAACGTTCTGCTCCGGGTTTGTGACGTTTGGGTCAGCCGGTTGTGAGTATGAGAAGCCTCTAGCAAGCTCGCGTATCTGTTTGGCTGCCCGTTCGGATCCGCTAACCTGGGAAACTCTTTGAGTTAGCCCGTGTCCGTGTGTGATGTCCATACCCATAAATCAATGTACCCGGCCCAATTCCATTCTCCCGGAGGTGTTGATATGGCAAGAGGTCCCACACGCTTTATTGGATTGGACATCCACAAAGAGTACTTCGTTGCACTGGGGGTCAACGCACAGCGCGAAGTCGTCTTTGGCCCGCAAAGGGTTTCGAACTATCAGTTGGACGGGTGGGTTTCCCGGGTCATCACGCCACAGGATTCGGTGGTACTGGAGATGACCACCAACACATACCTGTTCTACGATGCCCTACTGCCGCATGTACACTCAATTATCGCCGTCCACCCGCCAAACGTGACTCTGATCACGAACGCCCCCGTGAAAACGGACAAGAAGGCAGCATTGACTCTGGCGCAACTTCACGCAGCCGGGATGCTCACAGGCGTGTGGATCCCGCCGCACAAGGTGCGTGACTTGCGTGCACTCATCGCCCGGCGGGAGAAAATGGTCCACCTTTCGACCATGGCCAAGAACCGGCTGCATTCGATATTGCACCGCAACCACATAGTTCTGCCGGAGAAGCCTTTTTCTTCTGAGCAGCGCATCTGGTGGGAGAGCCTATCGCTTTCTGCAACCGAGCAGTTCCTGGTGCGCTCCGACCTGGACACGCTCGAGTTTTCCCAGAAACAGGTCGGGCAAGCTGAAGAATGTCTGCAGAAGGAGAGCGCCCAGGATGAACGCATCCCCTTGCTGGTCCAACTTCCCGGAGTGGCCATGCTCACCGCCATCACCATCCTGGCGGCTATCGGGGACATCAATCGCTTTCCTACTGCCAAAAAGCTGGTGGGCTATGCCGGGCTGGGCACCCGCGTCCACGACAGCGGCATGACCCATACAACCGGCCGAATCACCAAAGCAGGCAGGCGAGACCTGCGCCGCGCCATGGTGAATGCTGCCAACCATGCGATCGAGCACCATCCCCATTGGAAGAAGGAATTTGAGCGGCTGGAACCTCACCTGGGGCGTTCCAAAGCCGTCGTGGCAATCGCCCGCAAGCTCCTGGTGGCAGTCTGGCATGTGCTCAACGAGAAAACCGCAGATCGCTTTGCAGATCCGGGTAGCGTGGCCCGTTCATTCTTCGCACATGCCTATCGGGTCGGCATCAGAAATTTACCAGAAGGACAGTCTGCGTTGGCCTTCACCCGGGAACAGCTGGATCGGTTGGGCATCGGTCAGGATCTGCAAGAGATCCCCTGGGGCTCGAAGCCTCAAAAGCTGCCACCCTCGAAATGCTGACAGAATAAAAGTGAGCGGTGTCCCAATTAGGTCGGCGCTCCTGAGAACAGGATATATTCCTGACGCCCCGGGATAATGACCTGACCCGGTATTTGGAAACGGGCTCACCGCTCGAATCAATTATACAACTTTAGTCAAGAGAACGATTCGTCGTGTGACGAAACGGTATGAGTTTATTTGCCATTTTAGTTTCGGTGGTACTTTTCAGTAGCCAGGAGGTACTATAATTATCCTACCCCACCAAGAAAAGGCGAGCAGGCTGGTTTTCTATCCTCTGTCTCGTCTTTTCATTATTTTTAGTAGGTCGGGTTGATGCCCTTGACAAGATTGTTGAGTCCGTACTCACAACTTGTAATAAATGTCTGCTGAAATTTGGTGTTTGCAGCGGCGAAACCGCTGCAAACACCAAATTTCAGAACTTCTCCCTCCCCTTTAGGGGGTCGGGGTAGGGGTGCCAAGTAGAGTAGATAAATATACAAAACCACTCCGTGTAATATCGGAATTTGATGGTTTTATTTCGATTAATTTAAACCGCCAGGCATAGATGCTTGCCACCTTCCCTCACTCTTCAACTCGACCATCCCACAACCTGACCGCTCCCGTCCCGGCGCAACACCGCCGCAAGCGGGGAGGTCAGCCTGGAAATACGAATGCCTACCGGCACGGGTTATACGCTGGCGCTGCGCCTCGCCCCAACTTAATTCCCCAGAAATCCATTCACGTCCAAAAAGATTCTTCCATCCAGGAAAAAGAACTGCACGAGCACATGCTCGCCTTATGTAAAAGCGAACTCCGCGCAAATCGATCTCTGTTGGCGAATTGCCTTTTGGTCAGTCTAAATAAATTGCCTCATAGTGAAATCCTTTCCCAGGTTCGTACTGCCACCCTGATTGCTGGCAGGATCGTGAAAATTAAAAAGTACCTTTTTGAGCTCGATGGCCGGCAGGCACAGGTTCGCTCCCTTGCCCGCGATTTACCCGCTCTCCTGCGCTGGGAGTTTTCCGAACTTGGTGTTCCTGCCCGGCCTGCATTCGTTCCTAGAAAATTAAATATTTTGAACGCGCGGTGCCGGTGGGCAGCGCCTCGCCTCATTGATGCCCAGTGGGTGTTACTTCGGGAAGCCGTCGTCTCGCAGCGTGCCGACCTTGATTATTACCGGAAATATCCCCGCCGCAAGCCCCTGCCTCCCGACCGTTTTCTCCTGGAAGGCATCCTCTGGAAGCTGGCCAGCGGCCTTCGCTGGCGTGATTTGATGGATAAATACCCTGTCAGGCAGTGCCAGGAGCTTTATTCCGCGCTTGTCCGTTCAGGTCGCATGCAGACGGTCTATAACCGTCTACTTGGGTTTCTCAACACCAACGGAGAGGCAACTTTAAGTGCCCTCGTCGAGCGCGGCTGCTTCGTGATTTCCGGTAATCGTGTCCTGCTTGCCCCGCTTGAAAAACCTGCCTGGGAGAAATATACAGCCCTGTTGCTGCTCCAGCAAGCTTATCACGCCAGCCGTTCCATCAAATCCTCATGCGATTGGGAACGCCGCCGGCATGGCGGCTATTATCGAGTTCCTCATGTCCGGGTTTCTGATTCTAATCAACAGTTTGACAGCCGCCCGTCCCGCCTTCGCCCGCAGCTGACTCCCGCCTGGCCAGTTGCTGAAAAGGTTGAAGAATCTTGCCCATTGGAACCCGATTTTGAAATCTGTGAAACAAAATCATTCGGTAACGGATTTCTTTATGGTAAAATTCGCAGGTCAAAAATCCAAAGGAAACATGATCCGTAGGTGGAGCACCTATGCAAACTAACTGGCTTTACGTCGGGATATTTTTGGTGGTAGGTATAATCGTCCCAATCGTGCCACTGGTTTTTTCCCGGTTGGTGGCGCCTCGCAAACCGAATCCAATTAAACAAAGCACGTATGAATGCGGCATAGAAACCGTGGGGGATTCCTGGGTGCAGTTTAAAGCCCAGTATTACATTTATGCTTTGATCTTCCTGGTTTTTGATGTCGAAACGGTCTTCTTATTCCCCTGGGCTTTGACCTTAAAGCAGCTGCCGCTTTTCGTGGTTTTGGAGGGTGTGCTTTTCATTGCCATTTTGGTCACCGGCTTGGTTTTTGCCTGGCGCAGGGGGATGCTGGAGTGGGCGTAAGGATATGAGGTTTTATAAAAGGCTGACAGGTTTCCCTATCAGCCTTTTATTTGTTCCTGCAAGGAGCTATGCATGTTATTTCTAAATGACCCGATTGGCTTTATCACCGCATGGATAACCAGCCTGCTTTCCGGTTGGGGTCTATCTGCCGGACTGGTTACGGTGATCGAGTATGTGATCGGCATTACCGTGTTGATTATTTTTGCCATGGTGCTTGACATCATGCTGGTTTGGGTCGAAAGGAAGGTGGTAGCCCGCTTTCAGGATCGCCTTGGCCCTAACCGCATTGGACCGTTTGGGCTGATCCAGCCCTTCGCCGATATCATCAAGCTGGTAATTAAGGAAGACATCACCCCAACTGGGGCGGATAAACTTCTCTACAACCTCGGTCCGGTCCTCGCCATCGCTTCCGTAATCATCCTGTGGGCCATCCTCCCGCTGTCCTCCAGGATTTTTGGTGTGGATCTGAACGTTGCGGTCCTTTACCTGGTCGCTGCCGGTGCCCTGGGAACTCTTTCCATCATCGTAGGAGGTTGGTCTTCCAATAATAAGTATGCGCTTATTGGTGCCTTCCGCATGGTCGCCAACATGGTTTCCTATGAAATTCCCATGGTGGTCGTCTTGCTTATCCCGACGATCCTTGCTAACTCAATGAGCGTGCAGGACATTACCGCTGCCCAAAGCAGTATGTGGTTTGCCGTCCTTTCTCCCTTGGCATTCGTAATATTTTTGATTAGTGCCATCGCCGAGTTGGGACGGTCACCCTTCGACCTGAACGAAGCCGAGTCCGAGATTGTTGCCGGTTTCCATATCGAGTACACCGGTATGAAATTCGGGCTTTTCTACGCCGGGGAGCTGCTGCATGCCTTCACCTTCGGCGGATTTATCGCCGTCCTGTTTTTTGGCGGATACGGTGGTTTCTTCGGGTTGGAAAAATTGGCCTTCTTCTCCTGGTTGAACAACTCTTTCGTCCAGGTTGTGGTTTTTCTGGTCAAGGCCATGTTTGGCTATTGGGTGATCATGTGGATCAAATACTCCATGCCTCGTATCCGCATCGACCATATGCTCGCCTTCAACTGGAAATTCCTCACCCCCCTGTCATTGGTGGTGTTGGTTAACACCGCAATTTTGAGCAAAGTGCTGGCTGGCTTGCCGAACTGGGGCTACGTCCTGGGGATGTTCTTATCGAATATGGTCATCGGTTACATCACTATTGAAATTCTTCGTGCATACGGGCGCAGGCAGCGCCACGCCAAACCCGACCTTTCCCCGCAACACGTCCAAAATTAGGAGTGGATGGTATGACGGCTGATCGAATAATCTTTCTTCTCTGCGCCGCGCTTATCCTTGCGTCTGCTTTGATGGTTGTGACTACCCGAAAACTGATCCATGCAGCCCTCTGGTTGGTCTCGGCTCTCTTTGGCGTCGCCATCCTTTATGCCGTCCTGCAGGCCAGTTTCCTTGCGGTTGTCCAGGTGGTCGTATATATCGGTGCAATTGCCATCCTCTTCATATTTGCCGTCATGCTCACCCGTCGTGAAATGCTGGATAAGGGTGCGCAGACTCGCTCGAATTGGTGGCTTCCCGCTTTGCTCGGGGCATTGATCCTGGTCGGTTTGGTTTTTCTGATCCTTGCCCAGCCCGCCTTTGGTCAGCAGGCTGCTGCGCTTCCGGCTGGGCTCGACACCCTCCGCAGCCTGGGGACTGCCCTGGTTTCTCCTGACGCCTATGTCCTGCCATTTGAAGTGGCCTCCGTTCTTTTACTGGCTGCTCTGGTCGGCGCGGTATATATAGCTACGGGTAAAAAAGAATAGGAGGCAAAAATGAGCGTCCCGCTTTCCTGGTACTTGATCCTGGCTGCTGCCCTGTTCTCCATCGGTTTGTTCGGTGTTCTTTCCCGTAAGAATGCTATCGCCATCCTGCTCGGCATTGAACTGATGCTGAATGCTGTCAATATCAACCTGGTCGCCTTTTGGCGCTATCTCGACCCGCCAAATATGGCCGGGCAGGTTTTTGCCGTCATCGTATTTGCCGTTGCGGCAGCCGAAGTGGCGGTCGGGCTTGCCTTGATTATCTCGGTTTATCGCCGGCGGAAGACGGTTATAGCCGATGAAATTGATCTTATGAAGTGGTAGGAGCAATACAATAATGGAAAATTACATCATCTGGTTGTTGCCTCTTCCTCCGCTTCTTTCATTCTTTATTATTATTCTTTTTACGAACAAGCGAAAAGCCTTGAGCCATGGCATTGCTGTTGGGGCAGCGGGGTTGTCGTGGTTGGGGAGCATGTTTATATTTATTCGTACCTTGGGGATAAAAGAATTTGGCAGGCAGGTTTTCGGGTCTTCCTTGAATTGGCTCCCTACCGGCTCCACCTGGTTGAAGGTTGGCGTTCAGATTGACCCGCTCTCAGCAGTGGTCATCTTTTTTGTCGCTTGGACCGTACTCGCAATTTTCGTATATAGCATTGGCTACCATAACTTTGGTCAGCCGAAAGGCGATCAGGATGTGGCGGGTCTTCCTCCGCATGGAGCCACTGTGACCGAGCATGGTCATACCCACTCGGTCCCCTCAATCGAGCCCATGTATTCGCGCTTCTTCGCCTTTATCAGCCTGTTTGCTTTTGGTATGTATACCCTGGTCGTTTCCGATAACCTGCTGACCCTCTTTGTCGGCTGGGAGATCATGGGGCTGTGCTCTTATTTGTTGATCGGGTTCTGGTTCGGGAAACCCTCCGCCCGCAACGCGGCGGTCAAAGCCTTTATGACCACCCGCATCGGCGACGTATTTATGCTTTTAGGGATCGCCTTCGTGTATTCATTTACCGGCTCCCTTTCTTTCAAAGATATTTTCCAACCGGCTATGCTTGCCGCTTTATCGTCCACCCCGGCTTTCTTCGGCCTTTCAGCGGCTGGCGTGATTGGGCTGCTCCTGTTCATCGGCACGGTTGGCAAGTCCGCCCAGTGGCCTCTCCATGTCTGGTTGCCCGATGCGATGGAAGGTCCCACTCCGGTTAGCGCCATGATCCATGCCGCCACGATGGTTTCAGCTGGCGTTTACATGATCATCCGGATGTTCCCGCTCATTTCTGCCGGCTGGACTGAGGGGCTGCCGCTTAATACGACCATGAGCGTGATCGCCTTTATTGGAGCTTTCACTGCTCTGTTTGCCGCTTCGATTGCCGTTGCCCAAAACGATATCAAGCGTGTCCTGGCTTACTCCACCATCTCGCAGCTCGGTTTCATGGTGGCTGCGCTTGGCGTTGGCGCATATGTTGCTGCTGCTTTCCACTTGGTAACCCACGCCTTCTTCAAGGCGCTGCTCTTCCTTGATTCAGGGTCGGTCATCCATGGCATGGAGCATGGCGTCCTCCACACCGGAGAACATACGGACGCTCAGGATATGTTCAACATGGGCGGTTTGCGTAAAAAGATGCCCATCACGTTCTGGACCTTCCTGATTGGTGGTCTCGCCTTGTCTGGTTTCCCGGTGCTGACGGCAGGCTTTTGGTCCAAGGATGAAATTTTCGCCGAGGCGTTTGGCAATGGACACATCGTGGTGTTTGTAATCCTTGCGCTGGCTGCCTTCCTGACAGCCTTCTACACGATGCGCCAGATTACTCTCACCTTTCTGGGACAACCTCGCACTCCCGCTGCAGAACACGCCAGCGAGACCACCTGGACGATGACAGTCCCCCTGATCGTCCTTGCGGCCTTTGCGGTCGGATTCGGCTGGGTGGGCATTCCCGAGCAGTTCCCGGTTTTAGGCGGGCTTGTTCCCAATTGGTTCCACTCCTTCGTTGGTGGGACTTTGGCTGCATTGCCAGCTGAAGTTAGCTTCAGTTGGGTCCCCCTGTTAACTTCTTTAACAGTTGCGTTGGGTGGACTTCTTTGCGGATGGCTTGTTTATCGCAATGTAAAATCCCCTCAGCAGGATGCCCTTCAAATCCCGGCGTTGAAAAATAAATGGTATTTTGATGAAATCTACAATGTTATATTCATCAAACCTGCCATCTGGGTTGCCGAGAAATTCACCTCCCTTTACATGGACCAGATGGTGATCGATGGGATCCTACATAATATTGCGCGCTTTTCCCTTTTCCTTGGACATGCCTTCCGGAATTACATCGATAAACCGGTCATCAATGGGTTTATCGGGGATGGCACCGGTAGTGCGGTGAAAGCTTCCGGATCTGGGTTGCGCAAGATCCAAGCTGGGCGGATCCAATATTATATGGTCGCTTCCATAACCGTCCTGGTCTTTTTTGCCGTGCTGGTTTATTTCCTGTTTGTGTAATATTGTGAATTTCTTTATTTTACGAAACTTGGGCTTGGACTTGTCCCAACGAGCAAGCGGAGTGCATGATGGAATTTATTAGCAGTCATATCTTGTCACTGATCCTATTCTTCCCACTCCTGGCGGGAATAGTGGTGTTATTCCTGCCTTCAGGCAGCCTGAAAGCGGTTCGTTGGACGGCTTTTGGTGCGAGCCTGGTGCCTTTCGTTTTGACGGTTTTCTTGTGGACTCAGTTTCAATCAGGTCAACCCGGGTTTCAGTTCCAGGAACAGTACAATTGGTATCCAGCGATTAACTCCTCTTTCCACATTGGCGTGGATGGACTTTCCCTGACCATGGTCCTTTTGACCACGCTGCTGACCCCCCTTGCCCTTCTGGCGTCATTTAGCATCACTGACCGCATCAAGCCTTACTTCATGCTGTTTCTTTTCCTGGAGACTGGCATGTTGGGCGTCTTTATGTCCCTCGATTTGCTCATCTTCTTCGTCTTCTGGGAAGTCGGCCTGGTTCCGATGTATTTCCTGATCAATCAGTGGGGTTCTGAAAAAGGTGAACGCGAAATCTGGAAGGGGGTCAAGATCCAGTCTCGGAATTATGCATCATTAAAATTTATCATCTATACCATGGCTGGATCCCTGGGACTCCTGCTTGCCATTCAGTTGCTCGGCGTGCTCTTTCATACCTTTGACCTGCAAACCCTGTATTCCAATTGGGCAGCTTTGGACCCCGCTAGTGTGATGCTGCATTTCTTTAATATAGGCATCACTGTTTCTACGGTAAAAACCATCGCTTTTTGGGCGTTTGTTATTGCCTTCGCCATCAAGGTCCCCGTATGGCCCTTCCATACCTGGCTGCCTGACGCGCATACTGAAGCACCCACCGCCGGTTCCATGCTCCTGGCTGGCGTTCTCTTGAAACTTGGTGCTTACGGATTCCTTCGGCTGGTGCTTCCTTTTTATCCACTGGAATCGGCCAAATATGCCGGCTGGCTGGCCTTCCTGGCTGTCATGGCTATTGTCTTCGGGGCATTTGCGGCCTTCGGTCAGAAAGACTTTAAGCGCCTGGTGGCATATTCATCTGTTAACCACATGGGATTTGTCGTCCTCGGGATCGCCGCCGCTGCCAGGGCAGCCGGGACATTGAATGCAACCATTGCCCTGAATGGCGCAGTCCTGCAGATGTTCAACCATGGTCTTTCAGCAGCGGGCATGTTTTTCCTGGTGGGCGTGCTATACGAACGCACCCATACCCGCAACCTGGAAGACTTTGGCGGATTGTTCCCCCTGGTGCCGATCTACGGCGGGATCTTGCTCTTTACCAGCATGGCCTCTCTCGGCTTGCCGGGATTGAATGGGTTCATCTCGGAATTTTTGGTAGTGCGGGGTTCCTGGCCTGTCTTGACCCTCTATACTGCCATTGCCATGCTTGGGTTGCTTTTCACCGGCGCTTATATTTTGAAAGGTATCAAAGATGTTCTTCACGGGCCTGTCAATGAGCATTGGGCCAGGGGTGAACATAAATTATTGGAAATCAATACGCGCGAAATTATTGTGATGGCTCCATTGATGACTCTCATGCTGGTTATCGGGATCTTCCCCGCCTGGATACTGGATGTCATCAACAAAGCCATGTTAATGCTGTTCCACTAAGAGGGTACCATGCAATTTCCGTTCTTGAGTGTGATCGTATTCACCCCGATGGTTGCCGCGCTTGTCCTGCTGACTTTTAAGCCCGAGCAGAAAAAGGGCATCCGCATTACCGCGCTGACAGCTGCGCTTCTGGCTTTGGCGTTGTCCGTCTGGGTGTATTTTGGGTACGATAAAGCTGTTGCCGGCTACCAGTTTATAGAAAAGTACAATTGGCTTCCCATGCTGGGCATCAGCCTGCACTTTGGTGTGGATGGATTGAGTTCTCCACTGGTTCTTTTGACCGGGATTGTCATGGTTACCGGGGTGATGATCTCTTGGGGCATCGATGATCGTCCTCGCGAATTCTTTGCCTTCCTTTTTATACTTGCTACCGGGGTATTTGGGGTCTTTTGCTCTCTTGATTTGTTCATGTTATTTTTCTTTTATGAGATCGCGGTCTTCCCCATGTTCCTGCTTATTGTCATCTGGGGCTGGGTCAAAACGCGTGAATATGCCGCCATGAAGCTGACCTTGTATTTGTTCATCGGGTCGGTGATTTCCCTGGTTGGTGCGCTGGTAATGTTCTGGACGAGTGGCGGCCAGACTTTCGATATGCTCGTCCTGGAAACGGCGAAATTCTCTCCTGCGTTCCAGATCGCCTGGTTCCTTCCTGTCTTCTTTGGGTTCGCCATCCTGGGCGGTATTTTCCCCTTCCATAATTGGTCGCCCGATGGCCACGTGGCAGCACCCACAGCCGTTTCCATGTTTCATGCAGGTGTTTTGATGAAATTGGGGGCGTTCGCTGCCTTACGGGTGGGGATTATGCTCCTGCCAGAGGGCGCCAAATTCTGGGCTCCTTTGATCATGGGCCTGGCCCTGGTCAACATTGTTTACGGTGCCTTCATCGCCAGCGTTCAAACCGATTTTAAATACGTGATAGGTTTCTCTTCGGTGTCCCACATGGGGCTGGTGATGATGGGCTTTGCCACCCTCACTCCTGAGGGTCTGATGGGGGCAGGGGTGCAGATGTTCTCTCACGGCGTGATGACAGCTCTCTTCTTTGCTGCTGTCGGCATGGTCTACGATCGGGCACATACCCGTGAAATTCCCAAGCTGGGAGGCATGATCAAACCCCTGCCGCTGGTCGGGATCGGCGTCATCGTCGGCAGTCTCGTTTCGATGGGCATGCCCGGTTTTTCTGGTTTTATTGCCGAATTCCCCATCTTCCTCGGTATTTGGAAGACACAGTGGGTAGTGGCCCTTATTGCCGCTATTTCGATCGTCGTAACCGCATCCTATGTGCTGCTGGTTGTGCGCAAGGTATTCTTTGGAAAAATGCCTGAAGAATTCGAAGGGCATATTCGCCCCATCAATTCTTTCGACAAGATCGCCTTGGTGCTCCTGATGGCGCTGATGGTAGGCATTGGCATGTTCCCGAGCCTGATCGTCCCCTGGGTTCAGTCCGGGGTTCAACATGTGCTCGCCCTGCTGGGAGGTGTATAAGTGGCTGCCATTCTTCCCATTCTCCCGGAAATAATGCTCCTGGCGCTGGCAGTGCTGGTGTTGGTTCTCGATCCGTTCCAGAAAAAAGACACAAATCGACGCACCTTCCTGGGCATGTTTACCTCCATCGGGCTGCTGGTTACCCTCGTCGTTAGCCTGATTTTCGCACGCCCTGGCGACCCAAGCCTTGTTTTTGGCGGGATGTTGCGTTTTGACTGGTTGGGTTTCCTTTTCAAGATGTTCTTCGTTTTGGGAGCCGGGGTGACGGCCCTTTTCTTCATGGATGAAGACCGGCTGAACCAGCGCGCCGAAGCCTACCTCCTTCTCCTTGCCGCGACAATCGGGATGTGCCTGATGGCCTCTTCTGCGGACCTGGTCATGATGTACCTGGCAATTGAGACTACTTCCATTCCACTCTATATCCTCGCTGGTTTCCTGATTGGTGACGACAGGTCTACCGAATCGGGTTTCAAGTACATGCTTTTCGGTGCCCTGACATCCGCCGTATTGTTATATGGTTTCAGTCTGATCTATGGTTTTGCAGGAACGACAAGTATATATGCGCTGGCAGTTCATTTCCAGGCATTTGACTTGCTGGCGGTTGGGATCACCTTCCTTGTACTTGCCGGCCTGGCATTCAAGGTTTCCCTTTTCCCGTTCCATTTTTGGGCGCCGGACGTTTACGAAGGCGCTCCAACTCCTGTCGCCGGGTTCCTTTCGACCGCCTCCAAAGCAGCTGGTTTCGCAGTCATTATCCGCTTAATTACCGCCGCGTTCCCGGTTGTCTCGGTAAACTGGAGCTTGATCCTGGCGGTCCTGGCTGCCTTGACCATGACGGTTGGCAATCTGATCGCATTGGCGCAAAAGAATGTGAAACGCCTCCTGGCGTATTCTTCCATCGCTCACGCTGGATACGCCATGATCGGTGTTGTTGCGTTCTCCCAGTTGGGGATCGCCAGCGCAATCTTTTACCTGATCGCCTACATCCTGACCAACCTGCTTGCCTTCGGGATTGTTGGGATCGTTGGAAAAGCCACCGGCTCGAATGACGCCGCCGCCTATAGCGGTCTTGGCAGGCGCAATGCCACCCTTTCACTGGCGGCACTCGTTGCTTTCCTTTCTCTTGCAGGTATGCCTCCGTTTGGAGGTTTTGTAGGCAAGTTTTTCGTTTTTGCCGCAGCCGTTCAAAGTGGCTGGGTCTGGCTGGCTGTGGTGGGAGTGCTGAACTCGATCGTCGGGTTGTACTACTATTTGATCGTCCTAAAATATATTTACCTGTACCGCTTGCCAGGCGAGGATGAGGATAAGCATCCGATACCCGTTTCCCGGTCTGTCACGATTGCTCTGATTGTCCTGGTGATTGGCGTTTTGCTGCTTGGTACCCTGTTCGGACCCTGGTTTGGCTTCGCTAACCACGCCGCCCTCAACATGTTCTAGACGGTATGAAAAAGCTCGTGATATAATTCCGCCGCCATGAACCAGCCAAAGGGCAAAAATCAGGACGAATTTCGAACCGCGGTAATCATGACCGTGGTCTGGGTTGCAGGTCTGACCCTTGTAGTCATCTTCGCCGCGTTATTGGCTGGTCTGTGGCTCGATAAGGTTTTGAACAGCAGGCCCTGGTTAACCATCATTTTAATCATTGTCAGCATTCCGGTTACGATTTACTTGACCTTGCGTGTAGTTAGATCTGCTACAGCCCGTATCCAACCTGATAAGAAAAACGAAATCATCGAGGAGGAACCACATCGTGGAGATAACAGTTAAAGATGGCGCCCCGAAGAAAAAATGGTGGCGCTGGGGTACAAATCGTTGGATTGTGCTTGGCCTGATTATTGTGGGTTTTATCGGGACGAAATACTTCACACCGGTACGTCCCTTTGTACAGCTGCCTGCCGAGCATTGGATGACTCGTCCCCTTTTCACTCTGCCGGTAATTGGAGAGTTTTATCTTACCAATACGCTTCTGGCATTGTTGATTGTTGATGTTCTGGTCATCCTCCTCGCATTTTTCTTCAACCGCGCTGTTAAAAAGGGCAGTCTGACATTAAAGGGCATCCCGGGCGCAGTGGAAGCCCTGCTCGAATATCTTTACAACATGACCGAGGCCACGGCGGGAAAATGGGCTAAAACCATCTTCCCCTGGTTTGCTACGATTACTCTGCTGGTCCTGCTTGCAAACTGGATGGAATTGATTCCCGGCGTGGATAGCATCGGTGTGATCGAAAAAGCGGACGACTCCGGATATTCAGTTCAGACGGTTGCCGGTATTCCAATAATTGCGAACCCTCCGGTTGCGGATGGTGGAAGTACTTTGGTTCCTTTTGTTCGGGTGGTCTCCACTGATTTGAACTTCACCGTTGCGCTGGCCCTCATCGCCGTGATTGCAGTTCAGGTGGTTGGCATTCGTTCTCAGGGCATCGGGTACTTCACCAAGTTCTGGAACGTGAAAACCTTCTTTAAAAAGCCGATATTTGGAGTCATTGACTGGGGGGTGGGTCTCCTTGAATTGGTTTCCGAGTTCTCGAAAGTGCTCTCGTTTGCCTTCCGTCTTTTCGGAAATATATTCGCAGGGTCTGTCTTGTTGTTTGTTATGGGATCGTTGCTTGGGGCCGTCGCCATCTTCCCCTCGATATTCTATATGCTGGAATTCCTGGTGGGCGCAATCCAGGCGATCGTGTTCGGCTTGCTTACCATGACCTTTATGGCTCAAGCTACAATGGGCCACGGCGAACACGAAGAAGCACATGCATAAGCTTGGGCGAGAAACAGCCCGCGTATCCTAATCTTGGCGGCGGAATTCCCGCCCAATACTTTTTCGGAGGTTACTCTAATGACTGGTGATATTATCATAGCAGCTAAATTGATCGGCGCAGGGTTGGCCATGATCGGTGCGATCGGCGCTGGCGCAGGCATCGGAATTGTTACCAGCGGTGCTGTCCAGGCGATGGGGCGCAACCCCGATGCGACCGGCACCATCCAGACGAATATGATCCTCGGCATTGCATTTGCAGAAGCCGTCGCCATTTATTGCCTGGTTGTCGCGCTGCTCATCCTCTTCGTCGTCGGTTAATTTTTGATTTTATGGAATTAGATTAAGGAGGCCTCCCTTGGCACAATTGGGTTTAAACCTGGGTTATTTGATAGTACAGATCGTCTGTTTTTTCATTATTTTTGTCGTTGTCCGCGTATGGATCGTTAAACCGCTGATGGGCATGTTGGATAAACGACGCTTGAAGCTTGAGCAAGGAATCGAAGATGCTCGCATTGCTAGCGAAGCCAGGGCAAATGCCGAAGAAGAGGCTTCCAAAATTATTAGCGAAGCCCAAATTAAGGCATCCCGTATTGTTAATGAAGCCACCGAAAGGGCTAACAACGCCATGGAGAATGTGAAAGCCGATGCTGAAAAGGGGATCGAAAAAGAGCGCGTGGCTGTCATGGCGGAAGTCGAGCAGGAGCGCAACCGGATCCTGGCCGACCTGCGTGGTCAGGTGGCTGCCCTTTCGATCGCGGCTGCCCAAAGATTGATCGGTGAAGCCATGGATACCCGCCGTCAGCATGCCTTGCTTGACGAGTTTTTCTCGGGCGTGAAGTCGGGCAAGCTGGTGGTGCTGGAAGGTACGGATTTGGTAGGCGACCTTGCTGAAGTGACATCAGCCCTGCCTTTGACCAAAGAAGAGCAGGAAGCTGTTAAATCCAATGTGCTCGATAAAATGGGGGCAAAATCGAATGTCGAGTTTCATGTTGACCCGCTGATCCTCGGCGGCCTGGTTGTTCGGGTTGGCGATAAAATTCTCGACGGGTCCGTTGCGGGTCAATTGGAAGGATTGCGCAAGTCCTTGAAATAAGAATTTCCAAAACCATCCGAGGGTTTTGGCGTAAAATAGTCGTCAGAACTCTCTTTTTCTTTAAGTGCTCAATCAAATTTTAGTTGCTCGACTTTCTCCTCTGTTCGCCAGGCGCGATAAAAAAAGATATGAACTCTGACATCACCCATTCGACAACACTGGCTTCCCTATTTAAGCAATTTCCGCTCAAGGTGCTGGCGGGCCATCCAGACGAAACACCGGTCACGGGCGTGGTGATCGACAACCGTCAGGTCCGTCCTGGAAATTTGTTTGTCGCCATGAAAGGTAGCTCAGCGGATGGTCATAATTACATAGAAGATGCGATCCAGCGCGGCGCCTCAGCCATTGTTGGAGATCAATCCCTTGCTGGTTTCTCTGTCCCTTATATCCGGGTTGAAAATTCGCGCCAGGGCTTATCGTGGCTGGCAGCTGCTTTATACGACTACCCAGCTCGCAAATTGACTGTGATTGGGGTCACCGGGACAGATGGCAAAACCACCACCTGTAACCTGATCTACCGGATCTTGCTGGCTGCCGGGATCAAGGCTGGGCTGATCTCCACCGTCAATGCTATCATCGGCGAAGATGTTTTCGACACCGGTTTTCATGTCACCACGCCTGATGCTCCGGATGTGCAAAATTATCTGGCTCGCATGGTGTCTGCTGGACTTACCCATGTCGTCATCGAAACCACTTCCCACGGCTGGGCGCAATTCCGGGTGGATGCATGTGAATTTGATATTGGTGTAGTCACCAATATTACTCACGAGCATCTTGACGAGCATGGCTCTTTCGAAAATTACAGAGCCGCAAAAGCACGGCTGTTTCAATCTTTGCTAAAGACATTGCCCAAACCTCAGGGGAACCCTATCCTGGCGGTGTTGAACCGGGATGATTCCTCTTACAATTACTTGCTGGGCGTCTCTCCTGCCACCAGAGTGTCGTACGGCACTGACCCTTCTGCAGACATTAGAGCAGCCTCCATGGAATTATCTCCGCGTGGGATTCATTTTGAAACAATAAGTCAAGGATCTGCCTCTTTCCGAGTCCAGGCTTTTCGTGTACCTGTCGCCAGCCCTTTAGTGGGGATGTACAACGTCTCGAACTGCCTGGCTGCATTGTCTGCGACTGTATTTGGACTTGGACTGGCTCCGGAAACTGCCGTCCGAGGCATTGGTTCCATGCCCGGTGTCCCGGGGCGGATGGAACGGATTGACCTGGGTCAAACATTTTCTGCCATAGTGGATTTTGCCCATACGCCGAATGCCTTGCGGGTAGCCATAGAAACGGTCAGGGAGATGACTCATAAACGGGTAATAGTCATCTTTGGATCAGCCGGATTGCGCGACCGGGAAAAACGTCGCATGATGGCCGAAGTCTCGACAGAAATGGCTGATATCAGTATCCTGACTGCTGAAGACCCCCGTACGGAATCATTGGATGCGATCCTTGAAGATATGGCTGTTGGTGCACGCTCCAGGGATGGGAAGGAAGATAAAACATTTTGGCGCATCCCGGATCGCGGAAACGCAATCCGGTTTGGCGTCAGGATGGCTGCACCTGGCGACGTGGTCGTGGTCTGTGGAAAAGGGCATGAACAATCGATGTGCTTTGGAACTACTGAATTTCCTTGGGACGACCGGGTTGCCATGCAGGCCGCGCTGTCCGAGTTGATGGGTTTACCTGGACCCAAAATGCCATTTCTGCCGACCAGCGTGGAACGATGACGCCTGAAGGTTTGTGGAATACTCCGATTGTCCTGGAAGGCAAGGTCGTCCGTTTGGAACCGACGAGTACAAGCCACATCCCAGGCTTGACAGCCGCTGGAAAGGATGAATCCATTTGGAAGTTTATGGTTTACGGCAACCTTTCTAATCCGGAAAGTATGGGAGCATGGGTAAGCGATCTCCTTCGCCAGCAAGCTGCTGGTACGGACCTTCCGTTTACTGTGATTCATAAAGAGTCTGGACGTGTGATCGGAGCAACTCGTTATCTGGAGATGCGACCTCTTCACCGGTCTTTGGAAATTGGTGGCACCTGGTATGCACCAGATTGTCAGGGCACCGCTGTCAATCCTGAATGCAAGTACTTGATGCTGAAATATGCCTTCGAAGAGTTGGAATGCATCCGCGTCCAGTTTAAATCGGATGTGCGCAATGCACGTTCACTTCGCGCGATCGAGCGCCTTGGCGCCATTCGCGAGGGAATTCTCCGCAATCATATGATCCTGCCCGATGGGACCATCAGAGATTCGGTTTATTACAGTATTTTGGATAGTGAATGGAAGGATGTAAGAATTCAGCTGGAAGAAAGGTTGAGAAACTAAATTCAATCGGGGGGTATGACTGGAAATTCCGTATTTGTGGGTTGCAAGGCGACTTTGCGTGCCGAGAATATAAACAGGCCAAACGCACTGATAGCTCCAATGATCAACCCTCCAATCCAAATTGAACGCGGGTTAATATTATCATTCAGGAATCCGCCAATAAGTGGCGCAGCCCCACGGGCGATACCCCAGGCGAACCAGTAAAAACTCATATAACGGCCGCGCATATCGGCAGGAGCGAGGTCAGCGATATATTTACTGACTGTCGGGATCATGGTTAGCTCTCCAAAAGTCATCAGAACCATGCTCGCCCAGAACCCCCAAAAGTTGCTCATAAGCGCGGCGCTGCCTACCCCAAGCGCGTATATAAACATCCCCACTCCAATGACTGGCAGCGGGTGGAATCGACGCGAAAACTGGGTTACCGGAAATTGGACGAACACACACATCAGAGCGTTGGTGGTTGGTAACCAGCCAAAAAGGTTTTCAGGAAGACCATAATTTTGTTTTGTGTATACAGATAGAAGCGTCCACAACATCGAAGGCGCAACTAGCCCCATCCCAACCAGGAGAGCGAAAATAACATAAGGTCGATCCCGGAAGACTCGACTGTAACCTCCGAGGGTTTCAGAACGGGGCACTTTATCAGACACGTATGCCTTGTTCAGAGTCTCCCTGGCCCGGAATACAAGCAATAGGCTGTACGTGATCATGCCAATCGCTGCCCCCAGGAAAGCGTAGGAGTAGGATTTGGCAGCCACAAAACCGCCCAGCGCCGGACCAATTGCAATTCCAGCGTTATTGATCATTCGGATGATGGCGAAGGCATTCGTCCGTTTTTCAGGCACGATCATATCTGCCAGCATGGCGTCCGACCCCACCTGATAAAGGGGATTCGAAGCCCCCATAAAAACCATTAAAATAGCAAACCCTAAATATGTATGCGCCTGGCTCATAAAAAGATAGCCGAGACCATTAACGGCAAGGCTGACGATCATTACCAGTTTGCGCCCCAGCTTGTCGGAGACCGCTCCCGCTGCAAAGGAAGCAAAGAGACCCATGACTGCGTTTATCGTTATCAGGGTGGAGACTGTGCTAAGGGATAGGAGAAGCTTTTCGCTGACATAGATCATCAAGAAAGGCCAGATCATGGATGATCCTGCCGAACTGATGAATAGTCCCACTACCATCAGCCAGAACTGGGACGGAAATTCAGCTATCTTATCGCGGATGCGATTAATCATCTAGATGGAAAAGGGGCGACACTTATGTGCCGCCCCTTGGGGGGTTATCGCCTTGGACCGCGACGGTCATCGGTGTGCCCGCCGGGTCGGCGGTCACCACCAGGGCGGCTTCCACCTGGACGGCTTCCTCCCGGACGTCCGCTGCCACCGCTTTTCCGCGAATCCTTTTCCTGGGCTTCTTCAATTGTCCAACCTTCCAGGACAGCCTGGCGGGAAAGACGGATTTTACCCATCGGGTCAATGCCAGTTACCATGACTGTAATTTCATCACCCATTTTAACGATATCTTCAACTTTCTCAACCCGTTCGCTATCCAGTTGAGAAATATGCACCATACCATCTGTACCGGGCAGGATCTCCACGAAGGCACCAAAATCAGCGATCCGCACAACTTTACCAGTATAGATGCGACCTAATTGAGGCGTCTCGGTGATTGCCTCGATCCGCTGACGTGCAATTTCTGCACCTTCGCTGTTGGTTGATGCAATGTAAATCGTACCATCTTCCTGAATGTCGATTTTGGTTCCCGTCTCGTCCTGTAATGCTCGGATGTTCTTTCCTCCGGGACCAATGATTGCACCGATCTTGTCTGATGGAATTTTAACAGTGGTGATGCGCGGGGCATGTGGTTTTAGTTCACTGCGGGGAGCTGGGATGACTTCCAGGATTTTGCCAAGAATGAATAGACGTGCCTGTCGAGCCTGTTCAAGAGCCTGTTTCATGATCTCAGTACTCAACCCCGAGATTTTTATGTCCATTTGAAGAGCAGTAATACCCTCTGCAGTACCGGCGACCTTGAAATCCATATCACCGAGGTGATCTTCGGTGCCCTGGATATCGGTGAGGATGATATATTTATCGCCTTCCATAACCAAGCCCATAGCGACCCCGGCAACCGGTGCTTTAATCGGAACCCCGGTGTCCATCAGTGCCAGGGTAGAACCGCATACAGAAGCCATGGAGGATGAACCGTTGGACGCCAGTACTTCAGAGACGAGTCGCAGGGCATAAGGGAACGTCTCTTCGGCGGGGATTACCGGCAAAAGCGCACGTTCAGCCAGGGCGCCATGACCGATCTCGCGGCGGGATTGCCCGCGTAGCATTTTGGTTTCTCCGGTCGAGAATGGCGGAAAGTTGTAGTGATGCATATAACGCTTGGTATCGACCGGGGCAAGTGTGTCCAACTCCTGTGATTCAGATAACGTGCCTAGTGTTGCTAGGGTCAAGACCTGGGTTTCCCCACGAGTGAACAATCCGGAACCATGGGCCCGTGGACTAAAACCAACCTCACACCAAATTGGGCGAATTTCATTAGGTTTGCGCCCGTCAGGCCGTTTGCCTTGATCCAGAATTCGTGTCCGGACGATCTTCTTCTCAGCCTCTGCAAAGGCTTCCTTAATTGCTTCCAGGCTTGGTGGCTCGGGAAGAGCGAACTCGGGCAGTGTTTCCACGTCAGTCTCGTCAGCAACTTTTACCTTTCCACCCTCAGAAGGGATGAGTTCAGTGACCAGGTTTTGAAGGAGAGCATCCATCCCTGTATAAAATTCAGATTTCATCAGGGGGTTATCGAGGAGTGCTGACATTGGCGCGCTCACACGGTTGAAAACTTTTTCCTGGAGGCTCTGATCTGGCAGTGAAATTGCAACTTCGCGCTTTGGTTTACCCACTTCGTGTTGCATTTGTAATTGCAGATCTATCAGGGGTTGCAGGGACTTATGACCAAATTCCAGAGCAGCAACCATAATGTCTTCGGGGACCTCGTCTGCGCCAGCTTCGACCATCAGGATGGCGTCGCGAGTTCCTGCAAGGCGCAGGTCGAGATCTGAAAGGTCCATTTCGGCGAAGGTCGGGTTGATGATAAATTCGCCATTAACCCGTCCGACCCGCACGGCTGCAACGGGGCCGTCCCAGGGGATATCAGAGATCATTACCGCTGCAGAGGCCGCGTTGATCGCGAGTACATCCAGAGGGTTGTCTGCATCAGCAGAAAGCGAATACATGATGATCTGAACTTCATTACGCATTCCCTCAGGAAATAACGGACGCAGCGGACGGTCAGTCAAGCGGGCAGTGAGGATTGCGTCTGTCGTTGGGCGGCCTTCACGCCGGAAGAAGGAACCGGGGATTTTTCCGCCAGCGTACATTCTTTCTTCGTATTCCACGCTGAGTGGGAAAAAATCTATCCCTGCACGGATGCCGCCCATAGTGGCAGCAGCAAAGATGATGGAATCATTTAGATGGACAGTAACTGCTCCACCTGCTTGTGCAGCCAATCTACCGGTTTCAATCGAAATTGTCCGGCTGCCCACCATTGTGGTGTAGCGTTTTACTTCGGGTTTCATAAATTAACTCCTTTTCCCGCCTGGTCAGGGACTGAAAGATGGCGGCAACGTTTTCCTGTGGGATCACGTTATTACCAGCATTTTTCAATTCCTGACGGGCAGGGCGCTAACCCTCATCCCAAACCTTTTATGCAACGCAAAGAGGGGGAGGAGGGATTAAAAGAGTAGATGGGCAGAGGCCCATCTACTCGGACGAACCACTATCTATTTTCGACGCAGTTTCAACTGCTCGGTAAGCGCCAAGTAGCGCTGGTAGTCATTCCTTCGCAGATAAGCCAATAATCTTCGCCGCTGACCGACCATTTGGAGCAATCCTCGGCGGCTGGCTTCATCGTGCTTATGTGTTCGCAGATGTCCGGTCAGTTGCAAAATGCGAGAAGTGAGAATTGCAACCTGGACTTCCGGTGAACCAGTGTCGGTATCATGACGATGATAATCTGTAATGACCTTGGTTTTTACTTCCTTGTTAAGTGGCATGACGTTTGCTGTTCCTTTTAATAGATTTTGAGCAGGTCTCCGCACCAGCAGGGATGGCCGCAAGTGGGACCAGTCAAGCGGACGAGATTATACCAGAAAAATATTATTTTCAAGATAAACTTTTCCCAATTTCTCCCAGCAACCTGGTCATTTCCATTTCTTCCCCTTCCTGGTTGTTGAAATAATCTGTCATAAACACGGAGCGTCTCAAGCGCAAAGTCATTGGAGCTACTGCGCATAAATCATCTGCAGTCACCTTAATTCGACCATCAGCGGCCGAATACGCACGTGCAGATTCGAACCATGCGATCTCAGCGCGTAAGCTGTCTATGCCTAACTTGTGGATCAACTTTATCGCCGGTTTTGCCACTTTATCCGGTATTACTACCTTCGGCAATCGAATTCTAGCGGATTGGATTTCCTCGGCAGCGGCAAGTGTATCCTCAGAGTAAGTTTCCACCATTCCGCGTGGGCTGGATAAATATGCTTGCACCCGCCGATAAGCTTCCAGCCTATCAGAAAGATCGTCAAGACCGTGCACGATCACTCTCAATCCGAAACGATCCAAAATCTGGGGGCGTAATCGGCCTTCCTCAGGATTCATGGAACCTACCAGAACAAAGCGAGCATGATAGGTTGCGGAAACCGGTCCCCGTCTAACCGTGTATGATCCTTGTGCAGCCGCGTCCAGTATAGCGTCTACAATCGTGTCTGCAAGAAGATTAATTTCATCTATATAAAGCAGGTTGCGGTCAGCCTGGGCAAGAATTCCCCGCCTTATCCGTAGACGACCGTTGCTTTGAGTAATTCTCTCGTCAATTCCCCCCACCACATCCTCTAATTGTGAATTGAGAGGAAGTTCAATCAGGTGGACACGATCCTGCGCAGATAATGGCTTTCCTTCGGCATATTTTTTAGCGCAATTCGGGCAGACGGCGTCTATGCCCCCCATTTCTATGTCTTCAGGCAGGCACCCATAAAAACATAGACTTCTTTCGACCTGGGGGAGAAGATCCAATAGGGAGCGCACTGCTGTGGTTTTCGCAGTCCCTCGCGGACCAACGAGTAAAATTCCGCCAATTGATGGATTTATCAGCCCAAGTAAAAGAGCCAGCTTCATCTCCTTTTGTCCGACAATTGCCAGGAATGGGAAAGGTAGCGCTTCGGAGCGTACACCTTCCTCCGGATCCATTGAAGGAAGACTCTTTCCAGAAACGAAGTCAACCAATTCCCTCAAAGTACGGAATGGATGTGCAATTCGTTCTTTTGGTTCAATTTCTTCAGTTGAATCGTCTAATATTGTCATCCATCAAATCCATTACAGCTCGCTGTCTATTGTTGGGGTAGGTGGCGGCTTTACCGATCTACCAGGCAAGCTAATTGGGATCAGCTTTTTGTGCCAAACGTCTCCGCTGCCTTTCTGCTGCGGCTTTCATTCGTGCTTGCTCTTCCGGTGTTTCGGCCATTATGGGTGGGACTAACGTGGGCTTTTCATTATCATCAATCGCAACGTAAACCAAATAAGCAGCATTTGTGAAAATTTGCTCCCCAGAGATGGGGTTTTCGGCTATGACTTTAACCTCCACTTCCATAGAAGAATGACCGGTATAAGTTACTTCGGCGTTGAGCAGAACAAGGTCCCCAATATGTATGGGATGCCGAAAAACCATTTGGTCAATTGCCACTGTGACTGTCCGGTGGGCGGAATGCCGGGTGGCGGCTAATCCGCCAGCTTCATCCACAAGTTTCATGATCCAACCCCCGTGAACGTTTCCTTGTGTATTGGCGTGTTCCGGCATCATTATCTGCGCCAGTTGAATGCGCGAAGCGCTCATGGGCTTTGGCTTGTGAAATTGGTCCATGGTTTCTAATCCAGATCCTGGCGCAACTCCCCGGCATCCAAGGTGTGCAAACGCTCTGGTTCGTCGAGAAGAACATCCAGCACACCGAAGCGCAAGTCACCCATTAAGGGAGCCAGTGGTATTGTAGCTGATACAGACAATTTCTGCGGACGCGCTGGTGGAGTCTTTCGGGCTTTCAAAGTGGCGGTAATCCGCTTGCGAATGATCCGTGGTTCGGCAGTTAAGTCCCCCACGTAGAAGCCTAACACGGAATAAACCTGGCGATCTGCGGAAACCCACCCAATCCATTCGCCTTGCCTGTTAAATAGGTAAGGGTAAACCAGGAAAGCTTCTGCATCACCGCGTGAAGTGTAGATCGGAATGATAGATCTCTGGGCTTGAGTATTCATATGGTCACCTTGTCCACATCATTATAAGTCCAATAGCGGTTGATAAAAAAGTTCCAAAGCATTACTACGCTGACGGCTACCGCCAGAGTCAGGTTTTTTCCGATGATTTCGAAGGATAAAGGGATAAACGAAAATAGTTGTCCGGAAAGTTTTTCCAGCGGAGGTTCGAGGTAATGAAGGATGGGAAGACGAATGGCAAGGCCGGCTACATTGACAATAAAGAACATGGTCAATTGCCTTACGATGGGGCGAGAGCGAGAGTCCGGGTATGTCCAAACCCTGTTGAAAAAGAAATTGCTGATAATGGCGCAAATAAAGGAAATTGTCCCCGCCAGAGTAAGGGGCAGGTTGAAAAGCTTCGAAAACAAGTTCATAATCCCGAAATCTACAACCGCACCAATTGCTCCAACGGAAATGAACCGGATGAATCGCGTCCTCTCTCTTGAAATGGAAGCTACACTCATTTCATCCCCAGCTTTTCTTTGAAGAATGCAATAGTTCGCGCCAATCCCTCCTCCAAACCAACCGTCGGTTCCCAATTGAGTACCATTTTTGCGCGATTGATATCCGGGCGACGACGCTGAGGATCACTGTCCATCTGATCGTTGGAACTGAAATCTACTTCTACGGAGTTACCGGTCAGGCGAATTATTGTTTTTGCAAAATCGAGAATAGAGGTTTCGTCCGGATTCCCAATATTGACTGGGAGGTGCTCATTAGATTGAAGGAGGCGATATATCCCATCTACAAGATCGTCTACATAGCAAAAAGAGCGGGTCTGCAATCCGTTACCAAAAACCGTCAATGGTTCACTGCGCAAAGCCTGTTGGATGAAATTTGGGACAACCCGACCATCGTCCAGCCTCATTCTCGGACCATATGTGTTAAATATTCTGACAATGCGAGTATCCGCACTTTTCGAGCGAAAATAGGCCATGATGAGGGCTTCTGAAAACCGTTTGGCTTCATCGTACATGGACCTTGGCCCAACCGGATTCACATGACCCCAATAAGATTCTGATTGGGGGTGTTCTTGTGGGTCTCCATAAACTTCGGATGTTGATGCAAAGAGGTATTTGGCTTGTTTTTCAAGGGCAAGGTCGAGAGTATTGAAAGTGCCAATTGATCCGGCTTTTAAGGTTTCAACTGGCAAGTTTGGATAACCAAATGGAGATGCTGGATTGGGACTGGCGGGAGAAGCAAAATGAAGAACCGCATCCAATTTTCCTTGAACTGTGAAAGGTTCGGTTACATCATGCCTTCTAAATGTGAAGGATTTATCCCTTACCAGGTGTACCAGGTTTTCCCGATTCCCTGTGACGAAATTATCCATACCGACCACCTCATGACCTTCTGCAAGCATACGGTCGCAAAGGTGAGAACCGAGAAAGCCAGCGGCTCCAGTAATTAGAATTCGCATGAATCACTCCCAAGATTTCTTCGAAGATGAAAGACAATATTAAAAGCGGACATTATTTCCAATCTATTTGGCTGGTTGACCCATCACCTGTGACTTGTTGAGATTGGCCGGATATCGCATCCACAATCCAAAGGTTACCCCCATAAATTACCCCGATAAAATTGGCACCCCCCTCAAGTGAGTGCGGTGCCCAAATGGGCGGAATCCTCGGTTCGAGTCCGGGTTGTCCCTCAGCGGGAAACAAAAGATGCAGGTCTGTCCCGTTACTGTTCATCACATCCAGTTGATACCGGCTGGTTTTTGATTGAGTTGGGAAGATGGATTGCCAAAATGCTAGCAGGAAGGATGATCCAGTTTCACTTTCCTGAAGGGCTGAACCTGCTGGGTACGCGAACATCCCAGTTTGTGGGACGACTACAGTTGGAGAGGTTCCTGACAGAGTTGTAGCGACAAGATCAAAATTCGGGGATTCTTCCGGACTGACCAAACCAGTTGGTGCCGCGTGTGTAACCAGGAAGAGGGTTTGGTTGTCACTTCCCCATGCCAATCCGGGGGTCCAGGCCCAATCTCCATGAGTGTTTAAGGGAGTAATGTTTAGTAAAGGGCTGATTGACCCGCCACTAATATCAACAAGTCCTATCCCATCCGGACGGGAATATGCAAGATTACTCCCATCAGGCGACCAAGCAAATGTCATACCCCACCATCCGTATATCCCACCAGAATTGGTTTCCAGGATATCTTTAGTCATGGCAGGAACACCTTTATTGCTAAAGGTCAGGAAATGCAGGTCATTATTGGCTTGCCAGCCTGGAGCGGTAGCGCGAGGCTCGACTGTGGAATAAGCAACTAAATAACTCACACCAGGCTGCCAGGCAGCAAAGTGGACGACATTGGAAACACCCAGGCTGATTGGAGTTGGATTTTGAGTTGTTGTGTTTACGACCCACAATGTGTTGATTTCCTGGTCGAGGGGCAGAGCAGATTTTCTACTGAATAATAACAATTTTCCATCCGGGGAAAGCGAGAAAATATAACCATCCAGGTCTCCGCTGGTAACTAGAGGACGACGATTAAGAGTGGAACCATCCATAATCCAGGCGTTTCCGCCGGTTAGATAAACCAGCTTGCCTGGGATTGTTAAAGGTGCGAACGGTGACTGCACCCCTACCATGACAATCTCCGGAACTGGAGCTTTCAAAATGCTTTCGGATACTACAGAATTGCTGGCTTCGATCCCGTTTTCGAAAAGGTGTCGAATGGTAATTTCTTTAATACCGTTTTGACCTGCCTGAACCAGACGGGTTTCCCCCGTCAACAAAGATTCATTGCGCAATTCCTGCCGCTCGAATGGAACGATTACTTGCTGTGTCTCGAATTCTTCGTGCACACGAGTGACCGTTATGGTCATTCCAGCTGTAAGTTGTGTGTATGCAGGTGGATCAACACGGTCGGTCTGGGATAAACTTAGACCCATCGATGTTAGAGCTTGCTGGACTGTACTGCCTGTGGGAAGAGTTATATTCCTGGTACTACCGTCTGCAACCACATTGATTATGATTCCGGATTGCTGAACCTGTGGTGCACAGGAGGACAGAACCAGGAATAGTATGAATGGTATGATGAGTTTTTTAGACATCTAGGGTTACTGGTATAATCCAACCGCTATTTTATTTGACCAACGATGGTCATTGAACCGTCTTGAATGGTAATGCTTTGTAAACGAAATCCGGTTGCAACAGGTCCCAGCGCTCCGGTATAGGCTTCCTGAATGGTAGCCGTGGCAATCTCATTCAACCCACTTGGGACTGGTAACGGTCCGAAATCCGCAGAGGTTAGCCGGATCTTTAACTGGCCTTGGTCATCAACTCCTGCGCTGAATATTATCCTTACAGTTGCTTGGAAATATCCCTGGGTGGCAGTCCCATAGACTTGGAGCTCGCCGTCCTGCAGATAAACTTGCGGATTGGTGATAAATGGTTGGGATTGATCCTGAAGTTTGTAAGCCAGGTAAGATGATATCTGCGATTCAGTAATGCTCATTGTAACCTGACCTGAAGCAGCACCATTTTCGACTGCTGTCTCCATGGATGATAAGAGGTCTCCCATCGCCTCAGTCGAAACCGGAATCGAGCCTGTGGGATAAGCAGGTCCACCAATATTCATAGTACAAGCCATTTCAGCCAGGATAAGAGCGAAGATACCAGCATAAATTGATAATCTACGAATCTGCATGAAACCTCAGTAAATTATAATAAAATATACATATTTGCTGCAATTATTTTGGATAGGTGTGTGTTTCTACTTGATATTACACCCTGCATAAAACCAATGAAAGCAATTATAGCATGAGCGAATCTGAAAAACTAACCTCGTTGGACATCCCGTCTGCACTGGAAGCCATTTTGTTTGTTTCGGCAGAGCCCGTGGCACCCTCGCAGCTTTCTGAAGTCCTGGAAATCTCCACATCTGAGGTGGAGCAAGGCTTGGATCAGCTTGACGGAGAATTGCAGGCTCGCGGATTGCGTCTTCAACGCCATGGTGGGAGGGTTCAACTGACAACTGCCCCTGAAATGGCCGAAGCCGTTGAGCGTTTCCTTGGCCTGGAAGCTACCAGTCATTTAAGCCGGGCAGCACTCGAGACCTTGGCAATTGTCGCTTACCAACAACCCGTCACGCGCCCCCAGATTGAATCGGTTCGTGGCGTAAGCAGTGATGGCGTGATGAAATCCTTGCTGGGAAAGGGGTTGGTTCAAGAGGTTGGCAGAACCGAAGGTCCTGGGAGGCCAATCTTGTACGGGACCACCTCTGACTTTCTCCAGAATTTTGGGATTAACTCGCTTATGAGTTTGCCTCCGCTAAATTTGCCGGAAGTGGAGAATCCCGATAACCATAACGGTGCTTTGAAAGGGTAATTGATGAAGGAACGCTTGCAGAAAATACTCGCTCGCGCAGGGTATGGATCGCGGCGTGGTTGCGAAGAGATAATTACAGCTGGTAGAGTCCGGGTATATGGTCAGGTGGCTGGACTTGGGGATAAGGCTGACGCGTCTGTTGATCAGATTACCGTAGATGGAAGGCCTATTAAAAAAGCGGAAGAGCTGGTATATGTGGCATTGTATAAACCAAGAGGGGTTATATCCACGGTTACTGACCCGGACTTGCGAACAGCTGTACGCGATCTCGTGCCTGTGGAAGGGACGCTTTACCCGGTAGGCCGGCTGGATTTCGACTCAGAAGGATTAATCCTGATGACAAATGATGGCGACCTGGCAAATAAATTAACCCATCCGCGATATGAGCACGAAAAGGAATACCGCGTATTGGTAGCCGCTCATCCTGATGGCGATCAACTCGCCAAGTGGCGGCGGGGGCTTGTGTTGGAAGATGGTTTTAAAACATCACCGGCCGATGTATATGTAATTAATAAATTGGGCAAGGGTGCATGGTTGGATGTCACCTTGAAAGAAGGATATAAGCGCCAGATCCGCGAAATGGGGAAAGTGACCGGCCTGCCTGTCGTTCGTATCGTGCGGGTACGGATTGGAGATCTGCACCTCGGCAATCTCAAACCAAAAGAATGGCGCTACCTTACTCCTCAGGAAGTGGCTGCCTTAAAGAAACCTGCGCGGTCACCATTATTAAAACCTGAATCAGCGTCTTCCAAAACCTATAAAAATATTAAACCTGGACCATCTAGTAAATCGACCAAGCCTTTAAGAAGAGATCGGGAAGGAAAAGGAAAACCACAAAATGCCTAGATCACATATATCTAAAAGGGATGAACGCCGCCACGCGCGTGCCCAGAGAAGACTTTACAGCCGGATTGCCCTGATTGGAATCATCGTCATTGTTCTCGCGGTAGCTGCCTGGCTGATATTTTCAACCAAGCCGGCGACACCAGTAAGTACCCCAACATCGACAGCTGGGAGCCAGGTCCCTACAGCCGGAGGCCCAACCCCTGTTCTGGTCGGAACGAAGCAGTATTCCTCAGCTCCCCCCATGTTGATTGATGTGACCAAACAATACTTTGCAACGGTTTTAATGGCCAAAGGAGGGGAATTCGTTATTCAGCTTTATCCCGACAAGGCTCCTATTACTGTAAATAGCTTTGTCTTTTTGGCGAACCAGGGCTTTTTTAATGGGGTGACGTTCCATCGTGTGATTCCAGGGTTCATGGCCCAGGGAGGTGACCCCACCGGTACAGGAAGTGGCGGCCCAGGTTATTCATTCGTGAATGAACTGAATGATCTTACGTTCGATAAGGCGGGAGTGGTTGCGATGGCGAATTCCGGCCAAAATACGAATGGAAGCCAATTCTTTATAACCTTTGCCCCTTATGCGGGATCAGAAAGTGATTATACAATTTTTGGCCAGGTGATCAGTGGGATGGATGTCGTCAACGGCATCAACCCCCGGGACCCAACCCAGAATCCATCCTTCACGGGGGATATGATCGAGAGCATCACTATTTCTGAAAAATAACCAAAATCCATGGATTTAAATTAAGACCCGGTCCAATATGGACCGGGTCATTTATTTTCATTATCTAATATTGAATTTATTTCCATCACTAGTTAATGGATGAGGTCCAATTTGGAAACAGCCTCTCTGCGTAATCAGGTAAATTCTATTTGCCAAAGATTCCTGTTAACCATGTGACTGAATAGTACCCCGCGTATGCAAACAACAGCATTTTGAGGATTTTCCCAAAAGCGCATGCAATTAGAAATTTCCAAAGAGGTATTTTTAATGTGCCTGAAGCCATACCGGCTAAGTCAAAGGCGGGATTTGGAATGAAGGCAAGGAGGAAAATTGCACCATAAGCCAGGTTTTGGTGAATTCTCATCCAAGTGGTCAAGCGATTATATATCTTTGATCGCTCAACCACTGCCTGTCCGCTGAAGCCGGCCAGGTAACCGGTAAGTTCTCCAAGCGCGGCCCCTAACCCTGCAGCGATTGCCACGCCAATGGGATTGAAGATTGCTCCCATTGCGGTTGTAAAGGCTACACCCGGGATCGGGATAATAATCGTTGCATTTGCTGCTATAGAGAGAAAGAATATTCCGATGTAACCGTAATTCTGAAGCTGTTTAACCTGATTCCTGAAAACAACTAACGCGACAATGATCGCGATAACGCCAATCAGCACCAGGATGCGCAGGATGTTTCCCCGAGATCTCGGGTTCATACAACCTGGATGGTGACCCTGTTTAGTTTGACTGCCGGAGAATTGACCTGTGACGGATCCCGTTCGGGAATGGCTTCCAGGACATTCATCCCTGATATAACCTGCCCGAATACGCTGTGCTTGTTATTCAGGTGGGGTGTTGGAGCGTAAGTGATAAAGAATTGTGAACCATTGGTTCCCGGCCCTGCGTTCGCCATGGATAGTATCCCGGGTTTATCATGTTTTAACGAGGAATGAAATTCATCAGCAAACCGGTAACCAGGTCCACCTCGTCCGGTTCCAGTTGGATCCCCTCCTTGAGTCATAAAACCGGAAATTACACGGTGAAAAATAGTACCATCGTAAAATCCTTCGCGTGCCAGGAAAACAAAATTGTTGACGGTATTGGGTGCTTTTTCGGCGAAGAGTTCTAGGACGATATCGCCTTTATCGGTGCTCAGCGTTGCCGAGTACTTTTTCTTTAGATCTAAGACGAATTCCGGGGATTTACTCCATTGCTTCATGTTTTATCCTTTTAAGAATTATTTGGCGGCAATTAATCTGTTCGAGCATAAATATCAAATTCAGAATTTTAAGAAAGCATTGACTCGATTCGGGCAACTACCATATCAAGGGCTGCGGCATTGAATCCGCCCTCGGGGATAATTACATCCGCATAACGCTTTGAGGGTTCAACAAATTCCAAATGCATGGGGCGAACAGTGGATAGGTATTGTTTTACAACCATTTCTAGTGTCCGTCCTCGCTCAGAAATATCCCGTTCCAACCGGCGAATAAAGCGCAGGTCAGAGTCGGTATCCACAAAAAGTTTCACGTCGAATAAATCCCGCAAAGAAGCCTCGGTGAATATTAGTATCCCCTCCACCAATATTACCCCGCGCGGTTGTACGGTATATGTCCGGTCTGTTCGACTGTGATTGGAGAAGTTGTAAATTGGGACTTCAACCGGCTTTCCTTCTTTTAATTGCAATATATGTTTGGTAAGCAAGTCTGTTTCGAGGGAGTTGGGATGGTCGAAATTGACCTCTATTCGCTGTGTTGGAGGCAACCCACTCAGGTCCTTGTAATAAGCGTCGTGCTGGAGGAACGAAATCCGATCCGGACCTACCCGCTGAAGGATGGTTTGGGCGACGGTTGTCTTCCCTGAGCCTGATCCGCCAGCGATTCCTATGACGAGGGGACCGCGGTTACTCATGAATGAATTATACCCTTTCCTCAATTGAGGTTATTTATTTGACAGCAGTATATTTTTATTCGAGAGTCACCGAAGAATTGTTGGTTGCAGGGTGGTACTCGTCCCGATGAGCTAAATTTATCTATCGCTTGGTTTTGGTTTTAAAAGGTAAGTGACAAACGACACTTGAATTTGGATAAAAAAGTCGGTAAAGTATTCATGTTAGTCGGAAAAATACATTAAAGCCGGGAATAATGTCTGAAAACGACCAAATCGATTTACAAATAGTCGAATTTCTTATGGAAGATGGACGCATGGCCGCGGCAGAAATTGCACGCCGCATTGGTGGGGGGCTATCCGAGAGAGTGGTCCGCTACCGAATTGAGCGAATGGTCAAAGATGAAGTAATTCAAATTAGACCGATCGTAAACCCACAAGCGTTTGGGTTGACCATCCGCGCGGATGTTCTGCTTGAAGTGGAATCAGACGCCATCATGGACGTCGCTCAAAAAACCATGGCTTACGATTGTGTTTCTTACGTTGCGTGTTCCATTGGTGAAATGGACGTATCGATCCAATTAGTGGCTAAAGATACAACTGAGATTTACCGATTTGTTACCGAAGTGATAAGGAAAATGCCGGGGGTGAGGAGAACAACAACTTCCATTGTTCCGATCGTTCTGAAAGATGTGTATCAATGGGGTATGCCTCGTGATTCTATAAATGGCAAAACCGGAAATGTCCCGGGTTAAACTTTATTAATCTATTTGGAGGAATGCATGTTGAATCTACCGTGGCAAAAAAATAATTTACTTCAAAAAAGAGCATTTAAGGTATTACCTTTGGGGGTAAATTCGAACTTTCGATATTGGGGGGATGGGATTACCCCATATATGCAAAAAGCTAAAGGAGCCTATCTGTGGGATGTCGATGGGAATAAATATATCGACTATCGCATGGCTTTCGGTCCAATTATCCTAGGTCATGCCTATGAAGAGGTCAACGAAAAAGTCAAGCAGGAAATTGACCTGGGCACAATGTCTGCAATGACCTACGAACTTGAAATAGAGACTGCTGAAAAATTTGTCGAAATGTGCCCTGGAATGGATATGGTCCGCTTTGCATGCTCCGGCACAGAAGCTACCATGCACGCCATACGCGTCGCGCGTGCTTTTACGGGGCGCGAACGCATTGCTAAATTTGAGGGGATGTACCATGGGTTCCATGATTACACATTGTGGTCCACGTATGCCCCCACCGAGGCGTACGGCAACTCTGGTAACCCGATTTCAATTCCGGCTAGTTCTGGTATACCGCGGCCATTGAGTGAGCTTGTTGTCACTTTGCCGTTTAACAACCCCGATGTTTTGGAGAAATTATTAAAATCCACTGGGGAGCAGTTAGCAGCCATCATCATTGAACCTTGCATGGGAAATTGCGGAGCCATTTTGCCGCAAAATGACTTCCTGCAATTCGTCCGCGCACAGTGTGACAAGTATGGGATTGTCATGATCCTTGACGAGGTTAAAACTGGGTTTCGGATCGCCAATGGAGGTGCCCAAGAGTATTACCATATCCGGCCGGATTTGGCGACTTATGCCAAAGCCTTTGCCAATGGTTACCCATTAGCTGCTTTCGCGGGCAAAAAAGAAATTATGTCGATCATTGGTCAGGGGGTTGCCCAGGGAGGAACATTTACGAATAACAAACCTGGTGTAGCGGCTGCCTGGGCAACATTGACAATCCTGCAGCGCGAACCGGTATTAAAAGCAATTGAGATGCGTGGAAAGCGATTAATGGATGGTATCAGAATCATTTTTTCTGAAGCAGGGATTCCGGTTTGCGTTAATGGCTATCCAGCCATGTTTTCATTTGCGATTGGAGTGGAAAAGATCACTGATCAGCGCACCTGGAATGAGAGCGAAAAAGAATATTACCTGGCTCTGATTGAAGCGATGATTGCGCGCGGGGTCATGCCCGACCATGATCCGCGTGAACCATGGTTCTTATGCTACTCCCATAGCGACGCCGATATAGAAACCACCTTAGAGGTCGTGCGCGATTCTATCAAAATAGTATCGCGTTAAACCAAAAAAATTGGACAAAAGAGCCAAGTAAGAGCTTATCACGGAGGGCGCATTGTCAAAATATACTTCGCAAGAAATTGTGCAAATGAATAGGGAATTCACCTTTTTTTCATGGTCGGTCCAGGGTCAGGTCAATCCCATCCCGGTGGAAAAAGCCGAGGGGATTTATTTCTGGGATATGGATGGTAAAAGGTACATCGACTTTTCGTCCCAGTTGATGAATACGAATATCGGGCACCAGCACCCGAAGGTGGTAAAGGCCATACAGGACCAGGCAGCAAAAATATGCTTTGTCCACCCTGGAAATGCGACCGAGCCGCGCGGTCTTTTGGGTAAAAAAATAGCGGAGGTTACTCCTGGGAACCTTAAAAAAACCTTTTTCACACTGGGTGGTGCGGAAGCTAACGAAAATGCAATTAAAATTGCGCGATTTTACACAGGCAGGCATAAAATCCTTGCACGCTATCGTTCTTATCACGGAGCAACCCATGGCTCGATCGCATTAACCGGAGACTATCGTCGTTTGGCAGTAGAACCGGCTATGCCGGGAGCTGTCCATTTTCTCGATCCGTTCTGTTACAGGTGCCCATTTGGTCAAAAAATAGAATCATGCAAGCGGGAATGCATCTCCCATCTTGAAGAAGTTATCCGTTATGAAGGACCAGATAAAATTGCAGCTGTGATCATGGAAGGAGTGGTTGGGTCGAATGGTTTGATCATCCCACCGGACGATTACTGGCTACGCGTGCGCGAAATTTGCACCAAGTATGGCATTTTACTGATTTCTGATGAAGTCATGAGCGGTTGGGGCCGGACAGGCAAATGGTTTGCAGTGGACAATTGGGGCGTTACCCCCGATATTATTACGACTGCCAAGGGAATCACCAGTGGGTATTTGCCACTCGGTGCTGTAGTTGTCTCGGAACCCATAGCAAAATTCTTCGATGATAAATACCTGTATGCTGGACTCACTTATAACGGGCACGCATTGGCATGCGCAGCAGCGGTGGCGACCATTGCGGTCTACGAAGAAGATCATTTAATCGAAAACGCTGTTACTGTTGGCAAGCATCTTGGTCAGGCGCTCGAAGGGATAAAAGAACGTCATCCATCAGTTGGTGATGTGCGCTATATCGGCTTGTTCTCGGCAATCGAGTTGGTTGTAAACCGTGAGTCAAAGGAAAGCTTTGCCCCCCTTGTTATGGCTGAAGTAGGGAAAGTGCTCAGGCAGAATGGACTGTTTACTTTCATCATGGCAAATAATATGGGGAGCATCGTATTCGTTGTTCCTCCTTTGTCTATCACCACGGACCAAGTTGATGAGGGATTGATGATAATAGAGAGGGCGTTGGAAATCACTGATCATTCTGTCAAATGAAAAAACACAGTTATTTGAGGAGATGAATATGGGTGAAGAGGATATTTTAAAAAATTATATAAATGGGAAATGGGTGGAATCTTCAAGTGGTAAATTTCGTGATGTTCCAAACCCAGCTACGGCAGAGGTTCTGGCAAAAGTTCCGGTATCCTCAGTAAATGAACTTGATGAAGCAGTTCAAATGGCTCATAAGGCTTTTCAAGATTGGCGGAAGGTGCCCGTAATCCAGCGCATACAATTTCTCTTTAAGCTCAAGAGCCTCCTGGAAACTAATTTTGAAGATCTGGCACGATGTATAACCGAAGAACATGGAAAGATCCTGGACGAATCTCGTGGGGAAATGCGCCGGGCGATTGAAAATGTTGAAGTGGCCTGTGGAACTCCCACGTTGATGATGGGCGACGTGGTTGAAGATATAGCTCCTGGGATTGATGAAATGATGATACGGCAGCCGTTAGGTGTGTCAGGAATCATCTCCCCATTCAACTTCCCAGCAATGATAGCGTTTTGGTTTATTCCATATGCCCTCGCAACTGGCAACACGGTAGTCATCAAGCCCTCCAGTCGTGTCCCGATCACGATGGTCAAACTGTTTCGTTTGTTGGAAGAAGTGGGGTTTCCTGCAGGGGTTGTCAACATGGTGCACGGAGGCTCAGAAATAGTTAATGCCATGCTTGATAATCCGCTGATTAGAACAATAAGTTTTGTTGGCTCAACTGACACAGCAAAACATGTTTACAGTCGCGGCACTGCGCATGGCAAACGCGTCTCGGCAGCTGGCGGGGCAAAAAACCCAGTACTCATCCTTCCGGATGCTGACGTGGACACCACTACAAATATTATGATGGACAGCGCCTTCGGTTGTTCAGGTCAGCGCTGTCTGGCAGCCTCCACTGCAATCATGATTGGCGAAGCAGATAAGATTTTCATCCCTAAATTTGCAGAGGCGGCAATGAAGAGGGTGACTGGTTACGGCCTCAAGCCTGATGTGCAGATGGGACCAGTCATAACGCCGGATGACAAAAATAGGATCGAAGGTTTGATCCAGCAAGGCCTCAACGAGGGTGCCGAAATGCTGGTGGATGGCCGTAATGCAGTCATCCCCGGGTTCGAGAAGGGAAATTTTATCAAACCGACAATCCTGACCGATACTCCAGTTGGCGGCGTCATCGCGACCACCGAAGTGTTTGGTCCCGTGCTGGGAATTATGCATTGCAAGACCGTGGAAGAAGCTATTAAAATCCTCAACGACGGCAAGTATGGCAACATGGGTTCGATATTCACCCATGATGGCTCAGCCGCACGCAAATTCCGCAACGAAGCAGATGCCGGCAACATTGGTATCAATATTGGAGTCGCTGCCCCCGTTGCGTTCTTCCCGTTCAGTGGTTGGAAGGATAGTTTCTTTGGCGACCTCCATGGCCAGGGGAAACATGCCATCGAATTTTTTACTCAGACCAAGGTAATTATTGAACGTTGGCCCAAAGATTGGACACGGAAATTTTAACCAAGGGAAGGAGGACACAGAAAAAAAAATCCATTATCAGGAGTGATGACCTTTTGATTTTGTAATCTGTCCAACCTATCAACATCTTTCGAGAGGAGGAAATTGCTATGCCTGAACAAATGGCGTTTGCTCGGAAGGCTAGCGGCCTTGTAAGAGGCTTGTCTTTTATTGACGCTTTTGGCGTCGGTTTTATGAACCAGGGACTGACCCCCAGCATGTGGGTGATGATCAGCCTGGGGTTGGGGGTCTATACTGGTGGCAACTTGATCATCGCCACACTACTTTCAGCTTTGCTGTGCGGGATCGGGTTTTCACTGGTGTGGGGTATTTTAGGCGGGTCCATGCCGCGCTCCGGCGGCGAGTATATTTATAACTCGCGAATCATCCACCCCCTGATCGGCATTGCCGAATCATTTGGGAATGCCTTCGTGTGGATCATGTGGATCTATATTCTGGCTCCATGGACGGTGGATCCTGGTCTGACCATGTTATTCCAATTCCTTGGGAGACCGGATATATCCGAAACGCTTACCAGCACGATCAATACCCCATTTGGACCCTTTTACATGTGGTTTTTTGTAATTGCCACTCTGGTCAATTTTATTGCCTTCTTGTTTGTGGTTTTTGGCATAAAGATTTTCGCTAGAGTCCAAAAAGTCATCATGGTATTAGGTATTGCTGGTTGCGCCGTTATTCTTTTGGTGTTTACCTTCACCTCCCATGATGCATTTATCCAGGCTTGGAACACCATTGCTACGCAATATGGTTCCCTTGATTACAATGGTTTCCTGGCTTCAGCAAGAACAGCCATTGAGGGTGCGGGTGATGTATTACCCAAGACGTGGAACTGGTACGATACCCTGGGGGTTATGGTGGCTGGTTCCTGGCTATTCGCGTATTCATATTGCATCACATTCATTGCAGGCGAGGTCAAGCGTCCGGATAAGACCATCATCCTGGCGAATCTGTCCGCCATTCTGATCCCCGCAGCATTCATGTTGTGGCTGGCAATAGTCTTGTATCGCACAGTTGGATTTGAATTCCTCTCGGCTACAGCCTGGGTGGATAACAGTGGGACAGCCCTGGCGGGTTACACGCTCCCCTGGGCGCCCAATTTCGTCGGATTGGCAGCGATCATCAACCAAAACTGGTTTATTGTATTTATGATGGCGATGTCGTTCATCGTCTTCAACTTGTGGTGGGTGGCTCTCTCCTATCTGGCGTTCCCCCGCATCCTGTTTGCCTGGGGCATGGACCGCATGGGTCCCAAGTGGTTTGCGGATATTGACTATCGATGGGCTTCACCCGTGAAGAACCATATTTTGTGCTTTGTTCTCGGAGAAATTGGCATCCTGCTGTATACGATCTTCCAGAACCAGATGAGCGGGCTTTCTGTCACCGGTCTGGAGATTGTCTCGGTGTTCGGAGTAACTGCTGTTGCAGCAGCTATCTTCCCATTCTCCAAAAAAGCCAAGAACATTTGGGATTCTTCCCCTTACAAGAAATGGAACATCCTCGGGATTCCCGTGGTGACCATTGGCGGCGTTGTGAACCTGATCTATTTGGCCATCCTCTTCTACTTCTTCATTGTTATGCCAGATCTGGAGGGGTTGGCGATCGGTTCCTTGCTCTTTTATGTGTTGATTTGGGCAATTGGAGTGGGCTGGTACTTCTACTGGAAAGGACGCAATAAACGAATGGGAGTCGATGTAAGCATGACTTTTGGTGAATTACCGCCTGATTAAAGAAATGTTGGAAATGAGGGGCGGAGGCTTAATCCTTTCGCCCCTCAAAAGCAATTATTTATTTATTTCCAAGGAGTCGGTGATGGGTAAAACGACGAAAATCTTCTTCGTGACGGACATCCATGGTTCTAATACATGTTTCAGGAAATACTTGAATGCCTTGAAAGTATACAACGTGGACGTGGGCATCCTGCTGGGCGACTTGACCGGCAAGGTTCTGGTTCCCCTCGTGGAAAAGGCCGGGGGAGGTTGGGAAACCACGCTGATGGGTACTCACACCGAATGTGCGAATCAGGATGAGTTGGATAAATTGAAAAAGACGATCGAGATGATGGGATATTACTGGGTCCATCAAACACCTGATGAGTTCCAATCTTTTAAGGCAGATCCTAAGAAAGTGGATGTTTTATTCAAGCAATTAATGATAAAGCGACTAAAAGAGTGGGTTGCTCTTGCTGATGAACGCCTGGCGGGTACGTCTTTCAAAGTCTATATGGCTGCAGGCAACGACGACCATTTTGAGGTCGACGATGTCATTGAGGATTCGGCGGTTATAGTGAATTGCAATAACAGGAATGTGGAAGTCGGTGAACACGAGATGGTCACTTTTTCCTGGGCAAACCCCACACCTTGGAATACCCCCCGGGAGAAACCGGATGAGGAATTGGAGCCGATGCTGGAAGAGTTGATCGCCAAAGTAAACGACAAATCAACTGCAATCTTCAATTTTCACGCGCCACCCTATGGTTTTGCTCTGGACCTGGCTCCCAAACTGGATGAAAACCTGGTTCAGGCGGCTGATAATAAAATTCATGTCGGGAGTATGGCTGTGGCTAAAATGATTCAAAAATATCAGCCCTTATTGGGACTTCACGGTCACATTCACGAATCGCGCGGAGTTCAGAAAATCCATAAAACCACGATTATCAATCCCGGAAGTGAGTACTCCGAAGGAATATTAAAAGGTGCGATTATTGTGCTTGAGAAAAACAAAGTGAAAGACTACGTTTTTACATCCGGATAGGAGCAATCCAATGTTGCCACACAAAACTTTCAGGCTTCCTAAAGACATCCCGCTTGACGAATACCCCAAGCCAGAAGAATATCTGGAAGAGGCTCGCCACCTGACCGAAGAAGCGCAGAAGCAAGGGATTATTCTGCGTGTCATGGGCCCGATTGCGTTGCATTTCCATTTTCCTGATTACGTGGATTTGTACCGTAAGATGGAGCGCTTGGGTGAGCGGGTTTTTACAGACATAGATTATGCCTGTTATGGCAAATGTCGGGGCAAGATTGTACCGTTTTTTGAAAAGCAGGGCTACGAACTGGAAAAGCGTGCTGCTATGCTCAGCGGAAACACTCGGCACATCTACTTCGGGGGACGTATACCGATGATTGATGTGTTCTTCGATAAATTGAATTACAACCACCCAATCGATTATCGGAATCGATTGGAACTCCATCCGTACTGCGTCTCTTTGGCTGACCTGATGCTGCAAAAACTACAGATTGTCCAGATTAATGATAAAGATCTCAAGGACGCCATGCTCCTCCTCTTGGCTGCTCCAATCGCCGAAACAGATAAAGATGCCATCAACGCCAAATACATTTCTAAATTGTTTAGCGACGATTGGGGTTTTTACTACACAGCGACGACCAATTTAAAGAAGATAAAAGAAGCCATGGCTGGTGTGAAATCGCTCACGGATGATCATCGCGCGATCATTACCGAAAAGACGGATTATTTCCTCAAATACATTGAGGATACGCCCAAGGGAGGCAAATGGAAAAACCGGGCCAAGGCTGGGACAAGCCGACCATGGTACCAGGAAAGTTCCGATTGGGATTAGAACCAAGGAGGTTTCGATGTCACAGGAATTTAATGAAGCTCTAGCTTATTCTGACCGTTGGTTGGGAATTATCCATAAAAAAGACATCTCTGAAGCGGAAGGAAAGACGATCATTGAAGAATCCAAGCGGAATTTTGCAGATCATTTCAACAAGGGGTGGCTGGAATATCGCAAGTCCGTCACCGAAGCCGGTGATTGGGCAGCGACCGAATGGACCGGCTCGGGTGCAATCTTTCATGACGTCCTTGGCAGAGAGTATATTGACTGCCTCGGTGGTTATGGGATGATGGACCATGGCTGGGGGCATCCCGACATCGTGGCGGCAGTTAGGGATCAATTGCTCTTCCGCACCCCGATGCCGAGCCAGGAGTTGATTGATCCTCTACGTGGAGTATTGGCGCGTCTTATGGCATTGATTACTCCTGGAGATATTAAGTACAGCTTTTTCTGTGCCAGTGGGACTGAGTCAATCGAAGGGGCCATTAAATTAGCAAAAATGTTTACTCGAAAACCGGGTTTTATCGTGGCTGTCAAAGCCTTTCACGGTAAAACAATGGGTTCGCTAAGCATGATGGGAAAAGCTGACTACAGGGAACCTGTTGGTATTCTTTATGGCGGGCCAGTATTCCATGTCCCGTTTGGGGACGCGGAAGCGGTTGAACGTCAATTGGATATCTGTAAGAAAGTCGGTATAGGCATAGCCGGTGTTTTAATGGAGCCAATTCAGGGGGAAGCTGGTGCTATAGTCCCACCGAATGATTTCTGGCCGCGAATTCGGGAAGCGACGAAGCAATACGGGACTTTATTGCTTGCAGATGAGGTACAGACCGGCTTGGGGCGGACCGGTAAACTCTGGGGAGTTGATCATTGGAATGTTGTGCCAGACATTCTATCGGTGGCAAAATCATTGGGTGGCGGGGTGATGCCAATAAGTGCATTTTGCTCAACTGAAGAGATCTGGCAGTGCATGATGTACCCGAATCCCTTCATCCATACCACTACCACAGGTGGAGGGGCGTTGGCTTGTTCTGCAGCCATCGCGGCTATCCATGTCACCCTTCGGGATAAGCTTTGGGAAGTGGCAGCCGCAAAGGGAGATTACCTCATTCCAAAGCTTAAGGCGCTTGCGGTGAAGTTTCCTCAGGTTTATCGAGAGGTGACCGGGAAGGGACTGCTTATTGGGAACCACTTCCAGACACCTGAAATTGGTTACATGGTTGCCGCCGAGTTGTTTAAGCGCGGCGTGCTTGTGGCAGGGACGTTAATCAGCGCGCAAACGTTAAGGATAGAACCGCCGCTCGTTATTGCCTACGAACAGATCGACGCTGTTCTGGACCGCCTGGAGGATACGTTGAATTATGTCAGCAAGCATATGCCAACCAGCGCCAGTGGCGGCGCTCATTAGCGACCCGATATTGAAGACATGAAAGGAGATCCGACTGGCTTGGCCGGGAATTACGGGCGAGGACCAATCGATAATTTATGAAAAGCAATTTTGCTGTTGAATTCCACGATGTCACCAAGATCTTCCCAACACCGGAAGGCAGCACTGTGACTGCTGTCGACCATGTTTCTTTGGAAATCAAGCACGGTGAATTCTTCTCCTTTTTGGGGCCTTCTGGCTGTGGGAAAACAACCTCGCTTCGAATGATGGCCGGGTTCGAATGGCCTACCAGCGGAGAGGTCATAATTAATGGGAACGAGATGGGTCACACTCCGCCTTATCAACGGCCAGTCAATACCGTTTTCCAGAGCTATGCTCTTTTTCAACACATGACTGTTTTTCAAAATATCGCTTTCGGCCTGGAGATGGAAAAAGTACCTAAAGTTGAGATTACCCGGCGTGTAAATGAAGCGCTCGAAATGGTCAAGTTGGGTAATATGGGACGCCGCAAGCCCAAACAGCTTTCTGGTGGCCAACAGCAGAGGATTGCGTTGGCACGCGCTCTGGTCAAACGGCCCGAGGTACTCCTGCTCGATGAACCCCTTGGCGCTCTCGACCTGAAGTTACGCAAGGAAATGCAACTGGAGCTCAAAGCGCTTCAGGAACAGGTGGGCATTACGTTTATCTATGTAACCCACGATCAGGAAGAAGCTCTTACCATGTCCAATCGGATCGCAGTGATGAGTAAGGGAAAAGCTTTGCAAATTGGTGGGGCAGTTGAGATTTATGAACGTCCGAATTGCCGTTTCGTAGCCGACTTTATCGGTGAGACCAACTTCCTGGCTGGGGTTATAAAGAAACTTTCGAAGGACCGGGTCACAGTCCTGCTCAATACTTTAAATAAAGAAATCACCGGGATTCCGCAGGGTGAGCTATCGGTCGGGAAAGCAGTCGCAGTATCCATCCGTCCAGAAAAAGTTAAGCTGGCGGACGATGATGGCAAGGTCGTAAAGGATCTGCTTGGCACGGAGAATCAACTGAATGGCAAGGTCGTGACCACTGCGTACATTGGTTCGGATACGCGCGTGGTTCTTGATTTAGGTTCCAGCTTGCGCATGCGTGCCTGGGAGCAGAACTCGATCTCCACCCTGGACCCAAATGCTTACTATTCCGCTGGGGATCCGGTCAGGGTGTATATCCCCATTGAGAATACTTTGGTACTTCCAGAGGATGTGACATGAAGCGCGCACAGAAGCTTGGGCAACCTGAAAGAAAATCGTTGGGTCGTACGCTGCGTGAGAATCGGGTTGTGCAGGGCTTGCTCCTGATTGCTCCGGCGGACCTCTATTTGTTTCTGTTCATCGTCCTCCCGTTATTATTAGTGGTCGGATTAAGCTTCCTTTCTCGTGGTGAATACGGTCAGCTCGTATATAAATTCAATCCCGGGAACTATGCCCGCCTGTTCGACACAGTTTACGGGAAGATCATGCTATTCTCGATAAGTGTCGGAGTGGGGACAACAGTTCTATGCCTGTTAATAGGTTATCCTGTTGCCTATTACCTTGCTCGTGCCTCAGCTCGTACCCGCTCCCTTCTGCTCTTTCTTATCCTGCTCCCTTTCTGGACCAACTTTATCATCCGGATCTATGCCTGGATGATGATCCTGCGCTCGAATGGGCTCTTGGATTCGATCCTGATGGGATTGCACTTTACCAACGCGCCGTTAAATCTCCTTTATACGCCGACAGCCGTGATGATCGGCATGGTTTATGAATTTCTGCCTTTCATGGTGCTGCCGCTGTACACATCCCTGGAAAAGGTCGAGAATTCTTTGCTGGAAGCTGCAGCCGACCTGGGCGCACCACCCTGGAGAGCATTCCTGCGCGTTACCCTGCCATTAAGTGTCCCCGGAATGATCGCAGGGACGATATTGACCTTTATTCCGGCGATGGGCATGTTCGTTGTTTCGAATCTACTTGGAGGAGCAAAGACGATCCTGATCGGCAATGTCATTCAAAATCAGTTTCTGACAGCCCGCGACTGGCCATTTGGTGCCGCTGCCTCTATGGTGTTGATGCTCTTGACCATGGTCTTCACTCTGTACTACACGCGAAAAGCTGGTTTTGGTGAGGAGCTGCTTGTATGAGCGAAAAAAAGCCAGCTCTTTGGTTACGCATCTATACTTTCTTTGCTTATCTTTTTATTTACGTCCCAATCTTGGTGCTGATCATTTTCTCGTTTAATTCCCAAAAATTGAACATCCATTGGGAAGGGTTTACTTTGGCATGGTACAAAGTCCTGTTTCAGGACCAGCAAATATTGCTGGCAACCAGGAATACCTTGATGATCGCAGTGATCGCGACGCTGGTTTCCACCGTTATTGGGACGATAGCAGCTTTAGCTATGCAACGTTACCACTTTCCCCTCTACAGTACCTCCGAGACTTTGATGTACATTCCGATCGTCATTCCGGAAGTTGTCATGGGAATCTCGTTGTTGGTATTTTTTGTTCTTATCCACTTCACACTGGGACTGGTAACAATCACTCTGTCTCATATTGCGTTCGACATACCCTTTGTGGCTCTGGTCGTACGGGCGCGGCTGCATGGCTACGATAACGCCATCGACGAGGCTGCCATGGACTTGGGAGCCAATGAGCTGACTACCTTCTGGCGGGTGACTCTCCCGACGATTATGCCGGGGGTTTTGTCAGGAGCGATGCTGGCGTTGACCCTGTCTTTGGATGATTATGTAATTACGTATTTCACTGCAGGGCCCGGCTCCACCACCCTCCCACTCAGAGTGTATTCAATGGTTCGGTTCGTAGTCACCCCCGAGATTAATGCGTTGTCAGCTCTGTGGGTGTTAATCGTTTTCGTTATTTTGGCCATTGGCCAGATTGCCCAGAGACGGAAGGCATGAAGCCAAACTAGAAAAGGAGAAGAAAATGAAACTCTATCGTACGCTCATCGTGTTGGTCATATTGGCAATGATTTTGCCAGCTTGTGGGTCATCGCCCACAACTTCTAAGGTGTTAAACCTGTATGGCTGGTCTGATTACATCCCCCAGCAACTACTGGATAATTTCACTGCTAAATTTGGGATCAAGGTAAATTACGATACCTATTCCTCAAACGAAGAGATGTTGGCTAAACTACAGGCAGGAGCCTCGGGGTATGATGTTGTCATTCCAAGCGACTATACCGACGCGATCATGATTAAGCAGGGCATGCTCGAAACCTTGGATTTTAGTCAAATCCCTAACTTCAGCAATCTCGACAAGCTCTTCACAAGCCGGGATTATGACCCGAACAATCAATACACGGTTGCGTACCAATGGGGTACGACCGCTCTGATCTATGATAAAACAACAGTGCCCTTCGAACCAAAGAGCTACGCTGACTTATGGGACCCAAGGTTTCAAGGTCGCTTGGTCTTGCTTGACGATGAGCGCGAGGTCATGGGTATGGCGCTACAGGTGTTGGGTTATGATCGAAACTCGACTGATCCCACCCATCTGCAGCAGGCTGAGCAAAAACTCATTGACTTGAAACCGAACATCCTCAAGTTCGACAGCGATTCTCCCGAAACCTCTATCATCAGCGGGGAAGCTTGGGCGGGACTTGTTTACAATGGGAATGCATCCCTGGCTTTTGCCTCAGATCCGAACGTGGTTTATATTTGTCCAACTGAGGGCTGTGGGATCTGGATTGATACGCTTGCTGTCCCGAAGGGTGCTCCCCATATGGATGCTGCTCTGAAGTTCCTTAATTTTATTCTGGATCCAGAACAGAGCATCCTGATATCAGAAGAATTCCCTTACTCTAATCCGAACACCGCTGCGATTAGCTATATGCAATCCTCCGACCCGACATTCTATGCATCGTATATGGCTTTTTCAGGAACCAACCCTTCAGCTGCTTTCCTGGCAAATGCCAAGCCAATCATCGATGTTGGGAATGCGACCACACTATACGATAGCTTATGGACTGATTTTAAAGCGCATTAACCGCTTTGGATCAATCTTCGGAAACCGGCCTGGCGTTAACCAAGGACTGAAGCCAGGCCGGATAAATCCGAGGAAAAACAATTGTCGATGGCGCGCATGCGAATTCCCTTTGAGCGATAATGAACTAAGGGATAATAGTTTTGTATACATGAAAAGAGATTAAATAAATTAAGGAGAGATTTCATGAAAGTGCTGCTGGTTGGTGTCGGAGGGGTTGGGGAGGCTATTGCTCACATTGCTGCTCCTCGGCAATGGGTGAAACAGATTGTCCTGGCAGACTATAATCTTGAGAGAGCCAGGGAAGTACAGGCAAAACTGGGAGACACGAATCGTTTTCCTGTGGAATTCGTAGACGCAAGCAAACAGGAGCAGATTGAAAATCTGGCAAAGAAATACAAAGTGGATCTGGTGATGAACGCCTGTGACCCAAGCTTCAATATCCCAATTTTTGAAGCTGCTTATCAGGTTGGATGCACTTACATGGATATGGCCATGACTCTATCCACGCCTCACAAAGATGACCCATTCAATAAATGCGGAGTCAAGCTTGGGGACTATCAATTCGAACGCTCCAAACTCTGGGAGGAGAAAGGTATCCTTTGTTTGGTAGGGCTTGGAGTGGAGCCTGGAATGGCAGATGTCTTTGCCCGTTATGCTCAGGACCATCTTTTCGATGAAATTGAGGAGATTGGCATCCGGGATGGAGCCAATATTGAAGTCAAGGGATATGATTTCGCTCCGAACTTCTCGATATGGACCACTATTGAGGAATGTTTGAATCCTCCGGTGATCTGGGAAAAAAATAATGGTTGGTTTACCACTCCCCCATTCTCAGAACCAGAAGTTTTCGAGTTTCCTGAAGGAATTGGGAAAGTCGAGGTGGTTAATGTCGAGCACGAAGAGGTGTTGCTAATCCCGCGCTGGATCAAGACGAAGCGAGTTACTTTCAAATACGGATTGGGTGATCAATTCATTAGCGTCCTTAAGACCTTGCATATGCTCGGGCTTGATAATAAGGAACCCATCAAGGTCAAAAGCGTTCAAGTTGCTCCCCGCGACGTGGTAGCTGCATGCTTGCCTGATCCAGCGCACCTGGGTGACAGGATGCATGGAAAAACTAGTGCAGGGACCTGGGTAAAGGGCATAAAAAAAGGAAAACCGCGTCAAGTGTACCTGTATCAAGTAGCCGATAATGAGGAATGCATGAAAAAATGGGGGTGCCAAGCGGTTGTGGCGCAAACGGCATTTAACGCAGTCGTCGGATGGGATTTATTGGAACATGGTCAATGGATAGGGAAAGGAGTCCTTGGGCCGGAAGCTTTTGACCCACTCCCATTTATGAATAAAATGGCTGACTACGGATTCCCATACAGGATAAAGGAAATGTGATCAAAAAAAAATTCTTCGTAGCGCAGAGATCTTGCATAGGTCATGCATAAAAATGCTCTGTTATTAAATCATTCTTCGCCCTGTTAGCCATCGGACAAGGAGGCTCAAATGCCATTCGGTTATCATGGGAAAATACTGAGGGTTGATCTGACCACTGGCAAAATGGAGGTCGAGGCTCAGCCCGAATCCTTTTACAGGACATACATGGGGGGCGGAGCCATGGGTACATATTACCTCTTGCGGGAGGTGCCAAAAAATGCGGATCCCCTGGGACCGGAGAATCTCCTCGCTGTTTTCCCAAGCGTTGTGACTGGCGCGACAATTGCCGGGCAGAGTCGCATTAATGTAAACGCGAAGTCTCCCATGAGTGGTGCTGTTGGCGACTCGCAAGCAGGGGGTTTCTTTCCGGCTGAATTTAAATTTGCTGGATATGATGGGGTTATATTTCGCGGCCAGTCAAAGAAGTGGGTTTATCTGACGATCCTGGATGGGAAAGCTGACCTCCATGATGCAACTCACCTGACAGGTAAAATCACTGGCGAGGTGGATTCTTTGCTTAAGCAGGAAGTCGGTGATGAAAAAGCTCAAGTGATGCAGATAGGACCTGCCGCCGAGAAAGGCGTTCGTTTCTCCGGGATTGTCAATATGGCCAACCGGCTTAATGGTCGGACGGGCATGGGCATGGTAATGGCGAGCAAGAAGTTGAAGGCGATTGTCGTTAGAGGTCATGGAAAGCCATTAATTGCAGACCCTAAAGCCCTTGCTGCCTTGAACAAAACCGGTGCCCAATGGATCCCGACAAATCCTGATGTGGAAAGTGTTGGACGGCTGGGTACTGCTAGCATAGTTTTACCTCAAAATACGTTTGGAACGCTGCCGACCCATAATTATAATGAAGGACAATTCGAAGGAGCAGAATCCATCAGCGGTGAAAAGATGGCTGCAACAATTTTAAAAAAACGTGATACGTGTTATGCCTGCACAGTTCGATGCAAACGTGTTGTCGAGATAACTGAAGGGAAGTACTTGGTCGACCCAATTTACGGAGGTACTGAATACGAAACAATTGGAACTTTTGGTTCTTATTGCGGTATTAATGACCTTGGGGCTATTTCAATGGCCCACCAAATTTGTGACATGCACGGAGTTGATACAATTTCTTGTGGCGCCACAATTGCTTTTGCGATGGAATGTTTTGAAAAAGGGATCATCACAAAAGAGGATACCGGGGGAATTGACCTGCGCTTTGGAAATGCGGATGCCATGCTCGAAGCCCTTAACCAGATCGTGACAAAATCTGGCAAGCTTGGTGTGATTCTAGCTGAAGGTTCTGCGCGTGCCGCCCTGGAGTGGGGGAATGGAGCCGATGAATGCCTGATCACATGTAAAAATGAGGAGTCTCCTGCACACATGCCTCAAGCAAAGCGGTCCCTTGCTCTGATATATGCAGTTAATCCCTTCGGAGCGGACCATCAATCGAGTGAGCATGACTGGATGTACGAGAAGGGCATGGCCACTGAGTTGTATTTGGGTCGTCTCGCAACCATGGGGCTGACAGAAGTGCAGGAGCCAATGTCCCTTGGCGAGGGAAAAGTGAAATTTGCTTATCTTGGCCAGGCATTTTACAGTATGATGGACTCGCTCGATCTTTGCCAGTTTGTCTACGGTCCGGCATGGTGCCTTTTTGGACCCATCGAGACTGTCCAGATGGTCAAGGCAGTTACCGGGTGGGATGTGACCATAGACGAACTTATCCAAGTTGGAATTCGCCGTATCAACCTGATGCGCACCTTCAATGCCAGGGAAGGCTTTACAAGCAAGGATGATATACTTCCGAAGAAATTCTTCAAGCCACTTGGTGGATCCGGCCCAACGGCTGGGATAGCGGTCGGTAAGCAAGAGTTTGAAGATGCCTTAAAAATGTATTACGACATGCAGGGATGGTCCTCAGATGGAGTGCCCACTTTGGATGCATTAATAAAGTCCAAGGTCGAATGGGCGGCAGAATATCTTCCAGTTTAGAACAAATAGGGGCAGGAAATATCCCTCCCCCTAATTTTAGCGAAAAAGGTGAATACAATGTCAGAACTTTTTGAAGATAATTATTCTCATATGTCTCCCGTCTGGTCGCATAACTTTCCCATCCAGGCTGATCATGCCGAGGGATGCTATATTTATGCAGAAGATGGCAGGAAATATCTTGATTTCACATGTGGGATTGGGGTAACGAATACAGGCCATTGCCACCCAAAGGTGGTGGCGGCTATCCGGGAGCAGGCTGGGTTATTCATCCACGCCCAGGTCAATATTGTCGTTCACAAGCCCATGCTGCACTTGATCGAAGAATTGAGGCGGGTAGTTCCTCCTGCCATCGATGGATTTTTCTTCGCAAATTCGGGTGCCGAAGCCGTTGAGGGTGCTGTCAAACTTGCCCGAGCTGTCACTGGCAGACCAAATGTCATAGTTTTTTCAGGTAGTTTCCACGGACGCACCTCTGGTGCAATGGCACTTACTACATCAAAAACCATCTATCGCTCAGGATACCAGCCACTACCGGCAGGAGTATTTGTGGCTCCGTACCCTTATGCCTATAAACTGGGAATGAACGAGGCCAGGACTAGTGAGTACTGCCTCGAAGCATTGGAAGAACTTCTCCTTTCACAGACATCTCCTTCAGAGACTGCAGCCATCCTGATAGAACCGGAATTGGGAGAGGGTGGCTACGTGGTGCCGCCTGGAGCATTTATGAAAGGCTTGCGCGAAATATGTGACCGGACTGGGATCATGTTAATTTTTGATGAGGTTCAATGCGGATTTGGCCGGACCGGAAAATGGTTTGCGCAGGAACATTTCGGTGTCGTTCCGGATATTATGACGGTGGCTAAAGGGATTGCTTCAGGGTTGCCGCTGTCTGGCGTATTTAGCCGATTGGATCTTATGAAGAAATGGCAGACCGGATCCCATGGTGGCACCTACGGTGGAAACGCAGTGGCCTGTGCGGCAGGTGTGGCAACGATCCGTGCAATGCGGGATGAAGATATGCCTGGCAATGCAGCCCGGCGTGGTGTCCAATTAACCACCGGGTTGCGCAAGCTTCAAGAAGAATTCCCGCTGATTGGCGACGTGCGTGGGTTGGGTCTCATGATCGGTACCGAATTCACAGTAAAAGGAAAGCCGGCAGATAAATCCATTACGAAGGCTATTATCCACTCTTGCGAGGAACACGGGCTGCTTTTGTTATCTTGTGGCACATACGATAATGTCATCCGCTGGATCCCGCCATTGGTAGTTAATGACTCACAAATTAACGATGCATTGGATATTTTTTCCGATGCATTGAAAAAGAATTCCGAATGATTATTATCCTCGCTGAATCTCAAAGTTTGATACATTTTTGGAGTAATCATGGTTGATCCGTTGTCGAATGGATCATCAATTTGGCGAGTCAGTGTGCGGACCCGCGGCCTCAAACGGGAACCTGTGCCTGCCTCCTGGGAGCATTTGGGCGGACGGGGCCTGATCGCACGCATCCTGGTGGATGAAGTCCCCCCGGAATGCTTTCCGCTCGGTCCCCTGAACAAGCTCATCTTCTGCCCCGGCCTGCTCACCGGGCACATGCTCTCTTCGATAGACCGCCTCTCCGTGGGCGGAAAATCCCCGCTCACCGGCGGGGTCAAAGAATCCAATTCGGGCGGTACCACCAGCCTGCAAATCGCTGCCATGGGCATCAAAGCCCTGATCATCGAAGACTGGCCTGCCACACCAGGCTGGTCGGTCCTGTACCTGGGCATGCAAGGGATGCGCTTCGACCCGGCGTATGACCTGGCCGGGCTGGGGGTGTACGATTCAGCCGAGGCCTTGAAGAAACGCTACGGCAAAAAGGTCGCCATCGCCATCATCGGTCCGGCGGGGGAGCGCCAGCTGCTCTCTGCAGGCATCCTCAACCTCGACAAGGACGGCTTTCCTTCGCGGATCAACGCCCGCGGCGGGCTGGGGGCGGCTGATGGGTTCGAAAGGCCTGAAAGCCATCGTCTTCGACGCTGCCGGAGGCTCCAAGCCCCCCCTGGTGGACGGAGAAGCCTTCCGGGCCACCCAGAAGGTCTACAACAAGTTCCTGATGGACCACCCGCAGACCCACACCTATTCCGATTACGGCACCCCCGCCATGGTCCACATGACAGACGGGTTTGGCGGGCTGCCCACCCGCAACTTCTCGTCGGGCACCTTCGAGTACGCCGATGACATCAGCGGGGAGCACCTGCGCGACCTGATCCTGAAGCGCGGCGGGGAGGGCAACACCACCCATGCCTGCATGCCCGGCTGCATCATCCGCTGTTCGAACATCTTCGCCGGGGAAGACGGGAAAACCATCGTCTCGCCCATCGAATATGAAACCATCGGCCTGATGGGTTCCAACCTGGGCATCCGTGAATACGACTGGATCGGCCGCCTGAACTGGCAGGCCAACGACCTGGGCGTCTGCTCCATTGAATTGGGGGCTGCCCTGGGCGTGGCTGCCGAAGCCGGTTACATGCAGTGGGGTGACGGCCGCCGGGCAATTGAATTATGCGACGAGATCCGCAGGAACACCCCCCTGGGGAGGCTCCTCGGCTCCGGTGCAGGTCTGACCGGGAAGGTCCTGGGCATTGAACGTGTCCCGGTGGTGAAGAACCAGGCCATGTCAGCCTACGAGCCGCGCACCATCAAGGGCACCGGGGTGACTTTTGCCACCACCCCCCAGGGTGCGGACCACACCTGCGGAGCCACGGTCCGTGACAAGATCAACCATCTCGACCCGCAGGGGCAGGTGGAGCTTTCCCGCAAGAAACAGATCGCCATGGCCGGGTACGACAGCCTGGGCGCCTGCATGTTCTCTTCCTTTGGCTTTGCTGTGGCACCCCCTGAGACCATCCGCGATTTCATCAACGCCCGCTATGGCTGGGGCGTCGGCACGGATTTCCTCCAGGTCTTGGGCAGGGAAACCATAAAACTTGAGCTGGAGTTCAATCGCGGGGCCGGGTTCACAAAGGCTGACGACCGCCTGCCCGAGTGGATGACGCGCGAACCCGTCCCTCCCCACAATGCGGTCTTCGACGTCCCCACCGAAGAGATGGATAAGATTTTTGATTGGTGATTAATAAGGAAAACTCCTCCTTGATAAAGAAAATTTGTGAGGAGGAGCATGAGAAATTAAGCCACCAAAGAGAGTTGAACTCTTGACCTGGCGTTTACGAAACGTCTGCTCTACCGACTGAGCTATGGTGGCAAGCTATAGCGGCGGGATTATACTATAGGTACCCGTCACTTTCAAGGTGACGGGTACATGTTATACTAAAGTTGTGAATATTGCCATGCTTTCTTACCACACCTGCCCGCTTGCGACTTTGGGTGGAAAAGACACGGGTGGAATGAACGTTTATGTGCGAGATCTAACTCGAGAATTGGGACGTTTGGGCGTTCATGTGGATGTTTTTACCCGATCACAAAATGAGCATGTACCCCATGTATTGCATGATTTGGGATTTGGGAATCGTGTTGTGCATGTTCCAGCCGGGCCGGAAATACCAGTACCAAAGGACGAACTTGCCGGGTATATTCCGCAATTTGTAGATGGTATATGTAAATTTACGGAAGAGAAGGGGATTAAATATGACCTTATTCATAGTCATTATTGGATGTCTGGTTTGGCAGCTGGAACTTTATCGGACATGTGGGGAAAAATTCCGATCCTCCAAATGTTTCATACTCTTGGTGAGATGAAGAACCGCGTTGCCCGAAGTGAATCGGAACGGGAAGGATCCTATCGCTTGGAAGGGGAGCGAAGGGTAATTGCTCGTACCAATCGGATAATCGCAGCGACTCCGGCAGAGCAAGCTCAACTCGAATGGCTATATAAGGCCGACTCATTAAAGGTCACGGTCATTCCACCCGGTGTGGATATCAGTCACTTTTATCCTATCCCTGCAGATGAAGCCCGCCAGTATATTGGCCTGGCTCCGGATGACCGCATGATATTGTTTGTTGGACGGATAGAGCCGCTTAAAGGAGTTGCAACATTAATTCAGGCTGTTGCATGCCTGGCGCTTAAGAACTTAAAAGAACCTGTACACCTGGCGGTCATCGGCGGCGATCCCGAAGCAGTAACCGATGAGATGAGCGAGGAGATGGTTAGGTTACAAAATTTATGCGATGAATTGACGGTTGGAAAGATGGTGGTTTTCCTTGGTAAGCGTGGACAGGACACCCTACCATATTATTATTCCGCAGCAGAAGTGGTGGTAATGCCCTCGCACTATGAATCGTTCGGCATGGTCGCTCTGGAAGCGATGGCTTGCGGGACTCCGGTTATTGCCTCCCAGGTAGGTGGGCTGGCTTATTTAGTGCAAGATGGAGTGACGGGCTACACCATACCCGCTGAAGATCATATAGCACTTTGCGAAAAACTGACCGCTTTGCTTGGAGAGGAATCGCTCCGAAAGCAAATGGGAAGAAATGCAGCGGAGTATGCTCATAACTATGATTGGGGGAAAATTGCTGTTCAGATAGTGAACGTATATACTGATTTGATTCAAAGTTCCAACAAATGAACTCGGCCGGGCTGAAATACGAATGGAGCGCTATGTATTGATGGATTCCGAGAACAAGTTACAAGCTATTATAGTTTTTGATTTTTCAACCACGAATATATATATTCCGCAACATCTTCCCAACCCTGCTGTCCGATAGTAAAGTGAACTCTCCCGGGGAATTCTTTATAATCAATTTTTGAAGACGATTGTTTATATTTGGCAAAATTGGCTTTATTAAGGGAAGCAGGGATAATATGGTCTGCACCGCCCGAGATAAATAATAAGGGCGGGCGAGGCTTGGAAAAGTTAATTTTAGCGAAAAGCGCTTCGCGCGGAACTCGCCGAGATTCAGGGACTACGTATTTTTCAAAAGCTGCTTTTTGGTCTGATAGGGGCATGGTATTTACAAACGTGTACTGAAAACGTGAAAAGGACATTGCTATTGGCTTGCTTTGCGAAATAAAAGGGGTAATATGAGGCCAATTTGATTTGAGAAAAGACCACTTGGTTGAAAATACCCCCATTGGAGGTGCGGAATCTATTGCAACGCCGGCAGCAGCCAGGTTATTTTGAAGTAAAAGTTGAACAATTAATCCACCCATTGAGTGCCCAACGACAATCGGTTTTTCGTCAAGCGTCATTACTGTTTTTTTGTAAAGATCCATCACGTTCCATAAAGTAATTTCCCCCAATTTTGAATCTGGATGCCGATTGCGAAGTAAATCAACTGGGTGATCTCTCCCGGGCCAGGCAGGGGCAAGACACTTATATCCTTTGTCCTGAAAGTATTCCGGCCAATGTTCCCAACATACATTATTCATGTACATTCCATGAATAAAGACAATGGTTCTGGTTGTCATGTTTCGGCCTTTCCTATTGGTGGCCCGGATTAATATTTGGGAAACCTGGTATCCAAGCGCCCCTTAAATAAAAGAGAAGGAACTTTTATTGTCATTCCTTCATCTTTACAAAAAACAACGTTGAGCCATCTATCTCTTGGGTGCGCATCTGAAATAATTCCTTATAACTGGCGATCATCCTGGAAAGTTGCCGATGACCGTAGGTGCGTGGATCAAAGCCGGGATCGAGCTGGTACAAAGCATTCCCCATATGATCGAGGCGTGCCCAGCCATCCTCCTGTTGTGCAATTTCATAAGCCTGTCGGATTATTGGCATGGGGTCGTTTTCGTTATCAGATTCGGTGGTGGAAGCAGGGGCGGCTGTTGGGGCGGCGGTAACTGACGGCACAGCAGGTGTCCCGGGAGTTGTCACTACCTTTTTTCGGCGTTGTACTTGCCTGGGTGGTGCTGTACGCGTTGGTTTATGTTCAGTCACCAGGTTTGAGGTGTAAACAAAAACATCGCAAGCATTCACAAAGGGTTTGGGAGTCTTTTTCTCGCCGACACCCATGACAAAAACTCCGCTTTCACGAATTCGAGTGGCAAGACGCGTATAATCGCTATCGCTGGAAACGAGACAGAACCCATCCACTACGCCAGAGTGGAGTAGGTCCATTGCGTCAATGATCATTGCGCTATCGGTGGCGTTTTTCCCGATCGTATACCGAAATTGCTGGATTGGTTGCACGGCATGGAAATTTAGCACATCCTTCCAGGAATTCATGCTGGATGTAGTCCAATCCCCGTAAATACGGCGCACAGTCACCAATCCGTACTTGCCAGCTTCCACAAGAGTCTGTGGCAAAAGGTTGGCTTGTGCGTTATCGCCGTCAATCAGGATGGCAATTTTATGTCTTGATAATGAAGAGAGTTGTTCTTCTGGCATTTTTATTCTTTCACTTTGAACTCTAATAGATTTTCATATAATGAATGTCCTTATTATAAGCGCTTTCCAGTTGGATTACTGTTTTTTGAATCTTACAGCATTAAAAATATTTGGACGGATATAAGATAGCTTTATTAATAAACGGAAATGACTTCGTCTGCTGGATGGTGTACATTATCCTTGGTTCAACCCATATAATTTATAGGTTTGCACGCTACTCAAATTGCGCCGGGGCTTCCACATCTCGTGCTATACTTATCTGTGGAGATGATTAAGTTGTATTAGAGACCCCATGGCGAAAGTTTCCAGTAAAATTCCATCCAACCCGGGTAAAAAAAGAATTTATCGAAATCACGATGATAAATTTCAAGGCTTGGCGGAAGTTACAGCTTCGGCAATATTTGTCCTCAAAAATGCACAATTTGCTTATATTAACCCCGCTGCTGAATCTTTAACTGGATATTCACAGTCAGAATTATTGGGGAAAACTTTCTTCGACCTTTTCTCTGGAAGCAATAAAGAACAATTACTCGGCTGGGGGAAAAAGTTATTGCGGGGCGAGCCGCCTTTTTCTCAAAAGGAATTTAAAATTACCACCAAAAATGGGGAAGAGCGCTGGGTTGAAGTCGCAACTTCTGTCACTGATTTTAATAATATACCCGCAATAATATGTACAGCCTTTGATATCTCGGAGCACAAACGGGGAGAAGTATTACAGGATGCAGTTTATCGTATTGCCTTGGCGGCGGATCGCTCCAATGGATTGGACGACCTTTATTCAGCCGTCCACGCAATCATTGCAGAGGTTATGAATGCCGACAATTTTTATATAGCCCTGTATGATGCTGAACTCGATTTGCTAAGTTTTCCATATTATGTTGATGAAATGGATGGACCGCCTCCACCGGGCAAGATGGGCAGAGGCTTAACAGAATATGTTATGCGTACGGGAAAATCGCAATTGGTTGATTTGGCGATACATGACGAATTGTGTAAATTGGAAGAAATTGAACTCGTGGGTGTTCCGTCTCCCATCTGGTTGGGTGTTCCTTTAATTGTCGATTCCGCAGTAATCGGCGTAATGGTAGTCCAACATTATTCTGATGCCAGTGTTTATGGGGAACGGGAAAAGCGGATCCTTGAGTTTGTATCCTCTCAAGTAGCTATGGCCATCCACCGGAAACGGTTTGAAGACGCCATTAAAGAAAGTGAAGAGCGCTATCACCGCCGCGCGGATGAATTAGCCGCGTTGTATGAAACAGGCAGGGACTTGGCCAAACAACAGGAATTAAATACGCTCCTTAATACTGTTGCTGACCGAGTAACAAATTTATTAAAATCTCCCGGTTGCACCATTTATTTATATGATGAACAGGAGAAGGAATTGGGTGGAGTCATTTCAAGGGGATTACCCGGGGTGGTCGGAAAGCACATAAAATTGGGGGAAGGACTTGCTGGTAGAGTGGCGCAATCCCTCCAACCTATGGTTGTAGATCATACCCAAAAGCAGGCAGATCTTACACCTGAATTTACTGACACAGTACCATCTGCGGTAGTTGAAGTCCCGATGGTTTTCAGCAGCAAACTGATAGGGGTTCTTGCTGTTTACGAAATGGACAGTGATAAAAATCCCATAAATAGAAAATATACCCAGTCGGACGTGGACCTGCTGAGGGTTTTTGCTGATACAGCAGCGGTTGCGGTTAATAATGCGCGTTTGTTCGACGAAACTCAACAAAGGCTGCTGGAAATCCAGGTCTTGTATCAAACCAGCCTGGCTGCCAATCAAATCAATGATGTAAGATCGATTGCCCAGGGAATCGTGGACGCTCTTGCACAATTATTGAATTGGCAAAATAACTCAATTTGGTTAATAGACCCATCTAATCAAATTCCGAAGCAGAATGCGCATAGCAATATTGATTTCCCAGAAAAGAGGGCTAGCATCGATCAAAACGATTCACCAGGATTCATTTCAAAGAAGAATAATCGAATCGTTGATTTGGTTTGTTCGACCGGCCAGGCGATATTAACCGGGGATGTGGGAAATCTCACCGGCTATTTACCTGAAAACAAGGCAACATCTTCAGTACTTTGTACTCCTTTAAAAATCGGCGGCAAAACCATTGGCTGTATAAACGTGGAAAACAGGTTGCCGCACGCATTTCTTGCGCATGACCAACAAATCTTATCCGCCCTTGCCGCTCAAGCTGCTACTGCGATTGAAAATGCCAATCTCTACCATGAAGCAATCCATGCTGCAGAACGGCGCTCAATCCTTCATCGGGCAAGCCAGGAGATAGCACAGGTAAGTCAGGATCCTGAAGAAGTATATTCCGCTGTATATAAAGCAGCTATGCAATTAATGCCTTTAGATGTTTTTGTGATTACGTTAATGGATGAATCTAAAAAAGAAATTCATGGAGTTTATTTGATAGCTCGTGGAGTGCGTCATCCCAGCAATGTTTTTCATGTTGGTCAGGGTATTTCCAGCAATGTTATCGTTTCAGGGAAACCCCTGTTGATCCCGGATTTTGAAATTTCATCCCAGGAAATTGTTCCACTATTATTTAGCAATGACGGGATGACTCGGTCAGTTCTGGCTGTCCCGATGCGGGCTGGGGAACGAGTAACAGGGATGATCTCTGTCCAGAGTTATCAGCCTAATATCTATACCGCAGACGATAGCGTCCTGTTGGAAATGTTGGCCGCGCATGCTGGAGCCGCTATTGAAAATGCGAGACTATTTGAGGAAACTCGAAGGAGTTTAACCGAACTTGAATTGCTTTACCAGGCCAGTCTGGCGGCATCGCAAATCCATAGTTTGAATGCAGTCGCCCAACGGATCGTAGACACAATCGAGGAGCTCCTGAATTGGGACAGCTCTATTTGGCTTGTCGACAACCAAAAACCAATTGTTTTAGCTCATTGTTCAATGGGATTATCGGGCGAAAAACTTATAGACGAAAAGAGCAGAATTAATGGACTTATTTCTTCCCTCGACGATGGAGTGATCGGGAGGTCTTGTAAGCGCGGAAAAACAATTAAAACTGGAGATATAACCAAATTATCTTATGGAAAGGTTATAAACTCCAAAGCGCTTTCAGTGCTTTGTGTTCCGCTTAAGGTTGGGGGTAAAGTAATCGGTTGCGTAAATGTGGAAAGCGAAATTAGAAATGCGTATAGTCATAAAGACGAACGCCTGTTAATCACCCTGGCAAACCAGGCTGCTATTGCGATTCAAAATGCACGCTTATTTGAAGAAACTCGTCGCAGATCCATTCACCAAGCGGTTTTAAATTCGATAATCACAGTAACTGCACACGCAGGAACAGACCCCGATGAAATCATCAACACAACCTTGGAGCAGACATTGAATGCACTTGGTTTAGAAATGGGTTCCTTGTGGTTATCGTGGTCTTCGCGCGGAGCGGAAAGATTAGCGACCAGAAACATTCCAATGCGCGTAAATTCCGTCATTTCAAACACGGCCATAATGGCCGGCTATCTACAAACTAGAGCCCTTGTTGTGGATGATTGGCGAAACAATAAACAAAAAATATCCGAACTGTTCGTGTCTTCAGGCATATGTTCTACAATCATCGTGCCCTTAAAATCAAAGGAAATCCGAATCGGAGGACTGGCAATAGCATCAAAGCAAATTCATCATTGGACTGAAGAAGAGATTGCATTGGTGGAAGCAATCGGACGGGAGGTGGGTTCAGCCGCCGAGCGCGCCAAGCTTTTCGAAGAAACGTCGATTCGACTTGATGAATTGGAAGCTGTAAATAAAGTATCAAAATCTCTGCGCCTGGCACAATCGTTACAGCAAATGTTGCCTCTCTTAATGGATGAAACGTTAAAGATATTGGGTGTGAAAGCAGGCGCTATCTGGTTATTAAATTCTGAGCGGGGAAAATTAGTTCAGAGTATTGGTCGTGGCTGGTGTACTCAATTGGCCAATCTGGAGCTAGAACGAGATGAGAGTTTACCCGGAAAAGTATTTACCACAGGTGATATTTACTTTTCCCATGATGTCGCACAAGATGCCCTTACCTCGCCGGCAATGAGGAGCCTGGTTCCAAAAGAATGTAGTGCTATTTGTTTACCTATTCATAGCGATCAAGAACCGATAGGTGTTCTCTTCGCCTCCACCCATTTACCTCATGAGTTCACAATTGAAAATGCCCATTTGCTGGTAACCTTGACGGAGATTGCCGGTAATGCCATTCACCGAACACGGCTGAATGAACAATTAGTAGATCATGCAGCTGACCTCGAAATCCGGGTGACCGAAAGAACTTCCGAATTGCAATCTGCCTTGCAGAAAGCGCAGGCCGCCGACCAGCTGAAATCTGAATTCATAATAAATGTTAACCACGAACTTAGAACGCCGCTTACCAACCTGGTCCTTTATTACCAGATGTTGCGGACACAACCTAATATCAAGTCAGGTGAGCGGCTCGATGTCATCGGTCGTGAACTGCAACGTTTACGAACCCTAATTGAGGAATTACTTAACTTATCCCGTTTTGACCTGGGACAAATTAAGCCTCAGTTTGTTCCGTGCAATTTGAACGCCTTAATTCAAACTCTCATAGACGATAGACGTTCATTGGCTGAAGAACGCGGGCTAACATTAAATACAGACCTGCAGACAACTCTTAAATCAGTGTGGATGGATGAACCCACCATTACGCAGGCGGTTTCAAATCTCCTTACGAACGCCATGAACTATACCCTGAAAGGTGGAAGTATCCTGGTCACGACCAGCACAGAGTTACGGGGTACAGAGCGCTGGGTGTGTTTTAAGGTGCAGGACACTGGCAGAGGGATCGATGAAAAAGATTTACCTCACCTGTTCGAAAGATTCTATCGAGGCAAGGCCGGGCACGAGTCGGGAGCTCCCGGGACAGGCCTTGGATTGGCAATTGTCAAGCAAGTGGTGGATATTCATCACGGGCAAATCAATGTGACAAATGGAGTCGGGGGACATGGCGCAATATTCACAGTCTGGTTACCTAGTAAACAACAGCAGGAGACCTTATAAATAGTCTCCTGCATGGCAGCGCCCCCGGGGAGACTTGAACTCCCAACCACTGGATTCGAAGTCCATTACTCTATCCATTGAGCTACGGGGGCCATCCCGGAAATTATACTCGATATTGGACTTGTCCCATTTCTGTACGCATGTTATAATCTTGCGCCGCACCACTTAAGCACCATACTTTGGATTAAGGAAGATCTCCGATGATTGATTTAAATCAAAATTTCAAAACCACAACCAACCCTAACATCCCTGAATTAAAGGCCGGGGATCAGGTGAGCGTGCATGTTCGCATCAAGGAAGGTGACCGCGAGCGTATTCAAGAGTTCAAGGGCACGGTTATCCGCAGGCGCAAGGGAGGAAATAATGCCAACTTTACAGTGCGGCGTACTGCCTCCAACGGTATTGGCGTGGAACGGACTTTTTTGTTTTTATCGCCCCGCATAGACAGAGTTGTTGTTGATCGTCACACCCATGTGCGGCGTGCGCAGTTATATTTCCTTCGCGGCTTGACTGGTAAAAAGGCGCACCTGAAGCAGAAATTCGAATAATCTTAAAATCGCTTACAATAAAAGGGTGCAGATAATTTCTGCGCCCTTTTATATTTTTGGAGTGGACATGATTTTCCCGATAATCGGAGTAACGACATATCAAGGGAAAAATGATGAAGGTTTCCCAATTTCAGCTGTTCAGCGTGCTTATATTGATTCCTTGATCGCTGCTGGATGCATACCTTTACTGATTCCCTCCAGCCTCTCAGGAAAAATGCTCCAGCCACTATTATCCCACTTGGATGGAGTGCTTTTTACCGGGGGAGGAGATATCGGAATTGACCGGTTTTATGGGGAACCGCACCATCGAATAACAAATGTGGATCCCGAACGAGATTCTATCGAATTATCCCTTTTGGCTGCTTTCATTGAAATGAAGAAACCGTTCCTGGGAATTTGCAGGGGTTTTCAAATGATCAATGTCGGGCTGGGCGGTTCTTTGTTTACTGACATAGGAGATCAAAAGCCAGGTGCTTTAAAACATGATTATTACCCCGATTACCCCCGCACATATTTAGCCCATAAGGTTGAGGTAATAAAAGGAACTCGCCTTGCCAAAATATTGGGTGAAACGGAAATACTTGTGAACAGTCTCCATCATCAAGGCGCAAAGGAACTTTCACCAGGTCTTGTTCAATCTGCATTTGCACCTGACGGGTTGGTCGAGGGCATCGAATTACCGGATCATCCCTTTGGCATTGCCGTTCAATGGCACCCAGAATGGCTAAAAGATCAGCCTCCTATGAGACATCTATTTGAATCCTTTGTTGAGGTATCCAAAAGATCCCAATGAATAGCGATCTTGATAATCGACCTATCGGTATTTTTGACTCTGGAGTGGGGGGCATTTCTGTGTTACGGGCGGTTCGCCGGGAACTCCCGAATGAGACGATTCTCTATTTTGGAGACCAGGGACATGTTCCATATGGCACAAGACCAAGCGAAGAAATTCTAAGATTTTCAGAAGAGATTACCAGATTTTTATTGAGCAAGGGCGCCAAAATAATCGTGGTTGCATGTAATACTGCTTCAGCAGTTGCGCTCAAGGAGCTGCGAAAGTCATTTCCCGGTACTTCGTTTGTCGGCATGGAACCTGCCGTAAAGCCGGCGGCAGAGACTACTAAAACAGGCGTGGTGGGTGTGTTGGCTACTCCGGCAACATTCCAGGGAGGGTTGTATACCTCCGTCGTGGAACGATTTGCAGAGAACGTAATATTGCTGCAAAGCACCTGTCCTGGATTGGTGCAGCAGATAGAGCGGGGTGAATTGGAAACCCCAGGTACGCGCTTTATTCTTGAATCGGCTTTACTCCCCATGCTGGACCAGGGAATTGACACGGTTGTTTTGGGGTGTACTCACTATCCATTCGTGATTCCCGTGATTCGAGAGATCGTAGGGCCGCATGTGCGGGTTATCGACCCTGCTCCGGCTGTTGCGCGCCAGGTGGCGCGTGTATTAGAGTTGCATGGAACGAGAACAGTTGTAAAGATTAATGACCCCCCTCATTTATTCACCAGCGGAATAATAGGCGAATTTAAAGAGTTACTTCCCAGGTTATTTGATCAGGAATGTAATCTTAGTGAAGTCTATTGGAAAGATAATAAAATTAATTTAAAATAACGAACTGATAAAGCCTGCTTGCTATTTATTCGCTACAGAGTCAATGGGGGTTGCTGCAATTATTGCCAGAAGAACTTGCTTTTGCTGAACACTTTCCCCCGATTTTACCTTTAATCGCACCACCGTCCCTGAAAATGGCGCACGTAGCTCATTTTGCATTTTCATCGATTCTAAAATTAAAAGAATCTGTCCTTTTTCAACCTTTTGGCCTTCTTCGATAAGCACACTGACCGCCAAACCGGGCATGGGTGCCTTAAGAATAAATTCTCGACCCGGGCTGACGATACTGTTATCCGTTGTCCGGAGCCTTTTCTCACGCTCGTCTTCGATGGAAATGGAATAAGATCGGCCTAATAATAAAACCTGCCAGGCATGGTCATCGGGATAGACATAGCCTTCAAATGATTCTCCATTGATAATCAGGGAATAAAGCGGTTGACCACTGACAGCCGCTAAATCAACTTCGATAATTTCCCCTCCAAAGCAAATATGGTGCTCATCCATTATTTCTATTGGAAATTCCTGCCCATCCACCTCAGCTAAATATTTCATCTGACTGGCCCTGATTGACGATTGCTCCACTTCCAGGTAATTTTTTGCGGAGGTTTTTCATATTTTTGCGTGCGGTGTTCCATTTGACTGTGAGCTACCAATGTTGCTAGTAGGGCAGCAATATCCAAATACATTTCCCGATTCTCGGCTGCATCCAGCATGGAAAATTGCTCTTCAACAAAGCGGGTATCGTATTTGCCCGTAATAAATGGATAAGTATCCATCATTGTCTGGTGGAAGGGAATATTTGTACGAACACCGACAATTTTGTATTCTTCAAGCGCTCGTCGCATTCGAATGATGGCTTGCTGGCGCGTCTCTCCCCAAACGATCAATTTCGATATGAGGGGATCGTAATAAGGAGAAATCTCAAAACCGTCGTATACCCCAGAATCTATCCGGACCCCCGGGCCGGTCGGCGGTTGAGTGAGAGTGATGCGCCCTGAAGACGGCAGGAAGTCGTTGTATGGATCTTCTACATTTACACGACATTCGATCGCCGCTCCACGAAACTGGATATCCTCCTGTTTCCGACTAAGTTTCCATCCATAGGCAACTCGTATTTGTTCAGCGACAATATCCATGCCGGTGATCAATTCTGTCACAGGGTGTTCAACCTGTAAACGCGTATTCATTTCAAGAAAATAAAAGCGTTTGTTTGTATCCAATAAAAATTCAATTGTCCCTGCATTCGCATAATCAACTGTTCGTGCTGCCTGGATAGCAACGGCTCCCATTTGTTGACGTAAGGTTTTATCATCCGCCAAAAACGGGGAAGGTGTTTCTTCGATAAGTTTTTGGTGGCGGCGTTGGATGGAACACTCCCGTTCTCCAAGGTGGATCACATTGCCAAACTGGTCAGCCATTATTTGGAATTCAATATGACGGGCCCCCTCAACAAGTTTCTCTAAATATACATTTCCGTCCCCGAAGGATGATTCTGCCTCGCGTCGTGCTGATTGAATAAGTTCCGGCATTTCTTCAATATTCCGGACGTCTCTCATACCTTTTCCACCACCCCCTGAAACAGCTTTAATGATTAATGGGAAACCAATTTTTGGAGCGTAAGCAAGCAGTTCTTCGTCCCGGAGTGCGCCTTCTCCTTCTGATCCAGGGACAACTGGGACTCCGGCTTTGGCAACTGTCGCCCGTGCGACCGCCTTATCACCCATGGCGGCAATGGAAGAAGCTCTTGGGCCAATAAAAACAAGCCCGGCAGCTTCGCACGCCGCAGCAAAATCAGCGCGTTCCGCTAGGAACCCATATCCCGGGTGAATAGCGTCTGCAGAGCATTTTCGGGCGATATCAATAATTTTATCCCCGCGCAAATATGAATCGCGGGCTGGGGAGGGACCTAGCAAATAGGCTTCATCTGCATAACGTACATGCAACGCCTGACGGTCTGCGGTGGAATACACCGCGACTGTTTTAATCCCAAGTTCCCGGCAGGCGCGTAAAATCCTTACAGCAATCTCACCGCGGTTCGCGATTAAGATTTTCTTGAACATGTTAAATTCTTGGCATAACGCTTAGCTCTTTTTCCCCGACGAATTCGCTAAAAAACCGGATTTGTAAATTTAGTTGCTCGGCAAATAACTGCTGACCGGTGGGTGTAAAAAGGGGGTTATTCTTACGGTATTCTTCAAGACGGTGAATTCGTTCGCCAAGTTTGATCGCTAACTTTTCGTAATCATCAATATCCGCAAAACACCACTGTAAAATTCGATATGGTCCAAATCGGTCCACATTGTCAGCATCACTGAGAATTTTTGCCTCCAGGGTTTCCGGATTGTCCTCATCAACATGAGTTGCAATGGCATAGCAGATGGTTTCGATCTGTTCTTTTTTATATTCAAGACTTTCCAAAATTGGTTTGGATTTCTCCGCTCCGATCCGACCATGTTCACGACTATTGTCGGCGTTCGTATCGAACCATGCAATGTCATGGAGGAGGCAGGCAGCGACAACCAGCTCAACATCCGCGGCTTCATTTTCCGCGATTACCTTACCAAACTGGGCAACTCGCAGGGTGTGCTTCCACCTGTAATCAGAGTTGGACAGGTAGCGATTTAGATTCAGCTTGTCTTCATCTGAACGCTTTTGATAGCTCTCGCTCAAGTAAGTTCGGACGAAATCTGAGATTTTTTGCAGACGCGTGTTGAGTTCTTTAGACATAATTCTTCTTTCCGGAGCTATATGAACAGGATGGATTTTTGAATATCCAGTGTACCAGAAAGTATACTTAACCAATAAAAACTGCTTTCCTATAAAACACTTTTTAATTTATCACTCTGTACTTCATCGAACTAATTTTTCTATAAAGGCATATTTCCATGTTTTTTAGCAGGATTGGTATCCCGCTTGCTTTGAAGCATTTCAAGCGCGTTTATCAAGCGCGGGCGGGTTTCGGAAGGTTCAATGATATCATCCAGGTAACCGCGCTCTGCTGCAACGTAAGGGTTCGCAAATTTATTCCGGTATTCAGTGATTAGGTCGGCTTTCCGTTGTTCTGGGTCACTGGCTTTTTCCATTTCTTTTCGGAAAACAATGCTTACCGCTCCATCGGGACCCATAACTGCAATCTCTGCGCTTGGCCAGGCGAGATTGATATCGCTACGCAGATGCTTGCTGGACATGACAATATAGGCTCCGCCATATGCTTTGCGTAATACAATGGTGACTTTTGGGACCGTGGCTTCACAGTATGCGTAAAGTAATTTTGCACCGGAACGGATGATACCACCATGTTCCTGGGTGGGACCGGGCATGAATCCTGGAACATCTACCAGAGTGACAATAGGAATGTTGAAAGCGTCGCAAAAACGGACAAAACGAGCCGCCTTTTCACTCGCATCGATATCAAGGACTCCTGCCAATACTTGAGGTTGGTTCGCAACAATCCCGGCTGAGCGTCCTCCCAGTCGACAAAACCCAACGATAATATTCTGGGCGAAAGCTTCGTGAATTTCATAGAACTGACCGCTATCAACGATCCGTCGGATGATTTCTTTAACGTCGTAAGGCTTACCGGGATCTTCGGGGATAATGGAATCCAGGGTTTCGTCAGTCCGCAGTGAGTCATCGCCATTCGGAAGGAAGGGGGGATCCTCCATGTAATTTTGTGGCAGGAAGGAAAGTAATTTACGAATGAGATATAGCGTGTCCGATTCGCTTTCGGCAGCCACGTGGCAAACCCCGGATTTTTCGGCATGAACGGCCGCCCCCCCCAGTTCCTCAAATGTTACAGTCTCGTGGGTGACCGCTTTAACCACATCCGGGCCGGTAACGAACATGTTTGATGTACCCCGAGACATAAAAACAAAATCGGTTAGAGCGGGTGAATAGACTGCTCCGCCGGCACAAGGTCCGAGAATGGCTGATATTTGTGGAATAATTCCGGATGCCAGTGTATTTTGTAGGAATATATCTGCATATCCCACCAGAGAAGCCACCCCTTCCTGGATTCGTGCCCCACCCGAGTCATTTATGCCTATCACTGGGGCACCATTCTGAATTGCAAGGTTCATGATTTTGCAGATTTTGCCTGCGTGTACTTCACCCAGACTGCCCCCCAGGACGGTGAAGTCCTGTGAGTATACGTATACGAGCCGCCCATCGATGGTCCCCCAACCAGTGACCACACTGTCACCAGGATATCTATGTTCGTTCAATCCAAAATCTGGGGTTCGATGTACAACAAATGCGTCGGTTTCATGGAAAGAGCTTTTGTCAAGCAGTAAATCCAACCGTTCTCGCGCAGTAAGTTTCCCTTTTTGGTGCTGGGCTTCAATTCTTTCCGGTCCGCCGCCCAGCCGGGATTTGGATTTTTGATCACGTAAATTATTAATATTATCGGGAGTGGTCATTCGCTTCTCCAGATCCGTTATTATTTGTTAATCGTCCTGATCATCTCGCTTCAGCAAATTTAGATATGTACGTGTATTTGCGCTAAACAATATGAATGCTGAAATTCCTAAGAGAATTATTGTGCCTGCCAATGCAAACGGCCAGTTGGCATGTGGAATCTGCAGGAAAACTCGGTCGATCCAATACCACGATTCGTATCCGCTTATTCCTACAATTGCACCTGACCAGGACCAGATTTTCCCGGCCCATAAACCTATCGCAATCATCAGGGCTGTCAGAAGCCAAAATCCGCCGCTTATCGCGATATATAACGGAGAGGCGCCGTAGTTAGACAAGGTTTTCCAAAAAAAAATCCCTTCGCTCAGGCGTAAACAATTAATTACTGCAGATATAAAAAAAATTACTGCCAGGAATGATACTCTAAAAGGTCGTTTCATTAGTGAGAATTTTTCGTTGATGGGTTGAAATATTTATATGGGAACCGCGGCTTATTCCACATCGAAGGATAATATTTTACCCGGATCTATCCCTACCATTCTCCACTTGTGATCAATCAATAATTAGTGGAGACTCAGTGTACAATGACTAAAGAAATAGATTATAAAAAATAAATTAAAAATGATTTCGAATAATATATTATTTTATTTATTTGATATTCGAATGAAAATATACTACCTGCCGTACTTACCGGATTATAGCATGCGGAAAGAGGTTTTACGATGATGCCCAATTCTTTGGCACTGCCAAAACCTATCGATTTGTTTTGAATTCTGGGTAAATCAAAACAAATCTGGTGGAGGAGAAATGAAAATCCAGGGGTTGGAATTAAATTAATGGTTTCCTCTTTCCAGGTTTGATAATTCGGTCTTGATCAAATACTATGGAGATGAAGGCCTCGATGAGTTGGTGGAAATCGCTCCAGACATTCCCCCTTAGAATATTCTTGATTGCGCTATTCATGCGGTTGATGCCCGTTGTGGCCTTTCATAATTTAGGTATTGGGTTGGACGATATGTTCCAATATGATATGCTGGCACGCTCAATTGCTGCCGGGGACGGATATCGCTGGTATGCTGAAGCGGATTTACCCAAAGTTTTACCTTCCCTGAAACTTGACCTTTCTTTAGTAAATTATGATCCGCGCGGCGTATTAACCTCCTTTCGCCCTCCTCTATATCCCTCCTTTCTGGCATTAATTTACTTGGTTTTTGGAGCGGGGGCGAACCGCTTTTTATATGCCCGGTTAATTCAGACATTACTGGGAGCTTCGCTGGCGCCTCTTACTTACGCGTTGGCACAGCATCTTTTTCCTGGCCGGGATCCTGCTGCTCGTATTTCTGCCTGGATCATTGCCATTTACCCAATGCTCGTAATTTATCCATTATCCCTGGCAACCGAAAATTTATTTTTTGTTTTAATTCTTGGTTCTATTCTTGCCTTGTTTAGGGCGAGCAAGGGTATTCCGATTACTGCTCAGGGCCATGGGAATTTTAGATCTTTCTTATATGGATCTCGCTGGTTTATTCTTTCAGGGGTCCTGCTTGGATTGGCTTGTCTTACACGCTCTGTCGCTCAAATTTTTGCCTTATTGGCAGTCTTGTGGGTCTGGGCGTTCCTAAAGGAACGTGGGAAGGCGATAATTGTCCTCGCAACGGCTGGATTGGTTGTAATGCCATGGATTGTCCGCAATTCCATTGTCTCCGGACGGGTTACCGGCATAGAGACAGCTTTGGGATATGATTTATATCTTGGGTATAACCCAAATGGAACAGGAACATTTCAATACCCCCAATCCCTGGATTTGATGACGATCGCTAGTGATACCCGGAGGGACATGGTTGGAATACAAAACGCGCTCGGATTTATTAAAGCTGATCCGGGTCGAGTTTTTTACTTAATTGTCCGCCGGGCAGGTTATTTTTTCGGTTTGGAACGCCGGGCGTTAACTTATTTCTATTCGAATGACTATTTCGGTCATCTCTCAGGCCCTATCCTTTGGGGAATATTTGTGCTGTTTTGTTTTCCTTTTACTGTCATTGGAGTAAGCGGGGTGGCCAGCCTGCCTCACATTACCTGGCGTAAAGAGACATGGTTGATGGGGTTGTTTATTGCTGGGTATATCGCCCCACATTTACTCATCATTGCTGAAGATCGCTTTCACCTGGCAATAGTCCCAATTTTGGCGATTCTTTCCGCCCAGTTCTGGTCCGGCCGCGGGTTATTAATTCGGGAAACCTGGTCAAAATTAGCAGGCGCAAAAACCGTCCTCCTGCTTGCATCAATCGCAATCGTTTTGCTACTAACCAATTGGGGATGTGAGTTGTGGCGGGATGCGGGTAAAATGTCCTTGCTATTCGGCCCATTCGGGAATCAAACATATTTTTCTTATTGAGTTAACGTGCTCAAATTATTAGGTAATAAGCTACATTTGGATTGGAAAATTGCTGTCCTCACCATAGTGAGCACACTCTTGCTCATGGTGGAATATTATCACTATCCACTGTTACCATGGACAACTTGGATTCCAGGCTGGGAAGCAAGCGGGATTTCCATGAAGGTGCTTGACCGGACTCTCTTATATTTCATCATTCCAATGCTGATTATTATGGTTGTATTCCGCGAGAATCCTCGATATTACGGATTTACGTTGGGAGATTGGAAAGCTGGTATCGTAATAACCCTGGGTGCAACGGTATTAATATCACCCGTACTATGGTTCGTTGCGCGCGAAAATCCATCAATGCAAGAATATTATAAAGGCATGGTTGCTGGGTTGCCCTGGAGCACTTTTCTTGATTTGTTCGGCTGGGAATTTCTTTTTCGTGGGTGGTTGCTATTCGGTTACACCCGCCAATTTGGAGTTGACGGCATTTGGCTTCAGGCTGTCCCATTTGCGCTTGCTCATATTGGCAAGCCTGAATTGGAGACGCTCTCGACCGTTTTCGGAGGATTCGCGTTTGGCTGGGTGGCTTGGCGGACCAGGTCATTTGTATACCCCTTGTTGATACACTGGTTTGTTGCCACTTTTACTATAATAGTCGCGGCAGGCATGCTTGGCTGATTTCATAATTCGCCCTGCAACTCAGGAAGAGTTTCAGGCAATCCGTACCTTGATCCACACTGTTCAGATCAACCCGATGGGATTGGAGTGGGGTCGGTTCCAGGTGGCAATGTCTCCTGGGGGGGAACTCCTTGGGTGCGGTCAGGTCAAGCCGCATTCGGATGGGACAAAGGAATTGGCTTCAATTGCCGTCCGGGAGACAGAAAGAGGTCAGGGAATTGCCGGTGCGATCATTACAACTCTGATTGAGCTTGAACCTGGACGACCATTATATTTGATGTGCCGCGCCCGGTTGAATTCGTTTTATGATAAATTTGGATTTAGAGCGATTAAATTTAAGGAAATGCCTCCCTACTCTAAACGTATAAGCAGGGTTGAGCGTTTATTTAACTCTTCCGCGCAGGCGGAAGACAGGTTGCTGGTGATGCGTTTGGATTGATGGAGAAGGCATGAAAACATTTCTAAACATTGTCTTTGGGATTTTGGTGGGTTTATTTTCTGCTGGTGTCATCCTGCTGGCTGGCTCTCGCCCTCGGGGAAATCCGGTGACATTATTGCCCACCTCAACACCTGGGTTACTTACTGTCTATGTGAGTGGCGCAGTGGCAACGCCGGGCGTGTATTCCCTCCCGGATGGGAGTCGTGTCGAAGCGGCGATCCAATCAGCGGGAGGGTTAACTTCAAGTGCGCAAACCGAAAGCATTAATCAGGCAGCTTTTCTTACCGATGGTCAACAAATTAATGTGCCTGGTATTGTGGATACAAGCCGTGTCGCTGTGGGAAGGGTGAATATTAACACTGCAACTGCTGTGGAAATGGATGCTTTACCGGGAATTGGCCCATCCACTGCTCAGGCAATTATTGACTATCGTCTTCAACATGGGCCGTTCCAGTTCATACAGGATATTCAAAATGTGCCTGGCGTTGGACCGGCGACCTTTGCTAAAATTCAAGACTACATAACTGTAGGGCGCTGACAGATGCCCTTTGATCACTTTAGCTTGATAGCCGGGCTTTATAACAGAACAGCCCAATTCAATCCACCGCCGGCACTCCTCGAATTGTTGGATTTACAACCAGATGATTTACTGCTCGATGCCGGGGGTGGGACCGGGCGGGTTGCATCTGCGTTGAAAAAATTAGTCCGAGAAGTGGTCGTTTTGGATTTTTCGCGTGGCATGTTGCATTTTGCCACAGATAAGGGCTTGGCAGCCACCTGCAGCCCGGCTGAGCGTTTGCCTTTTGCTTCAGGTGCGTTTGATCGCATAATTATGGTCGATGCTCTCCATCATGTATCTGACCAGCACGCAGTAATTTCTGAGTTCTGGCGGGTTCTTGCTCCTGCAGGGAAGATGGTCATAATTGAGCCTGATATCCATAAGTTTGCAGTCAAATTGATTGCGTTTGGGGAAAAGGCGTTGCTAATGCGCAGCCATTTTTATTCGGTTGAGAAAATGAAAACTCTGTTGGGGAAACCCGGAACTCAGGTACGGGTTATTCCTATGGAGATGGATGTTTGGGTTTTGGCGGAAAGAGTAAGGGAAATGTAATTGCAAAAAATATTAAACGATGCTACAATTTTTTCATCGTTCGTACAACAGGAGGTTAAAGTGAATAATACGAATAAACTAAAGAGAATGGCAACTTGGACAGTAGCCATATTTGCAACGATATTTGCTGTGGTGATGGCGGTGCTCTGGATACAGTTATATTCATCAGGGACCCCCGCTCTTACTGCTCTGGGTCAGGCGTTTGCAGAAGGGTGGGTGATAATCCTGGTCGCTCTGATCTTGTGCGGTGGAACATATTTAGGGTATTCCCTTATCATCAATCAGAAGAAATAGTGACAAATAGAAAAATTGCCGGCGTTGATTGTTGCTGGTAATCTTTCTATTGCAATATTAATGGGGATGGGGAACTGGATGTGGACCGGGTTTTACCGGGAAATATACCTAAATTAACGTTACAGAGCTGCTCCAAAATTAATATGTAAGCCCCAGAAACCAAGGTGTGGGGATTGGTTTACCATGCTCCGAAGACCATTATTCATCTATATAATCAATTATCCATTCACAAAATAATTACAAGTTTTAATAATGAGGTGGCAATATATTAAATATAGCCCGGGATTGTTATTCCTCAGAGATACCCTTGTGATAGATTTTTAATAATTGGCGCGCTTCGTCGATTTTATTTTTGGGGACATAAATCTGGACAAGTCCAAGTCCATTAATCGTAACTGCGAAAGAAGAATGCCCTATAGATTCCTGGACAAGCTCGACATCGATACCATGCGCCTCAAGGTAACTTTCGATTAGTTCAGCTTCTGGCCGGCCACTTACATCTGCAATATTCTCATAGGTCAACTCTTCCATAATAATCCTCCGGTAAATTTATAATCCAAGCCATTTTGATGCTTCACGTGGCAAATCAGCAAGGGCTCCAACTCGCATGGTGCATCGTGGAAGCGATTCGATGAACATCTTGCCGTAGGTTTTGGTTAGCACTCTCCGGTCGAGGATCGCTACCACTCCTCGGTCTGATTGGGTTCGAATTAGGCGACCAAACCCCTGTCGAAATCGCAGAATTGCCTCGGGCAGGTGATATTCATTGAAAGGATCTTCGAAAGTCTCGGAGCGGGCTGCCACAAGTGGATCAGACGGGACTGCAAAGGGAAGTTTTACGATGACCAGAACCGAAAGTGCTTCTCCCGGGATGTCGACGCCCTCCCAGAAGGAACGCGTTCCCAGCAGGACAGCGCGCTCAGAGCTTTTAAACGATTCGAGTAAAGCGTTTGGGGAAGCGCCTTCGCCTTGCTCATAAACAGTTATGTCATTTTGGGCAAGGGGTCCGCTAATATTTTTGGAAGTTCGTTTCAACTGTGCATAAGAAGTGAAAAGGACCAGGGTCCTTCCACCGCTGGCTTTGCATAGCTGGATTAATGTCCGGTCAAGTTGGCGCTGGTAATCTGGCGCGTTTGGTTCTGCGATGTCGTTGGCAATGAATAGTAAGGCTGATCCTTCATAATCAAAAGGAGATCCAAGCGCCAATTCGTCCGCCTCATCTGCAGAAAGGGTTGCCCGGACATAGCCAAATTCCCCGTGAGTAGTTAAAGTAGCCGAAGTAAGGATTACGCAACGTTTTTCATGCCAGAGATATTTTTCCACCAGTGTTCCCACGTGGATGGGGGCGGCGTTTAATGACAAACGGTCATTATTGGGATTGACTTCCACCCAGTAAACGTAATCAGCCGCTGGGCTGTATATCATCGAGTTTATCATGGACTCTGCTTCATTCATTCGGCGGTAAAGGTTTCCCAAATTGCTGATTACATCTTCAAGGGATTCAACGCCGCCCGACATGAGTTCTGCAGCTCCCTTTTGAACTTCCCCTAAAATTGTGACCAGCAATGCCATGGTTTCACTTGAGGCTCCCCACGCAATTTCCACTGCGTCCCACCCAGGCTGTGTCCTTGTTGAGGGAAGGATGCGTTCCTGGTAGCTGTAGGAATTGGTGGATTGGCCCTCGCGCTGGAAGGCAATGAACTCAGCCAGTGCTTTGAAAAAAATATGTGCTTGCTGTTGCAGCCGGAAAATCAGGTCGGTTGCACGCTCGCATTTTTGATTTATCAATGCGAAATCTGATGGGCGGATCTGGTCGCGGCTAGTGGAGAGGAATTGCCCCAAAATACCTGAGCTGGACCCTCCGGCTTCGCGGATAAGCCGTTCGAAATCGAACTGGGTTAATCGGAAAGACAGGGCGTCTGTCGTAGCCGATTCAAGGTGATGCCCCTCATCAATGATGACGTGCTCATACTCCGGTAAAATCCGGTTTCCCACTGCCACATCGGTCAACAGTAAAGCGTGGTTGACGATCAAAATATGCGCAGTTTGAGATGCTTGTTTGGCTTTAAAAAATGGGCACGCTCCGCCTGTGCGTTCCAGGCACATCTCATTTGTACAAGCTTCATCTTCCGCTGACAGATGCACCCACACATCGCGTTCGGAAGGGCCTGTCAGGTTGATTTCAGCTCGATCTCCCGAAAAATTTACAATTCTCCATACCAACACCTTGGCGAGCACACGCATTTCATCAGTTGTGGATGGCCCCCGGTGGCGAAATGCCTCCAGGCGGCGTGGACAGAGATAGTTAGAGCGCCCTTTCAGTACCGAGGCTCTTAGGTCCAGGCCAAGCGCAGCGCATAGATCAGGGATATCTTTTTTTATTAATTGGTCCTGGAGATTGATCGTATTGGTCGAAATTAGCACCCGGGTGTTGTTCTTTAACGCAAATAACGCCGCCGGAACCAAATAAGCTAACGATTTCCCCACGCCTGTGCCGGCTTCCACCATAAGGTGTTGTCCAAATGATAACGCATTGGCAACAGCCCGCAGCATGTCTAATTGCTCTGGTCGGTATTCATAACCATTAAAATATTTGGAAAAAGCCCCCTTGGTTTCAAGAACAGAAGCAGCTTCTTCCGCATCGATTGGATCCGGTTCCTGGGGATTTGATAATGGCGGCGCTTTCGGATTGTCTTTATCCGGCATAAAAATGGGACCTGTGACCTGTTCCCCGAATACCTCCAGAGGTAATACTCCTGATCGGGATCGTGATTGCAGGGCTTGTGTAAAAGCCCAAGCTCCATCCCATGAAATCGGTTCGCTGTACCTCACTATCTCCGAGAGCAATTCTGTGGGCAGTTTGCATGCTTGGTCAAAGAGTTTTTGGAATGCGGCTGCGGTCACGCGGGCATCATCCAGGGCGCGATGGGTTGCAGGTAAAGGGATGCCGAGCTGCAAACCTAGTGCGCCAAGGTTGTACCGGCTTGCCGAAGGCATAAGCACAGCAGCAAGTTCATAGGTGTCGATTATTTCATTGATTTCAACAATATTGAATTTCCTTAGGAAGGATAGATCAAACTGGATGTTGTGCCCTAAAATGGGAGCGTTATTGATAAAGGAGCCTAGTTCATCAATGACCTCCAGGATGTGCGGGGCCTGTCGAACCATATCGTCGCTTATACCGGTTAGACCTGTTATAAACTCAGGGATATGTCTCCCGGGGTTTATCAGCATTGTGAACTCATCCTCGACGCGATTCCCCACGAAGCGAACTGCGCCAATTTCGATGATCGCATCTTTCTGGGGGTCAAGACCCGTGGTTTCTAAATCTAGCGCGACAATAGATATCATGGAATAAGTTTAACATGAATCAAGCCTGACGGGTAAATTGCTGCCCGTCAGGCAGTGAATTCCCATTTATTATTCTTCCCGGTCGGGTTTCGGTAAAACACCCTGGATCTTGTCAAGCATCAAGTCCCCAATTGGGCTTTCTTTGCTTTTTTCACGCATAAAATCTTTTAAGTCCTTTGGAGTAAGAGCAGGAAGCGGAGCATCAACAACCTGTAAATCTGCCTTAGGACTGGTGAAAAGTAATAATGCCTGGATGGGAGGAATTTCACTCCCTTCTGGAAGTAATTTAGTAAGGTACCGCTTGGTTGCCTGGATCTCAGTCTCCGATTCAATTTCAGGGCGACCCATATTTTCCTGTCCAAACAATCTTAAATAGGATTGCATAAACCCACCGCCCTTGGATTTCCAGCGTTTTTTCTCATATATAATTTTTCCACTTTGGTAATAAGGCATCAATGTCCACAATCCTGCTGGGCCGACCAGAAAATGGGACGCGGTTGTGGTGTAATGGTAAACTGTATAGTCGCGCCCCAATCCTTTCAACCCTTTGTCGATCATTTCATCGGGTCGTGGGCTCCGCCCCCAGCGGTTCCCATAATACATCCCGATTTGGGACATTAAAAAGCCGAGTAACAAGGCACCCAGGGAATACGCAAATTTGTCCGGCATTTTAAATGAAATGTACAAGCCAACGCCCAGAACCACCAGTGCCCCTACGCTTGTATACTGCCCAATTTTGGCATTCCTTTTAATCAATTTTGTGTTGGTTACAACTTTCATTTTTCCTCTATTTCCTGAGAGATTGTTCGATGGCAGTGTGGATGGATTCCAAAACATTTGCCTTGACAGCATTATTCGCAACACGCACAGCGTTCTTGATGGCGATGGCATCTGATCGGCCGTGCCCGATAAATATCAAACCGTTTACACCCAGCAGAGGCGCTGCGCCCTCTTCAGAAGGATCCATTAATTTTTTGATCCCTCCTAGAGCGGGTTTAACTAACAATCCACCGAGTTTTGCCCGTATTCCCCCCGACTGGATGGCTTCTTTGATTTTATCCATGAGCAGCTTTGCGACCGCTTCAGACGATTTTAGCAAAACATTTCCAGTAAATCCATCCGTTACAGCTACATCTACTTTTCCACCGATAAGTTCCTTGCCTTCGATGTTACCATAGAAGTTCAGGCCCGAATCTTTTAGCAGGGGGTATGTGTGCTTAATAAGATCATTTCCTTTCCCGGCTTCTTCCCCGTTTGAAAGGAGGCCCACTTTCGGGTTTTTTACCCCACGCACTTTTTCGGCATAGATGCTTCCCATGATTGCGAATTGGAGTAAGTTTTCGGGTTTGCAGTCGGGATTGGCACCTACATCCACAACCACACATGAGCCGGTCGCTGTTGGAAATACCGGTGTCAGCCCGGGGCGGTCAACTCCAGGTATGGTCCCAAGCCTGAAATATGCTGTGACAGATGCTGCCCCCGTATTTCCCGCAGTAACGAAAGCTTCAGCCAGACCGTTTTTAACCAGGTCAATCCCAATCGCCATGGAGTTATTTGAATTTGGGCGGCGTGCTTTCAAGACTAGTGCCATCCCCTTGTCTTCCATCGTCAGCATACCCGGGGCGTGGACAACACGGATGGGGAGACCGCCTGGATCTTGCGCGGCGAGGAGCGGATTGATTTTCATTTCATCCCCCACCAGGATGATTTCAACTCCATATTCGCGCGCGGCCATGACTGCCCCAATCACGTCAGGAACCGGGTAATCATCACTCCCCATCGCGTCCACGACGATCCGAGTCATAGGGCCTCCAGGTATTAAAAAGATATCTCGCTTGACAAGTAGTAGAACGACATTATAATACGACCTGCTCGCGCTGGTGCTGGAACTGGCAGACAGGCATGCTTGAGGGGCATGTGCCGCAAGGCGTGGGGGTTCAAGTCCCCCCCAGCGCACCTGGACAAAAGCCGCCATTTGGCGGCTTTTATTTTTAGCGATCTTTTTATTGTAGTTATTTACCAGCCTTGTTATAGAATTTGACTTAAAAACAGGCGTGTCCGTTCGGAACGAGGGTGAGCAAAGAAATCAACTGGCGCAGCTTCTTCTATGATCTGTCCCTGGTCAATGAACACGATCCGGTTGGCGGCAGCCCTGGCAAACCCCATTTCATGCGAAACCACGATCATGGTCATTTCGTGAGCAAGCTCTTTCATCACATCCAGCACTTCGCCGATCATCTCTGGGTCAAGAGCGGATGTTGGTTCGTCAAAGAGCATAAGGCTCGGTTTCATCGCCAGGGCACGCGCTATAGCCACGCGTTGTTGTTGCCCTCCAGAGAGTTGATTGGGATATTGATCGCTCTTCTCCGCAAGCCCGACACGCGTCAGCAATTTATGGCCATCAGCTCGAGCCTGTTCTTCTGGAGTTTTACGAACTCTCAAGGGCGCTTCGATAATATTTTCAATGGCGGTTAGATGTGGGAATAGATTGAAGCGCTGAAAGACGACGCCAATCTCGGCTCGCTGGCTCGCGATGTTTCGTTCATTATCTTCGACAAGTTTACCATTGTGATCGTGGTATCCAATCATATGCCCATTGACATAGATGTGTCCGCTGTTGATTTTTTCAAGATGATTAATGCACCGTAAAAATGTACTTTTGCCGGAGCCTGAAGGACCGATAATTACTACAACTTCATTTTTATGTACTTCAAGATCAATATCCTTCAGCACGTGCAGCGATCCAAAATGTTTATTTACCTTTTCGGCTTTGACTACGATGTTGCTGTCGTTCATCATGAGATTGGGTACTATCGTGTCCATCAACGCGCTCCTTTGCCAGCTGCTCCTGAAAATAAGCGCTGGACCATGCTCGGACCGCGTTCAATTCCCTTGCGTTCTCCAAGGCCGGATTCTATTCTTGCCTGGATGAACGACCAGATGGTAGTCAGCAATAGATAATATAACGACGCCGCAATGAATAATTCAAACGGCTTGAAGATCCGGGCATTAATCTGATTAAAACCATAAAACAATTCACCTGCTGAGATTATTTCCATTAACGAGGTGGTTTTCATCATGTTATTGAATTCATTGCCCAGCGGAGGAATGATTACCTTTGCAGCTTGTGGGATGACTATTCGGCGCATTGCCAACCCATAGGTCATCCCAAGTGACTTTGCAGCCTCCATCTGTCCTGGATCGATCAATTCAATTCCCGCCCGGACTATCTCGGACATATAGGCACCTTCATTGATTCCCAGGGCTAAGACTCCTGCCTGGATGGCTCCACTGATGACCAATGCGCCAATCGCAATATCCGGGAAATTATATATATGAGTTACCCCCAGGCCGTAATACAAGAGCGCCATCTGAACTAGGAGAGGCGTTCCTCTGAAATACCAAATATATAGCTCAGAGACCCAATGAAAAAGCGGGAATTTGGACATCTTACCCAGGGCGGCAAATAATCCTAGTACAACTCCCAACGCCTGGGCAACGACACTTACCACGACAGTGACAATTAACCCATTTCGAATGAGCGGGTTTTGAAATGCAGTTGGAGGCCAAATGTAATTCAGGAAAACGGGCCAATCAAAATGATACACAAGCACCTCGCAAATCAAAGATTTGGCAGTAAACAGACAGGCCGGCTTGGGAACATGTCCTAGCCAGCCTGCCTCATACTTAGATTAGCAACATAGCGTCTATTCGAATCCTAGGGAAGTGTCACTGCTCCGGTGGATAGATTCCATTTGGCAAGGATGGCAGCATAGCTTCCATCCGCCATCATGCTTTTAAGCGCGGTCTCCACCGCCTGGCCAAGTGGAGTAAGAGGAGCATTGGTGCAGTCAGCTAGGCCGCACGGTACGCTGATTCCCACTTCTATTGCGCCGATAACCTGGCCGACAACCTGGAATAAATCTGGATGCTCAACGACGTAATACGCGGCAACGGGCGTGTCCGCGAAATAAACTGCTACTTTACCGGCCTGCAATTGCTGGAGGGCATCCGTATCTTTTTGGGTCAGCACAACTTTTGGCATCGGTTTACCTGCCGCGGTGCATTCTGCTGGCAATCCTTTCCCTTGATAGTCTGAGCCAGTACCTTGCAGATAGTCTGCTTCAGTAGTGCCGCTTTCAGCTGCAACACTTTGACCGCATAAGTCGGTGGGTACATTAATATTTGATGGATTTCCCTTGACTGCAACCATGGATTGTCCGGCTTGGAAATACGGGATCATGCTGACTTGCATTTGGCGATCAGTGGTAATGTTCTGATCAGAAATAATAATGTCGCATTTTCCGCCGGTGACAGCCATGATTATGGTATCAAAGACGCTGTTGACAATTTGCACCTGCAGCCCTAGACGTTTTGCAATCTCTGTGCCGATTTCAATATCCGACCCGGTGGGATTGCCATTAGCATCGAAGAACTCCATCGGAGGGTACGGTAAGTCTGAGCAAATAAGTAATTTGCCAGGTTGTGTCAGGCTACCTGCAGGGACTTGTGCGACGGGGGTGGGGGCTGCTACTGTAGGTGCTGGTGCGGTGGCAGTGGGCATGGCGGTCGGCACCGCAGTGACCACCACCGTAACGACCTCAGTAACGGGTGGAAGCGCAGTGGGTTGTGGCGCGCAAGCCGCCAAAACCATGCTTGCTAGAACCAAGACACTTAAACAGGTGAATTCCTTTCTCATTATTTTCTCTCCTTTGGCTGATCAGTGTAAAAAAACGATGAGACGAATGTTGCTTTACTTAACAATAATAGACCAACTTGGTTTATTTTGCAAGGAGGTTGCACCAAATTGCTAAAAAATAATGGTTCATTTTTTTGAAATGATATAATAAAAGGTAGTTTATTTTTAAACGGAGGCAACCGATGACAACCATATTCCCAAGTCCCGAATGGTTGCAAGAGCTTTACGAAAAACTAAATTCCGATAAGCGCTATGCCCAAATTGCCAGAACATGGGAAGGCGATATGGTCGTGGTTATTGAACCAAGTGGTCCTCTAATTAAGAAAATATTATACTATCTGGATCTATGGCATGGCACATGCCGGAGAATCGAAATCTTGCATGACCTGCCCACCGTCACTCCAAAATTTGTGCTGACTTCCAGCTATGCTAATATTTCCCGCATCATGAAGGGGGAACTTGACCCTATGCAAGCCATGCTGACGCGTAAATTACAGGTCCACGGGAGCATGGCATATATGATGCGAAATGTACCCACGGTGATTGATTTTGTCCGCTGTGCCCGTGAAGTCACAACTGAAATCCTTGAATGATTATGCAGCCGATACTCAAATTTAACCTTTCCACGGGGGAAGCTTCAGAGTTTATCATTCCCAAGGAATGGGAACGGGATTACCTTGGCGGTGCCTCCTTGGCAGCTCGTATTCTTTATTCAGATCTTATTGCCTCACTCGATCCATTATCGCCCGAAGCGCCGCTCCTGTTCCTCAATGGACCTCTTTCCGGGACGGCAGGCCCAACTGTTGGGCGGTTCGTTGTTTGTGGGAAATCTCCCGCCACAGGGCTGTGGGCCGAGTCGAATTGCGGAGGATTTTGGGGTCCCGAACTTCGCTTTTGCGGTTATGACGGTCTGTGGATCACCGGGAAAGCCGGTAAACCAGTATATATTTGGTTAAAGGATGGTCAGTTGGAGGTACGCGCCGCGGACGCTGTCTGGGGTAAAGATACATATGAATCGCAAGCCATCATTAAAACAGAAATTTCAATCCCGGGTGCCCGTGTGCTAACGATCGGTCCAGCAGGAGAAAATGGAGTTAAATTTGCCGGCCTTTATTGTGACCATGGTCGTTCTGCTGGACGAACTGGATTGGGAGCGGTGGCTGGTTCGAAGAACCTGAAAGCTATCGCGGTTAAAGGCTCCGGGAAAATCCCAATTGCCCTGCCGGAAATGTATGCTCCTCTTCGTTCCGAGTCAAACCACTTATTAAAAGGTGATACGGTTACTCAGGTAGCTCACGAACTTGGCACTGCTGGTGTTGCTGATTATTCTGATTATATGGGAGGAATGCCGAAGAAATATTATCACCAGGGAACGTTCGCGGGAGTTGACAATGTCTCTGGGTCAGCAATGGCCGAGACTATTTTGGCAGGTGTAAGCGCCTGCCATGCGTGTGTGGTTGCTTGTGGGCGGGTTGTAAAGCTTGAGGATGGGCAAAAACGCAAAGGTCCTGAGTATGAGACACTCATTGGCTTCGGCCCGAATCTCCTCAATGATGATTTACCAGCAATTGTCCGTTTGGGTGAGATATGCGACCGCAATGGGATGGACACGATTAGTGCCTCTAATATCATCGGTTTTGCTTATTATTTGTTTGAAAAAGGGGTCATTTCTGAAAAAGAAATTGGTTTCCCTCTGCATTGGGGAGATGTGTCGGGCGTGGGGAATTTGCTTCAGGCGATAGCCAACCGGGTGGGGATCGGCGACATTATGGCTGAAGGATCTCGTCATTTCGGTGCGCATTTCGGTGTAGAGGAAGAGGCGGTGCAGGTAAATGGGCTGGAAATGCCATATCACGACCCGCGAGGCGTTTCCGGTATGGCCTTGGTATATGCAACCAGCCCGCGTGGTGCTTGCCATAACAAATCAGATTATTTCTTGGTCGATTGGGGTCAGGCAGATACCAGTCTTGGTTTGCAATATTTCGAGCGACAGGCTGGGGCTGAAAAAGCATCTAACGTTGCTCGCCATCAGGATTGGCGTTGTGTCTGCGACGCTCTCGTGCTTTGCCTTTTTGGCAATGTCCCGGTAGAAATGGTTGCAGGCCTGGTGAATGCTGCTTGTGGATATGATTATAGCGTGGATGGCTTGCTCCTTTGTGGGGAGCGTGCCTGGACGTTGAAAAGGGCGATCAACATCCGCATGGGATTGAAGCGGGAAAATGACAAGCTCCCGAAGGCTCTTCTTGAGCCTCTATCTGATGGACCGGCCGCCGGATATATTCCTCCCTTGCAGGAAATGTTGGCTTCATATTATGAGGCTCGCGGCTGGGACATTCAGACAGGCAAACCGACCCCTTCTAAACTTACAGAATTAGGCATGGAGTGGGTTATCAAAGATATTTGGAATTAACCTTAAACTTTATAACGATCTGTCTAAAAGATAGCTGGGCCAATTTCGTTGGTGGACCAACTGATACGCGAGATCTTAATATATAAATGGGGATTCTTTATAATAAAACCTGCCCAACAATTTTATGCTGGGAATTTTTGAGATTGGTATATAATGCGGCCATAATAGGAGATATCTGCAATGAAACTTGTTTCGCTTTCAGAGATGCATTCGATCGAGCAGGAAGCCGACGGGAGCGGGCTGACCTATGACATGATGATGGAAAACGCCGGGCACAATTTATCCCGTGAAGTAATGCAATTGGCTTACGCCCAGGATGATGAGGAAGACGTCCAGGTGCTCGGATTTGTTGGCCCTGGAAATAATGGCGGCGACACGCTCGTTGCCCTGACGCATTTGGCTGAAAAAGGGTGGAAGGCACGCGCTTATCTGATCAAGCGCAAATCCACCGGGGATCCCTTGGTAAAACGATTGGAAGAGGCCGATGGGGAAGTCTACCTGGCTGATAAGGATACCGATTTTCAACAACTGACCGCATTTCTTGAAACTGCCGATGTAGTTTTGGATGGGATTCTGGGTACAGGATTTAAGCTGCCAATGAAGCCAGACATCAGCAAAGTTCTCGGAGCGGTAAAAGCAACCCTAAAGTCCATTGAATGGCAGCCGCTCATCGTCGCAGTGGACTGCCCATCGGGCGTGGATTGTGATTCCGGTGAAGTTGCTGATGAATGCCTCACTGCAGATGCAACAGTCACGATGGCGGCCGTGAAACAAGGTCTGCTTAAACTTCCCGCTTATGATTTGATTGGCGAATTGCGGGTTGTGGATATTGGACCTCTTGATGATTTAAAATCCTGGCAAGCGGTAAAGAATGAAGTGGGAAACGAAATATTGGCAGCTTCCCTGTTGCCCGACCGTCCTACTAATGCCCACAAGGGGACCTTTGGCACGGCTCTGATTGTCGCAGGTTCGGTTAATTTTACCGGCGCGGCTCTACTTGCAGGCAAGGCTGCTTACAGGATTGGAGCAGGGCTGGTTACGCTTGCGGTTCCTGCCCCATTGCATACCTCGCTTGCAGGTCATTTCCCCGAGGCGACATGGCTTCTTCTGCCGCACGAAATGGGTTCAATCTCAGCAGCGGCAACGGACGTGGTTTCAAACAACCTGGATCGCGTCACATCCCTCTTGATTGGCCCGGGAATTGGGCTCGATGACACCACCAGGGAATTTATTGAAAACTTGCTTGGCGGACCTACAGTTAAAAACACCCACGCACGAATGGGATTTGTCCAACCAACTGGAGTGAAAGGGAAACAGGAATCCGCTTCACTTCCGCCCCTGGTGGTCGATGCGGATGGTTTGAAACTTCTTGCAAAAATCCCCGAATGGAGTAAGCTGCTTCCGCAGACCACCATCCTCACTCCACACCCTGGCGAAATGTCTGTATTAACTGGGTTAGCGATTGATAAAATCCAGGAAGACCGCTTGGGAATTGCGTTAAAATATGCTTCTGAATGGGGACATGTAGTTATACTAAAGGGAGCATTTACGGTTATTGCCTCACCCGATGGACGGACGACGACCATTCCTGTTGCCACTCCTGCCCTGGCTCATGCTGGTACAGGGGATGTGCTGGCTGGGATAATTACTGGCTTGCGTGCCCAGGGACTGGATGCTTACGAAGCTGCCTGTTTGGGAGCATGGGTGCATGCTCAATCAGGGTTGGCTGCAGCTGTAGTTCTTGGAAGTACAACCTCCGTGCTTGCTGGGGATGTCCTCGACGCAATGACTGAGGTGTTGGCGGAACTGGAGTGAATAAATAAATTTCGTTTGGAGCGATGAAAATCAAAAGAGTCCAGCTAAGCTGGACTCTTTTATTAGCTGTATCTGATCTTAACCCTTCAAAAATTCTTCCACCGATTCTTTGCTGATGCGGTATGCGCTGCCAAGCTTCTTGGCTTTCAGGCTGCCGTCGTTGATGGCTGCCAGCACATCTTCTTCGGATACTTTAAGGAAGCTGGCTGCTTCGCTCGGTGTCATCACATCCGGCATGGAGCCACCGGTGGGACCATTACCGCCGGGTTTTTGTTGCTGCTGGCCTGATTGCATTCCACCTTGCAGTGCTTGTCCCATCAAGTTGCCAATGCCCATTCCGGCACCGATGCCGGCAGTCAGCCCTGCTCCGCCGCTTGGGTTGGATGCGGCATCCCGCATGGCATCCGCTGCCTGCAATTGGGTGTAAGTTGCCATATCCAGCATACCCATCGCCCGCAATTCTTCTGCGGATTTGTCGGATGGTTTCAGGTTGCCAATATAGAACGATTTGAGAGTGAGTCCGACGGCGTTAAAATCCTCTTCGCCGAGTGATCTGACATAACCACCTAATTCGATGGTCTTTCCAATCATTTCTGGGACGGCAAACTTGGCCGCCCATTCACCAAGCGTGTCCTGCAGTTTCGATAGTAAAATACTTCGCAATCGCTCTTCGATCTCATCGATCCGGTATGCCGTTTGTTTTCCTACAATCTGGATGATGAACTGTTGCGGATCTTTTACCTGGAAGCTATAGGTGCCAAACCCTTGCAAGAGTGCCACACCCAGCCCCATGCCTGGGTTCCGGACAATAATCGGCTGCGGAGTTCCCCATTTTCGGTTTGCAAATTCCTTCATCGAAACGAAATAGACTTCACACGGGAAAGGCGTTCGGTCATTGAACGCTTTGCCGATCAGGTCGATTAGTTTTGGAATGTTGGCGGTTGCAATGACATGTCGGCCGGGTCCGAACATGTCCAGGGCTTGGCCATCTCGGAAGAAGACGGCAGTCTGGCCATCCCGAACAATTACGTTAGAACCGATGCGGTAATCCCCAACGGTTGTATTATCCGGGAAACGATGGACGATTTCATCCGTCATTTCGTTTGAATATTCAATTACATCAAAGATTCTTGCCATTTTGTCTCTCCTTTTTGCAGGACTGATTTATTATATTCGATGCGTGTTAATGATACAAGCTATTTTATTCTGCTTAATCTACGCTGCCGTTCGTGAAAAGTTTTATGGATAATGGTGGGATAACCTCGGTATTTTCCTTGCTCGATCAATTTTCCCAGCTAATAATAAGATGGTAGAGAGAAAATCCTTGTAACAATGAGGTTTGATAGTGTCAAGGATGGATATTACCGGAAGGAGTGTTTATCTTGGGTCTTGCATATGTTTCCCGGATGAGCTGGTTCGCAACATCAACACTTCAGCCATGATACTCACTGCGATCTCCTCCGGCGTTTCTGCTCCGATCCCCAGTCCCATCGGTGAGTGGACGGACTTCAGTTGTTCATCTGTAATTCCAATTTCATTGAGACTTTTTACGGTTTCGGACCAACGTTTGCGGCTGCCTATGACGCCAATATACCCAGCTTTGCTTTCCAGTAAGGCAGGCAGCCCCGCGACATCGATGTTGTTGCCCCGGGTGGTCAGAATAAGCGCAGTCTGCTGGGTTATTTTCATATGCAGGGGGAGCTCAGCTATTTGCACATTATGAAATTCGTCTGCATCTGGGTTGGACTCAGGTGTACAAAATTCAGGTCGATCATCCGAAACAACGACATGATAACCCAGCCATTTGGCGAGATGCGTCACGGCTTTGCCAACATGTCCTCCACCGATAACTACTACCATTGGGGGTGGCATAATGGGTTCCACAAATACCTCCACCTGTCCTCCGCAAACTCCAACGTCTCCGCGGGATGGATCATTCAAGCTATATGAAAGAAGTCGCGGTTGGCCGTCTTTTAAGGAAGCCAGCGCTTCCATCCTGACCCGATTTTCCAATTCCCCGCCTCCCACAGTTCCGATGATTTCCCCGTCTGGATAGACCAGCATCTTGCTGGTGCTGTGGCGCGGTGTGGATCCGCTTGTCTTGACTACCGTGCACAATGCCGCCGGTAGGAAGGTTGTCTCGAGCTCGGATAGCGCTTTGAAAATTGTTTTCACAGAAAATTATATTATCTAAAGGGAAAAAGCTAAATAATGAAGAGTTAAGACAACTCTTTTGTCTGCACTTTAACGCGTATGGCTTCAACCAGTGCATGGATGTATTTTAAGCCTGACGGGGTTGGCTTTTTCTCCAGATGCTTCCAGCGCCGTGCTTCATAGAAAAGGCAGGTGCGTAAATCTGTCAGGGATTGATCTAAATCTTTGTTCCCTTTATGCAATGCGACACCTTGGTTTGCCACCTCGCGGCACTTTTGAACAGACCCGCAGTGCTCATAACCGTTGAAGGATTGGGCAAACGGTACGATTTTTGTCCATGCAGCACGCCGGGATGGCAAGTCAGCCTCTAGAAGTTGGGAATTTGGGATTTTGTCCATGGTCACCTTTCGAGCAGTCCTAATACGACAGGTAATAATTGCTTTTTGCGCGAAACAGCTCCTTCAGCAAGACGGGTTCCGTCAGGTTGGGGAGGATAGGGAAGATCGGAGAGCTGAGGTGGTTCATCTGTCAGGAGCAGGCGGCTGGATCCATTTACGATATCTGTCACCATCAACATAGCGAAATCCAGGGCGCGCTTATCTCGTAAATCCGTTAATGCTTTTTTCAAGCTTGAGAGATGATCGGTTAGTTGCATTAGATCGGTAACTTCGGCCTGGGCAATTGCGAACCGCAAACCACCAGCCTCGTAAAGTTTCATATCTGTGTTAACGATTTCTTCTGCAGTTCGCGTTGCGAGACCAGCACTGGCGCTCAGCACCTGTGCGCCAAATGACTGTACGGTTTCCCCCGCCAAGGCGCTGCCTCGAATGAAAGTCCAGCGTCCAAGCCTCTCGGCAGCCTTTTTGTCCCGGGATGTGGTGGTCGGTGAGGTCATGATTAGCGTATCGGCGAGCAGCCCTGAAAGTAGCAACCCGGCAAGGGAAGGCGGCGCACTCAACCCGGCTTCTTCGATCTGTTCCGAGACCAGGGTGCTGGTACTCCCAACGGTATCGACACTGAATTTGATCGGAACGTGTGTGGACGGATTTCCTAAGCGGTGATGGTCAAGGATCTCTAGTAGTTCAGCTTCTTCCAGGTGAGCAATCGCCTGGCGCGGCTCATTATGGTCTACAAGGATGACCTTCATCCGTGGGGGGTTGAGTACGTCCCGCTGGCGGCAAATCCCTAGGTACAATCCTTTATCATCAACCACGAAAAAATCATCACCCTCCTCGCGCAAAATTCGCCGTAGGGAGTCTCGGATTCGACCATTTGACGGGAACTTGGGAACGTTTGGATCGCAAGCCTCCTCGCAGGGGACTCCCAGAATTTCGGCTAGACTTATATCCTGGCGGTTCGGGTTTGGTCCGATCAATTTGTTCACCAGCTTGAAGAGGCTGGTGCCGGTGACCAATCCGCAGGGAGTGCCATCTTCGTCCACCACGGGTGCCACCCCCCAGGTGCGGGCAGCTATTCCCCAAGCTTCGCGCAGGGAAGCCTCCGGTTTGGCAGTGTCCAGGTGGCGGGTAATGGATTCAAACCGTGGGGACGCATCGTTCAATAGGAGCGGAGCGTCCACTCCCAATTTTTTAAGCACCCAGCTTGTTTGCGGATTTACCGCCCCGGCGCGTGCAGCAACGGTTTCAGTCCCATCGCGCTCGTGCAAAAGCCAGGCATAGCCCATGGCCGCGGCTATCGTGTCGGTATCGGGATTTACATGCCCGATAATATAAATCTTGTCTGCCATTTATTCTCCAGAAGAGATCAAGCAAGCCTTAATTCCCAATCTCTTCCTCCCTAATGTTATGGTTTACTTTTAAGAAGAACTGTTCTGGAACACAGTCTCTCTTTCGTCTGGTTGATTAACAACTGATATATTCCTTTGATTCAAAATTCTCCAGACTTTTTCTGGTGTGATCGGGATTTCATCCAGATTAACACCTACTGCATCCAGTATAGCATTTCCTACGGCTGGTGCAACCCCATCCATGGGAATTTCCGCCACCGCTTTAATTCCAAATGGATGCGTGGGCTCGAAGGTTTCGACAAAGATGGCTTTCAATTCTGGGATTTCGTTTGCACGAAAAATATGATAGTCACTGAAATCACGTTCTCTGGCCCGACCTTTTTTATCGTATAACATTTCCTCGCAAACTGCATAACCCAGCGCCTGAATCATACCGCCCTCGATCTGACCGGAAGCGGTCTGTGGATTAACGATCACGCCGCTGTCCACCGCCATCACTAATTTATCCACCTTCACGGCACCAGTTTCAATATCTATTGTCACCTCAGCAAATTGGGCGGCGAATGGTGGCGGCGCGGACGGTGATACGTAGGATCCAATCCCCATGATTTGTTCCTGCTCGCGATGATGGAGGGTATCCAGGGCAATCTCGACTAAAGAAACGGACCTGCCGTCAGGCGCGAAGGCGAATTTGTTGCGCAATTGAATTTCATCCGGATTTATAAGTTTCCCCCGATGCGATTGGTCCGCCTCGGCATTAAAGATTTTCGCAGCGCGGAGTTTGATCCGTTCAGCGGCCATTTGCGAAGCGCGCACCACGGCAGTACCGGAAATATAGGTGGTCGAAGAGGCATATGCACCTTTATCGAAAGGTGTGATATCTGTGTCCGATGCATATACCAGGATGTCATCTGTCGGTACTCCAAGGACCTCAGCTGCCATTTGTGCCAGTACCGTGTCAGTGCCGGTTCCCAGGTCAGTGGCACCGATCAACAGGTTGAACGATGCATCCTCGTTCATTTTTATGGAAGCTCCTCCCATGTCAAGGTATGGGATTGCAGTTCCTTGCATAACGAGGGCTACACCGATTCCTTTGCGATATTTGGTCCCCGTTTTATTTTCCAAGTGCCATTTTTCGTTTTTATATTTGTTGTCCCATCCAATTGCAATTTTCCCTTCGTGAACGCATTGCTCCAATCCAACACTGTTCACGGTCTCCGGGTGAGGCTCCCGTCCTTCATTCCAGGCAGTACTGAATGGGTGAAATTCACCGGATCGAATGGTGTTCTTCAATCGGAATTCAAGCGGGTCCATACCGAGGTCGCGCGCAATTTTCTCCATTTGACGTTCCACCGGCCAGAAGCCCTGTGGAACACCGTAACCGCGGAACGCGCCGGCCGGGGGGGTATTAGTGTAGACCACATCCGCGTAGAAACGAATGTTCGGCGATTTGCGGTAATCCCCATCGCCGACATAAAGTGCCATGGACTTTTGACCTGTATTGCCCGTGACGGTCAGCGCATGGCACCCATAGGCTCCCGTGTCTGAAAGGATCCGCATCTCATTCGCCGTTATGGTTCCATCTTTTTTTACGCCAGTCTTCATATGGATTTTCATTGGGTGACGGGACCGGGCAGCAGTAAACTCTTCCTCACGGGTATATTCGAACATTACCGGGCGTTTGGTGGCAATGGTTAAGTGGGCAGCCACATCTTCGATCATGACTTCCTGTTTGCCTCCGAAACCGCCACCGATACGCGGCTTGATGACCCGAATGCGCTTGATCGGAAGCCCTAGGACGGGCGCCATTTGCCGGCGGACGTGAAATGGGACCTGGGTGCTGGTCCGGATGATCAGGCGGTCGTCTTCATCCCAATAGGTCACCACAACGTGCGGTTCAATGCTGGTTTGTTGAACCTTGGGGACGGAATAATCTGCCTCAAATATTTTGTCTGCCTCAGAAAACCCTTTATCGACATCACCAATGTCGATCTTGATTTCTGCGGCTAGGTTTTTGCCAGGATTGGAATCGGCGAAATTCACATATTCTGGTTCGTCATGGATTCTGACCGCACCAGGTTTCATCGCATCATCCGGAATTATGATCGTCGGCAACGGCTCGTATTCTACCTTGATCAATTTGACAGCCTGCTCCGCAATCTCGGCCGTTTCCGCAGCAACAAAGGCCACCCGGTCACCCACGAACCGGACCTTGTTGTCCAGCGAGAACATATCCAGCGGACCGGGGATTGGGTCTGATTGGCCCGCGCTGGAGTAGACAACGCGAGGAATGTCCTGCCAGGTCAGCACGGCCGCCACTCCGGGTAAAGCCTTGGCCTTGCTGGTGTCGATTTGTTTAATGCGTGCATGAGCAAATGGAGAATGTAAAACCTTTGCATGCAGCATGTTGCGCATTTGAATATCCGCTGTAAAAGCAGGCTTACCTTGGGACAATTTAATAGAGTCTACCTTGGGGTCTGGTTTCCCGACCCTTTGGTAAGATTCGGTTTCTTCGACCGGGAAGATGGTCGTCTCTTCCACGGGTCCAACAGACTCACCGCGCATGATCGCTGCCGCTCGTAATATTGCTTGGACAGGTTTGAGATAACCCGTGCAGCGACAGAGTACACCTGCGATTCCTTCCCGGACTTCAGCTTCAGTCGGTTGTGGGTTTTTATCCAGGATCGCTTTGGCTGCTAGGATTTGCGCTGGGGTGCAATAGCCGCATTGAATTGCTCCGGTTTCGATAAAAGCAAGTTGGAGGGGATGCAAACCTCCGGTCTTTTTCCATCCCTGGTCTGGATGCTCACCCAACCCTTCTATTGTGACAATATAATGTCCTTCAGCCTGGGCAGCCAGCATCGTCCCTGTATTGACAGGCGCGCCATCCAGTAAAACCGTGTCTGCCCCGCTCAATCCCTGCTCATCACCGAATTTGATCCCATAAAAGCCCAGTCTGCGCAGCACTGAGAATAACGACTCTGAAGGGTTGACTTCGATCGATTGTTGCTTGCTGTTAATTGTAAGGGTAACTAACATATTATTTTTCCTGTGCTATCTTATTCCTCTGTTTTAAGAGGATCAATTGAATAAAGGTTTATGTCTCCCTTGGTGTTAATCGGCTGAGTCCTGCCAAAAGACCAATCAGAATCAAACCGACCACGGCAGCCACCAGGGATTGGATCAGGGAGATCAATCCAATGAATAAGGAATACCATTCAGGCAGTGTCCAGGTAACTGAAATTCCGTTGACTGCAAAGTTGAATAGAATTGGCAGTGCCAATAGGTAGATTACCATCCATATATACCCGAGAGTGGTGGCAATCGCTATTTTCGGACCAGCTTTAATGGCATGCAGCCCAGACATCGGAAGCAACCAGCCAATGATTACAGCTACGGTTGTCGTAATCCCGATATAAATGATAAGCCCTGTCGCACTGTCAACAGATGCGAGGGAATAGGTGCGCCCGTCAATGATCGCGTATTTTAAATTAAATAGGACGGCGTATAAAAATGCACCTGCCAGCATCCATAGGGATTTCTTGTCCTTCCGGATAAAAAGTAAATAACCCGGAAGGATGGCGAGGAACACCGCCAGAACGTTACGCCAGATGCGTTCACCAGCGAGACGGGAGGTCGTCGCCTTATCCAATGCAGTCTGTGTCGCCGACACAATTTCCCCGGCTCCTATACTGGCGCTTGATCCGATCGCTTTGGTTAGAATGCTATAAAGTTGGGATTGTTGACTGTTCAAGGCATTTTGAATTGCCACATTTCTGTCAGAAGAGAGGTTGAGCATATTAATTAGAACGTGCCCCTGGTTGCTGGATGGTATGTTCGTCCCGAGGATGGCTGCCAGTGTTGGGGCAACATCCACCATATTTACGTTTCCATAAACACCGGGAACGATCCCTTTTCCGACTAGAACGAATGGTTCGACCAGGGTTATTGGATCCGGTCCGCCATGCCCGCCTCTGTTGATTTGTCCATGATCAGAAACTACCAGTACAGTGTCCTGGGTTAAATCCAGGGCGTCAACGATGTTACTTAATAAAGTATCGGCGCGGCCGGCAGCTGCGTTCCAATTTGGGTTGAGTGGACCGCCCTGATGATGTCCGGCATAATCCACCTGATCAAGGTGGATAAGCACTAGTTGATCGTCCTCGGTTAGCCATGGCTTGGCTGCATTAACCACGTCGAAATCTGCCGTACCATCCTCTCCGGTGGTGTAAAATCCCGCATCCACCCCGGAATTTGCCAGCATATCCTTAAACCATGCATATCCGGAGACGGCCGTCTTTAGCCCGGCGCGATTCGCCGCGGCGAAAATATCGTCCTGGGTAAAAGGCCGTGCGCTTACCGCGTCCGCTGGATTGAAAAGTTGGCTGTCGTTGATCGTTGGCCAGGCACCTGTCAGGAGGGTTGTCCACCCGGGCGCTGAGAAAGAGGGCGGTTGGCTGTGCATTATTGCAGAAGCCCCTTGTGCACGCAGGCTGTTCAAAAAAGGCATTACTGCTGAATTGGACGAAGTGTCGTAACGCAATGCGTCGATTAATACCACCACGAGATGCCGGGTTAATGGGGGGCCGATAGTCTGACCTGGGCTGGGAGGCGTTTCGGCTATTGGAGACCGGTAATTTTGGGCTGAAGTCATTAAAATGTAGGCCCAAAAAGCAGCACCAACAGCCAGGACTGCTAACCCAATAATCCCGAAAAGAACCAGGTTAATCTTGCGGACTTTACGCGGTTGCCCAGTCATTCCGTGACCTTTTTGGCTTGAAGGGTTTGCCGCAACGCGTTGATGCTAAATTTTTGTCCATTAATTTCGTATAGCCAACATTCCCATCCATTTGCTGGAGAATTTATGGTAAGCGATTTAGCTACCGAGTGAATGGAACCGGTCATGCTTCCGCATTTTATTTTTCCATTCGCAAGGATCATTGCAGTTTTGGATTCGTCGGTGCTGAAATAAAGAATTTGACCTGGCTGGAGAAGTCCTGCCTCAAGTAATCTTCCGAATGGAATCCGGGGAGTGGATCGAGGTTCTGGATACGCTAAAGAGTTCTCAGGAGCTAAAGTTACACCTTTTATGCGTTCTGCTGCAATTTGAATATAGCTTTTATCTTGTTCGATGCCAATATAATGACGTCCAAGCTTCTTGGATATCACTCCACTGGTTCCGGAACCAAAAAAGGGATCGAGGACGATATCACCGGGATTGGTCGAAGAAAGCAGGATTCGATACAGCAGTGCCTCGGGTTTCTGTGTTGAATGGATTTTTGAGCCATTTTCGCGTAGTCGTTCTTTCCCTGTGCAAATTGGTAAGACCCAGTCTGAACGCATTTGTAAATCATCATTAATTGATTTCATGGCTTGATGATTAAAAGTATATTTCTCGCCCTTTATTTTTTGTGCCCATATGAGCGTTTCATGCGCATTTGTAAATCGGACACCCCGGAAATTGGGCATGGGGTTTGTCTTTATCCAGACCACGTCGTTTAGGATCCAAAACTCGAGATCCTGTAAAATTGCACCAACTCGGAAGATATTATGATAACTACCAATGACCCATAAAGTGCCGCTGTCTTTCAAGATTCGTTTGCAGGCAGAAAGCCAGGAATGGGTGAAATGATCATAATCTTGGAAGTTACTGAATTTATCCCAGCTGTCATCAACCGCTGCTACTTTACTTCGGTTGGGTCTACGGAGTTCCTGGGAAAGTTGCAGGTTATATGGGGGATCAGCAAATACAAGGTCCACCGATTTCTCGGGGAGCTCTGCGAGAACTTCTATGCAATCTCCCTGAATGATGGTATCTAAGGGTAAGTTTGACACATGACATCTCTGGATAAGAGGATTAACCAATACTTTCTTTGGATATCGTATCCAGGCACCGTTTGGCAAGAACCGCGCCCATTTCACTCCTGTATTCTGCACTCGCCCATTCGTCATTGGCATCTTGAGCTGCGTTGCGTGCGGCTGCCTCTATACCTGAGGCCTCGGTGCCGTCGAATGCCAGCGTCGGAGTCTTCCCCCATCCTCCCAGGACAAGCCGCGTCCGCCCGGATTTCCATTGTGCCAGGGCAGCGCAAACGATGGGTTTGTCTGCCGGACTGCGGGCTACTGTCTCGAAGGCGAGCTTTACCTGAAGAGGAATTTCGATACTAATGACCAGTTCTCCTTTTAGGTGTTCAGGTTTGGATAGGAGAAAATCTCCAAGTGTTTTAACTTTTGATTCTCTTCCTTCGAGGCTGACCTTAGCATCCATTGCCACCATGATGGCTGCAAAAGGCGACCTACCGTTGCATGTGATAAGTGCTCCGGCAACTGTACTCCTGGTTCGCACGTTAAGAGGTGCATCAAGATCCAGACCAGCCTTTAGTGCGGTAGGAATAAATGGTGATTCAAGCAATGCTTGCAGAGGGACAGTCGCTCCTATATTCAGCTGGTTGGATGATTTTAGGATTTTGTCCAGTCCAAGCGACTGCAGATCCACCACTGAAAAAGGTTCAACCACTGATTGAGTTAACGTTGTTCCGCCACCCAGTGGACGTGAATTGGGGTCAGACAGTAACTTAAACGCTTCTTCCAGGGTTTTAGGACGATGGTAATCTGTAATCATTTTCCTTGTCTCCGGTTGAATAACCCCTTTATTATACTCATTCTGAGGTCTGGGCGCAAAATGTCTGACAATTAAGCACAATTGACCCGGCATTCATCAGCCAGGTCAATTTATTGTCAGAATCCTTGCCGGGTTCCTCTCAGAAATAGGAAGCGAGCGAATTATAAGGTGATTCTATAGAACTATTTCAATCCAATTGCTTATTTTGCCTTTTCTTCGCGGATTATGGGATCTTTCGGCCCCAGCAGGGCTGCGAGTTGTTTTAGCTGTGACCTTTGTACTAAGGCCAATACTTCGTCAGCCGGCTGCAATTCCGTATCTCCATGTGGAATGAACAATTGGTTTTTTCGAATGATTGCCACGATGACCGAATCGTTTGGCAGGTTTATTTCTCTTATGGTTTTATTGGCGCTCGGCGAAAGTGGATGGACTTTTTCTTCGATTAGTGAATATTCACCCTTCCGCAATTTTAGCAATGTCATCATATCGCCGAGGGACATTTCTTCGGCAACCAATCTGGCCAGGATATCCGCTTGGTTAAGGGCAACATCAACTCCCATCTCTTGGTTAAATAGCCAGGCGTTTTTAGGATTATTGACCCGGGCGATTACCCGGGGAACATTGAACTCGAATCTTGCCAGGGAGGTAACCACAAGGTTGGTTTCATCGGACCCCGTCACAGCAGCTAACACATTGGCTTTTCGAATACCTGCATTTTCAAGCGTGAGAGGGGAACTTCCATCTCCTGCAATGATCACCTCGGCAGGGAGTTCTTTGGGAAGTTTTTCCAGCAACGCTGGACGTTCATCGATAACTTTTACCGTGTGGCCACCTTCAAGCAGCATTTTTGCCAGGTGAGAGCCGATATTACCGCCGCCTACAATAATGACAAACATAGTTACCTCCCTTCCACTCCCAGCAATTCTTCAAGGCGTTCCATCGCCGATGAAAGGACTACCAGGTGGATCAGGTCCCCTTCGTGAAATTCGGTCCCGGTGGCGGGCACAAAAGCATGATCGTTCCGCGTGATCGAAACCACCATAATCTCACCGGGGACGCTTAATTGCATCACATTCCTCCCGATAAGTTGCGGTGGTAGTTCGACATGCACGAGGGCCACTTCCCCGTTCCCGAAGGTATCCCACACGTCAATGTCAACATGTGTCAATACCTGGAAAATCCTTTCAGCTCCCCAGTTGGTCGATGATATTGTAGTCAATCCCAAACGCTGGTAGATTTCTGCCCTGCGTGGGTCATACAAGCGCGCCACCACACGTGGAACGTGAAAGATGTTGCGGGCGATCCGCGCAGCTACAATATTGGCATTATCAGATTGGCTGGCTGCCACGAACGCATCCACCTGTTCGATTTTAGCCTGCATCAGGATATTCCGATCGAATCCAAGGCCTTTGATAACGGTTCCCCTGAAGGTTGGCCCGAGTCTTCCCTCAGAATTTGAATCGTGATCTATGACAGTAACGTCGTGACCCTGGTCGGAAAGCAGTTGACTCACTTGCGAACCAATTCTTCCGCAGCCCATAACGATCACTTTCATGGTTATTTCCTCCTTTCAACGGTAATTGCTGGATGATTTTCTATTGACTTGTCTGCCCGCCTGATGATCGCTTTTCGGAACCATTCCAGGGTATATATAATCGGGGCATAAAGTAAAAGTTCCGCCCAAATAACAAAAGGAAAAACTTCATTGTCAAAAGCATCTGCCAATGCAGGAATATAGACAAGACCGCAAATAATCACGAGCGAAAGTGCGATTCCTCCCAGGAGGATTCTGTTACTGGCCCAACCCAGTTGCCTGATATGTGCCTTGGACGTTCTGCAGGCGAAGGCATTACCAACCTGCACGGTTACTACGCCAGCCAGGAAGACCGTGCTTGCAACTCCACTAACATCCGCAGGAATACTTAGAAATTTTGGCCAGGCTACGCTGTTTAAAAAAGGAATATTTAGTAGGCTCGCATTTCCCGAGAATAGGTATGTGGAAAGGTAGCCGACGTAGCAAAGCCCGGCTTCAAGGACTCCCAACCAAAGAAAAGATCTCATCAGCAACCCTCGATCCAATAATAATTGGGAGGCGGGACGGGGAGGTACATTCATGATGCCAGGTTCGGGGTTTTCACTTCCTAATGCCAGGGCAGGCAGGATATCCGTTCCCATATCGATTGCTAAAATCTGGCGCACAGTTAATGCAGGGGGGATGCCAATCGCCCCGGTTAGCAGGAATGGCAGAACTTCCGGAATATTGCTGGCAAAAATATAGGTGATGAATTTACGAATATTGTCATAGATCGCCCGCCCTTCTTCAATGGCTGACAAGATGGAACTAAAATTGTCGTTTGTAAGAATGATATCCGCCGCTTCTTTCGCCACATCTGTGCCAATGACCCCCATGGCGATCCCTACGTCGGCTTTACGCAGCGCTGGTGCGTCATTAACACCGTCACCGGTCACTGCCACTACGTCTCCGTGCGCTTGGTACGCTGAAACCAATCGCAATTTATGGTCGGGGGCCATCCGGGCAAAGATGATTTCGTTGGGCAAAAGATTTTGCAGCTCCAGGTCACTTAGCAGGTCTAGCTCTGCCCCGGTCACGATCTGGGGATTGAGCGATGTGACCATTCCGACGCGCCGCGCCAGGGATTCTGCTGTGAGACCATAGTCTCCGGTAATCATTACGATTCGTATTCCAGCCTGGCGGCATACTTTTACCGCTTGTTCCACCTCTGGGCGGGGAGGATCCATCATGGCCATAAGACCCAGGAAAGTCAGGTCGCTTTCAACCCCCTCCGCAGTATATGCACCCGACCGAGGTGGCAAATCGCGCCTCGCGAATGCTAGCACTCGCAGCGCCCGCCGGGCATAATCATCGTTTGCAGCCAGGATCTCCGCACGCACAGCTTCATCCAGGATTTTTGTTTCCCCACCTAAAAGGATACGGTTGCATAAGGCTAACACTTCGCGGGGCGCCCCTTTTGTTAATGCAATTTCCGTTAAGTTTTCCCGGTGGATGGTCGTCATTCGTTTCCGTCGTGCATCAAATGGGATTTCATGGATTCGAGGCAGCAGCATCGAAACGATTTCTTCCTTAAGGTTATATTTCATTGCGGCTACTTTAAGCGCCGCCTCGGTCTGGTCCCCCAGGCTCGTCCAGGTGGGGTGTTCCGGTGATGGTGGATTAACCCGGGCATTATTGCATGACATTGCAGCTTCGAGCAAAGTGGATAGTTCCTTTTCGAAGGGACTGTTTGCCGGTGATGGGACAAAATGCCCCTTTGGTTCATAGCCTACCCCTGTCACCTGCAGCCTTTGCCGAGCCACCCAGATTTCACGAACGGTCATTTGGTTTTGAGTTAGGGTTCCGCTTTTATCAGTACAGATAATCGAAACATTCCCAAGCGTTTCTACGACATTAAGACGCTTGGCTAAAACACCTCGGGTAGCCAGGCGCTGGACTGCAATCGCCAGTGAAAGGGTTAACGTGGCGGGTAAGCCTTCCGGGGTCAAGGCAACGATTGTCCCCAGGGCAAGCAGAATTGGGTTGTCATATAAATTGCTGATTTCTGGTTCGTATTTGGAAAGTGCAAATACGATGCCACCGATGATTAATGCCACCCACGTAAGAATTTTTCCTAGTCGTTCCAGCTCTTTTTGGAATCCGGAAGGTTCTTCTTGAACGGATTGAGTTAGGTGGGCAATACGTCCGAATTGGGTAAGCATTCCGGTGGCGTATACGACAGCCTTGCCCGTTCCTGAAGCCACGGATGTCCCTGCGAATATTAGGTTGGGACGTTCCAGGTCGCTGACATTCGGGAGAATGGATGCTTCTGCTGTTTTTCGAGCTGCCACAGCTTCGCCGGTCAGGGAAGCATTATTAACTCGTAATCCGTATTCCTCGACGACCCTTGCGTCCGCAGCGATGTTATCCCCCTCCGCTAGGATCAGCACATCCCCTGGGACGACTTCACTGGCGGGGACGTGCGCTTCCGTTCCATTCCGGGTTAGATGCGCATAGGCAGGTAAGAGATGGCGAAGCTTAACGATGGCCTGTTCAGCCCGGTACTGCCGCCAAAATGAAAATGCACTGTTGGCGATCGTCAGGGAAAGTATTACAAATGCCAGTGTAAAATCTCTCTGCCAGAAGCTTATGGCGACTGCCAGTAACATCAATATGATAAATGGGTGCCGTACCAGCTGGAAGAATCTTTGCCACTTTGGTTCAGCAGGTTGCTCAGTAAGAACATTCTCTCCATAAAGTGACAGCCGCGAGTTCACTTCGGAAGTGGCTATTCCGTCAGGTGAAGTCTCCAATGATTGGTAAACTTCCGGGACCCTCAGGCTGTGAATGGGTGCTGATGTCATAGGTAATTAAGCAGAAGACGATTTATTAGTCCTCGGCTCCTGTGGATTTTATTACGGGATTTATAACGGACAATGCGGTGAATATCTTGTGGGGTGCGGGAACCGATCGGAGAAATAAGTATGGCATGTCCCATCAGGACCAGGATACTCAGGGAGACTAAAACCACCCAACCGCCTTCTCCCCATTTTCCAACGATCTGGCCCACAAAAACCAATCCCGCGAGAGTCGCCGTGACCGTCGCGCCAAAGCAGCCCCAAAATCGCTTTCGCCCCTGCATGGTTTTTAGGTTGTGTTGGCGAATTGCCAGTCCCATTGCCATGATTGGCAGGAAGCCTCCCACTCTATAATATGGCACTGCCAGGGTGGTTTCTCCATTGACCAGGAATCCCACCTGCCCGGCTCCGTGGATCAATGCGTGATTTTTTTTCTCTACCGGGGCAGCCTTGAATGCCAGGAAAACGATAACGATGAGTAGTCCAATGGAGAAAAGCATTACCTATTGCCTGCCCACTCGAAATTAGAATTCAAAAGATTTAAAAGCTTCCCCCAGGGATTGGAGTTCTGCCAATAGATGTCTCCGGGTGGACACACTGAAGCGGGTATCTTGGGCAATCTTGGCTTGTTCTTCAAGAGCGGCCCGTACAACGAAAGCTGGAACGAACATAATTCTCCCGGCAGGGATGACGACAAAGTTGTGGGTTTTAACCTTCAGTTCCTGGTCGTCGAAATAGGGCAGGCGCAAACTCAATCCCCGGTTTAGACTCTGTGCAGCAGCCCTGGTTTTGATCAGGCTGATAATCTCGTTTGTTTGGTAGGTTGCTAATGCCCGTCCCTGGTTGACAAGTTGGCCGAGCATACCGTAGCGCTTTTTTTCGAATTCATCTTCTGCTACCATGTATGGCGCCAGCGAGCGGGCAGCGAATAGGACATTCAGGAAATGCTGCATTGAAGCAACATGTGCTTCAGCTTCCTTGGTCGTATTTACCAGTAATTCTCCATTTTCACCGAATGCCACCCATTGAGGTAGGTAGAAACGCCGCGCTGCTGGTACATATGGTACCTGGAGGCTGCCGCGTCCGCTTTCTCCGGTCCCTTCTTCCGCGATGGCATCCGTCGAAGCGGTTAGAGCCGATTCAGGTTCCATCTCGTTGGTGACCGGGACGGAAGGGATGTCATCTTCTTCGACAGTCATGTACGTCACTACCCTTCCAGATGGGAGCATATTGCGCACCATATGGGTTGCTGCCGCATATCGGATCAAATTCGCCGCGATGACGGTCGCTTGGTCGTTCGATTGTTCCAGTTCGGTCAGACGCTGGCGGAGTGTTTCATGGACATCCCGGCGGGCAATTCGATCTCCGAAATCACCTACGTGTTGTTCCCGCACCGACTGTTTCACGGTGAGAGGTTCCGTACCAGTAGATCCAATCACCCGGTCAGGCAATGTGAAGCGGACACTCTGCAACCGTTCTGAATATGCTTCAGCTATCTGTCGGGCTTGTGCTTCGAGAAACCTCTGGATGATCGGGAGTTGTAATTCAAATAGGGCATTTTGACGGTTGTACTCGATATGCAGCTGATTAACAGGTGCATTCTCGTTTATGGTCATAGGAATATTTGCCATGGTTTTATCCTATTAAATATATGAATCGGGATGAATCATTTTGTCTATATAAATAAATATAGGCATCATAATATCACTCATTACTATATGTTAAATTGTAACATCTTGATATATAAATTATAACCCGACTGTCTTACAATCCTTGGGCAAATGTGTCGATGAGTAATTTTATATCGCCCCCCGCTGAATAGAGAATGGGGCAGGTAGTACCGTGGTCGACATATTCCTGCACCTTTGCCAGGGCTTCGGCGGGCGTCCCGGAAGCTGTTATCCTAAGAACTAGATCATCAGGTACCAGGTGCTTTGCCATGTCAATCTCTTCTTTGGAGGCAGGCCATCCCAAAATGGATTGGATTTCAGTGACAATGTCTTGGGAAACACCACTCCCTTTTGCTATGTGTGGCTGTTGGGCAAGGTATTGGCACAGAAGCATTTTGGTGGCTTCCATGGCTTTGTCATGGTCATGGTCTACAGAGCATACAATTAATTGTGGGCGATCGAGGTCTTTCAGTTCTCGCCCGGATTTCTTTGCACCTTTTTCAAGGAGGTCGAGGGAGCGATCGTTATGTTCTGGGGGAACACAATAGTTTAGCACTACCCCGTCTGCGATCTCACCGCATAATTCCAGCATCTGTTCTCCGGTGGCACCGATCATGATCGGGACATTCCGCGGTTCCCGGCGTCCATGGACGACATCCAGCTGGATATTACTCACGTGGATAAATTCACCGTCAAAAGTGACCCGTTCCATATTCAGTAAGCGCCTCAAAATTGTCACGGTTTCGTGCATGGCGGTCAGTGGTTTGATGCGGTTTATGCCGACATCTTTCGCCAGGGGATCCCACCAGGCACCAATTCCGCATATGATCCGGTCTGGTGCCAGATCGTCCAGGGTCAGGAAAGTGGCAGCCAGTAGCCCAATGTTTCTCGTCCAATTATTGATCACTGCTGACCCGACCTTTATTCGCTCGGTTACCGCTGCGTAGGCTGCCATCGGGACAATTGCATCACGTACAAGTCTGGATTCCGCCTGCCAGACAGCTTCGAAACCCTGGCTTTCTGCGTATCGGACGCAATCCAATCCGTCGCGAAGTTCATGCGCGTCTTGAAGGTAAAGAGCAACTCTTTTCATAGTTTTCCACACTCCTTACACCAATAAATACCTGGTAAGTTGCGCATAAGCACAACCTACCAGAGGAAGTCAATCTGGTTTTTTTCTCTAGAGTTGCTGAAGCCGGTCCCACATCAATGGGGCTATTTCGCGAGATCTGGCTGCAAGGCGTTCCTCATCCATGCTGAGGATTTTTTTATTTTTCATCAAGATCTGTCCATTGCAAACGGTAGTATCAACAGTCGCATCCACAAGACCGAAAATGAGATGTCCAAGAAAATTATTTTCGTTTAGAGGGGTGGGCGGTTGGTAATCGAGGATTGCCAGGTCTGCGGGGAGTCCTTCAGCTATCATTCCTAAACGCACTCCAAACTGTCGCTCAGCGATCTGGGCGTTATTTTGTAGGAGTAAGTGCGGAGCTTCCGTAAATGCCACCCGCGGGTCATGGTTTGCCAATCGATGGAGCAGGTATGCGCAGCGCATTTGGGCGAGCATGTCCGAACCCATCCCGTCAGTACCAAGCCCAACCAGTACACCTTTCTTTAAAAGTTTTAAGAGGGGAGTAACCCCTACTGCATTGTTCATGTTGGATTCGGGGTTGTGAACAACAGGTGTATCGGTTGACGCCAGCACATCCATCTCGGATTCGTCGATATGGACACAGTGGACGAAGATTGATTTTTTCCCTGTCACGTTCAATTTATTAAGCCGGTTTACGATGGGCATTTTGTATTTGGAAAGCGCATCTTCGCGATCGGCAGCATCCTCGGCTACGTGAATGTGGCATCCGACTCTCCCCTCCTTCGCGATACCAACGCATTTCTCGATGGTCGCATCAGACAATGTAAATGATGCATGCAATCCCATCATGGCTGCTATTTGACCATCTCCCATCCCGGTTTTCTTGATGAAGCGCTCATTTTCTTCTATTCCGCCGCCCTGGATATTTCTATCGGAAACTTCATAACATAAGGAAGCCCGAATCCCCGCCTTCCGCACAGCGTTTTCGATCAGGTCAAGCGAGCCCTCCCGCATGCTAGGGGAGGCGTGGTGATCGATGACCGTGGTCGTCCCATTGCGGATGCAATCGATGAGCGGGATTTGTGCGGAAAGGATTATGTCCTCTTCGAGTAGTGCCCTGTCCACTTTCCACCACAACTTTTCGAGAATTTCCACAAAATTAGCTGCTGGCTCGCCTGGGATTGCCATACCGCGTGCCATTGTGGAATAAAAATGGTGATGGGCACAAATAAAGCCCGGCATGACGACCCGACCCTCGCAATCAACGGATTTTGCATCCGGGTAATGGTGTTTCATTTCAGCCGAATCGCCAATAGCCGCAATGAGCTGCCCGTCGGTCACAACGGTTGCATTCCACAGGACGCGGTTATTTTCTCCCATTGTTACGACAATTCCATTCTCGAATCGAGTTGCCATCTTAGGTCTCCTATTGTTCAACTAAAAGAGAGAGCTCTTTCGGGCTGCGTGCACGCATGTTAATCGCACCGGTGAAGCACTTTTTGGCGCATATTGTGCATCCGATGCACCGCGCTGGATCTGTGTGGGGTATGCCATTTTCATCCAGCACGATTGCCAGGTAAGGGCAGCGCGCACAGTTTCCGCAGGACACGCACAGGATGGGGTCGGCTTCTGATATTTTCTTGAGCGGTGTCAACGCCATAAAATCGGTGATTGGGTGCGGTTGTGCAATTCCTGTCAGTTCTTTAATTGAATGGATTCCGCGTTCTTGCATCAGGAAAGATGTTCCAGATTCGAGGTCGCCGATAATTCCGTAGCCTTGCTTCATGACAATTGTGCAAAACTGGACCGTTTTAACTCCCAAAGCTAGGAAATCCATCGCTGCCTTGTAGTTCATTGGACCGCCATTACCTGAAATTTCGATCCCCTCTGGATAAGCTTGTGCGAGGGTCAGGTAGGAGATGGGCGTCACTCCCTCACCACTCATTCCCACAATGACCCCTTCGTCCCACGGTAGCGAATCGCTAGGGCGGAATGCAAGGGTGGGGAAAGAGTTGGCTAAAGTAATGCCTGCTTGCTTGTCCGGGTACTTGTCGAGTACTTTACGGATTGCACGCAGGATGGGAACGATGGAAGTCACGGAAGCGGAAAGCTTGAACAGTTTGGGCGTTTTTGGGTCCCCAATTTCCATGATCCAGTTGATGATTTTTGCCGTCAGCGCTGCGTTTTGGCTTACGATGGCGCCTTCGGTTCCATCCCCTCCTTGCGGGCAGGATAGGGAATACTCGATTCCCATGGCTCCGGCTGCCTCCAATTTCTTGGTATTGGACTGCCAGCCTGCAGAATCATGTTCATCGTTTCCTGTCACGGGTCCGCCGGTGGATGCCATGGTCAGACGGTCAGGCCATTTTTTTATGAGTTGTTCTACCTCACGGCACACGCGGTCAAGTGGGTGCCCGGAGACGTTGTCAGAATTCCCATAGGTCTGCGGGCTGAAGGTGAACATGTACTCTCCCGGGATATGAATTGGGAGATTGTCAAAAGCAGTTTTCATCACCCCGCCTGCCCATCCAGCTTCGTAAGCACGGGTCATTTGTTCCACGCCGTCTGTGGATGGAGAAGCTGAAATGAGAAAGGGGGAGGAGATCGGGCGACCATAGAATTCAGTCTCCAGGGAAACAGGGACCCGGTTATATCCAGGCAGAACATAATAGGACTTGGTTGGTTTATCAATAGTGGGTTTATCTTTTCCCTTGAGGTAAGCATCAATTTGCAGTGCCGCATTTTTACCAGAAGCAACAGCCTGGACGACCGTCTTTGGGCCGGTTAAGACGTCTCCAGCGTAAAAAAGGCCTCCCACTTTTTCCTGTTTCAACTCGGAGCGCATCCCTATAGAAACCACCACTGCACTGATCTGGGATCGTTTGCTTTCGGATCCTGGAATATTGCGGACGTTCGTCGGGGAGAAAGCTTTGCCTTCCGGAAGTTCCGCCTTAATGGTCTCCACTCCTGAAACATCTTTCCCATGAGCGAAGATCTTATTAATCCGAACGCGACCATTAACCTCGATATCAAAATCCAAAAGTTCCTTCCGCTCCCTGGCTGTAAGCGGCATTTCTGAAAGCTTTTCCAGCATGAAAAGCTCGACATTCTGAGCCCCTCTTTGCTTCGCTGTAATTGCGCAGTCGACTGCGGTTGCACCGCCTCCGATGATGGCAACCGTTCCATCGAAGTGATAGTTGTTCGGGTGCGCAAGCAGATCGACCATCTTGATTGCAAGCCCCTCATTTTCAATCCCGAGTTCGATGGGTTTCCACAGTCCATTGGCCAAACATACTGCATCGTAACCCTCAGCCAGCAAGCTCTTGGGATCATTCACTCTAACGCCCATTATTGCTTTTATTTTTCCGAGCGACAGCACAAACTGGATGTCGGAATCCATGACCGTTTTATCCAGGCGGTGGTCGGGGATAAGGTTTACCATCCCCCCCAGCCTGTTTGTGGCCTCCAGGATTTCCACCTGGTATCCCATTTGGGCTAATGCGGCAGCTGCCCCCAGTCCTGCTGGTCCGCTGCCTATGACTGCCACCTTTTTTCCTAATTGTGTCGGAGTGGAAAATTCTGGGATGCCTCCAAGCTCCTTTGCCCTGTTCACGATGGTTGCCTGTACAAGGGGAATATTGATCGGTCCGTCGAATTTCTTTCGTGTGCAGGCTGCCATGCATAGGTTATCCGGGCAGACCATTCCGCAGATTCCCCCCAGGGGATTCGCGTGCAAGATCTCTCCGGCAGACCGTCGGATGTCAGAGGCTTTCCCTATCCGCGCCGCCATGATGAAATCGGCTGGGGAACAATGAGCCGGGCATGCCTCTCTGCAAGGTTTTTCCTCGCAATACTCGCAGCGCAATAATTCTGTTTGAAGCTGTGCGGGGGTCATAAATAATTGAATTTCTTTGACGTTTTCCATGGGGTACCTCTGCTGGACATATTTTGAACGCGATAAAAGTTCTAAATGTCTGACAACCTATCGTTATTATAGCATTTTAAAAAACAACAGGCACACATTAGGGTGCCTGAAGAAAAATAATTGAAAGGTTGTGTCAATTCAAACCAAGTTTAATTAATCCACCCAGGGCTTCCAGGTCTTCAGGTAAATCCAAATCCAGGCTGATATTTCGTGACTGGATGACTACTAACCTGGCTCCAGCTTCGATTGCTCGATCACTATGAATATGGAAAGAACCTGGACCGTATCCATATTCGATGAGACCGGCGGGGTTTACGAATAAACCGTTTGTCCCGTCTTGACGCCTGTCGGGCGCAATGACGACGACCGGACCCTTTTTGCCGCGCTTTAGAAGTTTTATTATATCGGTTGGTTTAATTAGAGGGAGATCAGCCGGCAGCACAAGCACTGCATGAGCTCCCTGCGCTTTCGCTGCGATTGTTGCCCGCTTGATGGCGGTATTAAAAAGCGGCGCTCCATCTTCCAGTACGGTGCGGCCGCCCATTTCGCGGGTGAGCGCTAATGCTGCCGGATCACGGCTTACTACTAGGGTGTGTTCGATCTCGGGAGTTTCTTTTAAGATGGTTAGAACATGCTGAAGAAGATATCGATTCAAACTTGTGCGCTGATCTTCGGTTAGCATACCGGCTAACCGCGATTTGCCTCTTCGTAATGGCTTTACAGGGACGATGGCCCAGATTGTCATAATGCTCTGAGTAAGTTTAGCACATCTTGTGCTAATCGACTGCGATCTTCCTGGGTTTTCATTAGGATATTTGAAATGAATGTTGGCATGGAAAAATATTGCGCCAGCCCTGAATCCGCGTTATCAAGGATAAAGCCGGAAAGTAGGTCGCCGTAATGGCGTGCAACAGTCAGCGCTGAAGGAGGCAGGCCTAATTCTGTGTACATTTTTGCTGCCGGTCCTTTTACTGTTCGCCCGTTAATGATTGGGGAGACTGCCACGACAGCCTTGGAAGAAAGGGCTGTTCGCATGTCCCTAATTCCTAGAATCGTATCTATGCTTACCCATGGGTTGGATGGACAAATCACTACCGCATCTGCCGTATTAAGGGCTTCCAGCACTCCCGGGGCAGGTCGGGCTGTTTCTATTCCGTCAAATCGAAACCCTTTTACTGTAGGCGTACATTTCCGGCGAACGAAATAATCCTGGAATGGCAATTCGCCATATTCTTTTGTATTCACCATGGTGCGAACCGGCGAATCGCTCATTGGCAGGATCGTTTGTTTTACTCCCCAGGACTTGCAAAAATCGATTGTTATTTGACTGAGTGCCTCTCCCATACTCAAACGACGGGTTCTTTCGATGTGAGTTGCTATATCCCTGTCCCCCAGGCGGAACCAGTCCGGACCGCCCAGGATCTTGATATCGTTTAACAGGTTAAAGGTTTCATCTCTTCGTCCCCATCCAGTTTCCGGGTTAGCCAACCCTGCCAGCGTGTAGCATACAGTATCAAGGTCCGGGGAGATGAATAAACCCAGGTGTTCAAAATCATCCCCCGTATTGACGATGATGGTAAGGTCTTCAGGTGGCAGGATTTGAGCGAGACCGTCGACCAATTTCGCCCCACCTACACCCCCAGCGAGGGAAACGATTTTCATCCGTGTGCATCAACTTTTTCGATCTGGATTTTATACTTGACGCGTTGTTCTCCTGGTTGGCGCGACGGGTATTTGGGAATACCTCGATATTTTAGTGTCAGGGCATCAATATGATCGTCAGCACCCTCTGTGGTGAATTCCACTGCCGATCCGTGGATTTGAATGTAACGATATGGGTTGGATGGATCCTGGACACATAGCGCGACCTGGGGTCGGGCGCGCATATTCCGGTCCTTTATACGGCCTACGGCAGTATTGATCAGGATGTACTCCCCGTCGGTATTGAACCAGACAGGGGTAACCTGTGGAGAACCGTCTGGCATTAAGGTCGTAAGATAGACAAACGCCTTTTTCTCATCTTTTAGAAGGTCTGTGTGGCTTTCGGGTATGTTGTTCATAATCCTTTATTACTCCTTGAGGTTGCGGACAAGAAGGGTACGCATGAAATTACTCTTATTATAAAATAATTGGATGGATTGGATTTCATCCTCGCTGCACCCGATCAAGGATTTAATCTCTGCATCCCGCTTTTTAAGGTCGATGGTAAGAAGGATTGCGGAAAGGTTCTTGACTTTTAATGTGCCAACCCAAATGTCCACCTCGCCGCCATCCCCCGACTTGGTTCCTTCCAGGTAGCCGTAGTCAAAAGGATAAATGATATCTGCATACTTTGGATGTCGGGAACCTTTTGGACGGTCAATGATTATTTTGCTCTCAGAAACCAGCTTTTCTAAAAAGTCCCAGAATCCGCCCGAATTGACATCGGTCAAATGATTTTCCATAGAATAAATCCCGCTGTTAACGGAATAGGTCATTCCCCTTTGGTCGGATTAATTCCTTGATGGAACCTTCACGTAGCGGATGCGGGAACCCGCGTACATGGACTGCGGGGATTCCTTCAGCTGCCTCGCCCATCACTAGCGCTGCCGCCCCTGCGAGTTCGTCTGCCGCAGCTACCATGGTTATCTTGAGCCTGTAACCGAAAAGGTCTTGCCAGCCGCGTTCGTCAACCAATCCGGGCAGGCCTGAAATGCCTATCGCCATCCCTACCGTCCCCAGTCGCCAGGCTCGCCCGTGAGAATCGATGATTAAAACCCCGATGCGAATACCAGTGGCGATTTTTATTTTTCGGCGAATTTCAAGAGCAGAACGGTCGGGGTCTTCTGGTAACATCAATATCCAATTGGCTGGTTTGCTTCCATTTTCTTTCACGTTCGAATGATCGATCCCGGCACTGGCGCAAATAAATCCCAGCCGGTGTTCCACAATGATTGTTCCCGGGCGCACCCGCAGAACTTCCTTACTCTCGCGAAGGATTATTTCTACTAGCCTGGGATCTTTTTCACTTCGTTTTGCTAGGTCGACGGCTTCTTTCGATGGGGTGATCGTCTCCAGGTTGACCAGTCTGCCTTCTGATTTGCTCACAATCTTCTGGGTAACAACGAGGATATCTCCATCCTCAAGGTTGATCCGCGCTGTTTGCAGTGAGGCAATGAGTAAATCCGCCAGGTTATCGCCGGGGAAAATAAGGGGGATTTGTGGGAGGGGCGTCAAGGTTAATGTCATGGTTCTCGGGCCGCTGCCCGCACTCCTGTGATCTGTATTCCGGCTGATGTGCTCCCGTATCGTTTATTTATACCAATTAAAATGCTCGTCAACCCTTCAACTACTGCTGAATTTTCAATTGGACCGGCGTCCCAGCCAATTAGGCCCGTCGCGGCTACAAGTCTTAAGGTTTCTTCACGAGCTTCTTTGCTGGTTCCCGTAACTAGCACATCGCATTCAACGGGTCCATTTTGGAGGAGGTGTTCGCTGGAAATATTTTGGAACGCTGAGGTTACCTGAACATCCGTTCCAACGATTGCCAGGGCTTCCTGTGCAGCGCTCCCGTCTGGTGGCATCTTTACCCTGGTTACCTTTGGAGGGATGAGGGGTACGGTTACGTCCAGCAGGATTTTTCCTTTTAATTCGTCCTTGATTGTGTCAAGCGCTTCCCGGTGGGCGGAGTAGGGCACAGTCAGAACAACAATGTCGCCGCGCCTGGCAGCTTCCAGGTAGGTTGCCCCTTCGATAAAGGATTTGCTCCCCAGCAGATCGATTAATTCCTTGGCGACCTTTTCGGCTTTTAGCACCGACCTTGAGCCGATTAATACCTTGTATCCGGCTTTTGCCCACCTGTAAACCAGGCCTTTTCCCTCATTTCCTGTTCCACCAATCACTGCGATGGTCATCAAACTTGGAGATTCACTCATCATGGCTGTGGACCCGCTTTGGATTCATTAAATGTCGAGTATCAGGCTGAAAGTGTCGGAGCTATAGCACACAGACAAGTATTTGTGTTAAGAATTTCAATTGGCGAACAAACTCGGATTCTCCGCCCGGGAGGAATCTAGTAACCCACTCCAAATTCGACCGGGTCGGGGACATCAACCCCGCGGGCTGCCATTTCAGACAGGGTTTGGAAGACTGCTTCACGCATCGAAGTCTCGCTTCCGTACATCGCTTGAAAGAGTGCACCAAACACACCTTCCACTGGCATGATGCGCAGGTAGGCGAGGGAAGCCAGCCGTTCTTCTTCTGTTCCTGATTTGAGCGCCAGCAATAGTAAATCGGTCGGTGGTTTGTCTGGTGAGACTCCCTGTCCTTGTTTTCCTGCAAATGCAATGATCCACGGACATTCCGATGGCGGAGGCAGTCGTTGTGGGATATGCGGGTTGACTCGTTGCCGGCTTTCGCTGACTTCCGTGGCAGAGATTCGAACAGCCCATTGATCGTCTTCGAGTTCCATCCGCTTGACGATTTCTTCTGCCCAGGATTCCTGGATTCGACCGAGGCCATAAATGACGGAACGGCGGACTAGCAAATCATCCTTCATTTCCGCGCCTTCCTTCAGCCATGCATACCCGGCACCCGGGTGGTTCGCCAATGACTCTGCGGCTGCGCGGCGGAGGATTTCGTCGCCATGCAGGAGGGCGGATGCGACACTGTCCATTGCTTGTGTAGTCCCAATGTTTACGAGAGCAAGGCATGCAGCTCGTCGAACGTTCGGGCTGGGATTCCTAAATAAACCGGAGAGGGATTCAATGGCTTTTATATCCTGCAAAGCTCCTAATCCAAGGGCTGCGAGCAGGAGCAGATCGTTATCACGGTCTTCAAGCATTTGCCGGAAAGGTGCAGCTACGCTTGGATCCCCGCTTTGGATAAGAGCGCATAACGCTTGACCCCGCAGACCGAGAGGCTGTCCGGTTTGTCTTAAAAGTTCGACAAGTTTTGCCAGCACCCTTCCTCGCCAGCTCTGATTGATCGGTGCATCCCGTAGCCACCTGGCCGGGGTAAGCAGGTTGCGTGAAAGTGGACGATCGAAGCTGGAAAGATATTTATCGACTTGTAAATTGACGTCCCCAAAAGCTGCCAGGTATCGTAATGCCAGGCTTTTGCCGGTTGATGGAGATTGATCGATAAGAGCTTCCGATTTGTGGGTTGCCAGGGATTTTCCAGCCAGGTAACCGCAAAAAATCGGGTGCAGGAAGCTGATGTGATTATTCCGATATTCCCTTAATAAGCCGCTTTCCAAAAATTTGGTGATTATGCTTGGGGAAGGAGCCTGGATGTTTTCAGTTTTCGTTGGATTTTCGCCAGGTTCTACTCCAGTCGCGTTCTCCGCTGGCTCGAAGGATTTAATCCATTCCCGTGCCTTATGCGCATCGAAAATTGGTTCAGCACTTAACGTGACTTGCATCGCCAGCATTTCGATGGCTTCCCTGGGTACAATGCCGTTGGATAGGCGCTGGATATGTGCATCGATCGCATCGACTGGGCGGTTTCCTCTGATATCTCCTCCGTAAGCGCTCCAGGCTTCGAGGGTTAGTTCCAACGGGGTGGCACCGTTGTTTTCAGGGTTTAGCCATCCATTAATCAGGATCGGATCCACTTGCTCGGTAGTCTGTGCCCATGCTTCAACGGCAACGAAGTTTGTCCATAAATTTCCCCATTTTTCGAGAAATCTTCTGCGCTGTGTGGAATTCCACGGAGCCAACACAAGGGGGATGAAGTTGAGCGTCACCAGGCCATCCAGGTATTCTCCGGATGCAGTGGTTACCATTCGGGTCTTGGGGAAACCCCTTTTTACTGCTCTTAAGAATTCAATTACATTTTTTAAACCATCGGGAGTTAACTCATCGGCACCGTCTAACAAAAGCAGGGCGCGCCCGCCTAAAAATGCATTTTTAACAAATTCAGGGATTCGAGCCAGGTCACGCAAGGGAGCATTTTCAGTTGCCAGGTCAATTATTGAATTGAGTGGTTCACCTTTTTTTACAGGCAGGTTCAGGTCAGCTACATGGACCAGGAAGGGGAGAGTATCTTGAGCCAGCCCTGGTTCGGGGGTCTTCCGCGCCAGCCTTGAAGCCAGATGAGCCAGCGCCACCGTTTTTCCCATGCCTGCTTGCCCGGTCACGACAATATCGGAGTTCCCGGAAAGTGCCTGGGAGATGGAGATTCTGGGGGCTTTGTACGTCGTCGCAAGCTCTGGCCAGGCTGGAATGTAGGGGATGGTGGTTTCAACTATGTCTTCGGTAACTAGGGGAGCGCCGGGTTCAACCCGTACAGGCGGAGCCAGGAGGGTGGGTGGTTCGATGATCTCATCTAGTGAAAATAGTGGTGCCGCTAAATGCATCCCTTGGGCATGGATTAAAACTCTTTGAAGGTATCGTTCCTCGACCCCTGAAGACTTGTCAAATTTTTCTTTTTGTTTAGCCTTATTCGCCTGGCGGGTCTCCCTAGTTTGGCGAAACGCGGGACGCAGGATGGAATAGATCCACCAGCCTACGGTAGCTAGGATGAGACCGAGTAGAAAGGAAAAAGGGTCAATTGTGGGGAGCCGGAAGAACATATGTCACCGTGCCCGGGCTTAACTTCCGTAGAGAATGCGCCCGCAGGATGGACAAAATGCCATTTGGCTTGAAGCACGCGAAGACTGCATTTGCGCAGCCGTAAGACCCGACCCGCAGGCCGAACATGAGTTATCACGGATTACGGCCACTGCTAGCCCGCGCCGTTGCTGTCGTAATTGATCATAAACGCGGATTGCATCTTGTGGGACCGGCCCTGCAGTGGCATTGCGCTCGGAGAAAAGTTTTTCCAGTTCCTTATTGAGCGCTGTCTGTTCATCTTGAAGACCCCGGTTTTGTTCTGCAGATCGCTTTTGCGCGGTCTGTAATTCTTCTTGAGCAGCTTGATTTGATGCGGATGTTTTCTCTACATTTATCATGGCTTCAAGTTGTATGTCTTCAAGGGTGATTAAGTGACGTTTGAGTGCTGCCACGTCGTTTTGCAGGTCCAATAATTCCTTTGGATTGTGATTCTTGGCACCGTATAAGCTGGCTTCGGTTTGTTCGATTTTTATTTTTTGATTCTGCGCATTGATTTCAGCTTGTTTTAATTCGCGTTCGGCCGATTCACATAACACTTTTAATGAATCAGCGTGTTCTTCGGACAATCTCAAATCTGCATCATCGTCCAATATTATCTGGATCGCATTTAATCTTGTATGTACACGGTCTATCTGGCTGTCAACTTGTTGGAGACGGTAGAGACTTAATGTTTGACTCATGGCTTGATTATATACTGATTAGGTTTGTTTAGCGTCGTTTTACGCCTTGAGTTAAGCACAAGTTGAATATTTATGTGAGAAATATGGCATAAATTGTGGATCCTTTGCTTTTTGAGTTTAATACATAAGGGAATAAAAAACCCCGCAATCAGGATGATTGCGGGGTTGGCATTTACTGCGTTGGCAGGTTGAAATAGTTATAAACTGCGCGGGATAACACAGCGTACATGGGGGAAACGATGTCCCATATGGCTTGCACCGGATGATAAACGTAGATGGTCAAAATATAATTTCCACCAGGAGTGTAGACAATGCCTGCATCACTGAACTGGTTCATGGTGATATCCCAGCCGTGTTTGTGGGCGACAATGGTGCCTTCTGGTACGCCGCCTTGGATTAAGGCACCTAGCTTGTCTTCCTGTAAATATTGAACCATTTGCTCACAGCCGGCTTGGGTGATCTGACCCGGGAAGGCTGCAACCAGCGAACCTCCACCATTTTGTGCGCACTGGTAAATATCTTCCAGTAATTGGCCCATCTCGGAAGGGGTTGTTTGGCTGAATGTATCTGGATTTGTATTAATGTCCAGCCTGCTATTTGCGGGTGTAATGAAGTGTTGTAACGGGAAGGACCCCGGCGCAAAATACATGGCGATAAAAGTGTTATCCAAACCCAGCTGTTTCATCGTGTCGGTGACTACCAGTGGACCACGACCGGCATCCAGGGTCGTCATCAGGCTGTCGGACGCCACGTTATCGGATCGGGCGATCATGTCCTTTAGTTGGGTGTCAATATCGGGGCTGATCTGGCTGTTGAAATGACGCATGACCGAAACCATGATCGGGATTTTTATCGTGCTCGCCGCCGTAAATGCGATATCCGGGTCCACGGAAATGGTCTGCCTCGCCTGGTATGCAAAGTGGATGTTTTCCTGTGTTTGAAGGTCAAGGAAATACAAATCCACTAGCCCGTCAAATCCACTTTGATCGATGAGTTGTTTTAGTAGGATTTGAAGCGAATCGAGGGAAGGCCGCCCTGCAGCTGTGCTTTGTGAAGCCAGGATGACCGACCTCTTGTCAGGTGATTGCATTGCGCTCTCGATTATTGCAACCGCGCGGTCGATATCCAGGGTGTGTCCTGGTGTGCCGGGTGTAAAGGCGGCTGTTCCTGGTATTGGTTCTGAAGAAGTGGGGGGCATATCGTAACGGGCCGAGATTTCATCTTGAAGGAAAGCACGCAGGCGTGTTTCTGAATATGATGAAACCAACGGGATTTGTAGCGTGGGAGAACGACGGTTCCATATGTAATCCCAGAATCCTCCCCAAAATGATGCACCGGTGCGCTGCAGATCTGCCGCCGCCAGCATGCTGTCAGTATTAAGTTGAAATCCGATCAAAGTTGGATCAAGATCGATTAAAGCGTCTCCGTAGTGAATCTCTACCGGGAGAGCATATACCTGGAAAAGCCTTTGAGCTGCAGCTTGAGGGTCTAACCCACCGACCGGAACATTGCCGATTGTCATGTCGGGCGGATAGTTGTACCTTGATACGCTGTATTGAACTACCTCTATAATTGCCACTACTGCTGCAAGAAGAATAAATACCAGTGAAATTCCTCGCAGGAATAGGGAAGAACCGCGTAATCTCACGCTGCCTCCGATAAACCTAATTGGTGATATTTGTCATGCAATACGGGTAAAAAGTATATCACACTAGCGCGTAGCAGTTGTGCTACAATCTATCCGCACTAGTTCACAATTCCACAAATGAGGATACCATGCTGCGATCTTTCTTGATCTATCTTTCAAAGGCTGCCTGGGCGCAGCGGATGGTTAGTGGCTGGAAATTTGCCTGGCGGGCTGCCAGCCGGTTTGTAGCGGGGAACACAATTGAAGATGCGATTGTTGCTGTTAAAGACCTCAACTCAAATGGGATCAATGTCACCTTGGATCACCTTGGAGAAAGTACTGCCTCGCGCCAGGATGCGATCAAGGCGGCTGATGACATTATCGAATTGTTGGATCGCATAAATGCTACCGGAGTCCGGGCCAATGTTTCTGTAAAACTGACCCAGATTGGCCTGGCTTTGGATGAAAGCTTGTGCATTCAAAATCTTGAGCGAATAATGACCCGCGCCAATGAGTACCAGAATTTCATCCGGATAGACATGGAAGATACTCCTTACACGGATCAGACCATTCGAGTTTTTCGCGAAATGCGCAAGAAAGGCTTCAAAAAAACCGGGATCGTAGTTCAATCGTACTTATATCGCACTGAAAAAGATACGCGTGCGCTGCTTGAGGAAGGAGTATCTTTTCGATTGGTAAAGGGGGCATATAAGGAACCTGCCGATCTGGCATTTCCGCGTAAAGCGGATGTGGATGCGAATTATGATCTGCTCACCCAGATCATGATCGATGGCGCTAAGAACGCCGGGTGCCCGCCGCTTAGCCCTGATGGACATGTTCCTCCTGTTCCAGCTATTGGCTCGCATGATCCGAAACGGCTCGACTTTGCCAAGGTTTATGCAGATAAGGTCGGTCTTCCTAAGAATGCAATTGAGTTTCAAATGCTTTATGGGATCCGGCGTGACCTCCAGCAGCAGCTTGTCAAGGAAGGCTACCCTGTGAGGGTTTACGTACCTTATGGGACGCACTGGTATCCTTATTTCATGCGGCGGCTGGCGGAACGACCGGCAAATGTATGGTTCTTCGTATCTAATTTCTTCCGCAAGTAAGTTTCCCGGATTGGACACTGGGGGATGGAAATGGGATTATACGATATAATGTATATACATACTTGGAGCAACGGATGTCTCTTCAGGTTGATCCGCATAGTCCGATTCCAATCTATTATCAAATTAGGGAACAGCTTCGTCAATTGATTCTGAGTGGACAATTGAATCCGGGGGATATTCTTCCAACCGAAATGGAAATCTGCACTGAATGCAGCGTCTCTCGAATGACAGCCCGTCAGGCGTTAAACCAGCTCTCGAATGAAGGCTTGGTAACTCGTCATCGCGGTAAGGGGACGTTTGTTGCGTCTCCTAAAGCTACACTTGAGAGCTCTCTTTTTCCCTTGATGAGTTACACGGAAATCCTTGAACGGGTCGGCCTTCAAGCAGGAGCTGAGATCTTGGCTCAGGCTGTCGAGCCAGCCTCGGGCATGGTGTCAGATAAATTGAAAGTCGCTCCTGGTGATCTGGTGGTGCGCATAATCCGTAAGCGTCTGATGAGAGGGGAAACGATGTCGCTGGAAACATCGTACTATCCTCATGTCCGTTGTCCCGGTCTTGAACAGTTTCCCTTGGATAATCAAAGCGTTTACCAGTTGCTTGCTCTTCATTACGGGCTGGTTCCCAAATATGCAACCGACACGCTTGAATTATCTGTCGCTGGAGCTTACGAAGCCAAAGAATTGAATATCTCGGAAGGAGTTCCCGTTGTTCTGGTCACTCGTCTGAGTTACCTGGCGGATAATACTCCCATTGAATTCACCCAGTCCATTCATCGTGGCGATCGTTTTAAGTCTGTTGTTCATCGTACCCAAATGCAGCTTAAATAAGCCGGGAGGTTGCAATGCCTTATGGTTATTGGGGGAAAATTCTCTGGATCGATCTCTCCACAGGAAGGATTGATGCAGAAAAACCATCGGATGAAATCTATCGCCGATATTTGGGAGGCTATGGGTTGGGAGTGCATTATCTATACGAACGCATGGCTCCCGGGACGGACCCCCTTGGCGCGGATAATATCCTGGGGTTTCTCCCGGGGCTATTAACTGGCTCCGGGGCCCAGTTTAGTGGGCGATTCATGGTCGTTGCTCGATCTCCCCTTACCGGTGCATGGGGGGAAGCTAATTGTGGAGGAGATTTTGGCACCGCATTGCGCGGGGCGGGCTTGGATGGGCTATTCATAACAGGGAAATCAAACCGACCCGAATATATTTATATTGATAATGAAAATGTTGAAATCCGCGACGCTTCTATTGTTTGGGGGCAGGACACATGCCAGGCGGAGGATTCCCTGCAAGCCATGACTTCGCAGGACGCCAAAGTTGCTTGTATTGGTTCGGCAGGAGAAAAACTCTCCCTTTTGGCGGGCATTGTTAATCATGATGGACGGCTCGCAGCCCGCTGCGGATTGGGTGCGGTCATGGGCTCAAAAAACCTTAAGGCGGTCGTCGCTCGGGGGAAATCCCGCCCTCCTTTGGCAGATCCCAAATCATTTAAATCATATTCTGCACAATACCTTTCCATCTTTCGCCGCAAACCGTCTGGCATTTCTGGGCAAATCCCGGCGTTGATGACCCACTTGTTACCTTTATTCCGTCGACTAAAAACAAAATTAAGCTCTGGTCCGGTGGACATGGTTGTCGATTCGTATCGACGATATGGCACCTCTGCAGGAACAGCCGTCTCCATTGAACTCGGCGACACACCTGTTCATAATTGGACCGGGATTGGCTATCGAGATTTCCCGATAAAAATTTCCGAAGGGCTGAGCGATCAAGCGGTGATACAGCCTATGGTAGGGGCATTTGCTTGCCAGTCATGCCCGGTGGCTTGTGGTGGTGTTGTCACCCTCCCGGACGGAGACTTGGGTCACAAACCGGAGTATGAGACTCTGGCTTCGTTCGGTCCGATGACCATGGTCACCGATCTTTCCACGATCATGCGTTGCAATAATATCTGCAATTTGGCAGGATTGGATTCCATCTCGGCCGGGAGTGTCGTCGCGTTTGCCCTTGAGTGCGCTGAGAAAGGATGGTTGCCTGCTGGGATGGCAGGGGAATTACCCTTAAAGTGGGGCGATGGCGATGTGGTTCTGGAATTGACCCGGCGCATCGCTGACCGGGCACCTGGCTTGGGCGAGTGGCTCGCTGACGGCGTTCAAAAAGCCAGTCAGCATCTTTCCTCCGAGGCACGCCAGGCTGCAGTCCATGCCGGTGGACAGGAGCTCGCCATGCATCGCGGCCTTTATGAGCCTGGGGTGGCGGCTGGGTATGCTCTTGATCCGGCACCAGGACGTCATACTTCCACCAATTCTGGTTGTGCCTCTGTTGCGGCGTTTTTACCCTATTTTGACATGCTCGGCGTTCATCCCGCTGCCCGCTATGATTATCCTGGGAAAGGTGCAACCCAGGCAGTCGCCATGCCCCTTTACCGTGCGTACGATTCCCTCGGACTTTGTCAATTCGGTTTGATGATGGGGCAGCCGCCGTTCCTTGAATGGCTGAACGCTGCCACTGGGTGGGAGCTCGATAAAGCCGGTTTTTACCAAATCGGTAAGCAGATCCAGGTTCTGCGCCATGCATTCAATGCAAAACACGGGCTGCCTGCGCAGTTCACATTACCAGCGCGCGAGCGTGGAGATCCTCCTGCTTCCATTGGCCCCCTGGCAAACCGCACTTTGGATATGGAAGCAATGGCGAATTCGTATTTCAATTTTCTTGGGATTGACCCGGAAACGGGTCTTCCAACTCCTGAAACCGCGCGAGAGTTGGGGTTGGTATTTCCTGGGTAACCGCGAACCATCTTTTCTCAGGAAGGAGATTACCATGTCGTTTTCTATCGCAAAATTGATTGAAGAGCGGCAGGCTGATCAATATGATCTGCATATGAAATACATTAGTCCCCATATGGCTCGCGTTCAGAAGATCATAGGTTTTGACAAGATCTATGTGCGCGGGGAAGGCGCATATTTGTGGGATATCGATGGGGTTCGTTATCTTGATCTTCTTGCAGGGTACAGTGTGTTTAATCTCGGACGCGAACACCCCGTGATTAAACAGGCGATGCTTGAATACCTTAATCTTGAGCGCCCCACGCTTGTGAAAATGGACTGTCCATTGTTGGCTGGCTTGCTGGCTGAACAACTGGTCAAACGCATGCCTCCCGGATTGGACGCCATATTTTTTGCGAACTCCGGTGCTGACGCAGTTGACACTGCTGTCAAGTTTGCCCGTTATGCTACCCGGCGCCCACGGGTTGTTTATCTGGACCATTCTTTCCATGGGCTGACTCTGGGAACCCTCTCGATTAATGGCGGGGAGGATTTCAAAAAAGGATTTGATCCTCTTATTTCCGGGACAGTCAAAGTTGCGATGAACGACCTGGATGCCCTGGAAAAAGAGTTACGCAAAGGGGATGTAGCAGCATATATTGTCGAGCCCATCCAGGGCAAGGGGGTTTATATTCCCGAAGAAAGCTACTTGCCTGAAGCGCAGCGGTTATGCCGAAAATACGGCACCCAGTTCATTTGCGATGAAGTCCAGGTGGGCTTGGGGCGTGCTGGTAAATTCCTATGTTGCGAGCATTGGAATCTTGAACCGGATATGGTCACCATCGCTAAGTCGCTGGGAGGAGGTTACATCCCGGTTAGTGCGGTTATTATGCGCCGTGAAGTAAATAACAAGGTGTTTGGCAATCTTAAACGCGCTCAGGTGCATTCAACAACATTCGGGCAGAACGATATGGGCATGGCTGCCGGGTTGGCGACCCTTCAGGTCATTGACGATGAAAAGATTGTCGAACGGTCAGCGTCTATAGGGGCAAAACTACTGGCTGGACTTTCTGCGCTAAAAGAAAAGCACGAGATGATTGCGGATGTACGCGGGAAGGGGCTGATAGTGGGAATTGAGTTTCGACCCCCGCGCAACCTTGCTCTAAAGGCCGCCTGGACTGCAATTGAAGCCGCCGAGAAAGGTCTCTTTACCCAACTGGTGGTGATGTCATTGATCCGGGACCATCATATGATGACCCAGGTAGGCGGTCCGGGCGTCAACATAGTTAAATTGCTTCCACCTCTCATTATTGGCGATGAGGAGGTGGATAGTATCGTTAAGGCGTTTGACACCATCCTGGATGAGACTAAAAACTTGAAAGGTCGTGTATGGGCAACCAGTGGTGAGTTGGTTAGACAGGCTATGAATTAATGAGTCTCTTTTGGTTGGAGAGTCAATTTTTAGATGGTTTTCCATTATCCATTGCCGGTCAATATGAAAACATTATTTAGGGAGATGAGTTGAAAGCATTTGTTACTGGTGGCACAGGATTTGTCGGCAGCGCGGTAATCCGCAGGCTTCTTGAAGATGGTCATGCTGTGCGTACCCTCGTGCGCCCTGGATCCAGTGCGCGCATGCTGGATGGTTTACCGGTTGAGCAAGTCACTGGCGATTTGAGTGACAGGTCGATTTTGCATTCTGCCATGGCCGGTTGTCAGTGGGTATTCCATGTGGCAGCCTTATACGCTTACTGGGGCTATACATGGGACCAGTTTTATCGCTCGAACGTGGAGGGAACGCGGAATGTATTAATTGCTTCCCTTCAAACCGATGTGGAAAGAATTGTATACACCAGTTCGATCGCCTCCCTGGGGATCCCTTCTGATGGAAGTACAGGAAATGAGGATACTCCGGTTGCACTTACAGATATGCTGAGTGATTATAAGAAGTCCAAATTCCTCGCCGAGGAAGTGGTTCGTGAATTGGTCAGGCAGGGGATGCAGATCGTTACTGTCAACCCTGCTGCGCCGGTTGGCATCGGTGACCATAAACCTACCCAAACCGGGAAGATGGTTGTCGATTTCCTGAACGGTAAGATGCCGGCCTATGTTGAAACTGGGTTGACGATTGTAGATGTCGACGATGTCGCCCGGGGTCATTTATTGGCCTTGGAAAAAGGAAAGGTTGGCGAGCGCTACATCCTGGGCGGAGAGAATTTGTCTCTTAAACAAGTTCTCGATTTGCTTTCCGAGATTTCCGGTAGACCCGGGGTTGGGATTCGAATTCCCAGGCAGGTCGCCATGCTGTGGGCATATCTTGATACTGGTTTTGCTCGAGTGAACCCTCGCCACAACCCATCTGCTACACCTGCCGCTGTGCGTGTATCCATTAAAAAGGAGTATTTTAGCTCGCAGAAGGCGATCCGCGACTTGGGTTACACATTTATTCCGGCCAGGGATGCCCTTCGTAAGGCCGTCGAATGGTATCAGAACAATGGTTATGTTAATTAGCTTTCAATACTGATTGTTTTATCCACAGGAGAATGAAGGAGACTTTATGTCAAAAAAATATCTGATGGGACTCGATATAGGCGGGGGAGGAGGGCGTTGCTTGCTGGTAAATATCGAAACAGGAGAAACTATTAGCGAATTTCACGGTTGGACGCTTCCTCCTGATCCAGCAGTTGGCGGTTTTGCTTTCATTCTGAACACGGAAGCTGTGTGGCGTGTACTGGGAGAAACAGCTAGAGATGCTCTGAAGAAAGCTGGAGCTGATCCATCGGATGTCGCTGGTGTTGCAGGCACCAGCATGCGCCATGGATTGGTTGCGATTGACAAAAAAGGGAATGTCCTGCTGGCCACCCCCAACCGCGATTCACGTGCTGTTGAACAGGGCATGGGGCTTGCCGTTCAGCGTGGTGAGGAACTTTACCAGCTTACAGGGCATGCTCCCAGCCCAAATTTATTGGCTGCTCGATTATTGTGGCTGAAGGAAAATCGCCCTGAGCAGTTCAAAGAGATTTCCTCAGCTTTGAGCATTAGCGACTGGATTGGCTACATGTTGACTGGAGAAGTCGTTGCTGAACCCGCCCAGGCTGCTGAAAGCCTCCTCTTCGATCTTAAAAACCGCAAATGGGCGGGTGGGCTGATTAAATCATTGGGGCTGCCTGAGAAAATATTCCCGGCCCTGAAACAGGCAGGCAGTAGGTTGGGCAGGCTTTCTAAAGAAGCTGCAGAGAACCTGGGTCTGGTCCCTGGCATTCCGGTCGGTGTTGGCGGACCGGATACCCAGTGTGGCTTGTTGGGAGCCGGCGTTGTTTCTGCAGGCCAAATTGGGGTAGTCGCCGGGACAACCACCCCGGTTCAGATGGCGGTCGACAAACTCATCATAGATCCCGAAATGCACATTTGGACCGGGTTGCACATCATCCCGGGTTTATATGTCTTGGAAAGTAACGCCGGTCAAATGGGATCGACCCTTGAATGGACTGCTCGCTTGCTGCATGGCAATTCCTCAAATCCGGTTGCCATGCTTTCTGCTGAAGCCGAAACATCGATCCCCGGTGCACATGGCGTCCACTCAACCATTGGCGCTGCAGTTTTCAATGCCTCTGCCCTTGAGCCGCCCGTGGATAACCTGACCTTTTCTTCTGTTATGACCCGTGCCGATGATGAAGGTAGGGCGGACGTCGCCCGCGCTGTCCTGGAAGGAATGGCCTATGCGGTGCGGGCCAACATTGAGCAGATTAGCCAGATTACGAGCCAAAAGCCATCCGAATTGTGGGTTTGCGGCGGCATCACGCGCAGTCCGCTGTGGACGGAAATCATATGCGATGTTACCGGTTGTAATGTTCATGTGCCTTTAGCAATTGAAGCTTCGGCTTTGGGCGCTGCCATTTGTGCAGGTGTAGGTGCTGGCTTGTTTCCTAACCTGGCCGCAGGTGCTAAAAAATTGGTGCACCCCTCCCGTGAACACCAGCCTGGTGAAGCGTCGTCCATATACCAGGCTCTCTATGCCGATTGGCAGACTTTGCGCCAGGAACGTCGTCCGGCAGATATGGTTGCTGCTAGTAATATCACCTCAGCCATGATGTCTAATGTCTCCGCTGCCGAAAGTGGCGCAGCCGCCGCCGCTTCATTTCGTCCCAACATTTATATCAGTGCTGAAGTGGACGAGGCCGCGTTGCGCCAATTGCGTGGGATTGGCGATGTGACCTACAAACCATATCGCACCGAAGGCGTTCTGCTTACTGGAGATGATCTGGTTCAAACCCTGCAGGGTTTTCAGGTCTTCGTTACAGAGGTGGATATCGTCGATGCAGAAGCCCTGTTGAAACTTCCCGATCTCCGCATGATTGCGGTTTGCCGGGGTAACCCGGTCAATATAGATATTGATGCCTGCACTCTGGCAAGCGTTCCGGTCACCAACACCCCGGCTCGTAATGCTGATGCGGTTGCAGATCTTGCTGTAGGCTTCATGTTGATGCTCGCCCGTAAACTTCAGCCGGCCTCTGCCTTCCTCCACCAGCCCGGAGGCGAAGCCGGAGATCTGGGTCGCATGGGTCAGGCTCATGAAGAATTTCTTGGGATCGAATTATGGCATAAAACGGTCGGTGTTGTAGGTGGAGGCGCCATTGGTCGTAAGGTCGTTCAACGTGTGCTTCCTTTTAGCGCCCGTCTCCTGCTTTACGATCCCTTTCTGACCAGTGAGCAAGCTACTCTAATGGGAGCTGAAAAGGTTACCTACGACCGTTTACTTGCAGAAAGCGATTTGATAACCTTGCATGCACCCGTCACCGATGACACGCGCAACATGGTGAATGCTCAATCATTTGAGATTATGAAACCGGGTGCATTGTTGGTTAACACAGCCAGGGCTGCACTGGTGGACCAGGATGCATTGCTGGCTGCCCTTGGGTCTGGGAAACTGGGAGGATTTGCCGTAGATGTGTTTACGGTTGAACCTCCGGCGGCTGAAGATCCACTCCTGGCCTTCCCGAATGTTATCGCCACCCCCCATGTTGGAGGCAACACCCTTGAGGTGGCTTCCCACCAGGGCGAAATAATCACGAATGAATTGAAATTATTGTTGGCTGGAAAGAACCCGAAATACATCCTCAATACCGCAACTCTATCTTCCTTCAAGTGGACTGGGGCGCGCCTCACGAACGAAAAAGCTTTAAAGGAACGAGCCCTTGCTCCCGGCCCGGGTGCTACTGACCTGGAAATCTCCTCTCACAATCAAAATGCAGGAGAACAGTTACCCGCCAATCGGACGAGCAGCCTGCTTGCTGCTGATAATCAGACCGTTTCAGTTAGTGGAAAGGTGGAAGACATGCTTACTACCAGCACTGATGCTTCGAAAGATAAGTTGATTCAGATTTTACAGGATTTTACTACCCGGATTGTAGGGGATAAGGAAATGGCTGGCTTTGCCAAAGGGAAGAATGTGATCTTCTCTTTCACAGTGAAGGATATCAATCAATCCTTCTTCTTGAGTTTCGTGGATGGCAAGGTTGGTGCCGGGCTGGACAACCCGGTCCGCGATCCGGACGTAAAGCTCAAAATGAGCGCCGACGTCCTGGATGGGATGTTTACCGGGCGGGTGAATGCCACCAAGGCTGCCACAAGCGGTAAGCTCTCTTTTAGCGGAGATACCGGGAAAGCGATGGCTTTTATCCGCATCCAGGGAAACATGAACCGCCTTTACCAGGAAGCCAGGAATAAGGTTGGCGATCCTGGTGACTTGACTCACCTTGGAGTTGTGCCTGCTGCCGCTCCTGTTCCACTATCTGTTTCGCCAACCCCGGTTCCTGCCATGCCCCAGCCATCTCCACTTGTACCTGCTCAAGCAACAGGTGCTGTCCGTGAAAAAATGGTGGCCATTTTAAAAGAATTCACGTCGACCATAATTTCAGATAAGGAGATGGTTAAATTTGCGAAGGGCAAGAATGTCGTTTTCTTGTTTACGATCAAGGATTTGGATCAGTCCTTCTTCTTGAGTTTCGTTGATGGGAAGGTCGGCGCTGGATTGGAAAACCCGCCTCGGGAACCGGATGTCAAACTTAAAATGGTCGCTGACGTTCTGGATGGGATGTTCACTGGTCGTATTAATGCCACCAAAGCTGCCACCACCGGGAAATTATCTTTCAGCGGTGATACTGGCAAAGCTATGGCCTTTATCCGTATCCAGAATAACATGTCCCACCTTTACACCGATGCCCGTAACAAGATTGGTGATCCTGGTAACCTGGCTGCAATACCTGCCTCATTATCGGCAGGGGTTGCAGCTGCTTCGCCTGCGGTTGCACAAATTGTCTCAGCTCCTGTTTACCAGTCGCCCGGAATGATTAAAGTGGGGGATATCCGTGACCAGATCCTTATGGTGACGAATGAATTGTATGCCAAGGGGATGATCACAGCTACTGGTGGGAATATCAGTGCTAGGTGTGATGACAATCCAAATGAAATATGGATCACGCCCAGTGCCATTTTTAAGGGTGATTTGCGTCCCGACATGATGGTGCGCATTGATCTGGATGGCAGGATCGTTGGAGATACTGAGTACACCGCTTCCAGCGAACGTCGCGTTCATTGTGCAATTTACAAAAATCGGCCTGAAATTACCGCGGTGATTCACACCCACGCTCCGAAGGCTACCTTGATGGCTATGACAGGTACTCACTTCCTGCCCATTTCGACTGAAGCGGCCTTTCTGGGAGATATACCTGTTGTGCCCTTTATTATGCCGGGCACGAATGAGCTGGGCGAAGAAGTGGCCAAAGTCATTGGCTCCTATGGGATTGCCGCGTTGATGCAGAACCATGGGCTCGTCGTCGCGGGCAGCAGCCTGCGCCGGGCTGCGGACATGACCGATGCCGTGGAGGTTACCGCCGATAAAATCTTGACTTGCAAAGCCCTCGGCCTTTCTCCGGCTGTCCTCCCCGAGGATGTTGTCAAGGCCCTTATTGAAATTGGTGCGATGATGGCATAGAAGGAACCGATATTCCAACCCCAATTTACTCTTGATAACAGGCTTAATAAAATAATCGTCCGAATGGACGGTTATTTTATTTGGAGCATGTTCTAACCTTATGCGTTATGATGTCTTGTCAGTGAGGAAAAGCGCCAGTATGACCTACTCTGGGGAAATCTTTCTGGTCTATTAACATGGGATACAAATTCTAATGAAAATTAAAAGGAAAAGCGAAGGTGGTTCAACCTCGCTTCTCCGGTCTGCTCCCTTGGGAAATGCTTCGCGCTACTTTACTTCGATGGATTGGATGATCGCATCCAGTTTGTTCAGGTCTGGTGTGTAGCTGTCTGCGTGTTGTTGGTTTAGGAGTGCAATCGTATTGGAAAGATAAGCCGGGTAATCGTTCAAGGTTTCTGGCGTTGCTGCGCCGTCTGTGGAGTTGGCAGGCAGTTCGGGGCTGGAAACCGGTAGAATCGCAGATACATAGTATTTACCGTCGCTGGTCAGACCTTGGAAGGTATAGATCAACTCGTAATTGTTGACTGGAATCATACCCTGGTCGAGTTGGGTCAGGAACCGGACACCTTGACCGTTCTTGAAATCAATGAATTGCATCTGGGCTCGCATCATTTGTCCTTCCGCGAGCAGTGGCAGGAAGGGAAGGTGGTCCCCGGCTTGGTGCGTTTGCAGCAGGGCTTGCAAGTCAGAAACGACATTAGCCATGTTCACATTGGCTGAGGCTATAGCGTCAGTTGGATAAATGAAGATCTGTGGCTTCCGTAAATGGTCGCTGATTGGATATCCTTGCAATGTCAGCAGGCGGTATTCAGGCGTGCCTTCCCAGTATGGTCCGCCCTCGGTGGCTGCCTGGGCTGCCACGGTTTCGACAGTCATGTTCTGGGCTACTGTGGAGTAGTCCAGGATAATATCGCCCGACGTTCTGCTTGTTGGCTGCGCAGCCGGTAGTGTAGGTTCCGGGACGGATGTGGGCGAAGTCGCCTGGCAGGCACACAGCAGCAAAGCGATCGCGGTGAACAATGCGAATAAGGGGTAGCGGGGCGCACTACCATGGGTGATTTTCAAGAGTCTCTCCTTTTTTACAACAGCTGTAGCTTCCTGTGCTTACCAAGAAATGTTTGTGACAGGAAAAGAATCAAAAAATTAAGCCATCAGCCAAAATAACCATTATAAAAACCAGCACATTTCTTTTCTGGATTTACGAGCATAATAAAAACCATCCCAAAAGGAAGGTTTTTATGCCCATAGAGCGGGTGATGGGACTCGAACCCACGATATCTTGCTTGGGAAGCAAGCGTTCTACCACTGAACTACACCCGCACGCAGTTAAAAATTATACCAGAATATTGGAGAGGAACTGTTATCGAGCCCTGTCATGCATCCCTGATGAGTAATTTATTTACCAACTCATATAGAGCCTCTCCTCCTTCACCCTTGGGTTCTGCTGTCCGCAAGGCTCCAAGCGCCAGGTCGGTCATCTGGTCTGCGGTCTCCTGGGTATGCAGTCGAGCGCCCTCTTCCGCCAACTGGTCTGCAAGAGAGCTCACATCCTCGGGGTTGATCGGTCCTTTTCCCCACCGCTCCGCGAATAATCCATTCTTTGTAAGCCCAAATAGCACCGGCAGGGATTTCTTTCTTGTTATTAGATCTGACTCGGACGACTTCCCGGTCTGCAGGTGGTCCCCCCAGATACCGAGGTAATCATCTTGCACCTGGAAGGCGAGGCCAAGGTAATGCCCGAAGTCGCGGTAGGCCCCTTGTGTTTCCTCATCCGCTTCGCTGATGAGCGCGCCCAGCGAGCAGCATGCAGACAATAATGCCGCCGTCTTATAGGCGACCATCGGCCAATAGTCTTCCATGGTTAGGTCGTCTCGTTGCTCATATGACATGTCGAGGAATTGCCCGCGCGTCAGGTCCAGGCAAGTATTGTGGAGTATTTTTGCTGCCTTGACGACTGTCTCGGAGGGAACGTTTGGTTGCAGGTCAAGCACAGCTAGGTTGGAAAGCACGAACAAGGTGTCCCCGGTGTTGATCCCCTGGGGGATGCCCCATTTAACCCAGACAGTATCGCGCCCTCGCCTTTTGGATGAGTTATCCTGGATATCGTCGTGGACAAGCGAAAAGTTGTGCACAAGCTCCACCGCTGCGGCTGCTGGGATAGCGATCTTCCAATCTGTACCACAGGCAGCGCAGCAAAGTAACACCAGGAGCGGGCGGATCCGTTTCCCGCGTGCCACTTTTCCGGATCCATCGCCGCTCCAGCCCATGTGGTAGGTAAGCATTTCATGCAAAGTTTCCGTGAGTTGTTCGTCTAGCTTGGCGACTTGAGTGCGCAGTTCTTCTTCGATCGCCGGGAGCATTAACTCAGTTAGTTCATTCAAAGCCATATCAGACTCCAGTGGCTAAAAGTTGTTTTCATAAGGTTCAAGCTTACTATGCTTCGTCTAATTTCTATTACAATCCCGCACACAACCGAATATCAATTTATTTGGTTATTTCATTCTTAAAAGTTAGGCGTCTCTTGATCCTCAGAATGAATTTAATGGAAGGGGTAAATGGAAATATAATTCATGAGGGTGCGGGTTTCCAGGCAGATACAATTTGGCTTGCTTATGCTAAAAGCTTTCCATAAACGCTAAATGGTTATTTAACCCGCTCTGTTAGCTTGGACATATCCAATTCAGTCAAGGATTTCGACCCGCTGGCAAACATGGCAACTTCGATTTGCCTCTTTGTCAATTTGATCGTTTCAATAACTTTATTGGTACTGATTGCTGCTGCTTTTAAGAATTGCCCCGCCATCCCTCCCAGGCTGGCACCCAATGCTATGCATTTGGCAATATCGAGCCCGTTCTTGAGCCCCCCGCTGGCGAAAATGAGCATGCTGGGGGTGGTTCGTTTTACATTTAAAATAGAATCTGCAGTCGGGATACCCCATTCGATGAAAGATGCTGCCAGGTTTCTCCTCATTTCGTCGGGGGCTCGGTGCATTTCCACTTGCGACCAGCTCGTTCCTCCGGCACCCGCTACATCGATTGCGCTGACGCCACAATCTGACAAAATCTTTGCAGTTCGTGGAGATATTCCCCAGCCAACTTCTTTCACGATTACTGGAACCTTAATTTTCTTGCAGATTTCTTCTATTTTTCGTGCCAGTCCGGCGAACTTGGTATCGCCCCCGGCCTGGATGGCTTCCTGCAAGGGGTTGAGGTGCAAATACAGTGCATTGGCCTCAATCATCTCAACCGCGCGTTGGCATTCTCCGGCATTGAATCCGTAATTTAACTGTATTGCGCCTAGGTTTGCAAAAAGAAGAATATCCGGGGCTGATTTGCGCGCGATCGAAAAGGTTTCGGTTAAGCTGGAATTTTCGAGGACTGCTCGTTGGCTGCCTACGCCCATTGCCAGCTTCATTTCCTGTGCAGCTTCGGCTAGTCTCTGGTTGAATGTTTTCGATTCTTCTGTCCCGCCTGTCATTGACGAAATGAGGATTGGCGCGCTCAATCGTTTGTCGAACAAAGTGAGGGATGTGTCAACTTCATCAAGATCCACCTCGGGTAAAGCCTCGTGGATGAAACCAAATCGTTCCAGTCCGCTGGTTAACCCGGAGAGGACATCTTGCTCCAGATTGATCTTGAGTTGATCGGCTTTCCTACGCTCGATATGCGGAACTTTCGCCATTATTTTGGGTTCCTCATATTGAATTATAATGGCGAAACGATTACAATAGCGCCAGAAAAAACCAAATGGAGGCTGAGATGACGACCACTTTCGATGAAATTAAGGCCATTATTGTGGATTTGTTGGGAGTAGATGAAGCCAAAGTGAAACCGGAAGCTCGCTTCCGCGAGGACCTGGAAGCCGATTCGCTCGATCTGGTTGAACTTATCATGAAGTTCGAGGATGTTTTCGGCACCGAGATATCCGATGAGGAAGCCCAAAAAATTACCACGGTTGGCGATGCTGTTTCGTTCGTCGACGCTCAAAAAGCGAAAAAGTAATATATTGCCACCTGGAAAAGACGCCAGTCCAACACCGGCGTCTTTCTTTTTATTAAGCCAAGATTATGTCTCTTCCCATTCTTGCACGGCGTCGGGTAGAATATGGATAGGTTGAGAGTATCCTGCAGGATGAGATTTGCTGATGGCATATATTAATGGATTGATCCAAAGTTTGGTCCAGGCATTACGCAGCGGGCAACTCCCTCAGCTTGGTTCTTGGACATACATAATCCTCGCTGCCCTTGTGGCAGTCGAAGGTCCGCTAGCTACGCTCCTCGGTGCAGCAGCTGCCTCGGCTGGACTTATGAAACCTGGCTGGGTTTTCGTCGCCGCGGCTGTAGGCAACCTCACCGCAGACTCTCTTTGGTACACGCTTGGGTATATGGGAAAAATTGGGTGGCTTCTCCGAATTGAGAAAAAGATGGGAATCAAGGGTGATATCATGGCGCGCTTGGAAATTCAAATGCGCAAGCATGCCGCCCGCATTCTGTTTGCCGCCAAATTGACCCTTAGTTTGATGATCCCTGCATTGATCGCCGCGGGTCTGGTGAAGGCTCCCTGGAAGCGCTGGTTTCCTGCAATTTTCAGTGGTGAAATGGTTTGGACTGGCTCGCTGGTCCTTATTGGCTTTTATGCCACCGAAGCAATTAAAAGGGTGGAGATGGGGGTTGAGTATGCCGCACTTGGCGGGACGGTTATATTTGTCTTATTCTTGTTAATTCTTGGGCGGAAAATGTTTAAAAAGCGCTACGAACCTGATCTTGGGTCTGGAAATAAGGATTGAACTAAACCGCTAGGGGTTTATGCGTATTTTGATTACCGCATCTTCAAATTATATTGCCTTTCATGGTCAGGCCATTTTTACCATTAACCTGGCCGAAGGTTTGGCGCGTAATGGGCATTCGGTCATGGTGGCGGCGGGGTCTGAGCGTGGGCACCCTTATCACGGGGATATCAATGGGGTCCAATTGGAAGCGGTCAGGGCCCTAAGTCTAAAAATTATTCACCCGGATTCATATGTCCCGCTTTTTTCGTCCTTGTCTGTCGGGCGGATTTTGGATTTTTTCCGCCCGGATATAGTCCATATCCAGGATCATTACCCTCTGAGTCGCGCTATGGTTTTTGCTGCTCGACGGCGCCATATAAAAGTGGTGGGCACTAACCATTTTATGCCCGATAACCTTGCCGCGTATGTGCCCGTGGTTTCAAAGATCAAACCGGTCTACAATTGGATCTTGTGGCATTGGATGCGTGAAGTTTATGATCGGTTGGACGCCGTGGCTGGTCCTTCCCAAACCGCAGTCAAAATGCTCAAATCAGTGGGGCTGAAACCGCATGTTTTACCAATTTCCTGCGGAGTGAATACAGATCTATTTCATCCCATATCTTCTGTGGATCGACTGGCTTGGAGATCTTCCTATGGGATTGACCCGGACAAAAAAATATTCTTTTTCGTTGGTCGTGTGGATCGAGAAAAAAGCCTCGATGTGATTATCCGCGCCCTTCATTTGTTGAAGCGCGATGATATCCATTTCGTGATCGCTGGAAACGGCGCCGCGAAAGAAAAGCTGATGCAATTGGTGGAAACCCTCGGATTGGGAGAGAAGGTTCGCTTTACCGGGTTTATTCCAAATTCCGACCTTCCTTCGGTTTTGAATAGTATTGATGTATTTATCATGCCTGGCGTGGCAGAACTTCTGAGCATCGCCTCCTTGCAGGCGATGGCCTGTGCCTGTCCAATGTTGGTTGCCAACGCAGTGGCGTTACCCGAGTTGGTCACTGAAGATAGCAATGGCCTGCTTTTCCGCCCTGATGACGTGGAGGATGCTGCCCGCTGCATGACTCTTCTTGCAGACCACCCGGAGCGCTGGGCCGCGATGGGCGCAGCCAGTCTTGAACGGGTCAAGCCTCATAGTTTGGATAATATTGTCCACCTTTATGAGGAGCTTTACAAGGCAGTTCTTTCAACATAAAACCCCCGGTTCAAACGAACCGGGGGTTTTATCTTATTTTAGTAAGGATGGTATTTCCTCAGGGTGCTTGGCAACCCTGACCCCCACCGCTTCTAGAGCTTTAACCTTGTCTGCGGCAGTGCCTGCCCCGCCTTCGATAATTGCACCCGCATGCCCCATCCGCTTTCCTGGAGGCGCGGTTTGACCGGCAATGAACGCGACGACCGGTTTGGTCATCTTGGAAGCGATGAACTGGGCGGCCTTTTCCTCGTCAGTACCGCCGATTTCACCGATCATCACTACTTTTTCTGTCCGTGGATCGTCTTCGAACATGGTCAGACAGTCGATGAAATTGGTACCGTTGATGGGGTCGCCTCCAATACCCACACAGGTAGTTGCGCCCATGCCGACCAGTTTCAATGCATATAAAACTTCATAAGTGAGGGTGCCTGAACGGGACACCACCCCCACGTCTCCGGGGATGGCGATGTTACCGGGGATGATCCCCACTTTTGACTCCCCAGGTGTCAGCAGGCCTGGGCAATTTGGACCGAGCAGCCGTACCTTTTTTTGATCGAGGTATTCCCGCACTCGCATCATGTCCTGGACAGCTACTCCTTCGGTTATGCATACGATGAAGGGGATTCCAGAATCTGCAGCCTCAAAAATCGCATCCGGGGCGAAGGCTGCTGCCACAAAGATGATGCTCGCATTTGCGCCGGTAGCATCCACAGCTGCCTTGCAAGAGTCGAAGACGGGTACCTTTCCGTCCAGCACCCATTCGCCGCCCTTGCCGGGTCGGGTTCCGGCAACTACCTTCGTGCCATAAGCCAGCATTTGCTGCGTATGGAATAGGCCTTCATTGCCCGTGATCCCCTGGACTAAAAGACGAGTATTTTTATCAACTAATATGCTCATTTTGGCCTCCTAGGCTTTTGCCGCTGCTACCGATTTCTTGGCTGCGTCAGCAAGGGTTTCGGCGGTAATCATATGGGCATCTGCTAAAAGCTTGCGACCTTCCTCAGCATTGGTACCCACCAGGCGTACAACCATCGGAATGGTCGGTTTGACTTCGTTCAAAGCTGCAAGGATTCCTCGAGCCACTTCATCGCAGCGGGTGATGCCGCCAAATACGTTGAACAAAATGGCTTTTACATTCTTGTCAGATAAAATGATCCGCATGGCTGCAGCAACTTTATCAGCTCCTGCTCCGCCGCCGATGTCCAGGAAATTGGCGGGCGACCCGCCGAATAATTTGACGATGTCCATGGTGGTCATCGCCAGGCCGGCCCCATTGACCATGCAGCCGATGTTCCCGTCAAGCTTGATGAATGATAATCCATACTTCCGCGCTTCAGTTTCAGCCGCCGCCTCTTCATCAACGTCCCTCATTTCAGCTAGGTCAGGGTGCCGGAAGAGGGCGTTATCGTCCAGGAGCATTTTGCCGTCTAATGCCATCAGGGATTTTTCTTTCAGGATGACCAGGGGGTTGATCTCTACCAATGTGGCATCACAATCCACATACGTGCGCCATAGTCCCCGGCAGATGTCACCGAACTGCTTCCAGTAATCCTTGGGCAGGTCGATGCCGATTGCGATATCGCGTGCCTGGTAGTCCCGCAGTCCAAGCAGGGGGTCGATATGAACTTTGATGATTTTTTCAGGGTTTGTGCGGGCAACTTCTTCGATCTCCACTCCGCCCGCGGATGAAGCCATAAAGACCGGCCGGCGTGCCGCCCGATCGTTTGTTATCCCCAGGTAAATTTCCTGGTCGATATTAGCTGCCAGGTCTACCAGCACCTTGCGAACCGGCAGGCCTTTAATTTCCATTCCCAGGATTTGTGTTGCAGCTTCCTCCGCTTCCTTGGCTGACTTGGCAAGCCGGATCCCGCCCGCTTTACCTCGTCCACCTACCAGCACTTGCGACTTAACAACAACACGGCCACCTAACTCTTCGGCGATTTGTCTCGCTTCTGATGCGGTAGCCGCTACCCGTCCCTTTGGGATCGGGATGCCATACTTGGCAAAGATCTGTTTCGATTGGTATTCATGCAGTTTCATGCGAACATTTCTCCCTTTAAGTTGTTTGGCGAAGGGATTATATCATTGTGCATTTTTTATTTATATATGTAATAAATATGCAATCCAAATGACATTCGGTCTGCTTAGGGCATGCTGAAACGCATCACCCGGTTATTTGCTCCATCACCCACCCATACTTCTCCTGTAGGGTCCACTGCGATCCCGGTTGTCAATCCAAAATTCTCCGCCCCGGTCCCATACTCACCCCAGGTACGGATGAACCCTCCGCTGGATGAAAACTCGAGGACTCGATATCCTTCCGGATCGGTGACGAAAATATGGCCCAGGCTGTCCGCAGCGATATATGGCTTGTTGTCCAAGGATTCCCCGTACCAGCCTGCTATGTCCCATTGCAGCAGTGGTGAATAGGTTGACCCGTCTGCGCTGGGTGTAAAAACTTGTACGCGTTGGTTCCACGTGTCATCCACGTATAAGTTTCCTTTCGGGTCGAATGCCAGTCCTACCGGTTCCTCGAATTGTCCGATCGATAACCCCTCGCTTCCAATTTGCTGGATGAAATTACCGTCCGCGTCATAAATTAGGATGCGTTTGTTCCCCGTGTCAGCTACAAAAACGCGGCCGTGTGAATCCACGGCGATTCCCCTTGGCCCCCAGATGCCCAATGGATCCGTCGTGGTCGGATCGTATAGAGGGGTGCCCCACATTTTGACTGGTGTGCCGTCTGATGTGAATTTCTGAATCCGGTGGTTCCACGTATCTGCCACATAAACGAATTTTCCATCCGGCGAAACTGCAACATCCCAGGGTTGATTAAAGGTTCCTATGGGGGCGTCCCCCAGGGTGACATCTGCGAACGTTCCCCACGAATTTATGAATTGACCTGCCGGGGAAAAATGTTGGATCCGGTTGTTATTGGTGTCCGCCACATAAAGGCTCCCATCTGCAGCGGCAGCAATCCCGTGCGGCGCATTGAGTTGACCCTCTTCTGCGCCGCTGGTCCCGAAGGTAATATCCGCTGATAGGATGACTTTTCCTTGTGCGTATGGATCGGCCTGTACCGTTGTCGCCTGGATAATTCCGTATTCCCAGATTTCTGCCGCCACGTCTTTCCGGATTAGTAATTCCATTTTATCGCTCGGGCTCCAATTTGAGAGCGTAAATCCGGTTTCATTGGTAGCTGCAGCATACTGTGAATAATCCCTGTTGAACCAGACTTGCCAGATCGCGGACCGCAAGGCTGGACTGGTAAGTATCCCCGCCATGCGATTCCAGGTCAAATTAAAATAATCCTGGTTGGGCCATACCATTCGGATGTAGTTTATTTCGTAATAATCAGGGCCAACGATTGCTTTAACCGCGTCGATATTTTTCTGGTCGACGATGATTACCGGCACACCCTTTAAATTATCACCCGGTTGGTCGAAGGCAATTTTGTTGGTGAAATGGCGTAAATACCAGGTAAAAGGCCAGGCAACCCCACCGTCTGGTGAACTGCTGTCGTAAGCCACGTTCAGGGTCTCTCCGCCGGATGTCCGTTTTGAGATGGTCTCGATTTGTTGCATTACATCCTTGATTCCGCTTGCTCCGTGAGCGTAAACCAGGTATTCCGTTGCATCGTTTGGGTGAATGTATGCTGCCCGCACTGCTGTCCGCACAGTCAAGACTGCTAATAGACCGAAAAATACCAGCGTCGCCAATCGCATTGCGGCTCGGAAAGGCCATTCTTTTAGGTACCATGCCAGGATTGCGGCACTGGCAATGGTAATGATGATTGAAAACAGGAACATTCCGGTGGCAGACAACTGGGCTAAATCTTTACCTTGGAACGGAGGATTTGCCCCCAGCCCACTGATCAACGTTACGCATAGTCCGACGAAGAAAATTATCAGCAATAACGTCCCCCAGCCGCCCCGTTCCCGGAATTTGACCCAGTCCATTCGCTCAATGATCTGACCCAGCCCCCAGCCGCTCAAAAGGATCAGCGGCAGTGCAATGTGGACGGTTAACCAGGGCATTTTCTCCCCGGCAATTGAGTACGCTACCAGGCTGGATATGGCCCACCAGAATAGCAAGGGAAAGAACGGCGCGGATTCAGGAGTGGATTCAATCTGCTTGTCAGCCCCTTCGGGATTTACCTGTTCGGGAAGGGCTGCTGGGCTTTTCCGACGGAGTCCTAAATATGCCGCTAAAACGAGGCCCAGGGCCGGTAAAAACTCGTAAATGGGGATTTGGATCAGGAGGTAGTAATACCATGGCTGTCCGCCGCGTTGGACACCCTGTTGAACCAGCCAATATCCCAAAGATCCTACTAGGCCCGTTGCCAATCCGGCCCAATTGCTGAAAATACTGGTATAGAAAATGATGTATATACCCCAAAAAATGCCAGCATTTATCAGCCACCGTTTCCAATCCCACACTACCCCAATCAGGATCGAAATAATGATCAAACCCAATAGGATGGCTGCAGTTCTCACCGGGCCTTGCGCCCAAAGGGCAGTCCAGTTCCACCCCGGCCAGGTAAATGCATAATCGAGCGGATCCCAGCCCAATGCCTTTACCGGAAATGCGGATAATTGCGGCAGGACGAAGGTCCCTAAAAGGATGATCATATCGAAGGACCGCTCTTGCCGTATTCTTTTCCAGCCATATCCTTCAATCACCAACACGATCGCTGCCACAAAACATGCTGACGCCAATACGATCAAAATGGCAATCAGGGGAAATGTGGTTGAGGCTGGCGAAAGGATGGGTGTGCTTCCTGGAATGATTGGTGCGGACGTCTGGCTTGCGTCTGTCACTGCCTTTGGATTGCTGAAAGCTGATAATCCAAGTGCCAGGGCGATCAACAGTGCTCCCGCTGATAAGGTCGCGATAAAGCCGGTGAAGAACTTTTTATTGGTCCAGGGCGAGTGTGTAACGCGCAGGACTAGGTAGAATGCTAAAAAGAGCATGGCTTGTGCGCTGTAAATAAACGCTGTTTCTTTTACAGTAAAATGAAGAGCGGTCGCGATGGTTAGAAGGATTAAATGGCGCCTTTTACCAGTTTCTAGATATCGCAGGATTGCGTAGAGAGTTAAAACTCCCAGAAGAGCCACATACGCCTCGTTGCGGGCGTATCGCCCATAGTAAAGCATGATCGGGGATATCAGCATCAATGCCGCCGCGATGAGCATTCCTGCCCGCCCTAGGTAGCCCCTCCAGTTCCAAAGGACGACCACTGTGAGTATGCTGGCAAGTGCATATGGCAGGCGTGCCGTGAAATCGCTGTCCCCAAATAGAAGGAAAATGAATGCCAATATGTGGAATTGCAGCGGTCCGTGTGTCAGGGGCGTGTGCTGGTAACCTTGTCCAATGGAAAACAGCCAGGAGTAATAAACATGTAAGCTTTCGTCATGGCTCATCACCCGTACCCCAAGGTTATACAGCCGGCTTAATGCCATCAGGAGCAGGATGATGGTAAAAATAAACATCTCACCGGTAAAGAATGGGACTGAAGGAAAGAGGGGGCGGTCAAGCCAGGACTGTTTACTTGTCGGATTATCCATGCTGATTTGCCTCAGAAGATTTGAAGGGGATTGATATCGCGATAATTTGTAAACAATCAATCCTCGCTTTATAAATTAAAGTGCATGGCGCATAGCCATATAATTTACCGAATATAAACAAATTTTCGTGCAATTTATACTTTACCTGCCAGTTGGCCGCAACCCGCGGCAATATCTATTCCGCGTCTTAACCGGATTGTGCACGGAATGCCGGATTTGGTCAAAATCTCCTTGAATTGATTGGCACGTTCTCGAGTTGTGACTTTTCCCGCATACCCCTTGGTCGGGTTGAGCGGGATAGCGTTTACATGGCACAGCATCCCTTTAAGTTTGCTGGCCAGTAAATGCGCTTGCTCGGGAGTGTCATTAATTCCATTGATTAATGCCCATTCGAACGTGATCCGGCGTCCGGTAGCTTGAATGTAATCCCGGCAAGCTTCAAGTAATTCATCAATTGGGTATTGTTTATCAACAGGTAGCATCGAGGCGCGCATTTCATCAGTCGCTGCGTGGAGGGAAATTGCCAGGTTGACTTGCCTTTTTTCTGCCGTAAACCGGCGTATTCCGGGGATTAATCCTACCGTTGAAATCGTGAAGCGTCTGGCTCCAAAATTATAGCCTTCGGGATCATTCAACCGGTCGATGGCCCCCAGGGTGTGGTCGTAATTATGGAAAGGTTCTCCCATCCCCATTACAACGATGTTGGTAACTACCTCTTCTTGGTTGTGCAACAGCCGCGCATAGTACATTACCTGAGCAATAATTTCTCCCGTCGAAAGATGTCGCTTGAACCCCATTTGACCTGTGGCGCAAAAGACGCATCCCATGGCGCAGCCGGCTTGCGTGGAAATGCAAAGCGTTCGCCTGCCTTGCCCTGTCTTGGACTCCTGTCCTTCTCGGATCCCCGCCCGAGGATCGTACTTCATCAGTACCGCTTCTATTGCCGTCCCGTCCGTAAGCTTGAATTGGGTTTTAACGGTCTCTCCATCTGATGATTTGAGAGTTAGGTTGGGGATCAAAGGGTTGAATTCAAAGAAACCCTCCAATCGCTGTCGTAAACCAATTGGCAGGTTGCTGAAACTGTCCGGGGTATTCCAAAAATTGCGATAAAGCCCTTGCCAGATTTGTGGAGCGCGATACTCTGGTTCCCCCCATTCTGCCAGGAGGGAGGTTAATTCAAGCAAGCTGAAATCGTATATTAGCGGTTTAACCATCCATGAAATTCTATCACACCATTAAAAAATGCACTGCCTGGGTTATGGCAGTGCAAAAATACAGCTGGTTTTGGAAAATATGAGGTTAATTCCCGTTGATTAGCGTGGTTAAATCATTTGCTATGACGTCCACCGCCGGTCTCCACGCTTCTCCTTGCTCTTTGCTGCTTATTCCGCTTAATACCAGTGCCACGGGGCAGCCATCCATTTGTCCGCCTGCAATATCCGTCTCGAGACGGTCCCCGACCACCAATGTCTCTTCTTTGGCGGTACCCAGTCTTTCTCGCGCCAGCTCGAACAAGGCTGGAGCAGGTTTCCCGGCATAGATGGGCTGGACGCCTGTCGCCGTAATGATCACTGAAGCCCATGCCCCCGCTCCTGGGATTTCTCCTCGCATGGTTGGAAAACTCTTATCCGGGTTTGTAACAAAAAAAGGCACCCCTCTCCGGACCAAAAGGGCAGCTTCGCTCATTTTTATGTAGTTGATCCCCCGGTCGACTCCCATGACCACCGCTTTTGCCATTTCTGGTTCCTCTACTGCCACGGAACTGAAATTCCTTTCCCGCAAGGCCTCAAGTAATCCAGTTTCGCCTATTACGAAAATTGGCCCACCTTCAGGCATGGACTGGCTGAGTAAGTGGGCAACTACCAATGAAGACGTAACTACTTGCCATGGTTCCGCTGCAATGCCGAACCCAGCCAACCGATCAATATACATTTCCGGGGTAAGAGTCCCATTGTTGGTGGCGAAGGCCACTTTAATTCCTCTGGCATGAATCAGGTCAAAAACCGCGTGAAGATTGCCGATTGGAACATCGGCTTTCCACAGAACGCCATCCATATCGAGGATCAGGGACTTTATTTTTGGAGGCAGCATTTATGAATTTAAGGAAATGAGGGCAGATGGTTGTCTGCCCTCATTTGTTATTTCTTGACTGGGAGTTCGAGCACCTGGTCCACTAGCCCATATTCGACCGCTTGCTTGGCATCCAGGTAGAAATCGCGCTCGGTGTCTTGTTGGATGACATTCACTGGCTTCCCAGTGTGTTTCGCCATGATGTCGTTCAATAGTGTTCTCAGGCGCAGGATTTGCTTGGTTTGTATTTCGATATCGGTTGCCTGGCCTTGTGCACCCCCGAGTGGCTGATGCATATGGATGGTCGCATTTGGCAGGGCGTATCGGCGTCCCTTTGTGCCAGCGGTGAGCAGCACGGTTCCAAAGGATGCAGTTACACCCACTGCCACTGTGCTGATCGGGTTGGGGATCATCTGCATCGTGTCGTATATGGCCAGCCCGGAATAGATGACGCCTCCGGGGGAGTTGATGTACATCTGGATTTCTCTCTCGGAGTCTTCACGGCTCAGAAAGAGCAATTGCGCAACAATGACATTTGCCACCTGGTCATCGATGGCTGTGCCTACAAAAATGATTCGCTCTTTTAGTAGCAAAGAATAGATATCGTACGCCCGTTCACCGCGGCCTGATGATTCGATCACCATGGGGATGACGTTCTTGATAGTTTGATCCATATTTACTCCATTTCAACAATTAACCGTCGGCTTTATTTGGCTGGGACAGTTTTATTCTCTTTTGATTTTTTGGTTGTTGCAGCCGGCTTTTTTATGCCTGTCACGGACTTTTTTGCCTTGGTTGCTTCTTTGGCTGCCGGAACTTTGCTGGTTTTTGCCGCCTTTGCCTTGGCGGTAGAGTCGCTCTTTTTGGCAGGCGCTTTTGAACCTTTCTTCGGCATTGGGTATATTTCTTCAACCGGAAGCTCTGGTGCCTGTCCGGTGGCAATATCCTTTAACCTGTTCAATGTTTGTTGGACATAAGCCCGGTTGGCCGATTCCATTGCTACGGCATTCATGACCTGCTTGGGCGGTTGGGATTTACCCTTCATCGCCTTTTGAAAATTGGCGTTGCCTTGGTATTCACCCCATGTCTGTTCGAAAGTGGATTGCAGCATTTCCCGGCTAACGTCGATTTTTTCCCTTTTGGAGATTTCATCCATAATGAGGGATCGCTCAAGACGCTTCATTGCGATTGGTCGCGCTTCGGTTTCCGTAAATTTCGCTTCATCCATATCGCGCGATTTGAGATACGCCGCCATGTCCATCCCTTGCTCCGTCAATCGCGCTTTTAGATCCTCCATAACGTGCCCGAGTTCATGCTCCAGCACCTGCGGTGGATATTTTATTTCAGCCTTTTCCTTGATTTTCTCGATTAATTTGGTGAAATACTCATCGTCATATTCGGCTTTCGATTGAGTCGAAAGATTCGCCTTGACCGCCTCACGCATCGCTTGTACGGTCTCAAAGGGACCAACCTGTTTGGCAAATTCATCATTTAAATCTGGCAGGATACTGCCGCGCACCATTTTGACGGTAATGTCAAATTTGACAGTCTGTCCTTTCAGATTTTCATCTTTATAATCTTTTTCGAACTTATGGCTGAACGATTTGGCATCATTTGCGTTCAAGCCGATCAACTCTTTTGAAAATCCCTTGTAGGGGAATTCTTCGTCTTTTTCGCCTTCACTGACAAATACCGGCAGTCCTGGACGGTCGATGGCTGGTGCGTCGCTTTCTGCAGCTTTCGCCTTAACACCTTTCAGGTCCACCATCACGAAATCACCCTTCTCGATCGGGCGGTTGACTGCTTCGGTCTTTGAATACATGCGCTGTAATTCGGCAATGGCTTCTTCTGTTTTTTCTTCGCCGGGTTCTTTCCACTCGTAAGGCTCACGGATCGACCGGTATTCTCCCAGGTTGGCGACTGGTACAAGCGGCACAGTGAAGGTGAATTTTGGCTTTTTATCCAGGTCCTCCACCTTTTCAAGCGCTCCAGGCGCGGCTGGCTCTAATTTGGCATCTTCCAATGCTTTGGGGTAAACCTCATCCAGCAGGATGTCTACCGCCTCTTCGGAAATTACCTTTTCTCCAAAACTGCGCACGACTACTTCGTATGGCGCTTTCCCTGGACGAAAACCGGGGATGGTTTTGCGTTCTGAGATTTTCCGGGCAGCTCGATGTTTCGCACCTTCCATTTGCTCGGGTTCCAATTCAACGATTAATGTGACCTGATGATCATCACGGGGTTGGGTTTCGATTTTCAATGCTTGATCCTTATTTTCAGATGTTTTATTCGTGGTGAAGTGTGGGGAAGACGGGACTTGAACCCGTACGCCTTGCGGCACAAAATCCTAAGTCTTGCGCGTCTGCCAATTCCGCCACTTCCCCGGAACTGGAAGATTATAAGCGTAAGGGAGGGCTGCGTCAATAAAGGGGATGTTGTTGTTAATCTTTTGCTTACGGGCTTTGGAGAAAGATTAAATTTGTGGCTCTCATTCTTTGCAGTATAATCGCCGCATTCGTTTTTCCCCTGGGAGATTGCATTGAGCCGCATTATCAACCCCGACAGCGCAGGTAAAGAACGGACCCACCTTTCCAAAGCCATAGTCCTCGCGGTTCGTGAAATGGCTCTCTTGTCTGAGCCGGGAACCGAATCTCTGGACTTGGCAGCATTTATTGTATTGGCTCTCGAAAAGATAGCTGGGACGATAGATATTTCTGTCGCAGCTTGGGAAAAACGCGGTTATTGGGTCAAGGCCGATAAGTTTAGGATGGAGTGGGCCTGGGCAGGGCAATTCGCTGGGAAAATGCGGGCGGCCTTGAAAAATAATGATTGGGGGGAAATCGCAGTGGTTGCCGCCCTCGCAGCTCAAAAACTTAGCAAGATATCCGTGTCTCCAGGGAATCGATTGGTAAAGCCGTGGGTGGGAGCTTGGAAATCAATGAAAAATAACTAAAAAACCCCGGAGTCCAACCTGGACCCCGGGGTTTTAAATGTGCCGGCTGGTTACGGCGTCAAATAGCTGACGATCAGGCTGGGATTTGTTAAGGTAAGACTGTCTTTTATCGCATCCCCATTTGAAGCTGGGAATTGCAATCGTAATTGCAAGCGGGTTGTCCCCAATTTTGATTGTAGAGCTGCCTTAAGTTCCGGGCTGCTTTCGACATTACCGAGAGCAGCGGCGGATCCCCAATCCACGATATTCCCCGGGAAATAAGTGGGTACAAAATCGCTCGCTTCGAGGCTGGACCCATAATTTGTGAGGTAACCGTTTAAAACGCCTAAATTAAAGGGATTTCCCTCGGTTGTATAGGCCGTAAAGTTTGTCTTGACATCCGTAATCGTGGCGTTGCTTGGGATACCGGAGATATCGTAACTCAAGAAAACTTCGGACATGTGGGTGGGGTCTGCATCCGATTCGCCAACGGTATAGTCCGGAAATGGACCTGCATCTGAACGGATGGTTCCGCTCTCACCGGCCTTTGGGGCAAGCGTACTGGTGGTTGTGGCAACCACCACGATCTTGACCACGAATGTGCCTCCCGCAGGTGTGATCCCAAAAATCACCTCTCCCGGATCGCGCAAACGCCAGTATCCCGTATAAGTTCCTGTTCCCGACGGCGCTTTCAAGTTATTTACAATAAGGTCAACCCATTGCCCCGGGTTGACGACTCCGCTCGTCAACTGCTGAGTGTAACCAGCAGTGACACCCATACCGTCACCATGATCGAAAATGAGCAAGTATGCAGAGTTCCACGAACACGCACCCACATTTTGAATTCGCCACGTCTTGGAAAATGTCTGGTTGGGAGCCATCTTCGTGTTATCCGGTATGGTCACATCGATGGTATCTGGGTCCCAGGTGGCCAGGTTGCATGGGATGGGGGTGTTGGTCGGCGTATTTACCGCAGTTTTCGTTGGAACAGGGGTGTTTGTAGATGTAGGCGCACTTGGTAAGGTGTTGGTCGGAGAGGCGATGTTTGCCACCCGGGTTAATTCGGCTGCAACTGTCTGTGCGGCTTCCGTATAAACTGCCTCTGCAGGTTGGGATGTTGCTGGGATTGCATTACTCTGCAAATTGCACGCTGTCGCCCCCAGGGCCAGGGCAGCCAGGATGATTATTAAGTTCTTCATCGCGTTTCTCCTCTTAATTAATCAGTTTAATGAAATATGGAGATGAAGTCAATGGGATAGACGCCTTTGCCCGGGAAAAAGTTCCCCCTTGACGATAAAGAAAATTTGTTCTATTATTAGTCTTGATGGTTAATTTCCTGGGTTTATCTTTCCATCCTTCGGCACTTTAACAACCGAGCCTTTCTCCGTTGGTCCTCCATCGTCCCCTTGCTATTTCCGCAGCGGACCCTCCTGGTGTGCCTCCGTCTCCTCCTGATTGGCGCTGCCGGTGAGGAAATTATAGGATCGAGTTTGATCATGCAATTTCTCTCGCCTTGCGGCCACAGTGCTGCGAGAAAACCCGTGCCTAAACCGGGTGTGTGGGGAAAATCCTCCTAAAAAGGAGATTTTCTGTGCCTTAAAATCCATATGGGCTGTTATTCGAACGCGGCGTAGCCTTTTATATCAAGGGGGCTGGTGGATAAGGCTCCTACATTGCGTGTTCATATTTCACCTAACCCTGCGCAGATCACCTTTCCCAAATCGCAGATTTTGGGGTGGGGCGGGGGGTATCTGATCGACCACTCCGCAGCGTGATTTTTGCAAAAATGTTTCACAGGGGCGCGTTCTAAAAATGAGACCCCCAAAATCGGTCATTCGTTTGTGTTCGTTTTATCACCTAAGAGTAGGAAAACGACAATGTTTCACGGAATGGGGTAATCGTCAGGGCAGGATATTTCATCCCCTCAACATGATGGCCATGCGCTGCAATTATTTTGTGGCCATTCTTTTCCTTTCGGGTGCCTTGTTTTTTGTGTTTTGTTATCTGCGTAACCCAGGTAAATCTTTCGACTTATTGCAGCCTTAGAATTTCCACAAGGTAAACCCAAAACCACCTTTAAGGTACTTAGCGATCGAGTCGCGCATGTCATCTTCATCCACGAATAGAAGCGGGATCTGTGAGCGTTGGCAGGCAAAACCGTCTTGCCAGGCTTTGAGTCCTGCACTGGATATGCTTAATGAAAAAGTTTCCGTTGTCGCAGGCAGCCAGTCTCCAAGTTTGTGGTCGCCATAGATCAGGTAGGGGTAATCGGCATAATGCCAGATCGGCACCCCCAGCGTTTCGGCTGCGGTACGTGTAAGCACGTGGTCGCGGTGGCTCCCGATCGCCAGCGGGGTCACGAGCTCGCATTCCTCGGGCAGGTTCTTGCGAAGAAAATCCGTCGCTAGCGGTACCAGGTATCCTTCTTCTTCGAGGGGTTTGAATTGGTCCTCGTTTTCTTTGATCATCGCTTCGCCCGTGACTGGATGGTAGCGGTAGATATTATCTGGGACGGTGTAGCGCCGGAACGATGATGCCCCCAGCACTTGGCAGCAAGCTGCGTCTTCTTTGCTTCGTTTGATGGGCACATCCTCGCCGATATCCCAGAACCCGTGCAGGAGTTTCGCGTATTCTGTGAGTGGTTTGTCTGCAGGCGGATCTCCCGCACAGATCGTCCAAATCTCGACCTCGTCGCCGCGCTGGGATAGTTCCCATACCAACCCGCCTGCCGATAGCACGACGTCGTCAAAATGAGTGGAAAGGAAGATCCAGGTCTTCATTAAGCACCTTTTGTTCGGGAATCAAGTTCTTTTTGAGGTACTTTGATGGAAAATACGATTCCACCAGCCAGGAACAGGATGGCCGAAATGACGAATAGTAAGACGAAGGTTGTTTTGGTCATTGTTACCAGGATGACTCCGAAGATAAGCGAAGCGATTGCGCCGGAGAGTCCCGTGGAGAGGTTATTGTAGGCCATATATTGACCGGCCTCATCCCGGGGTGATAGGTCGCTTGCCAGGGCGGGCGCGACCACCATCAATGGTCCTGTGGCTGCTGAACGGATGCCAGCCATGATTAGGAACAGGATGTAATTGCTCGTAAAGCCCATCAGCAGGGTGGTTACTGCGCTAATGATCATGGACCATAGCAGTAGTTTCCTGCGCCCAATTTTATCTGAGAGTACGCCGGCAATTACGGCCGATATCATGGTTACCACCAGGCTTATCCCGCCCATCATTCTGAAAGCTGCATCCGGAGAAATGGACGGAAAATAAACTTCAAAGAAATAGCGTGCAAAAAATTGGAGGCTGTTAAGACCCATGAATGCCAATAAAACTGCCAGCACCAGCCAGAAGAACACAGGCACTCGCGTGCGCACTTTGAACATATCCCGCATCGCTTTATACAGGCTGATCCGTTCGGAGGGCAGGGCAGGTGTATCTTTTCCTCGAATGGCAATTGCGGAGACAATCCCGGTTAATGCAAAGATACCGCCAATCAGCCATAGCGCAGCCCCCGTTTGACCGTTCTGGTTGAGCGTTGTGATTAGGACAATGCCAATTGCTGATCCGAACATGGTAAAGAAACCGGTAATTCCGGAAGCAGTCCCGCGTTGGTCCTCAGGCACCACGTCCACGAGCAGCGGCCACCAGGCACCGTTGGCTACGTTCGTGAAGAACTGCATTCCGCAGAAGCTGATTGCAATGACTGGAAGAGCAACTGGCAGGAGGGTTGCCTTCAGCGCAGGTGTCAGTAGCAGGGATGGTAGCCCGATCAGTGGCACCGCAAGGAGAGCCCCGATTAATATGGCTGGAGTTCGACGTCCCCATTTGCTGGCAGTATGGTCGCTGATTATTCCAGCCAGGATGCTGATAATCACGGCGAGAACTGTTCCAAAAAAGCCGATCAGGCCCACTGCCAGCCCTTTGCCGGTTGTCATCACGTTTTCGACCAGCGTCGGCAGGAGCACGCTGTTATAGGAAACCCACACCAGGTTTGCCCCCAGCATGAGGATAGACATTCCGGTCAGGAACCCGATCGATCTTTTCGTTACGACCGCACTTAATGTGGCCATATGCGCTTCTCCAGGTGATTAACGCTAATGTCGCCCCTTGAAAAATTGGTTTCTGCGATTATGACGAAACTCTCCAATCGCAGGGATACGGGCAGGGAACTGGTAAATTGTGTTTTTATTACATCATTAACTTTTGCAGCTTCATCAGGTCTTCCATTTTCCCCTTTACCTGGATTTTGCGCTGCATGTATGCGGTTGTCCCGTTGATCTTCTTGTCCATGATCCCGACCAGGATGTCAGTCGCAATCGTGACCAGGATATCGGGTTTTTCAGCGCTTTCTTGCGCCACCGTTGCCTGAGTCCCGTCTTGGGACCGGATTAGCCATGATTCTTTTGTATCCGAAAAATTGAATTGCAGGGTTTTTGTAAATCCTTTCAAAGCTGCCTGCACGCCGGGATTGGCGAATTTGTCCACCATTCTTTGAAGATACGGTTTGATGTCTGCCATGCTATTCTCCTTTTGGATTCCTTATTTGGGATTTTCAAATTTACGAAACCACTATACTTGCACTAATTTATTTCCGTTATGTGCGGATTCGTAAGCTTTCTCGATTACTTTGATTGCGTAGCAGCAATCCTGGGGGTTTACGGTTGGCGGCTTATCCTCGCACACGGTCCGCACGAAATCTTTGACTTCCTCCACAATGGAGAAATAATGCCAGCCCATCGGATCATATTCTGCTCCCTCGATCCCGGTTCCGTCGAAATCAACAGGTTCAGCATAGAATTTGACGGGCGGGTTCACCAGTTGATCGATGATCAGGGACCCGTTCGTACCGTAGACTTCAAGCCGCTCACTGTGAGGCACCTCGGCTGTAAAGGTAAAACTGGAGACGAAATCAGCGCCGCAGGCCAATTTCCCCCGCACGTCAGCGTTGTCTTCCACCTCACTTTTTACATCATATATTTGGGATGTGAATGCAGTCAATTCTGTGATATCCCCAAAAAGCCATTTGAGCAGGTAGAAAGTGTGAGGTCCCGAGTTGATCAGTGCCCCGCCACCCATTGCAAGCTGTTTTCCCCAGAAATCTTGGCTCGAGAGGCGCATGCGCTCGTTCGCTGGCAGGAATGTCCGGACGAGGTTGATTTTTCCCAATTTCCCACCTCTTATAAATTTCTCCGCCTCGAGGTAAGCGGGGATATAACGGGTATTTTCTGCTACCCCGAAATGGATCCCTGCTTTTTTCGCAGTCTCGTAGATTTCCAGGGATTGTTTATAAGTAACAGCTACCGGTTTTTCCAGCAAAAGATGCTTCTTGGAAGCGATGACCTCCAGCGCCACTGGAAAATGGAGATGATGAGGCAGCAGAACGTCCACCAGGTCAATTTCGGGATTTCGAAGCAGGTCGCGATAGTCTGTGGTAATTTGAGCGTCAAACATGGTTGCCAGCGTCTCGGCATTCTCGCGGTTGGTATCGCATACGGCAACTACCTGGGCCAGGTCGTGAACTTCTTGGAATCCGGCCGCGTGGTTGGGAGCGATCAGTCCTGCTCCCAGGATGGCAACATTGAGTTTATGTTGAGGCATACCGATTTCCTTCCGCATTTACCTATGTTTTCGGCGGGGAAAAGTCTGGAGGTTGATTCTTCTACTGGAGTTGCATGTCAGGCAGGCAATTTTCAAGGAAATATTTTTTCGATAATATCAACAGGTAACGTGCTGAGTTTTTCCGCTTCACCGTCTGTGATGACAAATGTTTCCTCATCGCCGATCATTACCGCTTCGTCACTGAATGAATATAGTTCGATATTGATCACCATGTTTTTTTGGATGACGGTTGGGTCATCTGCCATTAGCCAATGCTCGTCAACATGCAACCCGATGGAATGACCAACATGCAGGAACATGGGCTCCACCCCAACCTTTTCATAAAGTTCGAAGGCGTGGGAATGCAATTCGCCGAAGGTAGTTCCTGGGCGGAGCGCATTCCCCATTTCTGCAACTACCCAGCACAATTTTTTGTGTAACTCCTTAAGTGATTCGGGTAATTTTCCTGTGTAGACCAGTCGTCGGTTGTCGGAAACGTAGCCTTCATAAATTGCACCGAGGTCCAGGGTAACAATTTGGTTTGCCTCGAGAATTTCATCGAGAGCAATTTCAGGGTTTGCTGGTCCAATGGCTACTGTGATATGGTCTATTCCGTTTGCGCCGTTGTTGTGCAGCCGTGCCTTTGCTTCCTGAATAAGCTCCAACCTCGACATGCCGGGACGCAGGAAGTCTGCCAATTCCATGACCGTTTTATCGATGATGTGAGTGCTCATGCGAATACGATCGATCTCTGCAGCCGATTTGATCAGTTGCAGGTCGTGAATAATGTCATCTGAAATGACAACCCTCGCCGGCTTGGCTTGTTCCTGAAGGATCTGCAGGAAAAAATAGGGGAAGGTGGAATCAACCCCCACGTTGCAGCCCGGCTTGAGTTTCTCTTGAACGAAGGCTGTCATTTCCGCTAGCGCCGTATCATACGTAAAAAACGAACGGACATCATCAGTGCCATATTCAATGCCCATGGCAGCCTGTGCCCAGCATAGAAGAGAAAGGCTGCCATCTCTGTCAGCATATGAGAAAAAGGGTAATTGGTTTCGAAGGGCATATATAATTGGGTTTCCGCTACCCGGCAGGCATGGATAACCGGTTGTATAAAAGACATTTTCCGGCGAAGAAAAAAAGATTCCATCAAGATTATGAGACTTTATCAAGTCAGCCAGACGCTCACGATCAAGGCCAATGGGTTTGAAGGAAGTTTCAAGCATAATAATTTATTCCCTCACAAGGTATTTATGAATTAAAAAAATGTTGGAATAATGCTGGCTTAACTTTTACAGACTGACCGGTTTTCCAATCTCTATGGATTTGGCGACAGCTTCAGCCGCCTTAAGTGCATATAATGCATCGGATGGGTCGACCCGCGGAGGTCGGTTTTCGATGATCGCACCAACGAAATCTTTGATCTCTGCGATCATCGAAGTGAACTTCCATGCCATCGGGTCGAACGGTACATCTTCCACAGTGGTTCCATCGATATCGCCCGAGCCTAAATAGTATTTCATTACCGGGTTGGATAATTGGTCAATGATCATTCCACCTTTGCTTCCATATATTTCAACCCGTTCGGTCCAGGGTATCTCGAAGGTGCATGATGTATTCAATTGGAACTCCGCTCCATTCGCAAGATGCCCCAGGATAAGACCGTTGTCTTCCATTTCCCCTTCCGGAATGATTTTGGATGCAAAACCAAAGACATCCCGAATACCCCCGAACAGCCATTTGAAAAGATAAAAGTTGTGAACCGATGAATCCAGGATTACTCCACCATAAGGAGCTTTACCGTGCCAAAGATTTGGATCCTTAATGCGATACACCTCGCTCCCTGCAATCAGCGTTCGAACCGACCAGATTTTCCCGAGAAGATCCTGCTTCAGGATTTCCTCGGCTTTTAAATAAGCATTAACAAAATGGGTATTTTCGGCTACGCTAAATTTGAGCCCTTTTTGTTTTGCAAGCGATATAAGTTCTTCCCCCTGGGCGGAAAGAACTGTAATCGGTTTCTCAACCAGTACGTGCTTGCCTTTTTGCAATGCAGCTTTGGCAATCTCATAATGCAGAACATGAGGAACAATAATGTCAACCATGTCCACTTTAGGATCTTCGAGTAAATCCTGGTATCGGGTGTAGCCCTTCGAACCCGGGTGCATCTCAACCCGGTTGTTGACTTCTTCTTCATTGATATCACATAGGGCAACAATTTCACATTCCTGTTCAATTTCCGAATACCCTGCTTCATGCGCGTAGGAAATGGATCCGAGTCCTATCAAGCCGACACGAACCTTTTGATTTGTCATAGACCTTCCTTTGGAATAGACAGGCGGCTGCTGGATGGGTTAAACTATAGCATAAACAATATATGCGCGCAATGGGCCTCACTATGTGATGTATACCTATCGTTGCGTCAAATGCATGAATATGCTATATTGGCTTAAGAACATTTCTAAATCTTAAAGGGATTCTAATGGACCCTCTGATAATCATCGCAACCCCCAATATTTGCTGGTTGAATCCGTCTGTAGAATATCCTCGGACCCCAACTGCTATTGCCGAAGAGGCTAAACTTTGCTACGAGAATGGCGCCACGATCCTGCACACTCATGCTGAAGGCAACTGGAAGGAGACCATCGCTGCAGTTCGCGACTATTGTCCTCTTGTAATCCAATGTGGTATGTCCAGTCAGGCAATCCCTGAACGAATGGAAATATATAATAATCACGGGGACATGATTTCCATTATCCTGAACCATCATGATGAAGCCTTTGTCGGTTTGGATTTTAATGTTCTTCACCTAAAAGCGGAGTTAATCGAATATATCCAGCTGTGTAAAAAATATAGGGTCATTCCTGAATGGGAGGTCTGGCATGCAGGTTCGATCTGGAACTTAAATTATCTGATTGAAAAGAAGTTGATCGAACCGCCTTTCGTGACTACACTGTTTTTTGGGTGGCCAGGTGGCACATGGAGTCCCTCCACGGTTGAGGAATATCTTTATCGCCGCCGGCTTATGCCCACTGGATGCGTTTGTAATGTCAGCATTATGGGGCAGGGGCAGCACGACATCCTGGTTGCAGCTATTACTCATGGAGATAATGTGCGTGTTGGTACAGAAGATTATCCTTACGACCAGAGTGGAAAAATCGTGACAACCCACGATCTGGTGAAAGAGATCGCTTCCATAGCCAGGGACCTTGGTCGCCCTCTTGCAACCATCACGCAGGCTAGGAAGATGATCGGGCTCTAAATTATTTTCGCTGGATATATTTCACTTCCAGATGATGGTTTGGAGGAAGAAATGATTGAAAATAAAGTCGCAATCGTTACAGGATCTGCACGCGGTATTGGAGCTGCAACCATGAAGGTTTTCGCAAATCATGGTTTTGTTGTCATTGGGTTGGATCTGTTGCCAGAGGGAAAGATTGTTTCCGATGAAATAAACAAGAACGGCGGGATTACTGCTTTTTTCGAATGCGATGTGTCCAACGAGGCTCAGGTTGCAATGTGTGTTCGTGAAGGGATAAAGAATTATGGTCGCGTGGATGTTCTTGTAAATAATGCCGGGGTGGTTCTTGTGAAGCCATTTGACCAGATTACTTGGGATGAATTCCAGCGCACCACGAATATAAATCTTGGTGGCCACTTCCTACTCTGCAAGTATGTGCTTCCTTTCATGAAGGCGCAGAAAAGCGGAGTGATTATTAATATGGGCTCCGTGTCGGGACATGTAGGCCAGACTGATCACGTCATGTATGGAGCTACCAAGGGTGCAATTATCGCCATGACTAGGGCCCTGGCTTGGGAATTGGCTCCTTATAATATTAGGGTCAATTCGATCAGCCCCGGCTCGGTCGATACCCCGATGTTGCGGAGTGATATTGACCGTGAGGCAAAGCGGATGGGCATACCCTTTAATGAGATGAAAGTTGCACGGGAATCCGAGCAGGCATTTAACCGCTGGGCTGACCCAATGGAAATTGCTGAACCAATATACTTTCTTGCCAGCGAAGGCGCTTCATTTGTCACTGGAAGTGATTGGCTCGTGGATTGTGGATGGGTGGCAAAATGATGAAAAGTGAGCACTTTTTTGTGACAGGTGCGGCTGGCTGCATCGGAGTTTGGGTATTAAAAAATCTTATCCGGGAGGGGACTCCTGTAACGGTACTCGATTTGGATACCAGCCACAGAAGACTCCCCTTGGTTTTAAGCAAAGATGAAATTGGTCGCATAGAATTCAGGCATGGAGACGTTTCTGATTATTCCACGGTGGAAAATGCAATTATATCTTGCGGTGCTACCCACATTATTCACCTGGCTGCGCTGCAGTTACCGTTCTGCAAAGCTGATCCGGTTTCCGGTGCCCGCGTAAATGTTGTTGGAACGGTAAATATCTTTGAAGCCGCAAAGCGATTTGGTATAAAAAACTTGGTTTATGCCTCCAGCACAGCTGTTTATGGGACCAGCGAGGAATACCCCGACAAACCGCTCGTGCATGATGCGCCTCTAATACCGCGCTCGCTTTATGGCGTTTATAAACAGGCCAATGAAGGCACTGCCCGCGTTTATTTTCAGGACGATCACATCAACAGTATCGGGCTGCGTCCTTACGTGGTTTACGGAGCCGGGCGGGATCAAGGCATGACTTCCACCCCCACGAAGGCCATGCTGGCGGCTGCAGCCGGCCAGACATATCATATTTCGTACGGTGGACGTTATTGCTTCCAGTATACTGATGACACTGCCCGGGCATTCATTCAGGCTGCCCGATCTGATTATAAAGGTGCTGACGTGTTCAATATCGGTGGTGAATCAGTGAGCACGAATGAAGTGATTGCAGCAATAGAAAAATCAGAACCATCTTCTCGCGGTCGGATCACTTTCGACGACATTCCACTTCCATTTCCTCCTGAAGTGGAAAATACTGCACTAACGACGGCCATTGGGTCCTTGCATTTCACTCCATTGGATCAGGGCGTGAATGAGACAATTGAACTCTTCAGAAATGCATTGGCGGATGGCTCGGTTAAATACGCGATATAGAGGTTTGAGTTTGCATGCATGATGTTTTATTGTTGGCCCGATATTTTAGATTGAATTGAGAAATTTATTTTTCTCAAAATATCAAACGATCATGGATAATTGACCCTAAAAATTGGTGAAAATATGCCTAAAACTTTTTTGAATTATTCCAGGCCTATTCTCTTAATTCTTTCCGCATTGACATATTCACTTGGGGCAGGGATTGCTCACTACCTGGGCAGGTCGATCAGTCCTGCTCCCTTTTGGTTGGGGGGACTGGCTGTGCTGGGTCTCTTGGGATCAACTTTCCTGTTTACAGAATATTTTAGGCTGCCCCTAACACCGTTAGCCCAGGGTGAGACCCCGCGACAACGTGAACATTTCAGGGTTGCACTTTTGGAAGTTGCGTATGCATGCATAACAATAGCAGCGATTTCTTTCCTGATTTTATTGATAACTGGTTCATTAAATTTATCAGCTGGTATGTTGATAATTTTGGTGTTTCTTTTCTTAATTGCATATGCTATTCCACCTTTAAGGCTAGCCGAGACTGGGTATGGAGAGCTGGTCTTGGCCTATGTCGTGGGATCAGTTATTCCCGCTCTGGCCTTCCTCCTTCAGTTTGGTCAATTTCATCGCCTTTTATATTTCACTACTTTTCCTCTTACAATACTGGCGCTTGCTTATCTTCTAATCTGCAACTTCCCTACCTTTGCATCCGATCAGAAAATCGGGCGTCACACCTTTCTGACCCGCCTCACCTGGCAGCATGCGATACCAATCCACCATTTCTTGGTTTTGGCCGCTTTCTTACTTTTCGCTGGTGCACCCTTCCTTGGGTACCCCTGGACACTTGTGTGGCCTGTTTTTCTTGCTCTGCCGTTTGCATTGATCGAAATATATTGGCTCCAACGCATCGCCAATGGAGGGAGGACTCTCTGGAATTTTCTGACCTCCCTGGCTGCTGCCACCTTCGGGTTGACTGCTTACTTGTTGGCATTGACTTATTGGATTCGGTAAACCATGCCGGAATTCCTTTTACTTTCCCGTCCTTTGGACGCTTTACAATCTTTATTAGAAACATTACCTGATATCGCGCCAATACCTGAGGAAATTGATACCACGCTAAGCCTGGGGCGTGTTCTTTTCGAAGACATACAATCTCCTCATCCCTTACCTGAATTTCCTCGTTCGAGTGTGGACGGATATGCCTTAAAAGCACATAATACCTTTGGTGTTTCCGAGACGATGCCCGGCTACCTGGACCTGGTTGGGGAAGTCCTGATGGGTGAGGCTCCGGAGTTTGTAATATCTTCTGGGACATGCGCATTGATCCATACCGGAGGGATGGTGCCTGAGGGGGCCGACGCAATAATAATGCTTGAAAACACACAAATCGTAGACACCGATAAAGATGGGAGAAGAAACACCACAATTCATGCAAATGCCACCCAAATTTTGGAAAGTTCTGAAATTGAAATTACGCATGCAGTTGCGGTGGGGGAAAACGTAATCCTCGTTGGTGAAGATGTGGCCTTCAATCAAGTTGTCCTGAAAAAAGGAATAGTGATTCGATCAATGGAAATTGGAGGTTGTATGGCGCTGGGGCTAACCAAACTGCGCGTAGCAAATAAACCAATTATCGCTATTATTTCTACTGGAAATGAATTAATTTCACCGAATCAAAGCCCTCACACTGGACAAGTGCGTGATGTCAACTCGTATACATTAGCGGCATTAATTGAAAAATCGGGTGGGAAACCTGTCCGTTACGGGATTTATCCCGATAAGTTCGAGGTGGTGAAGAGTGCTGCCGAGAAAGCCCTGAAAGAATGTGATGCGGTGGTCGTCACTGCGGGTTCGTCCGCGAGCGCTCGAGATATGACCGCTGAAGTGATTAATAGCCTGGGCGCACCAGGTGTATTGGTACACGGGGTAAATGTTCGTCCTGGAAAGCCCACGATACTTGCTGTTTGTGGTGGGAAGGCGGTCATTGGTCTTCCGGGAAATCCTGTGAGCGCACTTATTATTGCAGGGTTGTTTGTTGTCCCGGTTATCGAGAAATTGCTGGGAGTAAATGGCGTCCGTCCGCAAGTATCGGTGTTGGCAAAATTATCCATAAATGTCCCCTCCCAATCTGGGCGGGAAGATTGGGTGGCTGTACGCCTGATTAAGAAGAATCTGGCTTCTGGCACAATTGGAGAGGGGAGCTGGCTGGCAGAACCGGTTTTCGGGAAATCCAATCTAATATTTTCTCTCGCAACGGCGGACGGATTGGTTCGCATACCACCAGAAGCAACTGGGATGAGTGCCGGAGAAATGGTGGAAGTGCTGTTACTGGGTTAATCTTATTTTGATATTTTTTTGAAATTGATTATTCTGAGAGCCCGCTCAACTAGATCTTTTGAGTATATGAACTGTTAACTATTCCTGGTATTTAAAGAAAGCAAGGTTGGTATAAAGCAATGTCAGTATATCTGAAAGATATTCCACTATTCGAAGCCAAATCCCGTTTTGAACAGGCGTTGCGCGAAGCGAACCTTTGGCAGATTCTTGGCACTGAGATTATTTCGCTTGATGAGAAAGCTCTTGGGCGGGTTCTTGCAGAAGCGGTTTGGGCGAAAATCTCATCCCCTCACTACCATGCTTCAGCAATGGATGGGTTTGCTGTTAAAAGTCAAGACACTTTGGGGGCAGAACCAGGCTCTCCCCACACGTTGGCTAAATTCACATATGTGGATACTGGAGATGCACTTCCTGATGGATATGACGCAGTGATACCGATTGAAAACGCAGAATCCTTGAACGAGCTAGGTGGAAATGCGACTTCCATCCGTCAACCTGTTTCAATTCGAATCCGTGCCGCGGTAACCCCCTGGAGTCACGTTCGCCCGTTGGGGGAGGATATTGTTCAAACACAGTTGGTATTGCCTGCAGGCCAGGTTTTGCGCCCAGTGGATTTGGGAGCTGTGGCCGCCTCGGGCCATCAAAGTGTAAAAGTCGCGCGGAAACCACATATTGCCGTACTGCCAACAGGATCAGAACTGGTCCCCATTGGATCTGAACTTAAGGCAGGTGAAATACTTGAATATAATTCCCTGGTACTTGCAGCTCAGGTGAATGTATGGGGGGGTATTTCGTCTCGCTATCCAATAACGGTCGATCGTTTTGACGACTTATGCGAACGTGTGAAGGACGCGAGCTGGGAGCATGATCTGATTTTGCTTAACGCCGGCTCTTCAGCAGGTGCAGAGGATTTTACTGCACATGTGGTTGAAAAACTTGGAACCCTCCTGGTTCACGGCGTGGCAGTCCGTCCGGGTCATCCCGTGATTTTGGGAATGATTAACAGAAATTCCATTTGGCAAAAAAGTAAGTTAGGGGATACTTTTACTCAAAGCGAGAATCCTACCCTTAAGTCGGTAGGTACTGGCAACTTGGTTCCTATCATTGGTGTACCAGGCTATCCTGTTTCAGCAGCCTTGACAGGAGAGATATTTGTTGAACCATTAATTGCCAAATGGACAGGCAGACGTTCGCTGGAACGTCCAGTGGAAAAAGCTTATTTAACGCGCAAGATCACGTCTCCAGGCGGGGATGATGATTATGTCAGAGTAGTGGTTGGAAAAGTGGGTGATAGGATGCTGGCTGCACCGCTTTCTCGAGGCGCTGGGGTCATTTCATCCCTGGTGCGTGCAGATGGGTTGGTGATAATCCCCAGCGGCGTTCAAGGTGTGGAATCGGGGGATGTTGTGGACGTTCAATTGTATCGTTCTCATAGCGATCTTGAAAGAACGATTTTTTGCATCGGTTCCCACGATATGACCCTCGACCTGTTGGCGCAATTTCTTTCTCAGCGAGACCGAAGATTTACTTCAGCAAATGTTGGCTCCCTCGGAGGAATAATAGCCCTGAAAAACGGAGAAGCGCACCTTGCTGGGTCACATTTACTGGACCCGGTCACTGGCGTTTACAATATTTTATACATTAAAAAATATTTAAGCGGGATTTCAACAATGGTGTTCGGGTTTGTTGGACGCGAACAAGGGTTGATGGTTAAACGAGGAAACCCAAAGAAAATTGTAGGATTGGAAGACCTTAAAAATCCCAAAGTCATCTATATCAATAGACAGCGTGGTGCTGGGACTCGCGTGCTATTGGACTATCATTTATCAAAATTGGGGATATCAGGGGAGGATATTAAAGGATATAACCAGGAAGAATATACCCATTTGGGGGTGGCTGCAGCGATCGCATCCGGTCGTGCAGATTGTGGGCTGGGAATCCCGGCAGCTGCGCAATCGCTGGGCTTGGACTTTATTCCACTTTTTCAAGAAACTTATCAGCTGCTTATACCCAAAGTTTTTGCGGAAAGCGAGTTGCTCCGACCGTTGTTGGATGTTCTCTATGATCAATCATTCCACTCAGCTGTTTTGAGCATGCCTGGATACGATGTCAGTCAGATGGGCAAGCTGATTGAAGAAGTATAAGGGTATTAAGGTTACACCTAACACGAAAGCAAAAAATGTAATTTAACTTATTTTAATATTGAGGGGTTGAACACTTATTGTTCATGATGTAAGAGTATTGTCATAATTACACCGGCATACTGTTCAACCGATGCATTTATTATTATAATAAGACAATTCGTGTCTGAAATATTCAGGAGTTGCTAATGCCGATCACATCAGGAGTTCAAGCGCCGGATTTCGCGTTACCGGACGAGAGTAATACAACCCGCCGATTATCTGACTTTCGCGGTAGACCAGTGGTTTTATATTTTTATCCAAAAGACGATACACCTGGATGTACAACCGAAGCCTGTGGATTTCGTGACGACTACAGTGCTTATATAAATGCCGACGTGGTTATTTTGGGAGTCAGCCCGGACGATCCAAAATCACACGCGAAATTTAAAGAGAAGTTTACCTTGCAATTCCCTTTGTTAGCGGACAATGACCATAAAGTCTGCAATTTATATGGAGTTTGGGGACCCAAAAAATTCATGGGACGCGAGTTTGAAGGGGTACAGCGCACTACGTTTTTAGTGGATTCCAATGGCCGAATTGCCAAGGTGTTTGAAAACGTAAAACCTGCAGAGCACAGTGCAGAAGTTTTGGCTGCGATTAAATCACTGTAGAAGAATAAGTTGGGGAATTAAAATCGAGGTATTTAAAACAGGTGGCATATATTTTGCCACCCGTTTTGTATTTTAACATATGGCCATTTATCCCCCCCAAAAATAAATTTAGGTAAATAGAACGGGAAAATATGAATATTACGGAGAGACCTCCGCGGGTGAAGGTTCAATCGGTAAATTATCATTAGCGATAAACTGCTTAAAATGAATCAAACCGGTTTTATGGAGCCAATATTTAGACAAAACCCCAAGAATCCCAAATCCATAAATGATGCTTCGACCAAAGTTGATTGAGGAAGCTTCTGGAAAATACCGGGTCACGATTGGGACTTCCTGAAATGTAAGGTTGTTTGCCATCCCTTGGGCAATTATCTCTGCGTCAAAGATAAAATCATTGCTATTTTCAGCTAAACGTACGGTTTCTAGGTACTTGCGGGTATATGCCCGGAATCCTGAATGTATTTCTGTTAGATAACGCCGGAAAATGATATTTGCCATTGCAGTAAGGATTACATTGGCGAAATATTTCCAATATGGCATCCCTCCTTCAAGGGGACGGCCACCCAGCATGCGTGATCCGAAAACTGCATCAGCTTCATGATTTAACAGAGGGCGAATCAAGTGGGGGATCATGGTTGCGTCGTATTGGTGATCAGGATGAACCATCACCACGATATCGGCCTGCCTGTTTAAAGATTCCCGGTAACAGGTTTTTTGATTACCTCCATAACCCTGATTGGTCGGGTGTTTAAATACAATTAACCCTTTAGAAATTGCGAGATCTACCGTGTTGTCTTTGGATGCATCATCCACCAGGATTATGTGCTCCCTATATTCTGGCGGAATTTCAGCAAGCGTGCGGTCCAGGGTTTTTGCAGCATTGTATGCTGGAAGAACGATAAAAATTTTAGGATCCATATATAATCAATTCCCACGCACTAAGATCACCGCGGTTTCATCTTGATAAACTTCGTTCCAACCCGCATCAACTAGAGTTGCAGCCAAATCCCAATTTTTCGGAATAAGGGCCCAACTAACATTATATTTTGTTAGGACATCTTGCCATCCTGGACTTAGGTTTACGACTTGCTCATATTCACGAATAAAAGCTTCTCCATAAACGTCCCCCTGGCTGTCAATAAACACTAGTTGTTTTGGAAACAATTCAAAACTCAAATACCCGCCCCAGTCGAAAGTATTGAATATGTTTCCTTTCTGAGGATTTGCCTTCAGCCATTCGGTAGCCTGGATTGGGAAAAAGGTCGGTGAAAAATGTTCAATGTTGCCTAAGGGGGTTGCTGCAAGTAGAACAATTCCGATTAGCACTGTTAATACAGGCCAAAAAATACCCCTTATTCGCAATTCGATATTTTCTATCAGTTCCTCAAATCGCTTTAGGGGCGAAATGACTTGTTCCTTTGAAAAAACGCTAACTAAAACAAAAGGAGCAACCACGCCATAAAAATGAACGTTCCTCGCTGAAAGGAGCACCATTGCCGAGAATCCTGCCAGGATAATTGCCATGCGGGCGGGAAGTTTTTCCCGTTTGATTACTAATAAAAAAATTGAAAAGACTAAAAAGGCAAGCAAAATCAAGAAACCGGGATCTGCAAAGTTTGGTGGGATGGTTTCGTTGGTATGGGACATAAGATAATCATTACCAAGCCAACTTGTCAATGTGGATAAAGCCCGGAAACTGATAGGGTTGACAAGAGTCACCACTGTAATTGATGCAAGAACGATTCCCAGTCGTTTTCCGACATTAATATCAGCGTTGGGTCGATCAAAAATATACTCCCAGGCCCATCCGGCAAGAGTAGCGCCTGTAACCAGGAATCCTGCAATGAATTCTCCGTGAATGTTATTCCACAAGAACATTAATCCGACAAAATACCAGATCGAAATCTTCTTTCCACTGGCTAGTCTTTCATTAAATATTAACCAAATTGCGAAAAGCAACATCGTAAATAAATGCGGTCTTGAGATCCAATGCAAGGAGGATACTGCGGCACCCCAGGCAACCAGGAAAAAAACCGGGAGGCGTGTTCCTGTGCGCTTTACTCCTTCAGAATAGATTATCGCAAAGGTTGTCGCAAGCAATATTGCAGAAAGGATGATAATTCCCCGTTCGTCAAAGATGAAGTACGCGATATAAAAAAATACCCCCGATAGCCATTTGTGCGGTGCGATTGGAACACCATTGCGTGTATATGAAAATATATCAGTTATTGCTGGAAAATGACCCTGTAACACATATTTTCCCACTGCCAGGTAGTGGGGTAAATCCCCATCTGCATTAAGCATGCGAGGGCCCAGCAGGAGGGCAGCGGCAAAAATGGAAAAAAATAAAATGTCACGCAACCGGGGGAGGACAAATGCCTTCATTAGGACGATTTTACCACCACCGCTCAATGCACTGCATGATATGATTTAGAATGGCATGAATGAAGAAATATCTATTAAAAAATCAGCTCCAGCAATTCTTGCTGAAGCTGATGGGATCTATTTATTCTCCCAGGTAATCACGGAGTTTACGTCGTATAGATGGATGCCGCAAGCGGCTCAATGCCTGCGCCTCGATCTGGCGGACGCGCTCACGCGTTACTCCCATCTTGCGTCCGACTTCTTCTAAGGTATATGCCTGCCCGTCCAGGAGTCCATATCGTAATTGCAGGATCCGAACTTCGCGGGGTGGAAGCCCATTTAGAACTTCTGTAAGGTGCTCACGCAGCAAGTTGTATGTGGCGGTATCGTCAGGCGGAGCAGCTTCATCGTCTTCGATAAAATCACCCAGGACAGAATCTTCTTCATCATCCGTGGGGGTCTCCAGCGATAACGGGCGCCGCGCCACCTGGATCATATTCTCTACCTTTTTGGGTGGAACTTCCAAAGCAGTAGCTAATTCTTCGACGGATGGTTCACGACCCAAGCGCTGGGTTAATTGGTGCTGCACACGCAGCAGCTTGTTGATCTGGTCACCCATATGCACGGGGACTCGGATAGTCCGGCCTTGATCTGCAATCGCGCGCGTCACCGCCTGCCTGATCCACCATGTGGCATATGTGCTGAATTTATGGCCTCGGCGGTAATCGAATTTTTTGGTGGCACGGATTAAACCAATGTTGCCTTCCTGGATCAAATCAAGGAATGGGACGCCGCGGCCCATGTATTTTTTGGCAACGCTAATGACCAGGCGCGAGTTTGCTGTTATCAAATGTTCGCGGGCTGCCCACCCATCTTCAATAAGCTTACGTAGCTCGACCCTTCGGCGGGTGCTTACGTTTCCGCGTGCCAGTTCTTCGCGAGCCATTCGACCGCGCTCGATACGCTGGGCTAGGTCGACTTCTTCAGTAGCGGTCAGCAAAGGAACACGGCTGACTTCTTTAAGATACAACCCAATCGTATCATCTGTGTCGATGTTGGCTAGGTAATCATCAAGGGAGAGTTCCGGTTCGGCCTCTGCTTCGGGTTTTTCAGCGGCAATTAGTTCGTCTTCCGGTGGTTCCCCTGTCGGAACATCTTCAACGAACGCAACTCCCGCACTCAGCAGAGCCGCAAACGCTTCTTCAAGCTGCTCCACATCCTGTTCCGCTTCAGGGAAAAAATGCAGGATGTCATCAATCGTGACGTAAGATTTCTGCCGGCCCAACTCAATTAGACGGGCGATGGCAGAATATTCTTCATCTTCTTCAAGCAATAAAGGGTTTTCCATTACATTTCCTTACTGAGATATTCTTGAATCAGAATACTCTTTTTCTGAATTAATTACAATACCCTTAACGATCTTGGTGTTGACACGGGTGCTTTGAGTTGCGGTTTCCTTTTTGAAACGGAATCAAGACCCAACGCTGGCCAAAATCAATTAAGGTGTAGGCGTAACCGTCTCCATCGTGGAGGTGGGAGTCACAATTTCCAGGGTTGGAGTGGTTGTCTCCTGGAGCGTTGAGACTGGTGTTGCTGTAGCAGGGAAGGGTGGAGCAGTTAAAAGGTTTAATAGTGCCTCGATCCCTGCCTGGCTGACCACATATAAATTCCCTGCATCAAAACGGACATAATATCCGCTACCAGTGGGGGTTAATGTTCCCACTTGGATCACATGTTTCAATTCATTTGCGAAAGTGAGTTCAATAGTGTCAACCGGAGTGCTCAACCCGGCGTCACCCAAATTGAGGGAACTATCCAATGTCGTCACAATGCGAAGTGCACCGACCTGGGTTTCAGCGGCACCAGCTAAAGCTTGGTCTGCAGTCCCGGCGGTTGGAAGGGTTACGACCCACGTTCCACTTGTATTACGCTGCATTTGGAAGGTGTGACTTTCCGCATCGGTAATTTTTAGGATTTGCAGGATTCCATCTGCCGGTGTAATTAGAAAAGTATCGACTGTGGCAGTAGGCGTAAGTGACGCCGTTGCTGGTAAGACACGGTTAATTACAACAAAATACGCAGCTACCAACAGCACTAGAACGATCAACAAGATCCAGGTCGGACGCTTGATCATGCGCTTAGCCTCTTGAGCGGCGAACCAGCCAGGAAACAACCCCACCTGCAATTACTAAGCCCGGCAAAATCAATAGGAAAGAAATAGCCATCACCAGCAACCAAAAACTGCTGGGGAGGATTAAGGTACGAGTGATTGCGGTTGGAGTATTAAGGTTGATCAATTGTTCCTGCCCGGCTGCCCAATCGATCGCGTTGATGAACATGTCTCCGTTGGCATATTGGCTGAAGAAAGCATCAGATGCAAAATCCGAATCCCCAAATACGACCACATGACTGTTAGTAGTAGCATCAGTGACAGCAACTGCCAGCGTGAGCGGGCCAGCAAAATCAGTCGCAGCGTTGAAAGCTACTTGGCCATTAGTTTGAAGAGCCGAAAAATCGGTTTCTCCCCACGCGGAACTGGCCGTAGCAACAAGCGGTGTGGGCGGGTTGGTCGTACTGGAAGCAATGGTAAGACTGCGCGCAGACGGGAAAAATGAAACCAGGCCCTGAAGTTTTTCAGTGATGGGATGATTGCCGTAAGAGGCAGCCACCGCATATAATGGTTGGCTCGTATTTGTATCGATCACGATGTCGTTGTCAAATGAAATTCCCCACGTACCTTCTAGATAGGTAGCTAGAGGATCCGGAGAAGTGCCAAATTGTGTCAATGGAGAAGGCTCCTCCATGACCACCAATGCGCCACCTTTTGACACATAATCCTGCAGCAATGTCTGTTCAGCAGCAGTGATTGGTTGAGTGGGCCCGGCAACAACGATAACAGTTGCATCGGTAGGGATTTTATTGGTTGCGATCAGGTTCAATGATTCGACCGTATAATTCTTTGCTTCTAGAGCAGCTTTGGCAGCAGTGTATGCAGTATTTCCTGCTGTCGAGATATCCCTTTCACCATGACCGGTCAGGAAGTAAATGACTTTTTGTCCAGGATTCATTAAACGAACCAACCCAGAAGTTAAATCCTGCTCATCTGCCACCGCAACAATTTCATGACGATCTCCCATTTGAAGGTAGATCTTTCCGTCTCCGGTAATTCCAGCTTGTGTTGCCGCAAGAGGATTTTGATCAGGGTCCACAAACGAATAACTGAATTTCCCGTTTGAATTTGTCTTGTAATTCTCGAGTAATTTTCTTGCTGTATCGCTGGGTGTTTGTGAGGTAAAAAATGCGGTCGCCTGGACTTGAGATGGCAACGCATTGAGCGTGTCAAGCGTTACACTGGCAAGGCTATTTTGTTTATCTTCAGTAAAGTCCAGGGGTTTCCCGGGATTTTGCAATACAAAAATATTAATTACCAGGAGAATTCCGACAAATGCGAGGAGCATAATGGCTGCATTACTCCCATACCGTGCCTGTCTTCCGGTTAGCAGCACTCGCACACGTTGTGGGTCAAGCAGCGCAAAAACCGCTAAACCAAGGATGATTATTGCTGCAGATATTGCCAAAGCCCAATTAAACGCAGGGACATTTGGAAGAGTATAGATTTTTGCAAGCGCGAGCAACTCGACAAGGACTAGAATAATCCCCGCAATTAATGCAATGCCTGAAACCCATAACCCGATGACTGCATATCTTTTCGGATTGATTTTCTTTTGCGTGGTTTTTGGGGAGGCCGTTTTCTTGGCCATTATCTCCACCTCCTTATTTCAACTGCGGCCGCGCTAAGAAATAGGCCCAGGGCAGTAAGGCTGATTGGATAAATGACATCAGATATTGACATGCTGCCGGCAACCATGCTATTGAAACGGCCATTTAAGTCCAGGTAATTGAAAATATTATTTATGGCGTTGTTCTGGATGATGTAAGTGGGTAAACGAATGAGCCACCAGAAGAGGATTAGTACAGCCAAAGTTGCGAAAAATGCAGCAAATTGGTTGCTAAAAAACGAAGACATGGCTGTCCCAATTGCTAAAAATACTGCGCTTAGTAAAATGATGGCAATATAGGCCGATATCATTACCCCCTGATCGATTCCGGGTGAAGTAAGTTTGTTAAGTACAATTGGATAGACCAGGGTAATTCCGATTATGGTCAGCATAAACAAAAAGGCGCCGAGCCATTTTCCTATCACCAATTCACCATCTCGGATTGGGGTGGTGAGGAGCAGCTCTAGTGTTCCCATGCGCTGCTCATCAGCAAGCAGCCTCATCGTCAAGGCGGGAGTAGCAAATAAAAATACTGTAGCCAGCGGGCCGATCACTATATCTATTCCCGGTGCTGTGTTGCTGTAGTATGCCTGGTTTGTCAGGTAATAGATTATTACAACGAAGTAGATCCCGACCGTCAGCAATGCAAGTAGGGCTGCAATATATGCGATCGGACTTGTGAAATAGTGTCTATATTCCTTCCGTGCTATTGTCCAGATGTTGCGCATGGGCTACCTTTCTTTCCTGGCATTATCCTGTGTAAGTTGCAGGAATATTTCTTCAAGGCTCAATCCAACGGGTTGAAATTCAAGTAAATCAAAGCCCGCTTCGATTGTCGCCTTGGCTACTGCAGGGCGGACATCGGCAGCAGGAGCAAATTGGAATTCCAATGAGCCATCCGGTTGAAGTTTGGCATTTTGGACGCCATCAATTTTGGCAAGGATTGGTAGCAAGTCGTCAGCTTCCCCTTTAACACGTAAAATTACATGCTGGGCACCTACCAACCTGGATTGAAGGTTTTCTGGAGTATCTTCGGCGACGATTTTTCCTTTGTTAATGATCAAAACGCGATCACAAAGTTGTTGGGCTTCTGAAAGGATATGGGTCGAGAGCAGGACGGTGCGTTCCTTCCCTACTTCCCGGACGGTATTTCGGAATTCCACAACTTGTGCCGGGTCAAGACCTATGGTTGGTTCGTCAAGGATTAAAACTTCCGGTCTGTGAAGTAAGGCTTGTGCCAGCCCCACTCGTTGGCGCATTCCTTTGGATAAATTCGAAATATACCCATCCGCGCGGTTTTCCATTTGAACCAAATCCAGGGCTGCGTCCACCATGTCATCTCCATTTGGAAGGTGACGCAGGTCAGCCATGAACTTTAAGTACTCATAAACGGTCATTTCCGGATATAAGGGAACAGTTTCAGGAAGGTATCCGACTCGCCGTCGAACTTCAAGAGACTCGCTTATCACATCGAATCCCGCCACTTGGGCAGCACCATAAGTAGGTGGCATGTACCCTGTTAGGATGCGCATGGTAGTGGTTTTCCCGGCGCCATTTGGACCGAGAAACCCCACAACCTCACCTTGTTTGGCTTCGAAAGTTAAATTTTCAATAGCCCTTCGGGAGCCGTAATCTTTCGTGAGACCAGTGGCACGGATCATGGGTTCTCCTTAAGACAAAGCAAATGGTAACGGGCGAAATAAACGGCACTGCAGCCGTATGGCAGCGGTGCCGGAGCTTGGCATCGATCAATCGATAAGTACTATACAATTAAAGAGGATGCAAAGTCAAGTGGTTTATATTTTTCTAATCAAACCCTAATCTATAATAGAAAATAAATGACGAGTGAATTTTGCTGCATATTTGTTGAAGAAAAAAGAATTCGATGAGCCAGGTCAATTGACTAAACAAAATATGTTGGATAAAATTGGGCGACACGGAACAGGAAAAATAATTCTATATTATTCCAAAAATGATTGGAGAGGATATGAATATTCTGTGGCTTGGCAGCCGTCATGGACTTAATAACTTTGAACAGATTGCCATCGTCGGAGTGTTGCTCACTGCATTTATTAGCCTTCTGTACGCCTGGCTTTTGCGGGGGAATGTTCTTAAGAAGGATAAAGGTACTGCAAAAATGCAGGAAGTCTGGGACGCTATCCGCATTGGAGCCAATAGTTACCTGGGTCGACAACTGAAGACTATCCTGCCGCTTATCGGGGTACTAACTGTAGTGCTTTTTTTAAGCGTTTATGTAGTACCCCCCTCGTCAGAAGCAACCGATGAATTCGGAGCGAACGCGCAAATAATTGTGGCGGTTGGGCGGACCATCGCATTTGTTATGGGCGCCTCGTTTTCCCTTCTGGTTGGTCAGCTTGGAATGCGTATGGCCATACAAGCCAATGTCCGGGCTGCATCAGCTGCGCGGCGAGGTTTGAATGAGGCGTTAACCATAGCGTATTACTCTGGTACTATCACCGGGATGCTGACCGATGGTCTTGGCTTATTTGGTGGCACCCTTATATTTATTGTATTTGGTAGAGCGGCTCCGGATGCTTTGCTCGGTTTTGGGTTCGGGGGGACACTTCTGGCGTTATTTATGCGTGTGGGAGGTGGCATCTTTACCAAGGCTGCTGATGTCGGTGCTGACCTGGTTGGAAAAGTGGAAAAAGACATTCCCGAGGATGACCCGCGCAATGCTGCCGTAATTGCAGATCTGGTGGGAGATAATGTGGGGGACTGTGCCGGGATGGCTGCTGATATTTTTGAATCATACGAGGTTACCATCGTTTCTGGTTTAATCCTCGGTCTAGCATTGATGTCCATTGATCCAACACATAGCTTAAAGTGGATTGTGTATCCACTTATTATCCGTGCAATTGGTGTTCTATCATCAATATTGGGAACGTTCACTGTTCCAATTTGGGAGAATGTTTCGTCGAAAGGTCTGTTCGGTTTCCTTCATGCTAACGACGCAGAAGATGCGATGTTCCGCTCTTACGAGGTTTCGAGTGTCAATACCATATTATGGTCGTTTGTACTAGCAATTCTATATTGCCACGATTGGCGTATGGCAATGTTGACTTCTATTGGTGTCGGCCTCGCAGTTGCATTCAACCCCCTCACATCTTATTTCACATCCACTAAGAAAGCTCCTGTAAAAGAGATTGTCGAATCGACCAGGACAGGTGCTGCAACAACGATATTATCTGGATTGTCTGTTGGAATGGAATCAAGCGTATGGGCTCTTTTAGTAATTGTTATTAGTTTCATCTTTGCCCTTCTGCTCTATAATGGCCAGGGAGCGCAATACGTGCTTTACGCTGTGGCGATGATTGGTATTGGGATGCTCAGTCATACAGGCAACAATGTCGCCATGGATTCCTACGGACCTATTTCGGATAATGCAAATGGTATCGGAGAAATGGCCTGGCATGACTTGGATGATGATGAGACGAAGAAAGCTCGGCAGATTATGGCTGACTTAGATGCTGTTGGAAATACTACCAAGGCGATTACAAAAGGTGTGGCAATCGCATCTGCGGTTATTGCGGCGGTCAGCTTATTTGCTTCATTCTTTATTGATGTTGGGCGGGTTCAACAGGCAGCTAATGTTGCTGCTCAGGCAGCTGGGCAATCCATTCCGTTCACGAAATTGCTAAGCGATACCGGTATACGTGTTTCAGAAATTCCTGTCTTCATTGGACTTCTCTTGGGTGGAGCGCTTCCGTGGCTGTTCGGATCTCTTTCGATCAGGGCTGTCAGTAGGGCTGCCGGTCTCATCGTCCACGAAGTCCGGAGGCAGTTTAAGATTCCCGGCTTGATGGAGGGCATAGTCAAACCTGATTATGCACAGGTGGTTGGGATATCAACAGCTGCCGCTCAGAAGGAACTAATCCCGTTGGCAACGATTTCTGTCCTCACGCCATTAGCTCTCGGTTTGATGCTGGGTGTAGAAGCGCTGGCTGGATTTTGTGCAGGGATCATCCTGAGCGGACAGCTTTTAGCTGTTTACATGGCAAATGCTGGTGGTGCTTGGGACAACGCAAAAAAATCTATTGAAGATGAGCCGCGCGATTTGGTAGCGAACACCGGCAAGGGATCTGAAAGGCATAAAGCCAGCGTGGTTGGTGATACTGTCGGTGACCCCCTAAAGGATACAGCTGGTCCAGCTTTAAACCCAATGATCAAAGTGGTTAATCTGGTGTCTCTACTTGCTGCTCCAGTTATTGTGAAATATGCTGGCGGAAAAGGAGTAACCCTGGTCGTAGTGTGGGTGATTGCCATTCTTTTTATCGCAGCAGTGGGATGGGCTATAGCTCGTTCAAAGGCACCAGTTCCTGCATTGAAATAAATATTATCGCTAGCCTTAAATCAATCGCGGCATCCTATCTTTATCTAGGATGCCGCGATTATTATTGTAGGAGTACCGACGCTAAATCCTTGAAATATATACTTTCAAGAAATGTTTATTTCTCAGTTTTTCTAAAATATCGGCGTTGCCATTCAAAAAGCTTATTTAAAGCCTCTATGGGTGCAAGAGAATTTACGTCTAGTAAATTAAGCTCATCCAAAAGAGGATTGGTTTCTGGGAAAAGAGCCACTTGTTGTGCTGCCTGAGGATTGATTCGGATTGCTTGTCCTGAGGATTTTTCCAGTTCTGCCATGATTTCAGTTGCTCGTTGGATCACCGGGCGGGGAAGACCGGCTAATTGAGCCACGTGGATTCCGTAGGAACGGTCAGCCCCGCCCGGAATAATTTGATGCAGGAAAACAACCGTACCATCAGCTTCAGTAACGGCGACATTGTAATTACGAACTCCAGGGAGCATTTCTGCAAGTTGTGTCAATTCATGATAATGGGTGGCGAAAAGAGTTTTCGAGCGCAGAGAGGGATGGTTGTGGATGTACTCAACTACTGCCCAGGCAATGGAGACTCCGTCATAAGTGCTGGTGCCTCGCCCGATTTCGTCCAAAATAAGTAGAGATCTTTGGGTGGCATGGTGCAGAATATTGGCTGCCTCAATCATTTCCACCATAAACGTGGATTGTCCTGCATGGATTTCATCCTGTGCGCCTATTCGGGTGAATATGCGGTCAACTATTCCGATCTTTGCAGATGAAGCCGGCACAAAGGATCCCATTTGTGCCATCAGTACGATCAGGGCGGTCTGTCGGAGATAAGTCGACTTTCCAGACATGTTGGGGCCGGTGATAATTCGGATAACCTCACCTTTTTCAAATATCACATCGTTGGGAACATATCGGTCTCCGTGCAGGCTAGTTTCAACCACCGGGTGACGGCCTGCATGTATTTCAAGCACATCATCTTCCCTAACTTCCGGTCGAACGTAACCGCCCAATGCAGCTGCCTCAGCAAGAGCTGAATAAACATCCAGTTCAGCGAGGGAGCGCGCTACGTCCAGCAGCCGCGTGGCAGACTTGGAAATAGTCGAACAGAGTTCTCGAAAAAGGCGGACCTCGATTTCCCTGATGTGTTCTTCTGCATTTAATACCAGGGTTTCATACTCTTTCATTTCCGGAGTAATAAAACGTTCCGCATTGACGAGTGTCTGTTTACGAATGTACTCTGAAGGTGCGTTGGCAGCTTGTCCTTGAGAGATTTCAATAAAATATCCAAAGACCTTGTTGTATCCAACTTTTAGTGTCTTGATTCCGGTTCGTTTTCGCTCGATTGCTTCAAGGTTGTTAATCCATTCGCGAGCATGCCGCGAGGCTTCCACAACTCCATCCAACTCAGCAGAATATCCAGAGCGAATCACCCCAATATTTTGCAGGGTTGCTGGTGGGTCATCTGCTATGGCTGATTGGAGTAGGGAATATTCTTCAGTACAAGGATTTAATGAAGTTAATGGCAATGTAGATAAAGCAATGTTAGGCGTAAATAACCGCAGGATTGCTGGTAGGCAATTCAATGTATCTTGTAGGGTTACCATGTCGCGTGGTTGGGCGTGATTTGAAAGGATCCGGTTGACCAGCCTTTCAAGGTCGGACAGCGGTTTAAGTCCGGACCGCAATTCAGCACGCAGAAGCGAATGAGAATAAAAGAGCTCCACACCTTCCTGACGGGCTTGAATGCGGCCGATGTCAAGCAGGGGCTGGCTGACCCATTGGCCAATCATTCGTTTACCCATGGGCGTAATCGTTTGGTCGAGAACTCCCAGTAGCGAACCTTTCGTCTCTCCTCCCAGGGTTTCAATCAATTCCAGGTTCCGACGGGTTGCTGCATCGAGGGTCATATATTCGCCCAGGCTGTAAACTCGCAAACCCGCTAAAAGCGGCAGGGCAGCCACTTCGGTTTCTTTCAGGTATTGCAGAATACCTCCGGCAGCTCGGATGGCTAGCGGTAAATTCTTTAATCCAAAACCATCCAGCGTGGATGCCTCAAAATGTGTAAGCAATGCTTCTTTGCTTTTGCCGGGTTCAAATCGCCATGTAGGCCAGGCTGTCAGATGTCCGGAAATTCCAGCCGGGATGATGAGATTATCTGGGTGGATTATTTCCGCCGGGTTGAGCCGCGTTATTTCTGCCCGGATAAGCCCCCAGGCCTGTTCACCGGTACCAGACATTGGATCCATAGGCATGTCGAGTTCGGTGACGGCAAATTCTCCTGTGGTAATGTCCACATATGCAATCCCGGCGCGACCGTTCTCAACAACAATGGAGGCAAGGTAATTGTTTGCGTCTCCATGGAGCAGTCCTGGTTCGACGATCGTACCTGGCGTTACCACACGCACAACCCGGCGAGGGAATATCCCCTTTGCAGGCTGGTTTCCCACCTGTTCACATATTGCCACATGGTACCCTTTATCAATCAATCGGGCGAGGTAATTTTCCACGGCGTGGTAGGGAATGCCAGCTAGAGGTGCGCGTAGTCCTTTACCGATGGGGCGGGAAGTGAGAACAATGTCGAGTTCACGCGCAGCAGTCTCAGCATCCTGGTCAAAAGTCTCGTAAAAATCCCCCAGTCGAAAAAAGAGAATGGCATTGGGGTATTGGCGTTTGATTTCAAGATATTGTTGACGGATCGGGGTGACATCTTCTGGCATGCCTCAATTTTACTGCGTCTTAACTATATGTGTGCCCAAATAAAGTTCTGCGCTATAATTAAATCACGATATTCTATAAAAAGGAGACTGAAATGGCTAGTGTTACGTACGATCACATAACCAAGGAATATGGAAATGTCACCGCAGTAAACGATTTAAACCTTCAAATAGAAGACAAAGAATTCCTGGTCTTCGTTGGTCCTTCGGGCTGCGGAAAAACAACCGCATTGCGGATGCTCGCCGGGTTGGAGGAAATCACAAAAGGTCAGATCAAGATTTCAGACCGGGTTGTCAATGATGTTCCACCCAAAGACCGCGACATCGCAATGGTTTTTCAGTCATATGCTCTTTACCCTCATATGACGGTTTATGATAACCTGGCTTTTGGCTTGAAATTGCGTAAAACACCAAAAGATGAAATTAAGCGCAGGGTACAGGAAGCAGCGGATATATTGGGGATCGGGGAACTGCTGGCTCGAAAACCTCGACAACTTTCCGGAGGGCAACGACAGCGCGTCGCAGTTGGACGGGCGATCGTACGTGAACCTAAAGTCTTCCTTTTCGATGAACCACTATCCAACCTGGATGCAAAATTGCGTATTGCCATGCGCTCAGAAATCACCAAGCTGCATCAACGCCTGGGCACAACCTTTATTTATGTAACGCACGATCAGATGGAGGCCATGACGATGGCATCCCGGATAGCGGTGATAAACAAGGGTATCCTTCAACAATTGGATACACCCCAATCCCTTTATGATCATCCGGATAATATGTTTGTAGCAGGCTTCATTGGTGCGCCGGCAATGAACTTTTTCAATGCGAAGTTAAGAAAAGCTGATGGGAAACTTGTCGTGGAAACTGGCTCTTTTAATATTCCCATCCCTCCCGACCGGATGAAGGAATTTCAAGGATATGTAGACAAACCGGTTGTATTCGGAATTCGCCCCGAAGATATCTTCAATCCCGCATTTGTTCCGCCCGGAATACACGTTGCTGAAGTGGAAACAAAGGTGGATGTGACCGAATTGATGGGAAATGAAATTTTCCTATATCTCCTGGCTGGATCTGACAATATCGTCGCACGTGTCGATCCGCGCACTAACTTCCGCATTGGCGATAAGGTTCCTGTATCATTCAACCTTGACAAGTGCCACTTGTTTGACCCGGAAACGGAGAAAGCCATTCATTAAGCAGGTTCGAATTTAAAACCCGCCAGGTGTGTATTACCTGGCGGTTATTTATGTGAGGTGGTCAATGGCAACGAAATATACATTGGTTCTGATTCGTCATGGACAGAGTACTTGGAATTTGGAAAACCGGTTCACCGGGTGGACGGATGTCGCGCTCACCGACCAGGGCGTTCAGGAAGCTCACACCGGCGGTCAGCTTCTGCAGAATAAAGGGTATATCTTTGATATAGCTTACACATCCGTTCTTAAACGTGCCATCCGAACCCTGAACATAGTGCAGGAGGAAATGGACCTTGAATGGATTCCAGTCATCCGCGCCTGGCAATTAAATGAACGCCATTATGGGGCGCTTCAGGGATTGAATAAATCCGAGATGGCAGCTAAATTTGGAGAGGACCAGGTAATGATCTGGCGGCGAAGTTATGATGTCCCGCCACCTCCTTTGGAATTAAGCGACAAGCGGCATCCTCGCTTTGACCCGCGTTATGCTGACCTTTCACCTGAACAACTCCCGGCAACCGAATCGTTGAAAATTACTTTGGAACGCGTCCTTCCATATTGGGATAGTACCCTGGCTCCCGTGATCAAATCGGGAAAACGGGTGTTGATCTCTGCTCACGGAAACAGTATCCGTGCGATGGTTAAATACCTTGATGGTATTTCAGATGAGGAAATTCCTGGGCTTAATATTCCAACGGGTATTCCCTTGGTCTATGAGCTCGATGCCAATCTCAAACCAGAAAAACATTTCTATCTGGCAGATGAGGAAACCGTCCGGAAAGCTGAGCAGGCAGTAGCTGCACAAGGGAAAGCGAAATAGAACAATAAACTTGCATTGGAAGACGCCAGTTTATTATTCAAGCAACATTATTTTCGTTTTAATCCGAGTACTGCTGCTAGCGCCGAAATTAGTAGTGCTCCAGCGGCTATAATAATTACAGTGAGCCTTGCTGAAGACGCGGGGAGCCCTGCGGAGGGGGTTTGGGTAGGTGGGATCGCAGTTCTGGTGGAGGTGGGCGTGGATGTTGGCCAGGGGGTTATTGTTGGCATTCCGGTGGGGGTTGGGGTCGGCTGGGTGGGAGTGGGAGTAAACCCAGCTTGAATGATTAGCTTTTGACCGGTGTAAATTACGGATTTGGTAGTCAGACCATTCAAAGCGAGAATCTTATCCAGAGAAATATTATAAGAGATGGCAATACCAAGCAGAGTGTCGCCTCCCTGGACAACATAGGTGACGGATCCATCCGCATTTGGTGTATTGGGTATCACGGTTGCCTTGGGCGGAATGTAAGAAGGTGGTGGGGTAAACACTGCCGGAGTACCCCCCGTGGACTGCCCGCAATCAATGACATAGTAATAAGTATTGCCTGAAACCGCCACACCTGCACCAATGTCGTAAAGGTTGGTGGCGATCATTGTATTTAAGTGGGGAGCATCTTTCGTCCACTGATCTACTGCCTCTGCGGCCGTCATGCCCACACCAGCTGCAATATTTTCGGAAAAGAAACCACCAAGGCTGATATCTCCTGCTACTGCGTAACCTGCTTGCAGCGCACGTTGGAATGGACGTAACCCATCTGCACTGTAATGAGTAGTAGTGCCAATCGCCAAATTGTATTCCGCCTGGACTTGCGCAAGGGTCATCAGTATTGCATTTTGAGAATAGGGCGGCAGGCCATTGGAGGCTCGGAAATCATTGACTGCATCGACCAGATCAGAAGCTGAAGATTGTTGGAGGATTGCTAATTTTTCTGCATGAATCTTCATAGGAAAAAACGATATATTTAGGATAACTAAAATCGAAATTAGACTTTGCCGAAATTTATGCATCTGGTCATTATACCGTTTGGTAGATGACCAGGCAAACTTCAATGTAGAAATAAATAAATGGCTACAGCGGGGTGGCAGTCGATAGAGGGGGATATTCGTCATTTCCCAAGGTGACATTGTTCATGATTTGATGCCTCTCTCCGGCAGTACAATAAATCGTCAGGAGACACCCATGTCCATTTTTACACCTGGTCGCCGTTGGCAACCACCCTTTATGCCCTTCAAACGCGAAACGCCCGGTCGCCGGGTACTGGCTAATTTAGAAAAAATAGTTAAAGGTCCCTTATGGGGCTGCCGGATGTGCGGTAATTGCCTTTTACAGGAAACAGCTTTTATTTGCCCCATGGAATGCCCAAAGGGAATGCGCAACGGACCTTGTGGGGGCTCAACCCCGGAGGCATGTTACGTGGATAAGACCCGCCCGTGTATTTGGTATGAAATCTATAACCGATCATTCAAGATGGGCAGGCAGGACATGCTTCTTGAAGTGTTGCCGCCAATGGATTGGGAGAAAACCGGCGGGGAAACTTGGGCAGATGTTACTGGTCAGGTGAAACGGATGGGGACCGGAAAGGTTGCAAAGGGTCTCCTATATAGCAATTCCGAAGTACGAGCGAAAACCTGGGATGGTATTTTCCGTCCGGTGCGCCAGCCGGATTGGTGGCAGGGCGATAGTGAATACCATGCGCCGAAATATACTGAACCCGCCTCTGAATTGGAACGGAGGCTGAAAGCCGGGGAATTTGTTATCGCTTGCGAGGTGACCCCTCCTTTATCCACCTCGACGAACAAATTGTCTAGTAACATTGATTTGGTCAAACCTTATGTGACAGCCATTAATTTTACTGACAATGCTTCCGCTACTCCGCGCATGTCTTCTTGGGCTTGCAGCAAAATTGCAATTGAACGAGGCGCTGAACCCGTCATGCAGATTGCTGCCCGTGACCGAACCCGTGCTGGTGTGCAGGGAGAAATTCTCGGTGCCTCAGCATTGGGTGTGCGCAATGTTCTCTGCGTCACCGGCGACAGCCCGGTATTGGCACCCCAGCCACGCGGTCGGATGGATGTCAATGATTTGGATGCGGTCCAAATGCTATGGATCCTCCGGCGCATGCGCGACGAAGGCCGGTACCTGGATGGGCGCGAGATCAAGTTTCCACCAAAGTATTTTCTTGGAGCAGCAGCCTCTCCTTTTGCGTCTGACCCGAAATTCCAAGCCCTCCGGGAGCACAAGAAGGTGAATGCCGGCGCACAATTTTTTCAAACCAACCTGGTTTATGATATTGATGGCATGGAAATCTGGCTCAATGAACTTGCCAGGCGGAATATCCTGGATAAAGTCTTCATTTTGATTGGCATAACACCGTTAAAGAGTCTAAAAATGGCACGCTTTATGACCGAAGTACCCGGCGTTTGGGTCCCTGAACCGATTATGAAGCGCATGGAAATTGCCGACGCATCTGGGAATGCCCAGGAAGAGGGGGTTCAAATTGCCCTCGAACTGGCTAGAAAGATTAAATCCTACGAAAATCAGGGTATCCATGGATTGCATATTATGCCGGTGGGCTGGGAAGACGTCATACCTCGTATCGTGAAAGAAGCGGGGTTGTTGCCAGAAAGCCACACTACTGAACAGGGATAAAATTAGCGGACAATTTTGTGTCAGGAAATTTATCAGATGGAGGATGTCATGGATGCATTGTTACCGCATGAAATGGCCGACAAAGCCGTTGCGACTGGAGTTCGTAAAGCCGCATTACCATTTCTTTCATTATTTGCCCTGGCGATTTTGGCTGGGGCATTCATTGGTTTAGGCGCAATGTTTGCAACGACTACCGCTGCTGCCACCTCGACCTTGCCCTATGGCGTCGCCCGCCTGCTCATTGGGCTGGTATTCTGCCTAGGTCTGATCCTGGTGGTGGTTGGTGGTGCGGAGTTGTTTACCGGGAACAACCTGATCGTTATCGCCTGGGCAAGTAGAAAAATATCCACCTTGGCGCTTCTCCGCAATTGGTTGATCGTATATATCGGGAATTTCGTTGGGTCGCTGGGAACGGCTGCTCTGGTCTTTCTCGGAAAACAATATATTAATGGCGGAGGCTCGGTGGGGGAAGCTGCCCTTAAGATTGCGGTCGGAAAGGTTAACCTCGGCTTCGTTCAGGCATTGGCACTGGGTATTCTCTGTAATGGTCTTGTTTGCCTTGCCATTTGGCTGACTTATAGTGCACGAAGTGTCTCGGATAAGATCCTTGCCATCATCTTCCCTATTTCAGCTTTTGTTGCTGCCAGTTTTGAGCACTCAATTGCCAATATGTATTTTGTTCCTTATGCCCTTTTTATTAAGGCATTTGATCCGGCCTTTGCATTGGCCAAATCGATTGACTTGACAAGTTTGACGTGGGGTTCCTTCTTCCTGAAAAACCTGCTCCCGGTGACGCTCGGTAACATCATAGGGGGTTCCATGCTTGTTGCCTCCATGTATTGGGTGATTTACCTGCGAAAGAACCAGGAATAATCTGAGCGTCGGAAATTCCTAATAGGGAATACACTCCTCAGGCTCAACTTGAAGTACAGGGTAATTATTCTTCTGCGAGATGCTCCGGGTATAATCACGTAATGTTCACCACCTTGATAATTCTCGCCGGAAGTAAATCGCAGCGGATGGGGCAGGATAAAGCTTTTAATCGCTTCCAGGGAGAAACTCTCATTCTTCGCATTTTGGACAGGTTGGCTGGGCTTGCACAAGAAGTGATCATTATTGCCCCCAGATCTACAGAAAATTTACCCCAAGACATAAAATTCGTGCCAGACCTTATACCTGGTCGGGAGCCTTTGGGAAGGCTTTAACGTGCTCTGATTGCGGCTTCTCATCAGGTGGTGGCTGTTGTTGCCTGCGACATGCCTCCGTTAATGCGAAGATGGTCTCATATCAGGGGAGACCTCCTGATTTCGGAACATGCTGATGTGGTTGTCCCCTCCTCCGAGAAAGGCTTGGAACCTTTGCATGCGTTATATAGGCGTGATACTTGTCTTCTACTTGTACGGCAAAACTTGGAAGCGGGGAAGGGGCAGTTGATTTCCTGGTTTTCAAGTGTAAAGGTGCATGTTCTGACTCCGGTGGAAAGCAAGGTATTCGATCCCAATGGACAAATGTTTTTGAACGTGAATACACCCGAGGAATTAATTAAGGCAGAAAAACTTGGCAGGAAATAGTTTTGGAAAGTAATAATCTGAATTCAAGTCCGTTACATAGTTTCTTTGAGTGTTCTGACGCAAAAATTTTGATGAATCTTCTAACGATAACTTACTTCCTAAATGGATGTCTTATGATCGCCATCCCGGTAGGGTTAGCGATCTATTTGACCCGCAAATTCGGGAAAGGCTGGCGGTTGTTCTGGATCGGAGCTGCGACATTCGTGTTTTCGCAAGCTCTGCATATCCCGTTCAATGCATTAATAAGTCCACTATTTAATCGCTTCAGCTTCATCGCATTGCCATTGGCTTTGCAGAATCTTATTATTTCTGTGTTCCTCGGCTTGAGTGCCGGCATATTTGAAGAATTCTCCCGCTATATTATGTATCGCTGGTGGGCAAAAGATGCTCGCTCCTGGGGTTCTGGATTATTGGCAGGGACCGGGCACGGGGGCATCGAAGCGATCCTCCTTGGGCTGCTGGCTCTTTACGGTTACATTCAGATGCTTGCTGTTCGCGGTGTGGACATCTCTACCTTGGTGGCGCCTGATCAGGTCGAATTGGCGAGGGCCCAGATCCAGTTATATTGGTCTGCGCCATGGTACTTGACCATGCTTGGTGCTGTTGAACGGCTATTTGCTCTTCCTTTGCATCTTGCGTGCTCGATATTGGTCCTGCAGGCATTTGTGCGCAGGAAGTTTTGGTGGGTGGGTGCCGCGGTCTTTCTGCACGCCCTGGCTGACGGGGTGGCGGTTTTTGTTTCGAAAATTGGATTTTCCGCGTTATCAATTGAGGGGGTCGTTGGAATTTTTGCGGTTTTAAGCGTGATCATAATTTTTTGTTTGCGCCAATCCGAGCCCAAAATAGAGATACCATTTGTTCCGGGAAAACCGCCGGTATTTAAACCAAAGCCAGTTGAAGAAAATATGAAAAACCTTGATGAGACCCGTTATCACTAAAGAGGAAAAATGATCCATACCGAAAACCTGGCAAAAAAATTTGGGACTATCATGGCCGTGGAAGGCCTTAGTTTGGATGTGGCTGAAGGTGAAGTTTTCGGTTTCCTCGGTCCCAACGGTGCTGGCAAAACAACAACTGTTCGCATGTTGACCAGCCTGATTGGGCCAACTGCTGGGTCAGCTTCTGTAGCCGGATTCAAAGTTGGACAGCAGGATACAGACATTCGTCGCACCGTCGGGGTGCTTACAGAAACCCCGGGCATGTATGATAACCTTTCCGCAGAATACAACCTGCGGATATTTGCCGAACTTTACGAAGTCAAGGATGTAAAAGGGCAAATCGATAAATATCTTAAGATGTTGGGCTTGTATGAACGCAGGCTGGATGCTGCTGGGACATTTTCAAAGGGGATGAAACAGAAGTTGGCAATCGCCAGAGCTCTTCTGCATGAACCTCGGGTTTTATTCCTGGATGAGCCGACAGCAGGACTGGATCCGGAAGCGTCTCACCTCGTTCGGGAATTTATCGCAGAATTAAAGAAAGAGGGTCGCACGATTTTCCTGTGCACCCACAATCTTGATGAAGCTGATCGACTGTGCGATCGGATTGGGGTTTTCAAATCCCGCTTGCTGGTCGTAGATACACCTGCAAATCTGCGTTCGTCGGTTTTTGGCAGGAAGGTGGTGTTTCACCTGCGCGTGGCTGATGAAACGATGGCTTCTTCCATCCGGAAGCTCTCTTTTGTCAAAGAGGTTAAAATTGTAGAGAATAAACTGGTTGTTACTCTCGACAATCCGGATGTGCAAAACCCTGATGTGGTGAGAGAGCTCGTAACTGCGGGCGCAGACATCCAGTTTGTTGGAGAACTGCGCCATTCTTTGGAAGAAGTTTACCTGGAATTGGTCAAGGGTGCATGAGATGAACAAAATAAAAACGATAATTAGAAAAGAATGGGCAGAAGTTTTTAAAAACCGCATGGTAATTTTTACAGTTGCGTTCCTCCCGATTTTAATGACCGCCATTCCGCTTGGGATCATTTATGGAACCCGAGGTACTTCGAGCACGAGTTCCGCTTCCGGCACCAGTAGCGGATTACCTGCCGGTATGACTCAATCGATGTGTCCGAGTGGGTTAAGTAGCCAGGACTGTTTCCAGGTATTCCTGGTAAGTGAATTCATGATGCTTTTTATGCTGGTACCGGTGGCAATCCCTGTTACGATCGCTGCCTATTCAATCGTGGGCGAAAAGACAACCCGCAGTTTGGAACCTCTCTTGGCTACGCCAATTACGACCATTGAACTACTGATCGGAAAGTGCCTTGCGGCCGTTATTCCGGCGATTCTGGCGACATATGGTGCGTTCGGGGTATTTGCTCTTGGCTCATGGATAATCGTCGCAAACAAGACGCTGCTTTTAGCCTTGTTGGATGCACGCTGGTTGGTCGCAATTTTCTTGGTTGGGCCACTATTGGCTGTCATGGCTGTCTCGTTTTCGCTCATGGTTTCGTCCCGGGTCAACGACCCCCGTGTGGCTGAACAGGTCTCAATGGTTGTTATTGTTCCGGTCCTTGCCGGATTCTTTGGTCAGGTGGCCGGATTGTTCGTCCTGAATACTCAAATTATTTCAATCGTGGCTCTTGTCATGTTAGCCCTGGACGCGTTGTTACTTTACCTCACCACCCGGATATTTCAACGCGAGCAAATTCTCACCCGATGGAAGTGACCATATGAAAAAAATACATATCGCTCTTTTAACTGCATTAATTTTCAGTTTGCTGTTTTTCATTGCGGTTGCGGCTCAGAGGGCGGGATTAACTCTTAAAATGTCCCGCGACTATGGCTATGGCGGTTTAAACAATGATATCCAGGGTTTGTTCTCAATGAAAGTAACCGGACCAAGCGACTTAGTCAAGGTCGTCTTCTATATTGATAGCAATGTTATTGGCGAAGTTTCTCAACCGCCATACAATTTGCAGTTTAATACAGATAATTATCCCTTGGGACAGCACAACCTTTATGCTGTTGGATTTTCTTCGAGCGGGCAACAATATAGTTCGAATACGATCACCAGCAATTTCGTTTCTTCCGCAGTTGGGAACAAGGCCGCGCTCCAGATCGTTGTTCCCATTTTGGTGGTTGTTTTCGGAGCTATTTTGCTTTCGTTTATAATTCCCTTGATCACTGGTAGGGGAAAGCTTAGTAATTTACCCCTCGGCACGGAGCGAAATTATGGAGGCCGGGGTGGGATATGCCCGAAATGTCACCGACCGTTTGCATTGCCCCTTTTTAGTATGAATTTGGGATTATCAAAAATGGCACGCTGTCCATACTGCGGAAAATGGAGTGTCGTGAGGATTCAGCCTTTGGGGAAATTGAGGGATGCGGAAAAGGCGGAACTGGATTGGGGGAAATCGGAGGTTGTTGAAGAGACGCAGGAGGAAAAACTCCGCAAGGAGCTGGACGATTCAAAGTATCAATGAATCAATTCATAAAGAACCCGTCTGGCAATCAGGCGGGTTTTACTATATGGCTCTTTCAAGAATGGTTGCTAATTCCTTTTCGGTTAGCGAAACCGGATTGCCTTTCATGCTGCTGGCTTTCTGAGCCTGTGCTAAGATCTCGGGGAAGACGCTCGTTTTAAGACCAAACTCAGCCAGTGGTCGGATATTCATGAAATGGCATATATTCTGTATCCATTTAACTCCATCATCCGCTGTGGCTGAAGCATTGCCTGTCACCAGCCGTGCCACCTCACTGTAACGTCCCAAGGCTGGCGAGTCTGGCACGCGACACCTTAATGAATTTAGGTTTACCTCAATCACTATCGGTAACAGACAGGCACAGATTGCTCCATGGGGAGCAGTGATCATTCCACCGATAGGGCTCGCAAGTCCATGAACCGCACCCAATCGCGCGTTGGCCAGGGCTATGCCGCCGAACAGACTCGCAAGAGACATATCTTCCCGGGCGCTTTCATTCCCGTTTTTATATGCAGCCAGTAAGGAACGAGCTACCCGGGGAATTCCGTCCCGGCAAACTGCATCGGTAAGTGGGGTGGGGGAGTTGCAGACAAATGGCTCGATGAGTTGGGTCAGCGCATCCATACCTGTGGTTGCAGTAATTTCCGGTGGCAAACTATGAGTCATTTGTGGATCAACTACTGCATACCTGGGCAGCATATAAGGGCTGCGCAAGCTGACCTTTAAGTGGAGGTTGGGAATGGCGATGACTGCATTGCGGGTTACTTCAGAACCTGTTCCGGCAGTAGTTGGGATGGCAATAAACGGAATGGAAGGTTTCTTGAACGCGCGACCCGCACCGACGATTTCCAGATAATCATATGGGTAACCGGGATTCGAAAGTAATATGCTAACAGCTTTGCCTGTATCCAGCGTCGACCCGCCTCCCACGCCGATGACCAGGTCGCAACCTCCGTCCCGTGCTGCTTTCAGGGCTTCCAGTACACTCTGGATTGTTGGTTCACCTCGCACAGGCCAGTCAATGGGGTTCAGACCTGATTGTTTGAGCAGTTCAATGAAGGGATTTACAGAATCTCTCGGGTTGTTTAATACAAATGCTTGGTGACCAAGTCCCTCGCAAAGCTTGGGAACTTCGGATGTTACTCCATTGCCGAACAGAATTCTGCTGGATGTGGCAAATTCGAATCGCAATTAGTCGACCTCGCATATCTAATATTGTGAATCACTTGGGAAGATATTCGTGTAAATGACCCGGCTTCGAGGTTCAGCCATCATTGGCTCGGCATTTTCGCGCCAGCGGTTGTAATGGCTGGTTTCTTTGTGTCGGGCAGCATCTTCAGGGGTATAGTAAACCTCGATTAATACAAACCGGGTTGGATCTTCTTTCTGTTGCACGACATCAAAACGGGCGATACCCGGCTCGTTGGTAGTGCTTTTATCTGCGTTTTCTTTTGTGACAGAAATGAAATCCTCAATTTGATCTGGTTTGACATGAATTGAGACATAAACAATATGCATAACTGTTGTACTCCTAGAATAATAAATTGCGCATAGCCAATATACCCAATTTTATCTACTTTTCAATATTTAAAACAACTTATTTATGTAAATTCTTTGCTGCAATAAATGACAAATTGTTTTTTGTCAATTCCCAAGCCGATTTATTGCATGCGTCGACTTTATCCATGAAATTCAATTGCATGGCATCCCAGTCCCCGGAATCGATGACTTCCTTTTTCTCCCGAAAGTAGTCCAGGATGTCTGATGGATGTGCTCGTTTCTGTTCGACATCCACGTCACCACCTTCATGCTTTGCAGAAATATTTGCGACATGATCTGCGATTTCAACTAATTCAGCACGGCGGTCATATGGCTGCACAACAATGCTTTTCCATGTCTCTACAATGTTGTGCTCGAACCTGACGACCTCTTCGAAACCTAGAGCCTTTCGAAATTGGGCCGTCAATTCCATGGTTTGATTATTAATCGAATTGGACCAGTTAAAACCGATGAGAGGGGAGGACCCGTCATCGCGACTGAATAGTTTGGCCGCCAGCATAATCCATAGGGCATGATAAGGATTATCCGATCCAAAGAAGACTGAAATCTTGAACTGGATATCGACACCCAGGCGGTACAGCAGGAAGCCAAGCAGGATCGTCCCCGCGTTGAAATTAAGCACATGCTGAACGCCGTAATTGGTGTAGTAATACAAAAACTCATCCAGCCATATCAATGCATGTGCGTTCGGTTCTCCTATACCACCGAAGTACCCGGTAATGGTTGCCGGTCCTCCCAAATGAAGGTTGGACCCATCCGTACCTTTCGTATCGAGAGTCTCCACGAAAGATGACCCAATAATATCCAAGGCTGCCACGATGGCAGGTAGATCGCCATCCGATTCAGATTCCTTCATTTTTCTAACTGCAATGAAGCGGCCCGGGACGAGACTCCGATCTTTGATTGCTCGTTCACACATTGGACGGATCCACGGAAAGTATTGCAGGGCAGAAACTTCAAGAGTAACGGCAGATTCATCGGCGAATTTCATCCCGTTTGCTTTGTCTCCCAGCACCCGCGCCCGATATTCTTGTACGGACGCGAATGCATGCTTATCCCGTTGTTCCATGAGCCAATTTAAGTCTTTAACATAACCCGGAGCCCGCTCATTTACGATTTGCATCAGGTGGTCGAGTTTTCGCGATTCGAGGTGTTTGCGATTGATCTCTTCGGGAGAGCCATACTTGGCCACGACCGCCAGGAAATCATTCATAACAGTTTCAGCTGGATCTAATAGGACTGAATTGATGGCATCCAACCGGTCAGTTGGAATAGCAAGAAGATGGCGCAGTTCTTTGTCCATTTTTCTCCTTATTTAGTAAATGATAAGGTCAGACCTCGTCAATAATAATTAATCATGCATTTTCTTTAAATCTTCGAATTCCTCATCCGGCATTCCGAACCAATTCTCTGCTTGGGGAAATTGTTTGCCAATCACTTCGTCGTGATAATTCTTCAAACCGTTAAGGATTACTTCTCCAGCATTACCATACACTTTGGCCATTTTAGGTTTAAATTTGGGATAAAGACCAAACATGTCATGATAAATGAGTAATTGACCGTGGGCATCAGCGCCGGAGCCAAGTGACATGATGATGCAGCCTTCAGCGCGCTCGGTAATGAGTTTACACAGGCGGTCAGGGACCATTTCGAGCAGGATGCAGAAAGCACCGGCTTGTTCGAGAGCCTTGGCATCATCTAGGATCTTCTTTGCCAACAAGGCTGATTTACCCTGAACACGAAAACCGCCTAATGCACTTACAGATTGCGGCGTCAGTCCAAGGTGACCAATGGCTGGGATTCCTGCATCCACGATTCCCTTGATCCGATCCGCCATGGATATTCCGCCTTCTAGTTTGATGGCATCACAACCGCATTCAGCCATAAATCTTCCTGCATTGCGGATAGCCGTTTCAACTGAAGGTTGATATGTCATGTATGGCATGTCGCCGACCACGAAGGCGGTGGGAGCTCCGCGTCGTACTGCTTGGGCATGTCTGACCATGTCATCCATTGTGACAGGCAGGGTGCTGTCATAACCCAGCATGGTCATTCCCAGGCTGTCTCCAACCAGGATCATCTCGATCCCAGCCTGTTCTTGTAAATAGGCTGTTGGATAATCGTAACAGGTCAGCCATGTAATGGGTTGACCATCTGCGACTTTTTTAAAAAGATAGGGCAAGGTTATTTTCTTGCGAGGCGTTACCGATGCTTCAGGCATGATTTTCTCCTTTTCAAAATAGTTGAAGGAAGTATTTGAAGTATAGAGTATAACGGTTTAGGAGGCAAGTTAAATAATATATATTTTAGGAAAATCAACAGAAGGGAAGTGAATAATCCTGGTTTTTTATTGTGACATATCCCAAAAACTTTAAGTCAACCGACGGCATTAAAGTGTGTTATTTTGGGTATAATAGTTGCACAACTCAACTATTCGCCCACGCAACCATACCGAGGCAAAAATGGCAAATTCTTCCAATATTCCCCGCCTGATCGATAAATTTTGGGAAAGTATCCCGTCAGCTTGGCGCCAGACTCGCAGCCAAATACGGATTATTGCAGTTGAAAAATACCATATGTCCGAGGAACAGTTCCAGGTTCTCCGGCGAATCCGTAAAGGGAGTGCATCGGTCAGTGCCCTGGCAGACGCTGGCGGGACCAGTCGCTCAGCTGTCAGCAAAACGGTGGATGCCATGGTCCGCAGGGGTTTAATCATCCGCAACCAGGACTTGAACGACCGGCGGAACATCCCATTGACCCTGACATCTGAGGGTCTAAATGTTCTGGACGCTATCTACACCGAAGCTGAAGATTGGTTGTCAACGCGTTTTGATCGTCTTGGAGTGGATGAACTGGACACCCTTCTTCGAGGTATGGAGATGCTTCAAAGAGCGTTTCTAAATTCCTGATAAAACTATTCATTTCATGAAACATCTAATTAAACTGCATCAATATTATCGGCCTTATCTTTGGCAGCTTATAGTCAACATGCTCATCCTGTTGATTATGACTGGACTTTCATTGCTTGTTCCGCAAATCATTCAGGGAGTAATAGACAAAGGATTGCAGGCGGGAGCGGCTGCTTTTCTGGTCCGCTCTGCGCTGATATTGGTGGGAATTGGCGCTGGAACAGCAGTTCTCAACCTGGGTCAGCGCTACCTGACCGAATGGATCGGGGCACATATCGGGTATGACCTCCGTAATGCGATGTATGATCATATCCAATATTTGCCATTTACTTACCACGATCATAGCACTACTGGACAGTTGATAAACCGCTGCATCGAAGATGTGCGCACCGTTCAAACCTTTGCCGGGGATAGTCTCGTACAGATCGTTCAGTTTGCAGTCCTTTCAGTGGGAGTTGTAACGGTTCTGGTCATTCGGAACCCATGGATGGCATTAATAGCTTTGCTGCCGCTCGTCCCCATGGCGATGATGACCGCTGACTTCGGTCAGCGTATCACGCGGCTTTTTTATGATGTGGACAATACTCTCGGTGACCTCTCAGCCCAATTACAGGAAAACGTATCCGGTGTTCATGTCGTACGGGCTTTTGCCAGGGAACCCCACGAAATTGGGCGATTTGACCAGATCAACCGCTCCTATTTTAAAGCTCGCGTTAAAGTCTTGGGCGAATGGTCTAAGGTTATGCCTACCACCAGTCTGCTTATTACGATGGGTACCATCCTGATCCTTATGGTGGGAGGTCCATTGGTGTTGCAGGGTAGGATGACCGTAGGTGAACTTGTGGCATTCAATGCTTATTTACTCATGTTATCTGCACCCGTGCAACAATTGGCGTGGTTGGTGAATGCAATTGGTGAATCGGAAGCCGGCGCTCAGCGTGTTTTGGAAATCTTGGATCATAGTCCGGAGATTCAATCTCCCCTGGGAGCAATTCGCCATGAGACATTAACGGGTTGTGTGGAATTTCGCGAGGTCTCGCTTCGATATCAGGACGAAAGGATCGATGCTTTATCAAATATCAATCTAACAGTCGAACCAAACCAGCTCATCGCACTCATTGGTCAGACTGGATCGGGAAAGACATCCCTTGTAAACCTAATCCCTCGATTTTATGACGTGACTGAAGGGGCAGTGCTGGTTGACAATGTGGATGTGCGGCAGACCGAGCTGGTATCTTTGCGCAAGCAAATTGGGATTGTCCTCCAGACTTCCTTGTTATTTTCTGACACCATTCGCGAAAACATTCGATACGGACGCTCTGACGCGTCTGACGAGGAGATCTTCGAAGCGGCAAAAGCTGCTCAGGCGCATGATTTCATCGTAAAGTTTGCTGAAGGATACGAGACGCTTGTTGGTGAGCGCGGTGTCACCCTATCCGGCGGGCAGCGCCAGCGGATTGCCATCGCACGAGCTCTCCTGATGGATCCGCGCATCCTCGTTCTGGATGACTCAACGTCTTCAGTTGACACACAAACAGAGCAGCTTATCCAGGAAGCTCTCGACCGGCTGATGGCAGGCCGGACTACTTTCGTAATTGCCCATCGCCTTGCCACTGTTCGGCGCGCTGACTTGATTCTGGTCATGGCTGACGGGCGAATAGTTCAGCGGGGGAAACACGCTGCGCTGCTTGAAAAAGGTGGGCTATATAAAGAAATTTACGACCTGCAGTTAACCCAGCAAAACAGGTTCGTGGACGAAGCGGAACTTGACGATGAATTATTATCTCCTGCGCATGAATTGGATGCCCTGAAGGGGCGCCGTTCCTCTGATCGGTCGCTATCGTGATTTGGATTAATGTTCTATGTCTACAACAACCATAATTCCACCAACCTATGTTACCCAGTCTGAAGAACTGTATGATAAGACTGTCGATCCCCAGTCTGCCAAGCGGTTGGTTGCATTCACGCGACCTTATGCCTTGAAATTGATAATGTCAGCGATATTGATGCTTGTCGCTTCTGCGGCATCTGTTGCAGGACCTTATTTTGTAAAAATAGCCATTGACAGCGGCATCAACGCCGGCAGTACTGTCGTTCTACGTTATACAATTCTAGCCTACCTAGGTGTGGCCGTAATTCAATGGGTCGGCACTTACTACAGGGTCAATATAATGGCGTGGGTCGGGCAATCCATCATTTACGACCTCCGAAAGAATTTATTTGCCCACTTGCAGGACCTGTCTTTGGGGTTTTACAGCCGCTATTCAGTCGGTCGTGTCATTACCCGGGCAATTAATGATGTGGAGACTTTACGGGATTTCCTGACCTGGGCAGTTCTGGCAATTGCTCGGGATGTTTTCACCCTCGCCCTCATCATATTTGTCATGTTGGATATGGATTTCCGCCTGGCACTGCTTACTTTCAGTGTCTTGCCCATCATGATTGTTATTACAATCCTTTTTCGGCGCGCATCTCGCGCCGCGTATCGTAAAGTACGCGCAGCCATTTCCTGGGTAAATTCGGTCCTGGCGGAGAATGTGAACGGGGTACGAGAGGTACAAGCCTTTTCCCGTCAAAAACAGAACTATGAACACTTCCGGGATTTTGTCAATCGCTATCACCTCGAGCGGGCGATCGCGACTGCACGCATTTCTTCCGTATTTAGCCCCAGTGTTGATTTACTGGGTGCGATTGCAACTGGTCTCGTTGTATGGCTGGGTGGAACGGCAGTGCTTGGACAGACCATCACCGCTGGGGTCCTGGTAGCGTTTATTCTTTACATAGATCGCTTTTTCGAACCTATCCGTGATCTGAGTCGTCGTTATGATGCTCTTCAATCCACGATGATTGGATGGGAACGCATCATGGGACTTTTGGACACGCCGGTTGAAGTTCAGGACATTCCTCAAGCGGAAGATCTTCCTAAAATACAGGGGAAGGTAGCCTTCGAGCATGTTTCTTTCCATTATTCCGACGATCCAGCTCCTATACTCACGGACATTGATATAAGCATATTGCCTGGAGAGACCGTGGCATTGGTTGGAGAAACCGGGGCAGGGAAAACAACTATGGTTAAGCTGTTGTCCCGGTTCCACGATCCCACTGAAGGTCGAATATTAGTCGATGGTTTTGACCTGCGAACGATTACGCAGTCTTCATTGCGTCGCCAAATGGGTGTCGTATTGCAGGATCCATTTCTTTTTAATGGAACAGTGGCAGAGAATATTCGGTTTGGTCGCCTGGAAGCCACACCGTCGGAAATCGAGGAGGCTGCAAAAGCAGTAGGTGCCCACGATTTCATCCGCAATTTACGGAAGGGATACGAAACCTCAGTAGAGGAAGGTGGCGTGATGCTCTCTGTGGGCCAGCGTCAACTCCTTTCATTTGCCCGTGCCCTATTGGCTGACCCGCGCATTTTAATCCTCGACGAAGCTACTTCTTCAGTGGATACACAGACAGAACAGGTTATCCAAAAAGCGCTGAAAAGATTGCTGAAGGGACGCACTTCCTTCGTCATAGCACATCGGTTATCCACTATTACGAATGCTGATCGAATCGTTGTCATTCATGATGGAAAGATAATTGAACAGGGCACGCACCCCCAACTATTGACAAACCGTGGCATGTATTATGATCTATACCGAACAGGGTTTCAGGAAGAAACACAATAGAACGGTCAGTCGACCGCTCTAATGTTGATCCTGGGAGCAAATTGCTTATTATGGCTGAACTACCGTCCAGCTGGCCTGTCCCGTCTTCGCATTGGGGCTGGTTATTAGTGCCTTGACTATGTAACTTCCGCAATCCCGTTTATACTCATCCGACGAATATGACAGGGGACCTGCTGCTGTAAATATCAACGGCTGGTTTGTTGTTGTATTGAGCACTGTGCCGGTGGAAGTCGATATTTCGAAATGCCATTGCACGGTGACAGGGCCGTTGGTGGTTATGGTTACATCGAAAGAAGTTGCATTCGGATCACCGCAGAAACCATGGACAACTGCAGGAGTAGTGACCACCACTGAAATGACCTGGGCGATCGGAATGGGGACGACTGGCACTTTTAAGGTATTTCCAATTGTGGTTGTTACTGTTCCGGAAACCCAGCAAAATGTATCGGGCTCCTGTGGGTTTTCGATCTGCCACCACGACCTGTTAGCGATGGTACTGACTATGGGGACAGTAATCCCGACTTTCAATCCGCCAACAGCTAGGAATCCAACCGCCGGACCAAATCTGCAATTTGCTGCTTGGGATTTAGGGGTAATCATTGGCGTGGCCGAATTAGGGCTGATGATCAGTGCTGGCGTAAAAGTCGCGCGGGGTAAACCGGGAGTTCCTGCGGGCAAAGTCGGAGTGTATGAAGGAATAGCTCTTCCGATTGGGGCCAAAAACAGGCTGAACGAGGTGGGTAAGGTTGGATCCGAAGCAACTGGAATCGGGTAGCCAAGAGCCGGGTATGACCCAGAGAATATCCAGCCGGTTTTGGCCACGCTGACGTGACAAGTCCCGGCAGGGAGGTCAATAAAATTAAATAGGCCATCTGCTCCCGTGACCCGGGTTTGGGGTGTCCCACAGCCGGAAATTGTGACATCTGCTCCTTCAAGAACAACTTCTCCAGGGTCGATTGCGCCGTTGCTATTCAGATCGCCATATACGGCTCCCTGCACGATTCCCCCAATATCTGGGGTTGCGGTTCCGACAGGTCCGCAGGAGACCAGGGCAATTCCTACGATAATCAATCCATTTAGTAAGCGGCTTGAAATATTAGGTTTTAACATGGTTTCCTCTCCTCCTCCATCAAAAAATATCGTATGCTATTAATTAATTCGGTAATTCTCAATATCTGGGCGGCACGAGAGTTTACTCATTTACGGTTCAAGTTATTCAATATTTTTTAATACTTCAAACTAAAGGCATTAAATTCGGTTTTTCATCCATTTAAGAGCCCCTTCTCCCGCTGCCCGGCCCGTGGCAAAGCAGGCTGAAAGAAGATAGCCGCCGGTGGGTGCCTCCCAGTCCAGCATTTCCCCCGCGCAAAAAACACCTGGCAACTTGCGGATCATCAGGTTGGCATTGAGCTCCTCGAAACGCACTCCCCCCGCACTGCTAATGGCTTCATCCAGTGGTCGTGCGGCGATGAGAGGGATCGTTAGCCCTTTGATGGCAGTAGCTAGCTTTTTAGGGTCGAGCAGGTCTTCCTTGGGCACAAATTCCCTCAGCAGGCCTGCCTTTACTCCCTTGATATGCACCGTTTTTTCCAGGTGACCGGATAGAGTTCGCGAACCTTTTGGAAGGGATAGCCTTTCTGTAATGCGCTGCTCCGACAAACCCGGCGCAAGATCGAGCCTGATGCGGGCAATTCCGTTTTCTTCGATCTCATCCCTCAGTTGGGCAGAAAGGCTATAGATCAGGCTTCCCTCGATGCCTGTCTGGGTAACCACGAATTCGCCTTGTTTCTGGTAACTCTCTCCGACTGAATTAGAAAAAAACAAGACTACGGATTTCAGCGGGGTTCCTTCGAACCGGGACCGGAAATGCTCGCTCCATGCCACATCAAATCCACAGTTGGAGGGTTTTAGCTTGGCAACCTCAACTCCGCGTGCTTCAAGGATGGACACCCATTCACCTGTCGAACCCAGCCGTCTCCAGCTCCCACCACCGAGTGCTAGTACCACCACATCAGGGTGTACGCTTATCTCGCCTTCCAGCGAATCGAAACGCAGCGCCTCGTCTTCGCCCCAGCCCAGCCATTTATGATGTGTATGGAAGGTCACACCCGCTTCACGCAAACGCCTCAGCCATGCACGTAGGATTGGAGCGGTTTTCATTCCAATAGGAAAAACTCTCCTGGATGACCCAACAAAGGTATTCGTCCCAAGTTCGTGGACCCAGCTTATGATTTCATCAGGTCCAAATTTATCCAGGAAAGGTTCCAACATAGTTCGTCGGGAGCCGTAATGGGAGAGGAACTGCTGGCGCGATTCTGCATGGGTCAGGTTCAACCCTCCTTTACCCGCCACCAGGAACTTCCGTCCAAGTGAGGGCATGCTGTCGTAAATATCAACGCGTGAGCCCCTTTGCACCAATACTTCGGCGGCCATAAGACCCGCCGGGCCGCCTCCGATGATGACAGCTGAGGGTAATTGAGTGGGATAGATAGGCCTCATTAAATACTAATTCCAACCTGTGTGGTTGGTTTTACCATAAAATCGCTTTATTCGCCTGATATTGGGGTTTATTCCTGGGACCTGGTTTTTTTCAAATATATTAACTGAGGGAATATCATCTCGGGGATTCTTATAAAAACGTTTCCAGCAATTCTCCCACTTCTTCCATGTTGAAAACCGGTCCATCCACGCAAATCAGCTTCTCACCCAGGTTGCAGCGCCCGCATTTACCCAAGCCGCAGTGCATGCGAGCCTCGAGCGTGACATAGTTATTTTTTGGTTCAAATCCTAACTTCTCCTGGAGCATTTTTGTCACGAAATGGATCATGATGGGTGGGCCGCATGTGATCGTGACCGAATTTACCGGGGATGGGGCCACATTTTCGAGGAGTTGGGTAATCAGGCCCACGTTTTTATCCCATTTTTCGTCTGGGCTGTCTACTGTTAGATGTAAAGATGTGTCCGGTGCCGTCCTCCATTCATCGTATTCATCCGTGAACACCAGCAGGGAAGGGGTTCGCGCAGCCCACAATATTGTTAGGCTCCCAAAGTCAGCACGCTGATCCAGGACATATTGAATAACCGGACGCAAGGGTGCACCTCCAATCCCGCCGCCCAGGACGACCAGGTTTTTCCCTTTAAATTTTTTCATCGGAAACCAGTTGCCTAATGGACCTCTCACGCCTACCTTATCACCTTCACCTAGTTCGTGCAATCCGGTGGTGACGGATCCCAGGCGGGCAACGGCGAAATCTACTGTTGAACCTCTTCCACATGCGTTGGCAATGCCAAAAGGAGCCTCGCCCAAGCCGAACGCTGAGACGAAGGCAAACTGACCCGGTTGGTATGTACGGAATGCTTCACTACCACCGTTCAACATTTCGACCCTCAGGAGTTTTATTTCGGTTGCCAGGTCACGAACTTCCACCAGTTTCCCGAGGTAGGGTAGCATGGGATTCTCATTCATGCCGGCTCCTCCAGGTCGATCAGCACTTCGGTGATATCCACCCCGGCCGGGCAGACATCGATGCAGCGTCCGCAGCCGGTGCATGCCGAACTATTGCCCAGCCCATACTGTATAGGATAATAATAAAACTTGCAGTAGAAACGGTTGCGCAAGCGTTCCCCTTTTTCGGCGTGTGGTTTGTGCCCTCCTGCCACCCGTCGGTAATTTTCCCCTGCACAGGCATCCCAACAGCGGATCCGCTCGAACTTTCCCGGACTGATCATCTCATCCCGCACGGCGAAACAACGGCAGGTTGGGCAGACATACGCGCACGCTCGACAGGAAAGACAGCGTTCTGATAATTGCGCCCAGTATTCATCATTGAAATGGCTTGGCCATTCCCCTTTTTCTGGGATTGGGAATTGGCTATCATAGATTGGATGTTGGTGGACATCAGTTGTTTCCTTCCACTCGCCACCCGGGATCAGAAAACGCCCTTTCTCGGTCACCGCTTCAACTAGATAGCCTCCCTCTGTCTCATAAAGCATGATATCGACGTCATGAGCGTTATCTGGCGCGCCGCCGACCGAGGTGCAAAAGCAGGTCGGACCCATGGATCGACAGGCCAGACCGATCAGTGTGGTATTCTCCCGGCGGCGGGAGTAAAAGGAATCGACCGGGTTTGTATCCAGGAAGAGGGCATCCAGCAATTTCACCCCCTGGGCATCGCACGGACGAACGCCAAATACAACGGTTTCCCATTCCGGGAACGATTCCTCCAAACTAATTTCTTGGCCTGTTTTTTGAATCGTGAATAATTGCTCGGTTGCAGGAAAGTATATTTCTTTAACGGATAGTACCGTTCGCCCGGAAGGTGCAGACCTTGGGAATTGGCGATTCCAGGCAATTTCATCGCTTGTTTTCACAGGACGATAAAGTAGTATTCCCCCTTCCTGGTAGGGGGCGATAAGCGTCCGGGCATTGGCAATGCCATCCAGCCAGGCCTCCAGATTAGATTGCGAGATGAGCCAGCGTTTATTATCGGCAACGAATGAGCTCATCTCAGCCCTCCTTGTATTCACCCGATAGAACGGTCACGATCGGGGATGGGGCGATTGTCAGACCTGCACGGTGGTCGAAGGTTGCTTCAATTTCCTCAGCCAGTTTTTGGTTTAGAAGTCCAATAGGAATGTTCATTGGGCAGGCACGTTCGCACTCGTTGCACCCAATGCAGCGACCTGCCAGGTGGTATGCTCTTCCAAGGTGGAACGTGCGCTTTTCATTCAGCCTTATTCCCAGGCCAACAAAGGTAAACTCATCCCGCTCATACAGGCATTCCGGGCATTTGCACATAGGGCAGGCTTGCCGGCAGGCATAACAGCGGATGCAGCGATCGAATTGCTCCAGCCAGAACTCCAGGCGGGCGGAGGGGGAGGTGTCCTGAAGTTCGGATATTTTCTCCCTCGGATACGATGATAGCCGTGGGATAAATGATGACGTGGCACCGCTCACCAGCATATCACACACAATCGGGACAGCTTCCTGGCAGGTGACACAACGGGGTTGCAGGTTCCCGTCCGAACCTCGGATTCCCTCGCAGGCGACTCCCAAAGCATAAACCTGGTCTCGTCTGAACTGATTCTCTGCCACCATCACATTTATTGCTTTACTGTCACATGGTTTAACTACGACTGCGACTGGCTTGGGCGGTTCTTTCCCTTTAATTTGACGGAATTTTATTGGTAGGTAAGTGGTCAAATTATTGGTGCAGTCCGGGTTCCATACCAGCCGTTTGGCATCTTCAGGTGAGTAAATAAACACTGGCCTGGTTCTACCGCGGCGGCTGACTTCGTACCCGATGACGCAACTTACCTGTCCGCTTGCAAGCAGGTCCCTGGCTTTTTCCCGGATCACATCCTCCTTGGCAGAAAAATCTGACTCCGGGTAAGGGATGGGTTCGTGGATGGTTGAGACTTGCCTACTGGGTTCGCGTTTCCTGTCCGAACTTACCCGCCAGTGGACGGGTCCCAGGGCACGCACGGATTCGGTGAATTCACCGGCAATCCTGGAAAACCTCTCTCCCTCAGATGCAGATACCCAGTCCAATCGCAAGCGCTCAGGTTCAAGGCCAACAAAAGTCAATAAGCTTTTAAGAATTGGCAATCGTTTCGCGGCACGGTGATTACCGGTATCGTAATGACATTCTCCAATGTGGCAGCCAAGAACAAGAACCCCATCGGCTCCTTGATCAAAGGCTCGCATTACCAATTCGGGTGACACGCGCCCCGAACAAGGTACCCGTACAGCCCGGATATTGGCGGGGGATTTTATGCGCGCTATTCCTGCCGAGTCAGCTCCCGTGTAGCTGCACCAAGAACATAAAAAAGCGATTATCCTGGGTTCGTACATTTTTTCTCCATATCACCGGAAAGGTTCAGTAATAAGGATAACAATATAGTATTAGCTTGGATCTTACACATCCAGGGGTTCCACTGCCAGCATGCCAATGATTTCTGCGACCAGCTCGCGATCATCATAGTGGATTAGCGTTATAGCCTTATTTGTGCACGCTGCAGCACATGTACCACAGCCTTTGCATAGATAGGCATTAACTTTTGCCGTGCCCTTCTCCAATTCGATGGCCTTGTATGGACAGGCTGATGCGCATTGACCACACCCGGCGCAACGCGCGCTGATCACTTCGGCGATGGATGGGTCGAGCGCAATTACTCCCTGGTCCATAAGGGAAAGAGCGGCCGCAGCTGCTGCGCCTGCCTGGGCAACACTATCGGGGATATCCTTTGGAGACTGGCAGGTGCCGGCAAGATAGATCCCTTCACTGGTGGTTTCGACTGGTGCCAATTTTGGGTGACGCTCCAAAAAGAATCCATCCCGGCTGCGGCTTATGCCAAACTGTGCTGCCACTTGGGCCGTATCAGCCTGAGGTTCTAATCCTGTGGCCAATATGACCATATCTACGTCGACGTGATCCGCCTGGCCGTGGAACAATTCGTCCCAGCTGACATGTAACTGGTCGTTATTTTTCTCGATGCTCTTAACCTTGCCATGATAAAAATGGACACCCATCTGCGCCGTGCGGTTATAAAATTCTTCGTATCCCTTGCCAAAGGAGCGAATGTCCCGGTAAATTTCATGGACTTCTGCGCCAACATATTCGTGCACCAGTTGAGAAAGTTTGAGGGAGTACATGCAGCAAGCACGTGAACAGTATTCGTTTGTCCTTGCATCTCGTGATCCGACGCAATGAACGATTGCCATACTCTTTGGGGGTTGACCGTTACGTAGTAAAACCTTGCCATTGGTCGGTCCGCTGGCGTTGATCAATCGTTCGAACTCGAGGGCTGTCAGGATGTTTGGAAGTTTTCCGTAGTTCAGTTCAGGGATTCGCGTTGGGTCGAAATCCCGGAATCCTGTAGCTAGAACGATCGTTCCGACCGTGAACTCTTCATGCTGTACCTGCATATTGTGGTCGATCGCACCTCGGTCACAGGCAGCAACACACTCTAGACACTCTGCACAGGTTCCACAGCGCACGCATCGTTCCGCTTCTTGAAGCACTTCCTCTTCGGTTAATGTCAGGTCGACTTCCCGGAAATTGTGATAGCGTTCTTCCACCGGAATGGTGCTAATGCGAACCCGCTGCGCTTGCGAGGCTTCGCCTTTTGATAGGCGTGACCGAACTTCCGTCTCTGAGATTTCCACCACTGGCGGTAGTACAGGCTCACGGATGCCTTGATCGCCGCGCATGTATCGGTCCATGCAGCGGGCGGCATGGTGCCCTTCGCCAATGGCATCCACCACGTAGAACGTGGATCCCCGGTGAACATCCCCGGCGACGAACACCCCGGGTAGGCTGGTCATCATATTTTCGTCAGAATCTATCCCGGTCTTAAGAGGTTTGATTGAACCATCATCCGGTAAAAATGAAAGATCACAACCCTGCCCGGTGGCCCAAATGACAGTATCGGCGGGTAGCAAATGTTCAGTCCCCGGCAGTTCGTCGATCAATATTCTTCCTTTAGAATCATATCCATGGTATTCAGTGTGGATGCACTTAACTCCGACTACTTTATCGTTCTCGACCAGGATTTCTTTGAACATGGTCGCCCCGCACATCGTTACCCCTTCTTCCTCTGCGATCTCAACTTCCCATTCAAAGCCGGTCATCTCGCCTTTTGGCTTGCGGAAGATCATCCTGCATTCATTTGCTCCTATGCGCATAGATGAGCGCGCGCAGTCGAGGGCTACATTTCCACCTCCGATAACCGCTATTCTTTTACCGGTCAGATCTGGGGGATTACCCAGGCATACCTGCTTAAGGAAGGGCAGGCTGAGCCAGTTGTCGCGATGGTCTTTTCCGGGAATATCCACTTTCTTGGCAACATGGGCTCCTGTAGCGATCAGCACAGCATCGTAAGGGCCACCCAATCGATCAGTTTTGAGCAAACCTGGGACATCATCAACCCAGGTATTAAGCTGCAGTTCCACACCTTCGTCCAGGATCTGCTGGACTTCCCAATCCAGCATCTCGTAGGGCAAACGATGGGGTGGTATTCCAACCCGGATCATACCGCCTGCTACAGGCTGTGCATCAAAAACCTTGACTTTATGTCCAAGCCGGACTAGATCGAGTGCCACGGTTAACCCCGCCGGACCGGCTCCGATTACAGCAACCTTCTTCCCGGTCGAGGCTGGATTATGCTGGAATGGCGTCCCAACAATCGATTTATTCCGCATATTTGGAAGTTCATCGCGGTGTTGGAATGCCCAGTCTGCGACGAACCGCTTGATACCCATAACATTGACAGGTTCGTCCACTTTACCCCGTGAACATGACGCTTCACAATTACGATTACACACTCGCCCGCACACGGATGGGAATGGATGCTCCCTGCGGATTGCCCAGTAAGCGTCTGCAAATCGTTTTTGCTTTACCAGGGCAATATATCCCTGGGCACGCTGATCCGTGGGGCAGGCCGCGCGGCAGGGGGCAATCCCTTTTTTGTCGATGGCAAATGCACCCGGAACTGACTGGGCCGAGAAGCGATAGGCTGCTTTGCGGGTGCTCAAACCATGGTCGAATTCGTTTCTGACGTCGATCGGGCAGACCGAGGCACAATTTCCACATCCTGTACACTTGGTCTCATCGATGTAACGGGGTTTACGACGGATTTGTACATGATAATTGCCGACATACCCCGAAACCGACTCTATTTCGCTGTAAGCCAGTAATTTGATTTTTGGGTGGCGTCCCACGGACACCATTTTGGGTGTAAGTATTCAGGCTGCACAATCCAGCGTTGGAAAGGTTTTGTAAAGTTGGGCCATGTGCCCGCCAATGGACGATTCCCGTTCGACCAGGTAGACCTGTTTATCTGCGTTCGCCAGTCTCAGGGCTGCCTCAATGCCTGCGATTCCCGCGCCGACCACCAGCGTCGCAGGTGTCATTGGCACATGACGCATATCTAGGGAGTGGTGCAGGTGAACTCGTTCAACTGCGGCAGCTACCAGGGCCATCGCCTTGTTCGTTGCCTGTGCCCGGTCGCTGACCACCCAGGAACAGTGTTCGCGGATATTTGCCATTTGGAAATAGAAGGGGTTCAATCCACCTTCCGCGCAAGCTCGCTGGAAGGTCGGTTCGTGCATCAAAGGTGTACAGGATGCCACCACCACTCGATTCAATCCGAATTCGCCAATATCCTGTTTGATCAGATCCTGGCCCGGGTCGGAGCACATATATGTGTAATCGCGGGCGAGGACCACCCCCTCCAGGCTGCGTGCGAACTCGGCCACAGCGCTAACATCCACCGTGGCTGCGATGTTTGTGCCGCAGTGGCAAATATAAACGCCGGTCTTGATTTTGGAGAGATTCATACCATCTCCTCTATGGGCGAGGATTGCCTACCTTCCAAAAAACCCAGCATTCCTTCGATTTCTGCCATTACCTGTTCATTGGTGAACCCATTCTGTGTGGCTGCACCTGCAGGGCAGGCCGCTACGCAAGCGCCGCAACCTTTGCAGAGAACCTCATTGATTTGGGCAACCTGTTTTTCATTCCATGAAACCATTGAGACTGCGCCGTATGGACATAATCCCTCGCAGGTGTGGCAGGCTCCACATTTTTCGGAGTCGATGAATGCAGTAAATGGTTCCAGCTCCACAAGGCCATGGTCCAGCAAATCAAGTGCGGCGGCAGCTGCCGCGGCGCCTTGGGCCACGCTATCGGGTATATCCTTGGGTCCCTGGCATGCACCTGCCAGGAAAACACCATCTGTGCTCGTTTCCACTGGAGCTAATTTCGGATGTTTTTCAAGGAAGAATCCATCCGGGCTGCGGCTGACACCAAATAGTGCACCAACCTCGTGTTGATCCGCTTGGGCTTCGGCACCAGTTGAAAGAACTACCATATCAACGACCGTCTCAGTAGGTTCTCCGGTGTAAACATCGGTTGCCAGGACCGACAGTCTTCCATCACGTTGTTCAACTCGGATCTCGCCATCAAAGCGGGCAAACTGTACACCATGGGCTTCAGTGCGGTGGAAAAATCCCTCATAATCTTTCCCGAAGGCACGCAGGTCACGGTAGAACTCGACCACGTCTGCATCCACGAATTCACGTATGAGGGTCGCTAATTTTAGAGAGTACATGCAGCAAACACGTGAGCAGTACTCGTGCTCTTTGCCACGGCTGCCTACGCAATGCACAATAGCTATCTTGTTCGGTTTCTCCCCACTCTTTAGCAGAACCTTTCCATTAGTTGGTCCGCCGGAATTGATCAACCGCTCCATTTCCATACCTGTCATTACATTTTGCAGCGTTCCATACCCATATTGGGGTGATTTGCGCGGGTCAAAATCTCGAAAACCGGTCGCCAGGATGATCGTTCCGATCTCAAGGTCAAGGGTTGATTCTTTTTGCTCAAAATCGATGGCTTCCCGTGGACAGAATTTTTTACAGGCTCCGCATTTTCCGTTCTTAAAGTAGGCACAGTTAATGGTATCGATGACCGGGATACGAGGCACTGCCTGGGGAAAGGGATAAAAGATTGCAGCGCGATTTCCAAGACCCAGATCAAACTCTGATGGGATTTTTTTCCAGGGGCATTTCTCGATGCAGGTTCCGCAACCCGTGCATAATTCTTCTTTAATGTAACGAGGTTTACGACGTACGGTGACTGTAAAATTACCTACATACCCGGCTACCTTTGTGACCTCGCTATAACTTAGAAGAGTAATGTTTGGGTGGCGTCCCACGGACACCATTTTAGGTGTAAGAATTCAGGCTGCACAATCCAGCGTTGGGAATGTCTTATACAGACGGGACATGTGCCCACCGATGGAAGGCTCCCGTTCCACCATGTAAACATGCTTGCCTGAGTCGGCAAGACGCAACGCTGCTTCGATCCCGGCAATACCTCCACCAACCACCAAGGCGGATTGTTTAACCTCCACTTGGCGCATTTCAAGCGGGACCTGCCAGGCAACCCGCCTGACCGCTGCTGCAATGAGAGACTCAGCTTTTTGAGTTGCTGCCAGTGAATCGTCCGTCACCCATGAACATTGCTCACGGATGTTGGTCATCTGGAAAAGAAATGGATTGAGTCCAGCTTCAGAGCAAGCTTTTCGGAAAGTTCCCTCATGCATGTTGGGTGTACAGGAGGCGACAATGACTCGATTTAACCCCTCCATGATGATGTCTTCTTTGATCAGTGCCTGGCCTGGGTCAGAGCACATGTATGAATAATGGCGGGCAACCACTACTCCGGGCAGGGAGGCGGCGAACTTCGTGACCGTTTCTACGTCCACCGTCCCGGCGATATTTGTGCCACAATGGCAAATATAAACGCCCACGCGGGATGGACACTGCGTAGGCGCGCGAGTGGGGGGCGTCATGCGGGCGTCTCCTTTCTGATGGGCAAGAACGAAATGGACACCTCGATACCTCCTCAGATGTTAACACACTTTCATTTTAGATTGTGCCGTTTTGCACAATCTAAATCAAGTGATATTTATCCTGAATTGTGGGGAAGTATGACGGGCAGGATAGAAAAGGCAATGGGGTGAACATCCTAATAAAATATTGGGGTTTCTTCCATCGAATTTGCATCTGGGCTTGGAAGATTATTGCTAATTCATCGACTTTTCCGAGAGTGGGGAAGTATAAAATTCAATTGATGGATTTACTCACACCACGTGAAAGGATCATTGCCGCTTTAGAGCTGCGCTCTCTGATCGGTCGGGTTATCCATTTCGAGCTGGTCTTTTATCCTGATGTGGACTATTTTTGCTCTCTTCCGCCCCATGGCTGCCAATGTCCCCGAGACCTACCTCTACTCCAGCCCCATCAAGAACTTTATCCGCAGCTATATCCCCAGGTTCACCGTCAACTATCTGGTAGTCCTGTCTGCCACCGCATTTGTCGGCATCCTCGCCCGCTTTGCCAGACCTTTGGACTAGGGTTGGGTCAAGGCAGTTTGGTTCGCTTGGGTGATCGGCCTCCTCTTCGGTTCCATCAACGCCCTCCTCAGTATCAAGCGTATATCCTTGGCCAGCGCCTCCCCATGCATGTCTTTGACCTTGGCTTCACTTCTGCCATCAACACTATCCGGGTCCTTCATGCTGATTACCTTGGTTGTTTCAAACCCATTCTGCTCCTCGACTAAGTCTTTGTAATTTTCCTTGTCTCTTTCCTTGGCTTGGTCGCTGACCACATCCGCTGGCCCATCAATAAGGACGCGCCTGCTGTGGGGAGGAGCCTGGCTACTCTGCAAGAGCAACTTCGCCTCCTCCTTCTTCGTCGCCACCATGGTCGATGACAACTTCTTCAATGTCTATCTAACTACAAAGAAAGATTCGGATTTTTTCAAACTTGATAACGATGGATTGTAAACTCCAATAGAAAATAATCAAGGGTGCGGGATGTAACTGTTCGTAATCCCAATGCGATTATGCCCCAGTTGGTGCGAGACTTCTTGTCTAGCATCATGATCGCTTTTTCCATTACTCCTTAAATCATTGTAAAAGTTCTGTGCGTAATTCGAGCGCAAACGGTGTACCCCCTGAATCTTAATCCCTAGCTTGCTGGCTGCTCCCCGAACAGCCTTGGCAAAAGCCCTCTTCCAAGATTTGTTCGGAGTGAAGAGATATTGGGTTGAAGGATTGATTTTTTCTGCAAGATCTGCAGGTAAATCTACAACGCGCTTCTTTCCACCTTTCCCAACGATATGGAGTTGTAAATTATCCAAATCCACATTCTCTCCCTTTAGGCCAGCCAATTCCGAGACTCGCAATCCACAGCGAAGTGCGATCTCTGCAGCCAGCGAAAACGCAGATCCTTTATCTTGTAAATAAGTGAGGACTTTTTCAGCGTCTTCAGTTTTGTACCCAAAACGGGGTTGGCGTACGTCGCCATCGTCGCAATAGGCTTTTACTTGGGCTCGTAGTTCTTTCGTGACTGGAGTGGGCTTTTTCGTCCAGCCTACACTCACGCAACATTGATGCACCTTGCCGATGGCTGCAAGCAGTGTCCTCATTGTAGCGGGCCTATGGTTATGGTAATGGGTATCCAAAGTAAGACGGACGATTTCTGGATCCATCAGGTCAGCGAGCCTGCGCTGGCCGGACAAGTCCTTGGCATGTCGGAAGAAAGCTAGTGAGAGCTTGAAATAGCCTGCTCGGGTATTATACGAAAGGAGCGCCGGTAATGCGCGGGTGGGATCACCTCCAGGACGTAAGTCGCGCTTGACAGAGATGACATGATGATTTGTCTTATACTCTTCGATTTTCTCCTTGTTCCAGAAAAGAGCGGTAAGAACATAGCTGATTTGGTTTGCAAGGGATCCATGAGACATGATTTATCCTCCTTGTGACATAGAATTTTTTCCAAAATGACGTTAAGCCGGTCGCCAGTAAAAACCTGACGTACTACGGAGGTGTTCATCGCCAGCGCCGGTCTCCGCCTTCCCGTCCTTTTGCGCTGACGTACGTTTCTATGTTATGGGCCGGACTCTACAGGACGAATTTGTCCGGTCCCTCCAAAAGGTGCATATTAACATTAGCTATGCACCCCTGCACGCTTTTTAGCGTGCAATATCTGGAATACTGCTCATGAAACCTGAAGCCATTGGGCTCCCTCACGAATATGATGTGTTCGCATAAGCGAAGCAATCATTACTCGATTTGTTTCTGAAGGATGCTTATCAGTAAGTACGCAAAGATATAAGGGGAAGAGATGGTCAAGTTCGGTCATATGAAATGGATATCTTTTAAAAACAAAATAACACTGGTTGCAAAGAGAAACCCGATAGAAAGGCTACGTAAAACTGCCTTTCAAATTAATGCTGCTAACGGATCTCCCAGCGCCAGTGTCTTTTGGCTGGTTCTGCCAGATTGGAATAATCCAGCAGGCTTACATCATGAACGAAAATTTATTGGATTGTTAGCTCAATAATAGCATAAGTTTTTCGTTCCTGCAAGATTGAAAATTGTGTACATTTTCTATTTTTCGAAAATCTCATGATACCCCTTATTTAACTCATCATCGGAAAGATGTGCATAGCGTTGAGTGACCTGGATATTGACATGTCTGGCCAACTCCTGGGCAAGCTTGAGGTTCCCTGATGCAAGCAAGACGGTGGTCACGAAATAGTGTCGGAACGAGTGGGGGGTAATGCGGCCTTCCGCCTGGTCACCAAGGGCTTGCCGGACGCGTTCACTGACAATATTTCGTCCAGTGGTAGTGGTCATGGGCTTGATCTTTTTCCCCGCTCCTTTATCATGGCGGGCAAAGAGGGGGAGGGAAGGGAGGGGGCGTCCGGATCCGCCGTCCAGCACAGCCCGGGCTAAGAGGTAATCCTTCAAGGAAGCCATGCTGCGACCTGAGAAACGAACAACGGCTTGTTTATTGCCTTTTCCGATGATAATGGCACGGCCTTCGTTCCAGTCGATGTCGCCGCGACGTAAATTGCAGGCTTCGTGGACACGCAAACCTGTATCGGCCAGGGTGATCAAGAAGGAGCGATCGCGCAATGCGCGTAACCGTTCACGGGGATCATCGGACACGATATTTGTGATATTATTCACAAATATAAGAACCGAATCGATATCGTTTCGAGGAAACTGGGGTAAGCGCTGACCGGGACGCCTTGTGCGCTGTCGCAACAGGAGCCGCAGGCGGGTCAGGTTGATTTCGGCGAGCCTTTCCGCTGAAAGGTATTCGTAAAACCGAACTGTGGCTGCCAGGTAGAGTTGTTCGGTGGCGGGAGACAGATCCTTGAGTGCATCCGCCATCCAGGCTGCAGCATCTTCTGTAATTATTGATACGGGGGAATGATCGGGATCGAGGCGGTTTTCTTTTAGAACGGAAGCAAATAAATGCATGCCATTGGAATAGGCACGGGCAGTGTTGACGCTGCGGGCCGTCCTGACGGTGTCGAGGTACTTATTGATGGTTTGGCTGACCGTAGGGCTTTCCATGATAAATCCCTATGCTTATGATAATAATACTTATCGTAACCATAATAATTATATGTCTAATTTATTAAAAGTCAACCCCCCTCCTCGCTAAAGGGACAGGAATATATTGCTACGATCTTTCCTTTGAAAAATATCGCCTTCTATGTATTAGTTTATATTTTACACAGCCACGATAACAAAAAGAATATCTTACCCCCGCCCCTCTCCCGGAACACCCAGGCGAGTCAAAGAGTTGCGATGTACGTCATGTTTTTTGTACACTGGGGATCTTTTTTAGATTGGGGCTTGTGAAACATTGTCGTTTTCGTACTCTTAGGTGACAAAACGACCACAAACGAATGACCGAATTTGGGGGACCCATTTTTAGAACGTGCCCCTGTGAAACATTTTTGCGAAATTCACACGGTGGCTTGGTCGATCAGACAACCCCAGTCCCACCCTTCCACAAATCCCAAATTTGGGGAATTGATCCACGCAGGGGAAGGTAAAATAAAAACGCGCAATGTTGGAGCCTATCCACCAGCCCCCTTGATATAAAAGGCTACGCCGCGTTCGAATAGCAGCGCATATGGATTTTAAGGCACAGAAAATCCCCTTTTCAGGAGGATTTTCCCCACACACCCGGAAGGAAAAGAACCATCGACGACTACCCTGGCCCCAAAAAGCAGGGGCTGGCGGGTACTACGTCTTGTCGTCGATGTGGCGGCTGGGTGCTTGCCCCAAAGGGATGCTTCCCCGGAAAAACGCCGGGACAATGTCGCGAAGGCACCCGCCGCACAGGGTTTTCTCGCAGCACTGTGGCCGCAAGGCGAGAGAAATTCCATGATCAAATTCAATCATATAATTTCCTGGCCGGCAGCGCCTTATCAGGAGGAGACGGAGGCACACCAGGAGGGCCCGCTGCGGAAATACCGAGGGGACGATGGAAGACCAACGGAGAAAGGCTCGGTTGTTAAAGGACGGTTTGAAAAGTGGAACATGAAAAATTAACTTCCAATCCAATCATAGCTCATATGTTCTAATAAGTCAAGGTATCTACGCACTCCCAGATCTCCCTGGGGTGTGAATAATACCAAAATAACCGTTAGCGACTAGCTTTATAATTACGGCTCGATTATTCGGCCTTTGATTTCACCCCATAAAGTACTTCATTGAAACAGGTCCATTAATCATTTCAATGAAAAGCACCTACTTATCGCAAATGCCACCACCCGACAGATTCGCGAACAAACGCATTTGTGTCTGCCAGCAACGAATTCAGCGCGCTACTTATCCGACCATCTTCAAGGAAAGACAAGTCAGCGCTTTTCAGGATCCGGCCAATATAAGCACGCACATCCGGATTGTGAAAAGACATTTCTCCAAGAGCGACTGTTATTTTTTCCTCAAAGGACATGGGTGGAACCATCTTCCATTTATCTGCGAAGGCCTCAGGCATTTTCTTGACGGCTAAACAATCGGCGACACATTCCAGCTGTAATTCATCGGGTTTAATGAGATAGAGTTTGCCTGAATAGAGGTGATAACACTGGTACCCAAAAGCCTCCAGAGATGAAACGAGGTCTTGCGGAGTCAGACCGAAGAAATTTAGAGTATGCCCATTCGATTCGAAAAGGATGCAAGGTGAAAATTTACCGGATAATAATTTCGGCATGCCCTGGACGGCGGCAACTTCAGATCCCTCGATGTCCATCTTAATTAAATCTACATGATCCATGTCGAAATCGGCAAGCATGGAATCCACAGTTATTGCCGGAATATGAATATTGTGAGAATCCCCTATGAAAGAATTGGCCACAGCACCATATGGCCCATCCTCATAGAATATCAGCGAACCAGAATGGTCAGTAACTGCAGCAGTCACAACTTTTATGTTATCGAAGCCATTTCGACGAATACTGGCATTCAATAATGCCGAGTTACGGGGGGATGCCTCCACCGATATGACATCATAGCCATTAGCGGCAGCAAATAAGGAGAACGTCCCAATATGAGCCCCAAGATCAAGCACATTCCCTCCGACCGGAACCAGATCCAGGAGCATATGGTAATGAAGGGGAAGCTCGTAGTTATTGGAGACTATAGACGCGGAGATACCATCCACCGCCTTCTCGTCCATCACGATCGAAAAACCTTTTGAGCGCGGAAATGATATATTCCGGCTAACCCCACCAATATTTTCCCCATTTACTTCCAACAGAACATGCTGGTCGCCCGGATGCGACAATGCAAGTGACTCCGGCTTGATGGTGATAACGGATATTGAATCTCTAAATCGACCACCAAAGATACCTGCCATTATCAATCTTACCCTTTGTTCACTGCTTACCATATTGGCCGCGTTAAAAACATGAGATTCTTTTCGCTGACCTTTCAATCCTTCGGTAGTGGCTCCCGCACCATCTTTAATCGAATAATCCTCGACTGATTTTGGGAAGAAGATATCGAGAGAGCGTCGTAGTTGGGTTTGACCACCGCAAATGTTTGCCTTTACTTCTTCGGCAGTCCCCCGAGAAGTGCAGATAAAAATGTCACATTCCAGAGCTTCAGGTGCTACCAATCCTTCCAAAAATCGATCTCCCAAGGCTGCGATTCTTCCGCCTCTTTGGCGGAAAATCTCAAATATTCCAGGAGGTGAAATGGTTTCATCTCCAGATGAATCAATCAACAAAAGAACATCACCGGGTTGGACAATTACAGGAGCTTCCGACCCTAAACCGAATTTAGGCAGGTCGAAAATCTTTTCGGTTAAGCGACACGCACGGAGCCACCGGCCTTCAACAACATAGACAAGTTCAATATGAACGGCTTTATCGATCGTCGCGAAGAATTCCTTGATCAGCTGGATAGCAGCTTGGGCACCTGACTCCCGAAAGTCGATCCCTTGTAATCTGGTTGTATCCACGAGGAGGCGCGGCTGGCAACGCAAAGCCAAATGGGCTGCAGCGTATTGGGCTGAGGATTGCTGTAATGCAAGTGGGGAACCCAATCCTATCAATGAATTTACCAGTGGATCAAAGAGCCTACGTTCGTTCTCTGCAGCCGCTTTGCGAATGACATCTGCATAAGCGGAGGCTGCCTTTAATGGGTCATACTGGTCGATTATTAAGGCGCGAGCCCGCTGTCCAATTTCCCGGCGATACGGAGAATCAACATTAAGGCGAATCATCGCGTCGGATAATTCCTGCGGATCCGGAAACTCTGAGAGCTTAAAAACTGTATCGTCGTCATAATCGTTAAAGCTACCATGGGAATTAATGATCGCGGGCAAGCCAAAAGCCATGCATTCCAACAGTGCGCCGGAAGTTTCCCCGCGAGAGTCCTTTCGTAACTGGACAGCCACATCTGCGCAACGCAAATATTTTTCATAATCTGCCTTGTTCAAATAACCGGTTATGCGCACCTTATTGGTCAGTTTAAGATCCTGGAGGATTCTACGCAGATCCTTCCCGTATTCAGACTCCCCATCCAATTCGCCGACAAATATCAATATTGCTTCCCCTTTGATATTCGACAAGACCTGCGAGAAAGCCTGAATTACCTGCTTGTTCATTTTAGTCGGTGCAAGGAACCCAAACGAACAATAGATAAAAGCTTCCGCAGGGAGGCCAAGTTGCCTTCTCATTTCGAGCTTTTCAGAACCCAATACCACCGGCACTGCTTCATGAAGGTGTTTAATTATTGTAGGCCTGGGTTTCCAGCCATAGGCGTAGAATTTCTGAATGAGTTCATTTTGGTGTTCCGAATGAACAATTACTTCCTGCGCATACTTAAGGACTCTCCAGTTGACAGGCCATTCCCATCTAACCGCCTCAACCCCGTGTTTTAAATATTCCACAACCCCCCTCAATCCATGGCTGTAATCCATATCCCGTTGGAAGTGCCCGCGCTCCCCGGTCCTGATTTCCTTTACAAAGGGCAGATTGCTGAAAAAGAAATCGTGGCACACGACTACGCCGGGTACCTCCTTCAGAAGATCCAGCATGGGGATGTGCAATTCTGAATTGCCCATCTGGTACAAAACCGCATCATAATCATCCCGTCTCGCAATCAATTCGGTCCAAGGGTAGATGGCAAAGTTTTTGCTTAATACCTGGTCGGATACCTGGAGACCGGGTTCGGTAAACAGATCAATATCACAATGGGCTGCCAGATATGGCAGCAGCACAGCACTGTATTCGGCAACACCCGACTTTTGAGGCGGCAAGGGCGAAACGTGAGCCAGCCGGATGCGCGGACGCCTGCCAGAGGAGGAAATTGCCCCAACCTCAGGAGAATATTTCTTACCCTGTAATGATTCAAGCGCATCCCAAGCACGCTGCGCGGTATTCTGCCAGCTAAATTGCTTCGAGCGTGCAAACCCAAAGGTTGCCAAATCCTCCCGAAATGGATCGTTTGTGAGAGATTTATACATTGCATCCGTTATTGATTGATTGTTGGAGGCATCGAAGAGAGCATCCGCACGACCAACCACTTCCGGCAAGGAGGAATTGTTGGAGGCGATCACAGGCGCGCCGCAGGTCATGGCTTCCAATACAGGCAACCCAAATCCTTCATACAGGGAAGGAAATATAAACAGTTTACACAGGTTGTAGAGAATCCCCAATTCCTCATCGCTCCTGCGCTTGAAGACGACAATATCCGCATCTGCCAATCCCAACAAGCGAGCTTTATTTCTAAAGAGAGCTTCGTCACCTACATCATTGAGCACCAGCTGATGACTTGCGGTGATCTCACGAGGCAAGGTGGCAAAGGCGCGCAGGGCACCCTCCATGTTCTTCCTGAATTCATTGCCTCCGATGTACAGAATAAATGGACGGGAAATCCCCAAACGGTAGAGCCAATCCTGTTTTTCCCCAGCAGAAATATCAAGCTTCCGGAAATGTGAGCTGGCAGCTCCTGAAATATTTACGATCCGGTCGGGATCAAGTTCAGAGAATCCTGATGGCATCCTGCCGTGTAGATTCAGAGATAGATAGAATGAGGTCAAATTTCTTGAGGAGATCCATCCTTCTTAGGTACCATTGGTGGATATACGGATCCGGATCAAGATATAACTCATGAAAAATGTAAGGGATCAGATCATAGAGGATGACAGCACGCGGCCGGAAAGGGGATTTTTTATCGGGAAGAGCTACCCTCCCCTGTTCACCATCAGCCCAGCTATCAAAGAGACTCGGGGTTAATACCATATCCGGCGCGACGAGGCGATAAGCATGCTCTATGAGCGTTTCTGCTATTTGGCGGTAGGCCTCCATGTTTTGCTGGGGCGCGTATTTGAGAGGCTCATGAAAGTAAGGCAGGAAGGAACCGGGAGACAGCAAACGAATGAATTGCTGCCGAAGTTCGTCCAAGCTTTCCGGGTACAAAGCGTCTGCGAGGACAGTCATCTCGTTGGCGCCGCGCATTTTAGCCAATTCGGCTGTCAATGCGAGGGAATACCGACCTATACCGCGCATACGCGAATTAGTCTGACAGGCAAACAGGTCCACAAGCAATTTCATTAATGCACTTCCGTTTTCCCGGAAAGGTGCCCGGAAAGTTCACTCTGGAATAAATTCAGGAAGTGCAGCTCGTCTTCGGGGGCAGCCAATGGCATAGGACCGAATTGCGGGGTAAGGGGAGCTGGAGGCTCAACAGGAACCTGGGGTTTCACACGAGATGCAATTTTTAGCCAAATTCGGGGGAAACGCGTTCTAATTGCATTCAAAAGTATGCCCATTCCAGGAATTTTGCGCAGAAACAAGAATAGAGAAAGAACGGTTTTTTTAATGTTTTCGGTCAAGTGAAAATTACGCAGGGGTGCAGTATATCTCCAAGAATGACTGGCATAAACCAGCTGCATATCCAGCCTGTAGCGATCAGCTGCGCGCCACCATTTATCAGCCTCGAGCCACCACCGGTGGGCTTCAGATCTCAGGTTCGCCGCCTCGTTCTCCAACTCATGAATGTGAATTTCCAATACCAATTGGGATTTTCTACTGATGTCCAAGTCACTCTCCAACTGCAAACGATCGGCCTCCTTGGCGTTCAGTAAATCCTCTAACTGCTTACGTTCGGCTTCCCTGGTATTTAGAAGCGCCAGGTTATTTGCCTCACTGATACGTATAAAATCGTCGAATAAATTTGGGGGGACTTTAAAAGCATCAGCGAGTTCGCTTTTCTCCTGTGCTAAATAAAAGCGATTTAGTCCGTCAAAATACACAAATGAATAGCCCCGGCTTGTGAGCAGTGTATCCCAATTCTCGAAATCCGTTTCGGTAGAGAGAGGCTTAGTGGCCTCAACTAATATAATCCAGGGTCGTATTCGATTCAAATCCATCCCCGCCAGGACCTGCTCTTCCGCGCCTTCAACGTCAATATTCAGAAAATGAATATCTTTTTTTGATAATGACTTCAGAGCATCATCCAAAGTCAAAGCCGGAACCGAGATCTCCTGATATGCGAATCCTCCTGTTTTCTTATGTTCTTCAGCAATTACCCGGCTAGAGGTCGAGAGCCCGGTGTGCACGACGTCGAACAACTTAATCGAGCCGGATTTATCCGATATAGCGATATTCAAGTTGACGTCTTCGGGGCGTTCTTCCACCAGTTTATCAAACCAATAACGAACAGGTTCAATATTAATTCCCCGCCAACCGCGTTCATAAAAAGCTTTAGTGACAGAATTTAATGAGGGGTCGTTAGCGCCCACATCAATATAAAACCCCTTCTCCACGCCTTTCAAGGCACGATACAGAATTACATCTTCATAATTTTGTGCATAAGAAATAAAAGCGCTGGATATATTCGGTTTTTGATACCCCGGTTTTTTTTCTGACATAACTGATTCCAACTGTTTATGCTGGTCTTTCAGAATCTGAAATTCCAACTCTTTCGTCTTTAAAATCTCAGCAAGCTCTTCCACGCGAAAATCCCTGAACGAAGGTATATCGAGGACGGCTTCCTCTATGTTGCAAGAAAGTATCGCATCAATTTTATCAATAAGATCAAAAACATTAATAGAAATTTCCCCACTTCGGTTCGCTTGATACAGCCGCACAATAAAAGATCGTATCCATTTGGGATCAAAAAAATACCTTCTTGGTACGTAAAATTTAGTAAGGAGCCAGAATAAAACGTTATCTTTATCCTTTTTTGGCATCTTTAATAAATCAGGCAATTGCTGAATATCCCCCAGGTCTGGTTGAAAACAATAATCAGCTGCTACTTTAAGTTGGGTTTCTCCAATTCCATACAGCTTTTTCTTCCAGATCAATGCCTGAAGCCCGACCATCGATGACACAGATAATACTGCGTCAACACTGTCAATTAAATATTGCGATGCATAAGACACCTTCTGAATTTCCGGGGAGAAAAGAAAATTAGGATAGGAAGATTTAAAAAATTTCTCTATATCCGGAGTAATCCAAGGGTAACCTGGATGGGTGGTGACAAGAACCCCAATGCTGGCAGGAATATTTGACAGTAACTTTTGAACAAATTGAATTTGTGATTGAAAATTGTAATTGCCATTCAACCAAAATCCTTCCGTTTGAAGTGGTAACAGGATCACATAGTCGAATTTCCCTTTGTACGATTCAATAAATTGTGAGAATGGGTTTTTTGAAGATATCAATGGCAGAAAGAAGTCACGATATTTCTCCAAAAACATTTTTCCGGGTTTGTCTATGGGTTCGCCATTTATTTCCTTGCACTTTTTAACCAGGATGCTGTTTTTATACAATCCCATTGGGTCAAGATAGAAACTAAGCGGAAAAGGCGGCCGCGAAGTCATTCCGACCTCAAAGTGAAGGATCGCAGCATCCGGGAAACTGTGCTTTAAAAAAGGAACGTGGGATGATGAAATGATAATGTCAGGTTTCCAACCGCTAAGACTTTGGGCAACCAATTGCGTTGTATAGTCCAATTGTTCTTTAGTATATGTATCGGTATACCAGGCCAGACTTGCATCTGCGGAGGAATAGTTAAAAAGTTTTACAAATTTTTCTGACGGTATTGGGATAATCTCAACATTTTTAGGGATATTAAAATGGTCTGTAAAGTCGGCTACTGATTTACTGGTAATTAGCTTTATTGAGAATATGAATCCGGGATTATCTTCAATTGCTCGAACCATCTGCGACCAGAGAGGAAGCCAATCAATATATAAAGTTGGGCGGTCACGGGTGATCAATGGCTCCAGATAAAGTAATATGTTCAAAGGGCTAATTTGAGATTCAATGGAACTATTAGAAATGTCATTTGTTGTTTCTTTTGTAAATGAGACTGCTCCGACTAAAAATTCGGGATCATTTTCATCGAATTTTTTATTCCTGGTTGTATATTTTTCTCTCAGAAATAAGGTGTCGTTCTTATACACACTTTTAATTTCGTCGAAATCGCCAATTACTCTCTGGATATCGAAAACTTTTTTACAGTCTTCAATCGATAAATTCGTTTGTTCAGATTGTTCAAACCAATAGGTCTTTGTCGATATTCCAACCGTTGCCAGGATCATACCTCCAGGTTTTAATAAGCGCTTACTTTTTATAAATAATTGCTGAATTTTGAAATATTCATTGTGCTCTATAGCAGAAAGCCAGATAATCAAATCTACCGAGCTCGTTCCAAATTTCTGCAAAGACAAAAAATCTTCCTGAAAATCTACATTTTTTTGCTCTCCTACATTACAGAAGCCATTCTGGCGGTCTATTCCAATAATATTCAGGTTGAATTTTTGCTCTAAATAATTATGAAATATTGAATTACCACAACCAACGTCAAGGATAACCAGGTCCGAGTTGGGTGCCCTTTTGATAAATTCATTAATTTTCTTAACTGCCCATATATGATCAAGAACGTAATTCCAGCCAGAATTTAAATTTGAGGGAGTATGAATAATACCAAAATCCCTAAGTTCATTAATAATTGTTTCTTCTTCGCTGATTTCTTTTGGGTTAATAATTTCTAATATAGACGATTCGGCATTCATAGCTTCTATTCCCTACCTCGAATATCCTTAATACCTCAACCAAAAGAAAAACTAAATTTATCAAAGATATTATTATTGGCGCATGTCACTAAATCCCATGCGCTGAATTTTAAATTTAGGATCAACTCAAAGCCGCCCAGAAATTTCATCCAGCCGCTTTTTCATTATATTCCCGATTTTTTCTGGTGAGAAATTCGGTACAATAGAATCTCTGGCGTTCATAGAGATTCTATTATAAAAGACATGGTCTGAAGTTAATTTATTCATAAAAAATGATGCACTGTCAATATCAGCATCAGCCCAGAACTGCCCAGGTTGATAAGGGGCCAGCCCTTGTTTAACAGGAATTAATTTATAATCAACTGCGCATGAATTTTGTGGGGTCATAAAATCTGTGTTACCAGACCAGTTGGTAGCAATTACAGGTTTACCTAGAGACATGGCTTCGGCAAGTATTAATCCAAATCCTTCCGACCTGTGAAGCGAAACAAAAGCGTTTATATGATTAACAAGAGAGTAAAATTTAAGCAGGGGAAAAGTCTCTTCAATTAAAAAGCAATTACGATATCCCTGTAATTCATTTTTAATTTGCCGGATCGATTCAAAGTCGAAGTTTGAATTGTTAATCTTTACCACCAATCCAACTGACGTATCATTCTGTTTGAATGCTTTCTTAAAAGCACGTATAACCCCCAAAGGGTTTTTTCTTTCATAAATACTATGAGCATCATAAGCGCACAAAAAGAGGAAGGCATCGCGAGGGAGTTTAAAGTCGTCGCGAGTAAGGGTTGCATCCAATTCAACCTTCACACAGGGGGGAATTATCATTACAGGAATTGGCGATTTTTTTTGGACCGCTTCCTTGACGAAACGAGTAGCGACCCAAATTTCGTCTAAAACCTGGAAACCCCTTAACCAGTCATCAGGCAGGTTCGATAATTCCCAGTACCAGACACCTACGTTGTATTTTCCCACCAATAAGGATTTACCCAAGTGTCTCCATAAATAAGGATATTCCGGCGGATTAATATGGATGATATTAATTCCTGATGCGATGCCGTTTATTTTATTAACCTTATGTTTACTGTTATTTCCAATTACCATCGATCTTTTGAGGTTGATATTCACAACATTGAAGGATAATCCGGCTGTTATCAATGCCAATTCACTGCTTCGCGCAGCTGCTCCGATACCCAAAGGTGCGTCCATAAAACCTATAAGGTTGATCCCCAACTTCCCGCCAATTGATTGAGATTTTGGTTTGAATTTTTTTTGGGAGATCCATTGGTTTAATAAATAATTATTTACAAATTTCCACGCCAAAATAAATAGATCTGTATTCTTGATCTTGTTGATAATATTTTCGGATAAATGCTTTTTAATAAAATTAATTGGATAGTCCATTTATAGAGCTTTTCCAACTATTGGTTGAAAGTATGTGCAATAATTACGATACAATTCACAGCGGATGCGGCTTAATATAGCACATCTCCCCGACATTCATTGTCCTTCTGTATATTTTGTCAGAAATCTCTTGTGTTTCCAGGATTTATTTTTGCATCATCGGCACTTTTCTTGAAACTCACTCAATCCCCCCCGATTATGGCGCAGTAATTAAAACCTTCATGTCGTAGAATATATCATATTATTCTGCGAAATTATCAATTAATTATTCAATTGAATCCATTATAAAATTACCGGGTTTCGCGGAGACAATTTAATATCTAATTTACCATTTTATAGGTCCCTGATCCCATATATACTCCCACCCAGGTCTCGGTGCTGGACTTCAGATACCAAAGAGTGTTTGTACCGGGCATGAACAACGCCGGATCCGTCTTCCCATCCCCGTCAAAATCGCATCCAGATATATAACTATAAGTACCTGCACCCATGTAGACGCCCTTCCAAGCACCTGTGCTTGACTGCAAATACCATAACGATTTCGAACTTGTATCGAACAGAGCTGGGTCCATCTTTCCGTCGCCATCAAAATCAGATGCTGGTACGATCTGATAACTGCCCGGACCCATATATATTCCCTGCCATGATCCCAATCTAGAAGATAAATACCACAGTGCATTTGTGCTGGAACTGAACTCGGCCGGATCTGTCTTGCCATCCCCATCAAAGTCAGAAGCCGGGACCATTTGATAGGTTCCGGGCCCCATATATATTCCCTGCCACGTTCCCGTGCTGGATGCCAGGTACCACAGGGCATTACCGATGGAGTTGAAGCGGGCTGGATCAGTCTTTCCATCCCCGTCATAGTCGCCACCATTGACGAGCGTAAATGTCCCCGGCCCCATGTATATTCCCTGCCATGTCCCCGTACTTGACGCCAGATACCAGATCGCATTGGCGGCTGGGACAAACTTTGCCGCATCTGTCCTGCCATCCCCGTCAAAGTCAGAACCCGGAACGATGCTGTAGCTGTCCGAGCCCATGAACACATTTACCCAGGCGCCTGTTTTCGAAGACAAATAAGACAGCATTCCAGTTGCGGTGTCAAACTTCGCCGGATCCGTCCTCCCATCTCCATCATAGTCATTGAATGTCGTCTTGACTTTGAAGGTGAAGGACCACCAGGCTCCGCTATTGGCATTGGTGGGGATTCCCGAGCTATTAACAGCTTGCACCTGCCAATAATATTTACCTGGAGTTAGTCCTGTGAGAGAAACGCTGGTATTAGAACCCGTAGAGGTCCAGGATGCCGGGGCAGAGCAACTGGCGCTCGTATTTATACAAACCAAATAAGAAGCTGCCCCTGCACTGGAGCCCCAACTCAATACTGGATTAGCAGGTTGAATAGGAGCAGCATCGATCGGACTGATCTTGTTGAAAGCACCTGGAATTTGTATCACGGTGAAGGACCACCAGGCAGTACTGCTTCCATTGCCGTAAGTGGTTCCCACTGCATTATCGGCCCGAGACTGCCAATAGTAGGCGACACCCGGGGTGAGATTACTGAGAGCAATACTAGTGTTAGTTGATGTAGAGATCCAGGAAGCACTGCAGGCACTATCATTGGTGGTATCGATGCAATAAGAATAAGAGGAAACGTTCGCACTGGCACTCCAACTCAACGTTGGGTTTACGGGTTGATTGACAGCCGCATTCGCCGGGCTGGATTTATTGAAAGCTCCAGGCAACGGAAGAACCGTGAAAGAGAACCAGCCGGTCGTTGCCGAGCCGCCATTAGCATAGGTCACGCCGCTAGAATTCCTAGCGCGCACCTGCCAGAAATAGGTTGAACCCGGGGTAAGACCACTTAACGCAACACTAGCAGCTGTTCCGGTGGACATCCAGGCAGCAGGAGAAACGCAACTTGAGGCGGTATTTATACAATACTCGTAAGATGTGGCGCCGCTGCTGGATCCCCACTGCAAGGTGGGATTGGCGGGTTGATTGATAGCGGCATTCGCCGGGCTGGAAAGATTGAACGCACCACCCAGGGGAACAGTAAGAGTAACCGACACCGGACCGAAGCTGTTATTCGACTCATTCCCTTCAACCACTTCGCAGCCCATATCCACATAGGCGCTGATCGTGTGCACACCGGCAGCTAGGGTGCCGCCGGGGATGGTGACCGACCAGGTGCCGGTCGAATTGGCTGCCAGGCTTGCCACACGGGCAAAATATTCAGGGGGAGTCCCCAAATACCAGCAACTATGCCAAACATCGTCCACGTAAACTTCGAGACGGAACGTGGTGGCGCTTCCGCCGCCAAGATTGGCAACATTTACAGAAACATTTAAGTCATCACTGGTGAACGGTGAGGAGGGAAGAATGGTGAGGCTGGTGATCGACAAATCCGGCAAACTAAAAGTGGCGGTGACGGATTGAGCGGAACTCATGGGAACCGTGCACGTCCCGGTTCCTGAACAACCGCCCCCACTCCAACCGGTAAAGGTGGAGGTGCCGAAGGGAACGGCGGTGAGGACGACGCTGGTGGTTTTATCAAAAGCGTACGTACAGGAATTACCGCAGTTAATCCCTGCCGGGCTGCTGGTGACGGAGCCGTTGCCGGTTCCAGCCGGGATAACGTGTAACACGGAATAATTCGAGGGCGCAAGGTTGACAATGCTGACCGAAACCATGGCCATCCCCGAATAACTGCCTCCCCAGGTCATGGAATGGGTTGCGCTATCCCAGGTATCGTGGATATAGATCGTATTGGGATCTGCATAGCCCACACCGACAATGGTGTGACCTTCAAGATTGATCATCACCGGCCGGCCAGCATCGATCTCGGCTTTAAACTGGTTGTAGGAAAAACCACCGGCATACTGATTATCAGTATATTGGTTATAGCAATCGGTTACGGCATAGCCCCTGGCTTCGTAGAACTGCTTTCTCCCCAACGTTCCATCTGGGGGATAACCATTTTGTACGTAAGATGCAATAGTGTCACAAGTGAGCGGAGCCGCCGGAGTGGAGTTATTATCATAGAACCTGGTGTAGGCATCGCTAAGACCATAAGTCGTTGACCCATTGTAATTGGATTGACTGGTGCGCATGTAATCCCCGATAGCGTCGCCCCAGACATGTTGTATCCAGTTTCCGGTAATATAAGGATCGGGCGCGGAACTTTTATACTGAACCCAATAGTCATCGATCGAGCCGCGAGTAATTCTGCCATCCAGGCCCAGCTTGGAGGCAATCAGAGGATTGTTATAATATGCAAAATCCCCACCTGGAGCAGGCGGGTTATCAACCCAGGTACCCCAGGAGCTGTCATCCACCAACGGCATCACGCCCCCATTTGTGGAGCCGGTATAGATATTTACATACCCGCTGCGGTCATAATACCCGGCGATCATGGCACCCGAGACTGCAGAACAGCCATAAATCCAGGGGTAAGCCGGAACTGTCAAAATATTGGATCCGGCGGCACTTAATATTTCAGGGACTGAAACTGATTGTCGTTGAATTTCATAACCAGGCGGGGGAACAGGCGGGCCATGGATGATCATCTCCTGGATGACATTTCCATCCGGAAGCGATAGCGATTCGACGGAATAATAGTCAGTTGAAACCAGCGTTGAGGTTTCATTAATATTGGGCGCGGAAGCAGGTGTATCGGTGGGAATCGGGGTAACCGGGGTATCGGTAACAGGCAGGACAATTCCAAGTGTCTCAGAGGGAGTCTCAGTCAGCGACGCGGCACCGGCAGGCGTTTCCGTCCAGCCCTCCTGGGCACGAACGGCAGATGAAGAATTCATCAAAAAGGACAGGGCTGCAATCACCCCCAGCAAGGCAACCCCGAAACCAAGTTTGAATATTTTTTGAACGGGTTTATGTTCCATAATTTCCATTTACCACCAGTGTAGGAATCAAATATTAACAATTATTTATTCAGGTTCCCCCAATCATTATATTCTGGTTCGATTTTATTATTAATTACAATCTTGATAATACTATTTCCATGGTACTTTGACCCCACTTAAATCGATAAATCAGTCCTTTTTCAAACCTTCTATTAAACCTTTAACACTGCATCTATTTTCAAAATAAATTACGATCTCCCTGGGGGGATTATTCTGATCCAACCATCCCAATAAAGAGCTCAGCACTTGTTATAAACTTCCCGCCGATTTGTTTGTTTTTCTTCAAATCGGCAGGAAGTATTTCAATGCATTGCGGTGGTCTTTTTTCAATCCACCATTTTTTATTGTCCAATAGCCAAAGTAAATGTACCAGGACCCATATTTACGCTAGTCCAAATCGATGTAGTGGAATTCAACCATGAGAGGAATTGCGTGCTCGCATTATATACAGTCGGGTCAGCTTTGCCGTCCCCATCAAAGTCGCATCCGGATATGTATGTGAGCGTACCGGTTCCCATATATACCCCATGCCAAGTCCCAGTAGTTGATTTCAAGTACCATAGCGTATTTGTGCTTGGTACAAACGTCGCCGGATCAGTCTTACCGTCCCCGTCGAAGTCCGAGGCTGCAACATAATTTAGCGTACCCGGTCCCATGTATACCCCCTGCCAGGTCCCTGTGCTCGACTTCAAGTACCACAGCGTATTCGATCCAGACACAAACAGTGCCGGATCAGTTTTACCATCCCCGTCAAAGTCAGAGCCCGGCACCATTTTATAGCTCCCCGGCCCCATGTACAATCCCTGCCAGGTCCCTGTGCTCGACTTCAAGTACCACAGCGCGTTCGCACTCGGTACGAAAATCGCCGGATCAGTCTTACCGTCCCCGTCAAAGTCAGAACCCGGCACCATTTGATAGCTCCCCGGCCCCATGTACAAACCCTGCCAGGTTCCCGTGCTCGACTTCAAGTACCACAGCGCATTCGTACTGGAGATGAACTCGGCGGGATCAGTCATACCATCTCCGTCATAATCTCCGCCCCCGACAAACGAATACGTCCCCGGCCCCATGTATACTCCCTGCCAGGTCCCAGTACTCGACTTCAAGTACCACAGCGCATTCGTACTCGATACGAATTTCGCTGGGTCAGTCTTTCCATCCCCGTCATAATCGGAGAGTACCCTTTTGGTGTAATTTTGCGCTGTTTGATTGGCCAGGACGTTGGTGTAGGTCCGGCTGGATGGGACAAAATGGAAAAATGTTTTGGCCGGGGTGACCGTGCCTGTCCAGTTGAAGGGTACAGTGAAGGAATAGGTTCCGTTGGCAATCGTGTTGAACGTCTTTGTCGTTGTTCCAACCACATAGCTCAGGGTCACGCCCGCAAGCCCGACAGACCCCACCGCAACCGTGCCAGAGATGGTATAGGTAATAGCCGTTGCGGCGTAGTTCTGGGCGGTTTGGCTGGTGGTAATACCGGTATAAGTCATACCAGCCGGCAGGAAGCTGTAACCCGCCAGGGAAGGCGTCACGGTACCGGTCCAGGGGGTTGAAGGGACAGTGATGGAGTAATTGCCTGTAGCATCGGCAACTGCCGGGGAAATCATTCCAGTATAGGACAGGGATGCCCCTCCTATTCCTGCGTTCCCTGAAATGGTGACAACCGTGGGGATGTAGTTGGCTGTGACAACCAGGTCGGCTGTCCCAAAGGTTACGGTTACCGGGTTGGCCGCGTTAGGCGGTGTGGGAACATCGCCGGTCCAGTTGGTAAAGGTATAGCCTGACAGCGCCGTGGCAGTCAGGGAGACGGTGTTACCAGTGCTGTATGAGGGCTGGTCGGGGCTCTTTACGACAGTTCCGTAGGGGCTGATCACCGTGAGGGAATAAAGGTTCGTCGGGAATTTGACCACATTGGATGGCAGCGACGAAACCGTCATACTGGGTTCGGTCGGAACTCCAGATATCCCACCGATATCATCGTTCTCCAACACCCGGTAATAATACAGGGTGGCGGCAACGTTGGTGGTATCAGTATAGGTCTGCGGAATCCCTGCCGCCCTTGGACCATTGAATTGGGTCAGGTTCATCGTAAAGCCAGGATCGGTGGCTCTCTGGACAGTGAAGCTGGTGGCGGTCAGGGAGTTGTCGTTCCAGGTGAGCAGTACGTTCCCGGAAACATTGTCTGCAGCAACCAGGCTGTCAGGGGTTTCCGGATTTACGCCGACCATTATTGGGCGCATCATGTCGTTCTCTTCATGGCCCAGCAGGTGGCAGTGCCAGACGTACTCCCAGCCGAAGTTAACCATCTGGTTAAGGATGGCGACCGGGTTTCCAAGTGGATCCTGACCCCAGAATCCAGTGATGGAGTTGACTGGCATGGTCACATCCAGCATCCGTACGCTGTTGCCGATCTTGAAGGGCAGGATCGGAACGATCGGCCGTAATGCTACGATTGCATCCTCCAATGGGTTCATCCGGATCGTTTCCTTCCACCCCACCTCATTGGGATCCGGTGGTCGAATCATCCCATCCCAGCCCACCCGGTTGATCAACTCCACGTTGAACAAGTGGAAGTGGATGGCATGGGTGTCCACCCCGTTATGAGTGATCTTCCAGATTTGGGTTCCATCCGCCAGCGTCCCAATCTGAGTCATAGGGTTCGAACTCGTTAAGAGCTCTGTGGCCGGGTCGATGTAACCATACGGGATAGTTGTCTGGACAGTCCCATTCGTCTGCGGTAATTCCACGCCCAGGGTTGCGTTCATGCGTCCATAGTTCAACTCGAACAATTCCTGGATGGCCTTGGGTTGAAATTGTAGAGTTAATGCTGTGCTTGCGGAAGCCAATGCGCCCGTACCGCCGCCGCCCAAGATTACCACCTGAGGTACTCCGGCAGAGGTGTATCCCGTACCACCATTTGTGACGGTGATCCCTGTCACAACACCTCCCGATACGGTTGCACTAGCCGTTGCACCGGTGCCCGAACCGCCATTGAGAAATACAAATGGAGTCGAGGTATAACCGGACCCGCCTGCCGTCACATTAATGGAGTTGATGGCGGAGTTGGAAGGAGTGAAAGTCAATTGAAGATCCTGAATCCTCGCATATGTATCGGTGTAATTCGCATTGTAAGCAGCATTGTACGCAGACTCAGGTACGATGGGCGCGGGTTGAGAGGCAGCAAAAGCGGCTGGCAAAGCGGTTTGCAAAGCCGCCAGGTTGTAGGCGGTCCCCAATGATCCAGAAACCTGGAATTGCATGACAGTGCGCGTATTGGGGCCATATCCGGGCTGTGTCGACGGGGCGCCGCCGATGCCGGTATTATCCGGGTCGCCGGTATAGTAATCGTTGCGTGGGTCGAATGCCGGGACCGGTGCAGGAGAATCATTGTACATAATGATGTTGCTGCAGGAGGTCGGGACCTGGGAAAAGTCGACGATTACATCCGCCCTTTCAGCAGGACCAAGCATCAATGCATGCGTCGAAACGTTCAGGACAACAATGTTGCGGCGGTCATAAAGGTACCCAACAGGCTGATTGGGGATCACGGCTGGTGCCGGCAGCAAACCGCCTTCTGTGCCGATCTGGATAAAGGATGGTCCAACTGCTGCCGGGGCGGGCACACCGCCCATCCTTCCGTCAGTAGGCCAGTTAGCCGGGTAACCGGTAGTGGAAACTGCTGGAACCATGTTGACCTCACCAGCATTCGCGTCCAGCAAGGTACCTGAAGTCAGATTCCACATTGTGCCATTCGATTTGGCACAGTACAACTGTAAGTTGAGCATGCGGTCGTTACTGGCATTCAGGATGCGGAACCGGTATGCCTGGCGGGTGACGCTAAGGTAAGGATATGCCGTCCCGTTAACCAGAGGGGTGTCCATATATCCTTCGGGCACAAGGGATGGATTTGGGGTACCGGGGTTAACAGGTCCTTCAAGTGGGTTGGTGGCAGATGGGTACAGAGGGTTTGGAACCGTCCCATTCGCAATGTTCGTAAATGGAGGCCAGAACCACAGACCGTAATCCCAGCGGCCGTCTGCATTGACTCCCATCGGGTCGAACGGGTTCTGGTTCGGCATGTAAACATGCGGGAACCAAAGGTCGCCGGTATGTACTGTTCCGGGGGTAGAACCTGAATTCCAGGTGGGGTCTTCCACGGCCAGTTGAGATTCACTCGGCACGAAGGTCTTATCCTGGATGATCAGGGGGATTTCTGTCGCAGGGATCGTACCAGCTGCAACAACCGTGGTCGTCCCAGGAATTGTCCCGCCGTTGATCAGAGTTTGTTCAACCGGGTCTGTGACGATATATCCGGCAGCTTCCCCTGCGTAAACGTTCAGCCGGGTGATGCCATAGGAATGGTCGTGGTAGAACATAAGCCGGGCACTCTGTTGGTTGGTATAGTAGAACGTCAACGTGCCTTGCGGTTCAGTTCCCGCGTCCATATCCGGGACGTTGTAAACGCTTACGCCCTCGGGATAAGGGGTATTTTCATTCGCAGGGGTGGTCCACTGATCCGGCGTGCCGTCGCTAATCCAGGGGGTATTGCCGCCGTGGAGGTGCATGGTTGCGCGGTTTTGTGTGTACATGGCGCACAACGTTGTTGCAGGGTTGCAGTCGGCGCCCAGCGTGGTTTTCGGTCCCATCCCCGCGCCCATATCGGTGGTATCTACAGGGATGAAGAGATCGCCTCCGCTGCCGGTGGGAAGATAGTTGTGGAATTTGATGCGGGTCGGCTTACCGTTTGTTCCACCTGTCGGAAGAGCAGCACCGGCTACAAATTTCGGATTGTAGCTACCTGCCACGATGATCGGCCCAAGATATTGCGGGGCTTCATAGGCATACACATAATTGTTGGGCCAGGAATTGGTCGTGTCGATAATCGGGGTCCCGTCCGGGTAAAACAATTGAATTTGCTGTCCGGGATTTACCGGGGTTGAAATCTGGACATATTCGCGCAGGGTGGTTGCCGGTAGATCAGAATGCAATTTTTCAGAATATTGGATCAATCCGATTTCGTAATAATCTGATGCAGGGTTTGCCACGGTTCCGTCTCCGGGATAGCTGGTCGTATCGGGGACGGCAATAGGAAGATATTGTCCAATATCGTTCACACCTGCTGAGGTCAGCTGCGGAAGAGCGTCGACGAACTTGCGGATTCCGGGAACCGAGTCATATCCCGTTCCACCGGAAATAACATTGATAGAGGTAATCGTACCAGTAAGGGGATCGATGACAGGCACTATTATGGCACCTGAACCGCCGCCACCGACCACCGTGGCAGTGGTGGCTGCATCAGTATATCCGCTGCCTCCGCTGGTAAGGTTAATTGCGGCGACAACCCCTCCAGAAAGGACAACAGTTCCTAACGCGCCGGACCCGTCTCCCATAACACTAAGGCTGGCGGGAATTGGGCTGTTGGCATAGTTCGGGATGGTACCAAAATAATCGGGAGTTCCGCCGGGATTCATGGAAGGAATTGCAGCCTCGGTCATCTGCTCCTCGGATTGAAGACCTGCCTGTCGAGCTGCAGCAGCACGTGCCGCCGCAGCTTGTCTGTCAGCAGGTGTCACGTGTCCATGGCCGGTTTCCCCTCCCGGGAGTGTCCCGGTTGGCGGTTCAGTGGTGGGAACCGGAGTTGATTCCGCAGGAGGCTGAACCGAAGGCGCATTACCCACATCAGCCTTTATTATGATTTTTTCCATCGAGGTGTTATCCGGTGGGATAATAGCCTGTGCTCTTACCTGCATGGGGCCAACTCCGCCCAGGAGCATGGTAATGATCACAAACGCCGAAAACAATATGTTTAAGTTCTTCAATTTTTTCATTTAAATTCTCCTCTGATTCTCTTCCTAAGCGGCCTTTGGAATTTATAGTGTGCTCAATCAGGCATTCTGAATAACGCTTGTCTTGTCGGGCCTCTAATTCTCATTCTTGATTTCCAAAATAAACTTCAGGTGAAAACGAACATTTATTCCTGATAAAAGAATATAATCATGATTCCGATTCACCTTCCATTAGAATTGATTTAACACAATCGAGCAGGGAATCAGGATTAACCGGTTTTTCCAGGTGGGCGCTAATGCCCATTTGCTCGATTTCCGCGGCAGTCTCCGGAGACCACTGAGCGGTAAACACCAGTACGGAAAGGGTGGGATATTGCTGTAAAATCATCGGGAGGAGCTTCATCTTGTTATCCATATCCAGGATATCCAGGATGACAAGATTGTAATTTTCCGTTCCAAGACGGGCCGCGGCTTCGCACGCCTCCCCCAATGTGGTTACCAAATATCCGGCGCTTTTAAGAACCAGCGCCAGGGAGAGTCTCAGGTTCAGATCGCTGTCAACGATCAATATTTTTTTAGGGGGAAATACAAATAATTCTCGAGACATAATTAATCCAATTCTCATTTTACAAATAATCCTTGCCTGAATAATTTGGGTAACTTTGAATTTATTGGTAAATCTTAAAAATTCTCCATTGATAATATTCAGGTACATAATTAAAAAACAAACGGGCAGGCAGCCCGTTTGCCGTAATCAGGATAGGTTGATTATCGATAATGAAGTCAGATTACCAGTCTATATCCGATATCACGCACAGTGATGATCATTTGCGGATGACGCACATCCTCTTCAATCGCCTTCCGCAATTCATGGATCTGCCAGCGGGTAATTTCCTTGGCTTCTATCCGGCTTAGCCCCTGGTAACCCTGGGATTCCAGGACCAGTGTGTCATAAGGGACGGGTTGAGGCGAGTGTCTCACCAATGTAACCAGGTAATCAAAAGTGGAGGGTGCCATGGGGACATCCTGCTCCATGAGGGATACGTGACGGGTGTGGAGATCAAGCAGCAAATCCCCCCGCTTTATAAAACGGGTCGGATCGTTCGGTGATGAGCTTGCAGCCAAGCCGTAAGGTGAGGAAACACTGCTATCGGAGGTATGCAATTCCTCAAGAAGCGTCTGGATCTGGGTCGTGATTTCCCGCCGCCGTTTTGGCTGCTGCTGTTCTTCGTGGATCTTGTTTACCCGCGCAATAATGGCTTCAGGGTCAATGGGCTTTAGCAGATAATCGCTTGCCCCTGCCCGCACCGCCTCAATCGCAGTCTCCAGGCTCGCATGGGCGGTTAAAATGACCACTGGCATATCCGGATAAAGGTGGCGAATTTGAGGAAGCAGTTGGATACCGCTTTGATCTGGCAGCTTGATGTCCAGGAATACGAGATCGAACGCGCCCGCTTGCAGGAATTGGAGCCCTTCCCTGGCAGTGCCTGCAGTGGTGACCCTGTACCCGGTTCGCTGAAGAATAAGTGCCAGGCTGCGAGCCAGTTTTGGCTCATCATCGATAATCAAAATGGTGCCATCCGTTGCCATGTATTAATTTCTCCTCGTCTACGATGAACGAACCCGGGGCAGCCAAATGGTAAAGGTCGCACCCTGGCCAGGTTGGTTTTCAACCATGATCTGGCCGCCATGTCTTTGTACGATTCCATAACTAATGGAAAGTCCCAGCCCCAAACCGCTTGCCTTGGTGGTCATAAATGGCTCGAAAATATGCTGCACAATTTCTTCGGGAATACCCTGGCCAGTATCTTTAATTATTACTGCAATCCGCTCTTCCGCCGCTAGCATATCTACAAATAATGATCCGCCATGGTTCTGCATCGCTTCGATGGCATTCATGCAGATGTTTAGGAAGACTTCAAGTATCTGGTCTCGAACGCAATCCACATAACAGCGCTGTAATCCCGTCAATGGGTGCCATTCCACCCGGGCGCTGTTTAGGTGCGGGATAAGCAGGGAATGGACTTCCTCGATAATATCGAGGATTTCTTGAGATTGCTTGTTTATTCCTGCTTTTGGACGATAAAGTTCCCGTAAATGACCGACCAGGTTGGTTAATCGCAAAGTTTCGGATGCCGCCATTTCTAAAGGTTCCTGGATCCGGCTCTCTGGGGTCACATCCTGCTGGATCAGATAGAGACAATTTTTAATCGTCTGCAGCGGATTATTGATTTCATGTGTGATGGAACCGACCATACGCCCAATAACGGCATGTTTTTCAGCCTGGACCAGTTGAGTCTCGAATTGCTTTTGATCGGTAATATCCCGGGCTGCCGCAAATACCCCCCTCATTTGACCTGCTTCATCACTATATACAGACGCATTATATAATACCGGCGTCAGACTCCCGTTTTTATTCCGGATTTCCAGATTGTAATCACGAACCGTTCCGCTTTCAAATACCTTTTGGTAAATGGCGCGCGCTTTTTCCGGCTCGCTGAAATAGTTTTGGAAGTCGGTCCCGATTAATTCCGCACGCGTACATCCTGTCACCAATTCCGTGGCCTTGTTCACATCACCGATTTTTCCTTCAGCTGTTATCGTTACCAACGGGTCAAGGCTGACCTCGATCAAGCTGCGGTTATAGGCATACATCAATCGAAGAGATTCTGCAGCACGCTTGCGCTCAGCGATATCGCGTATATCCAAAAGGTAACCGGTCGAATGCCCAGCTTCATCTCGAACAATTGAAACATTTAATTCTGCCGGGATAAGAGAGCCATTGACCGTCAGGATTTGATATTCGACATCTCGCAAGTATCCCACCTCGCGGGTGGTCCTGATCTTGCGGATTACCCGTCTTCTGTCCTCCGGCAGAATTAAGTCAACAACATCCATTCCCGAAAGCGTGTTTGAGTCCGTGTACCCATGCAGAGCAGCAGCACGCTGGTTGGCGGAGAGGATTCTATTGTCCAGGTCGATGACAATTATGGCGTCTGGAGACGTCTCGAACAACGTTCCATAGCGTCCTTCACTTTCCTGGCGGGCAGCTTCCGCTCGTTTCCGCTCCTTGAATTCGGTCCTTAATTGCTCATTGGTGGTGATTAATTCTTTCGTCCGTTCCTGAACGGTTATTTCCAGCTCATCGCGTGCCTGTCTTAAAGCGTTCTCCGCTAATATCCGGGCAGAGATATCCACTCCATATATTCGGACTCGTTTGGATATGGGATTGTAGGACAATGTTTGTCGGAAATATTTTTCACCAATCTGCACATCCCTGGTAACCATCTGATTGTTTTCGTCCTGAAAATCGCCAATCGCAGAGTCCAGGGCGATAAGATAAGGATGGTCGCAACCTTTTAAGGCTAAATCGGGGAAAGTCTTTTTTGCAGATGGGTTTATATAATAAACATTTCCACTTACATCCACTTCGATCACCGGAGTGGGGTTCATATCAGGGAAGGAAGCCAGCCAATTCTGCCTTTCCTCCGAATTCTTACGATCGCTGACATCCTGGAAAATGACCGCAAATCTTCCTGGTTCAGGTTGAAATGATTGGACTGCATAATGTCTTTTAAGAGCTGGCGAATAGTTTTCGAATGCCACCGGTACCCCGGTCAGGGCGACTTTTCCATAGATTTCCACCCATTTCGGATCGTCCCCCTTGAGTCCCTGAATTTCACTCTTGCATTTTCCAATAATTTCCTCCCGCTTAAGCCCAGTTAATTGTTCAAACGCCGGATTGACATCCAGGAAGCGGTAGTCGCAAGGGGTATTGTTCTCATCGCAAATGATCTCATGAAGAGCAAAACCTTCCGTCATGCGGCTGAACAATGTTTGATAACGTATCTCGCTCTCTGCCAATGCCTTTTTAGCTTCTTCTTGTTCGGTGATATCCGTGGCAACTTCCCCAGCGCCGATTATTTTTCCGGAATCGTCCCGGATGGGGGCACGGCGAACACTATACAGCCTCCTGTATCGATCAGGATCTCCAAATTCCAGGATTTTGTCCTGTTGACTTCCTTGAAGTGTTTGACTCCACTCTCTGACCGCAACCTCCTGCTGTTCCGGGAAGTCGGCGAAGATTTCGACCATGCTTGTACCTATTTGGATTTCCTTGCCAATGAGACGGGCGATTTCTTCCTTGTAGGATTGGGTAAAGTATGTATAACGATAATCCATATCCATGGTGGCAATGATCACCCTGGTCCTCTCGGTAATGGTTTCAATCAGGGCGTTGGCATTTCTTAATGCTTCTTCCATCTTCCTGCGCTCTGTTATGTCATGTGCCACCACTAAGGCACCGACATTTATTCCGTCTTTGTAAGTCAAACTAATATTAAGGTTTGCCCAAACTTTGCCTCCACCTTTTATAATCACACCATATTCCACATTTTCATCTTCTTGTTCTCCAGCTATGATCTTCCCGATTCTCTCCTGGAAGCGCATTATGCTCTCCCCATCCAAAAGAGTGAATGGATTGAGGCCAAGTAATTCCTCCCTGGAATAACCAGACATCTGGCACATGGCATCGTTAACGATCTTGAAGCGCGGTCCGCTGTAATCCAATTCGTAAATGGCTGTGGGTGCATATTTCAAAAGCAGCCGGTTATTTTCTTCACTGACCCGTAACGCTTCAATTGCCTGGGTATTGGCTGCACGTAACCTGATGACATGAAGACCATAAGCCAAGTCCCCCGCAAGTTCAGTAAGGAGAGTTTCCTCCTCAATTGAGAAGGCCTCCGGGCTGCGTGAATAAATTGTTATCGCACCGAAAGTCTCACCATCACCAATCAAAGGTAAAACAATTGAAGAGGCGTAACCACGTTTTAAAGCCTGTTCGCGCCACGGAGCAAATTGAGGATCGGTCAGCATATTGAGGCAGCGGGCGGGCTTCCCCGTGCGAATGGAGGTTCCGGTGGGACCTCTTCCTCGTTCGTTGTCCTCCCACGTAACTTTTAGCGATTCAAGATAGCCTTCTTCGAAACCCGCGGAGGCAACTGGTTTTACTGATTTCTGCTCATTCTCCACCTTGAAGCCGATCCATACCATGGCATGACCGCAATCTTCAACGATGATTTTACACACATTATTCAGGTATTCGATTTCGTCTGTGGCGTGCATCATCGCTTGACTGCTATTACTTAATGCCCTTAAAGTATTATTGACTTTACGCAGGTTCTCCTCTGCCAGATTGCGTGCGGTGATATCTTCCGAAGGCTTCTTATTGTTGTTCAAATCTCCTCCTGGATAAGCATATATTAGTAAATTTGTTAAATAAAAAGTAGAATAAAGAGAAATTATTGGCTACGCGCATTTCTACCGTTTATCAAATGCAGTCCTCGATTAAAAATATTCCCGATGGTGAACCCCAGTTCACGGAATACGACCTCAGCTGGAGCAGAGGCGCCAAAGCGGTTGATCCCGAAGATCTCTCCCTGGTCCCCTACCCAGCGCTCCCAGCCCATTGTCACGCCGGCTTCCACCGCCAGCCGGTGCTTGGTCATGGTGGGGAAGACGCTCTCCCGGTATGCCTGATCCTGCTCGGCAAATAACTCCCATGAAGGAAATGAAACCAGTCGAACCGCTACTGCTTCCGCGGCCAGCCGCAACCCTGCCTCGACAATGAGGCTGACTTCCGATCCGGAAGCCATCAGGATTAATTCCCGTTCACCGTTTCCAAGGTCCGCCAATACATAAGCCCCTTTCGCAAGTCCTTCTGCAGGCGCAAAAAGAGACCGGTCAAGGGTCGGAACATTTTGGCGGGTCAACGCCATTATTGTCGGTTGATGCCGGCGTTCCACCGCTACTTTCCAGGCGACTGCGGTCTCATTGGCATCCGCGGGGCGAATGACCGTCATCCCCGGGATGGCTCGCAAAGTCGCCAGGTGCTCCACCGGTTGGTGAGTGGGACCATCTTCGCCCACGCCGATACTGTCGTGCGTAAATACCCATATGCTAGGGTAATGGGATAGGGCAGACAGCCGGATGGGTTCCCGCATATAATCCGCGAAGGCCAGGAAGGTGGCCCCATATGGGATGACTCCTCCATGAACAGCCATTCCATTAACCACCCCGCCCATCGCGTGTTCGCGCACCCCAAAATGGAAATTCTTTCCCTCCGGCGTCTCCGCTTCGAAGGCTGGCGACCCATCGATCCAGGTTTTTGTGGAAGGCGCCAGGTCTGCGGATCCACCGATTAGTTCTGGAATTTTTTGTGCTAGGGCATTAATTACTTTTCCAGAAGCAATGCGCGTCCCCATCCCTTTTTCATCTGCAGGAAATGCAGGGATACCGGAATCCCAGTCCTTTGGCAGAACGCCATGCAGACGACGTACCAGCTCATCTGCCTTTTCCGGCTCTGCGCTCCGGTATGCTTCCATTCCAGATTTCCATTCTGCTTCCCATTTATTGCCCTTTTCAATTGCCTCACGGAAATGCAGGCGAACGTTTTCCGGGATAAGGAAGCGCGGTTCCAGCGGCCAACCTAATTTTTCCTTGGCACCGTTCAATTCAACATCTCCGGGGGGTTCACCATGGGCTTTGCTGGTCCCCTGCTTGGTTGGTAATCCAAATCCGATGGTTGTACGACATACAATGATCGATGGGCGCGGATCGCTCTTGGCTTGATTTATGGCTGCGTCAATTTCCTCCACATCATTGCCATCCTTTACGCGTAAAACTTGCCAGTTGTACGCTTCAAACCTGGCGGCCCGATCTTCCGTAAACGCCATATCTGTGGAGCCATCGATGGAGACGCGGTTATCGTCATAAAGGTAGATAAGTTTCCCTAACTTTAAGTGGCCTGCCAAAGAGGCAGCTTCCGAGGAAATTCCTTCCATCAAATCGCCATCGGTCACAATTGCGTAAACGAAGTGATCAATCACCTTTTTGTCCCTGGTATTGAACTCCGCCGCAAGGTGCGCTTCGGCAATTGCCATCCCTACTCCATTGGTAAACCCCTGTCCCAGCGGACCGGTGGTTACTTCCACCCCGGGGGTCAGTCCATATTCAGGATGGCCCGGGGTTTTACTGCCCCACTGTCGGAAGTTCATCAACTCTTCGATTGGAAGGTCATATCCGGTCAGATGCAAGAGCGAATATAAAAGTGCGCAGCCATGACCTCCAGACAAAATGAAACGATCCCGATTGGGCCAGGTTGGGTTCAAGGGGTTGTGCCTCAGGTGACGGGTCCAGATGGTATATGCAATGGCAGCACAACCCATCGGAAGCCCAGGATGTCCTGAGTTTGCTTTTTGGACCATGTCTGCCGAGAGAAAGCGCAGACAATTAACCGCCTGCATTTTCAGGTTGTTATCTTGTGTCATTGAGCTGCTCCTGTTTTCGACGTTTATCTGATATTACATTCTTCTGGGAATGCCAGGAAATATTCTTCAACGAACCTTACTTTGATTTTTCTCGCTCAAATACGTATCCGGTCCCCCGCACGCTGATGATGCGACGCAATAAAGCAGGAACGCTGCTTAATTTTTGTCTCAATCTACTTACCAGTGGTCTCAGGATTTCCGGGGCTTCCTGCTGGGAAGCAGAATACCCCTGAACCAGTAAAACCAATTCCCGGTGTGTAAATACTTTCCCGATATTTTCGGAAAATATCTTCAATAATCTGCCTTCAGCTGGAGTTAAAAATACAGTTCGAGATCCTGACCGGATTAGCCGTCGGCCAAAATCAATTATTGTTCCATCCCCCAGAGTTAGCACCACATTTTCTTCATTACTTGCACCATCACGACCCGCTCTTGATTCGATTTTTGCGGACCGCCGAAGTAAGCCGCGCGCAACACTCTCAAGGATTACCGAGGGAGAGGCGGGTTTTAAGATGTAGTCCTGGATGCGGCTGCGTAAAGCTTCTATTGCTGAATCCATGGAACCGTGTGCGGTAAGCAGGATAATTTCCACCTCTGGGGATGAGTGATTAAGAACCTTAATAACATCCAGACCGCTCATTCCAGGCATCCTTAAATCCAAAAGCATCAAATCCACTGAGTTAAGGCGGACGTAATCCACCGCTGCTTCCCCGGTGCCCACTGCAGACACAAAGTAACCTTCAAGCCGCAGGATATCGGATAAGGTTTGCCGTTCGATTGGCTCGTCATCAACGACAAGGATGCTGCCTTTTGGTGTCATAATTATTCCTTTATGGGTAAGGACACTTTAAAACAAGCTCCAGGTCCGGGATCTGCAACAAGATCGAGGCTGCCGCCGTGTGCTGCGATAATACCATAACTGACTGTTAACCCCAGACCTGTGCCACCTTTTTTTGTGCTGATAAACGGTTCGAAAATACGGCTGCGGTTTTCTTCCGGGACTCCCGGGCCTGTATCCCGAACGAGGACCTCGACCATGTCGCCTGACGGGTGGGCACTGATATGTAATTCTCCTCCCTCAGGCATGGCATCATATGCATTCAGGATAAGATTGATAAATACTTGTTCCAGCTGACTGCTTACGGCTAAAATGGTTGGAACTGTGGAGGAGAACCTCGTGGTTACCTGGATATTGCGCTTCTGCAATTGACTAGAGAGCAACTTTATAACCCGGCGTAACAGGGTCGCAAGGTTTACTCGCTGGGGTTCCACACTTCCTGGTCGATAAAAATCCAGCATACGTTGGACTGTCTTCATTAAGCGGTCCAATTCATGGTTCGCCAAGTCAATATATTCCCGTCGCTTTTTTAGCGAAAGTTCACTGCGCGTCGCCAGGTGCATGCAATTCTGAACAGATTGTAAAGGATTGTTTATTTCGTGGGCAATGGAGGCGGTCAGGCGTCCTGCCGCTGCCATTTTCTCTGCCCTGATCAGCGCCTGTTGAGATTCCTCCATCCGGCGCACATATTCGCGCAATTCTTCATATAACTTGGCGTTCTCCATCGCCACGGCTGCCTGCCTGGCGATTAACAGGAACATCTCCCAATCAACTTCACGAAAAGCAGCCTCTTGCGCTTTTCGTCCGGTATACAGCACGCCGCGTGCCTTGAGGCGTTTTATTGGCGCAACAAAAGCGGAACTTAATTTCAGGGATAACAGGATGGATTGAAAGCCGGTTTCGTCTGCTCCAACTACGTCCACCCGGAGGGGCGTTCCGAGGGCATCGCATCGCCCGATTAGCCCTTTATCAAGACCGCTAAAGTCAGCGGGCAGCGTAATCCCTCTCCCCGCTTTTAAAGTCATCGAATTGTCGGTTTCTGAGTACTGGTAATACCCTGCATTTTCACTATACAGATGTTCGCAAACTGTATTTTCCACAATTTCCACCAACCTGTCAGGCTGGGTTTCTGCCAGAAACGTTTCCGTTACGTCAAAAAGGGGACGCAAGGCTTGAATGCGTGCACTATCCCGTTTTTTCTGGTTATCGTCGAGAGCTTGTTTAACGGTGAGGATTAATTCGCTGCTGGAATCAAAAGGTTTAAGCAGAAGTCCATCCACACCTTCACGCAGCGCCTGGATGGCAGTATCCACCGTTCCAAAACCAGTCATTACCAGGACTGCGGTATCCGGTTGATAAATCTTGAGATGAGCAATTAAATCGAAACCGCTGATTTCGGGCATGCGGATGTCGACGAGCATCAAATCTATTTTATTCTTTTCCACAAACATCATTGCTGCGGCCGGATCAGTATAGGTTGTTACTTCATACCCCGCACGCACCAGCAACCGCTCGCAAAGACGGGTGATCCCAGATTCATCGTCCACCACTAATATTTGCGTTTCTGCCATCAATTAACCTCTACCGGGATCCAGACGATAAATTTTGACCCTTTTCCCAACTGGCTCTCTGCTTCGATAAAACCTCCGTGCTCTGCAGCGATCCCATAGGATATGGACAAGCCCAACCCCGTGCCTCCCTCTTTTGCGCGGGTGGTAAAAAATGGCTCAAAAATCCGTTCCAGATTGTCAGGGGAAATTCCAATTCCGGTATCTGATACTAAAATGGTAATCCAATCTTGATGATCCCGGCTGCGACGGTCAGTGGTTATGCACAATTCGCCACCTTTTGACATGGCATGCAAGGCATTATGGATCAGGTTCAGGATTACTTGCTTAATTTGGTTCCTGTCCACCGAAGCTGCCGGGAGTCCGCTGGGTAGGTTGGTTACAAGCTGTACGCCGCTCGTATGAAGCAGGTGATTTACCAGCGCTAAAACTTCCTTCACTATTTCGCTGATATCCGACCGCTCTCGCACACTATCGGTTTGCCGGGCGAAATCCAGCAGGCGCTTTACTACATCGGATGCGCGATGAGCCTCGCGCAGTACCAGCTCAAGATCAGCGTGTACCTGGGAATCAGGCGGGACTACTTCCATGGTCAGTTCGGTAAATCCCGAAACGGTCGTCAGCGGGTTATTCAACTCGTGCGCAATTCCTGCAGCCATTTCTCCCACCGCGGCCAGTTTTGCTGCCTGCACAAGCCGTCTTTCGGCCATCTGCTGTGCAGCAATATGCTCCTGGAGTTCCTCCTGGGTGGCGTGCAATTGTTTATCGGTCATTTGTAATTTTTGGTATTGTCTAATGTTTGAAATCACGCTTGCAAGGATGCCGCCCAGGCTTTCAAGCACCAGCAGGTCATTTTTCGAAAAGGCATTATTCCGCTTGCTTTTTATTTCAATAATGCCAAACGATTGCTGTCCTTCTTTCAATGCAACACATATTTCGGAGCCGGCTATCCACTCGTGGTCCGGGAGATTTAAAGCGTCATTGGCGGGATGGGTAACCAGTTCGCTTTTTCCGGTTACAACCACCCGCATGGAAATCTCATTTTCCATTGGAGAATTAAAAATACTCAATCCACTTTGTTCCTCACTTGCATCTCCCCCTGCTATTCCTGCCAGCTGCAATTCTTTATGCGGACCTCGGATCAATGAGACAATGGCAATTTCGTTATTAAATTTTCGGGCTAATAACTCAGCCGTAATCTGCGAAACCTGCCGGATATCCTTCTTGCCGATCACTCGTTCAACAATTTCATGGATCAGGATCAAGGTTCGGTCTTGTGTTCCCGCTTCTTTAGGATAGCTTTCTTTATCTGGGGTATCAGAATATTCGAGCGCAACTTCCTGCCAATATTTACGGGTTGCATTTGATATGCTCTCCGCTGCTACTAAAACCGCCCGTTTAGTCTTTTCGTTTGGGAAAACAAAAAGCTTTTGTCCCGGTATCCCCGTCTCCTCGGAAATAAACCTGGGGCGTACATCCTTTCCGTTAAGCGCTCTATTCAACCACTCAATTGTCTCCGGTTGGAAAATATATTTCGTCAGGAAGTCACCATGTTTCTGATTTATTTTATATGAACAAATGACTTTCCACTCGTTTGAATACTCCAGCCACGCCGCCCAAAAAGCTCCGGTTAATTTTCCAGCCTTTTTAAGCTGTAGATCCAACTGACTTTTCGGCATTAATGGTTCCCTCATAGATGATTATATATCACGTCCCTCAAAACCAAAATGGTACAATCAGCCATATCTAATAAAAAATAAGGGCTAAGTTTAAGGGATATTGTTTTGGTTGCTTAAAGCCGTGAAAGAATCAGGAGAAAAATAACCAGGGATAATATGGCTACGCGCAGAATGCGGGTTATAGTCTTTGCAACCATGGGAACGATTCTTATCGTGCTTACAGGCTGGCTTATAGTTCGCTCTTTCATTTCATCCAATCCTTTTAACGGACAGCGTGCTTATCAAGATGTAGCCGCCCAAGTTGCTTTTGGCCCGCGCATTCCGGGGAGTGCAGCTCACGTACAGGAAATTGACTATATTCAACAGGAATTGGAAAAAGCAGGCTGGTCGGTCCAAATTCAGGCAACTGAATGGCTTGGATTTCCAGTTCAAAATATTATTGCTTCCCGCTCAACAGCAGCTTCCCCAATAATCGTTGGAGCCCACTATGATAGCCGGCTGCAGGCGGACCAGGATATTGGTTCTGCACGCAATCAACCGGTGCCTGGAGCCAATGACGGAGCTTCAGGTGTTTCAATCCTGCTCGAACTGGCGCGCACCTTGCCTGATAGTGGTGTCCCGATCTCTATGGTCTTTTTTGACGCCGAAGATGATGGCGGTTTGGATAATATGCAATGGATCATGGGATCCCAGGCCTACGTGAAATCGTTGACAACAAAGCCACGAGCTGCAATTGTTGTGGATATGGTTGGTGATGCCAACCTGAATATCTACGAAGAGCGCAATTCAGATCCCAATTTGACCGCAGAAATATGGAAGCAGGCAGCTTCCTTGGGTTTTAGCCAATACTTTATTGCCACACCGAAATACGATATGATTGATGACCACTCCCCTTTCCTGGCAGCCAGCATCCCTGCCGTGGATATCATCGATTTTGATTACCCCTACTGGCACACTACTGCAGATACCTTGGATAAGGTATCAGCCCATAGTCTTCAGGTCGTTGGCGAAACGCTCTGGGCCTGGCTTACATCTCAAAAATAAAAGGGTTATTGAATGCATAAAAAAAATACTTCCCCTACTACCCCCCCGCGCGAACGCGCTTTTTTGGTCGGCGTGGAGGTGCATGGTCAGAACCACATATTAACACTTGAAGATTCTCTCGCCGAACTAGCCTTGTTATGCGACACTGCTGGTTTGGAGATTGTCGGCGAATTGACTCAAAAAATCGACCGTCCCAATCCCGAGACATTTATCGGTTCGGGGAAAGTGGAGGAATTGAAAGCCCTCGCTGATGACAGCCTTGCGCAAGCGGTTGTTTTCGATAATGAGCTCTCTCCTCGCCACCAGCGCGAACTCGAAAAGCATATCGGTGAGAACATTCGGGTTCTCGACCGGACTGCAGTTATTTTGGACATTTTTGCCCAACACGCGCATACTAGCGAAGGTCAATTACAGGTCAAACTGGCCCAATACGAATATTTTCTGCCTCGACTTACCGGCCAGTGGACCCATTTGGCCCGCCAAGCAGGCGGCGGTGGTGGAAGATCCGGCTCTGTGGGAGGCGTGGGTCTGCGTGGACCCGGTGAAACCCAGTTGGAAGTGGACCGGCGCGCCGTCCGGCACGAGATTTCGCATCTCAAGGACGAACTCGAAAAAGTTCGTGCCCGCAGACTCCGTCATCGTGTCCAACGAAAACGCACCCGCATCCCATCGGTAGCGCTGGTTGGTTATACCAATGCTGGAAAATCCACCCTGCTTAATAGGTTGGCAAAATCAGATATTTATGTCGCTGACCAGTTATTTGCCACCCTCGATCCCACCACACGGATCGTCGAACTCTCTGGAGGTTACCAGGCTCTTTTTACCGATACCGTCGGCTTCATCCAGAAACTCCCTACCACTCTGATAGCTGCCTTTCGCGCAACGCTGGAGGAAATTGCCGAGGCTGATTTACTGTTACATGTGGTGGACATTTCCCATGCCAACGCCATGAATCAGGCTGAAGCAGTCCAGGAGACGCTGGAGGAAATCGAAGCTGAAAATGTTCCGGTAATTACTGTGTTGAATAAAATCGACCGCCTGGCTGATCCGACTGCAGCACGTAATGCAGTTGAACGATTCCCGCAAGCAGTTGCAATTTCAGCCCGGACCGGTGAAGGGATCGAGGATCTGCTCGATATGCTCCGCAGCACCCTTTACGAAACATTTTCTCCCATTCTGGTCCGGTTGCCATATCAGCAGGGGCAGCTTATTTCATTATTTCACGAATTCGGCCAGGTCGAACGATTGGAGCATGGCCGGAAGGGAGTGCTGATGCAGGGGCGGATTCCTGGCAGGCTTGTTGCCCAATTCAAGCCCTGGCAAATTAAACCCGGGGAGAAAGAGTTGGAAGAAGACGAACCAACCCTTGAACAAAATGAATGAGAAAACACACAGGGTTCCCGTCTCATTCCAGTGCTCTTGATCCATTTCAGGTTGGTCCCGAAGAATAAAGCTCGGTGTTCTACTCTAGAAGCCCGGCCGAAAAGCTCGCGTTTTTTGGGGTTTGGTATTACACTCCGCGATAACCAAAATGAGGAGTGCTACATGCTTGGTAAACATTCTGAGCAAGGCAGCCTGTTCGAGGCAGATAACCAATACCTGGACTTTGTGGGCCGGGGCAGCTTCTACGGTTTCCTGGCCAGCCAGCGCGGACGGCTGTTTCGAGACGAGGACTTCGCTGCCTTCTACTGTCCGGACAACGGGCGGCCCAGCGTAGCCCCCAGCCTGCTGGCCAACGCCATGCTGCTGCAGACCTATGAGGGGGTCTCGGACGAAGAGGCCAAGGCGCGGGCGGACTATGATCTGCGGTGGAAGGTGGCCTTGGGGATCGAAGTGGACGAGCGACCGTTCGCCAAGAGCACCCTGCAGTTGTTCCGAGCCCAACTTATTCTCAAGGAGAAGATGCGCGAGGTGTTCGTGCGCAGCCTGGAACTGGCCAAGCAATCGGGGTATTTGAAGGGGCGGCGAATGAAAGTGATCCTGGACACCACCTACATCCTGGGTCGAGGAGCGGTGCGGGATACTTACAACCTGCTGGGGGACGGCATTCAGCAACTGTGCCGGGCATTGGCTGCAGCGCAGGGGCAAAAGTTGGTTGCCTGGGTAAAGGCGTATGAGTTCCAGGGCTACTTTGGTTCGAGCCTCAAGGGGGAGGCTGCCATGGATTGGGATGACGAGCAGGCACGCAGCGCTCTCTTGCAAAGGATCGTGGCGGACGCCCGGCGTCTGCTGCAGCTGGCGCGGGAGAAGCAGGCAAGCCTGAACGAGAAGCATCCGGCCGCAAAGCGGATCGTCGTAGCTGGAGAGCTGCTCGGGCAATTGCTGGAGCAGGATGTCGAGCAGGCCGACGGGCAGGCGAAATTGAAGGAAGGGGTTAGCCGAGACCGGATCGTTTCGGTAAGCGACCCCGAGATGCGGCACGGTCGTAAGAGCCGCGCCAAGCGCTTCGACGGGCATAAGGCGGCCATCGCTGTGGACGCCGACAGCCAGTTGATTACCGAGGTGGAGGTCTTGCCAGGCAACGCCTGGGACGCCACGCATGCGTTGGAGCTGACAGAGGGCAGTGAGGCCAACACCGGGCTGGAAGCGGAGGAGACAGTGGGTGACTGTGCTTATGGAGACGGCAACACCCGCCAGGAATTCGCCGATGCTGGACGCAGCCTGATTGCCAAGCTGGCTGATCGCAGCCGGAGGGGCCAATTTAGTAAGAGCCAATTCCACATTGATTTGAAGGCCATGACCTGCACCTGCCCGGCGGGTCATACCACGGACACCTTGATAACCAAGGGCGCCTGCTTGGATCGGAACCGGAAGAGACAGTCTGGCACCGCCTTCCTCTTTGCAGCGGAGACCTGCGCAGCCTGCCCGCTGCGTCCGCAGTGCTTCCAGGCTAAGGCCCAGCGGGGCCGCACGGTCCAACTCCACCCCCAGGAAGAGTTGTTGCAGCAGGCCCGAGCCTTCCAACACAGCCCTGGGTTTCTGCCCTATCGGCAAGCCCGGCAAACCGCCGAGCACCGCCTGGCACGACTGGTGCAGTTGGGGATCCGTCAAGCGCGCTACTTCGGCCGAAAAAAGACTACCTTCCAGCTGCTGCTGGCAGCAACCGTGGCGAATTTGACCCTGATCGCCTCTCAGACAGGGCAAATGGTCCCCAAAGGCAAGTCCGTTTCTTCTTTTTTCCATCACCTGAGCTCGCAAATACGGCTTTTGGGCCAGCATTTCGCTTCCTTAACCTCGATTTTCGACTTTCGCTTTTCAGAAATACCAGTTCTCGGCTGAGTTTCTAGAATCAAAAACCCCCGCCTTTTGTGCAAGAAGGTGGGGGTTTGCATTTAAATTTTGGGTCCTGCGCCGATGACTTCCTTCGGGGTGTCCGTTTCGAATTTTTTCATGTTATCAATAAAACGGGACGCAAGTTGCCTGTACTTCTTCCAGTATTCCGTTTCTTTTTGCCAGGATCGGGCTGGATACATTACATCTTCAGGCACATCCGGGCAATTTTTGGGAACCTCGAATCCGAATACCGGGTCGAGGTAGAATTCCATATTTTCCAATGCGCCATTTAATACCGCGTTGAGGAGGTTGCGGGTGTGTTTGATGCTGATCCGTTTGCCTACTCCATAAGGTCCTCCTACCCAGCCTGTATTGACCAGCCAGCATTTAACCTCATAACGTTCGATTTTCCGCTTCAGTAATTCTGCATAATATGCCGGTTTATGGACCATGAATGGTCCCCCGAAACAGGCGCTAAAAGTGATTTCAGGTTCATCCCGCAGCCCCACTTCCGTCCCGGCGATCTTCGAAGTGTAGCCAGAAATAAAATGGTACATGGCTTGTTCAACTGTAAGGCGCGCGATGGGCGGCATAACGCCCGATGCATCGCATGTCAGGAATATAATATTTTTTGGGTGTCCTCCCCGCTTTTCAGGCACCGCATTCTCGATATATGTTAATGGATAAGCTGCTCTTGTATTTTCCGTTAGCGAGTCATCATCCAGGTCGATATTGCGTGTTACCGGGTCGTAAACCACATTTTCGAGCACTGTCCCAAACCGGTGAGTACAGGCATAAATTTGGGGTTCCGCAGTCGGTGAAAGTTCAATGACCTTCGCATAACAACCGTCCTCGAAATTAAAGACTCCATTGTCAGACCACCCGTGTTCGTCATCGCCGATCAGGCCACGGTTGGGGTCGGCTGAAAGGGTTGTTTTCCCCGTCCCGGAAAGTCCAAAGAACAGCGCCACATCCCCGCTCTTCCCGATATTGGCAGAGCAATGCATGGTCATTACCCCATCCCGTAATGGCAGAAGATAGTTAAGGAGGGTAAATACGGATTTTTTGATTTCACCGCCATAGCCCGTATTCCCGATGATGCAAAGCTTTTGGGCAAAATTAATAACGATGAATGTTTCGGTAGGCGTCTGGTCGATCTGAGGAAATGACTTAAAGCCAGGTGCAGCAATGACCGTAAACTCGGGTGAAAAACGGCGGTATTCTTCAGCAGTTACCGGTTTGATGAACATGTTGCGGGCGAACAGGCTGTGCCAGGCTGCTTCCGTGATGATACGCACCGGTAATCGGTAATCGGGATCGGAGCCGCCGTAACAATCCTGGACAAAGATATCCCTCCCCTGCAAATATCCTTGCAGGCGGGCGAACAGTTCGTCGAATTTTTCCGGGCTGAATGGCCGGTTATATTGTCCCCACCAGATATTATCCTCTGTCGTTGCTTCACGAACGACAAATTTATCGCTGGCGGCGCGGGCGGTGTGTTTGCCGGTATTAACTACGATTGGCCCCTGATGAGAGATGACCGCTTCCCCGCGGAAGATCACTTCTTCATACAAAGCCTCGGAAGGTAAGTTCCAATAAACTTTATGCAGGTTGCTCAAGCCGAGGGATTCCAAACCGTAATCGGCGCGCATCGCCGCAGCTTGTCCTTCGGCAGGGGTCTTGATATTTAACAGGTTATTCATTCCTCACTCTCCAGCATCCTCTCCCAAAACAAGGGACCGGAACTTGATCGTTACAGCCAGTCCCTGATCAGTTTTCGATCGCCGATATAAATATCACTGGGGGCATTAGGATCCAGCGCCCATTTCATGCGCTCAATTCCTTCGGTCAGTTCCTTTACAGTCCCGGCGTAACTCAGGCGCAGATGGTTTTCCATCCCGAATTCTTTTCCTGGTACCGTCACGACCAGCGCCTTCTTGAGCAGGAACTGGCAAAGTTCCACTGAATTCCTGGCAACGCTGGTCCGGCAATAGGCTTTGAAATCAGGCAGTGCATAAAATGTGCCCTGGGGTTTGGTGCAGATTACATCCGTGAAAGCATGTATTTCCTGCATCAAAACGTCCCGGTTATTTTGTATTGAAAGGCGCAGGCTCTCGACAACACTTTGCATCCCGGTCAAAGCGCCTTCAGCGGCTGCCTGCATTACCGGGGACACGCAAGTGGTTGTTTGCGATTGGACATTGGTCATGATCTCGACGAGTTTCTGGGGCGCGATCACCCAGCCCACACGAAATCCGGTCATTCCATATAGTTTGGCAACACCGTTTACCAGGATGATCTTCGAATTTTCCACGTCCTTGTGTGTATATTTGCAGGCGGGGACCGCCACTTTGCCATCGAACACCAGTTTGTGGTAAATGTCGTCGCAAATCATGTAAATGCCTTTGCTCTCGCAAAGGTCCACAATTTTAGCGACCAACTCCTCAGGATAAATCATCCCGGATGGGTTATTGGGGCTGTTGACAATGATCGCTTTGGTGTAAGACCCGACGACCCGTTCGATCTCATCGAAACGCGGCACAAAGGTTCCATCCTCGGGTGTCACTATCACCGGAACAGCGCCGATCATTTTGATCATTTCCGGGTAACTCACCCAGTATGGCGCGAGCACGATCACTTCATCCTGGGGGTTGCATAAAGAGAAGAGGATATTAAACAAGGATTGTTTGGCCCCATCGGAGACTATGATATTCTGGGGAGCCACTACACGGTCATAATTCTCCTCGCTGTAACGTACGATTGCTTTCTTAAGTGAGGGAGTGCCATCTGTGGGTACATATTTCACATCCCCGCTGCTTAGTTTGGCTGCCGAGCTGAGGATGGCGGTGATTGGGGTTTTGTTTTTTGGTTCGCCTATCCCCAAATGGATCACCGGTTCCCCTTTTTCCCGCAACAGCCGTGCTTCTTCATTTAATGCAATCGTCGGTGAGGCTGGGATCGAACTCGCGACTTGACTCAGACTCATGAGAATCTCCTGGAATTATTCGAAAATTATGACCAAAATAATCGACTGGAAAGAACTTTTCCCAATGAACCTATTATAATTTAGTTGGCCTGCGGAATGGGGGATCAAGCGTTATAAATTGGGAAGGAAATAAATAAACGGGTCGTGGGTTTCACGGCCCGTTTATTCAGGAGCGCTTTATTTATTTCTTCTTTGCGTCTTTCTTTATTTCAATTATTTCACGGCCTTTATAAAAACCGCAATTCGGGCAGACAATGTGAGGCAATATCATCGTTCCACAGTTGGAACAGGCGACAAGATTCGCGACTTCGAGGGCGTCATGAGCACGTCGTCGGTCTCGGCGGCCTTTGGAAAGTTTACGTTTGGGTTGTGGGGGCATTCCTTACTCCTTTAAATGATTCCGGTTAAGCGGGCTGATTATATCGGCGATGCCTATGAGCGTCAAGCCCGATTATTAGATTGCCCCTCTTTTTTCAAATACGCTTCCATGAATTCTTCCAGGTCGCCGTCCAGAACCGCTTGCGTGTTGCCGGTTTCATGTTCCGTCCGATGATCCTTGACCATTTGATAAGGATGGATCACGTAGGAACGAATCTGACTACCCCACTCCGCCTTGGTGTACTCGCCACGTAAAACCGCAATCTCCTCATCCTTTTCAGCCTTTTTAATTTCCAGCAGCCTAGACCGCAGGATGCGCATCGCAAATTCCCGATTCTGCGATTGAGACCTCTCATTCTGGCAGGTAACCACGATCCCGCTGGGAATATGGGTGATGCGAATGGCAGTGGCATTCTTTTGGACATTTTGTCCGCCCGCTCCGGAAGATCGGAAGACGTCTATTCTTAAATCCGCCGGGTCTATCTGGACCTCAGGGCTGTCGAATGCCACCTGAGGTAATACCTCCACCAGAGTAAAAGAGGTGTGCCTGCGGTGCGCCGCATCGAACGGCGAAAGCCTTACCAGGCGGTGCACACCTTTTTCGGAGCGTAAATACCCATACGCATATTTCCCGCTGACGCTGATCGTTGCAGATTTAATTCCCGCTTCTTCACCTTCACTTGAATCCAGAACTTCTGTCTTATAACCGTTTTTTTCCGCCCAGCGCAGGTACATGCGCATGAGCATGGCAGCCCAATCCTGAGAATCGGTACCGCCTGCGCCGGCATGGATAGCGAGCAGAGCATCATCGGAATCGTAAGGGCCTGACAACATCGCCGTAAAGGAACGTTTCTCCAATTCTGTTTCCAGGTTTGAAATCTCTGATTCCAAATCAGCTTGCATGGTATCATCGTCCATCCCCGCCAGTTCTTCAGCATCCTTTATACGCTGTTCGAAATGATGCCAATCTTCCACCTGCTCACGCAGGCCGGCGGCTGTTTTGCTTACCTGCTGGGCATGGGTGGGATCATCCCAAAAGGTTGGGGAGTTGATTTCTTTTTCGAGTTCGGTTAATTGAGTTTCTTTTGCAGGTAAGTCAAAGACGCACCATTAATTGCCGGAGAATATCCCCCACCGTCTGTAAACGATCCAGGAAATCTTGCATTTGCAAATCCCTCCTACCCTTTATGATATTTGAAACCATTGGTATATGACCAATGTGTTTGTATGATCCGCCACTGGCCGTCGGGTTCCCGCCGGTAGGCTTCCGTGCAATTCCAGCGCAAGGGTTGTTTCCCTGTGTAAGAAATGAAATTAAAAGACATTACCGCCAGATCGCCAGATATTTGCACATTTGGATTGATTAACTCGTAGCGGTCGAAGTGGACCTTGCCGCGGAACGAATTGTATAGTGCGGCCAGGGCTGGCAGTCCATCAACACGTTTCTCGCACCCCGGATCAAAATAAACCACGTCCGGTGCACATATTTCCAGGAAACCGTCCGGGTCACCCTTTCCCCAGCGGTCCAGGGCAGCCTTTTCAGTCTCAATTAATTCCATCCCGGTATCAGCCATGGCTTACTCTGCCAGAATTCCTTTTACGAATGCATCCGGGTCAAAGCGTACCAGATCTTCAGCCTTCTCGCCCAACCCGGCAAAAAGTATCGGCAAGCCAAGTTCATGCTGGATTGCAAATACCATACCACCGCGGGCGGACGAATCCAATTTTGCCAGGATAATCCCGGTCACGTTCACGGCCTCCTTGAATGCACGCGCCTGCACCAGGGCATTTTGACCAGTGGTCGCATCCAGCACCAACCAGACCGCGTGCGGCGCCCCCGGGAGTGCTTTTCCTGCGACCCGGTTCACCTTCTTGAGTTCTTCCATTAGATTATAACGGGTATGCAATCGACCGGCTGTATCAACCAGCACCAGGTCGAAGCCTTTTGAGACAGCGGATTGAATCCCGTCAAAAACAACCGCCCCCGGGTCTGAACCCATCTGCCCGGCGACGATGGGGAGGCTGAGTCGATCTGCCCAAACCTGCAGCTGGTCTGTGGCAGCGGCCCGGAATGTATCTGCGGCCACCAACAAGACGCGGTTTCCATCATTAACAAATCGCTTTCCCAGCTTGGCTGCCGTGGTTGTTTTCCCTGAGCCATTTACCCCTACCAGGAGGATGATTGAGGGCTTGGATGAAAACTCAAGCTGAGGAGGGGTATCCAGCTGGGAGCGCAGGTTTTCTTCCAGAACCGATTGCAGTTCAGTTGAACGAGTTAAGCCTCTGGATCGCACGACGCTGCGCAGCGACTCAAGTACCGCCCCGGTGGTTTCCATTCCCAGGTCGGCTTGAATAAGCAGACTCTCCAATTCCTCCCAGGTTTCATCGGTGATTTCTGTCGCCCCAAACAAGCTCGAAAGTCGTCCAAACGCAGCTTTACTGCTGCGCGAGAGTCCATTTTTCCAACGTGAGAATAGGTCAGGCATATCGGGCAGATTATACATCAAGAGCAAGGGGCACGAATATCTAGCGAAAAACTCCCAATAAATTCTGCACGTGAACAGGTATCTTTTTCCGCTGCTTAGCATCAAATATATAGTCTGATGATCATTAATATTCAGCACTTTTTACCCGCCCGATGGTTTTCGTCGTTGTTGATTGACGCATTTTTATCAAATTAGCTCTTAAAATGAATTATGATATACTTTTATAAATCATCGGGTCAGAGGAATTATGAGCGAAGGTTTGACCGAAATCACCGCAACCTGGCAGGGCGAAATGTCTTTTCTTGCCCACAACGCAGCCGGCGGAACTGTTCAAATGGGTAATTTTAAAGAGAAGCCGGGGGTGGGACCAATGCAATTGCTGTTGGTTGCCATCGCCGGGTGCACGGGCGATGACATTCTCTCGATCCTAAAAAAGAAGCACGCCGATCTCACGGATTTTCAGATACGGGTATCGGGAAAACGCGCGCTCGACTATCCCAAGATCTGGACTAATATTCATATTAGTTACTTGATCTGGGGCAGCGGCATCAAACCCAAGGACGTGGAACAAGCCATAAATTTATCGATTGATAAATATTGTTCGGTCGGAATTATGCTTGGAAAATCGGCAGAGATTACCTCCGAATATCAAATTCTAATGCCCGATGAGACCGTTAAAATAATAGAGGAAAAATGAGCGAACCAATTCATGTAACCGATGCCAACTTTGAAAAAGCTGTCATGCAGAATCCCATTCCTGTGATTGTGGATTTTTGGGCTCCCTGGTGCGGCCCGTGCAAAATGGTCGACCCGATGCTGCGGAAAATTTCACAGGAACTTGGCGATAAGCTGATCGTTGCCAAGGTCAATACAGACGAGAATCCGCAATGGGCCACCCAGTTTGGTGTTCAGGGTATTCCGACCATGCTGTTCGTTTTCGGAGGCAAGATCATTCACCGCCAGGTGGGTGCATTGCCCGAGAAAATGCTGCGCGAAGCCGTCACCCAGTTCATGGAAGTAACGGCGCAGCCAAAAGTTCAATAAATAATTGACAGCACCAATTAATAATCAAAGAGATGCAGCGTATCGACCTTGCATCTCTTTGATTATTTAATTTTCCACCGTTTAATACTATCGAGATTAGTTCTCTGTCGCTCTTTCAATTTTTGCACCCAACGAACGCAATTTCTCGTCAACCCGTTCGTAGCCCCGGTCGATCTGACCGACGTTCCGGATTGTGGATTTTCCTTCGGCAGCCAGGGCAGCCAGGAGCATCGCCATTCCAGCCCGGATATCCGGGCTTTCGAGCTTTTCTCCATAGAGCCGCGTCGGGCCATTTACTATGCATCGGTGCGGGTCGCACAGGATAATTTGGGCGCCCATCCCCTTGAGCTTGTCGGTGAAATACATCCGCCCCTCGAACATCCAGTTGTGGAACAGGACGTTGCCGCGTGATTGGGTTGCCAGAACGATGGCGATGCTCATCAAGTCCGTGGGAAACGCTGGCCATATATTGGTTTTGATTTCAGGGATCGCGCCTCCCAGGTCCGTTTCGATCTTGAGACGTTGTTTTGCCGGAACAAAAATATCTTCACCATCCAGGCTCCAATCCGCACCCAGCCGGCGGAACACCATGCGGATCATATCCAGGTACTGCGAACCGGCTTTACGGATTTTCAATTCACCATGGGTGACAACTGCTGCACCGATGAAACTGATGACCTCGAGATAATCAGGACCGATGGTAAACTCACCTCCGTGCAAGGTCTCCACCCCAATAATGGTCACCATGTTTGACCCGATGCCGGTAATATCAGCTCCCAGGATGTTCAACATTTGACAAAGTTCCTGGACGTGTGGTTCGGAGGCTGCGTTGCGGATCACAGTCGTCCCCTTGGCTGTGACAGCCGCCATGACAACATTTTCCGTGGCGGTCACTGAAGCTTCGTCAAGCAGGATATTGGCACCTCTCAGGCTTTTGGCCTTGAAATCGAATGCCCGTTTGTAGTGGATGTTCGCCCCCAGCGCTTTTAGCGCCAGGAGATGCGTATCTAGACGCCTGCGCCCGATGACGTCTCCACCCGGGGGGGGCAGGTGTACTTCACAAGAGCGAGCCAGCATCGGTCCCGCCAGGAGGATGGAGGCGCGGATCCGGGCGCACAAGTCCGGGTCCAGATCTGCCGGTCGAACGGTTTGTGCGGTGATCTTCCAGGAATTGTTCCCCAGGTCTTCAATTTTTACCCCCAGGCTGGCAACCAGCTGGCACATGTCACGCACATCCCGAATATTGGGCAGGTTGTGCAATATGACGGGCTCGTTCGTCAAAAGTGTGGCAGCCAGGATGGGCAGGGCTGCATTTTTGTTGCCCGACGGGGTGATCTCACCATTTAGTGGATTCCCGCCTTCGATTATAAATTTCTCCACTGGAACCTCCTGCAAATATACGCGCACCAGGATTGTAAGGGATATTTGCGCTTCCGCCAAGTAGCTGGAAATTGCTGAAGCATGTAAATTTCCCGGCTAATATTTTTGTAAAGGTACGCAGTTTGATTCCGACTATAATGATGATATGAGTTTCCTTGTTGTCATTCCCTTGATTCTTGGTTGGCTTTCCGGCTGGCTGGTCAATTACTTTGCGGATGTCCTGCCTGTGACACGGAAAATTAGCCATCCGGTATGCCCCTCCTGTCAAACTCAGTATAAATGGAACGATTATTTCCTGTTCCGAAAATGCACGAACTGCGGAAAACGCCGCATTGCCCGGGTATTCATCATCCAGATAGTAATGACAGCAGCAATCGTTTTGATCTGGGCGATCCCAGGTCAGATTCTCCCCTTCGCTCTTGCCTGGGTTTTACTGGACTACCTGGCGGTCGTTTTCGTGATCGACATTGAGCATCGAGTGATCCTGCATTCGGTCAGCATCGTCGGAGCGGTTTTGGGGCTGGGGATTGGCATTTTCCTGCGGGGTGGAAAATCCATCACCAATGGGATTACGTCCACCCTTTTAGGGGGTGCCGTCGGCTTTGGTACGATGCTGATTTTCTATTTTCTCGGCGAACTATTTGTTAAATACATGTCGAAAAAGCGCGGGCTGCCGGCAGACGAAGTGGCGCTTGGATTTGGAGATGTGAACTTGTCTGGAATCCTGGGGCTGCTGCTCGGCTGGCGTGCCATTTTAGCCTGCCTGTTGTATGCAGTTTTGGCTGGCGGATTGGTTGGGGTGGTCTTTATCATCGGGATGCTGGTCGCAAAAAAATACAAAGCCTTTACTGCCATCCCGTATGCGCCTTTTTTAATCCTCAGTGCCATCTACTTCCTTTTCTGAATAGTCCATTAGCCTGGGTAAATATTCCAGAAGAAAATGTTGATTAATAAGGGAAATTCATGAGCAAGAATGTAACCCTTTCACCTTTTTATCGTCATGTAGCTGGCAGATCGATGCGTCTGCTATTAATTAATATTGTACCGGTGCTCAGATATAGAGTGCCTATTATGGTTTAAGGTCAAAATTGTTGTATAATCTTTTCAGGTCGGTATGCGGAGAATGTAATGACCTTCCATAAATTTTTTATAAAATCCCAATCTAAAAGTCAGGGCCTGGTGGAATTTGCCCTTGTGCTGCCAATTCTGCTGTTGGTCCTGTATGGGACCCTAGAAGTGGGCCGTTTGGTATTCACATACAGCACTGTAGTTACCGCCGCCCGCCAGGCAGCCCGCTATGGGTCTGCGAACGGCCTGACCAATGGAGCGCCGCAGTACAAAGACTGCCCAGGGATCCAGGCTGCCGCGCATAACGTGGACTTTATGGGAGTAATCAGCGGCATTCAAATTGCATATGATCCCGTAATGGAACCAGACCCGAACTTTACCATCCTGAGTTGCTCTTCAACAATGGTAGATATTAATACCGGCGGTGCGATCAAAGTTTCGGTCTCGGCTCAATGGACGCCAATTGTGCCGATCGTCCCATTGCAGCCATTTACGATTACGTCCAGCAGCTATCGTACGATAATCGGTAGCGTGGATGTGGCAGATAATTCTCATCCTCCACAACCACCCAATCCAAACCCCAATCCTCCAGTCATAAGTAAGATCTTCCTTACAAACCCGATCCATGTTGGAGCCTCGACTACTCTCTATTTCTCAATCACAAATCCGAATCCCAGCACTAATTTAACCGGGGTAGCCTTTACGGATACATTCCCAGTCGGGATGATACTGGCGACCAATCCTGATCCTTCCCAATGCAATGGCATAATTACCGGTTCAGCCGGCTCTGCTTCAGTAAGTTTATCGAACGGGTCCCTTGGCCCAGGGGCCATCTGCTCGGTCACGGTGGTAGTTACGGTACCTATGGCCGGCACTTATGCGAACTCCACAACAGTGACTTCAACGAACGGTGGCACTGGTAATATTGCCTCTGCCTCCCTTCAAGTTGGAAATGCTGTTGTTGTTTCACCGCCTGTCGCATTAAAGCAATTTTTACCTGGCTCCATCCTGTCCGGCGCAACCTCTACCCTGAGTATCACGATTACCAATCCCAATCAGCATGATGCCTTAACCGGTGTCGGTTTCACAGACAATTTTCCCGCTGGAGCACCTTCTGGATCGATGACTCTTGCATCTGTTCCTGCGCTTTCTTCAACCTGTGGGGGGACAATATTAACCACGTCGAGTTCTATATCTCTTTCTAACGGAACGGTTGGAAAAAACACTTCCTGTGTTGTCCAAGTAAATGTAACCGGAACAACCGGGACATTTCTTAATAGTGTCGAAGTAAATTCAACCAATGGCGGCAGTGGAGCGCCCGCTTCAGATACTCTTACGATACAACCGCCCGCGCCTGCCATGACGGTCAGCAAATCATTTACTCCTTATACTATCGGAGTGGGACAGACGAGTACGATTACTTTCTTCATCACCAATCTAAGTATTACTGTCCCAATATCAGGAATCTCCTTTACAGATTCACTTCCATCCGGGGTGACAATAGTTGGAACACCTGTGGTTTCCCAATGTGGTGGAACGGTAGCCAAAATTGGAAATGGATTTAAACTATCTGGCGGAAGTCTGATCGCGGGTTTGTTTACCACCTGTACTGTAACGATACCAGTTACTTCTACAACAGTGGGTACCTATCAAAATCCAACGGGTACAGTTTCTGGGACCACAATTAATGGATCAGTTTCAGCAGATTGGACTGCTAAGGATTTAGTTGTGCAATCTACACCCCCCGCTCCCCTCTGTACATTCTCTAATGTTTCGTTAGTTTATGACAACGGTCCAAAAACGGTCACTTGGACGATTAATAATACATCAACAAGTTCCCCGACTATTGATCGACTTGTGGTTTTTTGGGACGGCGGAAATATGCAAAGGACTGACCTTGATTCCGTCATCTTATGGAGCGGTAATAGGACCCCAACCACAATGTCCATTTTAGGTAATGGAAGAACATTAACCCCTGGACAACATTCCTTTGTATTCTCATTCCCTGCTCCGGATACCATCTTTCATAAAAATTTTAATGCTACACTTTACTTCGTCGAGGGCAATTGCCCGATACTGACCACTGGTTCCTGGTATGTACATTAATTATTACTATGCATAAAAACAAAATTAATTACCGAGAGAGACATTCTGGACAAAGTCTGGTTGAATTTGCCATTACTCTAATGGTAATATTATTGTTGGTTTCCGGTGCAGTCGATTTTGGCCTGGGTTTCTTTTCCTTCGTGGCCATCCGGGATGCCGCCCAGGAAGGTGCCCTGTATGGTTCCATTGCTTCAGTAATCGATACAAATAATAACGGGATCTTCGACCCAGGTGAGCAATTGAATGAAGCCGGTATCGTCACCCGAGTCCGTAATTCTTCCAGAAGCCCGGTCAACCTTCAAGACCTGTCAACAGTTGATGTACGAGTTCTCCCGATTGCTGATCCCATTTGCCAGGGTAAATTGCTTACCGTCACGATCACCTATGATTATCCTGTCTCGATGGCATTAATCAACCTGGTCACAGGACCTACCATTCAAATCAAGGCCTCTGCCACGAGCACGATTTTAAAGCCGGCTTGTCCTGCCCCTTAATTTCCATGGTATTGAAATTTTTAGATTTGGTTTGAAATGCGGAGGTACACATGAGAATTATCAATTCGGAGAGAGGCCAGGCGATCGTCCTGATCGCCTTTGCAATTATCGGATTGGTCGGGATCACCGCCCTGGCGATTGACGGTGGCAATGCCTTTGCCGATCGGCGTAAAGCTCAGAGCGCGGCCGATAACGCTGCAATGGCAGGCGCGCTGGCGAGCGTATCGAATCAGAATGTCAATACGGCTGCGGCGAATCTAATCGGTTTAAATCACCCGATAAACGACGGATGGGTAATCAATAACCCGCCTGGACCCGGTTGCAATGGGATTACACCAACGATTACTCTATTGAATTCGGATGACAATATCCATTATTATTTCCAGGTTGTTTTACATACCCATGTGGATACATTTTTTGGGTCCGTCATTGGCATCCCTCAAATGTTTAACTGTGTTCAAGCAATCGCACGGGCCAAGCCTCCCGTTTCTGGAACACCCGGCGGTCCCTGGGGCATCCAGGCCTGGGACCCTCACGGCTGCCCAGCTTTCGATGATGGCGGCACTGCGGATACTGTAGTTCAAGGTGGTGGGATTTTCGTCAACTCTGACTGTACTTCTAATGCGATGGCTTTTAAACAGCATGGCAGCAGTATCACCACTGTAACAGCAGGCGGCATCTGCGTGAATGGAGATGCTAATTACGACCCTAACAACGTAATCGCAGATGTCACGCAAAATTGCGGTAAACCTCTTGTGTACCCCCCTCCAGCCAGTAATCTCCCACCCTTGCCAACCTGTACTGTTGATTCAAGTATTGGAGGTAACAACATTACTCCAGGCAACATCGATGGACATGCATTTGGCGGAACTATTAACTTGGAACCTGGCATCTACTGTGTTCACGGCAATATAAATTTCAATTCAGGTGACGTAATTACCGGGTATGGAGTCTTGCTTTACATAATCGATGGAAAACTTACCGTGAATGGTGGTGCCACAGTGAACCTTTGTGCAATGCATACAACCTGCCCGAAAGCGCCTTCCCCCAATGATCCGCTCGTATCACCCCCAGAATACGAATCCTGGTGGGGCTTCCTGATTTACTTGCCCATGACCAACACCAACAAGGTAACCCTGAACGGAAATAGTGACTCTGGATACACCGGAACCATTATGGCACCAGCTTCACTGATCGAGGTCAATGGAACCAATTCCAACTATGGCTACCACAGCGCGATCATTGGGTTCGATGTCACTTTAACCGGGACCGCCGCCACGAATGTCTTTTATAATGGTGCAGATAATGGCGAGGTTACGGTTCCGCCGGCGCTTGATATGGTAAAGTAATTTATGCTTCTCCGACCGGCTGGCATATTGCCAGCCGGTTTTTAATTCGGAGTATAATTTTCAAAAATACCAATAATCGATGGTTTTTAGGATGTGGGAAGGGTAGCGCATGGTCCCGGGAAGTTCTTAGAAACAAAGCATTGTCCCGGGATGACGAGGAAGAGGGTTCTCTACCGCAAGGTGGAACTAATCCTGGCAATGTCAGCCGGGAAAAAATCGAAAGATCAGCGGATGCCCTCCGGGATAGCCACAACCCCGACTCCTTTCCCTCCGAACCAATCCCGACCACAATACTTGCCGGGTAACCGGCAAGACAAAACGCGGGAAGTGGCAATAACAGGCCGTTGCGGCGTGGTCCCCTATTTCGGGGGAACAAGGCATTTCCGGAGAGATCGTCTTCCAACAAGAAGGCTGTTTCGTTTCAACGGTTTTGCTTTGTCAGGTAGAAAGCTGGACTGGCATTTGCCGCAATGAATTTCTTTATCGGAGGGATCCCATGTGTGGAATTGTCGGTTATATAGGTCCGCGGGATGCAACGCCGATCGTATTGGACGGGCTTAAAAGGCTGGAATACCGCGGCTACGACTCCGCCGGTCTGGCGGTAATTCAAGACGGCAGGATTGAAATCCGTCGCGACGCAGGCAAGCTCGCGCGCCTGACCGAGCTGGTGAACGATTCTCCCCTGCACGGCTCTCCCGGGGTCGGACATACGCGCTGGGCCACCCACGGCGCCCCCTCAGCCCGAAACGCTCATCCCCACCTGGGGGCTACCGGACGAGTGGTGGTCGTTCATAACGGGATTGTCGAAAACTTTCTTGAGCTGCGGGACGATTTGGCCTCTGAAGGGGTGGAGTTCAATTCCGATACCGACACTGAAGTCATCGTCCACCTTGTCGAACATCACCTTGCTTCCGGTTGCAGCCTGGTGGAAGCTGCGCGGAAGACCTTCCTTGAGATCGCCGGCGCACATGCCATCGTCTTGTTATCCTGCGACGAGCCGGATAAGATCGTCTGCGCACGGATCGGTAATGCTGGTGGCGTAGTTATCGGCCTGGGGGAAGGAGAAAACTATATCGCTTCTGATATCCCAGCGATCCTCGATCATACCCGCCAGGTCATATTCCTCGAATCGCGACAGATGGCAGTGGTGAGCAGGGCTGACGTACGGGTGGAAACATTGGAAGGCACACAGGTAACCCTCAAAGTGAATCTGATCTCCTGGGATGCTGCTGCAGCCGAAAAAGGCGAGTACCGCCACTTCATGCAAAAAGAGATCCACGAACAGGTCCGCTCCCTCACTGAGACGCTTGCTGGGCGGGTGGATTTTACGGAAGGGAGAATCTCCCTGCCTGAATTACACTTGACACCCAAATTGGCTGGCGATATTCAAAAGATCACCATCACCGCCTGCGGGACTGCAGCATATGCCGGCATGGTCGGCAGGCAGCTCATCGAGAAGATCACCCGCATCCCCTGCCAGATGGAGATCGCCTCCGAGTTTCGTTACAGTGATCCAATCATTGGGGCCCATGACGTTGTTCTTGCCATCAGCCAGTCAGGCGAAACCGCTGACACCCTGGCTGCCATGGAAGAGGGGCGACGCAAGGGAGCCACACTGTGGAGTATCGTCAATGCAGTCGGCTCGCAGGCAATGCGCGTATCAGACGGTGCCATATCAATGCAAACCGGGCCGGAGATCGGCGTGGCCTCCACCAAAGCCTTTACAGCCCCCCTGGTGGACCAATATATGCTGGCAATTTTACTGGCAGATTTGCGCGGTTCCATCGATGAGGAAACCCGCCGCTATCTCGTAGCAGATCTGCGCCTCATTCCCGATGTGGTCGGACGTGCGCTTGCCCGCGAAGAGGAGGTGCGAAAGATTGCCTGGGCGCTTAAAGATGTGCGCGATTGCCTCTACCTGGGACGCGGAATTAATATGCCCGTGGCTTATGAGGGTGCCCTGAAACTGAAAGAGATTTCCTATGTCCATGCCGAGGGCTACCCCGCAGGGGAAATGAAACACGGTCCGATTGCCTTGATAGATGAAAATATGCCGGTGGTCTGCATTGCACCCCAGGACCCCTGGCACGATAAGATGATCAGCCAGATTCAACAGGCCAAAGCCCGTGGCGGAACCGTGATCGCAGTCGCTACCGAGGGCGACGAATTGGTCTCCTCCCTGGCAGATCACGTACTTTGGATCCCTGAATGTCCCTGGATGCTTTCTCCCGTGGTGACGGTTATCCCTCTGCAATTGCTCGCCTATCATATTGCCGTCATCCGCGGTCTCGATGTGGACCAGCCGAGAAACCTGGCAAAAAGTGTTACGGTGGAATAAATCCAGTTCATATTCTCATTGACTAGTTGTCTCCCTCGTGGTATATTTGGCAACTAAGGATACCAGTAAGTTCGCTTTGGGAATGCAACCACAAAGGCTCACGGGTTCAAATCCGGGAGTCTTTTGTTTTAGCTCTGATGGCGAAAAAACCGGGTCCGCCAATTTTCTTTTTGCCTAAGGAGGCAAGCAATGTCAGACCGTATTATCGGCACAGTAAAATGGTTCAACGGAAGCAAGGGCTATGGTTTTATCACCCGCGAAGGCGGCCCGGACGTCTTCGTCCACTTCTCCGCAATTCAAGGCGAAGGCTTCAAGAACCTCGAAGAAGGCCAGAAGGTCGAATTCACAGTGGAACAGGGTCCCAAGGGTCCCCAAGCCAGCAACGTGACTTTGATCACTGCCTGATCGAACTGATTGCCAACCAAAAAATCCTGAAATTCAGATTTCAGGATTTTTTGTTATCCAATATAAGAGCTATTGCAGTGTAGATCTTGGGTCGAATTTTGCCGCCCGGGTGATCAAACCCTTCAGATTTTCCCACGGAGCCGTGTCATACGATCCGATCTTCACAAATCTTTTATATTTTTGTTCCCCGGTCAGGAGGTGGTCTGGATCGGCAATAAAAACACCGTGGATTATTTCCAGTCTTACATGGTCTTCATGGATCCCGATTTGACAGATGCCTGCACTCACTATCCCCCCGGCTCCCTCGTGAAAATAACTTAGCCCTCCCCACCGCACCACTTCGGCCGCGTCTGGAGCAACGCAGGCGATGATATTTCTTAATTCCAGCACGATTTCCTGCAGGGGAAGCGGCGTGTGCTGGAGAAACAATTCGACCTGGTGCAAAGGAAGCATAATGATACGCTTTTGCTCCCGCTTCTATTATTTAGAAACCCCTCAGGGTAAAGTGCACATCCGTGATTGAATTACAGAAAAACGGGATCACCTGGCTGCGAAGACCGTCAACCTTAATTGATCCCATTTTCAATACCCGAATAATTACTTTTCGGAACTGGGAATTACATTCTCTCCTGGTTTAATAATCTTCTTGATTTCTTTCTGCCGGTTTTTTTCCGCTTTCTTCTTCTTCTTGTCAAGCTCTTTTTGACGCTTTTCATACTTGTAATTTACGGGTGGCAAGGTTCCCTCCTTTAGAATAATTTTTTCGATAATTTATCAACCAGAGTTTAATCATTATAGCACCCTAGTATAAGGAAATAAGTTTGAGGTACCCTCTGTGTACATGAACCGTTCATGGATCAATTCGTACTTAGGAGGATACCTCATGGCACAATCTAACATATCCAAACAATTAAGGCAAGTCCAACCAGGGACCCTACATGTGGGTGTTGACCTGGCGTTGGAGAAGAACATGGTGGTCGTGATCAACGAAAAGGCCGAACAACTGGACCGTTTCAGCTTCCCACAAAATCGGGGAGGCTATGACTACTTCCTGCGGAGATTGGAAGGAGTGCGCCAGAAGCATGATGCTTCTGGGATCGCGGTGGCCATGGAACCGACCAACTACTTCTGGAAGCTGCTGGCTAGGGAATTGGAAGAGAAGAATATCCCGTATCATCTGGTGAACGCCTACACGGTCAAGAAACATCGTGAAGGGGATCAGCTCGACCCCTCGAAGGATGATCCGCGGGATGCGGGGCAGATTGCTGAGCTTTCCCGGACGGGTCACTACACAGAGACCCGCCTGCAGAAAGGTGCGTATGAGGAATTGCGCCAGTACGCTTCTCTACATAATCAGTTGGTCCAAGCCATTCGACGCGAGGAGCAAATTGTGTGGGGATTGGCCGGGCAGGCCTTCCCCGAATTAACCCAGATATTCAAGGACCTGGGTGGTGCAACAAACCGGGGCCTCTTAGTGAGCTGTGCGTGTGCAGCCACCATTCGCCAGATGACCGAAGAAGAGTTCGTTGCCAAGGTACGGATGGCTTACTTGGGGAAAAGGTTTGGAATCTCGAGAGTGCGGCGAGCCTACCAGCTGGCAGCCACTTCGATTGGGCTCACCGAAGGGACCCAGGCGATCCAACTGGCTCTCCAACTACATTTTTCCCATCTGCACACCTTGCAGGCACAGTTACAGCAGGTGAACAATGCCATGGCCGCCTGTTTGGTCACCCTCCCCGAGGCTCATTACCTGCTTTCGGTAAAATCCTTGAAGGAAGTTTCCGTCGCCCTCTTTCTAGCGGAAGTAGGCGATCCCAGGCGCTACCGGACAGTCGCTCAATGGGTCAAGCTGGCCGGGATCCAACCCGCCCCCAATACCTCTGGAAAGAAGCAGCGAAGTCAGACCACTATGTCGCATCACGGTCGCGCCCGTCTGCGTACTCTGCTCTACTTCGCTTGTCTGCGCATGGTTAGGTTTGATCCCCACTTCGCTCAACTCTATTCCGATTTGCAAAGGAGGCAAAAGAACCCGCTCACCAAGATGCAAGCCCTGGGCGTTCTCATGAACAAGCTCTTGCATATCTTATGGGCCCTCATTCAAAACCAGACCTTTTACAACTCATCCTTCGCCCAGTCCATCTGAGCATTGCCTCTGGCCATTCCGTCACCTGCTGAACTGATCTCTTTGTCTGATTGCCTTTCTCTGGCCACCAGGGGACACCGTATAGCACCTTGAGGCGCTTAGCGACCTCGTTTTTAAGCTTGGCTGCCCCTGCCGCTTGGTGAGATCGAATTAAGTATGTTGAGGCGTTGACCTCGGATGCACTAGGTTGATCCCAAGAATTCCGGCTGGGCATTGCCTGGCGGTCAATCATCATCGCCGTTTTCAAAGTGGTCGCTGCAGGCTGACCCCATATTTCCTGCCAAACTCTGTGCCCAACAGGGTTCTCTTGGATATTTGTCTGTTAATGTACCGGAGCTACTTTACTTTTTCTATATAGTATGCTTGGGTACCTGGATTTGCCGGGCGAATGCCATGGTCTCACAAGGGAAGCAATAAACCAATTCCAAAGCTGGCTGCGTTCAAGACCAGGCTCACCAATAGGGCTTCGCCAAATCCAATTCTCTTCCGCAGGGCAAGGGATATCCCTGCCGCTTCTGCCAGCCAGACGACCATTTCCGCAATCAGTACTGCGAAGATGGGATAACGTCCGCTAAACCCACTCACGGTCAGCCATAGTGCCGGTTGCGTGATCAGGTTTAGAAGCAGAAGCACGGTCAGGAACAGTGCTTTCGGGAGTTTGCGCCAAATCGCATAAACGACTCCCAAGATGAGTTCCACGAGTAAAGTTGGGATCAATCCGCTTGTCAGGACTATGCTGATCAGGACGGAGGGAATCGCCAGTGTCCAACCTGCGATGTACCACCCGGACATTGATTTGAAAGTTTCCCCCGCTCTACCCCCCTTGATAATCAGCCCGGTCAAAATAGCAAAATTTGCAGTGTTAAGGCAGATAAAAATAAAGGCGATCAATAAGTCAAGGATCGTACTGCCGGTGACCGGCCAGCTTGCCCCTCCGGATTGTTCCACCACTTCCAGGTGGTCTGAATAAACGCTGACTTTGTACTCGGCTGCAAATTTTGATTTTGTGAAAACATTGCTTGTGCGGGTCACCCCATCCGAGAAGTCCAGGATCAAGCGTTGATATTGGCTATAACTGTACGCCATGGAAGAACAGGTGGAGTTGGAGCAATCGAAATGCTGAGGCCCAAGTTGTTTAAGTGACTCAGCGTTCGCGCAGGCTGCATCGCTGCATTCAAGCAAAGTCCCCGAGGTGATTTGCGCCTCCGGGTTTATCTTGAATACGAATATGAAATCCATGGAGGGTTTTGGCCCGGTATCTGCGCTCGTCGATTGGAACGGGATGCTGACCGCCATTCCAGCCAGGATGAATGCGCACAGCCAGCGTGCGGCGGACCTAATATTCATCTCACTCCTCCTTGAAATGCAGGTTTTAGGTATTATAAAAGGACGTATCGAATTTGGGTGGAACTTTGTGAAGGTTTACAATATTCAGGTTCACCGGTTTTCGATCATTTGGAAAGCGCAAAATGGCAGACCCTTGTCGCTCATCTGTAATTTCGCCGTTTGTTTTACTGGCGCTCCCAGTTTTGTTTCGAGCATAAACCGATCCATTTGGCACAATTCCGGGTGTTTCGCAATTATAGCGGCATATGGACAGTGTCCCAGGATAACGCGCGCCCCCGCTGCTGCTGCTTCCCAACGCGCCTGGTAGCGTAATTCGTTCAATCTCGCCACCGTACCCATTACGCGCTTCATCACCAATTTGCTTGCCTCCGGATCACCCGCCAGCCGCCTTGCCAGGGACCTCAAGCTTGCCTCGCGATCTCCTTCTTCCATATTTTCCGCCCAAAGGTCAAGCAGGTTATCCGCCAGGCTGTCCAGCCCATCTCCCAGAACCCGCCTCGATAATCCATAAACTTGCCTGGGTCTCCCCCGCCCTTCTTTCCGATTGCCGACGCTCTCTATCAAATCATTCGATTCCAACAGGGACAGGTGATGGCGAATATTTGCCCCGCTCATCCCTAACAAAGCGCTTAATTCCCTCACCGAAGCTGTCTGGTATTTCCGGATGTATTCAAGGATGCGAAAACGAGTGGTTGGTTTCATACGTCCTATTATACCAATTATGCAAATATATATTTGCATAATTAATTTGACTTGTCAGCCTCTCTCGGCTATAATCCGCCCGTTAAGTTCTAGTGAAAGAGTTCAGGAGCATCTTTATGGAATCGAAAGAATTGAATTCCCCGGAATTTGAAATACCCCCGGAACTTAAAGCGCAGGTTGCCATTACCAGCCTGGATAAAATTTATAACTGGGGTCGAAGCGCCTCGGTTTGGCCTCTGATGTTCGGCCTGGCATGTTGCGCCATCGAAATGATTTGTGCTGCAGCCAGCCGCTATGATATTGCCCGCTTTGGCATGGAGATTATGCGTCCATCTCCCCGCCAGAGCGATTTAATGATTGTCTCCGGCACTGTCACGAAAAAAATGATCCCGGTCATCGTGCGCCTTTATAACCAGATGCCGGAACCGAAATATGTTCTCTCCATGGGCGCTTGCGCTTCGGGCGGCGGTCCATTTAAGGAAGGCTATAACGTCGTCTCAGGTGTGGATAAATTTATTCCGGTGGATGTCTATGTCCCTGGTTGTCCGCCTACTCCCCAGGCCTTGCTGAATGGCTTGATGAAAGTTCAGGAAAAGATCAGGGGGGAACCCATTAAGACTGCCCGTTGGTATAAGAAAGGTCCCGATCTCGCTGAAATTCCTATCCCCATGCTTGGTCCCGACTTGATCGACCCACGCAAAATAACCCTCATTCAGAACGGCGACAAGAACTAGGAGACCGCCTTGACCACTCCTGCCCCCGTCCAATCCCTTGATTTGTCCACACGTTTCCCCGGGGTTATCCACCCGGACACCCGTCCGGGTTACTCCGGCTGGGTGGTTGAAACCGCCAATCTGCTTGAAATCGCGACCGCGCTTCGGGATGAGTTTGGTTACGATTACCTTTCCTCCGTCACGGCAGTGGACTATTTGCCTGAAGGCAAAATGGAAGTGGTTTACCACCTTTACAAGACCACTGGTGGGACCGGACTGGTTCTCAAAGTTCAGGTCCCCCGCGTCGATCCTATCGAAGTTCCCTCCCTTGTATTTATTTATCCGGGAGCCGAGCTTCAGGAACGCGAAGCCTGGGATCTGTTTGGAATTAAATTCACTGGCCATCCTGATCTGCGCCGTATCCTGATGTGGGAAGGATTTGCCGGTCATCCCATGCGCAAGGATTGGCATGAACCTTACTTCGAAGAAGAAGGCAAACCTTTTAAGGCACGTTGGCCGGACGGCAAGATAATTATGGCCGAGAGTAAAAATCTTTACGCGGATAATATTGCCTACCCCAAAGGCTTTGACCCTGCCAGCCAGACGTTCGATCCGGAGAAAGCCCTCTACGATGCCCTGCGCGTTTATCAAAAAGAAGAGATCGGCCTGGATACCGACCACATTATTGTCAACCTGGGACCCCAACACCCCTCAACTCATGGAGTATTCCGCGTCGCAGTCGTGCTGGATGGAGAACAGATTATCAACTTAAAACCAGTCATGGGGTACCTGCATCGCAACCACGAGAAGATTGGTGAACGTAACACCTTTATCATGAACATGCCATACACTGATCGGCTCGATTATCTTGCCTCGATGAGCAATAATTTTGGCTATGCGCTGGCGGTCGAAAAATTGATGAATGTTAAACCGACTGAACGCGCCGATTATATTCGCGTCATCATGGCTGAGATGACCCGTATCTCGAACCATTTGTTCCTGATCGGCACCTTGCTCAACGACCTGGGGGCATATTTCACCCCCATGCTGTACGCTTTGGAAGAGCGCGAACTAATACTGGATATTTTCGAAGCAGTATCCGGATCGCGCATGATGTGCAATTATTTCCGCTTTGGCGGCGTGGCGCGCGACCTTCCCGAAGGCGTGCTGGAAAAGATCAAGGAAATATTCTTTGAGCGCTTCCCCCGCAAAATTGAAGAACTCGATCGTTTCTTGAGCGAGAATGAGATCATCCGCTCACGCGGCGTCGGTCAGGGCGTGCTCACCGCTGAGAATGCCATCAAGTATTCTGCTGCGGGCCCATTTCTGCGTGCCTCGGGCATCCCATATGACGTTCGCCGTGCAGAACCCTATTCCATTTACGATCGTTTCGAGTTCGATGTAGTTGTTCGTTCGAATGGGGATATTTATGACCGTTTGATGGTGCGCTTCGATGAGATCCGCCAGAGCGTCCGCATTATCCAGCAAGCCGTGAAAGGGTTGCCGGAGGGACCAGTCATGGCTCTCAAGCCGATGTACCAGGTCCGCGTTCCGCCTGGCGAAGCTTATGGGCGAGTTGAAGGTCCCAAGGGAGAACTTGGTTTCTACGTAATCTCGAATGGAAAACCCAACCCCTGGCGTTACCATGTGCGCGCCCCATCGTTTATTAATCTGACCGCCTTTGGACCGATATGTGTTGGGCAGAAAGTCGCCGACCTGGTCGGTGTCCTCGGCTCGATTGACATTGTTCTGGGTGAAGTAGACCGTTAGGAGAACCCCATGAGCGATATGTATGGTAAAGGTATTTTGAAAGGTTTGAGCGTTAGTTTGAAGCGCTTTGTCGAAACCTATCTCGACGATCTGGTCTGGTTGGGCAGAAGGTACAACACTGATAAAGGCATTGCCCATCGTTCCGGCAAGGATGCACGTGGCATTTTCACGGTCCAATATCCGGAAGAAAAGCTTCCGGTCCCGGAAGAATTCCGCGTTATTCCTTTCCTGGTTTACGATGAAGGCCCGAACGGGGAAAAGACCCAGCGCTGCACTTCCTGTGGCATTTGTGCAAAAGTTTGCCCCCCCCAGTGCATCTGGATCGTCAGGTCCACCGACCCTGCCACTGGACGCCCGATCCCTGATCCGGCTGAATTTTATATTGACGGTGACATCTGTATGAATTGTGGTTTGTGTGCGGAGTTCTGTCCGTTCGACGCGATAAAAATGGATCACGATTACGAACTGGCCTCCTTCAAGCGCAATATCTATGACGAAGCCAGCTTATCGAAATCAGCCTCGTATTATTCCGCCATTCGACCCGCGAACGCAAAACGGGAGGATGCTGCCCGGGCCGCCAAAGCCGCCTCGCGCGTGGTCCATATCGAATGACCGCTTCTATGCTCGATTCTGACACCGGCCTGATTTTTCCACCGGGCAGCATTTCTTCCCTTGCTGCCGAACGCGGCCACTCCTGGCAGGACCTGGTCGCCGCCGTTGAAAAAACTGGACCGGACAGCCCCGAACAGATGGCCTTCCTCCTGATGATGGCGCGCCTAAGCAGTTGTGCCAATTGCAACGCCAATTCTTTCGCGCCATTCATGGCTGTACGGTTTGTGGCAGGCAGTCCCTTAAGCGTTTTCATGGGTCGGACCAGGATTTAACCGGTCTTTATCAAACAGCCTGGATCGAAGTGACCTTGTACTTGCAGAAGAAATACTGAACGCATCCCCTGCAATGGCAACCTTAAACTCTTATAAATATACGAACAGTTTGAAAGGGTAATATGTCACCAAATATCTCATCTGAATCAGTCCTGTCCGCCTTGGGCAAGATCCAGGACCCCGAATTGCACAAAGACCTTGTCACGTTGAATATGGTTCATGACCTGGAAATAAAATCAGATGCAGTCAGTTTCTCGATCGTCCTGACTACTCCAGCTTGTCCGCTTAAAGCCAGCATCGAGAATTCTGCCCGGCAGGCTGTCCTGGCAATTCCAGGTGTAAAAACCGTAGCCATTAAAATGGATTCAAACGTCCCTGCGGATGGACGTCTGCGCGGACTCCTGCAGCTTCCCGTCCGTAATGCAATTGCGGTGGCGTCCGGGAAAGGCGGCGTTGGCAAGAGCACCGTCAGCGCCAACCTTGCTGTTGCCCTGGCGCAGGCAGGTGCCTGTGTTGGGTTAATGGATGCAGATATCTATGGTCCCAATATTCCCACGATGATGGGAGTGCATGACATTCCTGGCACCGATGGGAAAAAACTGATCCCGGCCAACGCTTACGGCGTAAAAATGATGTCCATGGGGTTCCTGGTGAAACCAGGCCAGCCCCTCATCTGGCGCGGACCCATGCTTAATTCTGCTATCCGGCAGTTCCTCGCGGATGTGGAATGGGGCGAACTTGATTATCTGATCATCGATCTTCCGCCTGGGACTGGTGATGTCCCGTTATCCCTCGCCCAATCCCTGCCGCTGTCTGGTGTGGTCGTGGTCACCCTGCCCCAGGCGGTTTCGCTCGAAGATGCCAGCCGCGGCTTGGAAATGTTTCGCACCCTCGAAGTGCCCATCCTGGGTGTCGTCGAAAACATGCGGGGCGAATTCTTTGGTTCCGGTGGCGGTGAGGATCTCGCTCGGATTGCCAAGGTGCCATTCTTGGGCGCTGTGCCAATGGAACAGGCTGTCAGGATCGGCGGTGATACAGGCGAACCCGTTGTGATCGCTCATCCGGAATCTGCCGCCGCTCTCGCACTCAAATCCATTGCACAGCAATTGGCCGCCCGAGTCAGTATCGAAGCCCTGAGCGAAAGTAAAAAGATTCCCTCGATTAACGTCGTTTAGGTTTTTGGCCCGGAATATGGACTGCCTTGAATGAGATTTTGATGATTAGAATCATTGTGCTTGACAAATAAAAATATGTGTATTTACCCATACCCATAAACGATTTTTAAGTTTTTCAGACCTGGCAGAGTATTCGCCAGGTCTTTTATTTTTCATTTTGCAATTTTTTAAAAACCAATCCCTGGGAAGGTCATTTGATTGATTCCAACCATTAAATATTATTATGCTTTTGCAATTATCCCATAATGCTCCTGCAATATTATTTTAAAAAGCTTGCCATATAATGATGAATATCTGACAACCAAACCATTCATAAGGAGAAATAATATGTTCATTAAACGTTCTGCCAAATTCATTGTCATCGTCCTGGTTGCATTCGCATTCGCTAGCGTCGCCACCGCCTACGCAGCCTCAAATACGGGAATTCCCGCGCAGTCTGCTGGTGACGGTGCCGGGACGATCAGCGGATACGCCATCTCCAATGTCGCATATACCCTGGACACCAATCCGCAGAATATTGCCTTGGTCTCGTTCAACCTCAGCTCTGATGCGGCCAACGTGAAGATTAAGCTTGTAGCTGCAGGGTCCACCTGGTACACCTGCTCGGTCACTCATTCTGCTCCGTATCCCGTGATTTGCAATACCTCCAATGCGACCATCGCGTCTGCAGACGAGTTGAGAATCGTCGCTACTGATCGATAATCCCAGCAGGAAGTGATCCGACGGTCGGGCTGGCAGAAAGGATTATCAAAGTCTTGACTCCCCTGAACAAGCATGATCGTTGGGCGATTATTGAAACCGGACTGCTCGATGGGAGTTACCTGCCAGAAATGGATTGGAATCTCCTTGATGAGCAGTTTCTTTTTTTCAACAAGTGGTTAAAATAACAAGAAACTATGAAAACATCCTCTCGCTGGTTGCAATCGGTTTTTGCGGCACTCATGCTGGTGATCACGGTCACTGCCTGGGTTGTTTTCGCCCCCAGCCAGTTGGGAGGACAGGCCATTTATGTAATCGTTAACGGGAAGAGTATGGAACCGCTGTTCCACTTCGGCGATCTAGTCATCGCCCACTCCTCGCCCATATACCAGGTTGGAGACGTTGTTGTTTACCACAGTGCCGAATTGAAGAGTTTGGTCTTTCATCGAATAATTGCTACCGACCTTGACCATTTTATTTTAAAGGGAGACAATAACTCCTGGATAGATTCATACCAGCCTTCCCAGGCTGAACTGATCGGTAAATTTTGGATACTCATCCCGAATACCGGCCGCGTGGTGAAATGGCTGCAGTCGCCTCTCAGCATGGGAATTATGGCAGGAGTTCTGGGAATTGTATTAATGGGTTTATTCTTCAATCGGCCAAAAAATGGAAGAGAAATGATAAAAAAACCCAAACAGGATTGGCTCAGGTCGGCAAAAGCTTGGGGTTATCGGAATTTTGTGGGCAGGTTTAATATTTATTCTAAAAGGAACATCACGGGGATGAAACGATCAGATGAACCAGCCCTCTCAATCATATCTTCCGATCCCGTCCTTACCCCGGTTGCTAACAATAATCTCAAGAGTTTGGGAGCAGTGATCGAGGCTTCTCTCTTCATCTTCGGATTCATCGCGCTGGCTGCACTCATCCTGGCTATTTTTGCTTTTACGCGACCTCTCTGGGTTGATGTAGCCGATAATGTGAATTTTAAACAACTGGGATCGTTCTCCTACTCAACTACTGCGCCCGCCGGGGTTTATGATTCGACCGCTGTGACCACGGGCGAACCCTTATTCCCCAAGCTGACCTGCACGATGAATCTCCAGTTTGTTTATAGCATTTTGGGAGACTCTCCCCAAAACCTAGCTGGTACTCATCAGATCTCCGCCATTATCGAAGACGATCGCAGCGGGTGGCAGCGCACCCTGCCTTTGGAGGCCCAGACCGATTTCACCGGCAGTGCATTTGTGTCAAATACAAGCCTGGACTTATGCCAGGTGGAAGAAGTTGTAGCTGCCATGGAGGATGCCACTGACCTGCATCAATCTTCATATTCGTTGATCATTAATCCGCGTGTGGCAATAACCGGAACGATGAGTTCCAAGGTTCTGCAAACTGTTTTCGAGCCCCAACTTCTCTTCCTGTTCGACAAAGTCCATTTTTATATTTATAAGAGCGATGCAACCACGGATCCTCTCAACCCCTCCCAGGACGGGATAATTGCAGGCACTCGCACCCAGTCAAACTCCATATCCCTGCTGGGTTTAAAATTGGATCTTGCCCGGACCCGAGTGATAGCTTTGGTTATATTCGGTCTTTCAGTGAGTGGACTGTTAATCCTAGCCCTATATACATCCCGCAAGGTGCATGCCAGTCAAGAAGCACTAGTCCAGGTGAAATATGGTTCCATGCTGGTGGATGTCAAGGACAAACCGCTCGAAATGTCTTTACCATCCATTGACGTGATGACGATGGACGACCTGGCAAAATTGGCTGAACGTCATAGTGGTGTGATATTACACGAGGCTCACGGTTTGGTCCATTACTATTTTGTGCAGGGGGATCGAATCATTTACCGCTATATGATAAATGAAGGTGCTGGTGGCTCTCAGGAAGTGTCCCAGCTGCAATTGGAGGAAAACCTGCAGTTGGGGATGGATCGCGGAGAATTCCAGGTTTATTACCAGCCGATCGTATCATTAACGGATGGCAAAATTATGTCCGTCGAGGCACTATTACGCTGGCAGCACCCTGAGCGCGGGCTAATTTCTGCTGGTGAATTTATTTCCGTGGCAGAACGAACCGGCTTGATTGACAAGATCGGGGAATGGATGTTGCAGGTGGCCTGTACCCAATTCGAGGAATGGCAAAGAGCAGGCATGCAGATCAAGTTGGCAATCAACCTATCGCAGTATCAATTGGAAAGGGATCCGGCAGAAATCATCTCCCGGGTATTGCAAAAAACAGGAGTCGATCCAAAAACCTTGCAAATTGAGATTTCGGAAGCAAATATCATCAGGAATGTATCCTCCGTTCTCCCTGGTCTGCAGAAATTAAGGGAACTTGGTCTTCAGCTGTCTGTGGATAATCTTGGCGGACAGGCTTCACTTTCATCTTTGGAACAATTCCCGATCAACAGTGTAAAAATTGACCGGCTCATGATTGAAAATATTGATGATCCCGAGAACGCGATAAATATCGGCGCGATGATCGATGAGGGGCGTACCCTTGGTTTGAATGTGGTGGCGGAAGGTGTAGAAACGAAAGAGCAGCTAGAATTCCTGCGTTCCCATATGTGCACTTTGGCACAGGGCTACTTCCTCGGACGCCCCGCTCCAGCTAACGAAGTAACATTGCTTTTAGAGAAGGGTTTGAATCGTGAACAGGTTATACCTGCGAAAAGGAAGCCGCGTTCTCGGAAAGGCACCCAATGAATATACGCCTGGTCTCTTGGCTGGCTGGTTTTGCTTTATTGATTTTGGTGTTGGCGAGTATCCTGACCGCCACTGCAGCTTCCAATACCGTCCCTCCTTCCCGCCTCACGAATCAAACCAAACCCATCAGCGCCAATGATATCAAACCCTCCCAGTGCGCAGACTTTACTCTTTCGAGTATCGTGGTGTGTGGTTCTTCCCCGGTTTGCAATGGAAAAACTGCAAACGAATTGATTATTGGCCTTCCGGGCACGTCCAAGATTAATGGTCATGCTGGACAAAATTGTTGTGTTGGTTACCCGGGAACCGAATATACAAACTGCGCATGGCACCCCTAATATCGATTTATATGTTCATTTTTTGATACAAAATCATTTTCTCCTTCTTTACAAACCTCCCCGCTATTGTCGTGGGAGGATTTTTTGTGTCGCCGAAATTGACGCTTTCAATTTTAAATTCAACTTTTTCGATATTGCCAGGATCCTAGCTACGCGGGTTAATGATACAGATTCTCTCAAGGTTGACTCTTCCAAATTTCAGATTGGCCAGGCTGTTTGATACGCGTTATGGTTCTCCTGGATTAAAATATCAGAATTTCGCCCTTTCTCGAGCCAGTTTGGCGGCGGAAATTTCGATCCCCATATGGCAACTTTCTCTCCCCCAGCAAATTCAAACCACTCAGTTTGGTATAATCAACGCCATGCAACCTCTTATTGTTGGTATTCGTTTTACTCAAATTGGTAAAGCCTATCACTTTGACGCCTCCGCTATTCCGGAAATCAAGGTTGGTAATCATGTCATCGTTGAGACCTCACGTGGCAAGCAACTGGGTGAGGTTACTCAGGTCGTAGAACATCCCTCTTCCCCTCCCGAAGGTACCTGGAAAGCGGTCGAACGCCTCGCTACCCCGCGTGATTTGCTTTTACGCCGCATGTGGGCGCAAAAAGAAATTGAAGCTATGATTGCCTGCCGGGAACGTGCCGCTCAACTAAAATTATCCGCGATCAAGATTGTGGCATCCGAGTTCTCTTTTGATGGTGCCCGCCTGACCCTTATGTTCAGCACCGAGGATGAAGATAAGGCAGACCTGAAATCCTTGCGCCATGATATGCAGAAGCTTTATCAGAAATCACAGGTCGAAATGCGTCAGATCGGTCCGCGCGACGTGGCCAAGATGCTGGGCGGAATGGGTGCTTGCGGGATGGAAACTCGCTGCTGTTCGATGTTTCTCACCGAGTTCAGTCCCATCTCCATTAAAATGGCAAAGGAACAGGGAATCTCTCTCACCCCAACCGAAATTACCGGGATGTGCGGAAGGCTGCGCTGCTGTCTGGTTTATGAGTATGAACAATATGCCGCTGCCCGCAAGGAACTTCCCAAAAAGAATAAACACGTCGTCACCCCTCTCGGCGAAGGGAAAGTCATTGACGTTAATCCTCTGCAATTGACTATCCGCGTAGATATCCAGGATGTAGGCTGGCGGGAATTCTCTCGGGAAGAAGTGCAACCCTGGGACGAACTCGAAGCGTTGCGGCGTAAATCCGCCGAACCTTGTGAAAATTGCCCCGGTCCCGAAAAAGAGTCGCATGAGCGTCGTTAGTCAAAGCGCCCCCGGTATCTGGGAGAATCCTCAAAAAATCCTGGTCATTCTGGCTCATCCAGATGACCCGGAGTTTTTTTGTGGCGCCACACTTGCTCTCTGGGTTAAAGCCGGTCATTCCATCCGTTATTTTTTGTTAACCAATGGGAATAAAGGTGGCGGACCGGAGGTAACCCCTGAACAATTGGTTCCAGTGCGCCAGGCGGAACAGCGCAACGCTGCCGCTGTGATAGGTGCCCAATCCGTTGACTTTCTGGACTTGGAGGATGGTTACCTCGTCCCCAGCCTTGATTTACGCCGCGATGTCGTTCGCCTTATTCGCCGGGAAAAACCTGACGTTCTGGTCACCTGTGATCCCACCCTGCTCTATTCCTGGTTTGGACGAATAAACCACCCCGACCATCGCGCTGCCGGGCAAGTTGTCCTCGACGCAGTTTTCCCGGCTGCCGGGAACAGCCACTTCTTCCCCGAATTAATTGAAAAGGAAGGCTTGCAACCCCATACGCCTCGCGAGGTCTGGGTTTCGCTGGCAGCCCACCCCACGGTGACCATGGATGTGACCGGCACCTGGGAAATAAAAATGAACGCCTTGAAAGAGCATAAATCACAGGTCGGTGACTTTGCGATTTTTGAACAGCGAATGCGTTCTCGCCATACCGAAGATAGCACGGATATCGCTCCGCGTTATGAGGAATATTTCCGCGTTCTTAAATTTGCTTAGTTTCCAAATTTTCCCTGCTAAATGGGAGGTCTATCATGCATGATTTTCTTTCTGAAGCCGAGGTTTTGTTCGAATACACCCGCTCCATGCGCCGTGATTTTCATGCTCATCCGGAACTTGGATTCCAGGAAGTCCGCACATCCGGGATCGTCGCCAGGGAATTAAATGCCCTCGGTCTCGAAGTTCGTACCGGCTTGGGCGGTACAGGCGTGGTGGCTCTTCTTGATGGATCCAAATCAGTACCTGTCTTGCTTATTCGCGCCGACATGGACGCACTGCCAATCCTCGAAGAGACAGGCGCTTCGTATGCTTCTCAAAATCCGGGGGTAATGCATGCTTGCGGGCACGATGGACACACCGCAGTCCTTTTGACGGTTGCCAAAATGCTTTACGCTCACCGCAATGAACTGGGGGGGACGGTAAAGTTCATGTTCCAACCCGCCGAGGAAGGCATGGGGGGAGCAGAAAAAATGATCGAGGCCGGGGTGCTGGAAAATCCCAAAGTGGATGTCGCACTTGCTTTGCACGTTTGGAATGAAAAGCCGGTAGGTTGGATCGGAATATCAAGCGGGCCCGCCATGGCGGGGGCAGAGATCTTCAAGGTTAAAGTGATCGGAAAGGGAGGTCATGGGGCTGTTCCTCACCTGGCTGTCGATCCAATTCTGGCATCCGCTCAGATTGTCTCTTCCATCCAGGGCATCGTTGCTCGGAACGTGGCTCCCATGCAGACTGCTGTTGTCAGTGTCTGCACCATTCATGGTGGAGAAACGTTCAACGTCATCCCGCCTGCAGTGGAGATGACAGGTACGATCCGTTCTTTCGAGCCGGCTGTCAGGGCGCAGGTATTGGAACGCTTTAATAAAACCGTCCACTTAGTAGCTGAAGGGATGGGTTGTAAGGCAGAAATTGACATGCAGCGTTTGACCCCTGCTACAATAAACAACGTTGAAATAGCCTCCCGTGTCCAGACGGTAGCCTCCCAATTGCTTCCCCAGTCCACTGTGGACTCGTCTAATTACACCACCATGGGTTCGGAAGACTTTGCCTTCGTTCTTGATAAAGTCCCAGGCTGCTTTTTCTTCATTGGGTCTGCTAATGCCGAAAAAGGACTGGATGCTGGTCATCACCATCCTAAATTTGATATTGATGAGACCGCCCTCCCGCGTGGTGCTGCTCTGATGGCGGCAGCAGCAATGGATTTTTTGAAAATTTGACCTTGCGGCTTGACGATAGTTTGTCAATCTTTTAATTGCCTGGAATCTTGATTTAGCTTGGGGCTGCGTGCCGAGAATATTATTTCGGACCGATTTGTAAATAAAATCAGGGATTGATTTTATCTGGAGATTATCTTTATAATAATTATGTAAAATCATGAGATTTTACTCTTGACCCACATATCGCATTGTTATACCATGAATATGCCTCTTTTTATCCGATTTGGCATCTAATTATTCAGGAGTCAGCATGTCACAAAAAGTAATTAATGATTTTTCAATTACGATCGCCACAGTCAACGGCTCCGGTTCACAGACTGCAAACGTCACATTATTGCGAGCTTTATTTAAAATGGGTATCCCAGTTTCCGGAAAGAATCTGTTTCCTTCCAACATTCAGGGCTTGCCCACTTGGTACACAATTCGTGTCAGTAAGCATGGATTTATCGCCCGGCGTGACCAACAGGAGTTGGTCGTCTGCCTTAATCCAGCCTCATTTGCCAGGGATTTGGCTTCAGTTCAACCCGGCGGGGCCTTTTTTTATGCTGACGACATTAAATTTGCCATCAATCGTAAAGATATAGCTGTTTATCCAATGCCGGTAAAGCAAATTGCGCGCGCTTCAAATGTTTCGCCGTCTCTGCGGGATTACATTGCCAACATGGTCTACGTTGGTGTCCTGGCACAAATGCTCGGCATAGAGATGGATGCCATCAAACAAGCATTAAGTTTTCACTTCAAAGGCAAAGCAGAAGCTGTGGATTCCAATTTTGGGACCATTAAGTCCGGCGCGGAATGGGCAGCTCAAAATCTTAAGAAGTCAGATCCCTATTCAGTCGCCCGCATGGATTCGACTTCTGAATATGTGATGGCGGATGGGAATACTGCCGCAGCACTCGGTGCGATCTATGGTGGCCTGCAGTTTGCTGCCTGGTATCCCATAACCCCTGCTTCCTCGCTTGCAGAATCGCTCAATACCTTCCTGCCCCAATTTCGCAAGACTTCCACCGGCAAACAAACTTATGCTGTGATGCAGGCCGAAGATGAATTGGCAGCTATTGGTATGGCGATTGGCGCGGGCTGGGGTGGGCTGCGATCCATGACTTCGACTTCCGGCCCTGGGATAAGTCTTATGGCTGAATATGCCGGGTTGGGATACTTTGCTGAAGTACCCGTAGTCGTCTGGGATGTCCAGCGCATTGGACCGAGCACTGGTTTGCCCACGCGCACGGCTCAAGGTGATTTGACCGAGATATACTTTTTGAGTCATGGCGACAAACAAAACGTCATCCTCCTCCCAGGTTCCGTTCAGGAATGTTTCGAGTTCGGCTGGAAAGCTCTCGACCTTGCCTCCACGCTCCAGTCGCCAATATTCGTGATGAGTGACCTTGATCTGGGAATGAACCAGTGGATGACAAAACCGTTTGTATACCCGGATGTACCCCTGCAGCGCGGTAAAGTTCTCTGGGAAGCCGACCTCGAAAAATTGAGCGGCACGTGGAGTCGCTATAAGGATTCAGACGGGGATGGGATTGCATATCGCACTGTTCCGGGTAATAAACACCCTTCTGCTGCCTGGTTCGGACGTGGCACCGGGCACGATGAGGAAGCTCGTTATACCGAAGATTCCACATCCTGGGAAGCCAACATGGCTCGTCTCAAGAAAAAATACAATACCGCCCGTACCCTGGTACCGAAACCCGTTATCAAGCCTTCGAGAGGCGCGAAAATTGGCATCATCGCTTACGGTTCCACCGAGCCGGCAGTGGATGAGGCCCTTTCTTTACTTAAAGAGGAAGGGGGACCCAAAATCGCGTTTCTTCGACTGCGCGCATTGCCTTGCACTTCTGAAGTCAAGGATTTCATCAAGAAATATGATCACATCTACATCGTTGAAGCAAACCGCGATGGACAGCTTCGCCAGATTTTGAGCTCGGTTTTTCCTGATCAGGCTCCCAGGTTCCGCTCAGCCTGTCACAGTGACGGTCTTCCATTGACCGCCAAATGGGTAAAAGAAGCTATTATGGCACAGGAGAATTAATCATGGCCTCACCTGTTACTGCACAGACCAACAAAGTTGGTTTTACTAAAAACGATTATCGGGGTCTGCCCAGCACACTCTGCCAGGGTTGTGGACATAACTCTATAGCCAGTCAGATCATCACTGTTTGCTATGACTTGAACATCGTCCCGGAGGAGATCGTTAAATTTAGCGGCATCGGCTGCTCGTCGAAAAGTCCCGCATACTTCCTGAATCGTTCCTTTGGCTTCAACGGTTTGCATGGACGCATGTCGTCTTTTGCCACTGGCGCGATGTTTGCTGATACTTCCTTGCGCTCGATTGGTATTTCTGGTGATGGTGACACGGCTTCGATTGGAATGGGCGGATTTAAACACCTCGTTCGCCGCAATGCACCGATGGTGTACATCGTGGAAAATAACGGTGTATATGGATTAACCAAGGGACAGTTCTCTGCTACCGCCGAGGTTGGCTTGAACTTGAAGCACCAGGGCATCAACCAATATATGCCTGTGGATATATGTCTTGAGTCTCTGGCGTCCAATGCGACCTTCGTCGCTCGTTCGTTTGCAGGGGATGCAAAGCAAGTAAAAGAACTATTGAAAGCTGCCCTTAGCCATCATGGTATTGCAGTGCTGGACATCATTAGTCCGTGTGTCACTTTCAACAATCAGGACAATGCCACACATTCTTACACCTGGGGCAAGGATCATGAAGCGCCTTTGCATGATATCTCCTTTATCCCAGCGTTGGACGAGATCGAGATCCAGGGCGACTTTGAAGAAGGCACCGTGCGTGAAGTCAGCATGCACGACGGTTCTACGATTATTTTGAAGAAAATCGATAAGGATTACGATCCCACAGTTCGCGCCAACGCCTTCCAGATGTTGGAAGACGCCCAATTGAACAATTGGTTGGTCACCGGGCTTATCTATATTGACGAGTCAAAACCTACCCTCACCGAGGCTTTCAACCTGGTGGAGAGCCCTCTCAACCGTCTGCAGGACTTTGACCTCCGCCCTTCACCTGAGACAATAAACAAAATTAATGCAATGATGTTTTAGGGGAACCTTGAAAAATTCTCCCCAAAATTTGAAAAAATTCTGAGTTGGGTTGATTTATTTCCTCTCTGGATTGGTACGCCCGGGGGATTTCACCATTGGAGTAAAATATGTTTATGCTCCAGGTGACCCCCAACCTGTTTATCCCTTGCTCTGAATTGAACCTCGATTTCGTTCGCTCTTCCGGTCCTGGTGGGCAGAACGTCAACAAGGTTGCAACAGCCGTTCAATTGCGCTTTAATGTTCGAGCCTCACAATCCTTATCTAATGCCATCAAAATTCGCCTTGAAAAGCTGGCGGGCAATAAAATGACAATGGCAGGAGAACTGGTCATTGAAGCAAAACGTTACCGGCTGCAGGAACATAATCGTGCCGATGCGGAACAGCGAATGGTTACCTTAATCCGAAAGGCACTTGTTGAACCGAAAAGAAGACATCCTACTCATCCCACTTTGTCATCCCGGGTGAGACGCGTTGAGAGCAAGAAGCTAAGGGGGAAAATAAAAACCTTGAGAAAATCGATCGACGAATGAATTGTCGGGGGTTTTTTAATCGTTAATAGATTGCTTCTTTGTTCCTATTTCCCCACAGTGTGCAACAGTGCCATATTCGGTGCTTTAAAATCCCGTACGGGAAAACCAGTTACCAGTACCACCTGTCCACCAGGCTGGACAAGTCCGGTTTCACGTAAGGAGTTTTCAACGTGGGAGATCATTTCCTCCATCGTATTTGCCCATGGAACATGATATGGAGTTACCCCCCAGGCAAGCGACAGCTTTCGGTAGGTTTCTTCCACGGGGGTGAACGCCAAAATTGGGACATCTGGTCGGACCTTTGACATGAGGATGGCGGTTCGCCCTGTGCGGGTGAAGACGGCAATCGCTTCCACATCCCGGTCCCTCGCCAGTTCCCTGGCGGCGCGAGCGATTGCAGCCGCATCATCATGCCCTTCGGTTTCTAGCACTTGTCCATGACCCCACTTGCTGTAATTATCTTCTGCTTCATGGACAATTCGATCCATTAAAATGATGCTTTCCACAGGGAAATCACCTGCAGCCGTCTCTTCTGAGAGCATGACAGCATCCGTCCCATCGTAGATCGCATTTGCCACATCCGAGGCTTCCGCTCGTGTAGGCAGTGGGTTGTGGACCATTGATTCTAACATTTGCGTTGCAGTGATAACGATTTTCCCCTTGCGGTTAGCAGCCTGGATGATATGCTTCTGAGCGCCTGGAACATCTTCCGGAGCCATCTCCACTCCCAGGTCACCCCGCGCGACCATGACTCCATCCACTCCATCCAGGATTTCTTCAAGGTTATCCAGTGCCTTTGGTCGTTCCAATTTTGCGATTAGCAAGGGGCTGTTCTCGCCTCCCTTTTTGACAAGCTCCCTGACTGTTTTTACGTCCAGCCCGGTCTGGACGAATGACATTGCCACAATATCAACTTTTTGCGCAAGCCCAAACGCAAGGTCTTCCGCATCTTTTTCGGTGAACGCTGCGATATTCAGCGGGATACCGGGCAAATTAATCCCCTTGTGAGAAGTCAGCATTCCGCCTGTTATTACTTCAGCCACCACCTGGCTCTTCCCGGTTGATTTGACGAGCAAGACTAGCCGTCCATCGTCGAGCAGGATTCGGTCACCGGGCTTGACTGCCTTAAAAAGTTGCGGAAAATCGACCGGGATTGTTGTGCTGGTAGATTTCTCGGTATTTTCTGGGCGTAGCTTGACCATTTGACCCGGGGTAATAATTAACGGCTCGCTCAATTCCCCGACGCGAATCTTTGGTCCTTGCAAGTCCTGAAGAATCGCCAGGGGCCTTTTGAGTCGGTTTGCGGTCGCTCGAAGGGACAGTATTCGATTTGCATGAGATTCGTGCGTCCCATGGGAAAAATTGAGGCGGGCAACGTCCATTCCTGCCAGGATCACTTTTTCAATGACAGATTCTGTTTCGCTGGCTGGCCCCATGGTTGCAACGATTTTTGTTTTTCTGTTCATTTGTTTATTATATGTCAAAGGGCGGTCGCGTTGGCCGCCCTTATAATTTAATTGAAATGGCTATTTATTGACAGCTCCAATTCAAGGCACAGGCTTGTTTCTCCAGGTCGGCTCGAAAATCAGGATGCGCAATGCTTACCAACTCTTTGACCCGCTGACGGATGGACTTGCCATATAAGTCGGCTACTCCGTATTCTGTCACTACGTAGTGGACATGGTTGCGACCGGTCACTACCCCAGCTCCTGGCTTGAGCATCGGGACGATCTTGCTCGTAATCGTACCGTCTTTCATCACGTTGGTGCTGGGCATGGCAATAATCGGGATGCCGCCCTTGGAGCGGGATGCGCCGTAAACAAAATCTAGTTGACCGCCGATGCCGCTAAAGAATTTGGGACCAATGCTGTCTGCACATACCTGTCCTGTCAAGTCGATTTCTATGGCTGAATTTATTGCCACCATGTTATCGTTTTGGGCAATAATAAAGGGATCATTGACATATTCAGTCCTGCGGAATTCGCACAGGGGGTTGTCGTTGACCCAGCTGTATAAGCGCTGCGAACCAAGCACAAAACCAAGGACAATTTTTCCGGGATGCAATGTTTTCCTTGCGCTGGTCAACACTCCGGCTTCGACCAAATCGATGACACCATCTGAAATTAATTCGCTGTGCACCCCCAGGTCCTTTTTATGAAACAGGTATTTTAAGACCGCGTCCGGGATCGCACCGATACCCATTTGCATGGTGGCACCATCGGGAATAAGATCTGCAACATAACCCGCCAGTCGTTCGACGATCGGGTCGGTGCCGTCTGCAGCCATGGGCATTTCAGGGATGGGATAACTGACCGGTACGATATGGGTCAATCGGCTCACGTGAATAAACGAGTCCCCCAGGGTGCGCGGCATCTGGTCATTCACTTCTGCCACGATGATTTTTGCCGATTCAGCTGGTGACTTTGTCAGGCCCACTTCCACCCCCAGGGAGCAGAATCCATGCTCATCCGGAGGTGATACATGACAAAAGGCTACGTCCACTGGAAGTATTCCGTTTTTAAATAACAGCGGAAATTCGGATAGCAGTACGGGGGTAAAATCTGCCCGGCAATCCTGCACAGCCTTGCGCACGTTTGCGCTGATGAACATTGCATTAACTCGCAGGTGTCCTTCCATTTCGGGTTTGACATAGTCAGCTGCGCCTACTGAAAGAGCCTGGCAAATTTGGACGTCCTTCAAGTTGGGAGCATATGCCACCAAGGCCGCCAGGAGGGTTTGCGGTACGGACACATTTCCGGTCATAAAAATTCGGTTCCCGGATTTCACCGCTTCAACTGCTTTCTCCGCGGTTGTTACCCGTGATTGATAAATACTATTCCAATCCATATATATTTACTCCTTGTTCTCAAGGCGGGCCAAGTGGCGCAACTCACCTTTATAGGTGTTGACCCCGGCCGCAATGGCAGGATTTTTGATTGCTTTTTCCACCCCTAAGTTTGCGATCTCCAGTATGTATCCAATGGCAGCATTGACAAAACCATAAGTTGCTGTCCTTGCCACGACGCTGGGCATATTGGGAACGCAATAGTGGACTACATTCTCATCGATATAAGAAGGATGTTCATGTGTTGTCGGTCGGGAGGTCTCACTGCACCCGCCCTGGTCGATACTGATATCTATAAATATCGACCGGTGCTTCATCTTCTTGATCATTTCTCGGGTGAGAACGATCGGGGCACGCGCCCCCGGCACAAGGACTGCGCCTACCAGAACATCCGCATATTCACAGACCCTGGAGATGTTTCGGGGGGTGGAGAACATTGTGACAATATTCGAATCAGCCAAGTTGACACGTTGCAAAGCCGCCAGCGAGTTATCGAGCACCGTCACATGCGCACCCAGTCCTTTAAATGCGCGCGCTGCATATGATCCGGATATTCCTGCGCCGATGATGGCCACCTCGGCTGGAGGAATCCCCGGCAACCCGCCCAAAAGAATTCCGCGCCCACCGCGATCACTTTGCATTAAACGAGATGCAACTTCTGCTGCCATTGCTCCGCCTATCTGGCTGAATGGGCGCAACACCGGCAGAGACCCATCCGCTTCCTCGATTTGTTCGTAAGCGATGGCTGTAATTTTATCCTTCAACAGTGCATCGATCTTATTTTGGCGTGCGGAGGCAAGGTGGAGAAAGCCCGCGATCGTTGTGCCAGGTTGTAGCATGTCAAGTTCTTCATCGAGAGGCCTGGCAATCTTAAGCAGGAGTTCTGCCCGTCCGTAGATTTCATCCGTTGCATAGGCAATCTTTGCTCCCGCCTTCTCATACTCCCGGTCAGGGAAACCTGCTCCCTGCCCGGCGTCGTGTTCGATAAAGACCGTGTGCCCATTTTGAATAAGGGTTTCCACCCCCATGGGGGAAAGTCCGACACGGAATTCAAAGGGACGGCGTTCTTTTGGGATACATATGTTCATTTCTCATACCTCCATTACTAGTAGGATATGACCTATTACTTTGGTTGTATTAATATCTCAAGGATAGATTAATGCTGGTCTCTTATCATCACCTTAAGGTTGAATATCTTTAAGTTTCCGGAAAAATAAATTATTACTGCATATTCATTACATCCCGGATTATGGGTAAAGCCCAATCAATGGTTTCTTTATCGATTACCAGCGGTGGTGCAAATCGAATGACACGCTCGTGAGTTTCCTTGGCAAGGATACCTTTGGTCTGCAGGACTTCGCAGAAACGCCTGGCGCCACCGGCTTTTTCGGTCAACTCGACCCCGATCAGCAGTCCTTTTCCGCGTACTTCTTTTATGTGCGGGCTTGGAATTTCACTCAGTTGATCGATGAAATACTCTCCCATTTCCGCTGCACGCTGGATAAGGTTTTCTTCAACAATCACTTTTAATGCTGCCCTGGCAATTGCTGCTGCCAATGGGTTTCCACCGAACGTCGAACCATGCTCCCCCGGAGTGAAAAGTCCCAGGACTTCCTTGTCAGATAGCACCGCTGAGACCGGGTAAAACCCTCCTGCCAGTGCCTTTCCGATGACGGTCACATCCGGGCGGACATTTTCGTGCTGTACTGCGAATAGCTTTCCGGTTCGACCTAGACCTGTTTGGATTTCATCCGCGATGAACAGAACATTCCTGGTTTTGCAAATTTCAGACACTTTCTTCAGGAAACCCTTGTGCGGGACAATCACCCCACCTTCGCCCTGGATTGGTTCAAGGAATACCGCCGCTGTGTTGCCATTGATCGCGTTTTCAATGGCGCTTGCATCTCCATAAGGAACGGAGACAAATCCGGGGGTAAATGGACCGAAATCATCGCGGTAAAGTGGTTCGGTCGATAAAGAAATGGTGGTTATGGTCCGACCATGAAAATTTCCAGCGCAGGTTATGATTTCTGCCTGGAATCTGGGTACTTTCTTGATCTGGTACGCCCACTTTCGGGCAATTTTCAGGGCGGTTTCAACTGCCTCTGCGCCTGAATTCATGGGCAGGGACATTTCATAACCGGTTAATTCTGACAGTTCTTTGTAAAAAAGGGGCAGTTGATCGTTTCGAAAGGCCCGCGAAGTCAGGGAAATTTTCCCAGCCTGTTCCACAAGTGCTGCCAGGATTTTCGGGTGGGAGTGTCCTTGGTTAACCGCCGAGTATGCCGATAGACAATCGAGATATTTCTTTCCGTCTACATCGTAAACCCAAACCCCCTCGCCTCGAGTAATTACCACGTCGAGAGGATGATAATTATGAGCGCCGTACTGCTCTTCGATTTCAATGTATTCTTGACTATTCATAATGAAACCAATCCGTAAGGTTTTCCAAATTCCATCTATCTATGCGACACCGAATAACCGCGCCAGGACAGCCTTTTGAGCATGCAGCCGGTTGTGGGCTTGTGGGAATATTACCGAGTGAGGACCGTCGGCGACTTCGTCTGTTAACTCCTGGTTTCTATGAGCCGGGAGACAATGCATGACAATAACTTCTTTATCAGCTTCTTCCACTAATTTCTCATTCACCTGGTATGGTGGGAAAACCGCTTCCCGTCTTTCAGTCTCATCTTCCTGTCCCATGCTTGTCCAGGTATCGGTATAAATAACCTGGGCGTTTGAAACAGCCTTGTGCGGATCCCGAATGAATGCCAGCCTAGATCCGCTTTGCTGGGCGACCTTTTTCGCCTGCTCGACACTTCCAGCAGGCATGTCATATCCTGCGGGATTTGCAATCGTAAAATTCCATCCCAATTTCATCGAAATCTGCATAAGAGAAACAGCAACATTGTTACCATCTCCCACAAATGCGACGTTCAAGCCTTTGTCTTTGCCAAATTTCTCCTCGATGGTCAAAGCATCTGCCATTGCTTGGCAGGGATGGCTGTAATCGCTTAGACCGTTTATAACTGGTACACTTGACCACCTGGCTAATTCCAGGATGTGCGCATGCTCAAATACTCGTGCCATGACAGCCTGGACGTAGCCTGAGAGAACACGTGCTACATCAGCGATGGATTCCCGCTTGCCCAGGCCTATTTCATTGGGGGATAGATACAAGGCATCCCCGCCCATATGACGCATTGCCATATCGAATGAGACCCGCGTCCGTAGGCTGGGTTTCTGGAAAATCATTCCAAGGACTTTTCCCTTAAAGAGAGGTCTATTTCCGGTTGAAAAGTATTCTTTTTTCAAACGAATCGCCTGGTCAAGGATGTCTTGTAGTTCATCCGGCGAGTGGTCTGATATGTCAAGAAAGTGTTCCATGCACCTCTCCTTTATTATCCATACAAGTATCAAGGTAGTTGGCGGGATTGTATAGTGCAATGTGGACGGTGTTTTCGTGAAATAAATCACTATATCGCCAGGTCTTAAATCCTGGCGTTAAAGTATGATTTTGGCAAATTGGGGCGCTGAAAATAAACCACCGGTATAGATAATTTTACCGATAGATCGTCCCCACTCCCGATGGGACAAACCGGGATGTTCCGCTGCAGCAGGCTGGCTAGAATTTGCCCGCTGTCTCCTTTTCCTCCAAAGGTTTCAGCTTTGATCAAAACGACTACAGGACGGAGTTTTCGGCGCAGTAGTTCTTCGACTGCCAGCAGCAATTCTGACCTCGTTGAGGGAGTAATCAAAATGATGCCTGTCCCGATGGGCAGCAATTTGGCTCGCATCGTCACCAGCCCATGCAGAGGCATTTTCCCCTCCGGCTGGAGGAAGGCCAGCGTCTCCATTATTTTACTGATTTGGCGTTCCCCGCGTTCAGGAGGGACTATGGTAGTAGACACGCCGGCGCAAGCCAGCCCAACCGCACGCCGGTCCAAAAGGAAATACCTAGCAAGCGAGGCTGCTGCGCTGGCGATATACTCAAACGAATCGAGCGGTAGCGGCACATTTGGTCGACGCAGCCACCAGCCTTCTTCACTGAATGTCATCGCCTGCTCTGGCATGGAAGCCTGGACTTCCCGTTCCGCATCCAAAAATAACCACGTATCAGCTTGTGGGTCCTGCTCGAATTCTTTGACCATAAACCGCCCGCGGTGGGCCGTACTCGGCCAGTGGATCCGTTTCATCGGATCTCCCGGGACGTATTCGCGCACACCTGCCGCATGGGGTGTCACGTCGGACGACCGCAAACGTATTGCTTTTCCGCCTGGCAAGAGCCCGGGAGGCGGTGGAAAATTGGTGATCGGGAAGATCATTGGCAGGACCATGAGCGTGTCCTTTGCCGGGATCTCCCTGTGAATGGAAAATATGCCAAAAGGATCTCCAGAGGTCAGGCTAGTAGGGCCAAGTTGGAATGCTCCCCGCCGGTACAGTAGAGTCCGGGCGGTATAAAAGCGCCTCTGGTGAGACCCTATCCCGGTTAATATTCGCGACCCTCCAGCCATGGGTAAATTTGATTTATTGATGATTTCCAGCCAGAGACTGGCCGGCCATGTTGAGTTCTTGACTTCGAAATGTTCTTCAAAAACATCCCCCATGCTTGCACGCATTGCCCGCGCCTGTCTGCTAAATTGAATTCCACGCATCGAAAATAAGGCAAAGATAGCAGCTCCAATGAGTAAAAAAAGACTTACGTATACCAGCCGCGAGTATAGCACCAGGCCGGTAACCGCCCAGCCTCCCAGGCTGAAGATTAATAATCCAGCCAGGAACCAACGCAGGGTGGAGGTTGGTCTCATTTCCGGGAGGGTTCCTCGAATTGTCCACCGGGGACGGGAGTATTATCGACGATCTCCTGGACGATCTGTTCGGCACTTAACTCCCGCAATCGCGCGGCTGGTCCTACAATGATCCGGTGTGCCAGCACGGATACAACCATGCGCTTGATATCGTCTGGCAATACATAATCGCGGCCCTCCAGTGCTGCCGCCACCTGCCCTGTGCGGAAAAGTGCCAGGCTTCCGCGTGGGCTTGCACCCAGGTAAACGTCCTCGTTCTGACGAGTGCGATTGGTCAATTCGACTGCGTAACGTTTGATCGCCTCAGATACGTATACCTTCTTGATCTCCTCCATTGCTCCTTGCAGCTCTTCAACCTTGATCACGGATTTAAGGGATTCGATTGGGTGTCGCAGTTGCTGGCGGTCTAGGATCTCTATTTCATCCGTTGGGTTTGGATAACCCAAGCGAACCCGCAAAAGGAATCGATCCAACTGAGCTTCGGGAAGCGGGAATGTCCCTTCATATTCAATGGGATTTTGTGTCGCCAAGACCATGAACGGACTGGGAAGCAAGTGCGTCTTGCCATCGACCGTTACCTGGCGCTCTTCCATTGCTTCAAGCAGGGCAGCCTGGGTCTTTGGGGTGGCGCGGTTAATTTCATCTACCAATACCACTTGGGCAAAGATCGGTCCGGGGCGGAATTCGAATACCCGCTTTGATTGGTTATATATGGAAACGCCTGTGACATCGCTCGGGAGCATGTCGGGGGTGAACTGAAGCCGGTTGAAAGAACACCCGAGACTTTTCGCCAGGCTGCGTGCCAGTACAGTTTTCCCCACCCCTGGGACATCTTCGATTAGCGCATGTCCCTGGCAGAGTAAGCTGATAACGATCAATTCGATCGGATGCCTTTTCCCTACAATAACCTTCTCGAGGTTTTTTGTGAGTTTCTTTCCAAACGCCTGGATATCCGCCATTTCCCTTTTCCTTTTTTTATTTTTTATCGTATTTATAGCCGGATCCGGTCAAAATGACTACGATTGGTTCTGGTAAATTTTGTATGTTTTTTTCCAGGGCAGACATGACAATAGCTGAGGTTGGTTCCACATAAAAACCGCGTCCGGCTAGCTCATCGCGGCAAGGTATGATCTCATCTTCATTCACGGCACAAAACATTCCGCCAGTTGCCGACACCTCCTGGAGAACGGCCTTCGCTCTCACTGGATTTGCAACCCTGACTCCTTCGGCAAGGGTTTGATTTCCCACCGGCTGGTTAACCGGTTCATCAGCCGTGGTAAATTTATTCCACAATGGCGCGCATGCTCGGGCTTGGACTCCGATAAGTAATGTCTTGCTTTTTAATCTTTTACTGGCTATGCGCAAAGCGTGCAATCCCCGCCCGACCCCGATGAGCAATCCGCCCTGCCCCGCAGGCAGGATGACTGTTCCCGGCATTGTGTTTCCTAATTGTTCGAAGATTTCGTAGCTGGTCGTGGCATAGCCGGGAAGATTAAATGGCAAATAGGCGTGGCTGGCGTAAGCACTGCCTTCTTTGGCTGCCCCCCAGGCAGCTTCTGAAGAATTCTCTCGATCTCCGGGGACAGGAACAAGCTCTGCACCATATGCCTCAATTTGACGGCGCTTGGGACCCCCCGCAGATTCAGGGACAAATATCCGGGTTTTGATTCCTGCCCGGGCTGCATATGCGGCTAAGGAAGCGCCAGCGTTTCCGGATGAATCCTCTACTGCTTCTGGAACGTCGCGTGCTCGCAGCCATGCCACCATGACTGTGGATCCTCTGTCCTTGAAAGAACCCGTCGGATTTTGAAATTCGCATTTGAATGCAATCTTGCGCCCGTAAAATTCAGCCCAAATGAGAGGCGTATTTCCTTCGCCAAGCGATAGGGTTTCTAAGCCTTGCGGAACTCCGAAAGTGTGACTATACCGCCATATACCGGGATTACTTCGGTCCACCTGGGCAGGGTCATATGGAAAAGGATCAAGGAAATCATACAATCCCCCACAATGTGGACACAGATACGGCAATCCATCTCGTGGATAAGTGCGCCCACAATTTGTGCAGGATGGTTCCATTATTCTCCAGGTTTCGGGTGGTACTTCCCTTCGATCCATTGCTCACCAAGCGACCCGATTTCTTTCTTCCAGATCGGGACGATCTCTTTGAGCCGATCAATTCCGTATTTCGCCGCCTCGAACACCCCTGTATCTCGATGGGACGAAGAGCACCCGATCACAGTGGAAGGAGTACCGGGGTACAACCTCCCTGTACGTTGCACGATCACGATACCTTCAACGGATGGCCATTTCTTGCGTATCTCCTCAGCTACCTGCTGCATTTTGGCCTCCGCCATCGGCTGGTAAGCCTCATAATCCAGGTACTCGGTATCATGGCTGTCGCCGCGGGAGGTTTGTCCCCGGACCACTCCGGCGAAAATCGCTGCAGCTCCAGTTGTCGGCAGGGTGATTTGTCCCAGTAGAGCGTCCAAGTCCAAGGAGGTATCTGTAAGTAAAATAATGGTTGGGAAATTCATAAATTACCTTATCCACCTGAAACTGGGGGGAAGAACGCAATTTCAGCTTCCTGAGGGATGACTTGCTCATCCGCAGCATATTCGCGGTTGATTGCTGCCATCATCGATTCCCTGACTTTTTCTAAGCGGGGGTAGGTTGAAGCCAGCAAATCCGTCAGACCACCGATCGTCATCTCCAACGGGATCTCAAGCTCCACGGATTTGGAACCTACATAATCTCGTAACGTTGCAAAAAACATTATTTTAACCTTGTTCATTCTTTACTCCATATCTATTACCATTGAATTTACACATTCTCGCCTTCACTCATTAATAATATCTCCCGACCTCCCGCCGTGTTTTTCCAATAGCCTGATATTTTGAATTCTCATGGTCTTCTCGGCAGCTTTGGCCATATCGTAAACCGTAAGTGCTGCCACAGAAACCGCAGTAAGGGCTTCCATTTCAACTCCGGTTTTCCCGGTCGTTTTTACCGATGAGCGAATGGTCACTCCCGGCAGCGTATCATCCAGAGAGAGCGAAACCTCAATGTGAGTGATCGCCAATGGATGACATAACGGAATTAATTCCGAGGTCCGTTTGGCTGCGGAGATACCGGCAATTTGCGCCACGGTCAGCACATCCCCTTTCTTGATTGTCCCCTCCCGAATCAGGTTCAGGGTGGCCTGCTTCATAACCACCTCGCCGCTCGCTATTGCCACTCGAACGGTATCGGGTTTGTTTCCGACATCCACCATGCTCGCTCGGCCGGTGCTGTCAATATGGGTCAATTTCGGTGTCATAGTCAGATTATACCGTAGGGAAGGCGGTGAGAATACCGGTTTCTGGTTATAATGACGGTATGGGATTCTTCCAGGTCGATCCGAATATCGAACGGATGCCGCCCGCTGATACGCGTTTGCTCAAATTGCGCGCGGAACCGTATGACGATGGTAAAAAAATGAAAGTTGGTTTGGACCTTACCCCATTCCAGCAAAAACCTTATATCGACATTACCTTGAGTGACTTATCCGGAGGATTGATCGCCTCCACAAGTATCGTCGAGCCTGTCAATTGGAATCTTGAACTTAATCTTCACATTCGAAATTCCCCCCCATTTAGTAATGGAGTGTATAAGCTCACAGTCGTTGTCTCGTATCCCGACCTGGGCGAAGTTGATCACCGTGACCTCAACATTGAAATTCCATCCACCTCGGTATAAAATGACATATTTCCCCCACCGGTTGTCCTTTTTTATAATGATTGGATTCTGCTTGTTGCTGCTTCTTCCTGCTTGCGGAATTGCCTCAGCGCCCTCCCCCACCAGCACAATAGAACCAACCTCTACCCAAACCATCCCTCCGCCTACTATCCAGCTCCAAACTCAAACCCCATACATTATCACTGCTACCCCCGCTTTCACTGAAACCACCTCAGCCTCGCGGAATGTTATATTTTTATCCATGCAAGAAGCAGGTTTTTTTCATCTGTTTGCTTATTCACCCGAAAATATTCCCCTGACACGCCTTACCGCAGACTCTTGGGATGATATCACCCCGGCTGTCAGTCCTGACGGGAATTTACTGGCTTTCTCTTCACGTAGAAATGGATATTGGGACTTGTACTTGCTGGATCTGGGCAGCGGAAAAATCAGCCGTCTGACAGATTCGCTTGAATACGATGCCGCACCCACCTGGTCGCCCGATGGCGCATACATTGCCTATCAGAGCTATGCGGATGGCGATCTGAATATCTTTCTCCGATCAGTCACTGATTCAACTTTGGTTCCACTTGAACTTACCAAAAACGAATCTTCAAATACTTCCCCTGCCTGGTCGCCACTCGGGCGAAAGATTGCTTTTGTATCTAATCGCTCAGGAGAACCCGAGATTTGGTTAGCCGACCTGGATCATGCAGGGGTATTTACGGATGTAAGCAACTCTCCGCAATCAATTGATTCGCATCCCGCCTGGTCTCCCGACGGCAGCAAATTGGCTTGGGCTTCCACCAATTCCGACTCAGGGTTAACGGGCATTTACGTTTGGGATGCAGCAACCCCTGGTTCGATACCACAATGGATCGGTTCTGGTGATTGGCCGGTCTGGTCGGATGATAATAATATTGTCAGCCGGTTATCTTCCCCCAATCAAACCTTTTTAACTGGATATTCCACCACGGGGTCCATCAATATTCCCCCTGCCCTCCTTACTGGTGAAATGGATGGATTGTCTGTTCACTCAACATCCCTGGAATTCCCCGGTCCATTTCTGGCTGCTGCTCAAGGTACACAGCCGGCTTTATTCGATCCCGGAACCCTTCCCCAGCCAAATCTCTCCTCCAATCGTTTATCCTTGGTCACCTTGACCGGTGTCACAGCAGCTTTCCCTAAATTAATTGAGGCTGCTTCAGGCTCTTTTCAAAACTTACGCACACTGGTTTCTGATAAAACCGGCTGGGATGCCCTTGCCAACCTGGAAAACGCTTTTATTCCCCTTACAACACCTCCCGATCCTGGTCTGGGTGAAGATTGGCTTTATACAGGTCGGGCGTTCACGCTCAACCCGGTATTGGTTCAGGCTGATTGGATGGTGGCGGTTCGCGAAGATTTTGGCCAGCAGGTTTACTGGCGCATCTATTTGCGGGCTGCAGCCCAGGATGGTTCTCAAGGTATGCCCTTGACTCAGGTCCCTTGGGATTTTTCCGCCCGGACCACGAGTTCTTCTGCCTATGAAAACGGGGGGCAGTTAATGGGTACTGTCCCGGCCGGGTATTGGCTCGATTTGACCGCATTGGCAGCCCAGTATGGCTGGCAGCGCTTGCCCGCTTTGACAAATTGGCGCTCCTATTATGCCGGTGCTCGCTTTAATGAGCTTGTTTTTTCCCAGGGGCTTGACTGGCGGACAGCCATGCTGCAGCTTTATCCTCCTGAAATTCTGGTCACCCCCACCATGGTTATCCCGCCCACCCGCACCCCAACCAGGACTCCTCTCTGGTATATTCCCCCAACTCCCACCAAAACACCCACAATCCATCCAACCACTACACCTTAGCGATGAAACCATTATTCGCTTTTCGGTTCATTTTATTGATAGGCCTTTTTGCAGGTTGCGCTCCTGTTTCAACACCGGCGGCAACCCAGACGGCAATTCAATCTCCCGAACCGATAATTACCGCTCCCACTCTCCCTGCCTCACCTACTTCAGCAACGGCTGCTGTTTTTCCACCAGCAACTACTACCCCTTTTACCGCCAGTGATACCCCTGCGCATCTTCCCACAGATACCACCAGTCCCATGCAGTTGTTTTTCCCTACCGTTATACCTGCAAAAGGAGCGGAATATCGCCCGCCGCTCTATCCCACTCCCTGGGCGCTCTCTCCGAATGACCACTTCTATTTCGCTGCTCCGATTGCTGCGGCATATCCTGGTGACCCCATCTGGGATTATCGCTATGGCGGCATATTTTTCGGACCGGACGTGATCCACACGGGGGTTGACCTGCCGGCTCCACGCGGCGCAGAAGTTTTGGCTGCCGGTCCGGGAACGGTTGTCTGGGCTGGAATTGGCCTTTATTCGGGCTCAAGTTACGATCTAAATGATCCCTATGGGTTGGCCGTCGCCATTCGCCACGACTTCGGGTATAAGGATCAGCCCCTTTACACGGTTTATGCTCACATGGAAGAAGTGGACGTGATTGTAGGCCAATGGGTTAATACCGGTGCTGTAGTCGGTCTCGTTGGAGATACCGGGCATACCACAGGTCCTCATTTGCATTTCGAAGTTCGCCTTGGAGAAAATGATTTTTGGAAGACTCGCAATCCGGAATTGTGGGTTTCTCCTCCCCAGGGCTATGGAGTACTCGTCGGGCGGGTGATGAGTACTTATGGGCAGGCACTTGATTCATATTTGGTCTTATTAAAATCATTGGATACCGGGCAGCAGTATTCTGTTAAAACATATGGACCATTGACGGTTAACGGCGATGCTTACTACAATGAAAACGTGGCTTTAGGTAACTTGCCAGCTGGAGTATACGAACTTAACATTCCCTATGGCGCTTTGAATCGAAAGGCAGACATACAAATTCTTCCCGGTCAGATCACATATTTTTCATTCTACGGTTTCAGCGGCTACGATTTCACGCTGCCTCCCACCCCTGTGACCGGCACGCCCTGACCACTTGACGAATCGAACATCTGTGCTATACTCGAGGCATACAAGGATTGAGAGGAGTACTATGGCTCGCAAATCTGAAACATCTGCAGGGACCCCAATGGATGATGGACGTCGCAGCATGCTTGAGAAAGCTCTTGGGGATATTGTCAAACGCTACGGTGATGGCTCCATCATGCGCTTGGGAGAAGCCCATAAAATGACAATAGACGCCATCCCCACCGGCTCGCTTTCGCTTGACCTGGCGTTGGGCATTGGCGGGATCCCACGCGGGCGCATCACTGAAATCTATGGTCCTGAATCATCCGGGAAAACCACCATCTGCCAGCACATTGTTGCTGAGGTTCAGAAAATGGGCGGGACCGCGGCGTATGTGGATATGGAACATGCTCTTGACCCGGTGTATGCTGCCAAATGCGGTGTGGATATTGATAACCTGCTCGTTTCACAGCCCGATACGGGCGAACAGGCACTTGAGATCACCGAGACGCTCGTCCGCTCCGGTGCGGTCGATCTGGTAATCATCGATTCCGTTGCCGCCCTTGTTCCCCGTTCCGAGATCGAAGGTGACATGGGCGACGCCCAGATGGGTGCCATGGCTCGATTAATGTCGCAAGCCCTGCGCAAACTTTCCGGGGCAATAAATCAAACCAAGACTTCGGTCATCTTCACGAACCAGTTGCGAATGAAAATTGGTGTGATGTTCGGCAATCCGGAGACCACAACCGGCGGGAATGCACTGAAGTTCTATGCCTCTGTCCGGCTCGATGTCCGCAGGATTCAATCTATCAAGATCGGGGCTGAAATTGTTGGGAATCGGACACGTGTTCGCGTCGTGAAAAACAAGGTTGCGCCTCCCTTCCGCACTGCCGAGTTCGATATCATGTATAACGAAGGCATTTCCAAAGTCGGAGATTTGATTGATCTGGCAACTCAATTGGAGATCGTGGACAAGCGCGGTGCATTCTTCTCGTATGGTGACACTCGGCTTGGTCAGGGACGCGAAAACTCCAAGGAATTTTTGCGCCAGAACCCTGAAATGGCGAACGAAATCGAACAGGTGATTCGCCAGCGCGCAAATGGCGGGGAAGTCACTATTCCACTTGTCCCGGGTGGAAGCGAAGATTCTGGCGGCGATGTCACCGAAGAAGCGTGATGACTAATATTTATTTGGAGAGTTTGGATGGGCACAAGAAAGGGTAGAGAAACTGAATCTGTGTCCTTTTTGATGCTTGCATTATGTGCAGGCATCTTTTTATGTATTTGCCTGATGTTATCTGCCTGCGGGGGAAGAAGCACCCCGGTTGCGACATTCTCTCCAATTCCTTCAGTTCCACTCCTTCTTCCCACGAATACCCTTGTTCCAATAATTCCAGTCCCATTTACCCCCACTCCGGTATGCTTGAATGGGCTGACTTTTATAAGTGACGCGACGATACCCGACCTTTCAATCGTTGCAGCCGGAAGTCTTCTGGATAAACAATGGCTTGTACAAAATTCTGGTTCCTGCAACTGGGACAGCCGGTATCGCTTGCGCCTGGTAAATTCAGAGGGGTTGGGTGCTCCTCCCGAACAGGCACTTTACCCTGCCAGAGCTGGGACACAGGCGTTATTGCGCATTGTTTTCACAGCCCCAGCAACTCCGGGAGAATATATGAGTGAATGGCAGGCCTATGATCCGCAGGGTATTCCTTTTGGCGAAACTTTTTATATTAATATTATTGTCCAGTAGTCATTTCAGTCATTTAAATAATTGATATTAATGTCCGAATTCATAATTCGCTCTCTGGGACCTGACAGAGGCTGGGTGTTTCAGACTGTGATCAGGGATTGGGGTGCTGAGACGGTCGTTGCTCATGGGTCGATATTCCATCCTGCCCTTCTGCCTGGGTTCGCAGCATATCTTGGTAATTCGCCTGTCGGATTATTGACATATATTCTTATCGGGGAAGAATGTGAAATCATCACCCTCAATTCCTGGTGGGAGAACATGGGAGTCGGAAAAGCACTCCTCTACGCAGTTATGCAGGTTGCCGGGCTACCTAAGTGCAAACGATTGTTCTTGATCACCACGAATAACAATCTTCGCGCATTGCAGTTCTATCAGAAACGGGGCTTTATCATTTCCTCGGTGCGTAAAAATGCGATCGCTGAAAGCCGGAAACTCAAACCTCAAATTCCACAGTTTGACAATGAGGGTCTCCCGATTCGGGATGAAATCGAAATGGAAATTCGGTTTTAAAGGACAGCGCTGCGGCTAACGAAATTAAATAATATACGGATGTCTCATACTAATACCTGGAGAATCCATGGAAAACCTCATCATTGACCTGATCCATAAACACGCCTCTGTCCGGCATTACAAACCGGACCCCCTTCCGTCATCCTTGGTCGAAACGATTATCTCTGCTGCACAATGCGCCTCCACCTCGTCCAATCTCCAGGCGTACAGCGTGGTCGCCGTAACCGATCCCCATGTGCGGGCACGTCTGTCGAAACTTTGCGGAAACCAGGCCCACATTCGGGAAGCGCCGGTCTTTTTGGTATGGTGCGCAGATTTAGCTCGCCTTGATCGAGTCTGTAAAATGCGCGCCTGCGCCCAGGTTACCGAATATGCTGAAAACTTCCTCATCGCCGCGATGGATGTTTCAATCGCCGCGCAGAATGCCGCTCTGGCAGCGGAGTCTCTCGGGCTGGGCATCTGTTACATCGGTAGCATTCGCAATAGCTCGACCGAAATCATCGAGCTGCTGTCCCTGCCGCATCTTACTTTTCCTCTTACTGGAATGACTTTGGGATGGCCTGGGGGGCAACCAAATATTAAACAACGTTTGCCCCTCAAATCTGTTCTGCACTGGGAATCATACGATCGTAATACGGAAGAGGAAAATTTGCGGGCCTACGATAAGACTATGATAGCCACGGGAATTTATAATGGCCGCCAGGTGCCTGCCCCCGGGAAGCCTGAAGAGATGGAAGACTATGGATGGATGGAGCATACCTCCCGGCGTGTCTCGGTTGCCATGCGCACAGAGTTGCGCCAGGCATTGGAAAAGCAGGGATTCGGCTTGAAATAGTAAATTTAATTAGATGCTCAAACCCTGTTCCCCTGACCTTGGAACAGGGTATTTTAATTTGCACTCTTCAAAATTACTGGTACAATCTCAAAATTCGGAGAATTTTGGTATGAATATAACCCGACCTGTCAAAGATATTATAGAACCGCAATTTGTCATGGAAGGAGCAGGAGTGCTCCTGCGGCGTTCCATCGTTCCTCTGGTTTCCAACCGCTATGATCCTTTCCTGTTGTTCGATCATTTTGCCTTTAATGATCCTGCAGAAGGTCCTATTCGAGGGTTCCCGATGCATCCCCACCGCGGCATCGAAACCGTTACCTATATCCTCCAGGGGAGCGTCAACCATCGGGATAGCTTGGGCAACGCCGGTCTAATTGGTCCCGGCGATGTCCAATGGATGACTGCTGGAGGCGGTATTTTGCATGAAGAGATGCCTCGCCGGGGGCAGGATGGAATTATTAATGGATTTCAACTGTGGGTCAACCTTCCTGCCAGTAATAAAATGTCTGCACCGCGCTACCAGGAAATTGCCGCAGCCGCTATCCCTGTTATTGAAAAGGAAGGATGCCGGGTGCGCCTCGTGGCGGGTGAACTGGACGGGATAAATGGTCCGGTGACGGAGATTATCGCCAATCCAATTTATCTCGAAGTGATTCTTGAAGCTGGCGGAAAATTCGTCACAACCGTGCCGGAAAAACATACTTGTTTGGCATATGTATTCGAAGGTCAATGTATCATCGCTGATCAGGAAGTCACCGCAGTTCGAATGGTTGTATTTGGCTCGGGAAACCAGGTCCAGATAAGGGCTGGGACTTCGCAGGTTCGATTCGTTATGGTGGCTGGCATGCCGATTGGGGAACCGATTGTCCCTTATGGACCCTTTGTTATGAATACCCTCGAAGAAATCCAGCAGGCTTTGGCTGATTTGAAGAATGGTACATTTGTCTACCTCCCTAAGCCATCCATCTCCGTTTAACGTCTTGTATAATTGATCCATGACCCATGTTGTCTTTGGCGACCGCATCAGCAGGCAGGCCGAACTTCGCCTTGGGTGCTCGGCAATCCTTTTTGACGATACCCGCGCCAGGGTCCTGCTTACCCGCCGGAAAGATAATTGGTGTTGGTGTCTGCCAGGTGGAATGATCGAGGCGGGTGAATCGGTCTCTGAAGGCTGCACACGCGAAGTGTGGGAGGAGACCGGGCTGAAAGTGCAGGTGTTGCGGCTGACAGGTGTCTATTCTGACCCCCATCACGTGGTCATTTATCCGGATGGAAACAAGGCTTACATTGTGGTCTTGAATTTCGAAGTAGCGCTCCTCGACGGGGAACCCCGCTTGAGTAATGAGACAATTGGTATAGATTGGTTTCCTGTCGCAGAAGCGATTGGGATGGATCTCTTCCACGGTCATGCCCAGCATATACAGGACGCATTGGCAGGTCGCGAAAGTGCTTTTATCCGATGAACCATTCGTTGACTCGACTAAACTACAATCGTTTAAGCCCTTGGTACGATTGGTTCTCCTTTCCCGAACAAAAGTATAAGGAAATCGCTATCCAGCTCCTGAATATTAGTGCTGGAGAGGCTGTGCTCGAGATCGGGTGCGGTACCGGTCACTCACTGATTTCATTGGCTTCTGCGGCAGATGGGCAGGCAAAAGTATATGGTATCGATCTATCCGACGGGATGTTTCACGTTGCTCAAGGGAATATTTCCCATGCGAAATTATCTCATCCGATAAGTTTACAAGTGGGTGATGCGCTCAAATTGCCATTTAAAAGCGGTTTTTTCGATGCAATTTTCTTGAGTTTTACTCTCGAGCTTTTCGATGCCGATGAAATATCCCTCGTTCTGGAAGAATGCAAAAGAGTTCTCCGCACGGATGGGCGCATCGGGTTGGTGGCACTTGAGCATAAAGATTGCCTGGCGGTAAAAATCTATAACTGGTTTCATGTACGGATGCCGGCAGTTGTGGATTGTCATCCGATCGATGCTCGGAATATAATGGAAACCTCGGGTTTAAAAATTGTCGATATTGTGGAAAAAGTCATGAGCGGTTTGCCGGTTGTGATGCTTACTGCGAGGAAATATGGATGACAAAAAAAGGCTGGCTCTAAGTCCGTCCGCCCAGAAAGTTAAAGATGCTTTGCTCGCCCTGGGATATGAGTTTAATGTCATCGAATTTCAAGGGACCACTCGCACTTCCGGGGATGCGGCTGAACGCATCGGTTGCCAGTTGGGGCAGATTGTTAAATCCCTTATCTTCCGTGGGCAGGATTCTGGCAAACCAGTCCTCGTTCTGACTAGCGGTGCCAACCGCGTGGACGAAAGCCTCATTGGAGAATATGCGGGGGAACCGATTGGTCGCGCAGATGCAGATTTCGTACGTCTCGCTACTGGTTTTGCCATCGGCGGGGTCCCGCCAGTAGGGTATCCGCAGACTTTGGAGACCTATTTGGATGAAGACCTTTTCCAGTTCGGGAAAATCTGGGCTGCAGCTGGAACTCCAAACGGAGTTTTTGAATTAACTCCTGCTTCCTTGGAAAAGATGACCGGTGGAAAAGTCGTCAGGGTGAAAGCCTGATAATCCTGCAGCAAATTTATAAACATGGCGCAAGAAATTTCCTTGCGCCATGTTTTTATTCTTCCAGAGCTTCCTTGGATTTCTTGTCCGATTTCCCTCGGTCGTCGGTATTTAGGATACGCTTTCGAATCCGATAAGATTGAGGCGTCACTTCGAGCAGTTCATCATCAGCCAGGTATTCGATGGCTTCGTCGATGCTCATTTGACGCGGGGTTGTCAATCGAATTTCCATGTCTCCGTGCGAAGAGCGCATATTGGTCAAATGTTTCTTCCGACAAACGTTGATGGGAATGTCGCCTGGACGCGCATTCTCTCCGATCACCATTCCCTCGTATACTGCTACGCCTGGACCATAAAACAATGTGCCCCGGTCTTCTGCGCTTTTTAGCGCGTAGGCGGTCGTATCCCCCACCTCCCACGCAACAAGAGATCCCGTTGTTCGAGAGGCCATTGGTCCAGCCATTTCCTCATATCCATGGAAAAGGGTATTCATGACTCCCATGCCGCGTGTCGCCGTCAGGAACTGGTACCGGAACCCCAGGAGACCGCGCGTCGGTACGATATACACCAATCTGACACTTCCCTGCCCGGTATCCTGCAGGTCCATCATTTTTCCACGTCGTCCCCCGAGCATTTCCACTACCACTCCCACAGTTTCCGGGCTGGTTTCTACGTGGACTTCCTCGAAAGGTTCCAGCTGCGTGCCGTCTTCAGCTTTTCGGAATATGACCTCCGGGCGGGACACTTGGAATTCATATCCTTCCCGGCGCATGGTTTCGATTAAGATCGCTAGGTGCAGTTCTCCCCTCCCTGAGACAAGGAATGTTTCCGATGTCCCGGTCTCCTGAACCCGCAGGGAAACGTTGGTGCGTAATTCGTCGAAAAGGCGTTCCCGAAGCTTGCGGGATGTGCTCCAGCGCCCTTCCCTCCCTGAAAATGGGGATGTGTTGACACCGAAAGTCATCCTTACGGTTGGTTCTTCAACTTTGATTGTCGGCAGGGCAACCGGGTTTTCAATATCTGCCAGGGTTTCGCCGATTGCAATCCCTTCCAGCCCTGCCAGTGCAATGATTTCACCAGCTTCCGCCTGTTCTACTTCGACTTTGTTCAGACCCTGGTGCACATATAAGTAGCGGGCGCGTTCGGGGGTTGTAGTTCCATCAATTTTCATTCGAGCCAGGGGTTGACCGGCTTTAACCTTCCCGGCATGGATACGGCCCACCGCTGTCACTCCGCGGTAATCGTCGTACCCCAATGTGGTGACAAGTATCTGCAGTGGAGCCTCTGCATCCACCATGGGAGGGGGGATGTGACGCAGGATGGTTTGGAACAACGGCTGAAGATCTGGCCCGAGTTCCGGGGTGAATCCGGCCTGTGCGCTGGTAGCCTGGGTATAAATAATGGGGAAATCCGCCTGCTCATCGGTGGCGCCCAATTCAATGAAAAGATCAAACGTCTGATTGACTACTCGCTCAGGCTCTGCATCCTTGCGGTCCACTTTATTAATGACTACCACGGCTTTGTGGCCCATTTCGAGTGCCTTTTTTAGCACGAAACGGGTTTGTGGCATTGGACCTTCCGCTGCATCGACCAGGAGGAGAACACCGTCCACCATATTCATCACCCGTTCGACTTCGCCTCCGAAATCCGCATGCCCCGGGGTGTCCACGATGTTAATTTTTACAACTTCCCCTGTTTCCGGGTCTGGGATGGTGATGGCTGTGTTCTTGGCAAGGATGGTTATTCCCCGCTCGCGTTCAAGGTCGGTTGAATCCATTACTCGTTCAGCCACCTGCTGGTTATCTCTGAATGTATGCGATTGGCGCAGGAGTCCATCCACCAGGGTGGTCTTCCCATGGTCCACGTGGGCAATAATGGCGATATTTCGAAGGTCTTTTCGTTCTTTGATCATGGTTTACCTTTGTAGGGGTTATTGGAGTCCATTCATGGCGCTCAGCAATCAGCCCCTGCGATTTTCCATACAAAAACCCCGGAGTAGAGACCGGGGTCTGACATGACGAGGTTAAATCCGGCTTGCGGGGTCTATTTTATCAGATTGTAAGCAATTTGTGCAGGGCAGCACATCTGCTCCAGGTCCATTTTTGCAGGTTTACTGGACGAGGAGTGCGATTGGCTGCATTTCAGCTTAAAACCGGTCATCCTATTAATAGCAGAATTGAAATAAAATGAGCAGTCGCACCCAGGAGCACGAAGATATGCCAGACTTCGTGGAATCCGAATTTTCCCGGAACAAAGTTAAAAATCTTTGTTGTGTAAACAATGGCACCCAGGGTATATATCACTCCGCCGGTTAGCAGCCAAACCAGCACATCGGCCGGTAGCACTGATGTTATCTGTCCTGCTGCAGAGATACCCAGCCAACCCATCAATACATATATGAGCGCATTCAGCCAACGCGGTGCCCTGACGTAGAATATCTTAACTATGATCCCCACCAGGGCGATCGCCCAGACGATTGCCAGCATTCCCCAATGAAAAAAGCCTTTGAAAGCCAGGATGCAAAACGGCGTATATGTACCTGCAATAAGAACAAAAATTGCAGAATGGTCAAATTTCCTTAAATTTTGCACAACGGCTGGATTTGCCTTAACCAGGTGGTAGATGGCGCTGGCGGAAAACAATGCGATCAGGCTGAACCCGTAAACGAATAGGGATAGCTCCTTCGCCGTATCAGACCTGCCGGTTGTCAGGAGAACGACAAGCGCGATTAATGCGCCGATTGCCCCGCCGAGATGGGTTAACCCACTGACAGGTTCACGAAATTTAAGAAGCATTAGGTTCCATTTCTGTACTCGGTTTATTTTCCGCAGGGAAATTGCGATTATAAGTTGTGGCTCGCTTATTAATTTCTTGATCTTTCCCGGTATGCTGATAATTCTAACTTCTGCTTTGTCTGTTTGCTTATCATCAAGCTAATAGTTGGCAATCAAAAATGCCTCGCAGGTTTTTCCTCACGAGGCATTGACTTGCGCTCCACAGATAAAATTACGTACCCTCTTCCCAAGAATTCAGATACTTAACTTGTTCGGGAGTCAGGGTGTCAATTTTAACTCCCATGGCTGACAACTTGATCTTCGCGATCTCAGCATCTACCTCAGCAGGCACAGAGTAAACTCGTTTCTCCAGGGTTTTAGCATTCTTAACCATGAATTCAGCCGCCAGCGCTTGGTTTGCGAAGGACATGTCCATCACTGACGAAGGATGCCCTTCGGCAGAAGCCAGGTTGATCAACCGGCCTTCCGCAAGGATGTTGATCTTGCGGCCATCTTTCGTCTCATATTGTTCCACGAACGGGCGGACAAGTTTGGGTTCTCCCTTGGATAACCCTTTCAACCCGGGGATATTGATTTCCACGTTAAAGTGGCCCGAATTGGCTACGATGGCGCCGTCTTTCATTACTTCGAAGTGATTGTGGTCCACGACGTTGATGTCACCTGTCACGGTGCAGAAGATATCGCCGATTCTTGCTGCCTCCATCATCGGCATGACCTGGAATCCATCCATTACGGCTTCAAGCGCCTTTAGCGGATCCACCTCGGTGACGATGACCAAAGCCCCCATTCCACGGGCACGGGATGCCAGGCCGCGTCCACACCAGCCGTAGCCTGCTACTACAAAGTTCTTACCCGCTAGGAGCACGTTGGTTGCTCGAATGATTCCGTCCAGGGTGGATTGTCCGGTACCATACCGATTATCAAAAAAATGTTTTGTCATGGCGTCATTGACGGCAATTACCGGGAACTGAAGCATTCCATCCGCAGCCATTGCCCGCAAACGAATAACCCCGGTTGTGGTTTCTTCGGTCCCGCCGATAATGCCCGGTAGAAGTTCACGCCGATCTTTATGAATGGTCGAAACCAGGTCCGCGCCATCGTCCATGGTCATGTGCGGTTTGTGGTCCAATGCTGCGCTGATGTGTTTATAATAAGTCGCATTATTTTCGCCTTTAATGGCAAAGGTGGGTACTTCATATATATTGACCAGCGCTGCCGCCACGTCATCCTGGGTTGAAAGGGGGTTGGAAGCGGTCAGCACCAGGTCCGCCCCGCCGGCTACCAGGGTGCGCGCCAAGCTAGCGGTTTCACTGGTTACATGCAGGCACGCCGATAGTCGTATGCCTTTGAGGGGTTTTTCCTTGGCAAAACGTTCGCGAATTTGCTTCAGTACGGGCATCTCTCGTTCAGCCCACTCGATGCGCCTTCGTCCGCCTTCAGCAAGCTTGTCATCTTTAATATCGGAATTGCTCATCATTTCTCCTTCGATTTGAGTAACTCGTCTAGTTTACCACCGTCATTAAAATGTTCTCTGAACCGCTTCACGAAATCAGTGCGTGTATAGGTGTGGTTCTGGGGACCTTTTTGTTCGAGGCAGTATACTGCAGCCAGAGAACCGATTTCACCGCACAATTTCCATTCAAAACCGTGCGAGTACCCGGCCAGGAACCCTCCTCGGAATGCATCTCCTACGCCGGTCGGGTCTACAATTCGCTCCTCGGGCACCGCTGGGATGGCTTCTTCTTTTTTCCCTGAATAGACTGTCGCGCCATCCTTTCCGCGAGTCACGACCACGACGTTGATATGCTCGAGAATTTGCTGCAAATCCCACCCGGTTTTTTTGGTGATCAGTTCGAATTCGTAGTCGTTGACAAAAAGGAACTGCGCTCCCTCCATATCACGTGCCAGTTCTTCGCCTTCCAGCCGGAGGATCTGCTGGGAAGGGTCATATAAATAAGGAATTTTTGCATCGTGACACTCTGCAGCAAACTTGGTCATCGCATCTGGAGAATTCGGCGAGACGATCACCAGGTCGGGGCGCGGGATGACCTTCAGGATGCTCTGCTTCGCCGCGACCTTCATTGCCCCCGGATAGAATGACGCCAGTTGGGCATTGGATTGGTCAGTGGTCGCAAAAAACGAAGCGGTAAACAGGCCCGGGACAACCTGCATCAAGGTCGTATCGACCCCGGCGCTCTCAAGAATTTGTCGGTACTCGCCAAAATCTTCACCTACGGTCGCCATTACCCGCGGCTTTTCACCCAGCAGCGCCATTGTAAATGCAATGTTCGGAGCTACACCGCCGCGTTGCCGGGACATCGAATCTACCAGGAACGATAGGCTGATCTTTTCCAACCGCTCGGGAAGAAATTGTTCTTTGAATAACCCTGGAAAAGTCATCAGGTAGTCAAATGCGACAGAACCGGTTAACAATATATCCATTTTTTCCTTGTTTGGTGCCTCGCAGGCGAAAAGTTCGAAGCTGGTTTCCCTTACTTGATTTTCTTCAAATTCACAATAAAGGGGGGCTCGATAATCCCTTTCTCGGTGACAATTGCAGTGATGAGACGGTTGGGTGTCACGTCGAAAGCCGGGTTGCGTGCCTTGGCCCCAACGGGTGATACCCGCTCACCCTGGAATTGTATCCCTAAAATTTCCTCCGGGTCGCGCTCTTCAATGGGGATGAGACCTCCGTTTGCGAATGAATAATCAATTGAAGAGACGGGTGCCACACAAAAGACAGGTACCTTGTTATCGTTGGCAGCCAGCGCCAGCATGTAAGTCCCTATCTTGTTAGCCACGTCACCGTTGGCTGCGATACGGTCCGCTCCGAAAAAAACCTCCTTCACATCGCCCGATCGTAGGAAATATCCGGCTGCGTTATCGGCGATGATTTCGTATGGAATTCCGTACTGCCCCAGTTCCCAGGCGGTCAACCTGGATCCCTGTAAGCGCGGGCGCGTCTCATCCACAAGCACATGGATCCTCTTTCCCTGCTCATGTGCGGTCCGGATGACACCCAAAGCTGTGCCCCAGTCCACTACTGCCAACGCACCAGTGTTGCAGTGGTGCAGGATCGTATCTCCGTCATGGATTAACTTCGCCCCATGCTCGGCCATCCGCTTGTTGGTAGCCACATCTTCATCGGCGATTTCCTGGGCCTCATTCAATATGATCATGCGTAACTCATCAAGTGTCTTTCCTTGATCTCCCGTAACCTCGACCATGAGAGCCTTCCTGACCCTATCCACTGCCCATGCCAGGTTGACTGCGGTTGGCCGGGTGGCTATCAGCGCAGTTCCTGCTGCGTCGATATCTGCCACGAATTCCGCCGAGGTACACGCCTTCGACCCGTTGCCTGCCAGAGCCAGCCCGAAAGCAGCTGCCGCACCGATCGCTGGGGCGCCGCGGACCGTCATATTTCGTATAGCATCCGCCACTTCATTCGCGCTATGCAATGCAACTATTTCCAGCGCCGCAGGCAGGCGGCGCTGATCGATCAATCTAAGAGAGTTGGATTCCCAAAACACGGTCCGCATGATGGCACAGGAAAAGACGCCCACTCATGGGCGTCGTCAGTCGAGGACAAAGTTTATCATGCCATACTCTTATTGACAAGCATTGACACAGCTTCTTTTCTCCATTATAAGGTTAGCATGATTATCAAACGCTTGCTCGTTGGAGTGTGCCTGGTCGCTTTATTGGGGGGTTGCGCGCCTGTTTCCATCCCGGTCCCAACATCTATTCCCGGTTCAACTCCCCCCACAGCGATTACTCCCTACGATACTTCCCTGCCAGCTGTTACTCCATCCCCGACACCCACACCCGAAGTCAGAGTCGAAACCGGCGAAAAGGCCCTATTTAATGGAGATTATGACCAGGCGCTGGTGGAATATCAGGCTGCAGCTGATAATTCTTCCAACCCCGATGTACGCGCCGCCGCGCTTTGGGGGTTGGGACGTGTAGAATTTGCCATAAAAAACAATGGCGCCGCCTTGGACACTCTCTGGCAATTGACCAGCCAGTATCCGTCGTCTCCAAATGCGATCCGGGCATATTTTTTGATGGGTGAAATTTATGCCGCTCTTGGGAGGAATGCAGAAGCAGCTCAGGCCTATACTGTCTATCTTGCCCTCCGTCCCGGTATCATTGACGCCTATGTACAGGAACAGCGTGGGGATGCCTATGTAGCCGCGGGAAATGATACCGATGCCATTTCTGCATACAAGGCAGCATTAGCCGCTCCGCGGATTGAGGACAGCACCGCGTTGCAGATAAAAATTGCGCAGGCGGATGTTCGTTTGGGGGATACAACATCAGCGCTTTCGATTTATGACTCGCTTTTTGCCGCAAGCGCGAATGATTACGTGAAAGCCCAGTTGGATTTGCTTTCCGGTCAGGTGTACTTGGCTCTCAATCAACCTGACCAGGCCTACCAGCGTTTCCTGCATGCGGTTGATAATTACCCTCTGGCGTATGATTCTTATTCCGCCCTGGTTGCCCTGGTAAACGCGAATGTTCCTGTGGATGACATGAATCGTGGCCTGGTGGATTATTTTGCCGGCCAATATGGTTATGCCCACGATGCATTCCAGCGCTATATCTTTGCCAACCCAACCAATGATGGCACCGCTGCCTATTACATGGCTCTGACCTATTTTGGTTTGGGGCAATACGAAGATGCAGTGCAGGCCTGGCAAGTTTTTATACAGGGTTATCCTGAAAATTCCCACTGGGCAGCCGCCTGGAACGGCAGTGCTTCCCTTCCCGGGCTTTCTTATACGCAGTGGTATTACCTCGGTCAGTACGATGCCGCCGCACAGACTTTGTTGACCTTTGTCCAGCAGGCGCCCAAGGATGCCAATGCCCCTATCTACCTTCTTGAGGCTGGTCGTATCCAGGAACGCAACAATAAATTGTCAGATGCGATCCTGACCTGGAATCGGGTTACAGACGAGTACCCGGGCAGCGATCTAGTCCCTCAGGCTCTTTTTTGGGCGGGAATATCCCTCTACCGGCTCGGCAAATATAGTGATGCCTTGATATCTTTCCAGCGCGACTCTATTCTTGCGACTAACCTTGAAGATCAGACTGGTTCCCTGTTTTGGGTTGGCAAGACCCAGCAAATTTTGGGTAATTCATCCGCCGCCCAGGTTGCCTGGCAGCAAGCCGCTGCTATCGATCCCACCGATTACTACAGCCTGCGCGCCCAGGACATGTTGGTTGATCGTCCCGCCTTTGCGCCGCTTTCCGTACTTAATCTGAACGTTGATCTGACCGCTGAACGCGCCGAAGCTGAATCCTGGCTGCGCATCTCCTTTAATCTCCCTGCCGATACCGATCTTTCGTCCCCCGGAGCTTTGCTCACCGATCCACTCCTTATCCGCGGGACAGAGTTCCTGGTCCTCGGGTTGAATTCCCAGGCTGGGAATGAATTTGACGCCCTGAGTACTGCTGTCGAACAAAATCCCGCTGATTGCTATCGTCTGGCCAATTACCTGCTCAGCCTGGGACAGTATTATCCCGCCATATTTGCTTTCCGCCAGGTGCTTACTTTGGCTGGGATGAGCACCCAGGCCCAAACGCTGGCTGCTCCGGCTTACTTCAACCATATCCGTTATGGCTTGTATTTTCAGGATCTTCTCTTTCCATCTGCGGCCCGTACGGGATTCGATCCAATTTTTATACTTTCGGTCATGCGTCAGGAAAGTCTTTTTAATATGCTCGCCAATTCATCGTATGCACTTGGATTGATGCAAATAACCCCCGCTACCGGGCAATTCATTGCAGATAACCTGGGTTGGCCCCCCAATTACTCCACTGCTGACTTGTACCGCCCACTGATCAATCTTGGCTTGGGGACTTCATACTTGATGGATCAGCGCCTTCGCTTCAATGGGGACCTTTCAACCGCCCTGGCTGCTTACAACGCAGGCCCAGATGCAGCCGCCGTTTGGCGTGATCTTTCCGGCCCCGATACCGATTTATTCCTCGAAGTCATCCGTTTTGATGAGACTCGCACCTATATTCGCAGTATTTACGAAATATACGCCATGTATCGTTTACTATACGCAACTATCCCCTAAAGACTATTAAAAAGCAAAAAACTCCCACATTAATTCTGCGGGAGTTTTTTATTACCGCATGTGGTCCATAATTTTCTCGTGCACCATATTTGCATCCATATCGATCACGGAAATCAGCTTGTCGCGGCTGCTCCCGCCTGCAACGATTTCCAGTTGTCTCACCGGCACTTCCAGTACCTTGGAAAGAAACTTGAGCAGCGCCTCGTTGGCTTTTCCTTCCACTGGTGGTGCTGTCAAATGCACCTTAACCGTCCCATCGCTCAATATATCGACGATTTCATTCTTGCTGGCGCGCGGTGTTACTCGCACCGCCAGGGCAGCGCCCTTCTTGCCGTCATGCAAATGAAAAGACCTGGATTCCATAATTCACCTCAAAGAGCGTATAGGACTCTGGTCAGGACATAACTTAAGATTTCTACGATAATTATTAATATTAATGGACTGAAATCGAACATCCCCACCATGGGAACAACCTTGCGGATTGGGGTCAGCATTGGTTGTAATACCCGGTCCAGCGCCACTCGTATCTGATTATGTGGGCTGAGAATAAACGATAAGATTGCATCGACGAACACGATAATAATGATCAGGTTTGCGACCAGGTTGATGAATGACACTAGCAGGTTTATCATAAGGCCTCTATTTCGGGCGCGGACCTAAAATTGCCTGCCCCACCCGAACCATCGTCGCGCCTTCCTCTATAGCAGTGACGAAATCTCCACTGGTTCCCATGGATAATTCCGACCAATCGATTAGTGGCAGGCATTCTTTCAAATAGTCCCGGAGTAGGCGCAAGCGTAGGAAGAATGGACGCACTTCTCCTGGTTCTACTAAAAAAGGCGGCATGGTCATCAGCCCGCGTAATTGCAATCCCGAAAATTCATTGATTTGTTTACTAATCGGCACTAGTTCCGTCCAACTGCTTTCTTCCCATCCCGGAAACCCAAATTTGCTCTCCTCCCCGCTTACATTCACTTCCAATAATACATTTAATTTCCGGTTCGTTTCGAGGCAGATCCTGTTCAATCGCTCAGCTAATTTAAGGCTGTCCAGAGAATGAAGCATCGAAAATTTTCTGGCTACCAAGTCTGCTTTTCGGCTTTGGACGTGACCGATCATGTGCCACTCAATAGTAGGATCCCGGATCGCTTCCATTTTTGATAAAGCTTCTTCTGCGTAATTTTCACCCAGCTTGGTTGCCCCGGCTTTAATTGCCGCTTGAACGGTCTCCAATGGTTGAGACTTGGTGACCACTACCAGCCGTGCTGTCCCCGCCTCCCGCCCGGACCTGACTGTTGCTTCTGTTATGAGTTCGAGTGTTTTTAATAATCGTTCGTGTATTATGGCGACTTGAGACTCATCCATGCCTTGATTATACCAACGCAAGCATCGCTCCGAACCGTCCTGTTCGGCCTTTTTCAGCACGATGAGAATACCAATCCTCGGGATGACACGCAGTGCATACTCCCGACACCTCCACTTGCCCTACCCCTGCCTTTTCAAGCAATGATCGGTTGGCAGCCCATAGGTCAAATTTATTTTTCCCCGATCCCTCAGAAATCAAATTTGCTGCGTTGACCCCAAAGGTTTGCCTCACTTTATCGATAACTTCCACACCCACCTCGTAATGGTCTGGTCCTATGGATGGACCAATTCCCGCTCGAATGTCCTTCACATTTGATCCAAATCGTTGTTGCATTGCTTCCACTGCATACCGGACGGTGCCATTAACAGTTCCCATCCAACCAGCGTGGGCTATCCCGGCTACTTTCCTGACCGGATCATATAAAAATATTGGCACACAGTCTGCAAACCGCATCATGACCGTGATTCCAGGTCTGTCGGTCAGGATGATATCCGCTTTGAGATGAGGAGATTCAATTGGACGAGGGCCATCTGCAATCGCGACCTTTACCCCATGCACCTGCCAGACATCGTACACTGAGGCCGGGTCGCGTTCCAACGCAGCCAATGCCCTTCCAAGGTTCTCATGTACGTTATTCAAGTCGTCCCCTACCGTGCTGCCAAGGTTCAGTGCAGCCCAGGGAGCGGGACTAACACCTCCCCTTCTCGTAAAAATCGCCTGAACCAGTCCTGGTCCTAAACTTTCAAATTCAAAATATCGGATTTCACTGCTTGAATGGAAGGGCATATAAGGGTTATTTCTGAAGGATGGCGAATTTCTTGGCGAGCAGACGCCGGGTATCTGACATGCTCTCTTCGATCATCGGGAACATGAACCAGGCAGTCGTAATCCCAAAAAGGAAGCCGGTTAAAACACGCAGGAAGGGTGTGCTTTCGCGGTAAGGCAGGATGGATTGGATGAAAGCATTTGGGATTTGGCTGAAAAGCTGCGAGAAACCATCCAGGCCGATTGGGAACATCCCGATCAATATCCACAGGCTCCAGTGAAGTTTCGGTAGTTTTCGCCGGGTTATCGCATAAACGAGACCAAATAGCGCCATTGCCCCCCATATGGCAACATCCCGCTCGCAAAATGCAACTTTATAACCCACGATCGGGTTTCCCTGATACTGGCGTGCTTGCAGCCTGCTGGGATCTGTGATATCGGAAATTCCACTTACTTGTTCGAAAGTGAGCACTCCGGACATTTTTGCCGCTGCATGCGGATAAAACGCTTGTTCACCGAACAAGAAGAACGAGCGGAATGCCCATTGGTGGCATAACGGGCTGTAAACGGTATAAATTACTTCGGCTGGACCGTTCCAGTTAATCTTTTTAAAAACCGGGGCCAGGAATGGCAAGCCTATATAAAGAAGTAAAAAAGCATTAAAAATAGCGAGGTAGTGTTTCGATATCCAATAGGATATTTTATCTGCCCGGCTGATAGTCTGGATGCGCGAGGTGTTAACTCTGAATGTCTTGTCGTTGATATTCTCAAGTTGCACCCTGCGGTCTGCAGCCGCACCCAATGTCATCCGCAGTTCCTGTCGGGTAAAAGGTGCTTTCAACCGGAATGGGCCAACCTCAACTACCGGGATATCCAGCGCAAATGAATCCCGCAAGGCAGGATCGGAATCGATATCGAGGATCGCCAGTTTGTGAGGGATCACTTCCTGCAAGGCTTTTAAATCATCTTCAGCTTGTTTGCATAATTCGCAGCCTGCACGCGTATACAACGTTACTGTGATCATTTGCTTGAACCTGGTTCGGATATTAATAAATTTGCCATTTTCTGTGCCTTGGAGGTTTCGTTATTGATTTGGAGTATTTGCGTCTTATTACCGGTAATTAAAACTGAAATGAAAATATTCCTTTTTGGAATTATAGACCGAAATTTATTGGGGGGAAATAATTCGCCAGTAAGCTGAACGACCCCAAGAAAAGCAGGATTCCTACGGCCACCAGCAGGACGCCCATGACAATTTCAACTACGCGCATCATCTTGCTGTAGCGGCGGAGAAGGGTGCTCACCCATCCAATCCCAAGGGCAGCCACCAGGAAAGGGATCGCCAGCCCTGCCGAATAGGAAACTCCCAGTGTAGTTCCTTTGATGATTGAACCGCCATTAATGGAGAAGGTCATGATCCAGCCCAGCACCGGACCGATGCAGGGTGACCACCCCGCCGAGAAGAATACCCCCATTAATGCTGAAGATACGTAGCCCCATCGGTTAAGTTGTGAATGGACGCGAACATCGTATTCCAAAAATGGGATGCGGAAAACCCCGATCATGTGCAACCCAAAAATTACGATCACGATCCCGCCGATTTTTGCCAGCCAGGTCCGAAAATCGAAAAGTAGCAATCCAACCGCAGAAGCGACAATATTGAATAGGATAAATACCAGGCTGAAACCGATCACGAACGCCAGCCCGTGCGAGAATGTCGTCCAGCGGTTCTTGCCCGATGATTCGCCCCCTGCAGCTCGCCCGCCAAGATATCCTATATAGGCGGGGACAAGGGAAAGGACACAAGGGGAAAGGAAAGACGCCAGCCCTGCAAGGAATGCCAGGCCAATCGTCACGTTAAAATTATTCACTTATTTTTATTCCCATTAAAGAGTATTTTCTACGAAAACGTGAGTACTTCCTGTCGTCCAATCATTCCAGGTTTTTTCACCGGTTTCAAGGCCTACTTCCGGCAGTGACCACCGGAATATCCACTTGGCATCTTCAGGCCTGCAATTGACGCATCCATGCGACTGCACGCTTCCGAAATTGTTATGCGATGTAGCCCCATGGATCGCCACTCCCGATCCATCAAATAATGTCGTCCAGGAAATTCCCGGAAGGTCATAGCTTGACCCCAGCGCACTGGCCGCCATCCGGACGGAGATTAGTTTCCTCCAAATGGGATGTTCCCCTAGCGGGGTTGAGCCTTCTGAAATGCCTGTCGAGACACGGCAAAAATAGACTTCTTTGTCACCCTCTTTACAAGTTAGAGTTTGGTAACTTGTATTTACCACGATCGACTTGGTCGCTGGGTCCACTTCCGGGTCGATTGGCGCCACATCTTCCACAGTCAGGATCCTGAAAGCTGATCCATCTGCCCAGAATTGGTCTCCCGGGTTTCCATATCTTTCATTGACATGATACTGGATCGTGCCGCCGTCAGAGTTGCGGATATTGTCGATCCACATCACTTGCGAGTAATACAGGCGCGGAGTCCGGTTAAAGTTGATATGGTCCTGCAGCCACCCTATGCCTTGTGCTTGTTTATCTGTGATCAGGTCTACATAAGGGACTGTTACTTCCCCCCAAAAACCAGATTGCCCCACCGGCATCGTTGATATGGGTGTGTTGGGAAGGTTTCGGCAAGGCTGTAAATACAGCGAATGGATGTATCCTTCGGGAGTCTCCACCCAGCGCTGGTTGGGCAAATTAACATCGATGTTTGCTGCGCTGACCTCTTTCAACCAGGCGAAAACTTCGTCCGGCTGCGCGTCCCGCACCTTGGTGCCTCCAACATCGGGAGTCGCTTTGATTGGGATGATGCCTCCCCATTCCAGGCTGGTATCCGTGGTGCAATTTCGTCCGAGCAAGTCAGCCTTGGGAAAATCTGGTAAATATATGGTCCGGTTTGCAGGTATTAATGCCAGGCCGGATGTTAAAGGCCTTAATGCCAGGGCTCCCAAGCCGAGACCTGCCAGTTTCAGAAACTCTCGTCTGCTCACATATCGTCTGGATGAAGCCATGCCGCCAAGGATAACCGGTAATATAAAGGAAGTCAACCGGCATATTAGGCCTGCCTTAATGGCTTTCCTTCTTAATATAAATACTCACCCAACGCCGATGATCTTGACGATGAGTGAGTATTTAATTGGCTGATATTATTTTACGTTGCCCATTACTACTGTGGACGTCGTATAACTGGCCGGGTCTGCAGTCGGATCCAGGTAAACGGAGATCGTATATGAGTTGGTATCGCCAGGAGCTATGGCATCTCCACTCGGCGAAATGGACGTGTACTCCATGGCAACCAGCTTGTTTTGAGAATCCATGATCATGATGACCACGGTGGCACCACTAAGATTTTTACCGCTGCTGTTGGTCACGCTGCCGTCGAACGACCACGTCGCCCCGTTTTTCGTTATGGTTTCACCGCTGGCGGTCAGGTCGACCACATCGCTGGTGTGGGGAGAGGTAAACCACGGATCTGCTTGTACCGACGTTGTGCTCACCAGGGAGGCCTGGTTTTTGTTATAGTTGACACTGCTGAAAGATGAAACGCTGAACGCTGCGCTGGAGCCAGGTTTCACCGGTAACGGGACAAATGAGTAACTGGCATCCAAAACCGTTTTATCCGCACCATAAATACCTGCCACCACCAGGGAATCGAGCAGTTTATCTGAGTTGTTAGCAAGCCATCCAACTACATGAAAAGAGCCGTATTGATCGAAATATGTGTTGGAAATCGTTACTCCCATCGGATAATCGATAACGCTGTCCGTTATATCGGCATCCAGGTATACGTGCCACTTGGTCGCGCCCCCGGGGTTGGGGAAATTGATTTCAAACGGTGTCCGGTCTCGTCCTGCAGGATCTCCGGCGGGAGCAACCTCTGTGGCGAAACTTGCTGTCCAGTCAGCAGAGAGGACGCGGTTTGAATCATCCAGCACCGCCCCCGCAAGGCTGTTGATATGCCCCCATTGGCTGCCAGTGTTGACCAGTTCACCCGTCAGGTAATACCATCCCTGTCCATCATCCACAAGCTGGACATTTTCTGTACTGAAGCTGGCCCGGTTGACACTTCCGGCCTGTTGGCTTGTGATCGCCACATTGAAAGATGCCGGGGTCCCTTGGGTAGTCTCGTAGGAATATTCGAACGGCGAGGCCTCGCCCGGGGCTAGCGTGTACAGCATTGGAGAGATTGTCGCGCTGGGTGCAGCATTGCCGGCATCGTCCTTGATCAGCGAATTGCCGGTCGCGTCCATGATCTCAACGCTCAAAACGATGGAGGAAACGACATCTTTGGTATTATTTAATACCTCACCCACAACGTGGTAAGTTCCATATGCATCGGTGAAGGCATTGCTGCTCGTGACCGATAGAGCATTGGGCAGAGGTGCTGTTTGAGTATTGGCGGCTGGCACCTGGGATGTTGGCGAAGAGATTGCAGGGGTTCCCCCGCAGGCATTCAAAGAAAGGACAAGTATTCCTAATACAGCACACAATAATACCTTTTGCTTCATCTTCCTCTCCTCTCTGGTTGGATGATCGATTTCTTGATAATTGTAGCACACCTGTTGTGCGCAATATTCCTGCATCATTTTTAGAAGATGCTCGCCAGGCTTGAAAAGCATTCTGCGCTTACTTTATGACCTCCGTCGGTCTCGCAATACTTCACGGTCGCGCCAGAGGCCTCCAATAAAGCTACGGACCGCCGTGCCAACTCCACCGGAACCATGTCATCCTGTCTTCCGTGGGAGACAAAAATAGGTTTCCCTGCCAGGATTCCGGTCGAGACCAGGTCTTCTGCTCCTCGTGGGATGAATCCGGATAGCGCTGCCAGCGCCCGGATTCTATCCGGATGCAGGATGGCGGTAGTATAAGTAAGCGCGGCACCCTGGCTGAATCCGATTAAATCGACTTGGGCTGTGCTAATCCCCTCTGACTTGGACCAGTCGTCGACAAAACTGATCAACGCATCTGCAGAGGGTCGCAGTTCTTCCATCACTGGCAGTCCCTTCATGTCTGGTCTGACCTTCCGCCAGGTGTAGCCACCCTCGCGGGCAGGGTGAATTCCCCTTGGTGCTAACACAGCGTAATTCCCCGGGAGGTTCCTCCCAAAAATCCACATGGAATTTTCGTCCCCTGACAGCCCATGGATCAGTAAAACTAAACGGGAGGGAATGCTTCGTGCAGGTCTGTAACGAAATATCCAATCACGAAATTCATGCAGATCGGCGTCAATCACGGTTGACATGTTTGGTGACCCAGTCCAGCAATAATATGATCAAAGCAACCAGCGCGACAGGTGTCAGCCCACCCAAAAGGCAAAGAAACCCCGTCACAGCCGCGCTGAAACCGTAGAACAGGTAGATTAAGCCATCCCCAACGATAAAAAGTAATATTAGTGCCCCTGCGATCAGGCGCAGGTTGGTCTGTCGCGTGTATTTGCGCAGATCGCGTGACACGAATTAATTCCTTTGCTGGGTAATAAAATACTTTTTACGCATACGGGTCGACCAGGAGGTGGCTTGTTTTAATTCTGGCATGGCTGCATCCATGGCTTCTTCGCCCTTCTGGACCACCTTGTGCACATCCACCTTGTCAAGCAGACCGATCCCTTCCACGTCTGGTCGGACGATGACTTCCGGCGCATCCAGTTTAAGGCGTAGTTCTGTCAACATGCGTGACCCGATATCTGTTGCTTGAAGGTAAATATTAAGAGCTTGCGCCAGGCGCATACGGAAAAGCCTCTCAACGATAGGCCCAGGGATCCTTGATGGAAATCGCAGTGAGAGGGTATCTCGTTCTTCTTCCAAGCGGGGGGTCAGGACGACGGCGACGATTGGTAAGCTGGGTGCCATGGAACGGACGACTGAAACTGGGACCGGGTTGAGAGTCGCGCCGTCCACCAGTTGATGTTCTCCAATTTGCTGTGGGGGAAAAACAGCCGGTACTGCGCAAGTCGCCAAAATGGCGTCAACCACACACCCCTGGTTTAAAATAACTTCCCGTGCCGATTTGATGTCCACTGCCACCACCGAGCACGGCAGGTTGAGGTTTTCATAGGTCATGTCACCGAGCAAATCTTCTAGGAATTTTCCCGCGCCGCTGAAGCCCAGGATGGACGGCCCCTCGTTTGCGGACCGGCCGAATAACCTAGACTGGTCCAATTTGGTGAATCTTGATTCCATCTCATCGGGGGTAAAACCGGCTGCGTATAAACTTCCGATGATTCCACCCGCGCTTGTACCTGCCACCGCATGCACGCGGTATCCCTCTTGTTCCAGGCGTCGGATTACACCGATGTGAGCATAACCTCGAGAACCACCGCCTCCCAGTGCCAATGCAATGTCCATATCGCCTCACCTGCTTTCATACTTGAATTGGAATGATTATACCCTTCACAGAAGAATCCCTGGTTGCCACCCATCCAGTAGCCGCAGGTTTGATCAATCCTTGCTGTTATGATTTATTTACCGAGATGGCTAAAACTTTCCTGATTTAATCGTAGCCCGTTCATAGCAGGATGCAGAATATGTGATCAGCCGCTTTGAGGTTTTTTCCAGTCTCCTTAAAACATGTGGCAATTTCCCCCTTCCTTGGATCACAAAAGATATAATGATTACGCGCAATTGATAGGAATTATTATTTCAACACCGTCTCAATGGTCTTGGTTGGAAATGCTTCCCTGGAAATATTAAAGTAGCTGATGAACTCACCAGCGGGGCATCCGCTTGAAGGCAGAAACTGGAATCCGTCGCCCGTTACCTCGAATCGGGTCGGGGTCGTTTAAAAGGATCTGCGCGTTGATGACAGCGCAATCGATTCAACCCCGCAGCCAATTAGTCCAGAAAAAAAGGAAAGCAATAATCCTACACCCCATCCTTTATTGTGAATCTTTTGCACAATTTTCACGAGCGAGCAAATAATAACCCTATCCTGTGGAAAAAAGTGCGCGATAATAAAAAGGAGGTGTGCGCGACGTGGTTGAGAGAGAAAATGAAGAAAAAATCATTCACCCCAATAATATTGTTGGCTGTAATTCTCCTGGCCGGTTGCGCGCCGTCAGAAGCTACAATTAAAACTGCAGTGGCTCAGACTCTCGTGGTAAAAGCAATTGTTGAAACACTGAATGCGGTCCGCACAATTTCATCCACACCATCCCCTCCACCATCCCCCACCAGGTTGATTACCCTTACACCTTCAATGAATGATACCCAGGATTCAAAAAATATATCGGCTAAAGTTAATATTAACCACATGAATTTATTTACTGCCCCAAGCACAAATCAAAAGACGATTCTTTGCGGGCAAGTGAATTGTTCTTATTCCAAAGGCACACAGGCGACTCTGTTGGGAAAGCATGAACTTTATGGCGAGATTTGGTTTTTGGTTTCGATGCCGGATGGAAAAACCGGCTGGGTATATCAAGGGTGGTTGCAGATTATTGGAGATGTGAATTACGTTCCCACTGCTTCAGCGGATCGAACAATTACTCCGCCTGCTCCTGAGGCCAGCCGCAACTGAATACTCTCCTACCGTGGTTTCTTACCCTGCGGGAGGAGGGTATTCACAAGGATTAATTATCCACTGCGCCGTAAATCCGAGCGTTATTGAAGTAAGAACAGATACAGCCATTTATATTTCTGTATATTTTACTTATAATGAACAACAAATAGCCACAGACGAAATAGATGCGACCTGGTGGGATCCTGATGGGAATTTCCACACTTGCAGTTCTGTTAATACGAGTTTGTGCATTGGAAAAAGTGGATATTTGAGTTCTCGTTCCTTAGTCACGATCGAAATCGCTGGAACTGCTCATGATGCTCTTACTAGCATTTACTGTGAAGCTGACTATAGAACACCTTAATTATCGATTGGGAAAATAATACAACCTGATACAATTCATTTAATTACTGGTTAATGTCATCTGAAGTTTTGACTGCATTGGTATTCTAGTGATTGTGTCACTTAAAATTTCCATCCTATCTACGCCAGTTCGCGTGTCATAGGAACATTTACCAGAAGGAAAGAATGAAAAAAAGTACTGTCTTAAAATTCTTTATTTGGGTTCTGGCCGCGGAGCTTGTAGTCATGGCGGTTATAAACTGGAAAGGTATATTCTCAAGGTTCTTATCTCCGGTTGCAAGCACCGTAATGGTTCCTGTCACAGGATCCCAGGTGGCTCATTTGGTTGCATCTCCAACTCAATCGGCAACTGCAACAACGAGAATATTAAACCCAACCTGGACACCATATATTTTCCTAACAACAAAGTTTCCTAGCTTGACACCATTTCGAACCTTAACCTCTACTTATAGATATATTTTTTTTCAGACTGCTACGCCGAAATATACACTGACAAATCCACCAGTGAATTCAACAAGTACGCGAACATTTACGCCTACATTAACATCCTCACTAACGCCCTCGCGTACATCCACATGTACGCCTTCACTTACATCTTCACTGACACCATCTATAACACCCTCCCGTACTTCAACTAATACGCAGACACGCACACCGTCGCAAACTGCTTCAGCTACCGCGACAGCTACACCAACAAGTACACCCACAGATACACCCACTCATACACCTACTTATACACCCACCGATACGTCCACGGATACACCCACCGATACTCCGACGGATACACCAGAACCACCTACTGACACACCGATCCAGCCTACGGATACTCTAGAACCGCCAACAGATACCCCTTTAGGGTAATCCGATTGGAATTTACTAAAATATGGCATGAAGCTCGGAATTATCCCCGGGCTTTTTTGCTCTTGGTATACCAAAAGGTATATACTTTCAAAGTTGGAAATATCTTACCCTGCACAGGAGACTCCATGATTGCGATTGAATCCAACGAAAGCTCTTCTCCTATTGTCACTCGTGCGGTGGCTGCAGGTTTGGTCGGTCAATATTGTAACAATTATGAATTCCCGGCTTGGCAAAAAAAACTCCTTGTTTTTTTGGGGACCCTTCCTCAGCAGGTTGCTCAATTTGTGATTAGCCGGTTCGAGGCTATTTCCGGACTTCCACCGCAAGTTCTTGATAATTTTTCTGTTGACGATCTGATTAACCAGCGTCTGCATGACTACGCGCAGCTGCCTGGAAAATTCCCTGCCATAACCGTCGGGGCAGCTCTCGGTGGAGCAACTTCATATTTGTCGTTGGCGGTCGCAGGACCTTTTTTGCCCCAGGCGTATGTAACTACATTAAAGCGAGGCTCTTTGACCGGCGACGTGCATGAATATTTGCACCGTTCTCTGGATACTGCCCTGCGCCTCGCAGCTGAAAATCCCGGGTTGCTGACAATCCAGCATTATGATCCCATTCACGATGGTTGGATGACTCGTTATGTCAACCACCTGCGCTTCAAATTGCTCGATCTCCCCACGGCATATGCGGAATTCATCAGAGCCAGACTGGAGCCTGGAGGCGCCGTCCTAAGCTTGGAGGGGGGTGCTTCCTGGCTGCGCTATCGGGTGGGACCGCGCAGCGTTTTCCAGGTTGGTGGTTGGGGGGGAGTTTCCGCAGAGGAGTTTTTGGACGGCAGCGACCGTATCCATGCATATGCCCGGCGCGCCGGACTGAGGATGACGGATTGGCGGTTGGCTGATTATCCTCTCGAGCGCGGACCTGAATCAGAATGGGGTTCCGAGCCGGGGCTTTCGGAAGCGTTGGAGTCTTTCTGCAAACGTGAAGGGTTTCGCTTTGTCCGAATTTCCATGCCTCATCCCAACGATTTTTCCCGGCTCGCTTTTTCTGCTGCGTTAAGGCTTCTGGAAAAGGAAGGCCGTCAACCTGCTGGTGCGTTGGTGGAGATGTTTAGCCAGTTCGATGCAAACGCTGCCCGCCAGTCAGGTTTGCTGCCGTTATGGCTCATTTTTAACACTCAGGACAGTCTGGAATACTTGCAGATTATGAAAGGCCTCTTTCCAGTGGGGAAACCGGTCTTCTTCTCGCCTCTGGCCACCTTCTCGTTCACACCCGACATGGTTCCCCTGAAAGAATGGGATCGCGCATTGGCAGGCATAAACTGGATTAATATCGGTGCACGGCCCGGTCATTATCCCGCGGATGCGCGTGCGCTGGTCAAGTGGGCGGAACCGCTGCGCGCCTGGGTGGAACAAAATCACCATCCGCTGACGGAGCGTTTGGACGCTGAAGAACTGCTGAAATTATGGCAGGAAATTGAATGAATTCGGTACTTTAAATTACGTGCTTTCTAACAATAGGGCATGTCAATAAGATTCCTCGCGATTAACAAAATACACGACAACGATTATGGGCTCGTTGCCGTGTATTTTGTTAATTCGGGGTGAAACCGTCGATTATTTGGCTTTTATGCTTATTGTTCTTGGTTTGACGGTTTCTGCCTTCGGCAAAGTGATTGTCAGGATACCGTTCTCGAAATCAGCTTTCGCTTTGTCGGTCTGGACATCGGTTGGAAGCATGACCTGGCGCTCAAAGGCGCCGTAGCGGTTCTCGCGCAGGTGGTACGTTTTCCCCTCCTGCTCGTTTTCTTCCTTGAATTCACCGCGTAGGGTCAGGATGTCCGCGGTCACCGAGATTTGCACATCTTCCGCTTTCAGACCGGGCAGCGAGGCTTTTACAACAACTTCATCTGCATTTTGGTACACATCAATAGCCGGGACAATGGATCCTCCGCTCATGCTGATTGGGCGAGTAAAGGCATCGTCAAACAGCCTGTCCATCGCCTCTCTTAGGGTCATCATTTCACGTACTGGTTCCCAACGGGTTAAGTTTGACATGGGGTGCCTCCTTTTTGAAAATGAATTTTTAATACAATTGTTAATATACCCATCGATTGTTAAAATAATAGTTAATCAACGTTAGCGTTTTATAAATTTCATCATATGAATCCTGGGTTGAAAAAAGCCTCCTGATCATTGAGGCGGGACTGGATTCGATATTCAAAGATGGCATACTCCATGAATATCTGCTTGCGGGGTGAATTATTTGAGTCTGTTGATTATAATCAGCCACGTGCTATCCATTCGTCATTTTTTCAATAATCCAGCCATCCCAACTGAATATCGGCGGAATTTCATCCATCTTTATTTTGACATTGCGTGGTTTGGAATTTTAAGCGGCAGCGCCATCAATTTCTTGAACGTATATGCGGCCCGTCTGGGTGCAAGTGCTGTCCAAATTGGGCTTTTGGGGGCAATGCCTGCCATGGTCAGCTTGTTTTTGTCCATCCCAACGGGTAACTGGCTGCAAAATCAGCCTGTAAATAAAGCGGTCTTTTGGACCGCTTTGCTCTCCCGTTTGGGGTATTTTTTATGGATTCCCTTGCCATGGTTTTTTGGGAATCAGGGGCAAATTTGGGCGCTTACAGTGATTACTCTTGCCATGGGCATTCCCATGTGTGGGTTGAATGTCGGTTTTAATGCCTTGTTCGCCTCCGCAGTTCCACAGGAATGGCGTGCTTCCGTGGTCGGTGTCCGCAATGTATTGCAGGCGCTCACTTTTATAATCTCATCCCTTGGAACAGGCTATCTCCTCAACCATTTGCCCTTCCCGGTTGGATACCAGGTCGTATTTGGGATTGGTTTTCTCGCAGCCGCCATGAGCACATTCCACTTGTTCTTTGTACGCCCGCCGGTGGAGATATCCACGGGGCCAATCTTTAACCATAAGCCCATCTCTGATGTTCAAATTAAGAAAAATCTCATCAACTGGCGCGCCACTTTGCGTCTTGATATCTGGCGGACATCCTTCAAAAAAATTCTGCTCGTGTTTCTGGGTTTTCACCTTGCTCAGTACCTCGCCACTCCGCTGTTCACGATCTACACAGTAAACGTGATGCATTTGACTGATGCCAACCTGGGCATTGGAACTGCGCTCTTCTACGTGACCACCCTCCTTGGATCCACCCAGCTCAGCCGGCTGGAGCATAGGGTTGGACATCACCACCTGACCGGTTGGGGAGTGATCGGCATGAGTATTTACCCTCTTGCCATGGGTCTTTCTCATAATGCCGTCCAATATTACCTGCTCTCGATTGTCGGTGGCTTCGCCTGGGCGCTGGTTGCCGGGGCTTATGCAAATTATTTGCTTGAGCAGATTCCCGAAAATGATCGTCCTTCACACCTCGCTTGGTACAACATCATCCTTAATGCAGCCGTGCTGTTCGGTTCCCTTGCCGGCCCTCTTTTGGCTGGCATTATTGGGATCAGCGTGTCGCTCATCGTCTTCGGGGTTTTTCGTTTGGTGGCTGGTGCAGCCATTCTAAAATGGGGCTGAGGCTTTCAAATAGGCTTTTTACCATGTTACAATATTTATGAGTCACGCTATGCCTGAACACGTTAAATCAGTCGCCACCAATCGTAAGGCTGGCTTTGAATACTTTCTCTTTGAAAGGTTTGAAGCTGGGCTTGCGTTGAAAGGCAGCGAAATTAAATCCATTCGTGCCGGCCAGATCAGCCTCGCGGAAGCTTATATCCGGGTGGACGATACCCGGGGTGCTTTTTTAATGGAAGCGCATATCGCTCCCTACCTCCAGGCTAACCGTTACAATCATGACCCGAAACGGCCGCGCCGTTTATTGCTTCATAAAAAAGAGATCCGCGAACTATTTGACGCAGTCCGCCAAAAAGGGGTCACGATCGTGCCCATTCGCGTCTACCTCAAGGATGGTCGCGCTAAGCTCGAGATCGCAATTGCCAAGGGGAAGAAGTTGCATGATAAACGGGAAGCGATTGCCAAACGGGACGCGGAACGCGAATCGGACCGAGAATCGCGCACCTGAAATATTTTTCCCCCTGCCAGATCCAAAATTGACCGCTTGCTTTTCCTGGTCCGCCTGACGCGGATCTAAGCTTTATAAGCGCGGATAAAGACTTCTACCATATCCGGGTCGAAATAGATTCCCTTGTTATGGCTGATCTCTTCGATGGCTTCCTTTGTCATCATGCTCACGTGGTACGGTCGGTTGGTGGTCATAGCATCAAAAGCATCCACGATCGCCAGCAACCGTCCTTCTCGGGGAATTTTTTCGCCGCTTAATCCAAAGGGGTAACCGCTGCCGTTCCACCACTCATGGTGGTAGAGCACGTATGGGATAGCAGCCTTTAAATGGTCCACTCCTTCAAGCATCTTTGCTCCCGCTTCCGGATGCTGGCGCATGAGTTTCCATTCTTCTTCATCGAGAGGGCCGGTTTTCTTCAACACCCGGCTTGGGATGGTGATTTTTCCGATGTCGTGCAGGATGGCACCAAATTCCAGGAATACGATTTGCTCGTTATCCCAATCCAGTGCGAAAGCCAGGTTGAGAGCTAGCCGGCGGACACGTTCGTTGTGTCCGGCAGTATATGGGTCCCGTGCTTCAATTACATTCGCCAGCATGATTACGGTCTGAAGATGTGCTGTCCGAGTGTCGAACATTTCCACAATGTGTCGCCTGTTAAGACGTGACCGCACTGCAGTGATCAGTTCGGGTGGATCAAATGGCTTAAAAAGGTAATCATCCACTCCCAGGCTCCGCGCCAGAGTCACATCTGCTCTCTCCGTTCGGGCACTCAGGAATAGAAATGGGACGGTCACTCCGTTAGGCTGGTTCCGGACCGCTTGTAAAAGCTCGTACCCATCCATCTCTGGCATCATGATGTCAGAGATGATCATGTCTGGCGTTTTCGTCACAAATATTTCGAGTGCCTGTTTCCCATTTCTTGCTGGATGAACTTCGTACCCCTCTGCTTCCAGGATGTTGCACATGACTTCCAGCAGAAATGCATCGTCTTCAACAAGTAGAATATTATTCATTCCTGACCCTCTTTTTTTTCTGGTGCGTCCTTGCAGACAATTAATTATACGTCAATCGCTGTAAATTTAGTCGGCTTGCTTTACCGCTTTTATATTGGCTGCGCCGATAACTGCCTGTCCTAATGCTATCCCACCGTCATTCGTCGGGATTTGATGGTGGGTTTTCACGTCAAATCCCTCGGCTCGCAGCACGCCCACTGTTTGTTCCAGGAGTGCCATATTCTGCCAGACTCCTCCGCTCAATACCACTACATTCAATCCGGTCTCCTGCCTGATATGATCGCATACTTCGCAGACCATGATCGCAACACCGTTATGGTAACGCGCCGATAGGATTGGGAGCGCGGTGCCCCTGCGGATGTCGGATATCAGGGCTTCAACTACTTCCCGGGCCTCCACCTTACCGTTCTGGACCCTGAAATGGTACGCGCCTGTTTCGGCTTTATCCAATGCTGACTCGAATTCGATCGCGGCCTGCGCTTCATAGTTGACCCTTTGCCTTACTCCCGCCAGGGCTGCCGCCGCGTCGAAAAGCCGCCCCATGCTGGAAGTTTGTGGGGTATTTAGCTTGCGTTCCAATTGGATTCTGAGTGCTAGTCGATCTTCAAAACATAAGTCCTGCACTGGCGCAAGGTCTTCCTCCCACTCGATTCCCAATGACCAAAGCAGGGCCAGGGCGGTTCGCGCCGGACGTTTGATAGATGCATCACCCCCGGGCAGGGGGAAATAATCCAGGTGAAAATTCCGCTCGTATCCCGTGTAATCTGCGACCATGAATTCTCCACCCCATATGGCGCCGTCCTCCCCGTATCCCGTGCCGTCAAAGGCCGCTCCGATCACAGGGCGGCTTCCGTCCATTTCGTTATCTGCCATGCAGGCTGCGATATGCGCATGGTGGTGTTGCACCCCCACTTCCACGAGGTTCTCTCTTCTGGCTCGCTCAAGGGCGTACCGGCTGGACAGGTAATTGGGGTGCAGATCGTACGCTATTGCTTCCGGGCTAATGCGAAAGATATGCTCAAATTGAGTAATTCCTTCCTGGAATGAACACAGGGTTTCATAATTTTCCATGTCCCCGATATGGTGGCTGAGGAAAGCGTACCGGCCGCGCATCAGGCAAAAAGTATTTTTTAATTCCGGTCCGGTTGCCAGGACCGGCGGCACTTCGAACGGCAGCTTCAGCGAGTCGGGGGCATATCCTCTTGAACGGCGTAAAAAATAAACCTGGTTTTCGAATATCCGCCCTACCGAATCGTCGCACCGGGTGTGGATATCCCGGTTGTGCATCAGGAAAGCATCAGCCAGGCCTGCTAGTCGCGCGCGTGCCTCATCGTTTCCGGTGGCAATTGGCTCCTCGGAAATATTCCCACTGGTCATCACCAGTGCGGATAAGTTTGGATTGCTTCCGCTAAAGAGCAGGTAATGAAGTGGCGTATAAGGGAGCATAACCCCCAGGGTATCTTGTTTGGGCGCGATCTCGTTGACAATTGGGGAATTGGGTAACTTTCTGACTAGCACAATGGGCCGCTGTCGAGATTCAAGCAGTTCACGCTCGGCAGGATTGATTTCGCAATTCTTTTCGATGGTCTCGAGGTCGGGCATCATCACAGCAAACGGTTTGTCTACGCGCAGTTTCTTGCGCCGCAGTTCGCTTACAGCAGTAAAGCTGGTGGCATCGCATGCCAAGTGGAATCCCCCCAGACCCTTGATTGCCACGATTTTGCCTTCCGCCAGCAGCTCCTGGGTTTTCTTGATCGTGTTTTCCCCTGCCAGTCTTCGCATTGTTCCTTCGCTCGAATCTTCCAGCCAGATCTTCGGTCCGCAAACCGGGCAGGCAATCGGCTGTGCGTGGAATCGTCGGTCGAGCGGATTGTGGTACTCTGTTGAGCATTCCGGGCACATTCTGAACGTAGCCATGGTTGTATTTGGGCGGTCATAAGGGATGTCGCTTATGATAGTGAAGCGTGGTCCGCAGTTGGTACAGTTGATGAAAGGGTAAAGGAATCGCCGGTTGTTGGGGTCGAAAAGTTCTCTCAGGCAATCATCGCAAATGCTTACGTCGGGCGGGATCGGTTGGAAAGCACCCTCGACCGTCATGGACTCTATGATCTCGAACCCGGTAAAACTGCCTGCTTCCCCCCAGGTTATGTCCAATGAGTCGATCCGCGCCAGGGGCGGGAGCTCGCCTTTCAGCGCTTGTACGAACTCATCCACTTTTTCAGGAGTGCCATCCACTTCGACGTCTACACCTGCCGACGTGTTGCGCACCCAGCCCCTTAGTCCATGGCGGATCGCCTGGCTGTAGATAAACGGCCTGAAGCCGACGCCCTGTACTATTCCGGTAATGTGGACCTTGGCACCGCGCAATTCGGACATGGCTTTAGAATGAAGTTATTCCATCCCCAGGTTTTTCGACAGGAATGCGTAGATATCCGCCAGTTCTTCGATGAGAATGGCGGTCGGTTTCCCCGGACCATGCCCGGCCTTCGTCTGGATGCGGATCAATGTTGGCGCTTCCCCTGCCTGGCATGCTTGGAGCCGGGCAGCGAACTTGAAGGAGTGCCCAGGCACCACTCGGTCGTCGTGGTCCCCGGTCGTGATGAGTGTGGGCGGGTATTTTGTCCCCGGTTTGAGGTTGTGGTAGGGCGAATAAGCTAAAAGGGTCTTGAACTCGTCCGCATTATCTGAGCTTCCGTAGTCGCTCACCCACGCCCAGCCGATTGTAAATTTATGAAATCGCAGCATATCCATCACGCCCACGATGGGTAGGCAGGCTCCGAATAACTCGGGATGTTGGGTCATGCAAGCTCCCACCAACAGCCCTCCATTGGAGCGGCCTTCGATCGCCAGTTTGGGTGTGGATGTGATTTTCTCTGTGATCAGCCATTCAGCGCAGGCAGTAAAATCATCGAACACGTTTTGTTTGGCATGGATCATCCCACCCTGGTGCCATTCTTCACCATATTCTCCACCCCCGCGCAGGATCGCCACTGCGTAAACACCGCCCATGTCGAGCCACGCCAGCCTGCTGACTGAAAATACTGGGGTCTGTGAAATGTTGAACCCGCCGTAACCGTACAGCAATGTGGTGTTTTGGCCGTTTAGCTTTAAGCCCTCTCTGTGGACCAGGAAAATCGGTATTTTTGTGCCGTCCTTGCTGGTGGCAAAGACTTGCCGCGTTATATATGGGCTGAAATCGAACTCGATCGCCGGCTTAAAGATTTCCTCGCTTTTACCCTTCTCGAAATCGTACCGGAAAAGTGTTACCGGGTGCGCAAATGAATGGAATAAATAATACATTTCCTTGTCGGTGCGCCGTCCCGCCAGTGTGGAAGCGTATCCATAAGTCACCGAACCAAGCGTTGGCAGGTTGATCTCCTGCAGGAATTTTCCATCCATGGAAAAACATTTGATCAATTCGTGTGCGTCATGCAGGTAAATGGTGACGAATTGATCGTTGATGATCGTGACTGCTTCGAGTGTGTCCCCGCTTTCGGCGATGACCGTTTTCCAGTTGGATTGTTCGGGATGGGAGATGTCGATTGCGATCAATCGGCCTTTTGGCGCCTGCCGGTCGGTCTGTAAGTAGAAAATGGGCCCATCGTTGCCGATGAATAAGTAGGCTGCTTCCAGGTCCGGGATTAGTTCGACTACCTTCTCATTGGATTCCAGGTCCTGGTAGAAAAAGCGGTTGCGCGTATCGGTCCCTTGCGAGACTGCGATTACCAGGTAGCGCCCGTCGTTGGTGACCTCAGGACCGAATCCCCATTCTGGCTGGTCCGGTCTGGCATAGGTGAGCCTGTCTTCGCTTTGCGGTGTGTTCAAATGATGGAAGGCGATGATCTGGTTGTAGTTGGCTTCTTGATAGACTTCCCCCTCCTTGGGTGCAGCGTAACGGCAGTAATAGAACCCGCTGTTATCGTGGGCCCAGGCCGCCCCGCTGAACTTGCTCCACTCCAGGGTCTCCGCAAGGTCCTCCCCGCTTTGTACATTACGGACGTGCCATTCCACCCAGTCCGACCCCGAATGCGAGATGGCATATGCCAGCCAGTTCCCGTCTTCGCTAACTGACCAGGTATTCAACGATGCAGTCCCATCTTCGCTTAAAGTATTTGGATCCAGCAGGACCTTTCCTTTGTCGGTGGGATTGTCCATCACGAAAAAAACATCCTGGTTCTGCAGCCCGCTGTTCCTGAATTGAAAGTATCGCTTCCCCCGGTGATAAATGGTCATCTCCCGGCTGAAGTCCCACAGATTGGTTAACCGCTCGCGCAGCTTCTCCCGTCTCGGGATTTGTTCCAGGTATGCGAATGTCAGCTTGTTCTGGGCTTCCACCCATGCCTGGGTTTCCGTTGAATTGACGTCTTCCAGCCACCTGTACGGGTCTGGGATTTGTGTACCATGGTAATTGTCCACCTGTGTACCAGTGGAGGTTTTGGGATAAGTGAGGATGGTTTTTGGCATTTTATGATTATACCGTGTGCGTCTTTCTGCAATTTATATGATAATTTCAGTTGCTTCACCAGCGCGCGTGGTGTTCTTCAGCGAAACCGATTAGATCCTTGATTTCAATCGTTTCGTTTTCGTCAGACACTATCTTCCCCCTGTATCTCCCGAATATTTGATGCACCTCGCTGTCGATGATTCCCAGCTTGGTTTTGGCTGTCCGGTCTTTGAACGGTGTGAAGACCAGGTCCAGGCGTCCCTCGCGGTCTTTAAATTTCCAGGGTTTCATATAGTCACCGGAAACGTAATCGAATTTTACCTCCCCTAATTTATGGATTCGGTGATTAAGGATGATCGCATTCTCGCCGGCCTTTGACAGGTCGCCGAACCCGCATCCTAGGTTCAATCCGACAGTTCGTCCATCGGGCAAGAATCCAGACGTACTCGCCCAGTTCCAGTAAGACTGGTACTCCCAAACGCCCCGCCCCCAATCCAGGGATCCTGAACAATTCTTCGGGTTCAGCACTTCTGTGCTATCCCCAAATTTCACCCATCCGCTCGCAGGCAGGCAGTTGATCTTGCGGTTGTAGTAGAACCGCTTTTTCCCTATCGGAATGACGATATTCATCGACTCGCAATCCTCCGGACAGGAAAGTGTGATCTCCGCGGTAATGCCGTCTCCTGCGTGGAACCCCGGCCATGAAACTGAAACATGCCTCTGGTCGGGACGCACACTAAAGATCAATTGCGCCTTGTTGTTCTCGAAATGGCTGTCGCCTTGCATACTGTTGCGCGGCAGGTCCAGTCCTCTCCCCAGCGGGATGACCAGCCCTTCCTCGTGCAGTTCCCCGGTTTCAAAATCCATGCTGTAGACGAAAATATTGCCGGCGTACCCAAGGTCCGCGATGGTGGCTGAGAAAAACCTCTTCGGGGTGAAGACAGCGTAATAGTCCCATCGTTTGATCCTGAACCGTTGGAAAGTTCGCAGTGCATAGAATCGGGCGGATTCTAGGTTGCATTCCAGCAGGGGCTGGCGGGCCCAACCCACCTGTGCCAGGCTGCCGTCTGTGTTAAGTAATGGACTTGGTTTGGTTAGTTCGATCTGCATGTTTCCTCCGCGCTGCATCCAGTTTAGTGCGAATAACATGCGGTGTCAACGCTTCACGTTATAATTTACCCATGGAACCTCTTCGGATTGGCATTGACATTGGTGGGACTTTTACCGATTTCGTTGTATATGACTCAGCCTCAAAGCATCTGGAAACCTTTAAACTTCTATCGACTCCCGCCGACCCGTCTTTGGCAGTCCTCAAAGGTCTGGATAGGATCTTTTCCAGGTCGGGTACGCCGGCTTCCACTGTAATTCATGGTTCGACGGTAGCCACCAATGCCTTGCTTGAACGCAAGGGCGCCCAGGTGGCTTTGGTTACGACCCAGGGTTTTCGTGATGTACTTCAGATCGGTCGCCAGAACCGTCCTGCCCTCTATGATTTTTTTGCTGACCCGCCTCCTGCTCTCGTTTCTTCTGAACTTCGCCTTGAAATTAATGAACGCATTGATCACAATGGGCAAATTCTTCGCTCTTTGGATTCAGATCAGGTTGAAGCACTCATCCCCGTCCTCAGGTCCTCCGGCATTTCTGCAGTTGCTGTGTGTTTTCTATTTTCTTTTTTACACCCCGAACACGAGCTGGCTGTTGGAGCTCGCCTCCGCTCGGCAGGTTTTCTGGTCTCCCTGTCCTCCGAAATTCTTCCTGAATTTCGTGAGTATGAGCGCACCAGCACCACGGTCGTTAATGCCTACGTATCCCCGGTACTGGAAAAATACCTTTCCCATCTCGAACAGGCTCTTGACCCTTCAACGCGCTTGCGGGTCATGCAGTCCAACGGAGGCAACATCAGCCCCGCCGAAGCGCGCAAGTTCGGCGTTCGCTGCATCCTCTCCGGGCCGGCAGGTGGCGTCGTGGGCTGTGAGACCATCGGCAACCTGATTGAACCATCCGGTGGGTTCCGCTTGATCGGTTTTGATATGGGGGGCACTTCCACGGATGTTTCCCTAGTTGACGGCAAACCCCAGGTTATCACCGATTCCATTGTCAGCGGATGTCCGATCAATATCCCCATGCTCGACATCCACACCATTGGGGCTGGTGGAGGGTCCATTGCGCATGTGGACGCGGGGGGTGCCCTCAGGGTGGGTCCCCAATCCGCTGGTGCGGATCCCGGTCCTGCCTGTTATGGTCATGGCGATTTCCCCACGGTCACCGATGCCAGCCTTGTCCTGGGCCGCCTGTCTCCTGAGCATTTTCTGGGTGGGTCGATGCCTTTGGACGCTGACCGCGCTCATGCCGTCATGGCGAAACTGGGAGGCGGCCTGGGTCTGACCCCTGAACAGGCTGCGCTGGGTGTCGTCGCCGTCACGAACGCACATATGGAACGCGCTCTTCGCCTTATTTCCGTGGAGCGCGGCCACGACCCGCGCCTCTTCACGTTGTTGTCTTTCGGAGGTGCTGGTGGTCTTCACGCTGCCGACCTCGCCCGTGGATTGGGCATTCCTGCCGTGCTTGTCCCTCCGCTGGCATCCACTCTTTCAGCTTTTGGGATGCTGGCTGCCGACGTCATTAAAGATTACACCCTCACCGTCATGCTTCCCGGCTCTACCCCGCTGTCCGACTTGTCAGGCCGCTTGGATTTGCTGGCAGGGCGTGGCCGAAGAGAAGTTCTGGCTGAGAACGTTCCCGCCGAGCGCATTCGGATCGATTGTTTCCTCGATATGCGTTATCGTGGTCAGTCCTACGAGCTGATCGTCCCATTCAGCGCTAACGTCTATGCAGATTTTCATCTCCTCCATCAGCGCCAATATGGCTATTCGAATGAAACTGCCCCGGTTGAAGTGGTGAATTTGCGGGTGCGTGCCGTCGGTCAGGGTTCCCCTCCGCCTCTTCTCCCCCAGCCGCTGCGTGGTTCTGACCCGGCTCCTGCCTTCCTCGGATCACGCCTCGTGATCTTTTCCGGAGGAACCCTGGATACGAATTTCTACCACGGCGAGGCGCTCGAACATGGCAATCGCCTCCAGGGTCCGGCAGTCATCGTCCGCTCCGATACCACCATCCTTCTTGGTGCCGCCGACCGGGCCGATGTGGACAAGTTCAATAATCTTCGCATCGAGGTGGGGCGATGACATACGATCCGGTTCGCCTCGAGATCTTCAAGCACCTTTTCGCCGCCATCGCGGAGGAAATGGGAACGGTGCTGCGCAAAGCCAGCTATTCTCCCAACATCAAGGAGCGCCGCGACTATTCCTGTGCCATCTTCGACGCCCACGCTCAAATGATTGCCCAGGCTGCCCATATTCCTGTCCATCTTGGCTCAATGCCGCTTTCGGTTGAGGCTGCCGTGGAGCATTTCAGCGGGGACCTGCACCCCGGCGATGTGGTCGTCCTGAACGATCCATTCCGAGGTGGCACCCATTTGCCGGATATCACCATGGTCTCCCCAGTTTTCCTCCCCTCCTTTAATGCGGGTGTCTCTGGGAATAAGCTGGTTGGATTCGTTGCCAGCCGCGCCCATCACGCGGACGTGGGTGGCATGACTCCCGGCTCCATGCCGGTGGGACGCGAGATCTACCAGGAAGGGTTGATCATCCCTCCAGTGAAGATGGTCCGTTTTGGCCGGATGGACCAGGATCTCCTCATGCTGATTTTAGCCAACGTCCGCACTCCGCTCGAACGCCAGGGTGACCTCTCAGCACAGATTGCTGCCAACCAGCGCGGCGCCCAGCGTTTTACGGATTTGCTCTCCCGCTATGGACTGGAAGAGGTCGCTGCGGTCGAAGAACAACTTCTCGCCTACACGGAACGCATGACCCGCCGTCTCTTTGAATCCATCCCCGATGGGGTTTACCGATTTGCTGACCGGCTTGACGATGATGGTGTCTCTGACGAGCCTGTACCGATCATGGTCGCCGTCACCATTCATGGGGATTCGGCGCTGGTTGATTTCACAGGTTCCGCACCTCAGCAGGCCGGCAGTGTCAATGCTGTTCTCGCCATCACCCTTTCGGCGATCTATTACGTTTTTCGCTGCCTGCTCGGTCTTGATGTGCCCAACAATTCCGGCTGTCTCATTCCCATCGAAGTCATCGCTCCTCCGGGGACGGTGATAAACGCCCTGTCGCCTGCGCCGGTTGCCGGTGGGAACGTGGAAACCTCCCAGCGCATCGTGGATGTTTTGCTCGGCGCGTTATCTCAGGCTTGCCCTGAAAAGATTCCTGCTGCCAGCCAGGGCACCATGAATAACCTCACCATCGGCGGCAGGAGACCGTCTTCTCCCGCGAATGGGAGCGGCGGCGGGATAGGGGGACCATTCGCCTACTACGAAACCATCGGCGGCGGGATGGGAGCGCGCCCCTCTTCGAATGGACCATCCGCTCTCCATTCGCACATGACTAACACCCTCAACACGCCCATTGAGGCTCTCGAGTATGCTTATCCGCTGCAAGTGCTCCGTTATGAGATCCGCTCAGGGTCGGGTGGAGGCGGGAAATTCCACGGTGGGGATGGCATTATCCGCGAAATTCAGGTCCTCACCGACTGCCAGGTCACGCTGCTCAGCGAACGGCGTAAGTTTCCTCCTTATGGGTTGGATGGCGGTGAGCCCGGCAGGACAGGCAGGAACATACTCATCCGGGATGGTGCACAGATTTCCCTGCCTGGCAAGGGCAGTGTGGAGCTTCACGCCGGGGATATCCTCTCCATCCACACTCCGGGTGGCGGCGGCTATGGGGTAAAATCATCCTGATGGAATTATTAACGGATTTTGATCTCCCGCTCAGCGTGGACGACGTTTTGACCGGCGAAGGTGCGGATCCCATCATCGTGCGCTCAAAAAAGCGAGCCATGTTGAACGCCGCAGTCTCTGCCTTGGAAGTCGGGCGCTCCAACCTCCACCCGGCAGCCGTACTCCACTACGCCAACGTGTTGGAACATCGCCACGAAAGGATTCTCTTGCAGGATGGTAGGGAGCTTGCCAGCCCGCTCTTGGCGCGCCATCTGGCGGGTGCGCAGCGGGTTGTTATGGCTCTCACCACCGTCGGAGCTGAATTGGAGAATCTTGCTTCTTCCAGTATGGAGAAAGACCCGCTCCTTGGTTTGGCTCTTGATGGACTTGGGAACGCGGCCGTGGAGTGCCTTGGTGAGCAGGTCTGCGCGCACATTGGGAAAGGAGCGGAGGCGGATGGGCTTACTGCCTCCAGCCCGCTCAGTCCCGGCGAACCGCAGTGGCCGGTGGAGATCGGTCAGCCTCAGATCTTCTCATTCCTCGATCCCGCCCGGGTCGGCATTTCGCTCACTTCCGGTGGGATGATGCTCCCTAAAAAATCCATTTCGTTTGTCGTCGGTCTCGGGCTCGATATGAGCCGGGATAATTATTGCGAGCTTTGCAGCTTCAATGAAAGGTGCCGCTACCGCCATGCCTGAGGTCTTCCATATCGACTTCGAGCCCCTTGGGCGGCGTGCGGAAATTCATTCGGGTCGCACGCTCCTGGACGCCGCCCAGTCTGCGGGGGTGGGGCTGGCTGCTGTCTGTGGCGGGGTTGGAACCTGTAATGAGTGCCGTCTCCGTCTCGTCTCCGGGGAATTAACCCCCCTTTCCGGGGTGGAACTGGATGCCCTCAGCCCCGCGGACCTGGCAGCTGGGTTCCGTCTTGCCTGCCAGGCAGAGCCGCTCACCGATATAAAGCTCGATGTCCCGCCCGAGTCCCTCACCAGTGCACAGCGTCTGCAGATCGAAGGGTGGGAGACTCCCGTTGCGGTTAAGCCTGCCGTGCTCACAGCGGGTGCTTATGGTCTGGCAGTCGACATCGGCACCACCAAGCTGGCAGCTTATCTCGTCCGCCTTTCCACCGGAAAAACGGTTGCCATGTCAGGGGCAATGAACCCCCAGATCGCCTTCGGGGAGGACATCATCAGTCGCATCAGTTATGCCGGGCGTAAACTGGAGGGGGCCAAGGTTCTGCAGCAGGCGCTCGTAAAAACACTGAACAGGATGCTGCTAGATCTGTGCTCGCAGGCAGGGGTATCTTCCGCTTCCGTCCTGGACGCGGTCCTGGTCGGGAATACGACCATGCACCACCTTTTCGCCGGGCTGCCAGTCGAACAGCTCGGACACGCTCCTTTCGCTCCCGCCACCACCCAGGCATTATCCATTCCCGCCGCTGAGGTGGGACTGAATCTCAGCCCGGGTGCAATGGCCTATCTTCCCCCGGTCATCGCCGGCTATGTGGGCCCGGACCATATCGCCATGCTGCTCGCCACCGAAGCCTGGAAATCGGAACGTAACCTGATTGCCCTCGATATCGGTACGAACACAGAGATTAGCCTGGTTACCAGCGGAAAGGTAACTTGTTGTTCGTGCGCCTCCGGTCCGGCCTTCGAGGGTGCCCACATCCGCGAAGGCATGCGTGCCGCTCCCGGCGCCATCGAGCGGGCTCGCTGGTCTGATGGGAAGATCTTGTGGCAAACCATTGAGAACCGGCCCCCGGTTGGCATTTGCGGATCGGGTATCCTCGACGTGGTGGCTGCCCTTCAGGACGGTCATCTGGTTAAATCCACCGGCGTCATGCCCTCGGTTCCCGTGTCCGGGCTTGTGCTCGTCCCCGCCGCGCAGACCGGCCTCAGCCGCGACCTGCTCGTCACCCGCAAGGACATCCACGAAATACAGTTAGCCAAATCCGCCATCCGTGTTGGGGTCGAGATCCTTCTCAGGAATTCAGGCCTGGCTTATTCCGACTTGGACGAGTTCATCGTCGCCGGGGCTTTCGGCACCTACCTCGATCTTCGCTCTGCGGTGCGTACAGGTATGTTCCCTCCCCTGCCTTTGGAGTGCTTCCGCCAGGTGGGTAACGCCGCTGGTGTTGGTGCCAGGGAAATGCTCGTCTCCGTGGACAAGCGCCGAGAAGCTGAACTTATCGCTGGGCGCATCGGCTACGTGGAGCTGACCACTCAGCCGGCTTTCACGCCTCTTTTTATGGAGCATCTTTGCTTCGAGGGCTGAACATGGATCTCCGCCGGCGCCTCCTCGATGCCTTTCATAAACGGTTCGCTGCTGAACCGGAATTTTTGGCGCGCGCCCCGGGACGTGTCAACTTGCTGGGGGAACATCTGGATTATAACGAGGGCTTCGTCCTGCCGGCTGCCATCGACCGCGATACCATGGTCGCCTTTCGCAAGTCCGGGTCGCCGCGCTCCACGATTGTAGCCCATGACCTTGGCAGGGAGGTCGCCATTGACAGCCAGTCCGTACTCCGGAAGCAGGGTTCGGATCGCGCCCCTCTCTCCGGTTGGGAGCTTTACCCCGCAGGTGTATCGTGGGCATTAAATACCGCAGGGATGGATACACCCGGGATGGATGCGGTTTTCGCTTCCCAGGTGCCGATTGGTGCCGGGCTGAGTTCCTCCGCCTCGGTCGAAGTGGCTTTTGGCATTGCCTGGAAAGAACTGGGCGGTTGGTCCATCCCTTCCATCCAAGTGGCGCAGGTCTGCCTGAAAGCCGAGGTCAATTACGTGGGTGTGAATTGCGGCATCCTGGATCAGTTTTCCAGTGCTTGTGGTATCAAGGATCGCCTCCTCTACCTCGATTGCCGCTCTCTGGGTTGGCGCTCGCTGGGACTGCCTGGGAAAACTCTCATCGTTGTCGCGGATACCACCGTGCGCCGTTCACTGACCGAAAGCGCTTATAACGACCGTCGTGCTTCCTGCGAAGAGGCGGTACGCATCCTGCAGGAATTCCTGCCTGGCATCCACTCCCTCCGGGACGTTTCCATGGATCATTTCCAGCTCTATGCCAGCCGGTTGCCGGAGGTTGCTTCGAAACGCGCCCGGCATGTTGTCGAGGAGATCGCCCGTACCGAACAGGCGGTAAAAATGCTCGTAAATAACGACGCAGCCGGGTTTGGAGCATTAATGAACCTCTGCCACGCCAGCCTTCGCGACCTGTACGAAGTTTCCTGCCCTGAACTGAATACCATGGTTTCGCTCGCCCAGTCCCTGCCCGGTTGTTACGGAGCCCGTCTCACGGGAGCCGGGTTTGGAGGCTGCACCGTCAACCTGGTGGCTGTCCCGTTCGCCAGGATTTTTGCCCGGCAATTGGCCGCCGAATACGAACAAGCCACTGGTCTCCATCCTCAAGTTTTCATTTGCCATGCTGCCGATGGTGCAACAGTGGAAGCGGTCTAATCCCGGGTTGGTAAATGAGATGGTTTTGGAAAATGACACCCGTCACTGCCAGTAGTGTCTAATTATTGAATTTCCCCGATCTTGGGGCAGGGGGATGTGTTTAAACTTGAAGCAATATAAATTAATTATATATTTTGAGGTTAAAACTTTTGTCACCGCCGGACGAATCGGGTAAAATCCTTCCATGACCGAAACAGAATTTATTCCCAAATGCGCCCTCTCTATCCACGCCCACCCCGACGACCAGGAATTCACCGTCGCTGGTTTGCTTGCCCGCTGGGTGCAGACCGGGTGTGACGTGATTTCCGTCATCGTCACCAGCGGCGGTGCCGGGTCGAATGAACCGTCAAAAGGCGAGGATTACAAGCCGGAGCTGGAAAAGCTGCGCGAAGCTGAGCAGATCGCTGCCAATGCCATCACTGGCATCCGCCAGACCGTCTTCCTCCGTTATCCTGACGGCGTGCTCGAACCGACCATGGCCCTACGCCATGACCTTACACGGGTCATCCGCCAGTACAAACCAGAGGCCGTTGTCACTGCTGACCCCCAGGGGGTGTTTTATGGCAACGGCTACATCAACCACCCCGACCACCGCGCCGCCGCCCAGGCCGCCCTTTATGCTGTCTTCCCCTCTTCGGAGACGCGCCTCATCTTTACTGATCTGCTCCAGGAAGGGTTGGAACCTCACAAAGTGAAGCGCTTGTACGTCCACGGCTCCGATAAGTCCGATACCTGGGTGGACATTGCAGCCACGATCGACACGAAAATTGCCGCCCTCCGGAAACACGCCAGCCAGCTGGGGGATTGGGACCCGGAGAAAATGATTCGCGAGTGGGCTGCGGAGGAGGCCAAGGACCACGGCTTGCAGTACGCAGAATCCTACAAGGTAATGCTTCTCGACCAGGATGAGGAAGCTGGTGGGGACGCCTCTGACTCTACCCCCTGACCATTAATCGTTGTAACGACTTCGCAGCAGCCTCCCGCTGTATTTCCGGGAATAATTGCGAAGCATCCATGGAACTCATCAGGGGCAGCCAATGCTGCAATTTTATATAAAAGAGAACATAGAGCTCACACAAGTTTTGAAGGTCTTTCCGTGGGCTCCATGCTCTCTTTGCGAATGGTTCTTTTCAGCTTTTCTTCGCGCGCATGCCCAGCAGCGACACGCTGCTCAACGCGAACAGCAGCGCATAAGCCGCGAACACTGCGAAATACCCCAGCCCCATGTAATAATGATTAATATAGTCCGCCACCAAGCCGCCGATTCCTGCGCCGATGATGCCCGCCCCTGCTCCGGCCAGGTTCGATACGCCAAGATACCGTCCGGCCTCGCCTGCAGGCACCAGATCAGTACCGAGCGCCCAATTGGCGGTCATGAACAGGCCGGTTGCCAGCCCGATGATCGTTCCCGCCACGTAGACGATTGCCAGGTTCGGAATCCAGATGGTGATTAAAAGTACCACGTTGCCCACTGCCGCCACGATCCCGCTGATTGCCACTAGCCGCGTTCGACCGAGTTTATCCGCAATCCAGCCGCTCGCGAGCGCCGTCAGGACGATGAAAGCGCCGATGATGGAGGTGATCGTGCCGGTGAGACTGGATGCGCCCTCGTTGGTCAGGTTGAAAGCGTACATCAGGAAATAAAAGATTGAACCCTGTATGGACGTGACCGCTGCCAGGAACATCAGCCGGTTGACGATCCACCAAACGAAGGCTGGTTGTTTGCGTACCTCGCTTCCGAGAGTGCCTAGGCAGCCAGCCCACACCCCTGCCACCACAGCCACGACCATGGCTGCGGCTCCGCCCACCCCTACAGCCACCGATAATGCGGTCGACATGGGCGCGAAAATCAGGGTAACCAGGCCGGCTATCACGCCCACCAGCCCGCCGCCCAACAGGCCCGCCAGCGCACCGATTGCGATTCCGCCCAGCATTCCCAGGACGCGGATCATCGGCGGCCAGAACGGAGTCGTGGGTTTCTCGGCCAGCGGCGTCTCCTTGACGAAGATCACTGTTATGAGCATCACCACCAGCAGTGAGGCTCCAGTGACGAAGATGGCCAGGTCAAGCTGACCGTTTCCGACCATCTTGGCGATGGTCAAGCCCACCAGGATGACCGGCAGCAGTTCCATGATCGCTTTAACCGCCGAGGCGCGCCCGCGCTGGTCCTCGGGCACCAGGTCAGGGATCAGCCCTTGCAGCGGACCATGCGATATATTGGAGGAGAACTGGATCAATAGTACGGAGATCAGCAGCGCCCAATAGGTCTGGGAGAGGGCGATCGCTACCAGGAAGAGGCAGTCGAAAACCGCGCCGACCAGGATGTAGGGTCGCCTCCGGCCAAACCGCGAGGTGGAGCGGTCGCTCAAAAGCCCCGCCGCTGGCTGGACCAGCATGGCGATCACCAGTCCGGCAGAGCGCATGCCGCCCAGGGCGGTGTTCTTGATCGCCTCGGGGGCAAAGATGCCCACCAGGTACGGCATGAAGATCGAACCCAGGGCAGTGTTGCGGATATTTAATCCGAGCCAGAATAAGTTGATCGTGAGGTAGTCGTACCAGCGCAAACGTTTCATTAAATTCTCCTCTATATTTATCAAAAAGTTTTAACCGCAATAACGCCGGGAATGCCAGGGAAATTATTTAATTGTTCAAGATGAAATAGAAACCCGATTGATAATAAAATACTTGAATTCTGCTTGGCGATTCCGCATTTAATATTAATCGCCGATGATTTTAACCAGCACCCGTTTCCTTCGGCGGCCGTCGAACTCGCCGTAGAAGATCTGCTCCCATGGACCGAAGTCCAGCCGGCCTTCGGTGACCGCCACCACTACCTCGCGTCCCATCACTTGGCGCTTGAGGTGCGCATCCGCGTTATCCTCGCCTGTGCGGTTGTGCCAGTAAGCGTCCAGTGGCTCGTGGGGAGCCAGCCCTTCCAGCCAGACCTCGTAATCGTGGTGCAGACCGGCCTCATCGTCGTTTATGAAGACCGAAGCGGTGATGTGCATGGCGTTGACCAGGCACAGCCCTTCGCGCACCTGGCTCTCCCCCAGAGCGGACTCTACCTGTGATGTAATGTTGACAAACCCGCGCCGGGAGGGGATATTAAACCAGAGTTCCTTGCGAAAGGATTTCATGAGAGCCTCATAAGATATTTTACACGGCAATAATTTTGCCAACTGAAAGCGGTTGTCGAAGACATGACTTCAAAGAAAGACCAGTTGGGGATTAAGGGGTGTTTTCTTCAACTTCCCTAAAACCCGGCGAGGATTGGCGCTGGCAGACACATTTGGCCGATCTTCCTGTCTTCTATGAGTTCAGGGACAACAACATCGATGTCAAGGACCCTGCCGCTACAATGACGATCAAGTTCCAATATTCAGATAATTTCAAGAATATTTTTGATCTGTATCTGAATAACTCGACCACCGTGCCAACTTTGCTGGGCAGTAAGAGCGTGGATGATTCCATGGCTGAGTTTGCATTGGGTGAATCTGCGATGGTTCAGAATGGCAACTGGGCTTGGGGTCAGATCTCGGGTGTGACCGGCAATGTGGTCCAGGCGCAGGATGTAAAGTTTCTGCCGATCTATACCGGCATGCCGGGTGAAGAGAAACAGTCCATCAATGTAGGCACCGAGAACTTCTTCGCCATCAACAAGCAGGCTTCTCCTGAAAAGCAAAAGCTTGCTGAAGATTTCATCTATTGGCTATACAGCAGTCCAAAAGGCAAATCATTCGTTACCAATGATCTGAAGTTTATTGCTCCGTTCGACACATTTGCCGATAACGAAAAACCGACCGATCCTTTGGCTATTGAAGTGATCCGCTATATGAGCGATTTCGAGCTTATATAATGTTGCCTGGAACTTTACCGTGTTCCCCAATCAAACCTTCAAGAACGATTTCGGCGCCGCGTTGCTTCAGTATGCACAGGGCACGATGCAGTGGGCTGATGTAAAACAGTTGTTTATCAACGAATGGGCCTCTGAAAAGGCTAAAGGTGGATAAGTTTTAGAATTGGTTTACCACGTCACCCTGCACAATAATGCGAGCAGGGTGACGTGGAATTACATTACTCGATTTATTCTGCAGGGCAGTAGGCATATCTATGGACAAGATGCCAAAGAAATATTATGCTTTTTTTACCGTCCCAACGCTGATCGCATTCTTTATTGCCTTTTTGATCCCCTTTCTTCTCGGCATTTATCTTTCATTTACCAGATTTACGACGGTCACCGATTCACACTGGGCGGGTGTGAGCAATTATGTTCGTGCCTTTACTGAAGATAGAGACTTTCTGAATGCGGGGATATTCACGGTGAAATTTGCGGTCGTATCCGTGGTGCTGATCAATATATTTGCCTTCTCGATTGCACTTCTTCTCACCCGCAAAATCAGGGGCACGAATATTTTCCGCACGGTGTTTTTCATGCCGAACCTCATCGGCGGTATCGTCCTTGGTTATATCTGGCAGCTACTGATCAATGGGATCCTCATCAATTTCGGGGTTGATCTCACCTACAGTGCCAATTACGGTTTTTGGGGCCTGGTAATTCTGATGAATTGGCAGATGGTGGGTTATATGATGATCATCTACATTGCCGGTATCCAGGGGATATCCTCCGAGTTGGTGGAAGCGGCCCAAATTGACGGCGCGAACTCCTGGCAGATCTTGAGAAGCATAACTGTCCCCTTGGTCATGCCAGCCTTCACCATTTGCACATTCCTCACGGTCTCCAATTCATTCAAGCTCTTTGACCAGAACCTTGCCCTTACCGCTGGCGCCCCCGGGAAGGCCTCCGCCATGCTCGCCCTGGATATCTTCAATACTTTTTACGGACGCAATGGATATGAGGGTGTCGGTCAAGCCAAGGCAGTCGTTTTCTTCCTGTTTGTTGCCGTGATCGTGCTGTTACAGCTTCGTTTTTCCAGGAGCAGGGAGTTGGAAAACTGATGAATGCCAAAAAACGCTTTCAAGACAACGTCGTTATTTGTTTTTTTGCTGGTTCTGTCCCTTTTATTCCTGGCTCCGATCTTGATCGTCCTCATGAATTCCTTCAAAGGGCAGTTTCTTTATTTCTGACGCGCCTTTTGCCCTGCCCGATTCCCAGACCTTCGTGGCAATTAACCAACTATTTCTCCGGAGTTGCCAAGACCGGCTTTTTTCCAGCTTTTGGGTATTCCCTTTTTATAACGGTTTTCTCTGTCTGCACGATTGTCGTTTTCACCTCCATGACCGCCTGGGGCATCACTCGGGTGAAATCCAGGTTCAGTACGATCCTTTACTACCTTTTGGTTTTCTCCATGATCGTTCCCTTCCAAATGGTAATGTTTACCATGTCGAAAATGGCAAATATCTTGCATTTGGATAACCCTGTGGGCATCATCGTGATTTACCTGGGATTTGGCGCCGGGCTATCCGTCTTTATTTTCAGCGGGTTTATTAAAAGCATCCCGCATGAAATCGAGGAAGCTGCCACGATTGACGGTTGCAATCCGATCCAGACATTCTTTTTGATCGTATTTCCAATTCTCCAACCGGTTTTCATAACCGTTGCCATTTTAAATACCATGTGGATCTGGAATGATTATCTCCTCCCGTATCTAGTGATCGGCAGTAACTATCGGACGATCCCGATTGCCGTTCAATACCTGCAGGGTGGCTATGGCAGCCGTGATATGGGGCCGATATTATTGCCATCAGTTAAGCGAGAAATGTAAAAGTCAAGCGTAACAATAATCACCGTGTGGTGTTATAAATAATTAAAATGAGGAGTTGACATGCTGTTTTCTTTGTCGGCTCTTTTCGCACTTTGTGCACTCCTTTTCTTCGTGATCGGCATATTAACCAGGGATAACGTACAATCCTGGTGCTATTTTGCATGCGCGGTTTGCATGATCCTTGCCACCTATTTTCTGATCTACCCGGTTGTTTTTCATTTCCCGTGATAGAGAGAGCTACGGGAATTAGCCTGTTTAAAAAATCCAACCCACGCTAGTGATTTAAATCCTGGAGTTTCGCCGGGATTTTATTTGCCTTACAGCGTCTTTGCTTTTTGTAATATTAGGTTCCAAAGGTTCCTCATAAAGTACGTCACGGAGGCTTGGAAAGGGGGATAAAAGAAATAGAGGATCGCCAGTCCCACCAGCATCCCCCCTATAAATAAGGTCAGTGTGCCTTTTTCCAGGTTCCCCTCTTCCCAAAACCGGATAATCGTATAGATCACGGTCACGGAAATGACTCCAATCCCGATCACTTCTACGGATGTCATATGACCTCAATTCCTCCGGGTATACAGCGGATAACCCCGCCAGCGCGGAGCTGGCTCTCCCCCAGTGAAGACTGCCCCCTGGAGGAAGTTTTGTACCGGATTTCTTAGGGACAGGTTTAAAGCTGGTCCCATAGGATATTTTACACGTCAATTATGAATTATTGCCTCCAAAGATGAACCTATCTACCAGGGCCGTCACAAGAAATGCCATAGGCGAAATGAGCAAATTGCCAAGCCAAAACGATTACGAACGAATGACCGGATTTATAGGAGTGAAAAATAGAGTCGGCAGAATGTAATATTTTCGATCGGGAGAGCATATTGGCGTGCATTCAATATTTGCTTCGTTTTTCGGTTCTTTGATGTGGTTGGATGAAATTGCCTGCTGAATCCTGGCGGGGATGCGACCTTGAAGGCAGGGATCATTAATTCTTTTTTACCACATTGGCCATGCCAAAACGACTAATCAACGTCTCCTGGAGTCGAAGTTGCGGAGGACGGCTTGAAAGAGTGGCAGCTCAAACCGAGTGCCTGATATCAGCACCTTATTAAATAATACTGTCGTCTCTGCGGCACTTTACAGCTTGATTCGCTGACGGGCACAGGAAGGCCATTAAAAATTAAAACGGGATAAAACGGCTTTCCATGTCTAAGTTATTTTAGAACATTAGTTCTGTTTTGTCAATATCCCCGTGAAAGTGGTCCTCAGTGAAGAATGAAACCAACCTATCTTGTTATTTATCTATGGATACCATTGCGCGTCAGAGATATTTTCTTGTATATAAATGATATTTTTTCAGCACCCGCGCGGCCGCGGCGTCAAAACGACCAGCATATCTTTTTTTATTTTGTAACCAGAATGCCTGTTAAATGGTTGTGTCTGGCTGACGAAATAATAAAATCGTAAATGATGTTTAACCAGGGCAGCTTTTCCATCGGGTTGACACCACACCAGCACTTTAGCATGATTAGGTTGGTTTTTATTATTTCGCATGGGATTCTCTCAAAATCAAATATTTTATTTAACTAAATACACCAGGGTAAATAACAAACCAACCATGATAATAATTACACCGATGTTTTTAATAAAGTTTTCCAGGAACTTTAAATTTCCCTTTATTTCTTCCACGTACATATCAATCAGGTCAATTTTCCCTATCATATTGATGCCCTTTCACTAACCATAGATCCGGTGAAATTTGGCAAGCAAGGTTTGTGAAATATGTAACAATCTGTTTCATTGACATGACGAATCAGGACAGGTAACGTTACATGGATTTCCTTATAGATTTGTAAGAATATAAATTTGAATGGGTGTCGAGGGGAAAATAAGGGAAATATGTAGCCAAATACGCGTTCTGGAACTGGTTTATTATCCTTTGCACGTACGTTAACTTACGAGGGTATTAGCCCTCGTAAGGTTAAACTGGCTTGACATTTGCTATCGAGGAAGAAAGTAACCAGCCTGCGGGCTGGTTTTTATTTTGCTACATTGAGATTATGAGAGTGTTCGTTTTACCCATGCGGGCATTTTGGATTATTCTGATAAGCAGCTTTTGAGCCGTTTATCCTGGTTTTATCCAGGAACGCAGCCTCCGTCAGGCATGCCTCCCTTGGACATATAAATGCTCAGGAGACAAGCTGACAGAGGGTTGAGGATCTCGCTAGAAGCCGTTTAGGGGGCTTTAAGCACTTCAAGCGCCCTGCTTGCTCTGACCCAGCAAATTTATAAACAATTCCACAACTTTTGGGTCGAAGTGTGTGCCCGCCAAAGATTTGATATACGCGAGTACGGTTTCCGGACTCCATGCTTTCCGATAAGGCCGGTCAGTACATAGCGCATCCCACACGTCCACCACTGCAAAGAGGCGCGCCGCAAGAGGGATTTCCTCTCCTTTCAGTCCGCGCGGGTAACCCGTGCCATCCCATTTTTCATGATGGCAGTAGGGAATAATCAGAGCCGGATGCAGGTATGGAATGGATGAAAGCAAATCATTCGCAAAGACGGGATGCTTGTGCATCGTGGCCCATTCCTCGTCAGTGAGTGGACCCGGTTTGAGCAGGATCGAGTTAGGGATTCCCATCTTACCGATATCATGCAGCAGTGCGCCCCGTCGAACGTGCACCAAATCCTTTTCTTCCATACCCAGTGCAGACGCCAGGTTCAGGGCCATCCTGGTGACACGCTGAGTGTGGCCTTCGGTTTTTTTGTCGCGCAATTCGAGCGCCTTTGACCAGCCTTCAATGGTGTTATCGTAAGCCATTGTCAGGTCAACATTCGCCTGCTGCAGACCAGTGAACATCAGGGCACTATCTATGGCAATGGCAACCTGTCCGGCAATCGTTTCCAGGAATTCCAGCCAATCAGGACTGGGGGCCATCGGTGTACGGTGGAAGATTTCCAAAACTCCTTTGAGTTCGCCTTTGGTGATAAGCGGCGTGCAAATATAGATGTCAAAATCTTCAGATTTAAAGGTTGGCGACCTCAACAAATCCGTTTTATGACTGCTTAATCCGGTGATGCTGATCGTTTTTCGCTCCAGGCCAGCCATGCCTGCATAACCTTCACCTAAATGCAGGTGTGTATGCTGAAGAGTGTTGGTACGGAAACCTGTCCCGGCGGCGTAATTAAGGATAAGGGTATGAGGGTTAAGCAGCAGGACATCTGCAGCATCCACACCCAGCAATGTGACAGCCTGCTCGAGGGCAATATCGAGGGTCAGGGGTAGGTCCGTGCTGCTGGCAATGGCGGTATCGATGGTGCGCAGGGCAGCCAGGCGTTTAATTTGATGTTGAATCAGTTCTTCTGAATTTTTGCGCTCGGTGATGTCAAGCAGCATCCCCTGCCAGAAGTTGGGCTGTCCGGCAGGATCATGCATCAATACAGCTTCGTCGCGCACCCATACCGTTTGCCCGCCACGGCTGACCATGCGATATTCAGTCTGGAATGGTTCACCGCTTTGGTTGGTGTGTGCATTTTCAGCAAGCACGCGTTCGCGGTCATCAGGGTGAAGCAGTTTGACCCATAAATCAGGATCGTTCTCCCATTCGGACGGGGAATAACCGGTTATGGCTTCGATTTGCGGGCTGAAAAAGAGCGAGCTGCTATTCTCGTTAATAGCATCGATGTAAATGGCAGCCGGTAACTGCTCGATAAGATTGCGATATTTTGTTTCAGCAAGGCGCAGCTCCTCCTCCGCCTTTTTGTGCGCAGTAATGTCGATCGAAAGAAGTGATATTCCTTCGGGCACTGGTTGGACACTGATTTCGAACCATGCTTTGGAGTTGTCAGGATAGACAAATTGATTTTCCATGCGGGACGGGCTGCGCTCTTCCATGCAGCGCTTCAGTGCAACAAATATTTCCGAGTTTTCGATGCCGGGATAAACATCCATCATCGTGTGACCGAGCAAAGTTTCCTTTGCCTGGCGGCCATGCCTGGCTGCGGCATCGTTAATATAAAGGTAGTGCCAGTCAAAACCAATTATCTGGCAGCCCTCCAAAATGGTGTCGAGCGGAGAGCGCAGCTGCTGACCGGATTGGCGGAGCGTATTTTCTGCCTGCTTACTTTCAGTGAAGTCGCGGAAGTTCCATTGGATCACCTGCTTGTTCCCAACCTGATAAACATTGCTGTCGAATTCCACGGTCATGGTTCGTCCGGCTCTGTCTTCCAGAAGTATGTTCCCGGTACGGCTATGCTCTTTCTTTTGAAATTCGAGGAAAGCATCTTGGCTTGCCAAAATATTTTTAAAGGAGCTGATTTCCCAGGGTTTTTTACCCAGGATTTCTTCATAAGGGAACCCCAGCATATTCTGTAAAGATGGGTTGACGTCAGCTATTTCCCCCGTGCTGCCATCCAAGATGAGAATGCCCTCCAGTGCTGTTTCAAAGATGTGGCGGTAGCACATTTCTGAATCTGCAAGCACCTCACCTGCCCGGTTGGCAGATTTTCCTGATTTCCTATTAACTTTTAAATTTGTGTCTTCCATTTTCACCTCATTGGACGCCTGCAGGAGATGGAAAATGTTTATCGTCCCCCCACCCGGTTCATTTTTTGTTTTTGCTTTTTACGGAAGGCATCATGAATTTGTTTTTGGGTATACATGTTCCCATCTGCTTCCTTGAGGATATCCGCCAAAGAGGTGGGTCTTTCAGCCGTACTGGCACCAAACGAAAGCTGCAGGGGATTTTCCGGCTGCGTGGCGTTATTTTCTTCAAGGATTTTTTGGATCCGAAGAAGCGCTTCCTGGGCAGAATTTCTATCGGTGTTGGGCAGGAGAATGGCAAACTCATCCCCGCCGATGCGCGCCACCAGGTCTTCGCTGCGGAAAGCTGAGATCAGGACCCTCGCCACCCGTTTAAGCAGGGCGTCCCCGGCTGCATGTCCTTTTTTATCGTTGGTCTCCTTCAAATGGTCCACGTCTGCCATTACGATACTGACGGGAAATTCGCGCCCGCGTTCGAGTCTCTTCATCTCTTCTTCAAAAAAGCCGCGGTTGTACAATCCGGTCAAAATATCGTGGATGCTCAACTGTCTCAGTGACTCATCCGCGCGTTTGCGCTCGGTAATATCAAACATGACACCGTGCAGGGAAACCGCCTGGTTGTCTGCGCTTTTTAATAGGACTGCATGATCATCAATCCAGACCAGGCGTCCATCTCTTGCAGTAATCCGATATTCCTCTCCAAAAGGTTGACCAGTATCGATGGTCTGTAGATAGGCAGCCACCACCTGGTCACGGTCATCTGGGTGGATCATATTCGCCCAAAACGAAATATCGCCCATCTTCCACTCTTCCTGGGAAACTCCCAAGATTGATTCAATTTGCGGGCTGACGAATATCGAGGTCGCGGATTTATCTGCCTTATCAATGTAAGTAATGGCAGGAATCTGCTCAACCAAGGTGCGAAAACTGGCTTCGGAGGCGCGTTGGGCTTCCTCCACCCGCTTGCGCGCAGTAATATCCAGAAAAGAACCGAGAAGTCTCACGGGGCTGCCGCTCTCATCGCATAACACCTCGCCTTTCGAATCAACCCAAACGGTGGTTCCGTCGGGACGCACAATCCTTTCTTCAAGAGAATATGAGCTTTTATCGGCGATCGCCTGGCGCAGGGTTTGGGAGACTCGCGGGCGGTCATCCGGATGAGTCAAGGCAAGCCTGGTTTCAGCGGTTGGCTCAAATGCGTTTGGCTCAAGACCGCAGATGCGGAAGAACTCCGCCGACCACACGCTTTTCCCAGTGGCAATGTCCATTTCCCAGCTGCCCAGGTTTGCGACGCGTTCAGCATTTTGGAGGCGGCGCTCACTCTCGCGTAACGCTTCCTCCACCTGCTTGCGGCTGATCGCTACGGCTACCTGCGAAGAGACGAATTCCAGCATATGTTGTTCACGTTCGCTGTATGCTTTCGGATCAGAATAGTGCTGGACCACCATTGCACCGATCGTTTTTCCTGCAATTATGAGGGGTACCCCAAGCCAAATCGCGGATGGCTCGCCAAGCAATATCACGGCTCCCTGCCGCTCCAATTCATCATGGACCGCTTGCGTACACAGCAGGGATTTGCCTGTCCTCAAGACATAGGCGGTCAACCCTTTTCCGGGTTCAATTTCTCCCATATAAGGCTCATCCAGAATATCCTTGAAATAGGGGAATTTTAAGGTGTGGTGTTCTTCGTTGTAAATGGTGATATAGAAATTCTCAGCAGGCATGACCGATGAGATGATTTGATGGATCTGTGCATAAAGATCATTTAAGGAGTTGGCGGTTTCAGTGGAAATGGCAATCCGGTATACTGCTTCCTGGAGAGATTCCACCTGTTTCTGCTCGGTTATGTCACGGAAATTGCATAGAATGGCTCCTCCATCGCCTGCCAGGTAAACATTACTGTTAAATTCCACGTGCACCAACCGCCCATCTTTTGTTTTGAGAGGGATATCCTGGTAGTGGACATTCTTTTTCTTATGTAATTCCTGGAAAGCATTAGGGATCGCATGGAAATCTTTAAAGGGGGCTACCTCCCAGAGTTTTTTACCGAGCAATTCTTTGGAAGAGAAACCCAGCATTTTCTGCAAAAATGGGTTGACGTCCACTATTTCCCCCGTGCTGCCATCCAGGATGAGGATCCCATCCCGGGCCGTTTCGAAAAGGCGCCTAAAGCGCGTTTCGTAATCCATCAGAGCTGCTCCCTCCCGGCCGGCAGGGTTGCTGGGCACTTTTTTGACATGCTTGTTTATGTCAACCATTTTAACCTCATTGGACAAACCATCCTGTCCGTATAAGAAATTCCCACTCGGATCACTTTCCCATACTGTAATATGCTTGTCTGCTGTGAAAGATCAGTTCGGTTTCCGGTCTTATTTGAAAATTTTTTTCCTGCTCGGATTAAAGGGTTGGCTTCGAGAATAAATATACGGATTGGAATAACCCTGGAAATTGAAGAGACATCGATGGAACCGGCTCAATTTATTCCTATTATCGCATTAAATCCATCAAACGCACATCGATAATGAAGAACTGCCAAATGAAGAATCGAAATTTAAGAGCAGGTTGTTTGTTCCTCATCTTTTCCAAAACAAACAACCTCGCTGGTCACCCACCCTCTTTCCATCCCCGGGCAATGGGATGGGATGGATGTGACCTTCGCTTTGTACTTGCCGGAGCATGGCAAACAATATTCCCCTGCCTCACCGCCCTGGCTCGGTCGGGAATCTCAACCACACTCCCTCGTTCGAATCCTTTTGTGTGGAAGGATACTCAGGCTTCTTTTTCCACCACGACGGTGGCTTCGGTGACCAACGCCGCGATCGCCCCCACCGCTGCAAGTGTGGGCAGCAGCACCACTCCCACCACACCGATGGTCAGCGGGAATTCGATCAGCACCTTGCCGTCCTTGTCCTTGATGATGATCTTGCGGATGTTGCCTTCGTGAATGAGTTGCTTGATCTTGGCGAGCAGTTCCTCGCCATTTACTCTGAATTCTTCGGTTTTTATGCCTGGCATGATTATCTCCTTGATTTGATTTCGATTCCAACTGGACAGGATCATTATCGCATACTTATTTAATACGGGAATCAACCCCGCAGGTTACAATTTGCAAGCGCAGCCGGAGAAAGGGACACGCTTGATAAACCCGGAAAAAATGACACAGTCGTATCCGCCGCAGGTCATTGTGTTATATACTGTAAGCATCGTCGGGACGGTCAAAGGAGATTAAATGCTCACCATCGAAAAAGTCGACACTGAAAACAAGTCCCAGGTTAAGCGTTTTGTGGAATTCTATTACGATCTTTATAAAGGTTGTCCGCAGTGGGTTCCGCCTTTGTTCATGGATGCCTACCTGCCCCTCAACCGTAAAAAGCATCCCTTCTTCGAGTATTCCGAGGCCGATTTCTTCGTGGCCATCTTCGATGGCAAGGTGGTGGGGCGCATCTGCGCCGGGGTTAACAAGCTTTTCAACGAGTACCACAAGACCAAAAAGGCCCAGTTCTATTACTTTGATTGCATCGACGACATCGACGTGGCTCGCGCATTGTTTGAGGCGGTCTTCAAGTGGACGCGCGAACGCGGGCTCGACACCCTTATCGGACCGAAGGGGCTTTCCCCCTTCGACGGCTATGGTTTGCTCATCGAGGGCTTTGACCAGCGCCAGATGATGACCATGATGAACTACAACTTCCCCTATTACCGCAAGCTGATTGAAGCTCTGAATTTCGAGAAGGAAGTGGACTTTGTCTCCTGCTACCTGCCTGCCGAGTCTTTCAAGATCCCGGAGCGGGTGGAGCGCATCGCTCAATGGACTCTCAAGCGCGGCAACCTGTGGGTTAAGGATTTCAAAAGCAAGAAGGAACTGGTGGGCTGGGCGCAGCGCATCGGCCAGACCTACAACAAGACTTTCATCAATAACTGGGAGTATTATCCCTTCTCCCAGGGCGATATCGACTACGCCGTGGCGAACGTATTTAACGTGGCTGACCACCGCCTGATCAAGCTGATCATGCACGGGGACGATATCGTCGGTTTCTTGTTCGCCTTCCCCGACGTTTCGGCTGCCATCCAACGAGCGAAAGGGCGCTTGCTCCCCTTCGGCCTGCCCGACATCCTGATCGAAATGAAGCGCACCAAGACCGTGGCAGGCAACGGCATGGGCATCCTGCCCGATTTCCAGGGCACGGGCGGCAACGCCTTGCTTTATTATGAAATGGGTAAAACCCTGCTCGATTTCAAGCAATTCGAATTCGTTGAAATGACCCAAGTGGCCGAGACGACGAAGCAGATGCGCGCCGACCTGAAAAACCTGAACGGTGTGGAATACAAGAACCACCGTGTTTACCGGATCGCCGTACCGTGAACCACCCGCTGACTTTTATCCACAAGTGGAACCGCAAGCCGGTCTTTATCGCCCTGCTGGTCTGGACCTTGATCCTGTTCGGCATTTCCCTCCTGCTCAACGCTCCGCTGGTCACTTCTGCCGCCCCCTTCGGCATCGTCTCACATCAGCTGGCCTGGACGACCGAAAAGGCCCAGGCCATACTGGGGTCATGGAATGAACGCTCCAGTCTCTTCGCCGCCTTCAGCCTGGGCCTGGATTTCCTGTTCATCCCCTCCTATGCCATCATGGTTGGGCTGGGGGCGCTGCTGGCCGCCGGACGGCACCGCAACATGGCGGTCTGGCTGAGGAAAACCGGTATTTACGCCACTTACGGGATGTTCATTGGTGCCGGGTTCGACGTGATTGAGAATATTCTCCAGGCGCAGCAGCTATTGAAAGGCATCGTCAGTGCCCCACTGGTTTTCTTCACCGGTGTCTGCGCCATCCTCAAGTTCGCCCTCCTCGGCCTTGGAATTTTATACATCCTGGTCGGCTGGCTGCTTCCTAAAAACCGCTGATTTCAGCATCCTTTGCAGGCAGAGAGACTGGCTCATGCTCTCACCCTTCGGGGGAGGGCATGATTGATTTCAGGCAGGGTCCGGTCGAATAAAGGAGTAAGCGATGAGAAAAGTAACTTACGCAATGTCGGTCTCCGTGGACGGCTTCATTGAGGCGCCGGATGGTGACATCCGCTGGACCGATCCCGACGAGGAACTGCACAGGCATTTCAACGCGCGCGAGAGCGCCATCGACCTGCACCTGTACGGTCGCCGGTTATATGAGAACATGGCGGCAAGCTGGCCCGTGGTGGCTGCAAATCCGCAAGCAGAGGATTTTATGAAAGAGTATGCCCTTCTGTGGGAGAGCATGCCCAAGATTGTTTTTTCCACCACCCTCAGGCAGGTGGGCTGGAATTCCAGGCTGGTCAGTGGAAACCTGGCTGAAGAGGTCAACCGGCTGAAAAAGGAGCCGGGCGGGGAAATGAGCGTCTCCGGGGCCGGGCTTGCCAATACCTTTATGCAGCTCGGGCTGATCGATGAAGTCTGGATGTACCTGCGCCCTGTGCTCCTGGGAGGCGGCAAGCCCATGTTCGGTCCGCTCCGCGACAGGGTCAGCGTGGAGTTGGTTGAAACCCGCGGGTTTGGCGGGGGCGTCATACTGCTCAGATACCGGGTGGCATGGCTGGATAATTGACCCGCCCGGTGCCTTGTGGACTGTTGGGCATCCACGGGGCCATCCCTGCCGGGATCCCACGCGCAGGGTTGTGCTGATCCTGGATTAATGGAAGCATGCCCGCAGCCCTGTAATCGGGTATGATTAAGCTGGAATGGATCTGGGTTTTTTGGAGGAGACTAGATGAAATCTGCGCAACATTCCCAACGCGGGCATAATCATTTCGAATTCCATGTTTCCCGCAAGGCCAGGGAAAAATACCGCTTCGACGAGAGCCTGTTCGCCTTGAACGGCAATGTAATCCTGGCCGATTATGCGGCTGCCAGGCGTTTCGCTGCCAGCATGACGCAAGTGCGCGGCAGCTTCGTCCCTGCCAGCGCGATCAATGCCATGGGGCTGATTGACGAGATCCTCCACATCCTGATCCACCAATATGAAAAGCATAACCCCGGGGTGATGGAGCGCGCCCTGGGAGCCGCCGGCGTGGACGCGGACACGGCCCTGCTCAAATTCACCGAAGACTTTCCACCCCTGGCAGTCTTCCGCGGTGAGACGGACGCCCGGAATTACCTGGAGCTCGAGAGCGGAAGCCTGCAGAAGCGTGCCGACGCGCTGGAAGAGTTGCTCATTCTGCATATCACCAACCAGAACCCGGCCGTGTCGGAATACAAGGAACTTTTCGACGAGGAACCCCTCAAGCTCTCCAGTCCTTATGAAAAAACCGTGCAGGTGTTGAAGGATTTTTTCAGCACCCAGCCTCCATACGGAGCCGCACCGCCACAGGGGCAAAAAGGCGAGACGCTGATCGACGTGCTGCTTGCGCCCAGCCGGGTGGCACCCAACTCTCTTGCGGCCCAACTGGAATTCCTGCTCAACCGTTGGGGAGCCATCCTGGGGGAGGGGTTCGTACAGAAAGTATTGCGTGGGCTCGACTTCGCCAGGGAGGACATCCTGCGCGGCAATTTTGCCGGGGGGTTCGCCGGCAGCGCCTCATTGCTCACTTTTACCGGGCATGACTACACCGAGTATGAGCGCTTCAGCCCCGATAAGGACTGGATGCCGCGGGTTGTTTTGATCGCCAAAAACTCCTACGTGTGGCTCGACCAGTTGTCCAAAAAATACCAGCGCGACATCCATTCCCTGAACCAGATCCCGGATGACGAGCTCGACCTTTTGCAGAGGCGCGGCATCACCGGTTTATGGCTGATCGGCTTGTGGGAACGCAGCATTGCCTCGCGCCGCATCAAGCAGATGATGGGCCAGCCCGAAGCAGTGGCCTCGGCTTATTCGCTGATGGATTACCAGATCGCCGGAGATCTGGGGGGCTGGGAGGCACTCCAGAACCTGCGCTGGCGCGCCTGGCAGCACGGCATCCGCCTTTCTGCCGACATGGTTCCCAACCACATCGGGATCGACAGCCGCTGGGTGGTGGAACACCCCGACTGGTTCCTCAGCCTGCCTTATTCCCCCTACCCGAGCTATACCTTCAATGGTGCAGACCTGTCCAACGATGGCCGCGTCGGAATCCAGATCGAAGATCACTATTACGAAAAAACCGACGCGGCGGTGGTCTTCAAACGCCTGGACCGCTGGACCGGTGACGCACGCTATATTTACCACGGCAACGACGGCACAGCCCTGCCCTGGAACGACACCGCCCAGCTGGATTATTCCAAGGCCGAGGTGCGCGAGGCCGTCATCCAGACCATCCTGCACGTGGCGCGCAATTTCCCCATCATCCGCTTCGATGCGGCCATGACCCTGGCAAAGAAACACATCCAGCGACTGTGGTTCCCCGAGCCAGGTCAGGGCGGAGCGATCCCTTCCCGCTCCGAACATGGCATGACGCGTGAACAGTTCGACCAGGCCATCCCGACCGAGTTCTGGCGCGAGGTGGTGGACCGGGTGGCTGCCGAGGTGCCTGATACGCTCCTTCTGGCAGAGGCCTTCTGGTTGATGGAAGGCTATTTTGTGCGCACCCTGGGTATGCACCGGGTTTACAACTCGGCTTTCATGCATATGCTGCGCGACGAGGACAACGCCAAGTACCGCCAGGTGATCAAGAACACGCTCGAGTTCGACCCGCAGGTGCTCAAACGCTTCGTCAATTTCATGAACAACCCTGACGAAAAGACCGCCAGCGAACAGTTCGGCACCACCGACAAATATTTTGGCGTCTGCACGATGATGGTGACCCTGCCCGGGCTGCCGATGTTCGGGCACGGGCAGATCGAAGGCTATCGCGAGAAATACGGCATGGAATACCGGCACGCCAGGTGGGACGAAGCAGTGGACGAGGGCCTGGTCCACGGTCACGAATACCGCATCTTCCCGCTAACCCACCGACGGGCACTTTTTGCCGATGTGGAGCATTTCCTCCTGTACGACTTTTACACAGCCGGCCATGGAGGCGCAAGCGGCACAGTCAATGAGGACGTGTTCGCCTACTCCAACCGGCTTGGGAATGAACGCGCCCTGGTCATTTACCACAACCGCTATGCCGAAACACGCGGCTGGATCAAGACCTCGGCTGCCTTCGTGGACAAAGCCAGCGGCAAGCTCACCCAAAAGAGCCTAGCGGAGGCACTCTACCTGCCCATCGAGACCTACGCCGTTTTCAAGGACACTGTCAGCGGGCTGGAATACATCCGCTCGTGCCGCGAATTGACCGAAAAAGGACTCTACGTGGAGCTGGGCGGTTACCAGTGTCATGTTTTCCTGGATTGGCGCTTCGTAACCGGGGATCAATGGGGAGAAGTGAACCGCAGCCTTGCCGGGGCTGGCACGCCCTCCATGCAGAAGGAGTATGATGGACTTACTGCGCCTAAACCTGAACTGCCGCTGGAAACTAAAACCCCTGTGAAAAGAAAACCTGGAACCAATAAAGACGCTGTGAAAGTCAAAAAAACAAGCACCAAACTCCCTGAAAAGAAAAAAGCTGCCAGGAAAGGAACGGTTGCACCAAAGAAGAAATAAACACCCTGATTTCTAAAATTAAACGCTTTATTGCTTGAAGCCAGGAGGTGAATTATGGGTAAACTGACGAGAAGGGATTTTCTAAAAGCTGCCGCAGCCGGGGCGGGAGCCATGACCTTGAGCGCCTTCCTGGAGGCCTGCGGAAAAGTGCTTCCCATATCCACTCCCCCTGCGGACACCCGGGAGCTGATTCCTGACGGGGCGACCCGGACATCCTCCTCACTGCCCACCTCTGCTGCCACTAACGGGCCAGCTTCTTCAACTGATACCATCCCAGCCCCAACGGGCACTCCTGTGCCGATTCCGGACATTGCCGTGGCACGCGGGGGCGACCCTGAAGCGCTGGTGCGCGCCGCAATCGCTGCCCTGGGAGGCATGAGCGCATTTGTGGCAAGCGGCGCCAATGTTGTTGTCAAACCCAACATTTGCGTGGCTTATCACACTTACGAATATGCCGCCACCACCAACCCGTGGGTGGTGGGGACGCTGGTCAAGATGTGCTTCGAATCCGGGGCTGCCAGCGTAAAGGTGATGGACCACCCCTTCGGAGGCACCGGAGCGGAAGCCTATAAGATCAGCGGGATCCAGGAGCAGGTGGAAGCGGCTGGCGGCGAGATGGTCAATATGATCTCATACCATTACATCGATACCGAGATCCCGTCTGCGTTATCGTTGAAAACCACCAAGATCTACGACGAAATCCTGAACGCGGAAGTTTTAATCAACGTTCCCATTGCTAAAAACCACGATTCATCTGTCCTCACCCTGGGGATGAAAAACCTGATGGGAGCAGTCTGGATCCGGGAGACGCTGCATAACAACCTGCACCAATGTATCGCCGACCTGAATTCGAGGCTTAAGCCGCAGCTTACCCTGGTGGATGCGGTGCGGATCATGACCAAGGGCGGTCCCACCGGAGGCAAACTATCGTACGTCCAGCAAAAGGATACCGTGATCGCCAGCCGGGACGTGGTGGCTGCCGACAGCCTGGCTGCCTCCCTGTTCGGGATGAAGCCCGAAGACCTGGAATATGTCCGGATTGCCACCAGCATGGGCCTGGGCCGGAGCGACCTGCAAAACCTGAAGATCCAGGACATCCCGCTCGGTTCCTGAACCCTGGATGAAAATGGAAAACCAATTGGCTGCACCAAAAAGGGGAAAAAGGAAGCTCAGCAAGGGAGGCGTCACGGGACCGTGGATCATTTTCCGGAAGACCGTGCAGTACCTGGCGCTGGCTATTTTTATTGCCCTTTTCGTCTGGTCCCGGCAGGATGGCGGACCGGCGGCCTTGATCAACATCCCAATGCGGATGGACCCGCTCCTGATCCTGGCGCACCTGGTTGCCAGCCGGACGTTCCTGGCAGGGTCAGCCCTGGCGTTGATCGTGCTCCTGCTCACAGTGGTCTTTGGGCGAGCCTGGTGCGGCTGGCTCTGCCCGGTGGGTACCATCCTCGATATGTTCCCGCTCAAACGCTGGAGGGGAAAAAGGGCTTCTCCGGCGGAAAGCTGGCGGCGGGTGAAATTCGACCTGGTCATCGTCATCTTCGCCGCAGCGCTGCTCGGTAACCTGACCTTGTTGTTCTTCGACCCTCTGGCTTTGCTCCTGCGGACATTAACTGCCAGTGTGTGGCCTGCGCTGGATCGGATCGTCACTGCGGTGGAAGCGCTATTGGTGAACGTGCCGGCCCTCCAGGGTCCGCTGGCAGCCTTTGATATCCTGGTGCGCCCGGTAATTTTGCCCGTCCAACCAGTGTATTACCAGGATGGATTGCTATTCGCAGTCATTTTCCTGGGGGTCATCCTGCTCGACCTGCTGGCTGCCCGCTTCTGGTGCCGCTACCTGTGCCCGCTGGGAGGGGCTCTGGGTTGGTTGAGCAAGCTGTCCATCTTCCGGCGGAAGGTGGGAGCCGATTGCAAGGGCTGCACAATTTGCACTGACATCTGTCCCACAGGAACGATCGACCCGGCGAAAGATTATGCCAGCGACCCATCCGAGTGTACGATGTGCCTGGATTGCCGGGAAGCCTGCCCGCGCGGCCAGACCAGGTTCTTGCCGGTATTTTCGGCTGAAAAATGGACCAAGTACGACCCGGGCAGGCGGGAAGCGTTGCTGGCGATAGGAACCACTGTTGCCGCAGTGGCTTTGTTGAACAGCAACGGACCTGCCAAGCACCAGCCGCCCTTCCTGATCCGCCCCCCAGGGGTGCGCGAAACCAACCCCGACGTGGTGGACTTTACGAAATGCACCCGCTGTAACGAGTGCATCCGGGTATGCCCCACCGGCGGGCTGCAGCCGGCTGTCTTCGAAGCCGGGCTGGCAGGGCTAGGTTCCCCGATCCTGACGCCCCGGCTGGGATATTGCGATTATTCCTGCAACGCCTGCGGGCAGGTCTGTCCGGTGCAAGCCATCCCTCCCCTGGAGCTGGAGCAGAAGCGAGTGGCGGTGATCGGCCTGGTATATATCAACGAAAACCGCTGCATCCCCTGGTCGGACCACCAACCCTGCCTGGTGTGCGAAGAAATGTGCCCGCTGCCGGAGAAAGCGATCCAACTCGAAGATGACGAGACCTGGGGGCCGGATGGACAAATCGTGAACGTGCAGCTGCCCCACGTGCTGCGGGAAATATGCATCGGCTGCGGGATCTGCGAGTACAAGTGTCCGGTCAGCGGCGAGGCTGCCATCCGGGTATATATGCCCAAAGTGGATACTCCATTCTAATCGTCAGGATGACACGGGATGATAAAAAGCGAGGAGCCCGGCAAGATAAAACCCGGTGAAATTAAACCCAGGCATTCTCTGCAGAAGCGGATATGGCTGTGGGCGGGTGGGATCGGCGCGGCTATTCTCGTAGCGGTTCTGGTTTTATTTATCCTGATCAACACGAATCCGTACCTGGGAGCCGAAGGAGCAGACTGGCTGCGCGGAATTATCGGTGACAGGGCTGTGGCGGGGCTGGAAATGTTCGTCTTCCAGATCCAGGATGACTTCCAGAAACTTAAATATAGCCTGGGAATTGGGATCCCGGCGGGAGACTATGGCGCATTCCCATCCCCGACAGTCAGCCAGACCCTGTCACTCAGGACCAATACGCCGCATCCGTTTACCGGGACCAATACGCCCACTGTGACTGGCACGGTCCCGCCTACACCAACAGCAGTTTTACCCTGGGAACCAGCCAGGGTATCTCCACTGAGCAATGTCAAAGGCGAAGGAGTCTGGGTCCCATATTTACAGGATGCTCAGGGCCGGACAGTGGCGTTCAAAACCTTTGTGCAGCCTGATCCCACCAGACCTTACACACTGGTCACAATCGTGGCGATCGACCTGACTAAAACGCGATTGCATTACGTCCTGGGGGCAATCGATCCCACCCTGCCGGGACAACCCCCCCACAGCGGGAAAATGAACCTTGCGGACCGGGTAGCCAACATCCTGCTGGCTGAGTTCAATGGAGGCTTCAAGGCCAGGAACGGTCAATTTGGAGCGATGGCAGACGGCAGCCAGGCTCTGCCGCCACGGGATGGATTGGGGACGGTGGCGATTTACCAGAATGGGGATGTGCGTCTGGGAGAATGGGGAACCGACCTGTCCCTTTCATCTGACATGACAGCCTACCGTCAAAATGGTCCGCTGGTAATACAGAAAGGTCAGATCAATAACCAGATCTACAACAACTCCCCGCTGGATTGGGGGTATACGGTCATTGATGTCTCCCCCACTGTGCGATCAGGGATTGGGCTGAGCCAGGATGGCTTCACCTTGTACTATTTTTGCGGTCCCAGCCTGACCATGGAGGCGCTGGCAAAATCCATGCAAACTGCCGGGGCTTACAATGCAATCCAATTGGATATCAATAATTACTGGGTGTTATTTGTAAAAATCACCCCCGCCGGGTCGAAATTGATCGCGGAACCCCTTTTACCCCGGCTGATGGTGGATGGGGTTGATCGGTATCTAACCCAATCGCCCCGGGATTTTTTCTACATCACCGGGTCGAGTAACCCCTAATCTCTCTTTCTGGGATAAACAAACATTCAATTAAATTCTTCTCCAGAATATCTATACGAAGGAAAACTCATTCTTCACACCAGGCTACATGTTCCCGCGAAGCAGTGAGGGAAAATTGGATGGAAACATGTGACATTCGTCATCTTGCATCAGGCTCGCGTTTCCTAAGTTATAATCGCACCTATTTGAAAGGGAAACATGACACTCCAGGAAGCTAGAAAAGATAAACGTTCGGCTGCCCTCAGTTCGGTGGTTGCCGCCATCGGTTTGACCACATTCAAAGTCATCGTAGGGTTATTAACAAATTCGCTGGGTATCCTGGCCGAAGCCGCCCACTCCGGGCTTGACCTCGTGGCTGCAGCCATGACCTTATTCGCCGTGCAAGTTTCTGATAAGCCGGCAGACAAGGAGCACCCCTTCGGTCACGGAAAGATTGAGAACCTATCTGCACTTTTCGAGACCGTGCTCCTGCTGGCAACCTCGGGGTGGATCATCTACGAAGCGGTCAACCGCCTGTTCTTTGTTTCGGTAAAAGTGGAAGCTTCCATCTGGTCGTTTATCGTGATGGGCGCATCCATCATTATAGATTTTACCCGGTCGCGGATCCTGTATAAAGCGGCGCGCAAATATAAAAGCCAGGCACTGGAAGCAGATGCGCTCCACTTCAGTACCGACATCTGGTCATCGTCAGTGGTTATCGTGGGCTTGATCGGGTTGACTGTCGCACGATACGTCCCCGGTTTGGACTGGATGCACAAGGCGGATTCCATTGCAGCCCTTATCGTGGCCGTCATCGTCATTTATATCAGCGGGGAACTAGGGTGGCGGACAATTTCGGCTCTGCTGGATACCGCACCGAGAGGTCTGGCAGATAAAGTCGAGAAGGTGGCAGCGGGTGTCAAAGGTGTTGTGGACGCACATGCAATCCGAATACGCCCTTCGGGTGCGCATACATTCATAGATATGCACATCACGATGGATGGAAACCTGACCCTGAACGAGGCACACGCGGCCACAGAAGTGATCGAGAAAGCCATACATGCGATCGTCTCGCCCTCAGACATAACAGTCCATGTTGAACCTGTCAATTTAACAAAACCCCCATCCAAAACATCGAGGAAAACCGACAGCCCAAATTAAAATCATTCAGATTTGGTCCAGAGCGGGGATTGCCTTATTTAATGGAAAATAATAGAGCGATGGTTAATTATCCATCGCTCTATTATTAACTTTGAAGTCCTTCCCACTCGGCAAGCCAGTCATCCATCTCGGCCTGAAGGGCAGCATACTGGTTTCCCCACTTGCGCACCAGCGCCGTATCCTTGGGAGGGCGTTCCAGTTTTCGCCCCAGGTCGGCGATCTGAACCTCTAGGGCTGCGATTTTATTCTCCAGTTCCTGCAACCGGGCAATCTTGCGGCGCTCTTCTTTTGCAGCCGGGTCCACTAATCTTCGTATGGTGCGCGGGGAGGCAACCTGGGATGTTTCGGCTGAACGGAGAGCTGCCAAACGTTCACGCTCTTCCCGACGCTGGCTGTAGGTGCCTTCAAAAATGGTCAGTTGAGATTCATCCGGTTCAATTTCCCAGATCTGAGTGCCGAGGGCGTCAATCAAATAGCGGTCGTGGGTGACCAGCAGGATTGTCCCGCCGTAATCATCGAGGACAGCCTCCAGCACTTCCTGGGAAGGAATATCCAAGTGGTTGGTAGGTTCGTCAAGTAAAAGCAGGTTGGTATCCTGCAAAGCCAATTTGGCGAGGGCAAGCCTGCCGCGTTCGCCGCCTGAGAGCACCGAGACCTTTTTAAAGGCTTCGTCGCCGGAAAAGAGGTATTTTCCGAGATACTCGCGGATTTGTCCCGGAAGCCAGTTCGGCATGACAAAGTCAATTTCCTGGACAAGAGTGTTTTCGGGGTTGAGCCCCTCATGAGCCTGGGCGAAATATCCGATCTTCAGGGAGGCCCCCAAGATCACTTCCCCTTCCAGCGGTTCCAACTGGCCCAGGACAGTCCTCAGGAATGTGGTCTTCCCGGCTCCATTCGGGCCGATCAGCGCAGCGCAATCCCCTCGGCGCAGGACAATGTCCGGCGCAGCGAACAACAACCGATCAGGGTAACCAATGCGCAGATCAGTGGTTCGCAAAACGAGTTCACCGGAGCGAACCGCTGAGCGGAGGTTCAGATGCAGTCGAGGCAGGGTGCGCTTGGGAGCGCGAAGGGCGCGCACGCGTCGTTCGGCTTCTTCCGGACCGAATGGCGAAGTACCGACAACAACATCAACGGCCGTTTCAGCCCATTTCTGGTTGACCACGGCTTCCATGCCGACCTGCTCGATAGCCTGGACAATGCGGCTTAATCGGCGGAGTTTCCCTTTTGCCTGGCTGACATTTTGGCCTGAGATATTCTTCTTGATGTATTCAACATCTTTAAGAAGCTTCTCCTTCTCAGCCTCGAAAGTCTCCCGGCGATGTTCCCAGCGCAGTTCCCGCGTCTGCAGATAAGCCGAATAGTTACCAGGGTAGTGCTCAGTGGTACCAAAGGCCATTTCGAGGATTCCATTGGCAACCTGGTCAAGGAAATAACGGTCGTGGGAAACAATGACCACAGCGCCATCCCACTGGCTCAGGTAGCCTTCAAGCCATTCAACTGCGGCTATATCCAGGTGGTTGGTGGGTTCATCGAGCATCAACAGATCGGGTTCCGAAAGCAGCAGGCGAGCCAGGAAAGCGCGTGTCCGCTGACCGCCGGAAAGGTGTGCCAGCGGCATGTAAAAATCACCAGTCGAAAAGCCCAGCCCGGTAAGGACTTGTTTGATCCGATTATGAAAGGTATAGCCACCGCGCCGCTCGAACTCGTGCTGCAGGGTGCCATAACGGGCCATGGCCTGGTCGCGGGTTTCCTGGGCAGCCATCTCTGTTTCCAGCTTTTCCAGTTCAACCTGACGGGCTATCAAGTCTGAAAATACCGAGAAGCAGGCATCCCAAACAGTCCCTTCCATCTCAAATTCGGCTTCCTGGGGGAGGTAGCCGATACGGACGGCCTTGGCGCGCGAAACTTTTCCACTGGAGGGCTCATCCAGCCCGACTAAAATGCGTAAAAGGGTGGTCTTGCCGCAACCATTTGGCCCGACCAGTGCCAGCCTTGACCCTTTGGGAACAGCAAAAGAGACTCCGGAGAACAAGTCCACCGGGCCAAAAGATTTGGAGAGGTTGGCGACCGCAATAAGAGACATGATTGTGCCAGATACAATTTATCGAAAAATGCCCCCAAATTATACTGCCGACATTTTACGATAGAGACCAAAAACAAGGTTTTTTTACATTGAAGAGCTTAGGATTTCAGGCAAAAACTTAATAAAGGCCATCAATCACTCCTCAGAAATTCGAACCATCCGGTTATTTATATGTCTTATTTCCCGGAGAACTGCTGCAAAGCCATTCGAAGGCGCTGCTCGACATCATCCGGGGCATCCTTCGGGATGGATTGGATGGCGGTCTGCGCTTCGACGACCGAATATCCCAGAGCGGTGAGGGCTGCGAGGACCTCAGAATCCGCTTCGGACATGGAAGCAATCTTTTCCAAACCGCTGACCGGTTTCAGGCGATCGTGAAGATAAAGGACCATCTTCTGGGCAGTCTTTTTTCCGATCCCCGGGACGCGGCTCAATAAATCGGGTTCATCGCTAAAAACCGCCCTTTGGACTGTCTCCAGGGTCAAAGTTGAAAGTACCGCCAAAGCCGTCCTTGGACCGACCCCATCCACCCCGAGCAAGGTGGTGAATAATTCACGGTCAGCTTGAGACTCGAAACCAAACAACTTCCAATCATCTTCACGAATGACAATATGGGTAAAAAGGAAAATCGCTTCCCCGGCCCTGGTGCGCTCACGCAATGGTTTGGGGACAAAGACGCGCAAGCCCACACCCCCGGTCTCAATAATGATTGCATTTTCTTCCACCTGGGTGATTTCACCACGCAAAGTCGCTATCATTTTTCACCATATCTTTGGGTGTTAAGATGAGTTATCGCGATCGCCAGGGCATCGGCAGCATCATCCGGCTGGGGAATTTCGGGCAATCCCAGGAGCACGCGCACCATTTCCTGTACCTGCTTCTTCCCAGCGCTTCCATACCCGGCGACTGCCTGCTTGACCTCATTGGGTGTGTATTCCGCCAGATCCAACCCCGCCTCACTGATCGCCAACATCAAGACACCGCGTGCCTGTCCGACTGCAATGGCGGTTGAGATATTGCGCTGAAAAAATAATTTCTCCACCGCCACCGAGTCGGGGCGATGGAGAAGCAGGACTTCATTCATTTGGTGAAAAAGCATCGACAAACGGTGATGCGCTTCAGTGCCGGCGGGGGTTTGGAAGGTGCCATAAACAACTGATTCCAGGGTGCCATCCTCCCGGCTACGCACCAGACCGTACCCGGTCGTCGCGGTACCCGGGTCGATCCCCAACACCAGCGCCATTTTATTCAGCCTCGAGCGCTGCCAGAGCCTCGTCAGATATCTTCAAGTTATGGAAAACGTTGGCGACATCGTCCAATTCTTCCAACGATTCGATCACGCGCAGAACAGACAAAGTCTGGTCGACGGGTAGTTCAACGTCCTGCTTGGAGATAAGCCGCAGGTCAGCATCATCGGGTAAGACACCGGCTTTTTTCAAGGCATCACTGATCTTCTTGAAGGATTCCACCGGAGCGATGATCTCGATATTTTCACCATCTTCCTGAACATCCTCGGCGCCTGCATCCACAGCCAGCTCAAATGCCTTGTCAAAGTTTAATTGTGTAGCTGGAAAAGAGAAGTAGGAGTTGCGGCTGAACTGCCAGCCAACCGAACCGGCTTCAGCCATGTTTCCGCCGCCCCGGCTAAGTAAGTGACGGATTTCGGCGACAGCACGGTTCCGATTATCGGTGACACATTCGATCATAAGAGCCACACCGTGCGGCCCGAAACCTTCATAAGTTATTTCCTCAAAAATCGCACCGTCTTTATCGTCCCCAGTACCGCGTTTAATGGCACGTTCGATATTTTCCTTGGGCATGTTTCCGGCACGGGCCTTTTCGACTGCCAAAGCCAACCTAAAATTGCTATCCGGATCCCCTCCCCCCTCGCGCGCTGCCATGACAATTTCGCGTGCAAGACGGGTGAAAATAGCACCCTTCTTGGCGTCTGCCGCACCCTTCTTGCGGCGGATAGTTGCCCAGTGGCTGTGACCAGACATATTAATACTCTCCTATAACCACATTCGTGGGAATTTTCGCAATAACCTGCAAATTATACCATAGCGAATTTAATGAACAAAAAAACCGACAGCCAGCACACCCGGGCCGCCATGGACGACAATTGCCGGAGGTAATTCGTAGATGGGGATGGAGGCAAATTTCATCCGAGATTTTAACTCAGCCACCAACCCTTCTGCTTCCGCCATGGCGTCCGCCTGCATTACACATAAATGGGCTTCCTGGTCCTTTGGGCACTCGCCTTCCACGATCTCAATGAGGCGTGCAAGCGCCCGTTTCTTGGTCCGCTGCTGCTCAAAAGGCTCCACCTGCCCTTCCCTGAGGCAAAGGATGGGTTTGACCTTCAACATTTTTCCAATCAAAGCCTTTGCTCCCCCGATACGACCACCCTTTTGGAGATATTCCAATGTATTTACCAGGAAATAGAGCCGGCCGCGCTCAATCCAGTCCTGGAGGCGATTCACGATGGCGTCTGCATCCAAGCCAGACCGGGCCCATTCATCAGCCAATAGAACCAGGCTGGCGAGGTTCCCAGCAACACTCAATGAATCAACCACACGGACATCCAATTCCGGGAAATCCTGCGCGGCCACAAAAGCGGCGCGTACCGTGCCGCTCACCTTGGCAGAAGGGGCAATGACCACCACGCTCTCACATTTCTCCCTGGCATCGGTAAAAATTGGAATGTAAAAAGCCGGAGGAGGCGCAGCTGTTTTTGGAAGTTCCCTGCACGCCTTAAGTTTGGCCAGGAATGCAGTCGTGTCAAGTTCCGTGTCATCGCGGTAGGAATCCTCCCCGAAAATGACAATCTGGGGAATGAGCGGAATATTAAGGGATTTCATCATTTCCCGGGGAAGCCCCGAGGTAGTGTCAGCAACAATTTTTACCATGTTCTTCTCCTATTCCATGCCAGAGTAATTTTCCAGGCTGAGGATGTCTAAAACTGATACTACCTCGAATCCCGACGCAAGGAACCTGCGGAGTTCAGAGGAAGAACCCAACATAAAGTTTCGCAATAGTGCCGGATTGGCAGTGTGAGAAATTCCTGTTTTGCCTTTGGTTTGTGAGTGCACCTGGGATTATTTCCATTAGAAAAGGAAGGTCCATGACGGACTAGATTCTGGTTCAGGCTAATCTTTCAGCCCTTTTCTGAGCGGCGCGGGATGCCAATTGGGAGCGCAAGGATTTGATATCTCCATCCACGAAGAACAAAGCACCCAAATATAAGAAAAAGCACAGCACCCATGCAGATATGCAAACTGTCATGATTGCATATTGTTTGCTATGCGCAGCCAAAGCGATAGCTCCCGCAATGGTAGGTGCCAAAGCTGCGCCGCTATTTTCGACGAAGTATTCCACCGCCTGGGCAGAACTGCGGACCTCGGGAAGCGTGATATCAAAAACCGTGGAAGTTACGTTTGGCGATGAGAATGGCATGAATATTGCCGTCAAACACATAAGAATGAAGAAGGTGGTTTTGTCGGCAACCGGAGTTCTCAAAGCAAAGAAAAGAAAGATGGCTCCGAGAATTACACCCACACTGGAGATCAAAATGCGACCTTTAAGGGTGCGCTTGAACAACCAATCACCCAACGCACCGCCAACGAAGTAGCCGGCTGCAAGGATGAGTACTACAGGTCCCATTGTAAGCAGCACCGAGGTGTTGTCATACCCGCGCTCCAACATCAGGTATCCGAAGAAGAAAAATGTAATTACATTCCATGGAAAAACGCCAGCGAAACCTTGAAGGAATATAAACCACATTGTCTTCTTTTGCAGGGCATTCTTCAGCGACGCCCAGTTGAACCGAACCTGGCCGATATCATCCATGCCTTCATATTCAGGCTCAGACTGACCGCGGGGGACTTCCTTAATTCCAAAATAGATTACAACCGCCATCACGATGCCAAGCGAACCCGTGATTAGAAATATTGTCCGCCAACCTTCCAGGTGAAATACTTTCCCCTCCAAAAGAGGTGCAACCAACAGAGCCAGGATCATTCCGGCCAAATATCCGAGAGGTTGAGCGAGCTGCAGCAACCCGTAGATCCGCCCGCGAATTTTCGGGCCAAAATAATCAGCAATCAAGCTATACAAGCCTGGATAAGAGGAATCATCAATCCCCGTGGTTGCCCGAGTGGCAAGAAACTGCGGGTAGGTTACCACCAATGAACTTAACCAAGTAGTTGCACCCCAAATGAATGAGGCCAGGGCAAGAAGTTTGGCGCGGGCATAGCGATCATATAAGTACCCCCAGATTGGGTAGAAAACTGTTCCGACGATCAAGGCGCCAGTATTAATCAAGCCCCATTGGAGATCATTAAGATTAAAAGTTTTACTAACGGGAATTTGCAGAGAGCCGATCAGCAGTTTGTCGGTTTGGTGAAGGAGTGTAAAGAAAAAAAATACAACCACAACAAACACAGGATACAAATTGCGCTTCTTTTTCATCAAGTTGGCCTCGTGGAACAGGGATTATGTGAGGTGAGTTTACAATAGAAAATGAGGTGAGTCAATTGGCTTATGATACAAACTTGTTATGATAATTTATCCCGGGTTTTAAGAAAAACCAAACCATGTTCCTGATGCTTGTTCATTATGAATCGCATCACAATTGGTGATAATAAGGTTACGAATTACAGATCAAAATTGTCAAAAATACTGCCCCTGCAACACAAAATGAAATGGGATAAGCAACAAATTTTTAAGGTGGAATATAGGAGTATGATTACTTGCGATATGGAAAACCGATGTAATTTCTCGCACAAGGAACCCCTCAACGCGCAAACGCGCTTGAAACGTTTGCGTACCCCCCTCCCTTAAAGGGAGTTATTTTCATCCGAGGTCCCGATGAACGTAAAGAGTTTTCAAGTTGTTATCCTTTACAATGAAGATGCTCAAATATGTAGAGGCAATCCACAAGATTTATTAGCAGTTCAGTTTACAGCTACAACTACACAGAATTTATTAGAGGCTTTATCCAGTCTGGGGTACCGGGTTACAAAACTGGCAGTAAGGGGTAATCTCGAAGAACTCGAAGATATCCTGGCCTCTCTCCCCCCAAAAGAAACATTCATATTCAATAATTGTGATGGATTCAACGGCAACAATATGGGTGCCGTGGATGTGATTCGCTTAATCGAGCGGATGGGGTTCAAGCATACCGGGGCTGCTGCAGATTCGATCGAAAGATGCATCGATAAACCAAAATCCAAGGAACGCCTAATTAATTTTAATGTCCCAACGCCTCGTTACCAGGTTTTTGAGCGTGCGGAGGGCAATTTCAACCTTGAATTTCCAGTGATCATCAAGCCATCGGTCGAAGACGCCAGCATGGGAATAGACCTCGATTCTGTTGTCAGTGATCGGGATAGCATGTTCCACAGAATCGCCTATATCGTAGAAACGTATGAGCAACCCGCCATCGTAGAAGAATTTGTAAGCGGGCGCGAGCTGGCAGTGGCTATGTGGGGAAACGAACCGATAGAAGTGCTTCCAATAGCAGAGGAAGATTTTTCGTGGGTCGCGAATCCCCTTGAGCGGCTGCTCACTTACGACTCGAAATGGAAAATCGACAGCCCGTATTACCAGAATATTCCCGCTCGTGTACCGGCAAATCTCACCCGCAAGGAGACTCAAGCCGTCAAAAAAGCCGCCGAAAGTTCCTTTCGCGCCATGGGGTTGCACGACCTGGGACGCGTGGACATTCGATTTAACAACGGGATCCCGTATGTAATTGATGTGAATGAACTACCCGACCTTTCACTCGAAGCCGGATTCTGGAACTCGGCTAGGGCAACAGGAATCACCTATCCACACATGATCGCACATATCCTCACTGCCGCCATGAAGCGGGAAGGGTGGATTTAATTGATTACACTTCCAGTAGATAATGATGGCACCCAAATACACGCCATCACTGCAAATAACACCGTTTTTAATCAAGAAGAAGTGAAATGCGTAGACGAATTATGGGAAGAATACCTCGCTCATGGTTCGGATATAAGTGGTTATTATTTCCTGGTGGAAAAAGAAGCTGAACGGGTGCTCGGCTATTCCTGCTTCGGTCCTCGATCGCTTACCTCCGGGACATTTGACTTATATTGGATTGCCGTTGACCCAACCATCCATCGAGGTGGGATAGGACGAAAATTGCTGGCTGCAAGCGAAGATGCCATCCGTAAACTGGGGGGACGATTAATCGTCCTTGAGACTTCGGGACTGCCTAATTACGAGCCGACCCGCAAATTCTACCTTGCGACTGGCTATACGCTAGAAGGCATCCTGAAAGATTTTTACAGCCCCGGTGATGATCTAGTGATCTTCACCAAACACCTTTGATAATTCGGTTCCGCCATTTTAGGCACGCTGGTCCCAGCGTGCCTTTTCTTTTCCCGGCGTGGTAGAATCGCGTTCGCGTTACCCGGAAACATCCCCGAAATTGAACCTAGATGACCTCAATTCCTTCCCCTGCTGAATTTACGCTTCCACGCGAAGCTCCTTTGGACCACCGCAGCCCAGTGCGTTGGATCCTTGCATACACGAGGCGATACTGGTGGCTGGTGCTGATCATGTTCATCGGCGCGGTTGGCAACGCAGCACTGGCTGCTTTCATTCCAGTGCTGACAGGTGATGCCTTTAATGCAATGCTTAATGTGCCTCCGGACACAAAAGTACTTCTTCCACTGGCACTTATCATGGGGGGATCACAAATCATCCGGGGGATTCTTCAATTGGGGAGAAATTTCGGCGCTGAATTAATCGCCCAACGTGTCGAACGCGACGTTCGGGATGAGCTTTACGTATCCCTGCTGGGTAAAAGCATGACCTTCCACAACCTCCAGCCCGTGGGTGACACAATGGCACGAGCCACCAATGACGTCCGCGAAATAAATTTAATGTTCAGCCCGGGGATCAACCTGGTGGTAGGTTCGCTGGTTTTCCTGGTCATGCCGTTTTTCTTCGCTCCACTCTATCACTGGTCGTTATTACTGACTCCTGCAATTTTTACAGTAGCATATATCATCGCGTTACGCTGGTACCTGCGCACCTTAAATCCAATCACAGAGGACGTGAGAGATTCGTTTGGGCAAATGAACACTCACCTGTCCGAGGCATTGGATGGAATTGAGACAATGAAGGGGGCGGCGCAGGAAGAAGCTGAAATTAAACGATTTAATGCCAATTCCCGCCGATTGCGGAATAATAACATTCGGCAGGGTGACGTGGAAGCCCGCTTCGTTCCACTGCTGTTGTATTACATTACATTGGCTGGCGGTCTTTTACACTCAATTCTTCTATACCGCGTGGGAATCTTAAACATCGGCGATGTCATCGCATATTTTGGCATTTTGTTGATGCTCGAATTCCCCACCTGGACCTCCATTTGGGCTTACTCACTCATTTCATCCGGATTGGCAGGCGCCCAGCGGATCCTTGAATTGATCAAGCGCGAGACCGACCTGGATCAAAATTCCGCTGGTTACACGCAATCCATGCGCGGTGAAATCGAATTCCGCAATATGACATTTGCCTATCCAACGGGCGAGGCAGTACTGCGTGATATCTCTTTCAATGTAAAGCCCGGGCAAACAGTAGCCATCGTCGGGCAGACAGGAACCGGGAAAACATCCCTCGCAAAGCTGGTCAACCGAACTTACGATCCAACCGGAGGACAAATCATCGTGGATGGGGTAGACGTCCGAGACTGGAACCTGGCTTCCCTGCGTAGCCAGATATCCATCATCGAACAGGATGTATTCCTTTTCTCCCGCTCCGTATCGGAAAATATTGCTTTCGGCAATCCGGGAGCAACGCCGGAAGAAATTAAAACTGCGGCAATTTCCGCCCAGGCAGACGGGTTCATCAAGGAATTTGATAAAGGGTATGAAACCGTCATCGGTGAACGAGGCGTCACGCTCTCCGGGGGGCAGCGCCAACGTCTGGCGATCGCACGTGCATTCCTGACCGACCCGCACATCCTGATCCTGGACGATTCCACCAGCGCGATCAACTCTGCCACAGAGGACATGATCCAACGCGCCATCGCGGCAGCCGCCAAGGGCAGGACAACGCTCATTATCACCCACCGCCTATCTCAAATCCGCTGGGCGGACCTGATCATTGTTTTACGGCAGGGACGAATCGCAGCAATCGGGAACCATGACGATCTAATGCAAACTTCCGACGCGTATGCGCGAATCTTTAGAGAATAGGAATCGGGCAACCGGGTATTCGAACATTCCGATACCAAATTTCATGTTACCCGAAAACTTGAGTCAATGGGTTTTTACGAGGGTCTGAACGAAGAAAAATACGACCGCCAGTACAAAGACAGCACACTGGCAAAACGTATTATTGGATATTTCACCGCCCAACACAAACGGGTGGTTGTTATTGTTTTCGTAACCATCGTCCTGGCAGTGATCACCGCCGCTCAACCGGTCATCATCAGCCAGGGACTGAACACATTAACTACCATTCCGAGTGTTCTCGCCAGCCTGCTTATCGGAGGAATCGTCCTCTTTATCGGAATCGCAGATTGGGGATTAAACTGGATCCGCCGCAGGCTCACAGTCCGGACAGTGGGTGACGTGGTCCTCAATTTAAGGGCGCTTGCCTTCCGCGCGGCGGTCGAACATGATCTGTCATTTTACGATCAATTCTCATCCGGACGGATCGTATCGCGGATTAACGCCGACACGAGTACCCTGGGCGATCTGGTCACGATCATCACGGATGTGTCAGCGCAAATCCTGAATGCCATCCTGCTCGGCATCATTATTGTCCGGACAGAGTGGCGACTATCACTGGTTCTTTTTTCCTTTCTGCCCTTCATATTCCTGCTGGCGCTGCTCTTCCGGCGGCTGGCACGCAAGGTCACCAAGAGCGGGATGCAGGCCATGGCAGACGTAAATTCTGCCATCAAGGAAACAGTCAGCGGCATCGCCATCGCCAAGAACTTCCGCCAGGAATTTGGAATCTTCGAAACATTCAATAAAGCGAACCGGACATCCTACCGGGTTAACGTTTGGCGGGGCTTTATCCTCGCCCTTGTTTGGCCAGCATTAAATGCGCTGGCAGGAATAGCGACTGCCGCCCTGGTCTATGCCGGGGGGTTGAGTGCTGCACAGGGAGCAGTGACGATAGGGGCATGGTACCTGTTCATTATCAGCCTGGGGCGCTTCTTCGACCCGGTCATGAACCTGTCAGCATTTTGGTCGAACATCCAGTCGGGCTTGAGCGCGGCTGAACGCATCTTTGCACTGATGGACGCCGAGCCCAATGTAGTCCAAACCGAGAAACGGGATGTTCAAAAATTGAAAGGTGAGATCGGTTTCGAGAATGTCTCGTTCCGCTATGCTGAAAATGAACCTGTCCTGGTCGATTTCAACCTGACCATCCATCCCGGAGAAAACCTTGCGATTGTGGGTCACACCGGAGCAGGAAAATCCTCGCTGGCAAAACTAATCGCCAGATTCTACGAGTTCCAAGGCGGGCGGATCCTAATCGATGGAACAGATATCCGCAGTTTAAACCTGCAGCAGTACCGGCGACAATTGGGGATCGTTTCACAAATTCCATTCCTTTTCTCAGGGACGGTGGCTGAAAACATCCGCTATGCGTGTCCGGACCCCGAAATGGTAACCGATGGGGATATCCTTTCTATGGCAAGGAAAATCGGGGACGGGGAATGGCTGGAAACACTGCCAAACGGACTAGATACAATCGTAGGCGAGCGAGGCACCATGCTCTCGATGGGGCAACGCCAACTGGTGGCGTTGTTGCGGGTATTAATGCAAAAACCAGCGATTTTTGTCCTGGACGAGGCTACTGCCAGCATCGATCCCTTTACCGAGTGGCAGATCCAGCAGGCACTGAACATGATCCTGGCCGAATCCACCAGCATCCTGATCGCTCACCGGTTGTCCACAGTAAAAGCCGCAGACCGGATTATTGTCCTCGAAAAAGGAAAAATAATCGAGGAAGGCAATCACGGCGGACTGTTGCAGCGGGGAGGACATTATGCGACACTCTATAATACCTATTTCCGGCACCAGTCGCTGGCATACGTGGAGCAAGCCAGGGTTTTTGTTCAAGGCGATTGATGAAACGCATCCTGGTCATTTGCTGTATCCTGGTACCTTTACTCGGGTGTTCACCGATCATAAATTGCGACCAGTCACAAGGTGCGGATAAGTGCACGCGAATTCTATTCATCGGGAACAGTTACACCTTCACCAACGACCTGCCAGGAATGTTTACCAAGCTGGCTGATTCTGGAGGACATACAGTGATGACCGGGATGGCTGCCCAAGGGGGCGTTACCCTGGCAGATCATGTCAGCTCAGCCGATACGCAAAACCAAATAGCCGCCTCGAAATGGAATTACGTGGTCCTGCAGGAACAAAGTGAAATCCCAGCCAGCGAACAAACAAGGATTGGAACCATGTACCCAGCGGCGCGTACCCTGGTCCAGCAAATCGAGAGAGTCGGCGCGAAGCCTGTTTTCTTCCTAACATGGGCACACCAGGATGGCTGGCCGGATTATGGCTTGCAAGATTTTCCAGCCATGCAATTCCAGATAGACATTGGGTACCTGGGAATCGCCAGAGAACTCTCGGTACCTATAGCTCCGGTTGGGTATGCGTGGCTGCTGGCTAATGGTCAAAATGCTCAACTGAATTTATGGCAGGCAGACGGAAGCCATCCAACCGAGCAGGGAACCTACCTGGCAGCCTGTGTTTTTTATGCCGTTATTTATCGTCAAAGCCCGGTAGGATTGACCTACAAGGCGGGATTAACCAATGAGACTGCAACATTTCTGCAAAAAATTTCAGGAAGCACGGTATTGGACAACCCCGCACAATGGAATTTACCTTAAGTTATTAGTAAGAAAATTCACCCCAGAATGAAAACCGCCCCGGAATATTCCGAGGCGGAGTTGATTAGCGCAGATATAACCAGTTTATTTCCTTGATGCCGGCCTGCAACTCCTCGCTAAGTTGAGCGTCCTGAACCCGCCACTCCCAATTACCGCCGAGGCGAGATGGAAAATTGAAGCGTGCCTCTGTACCCAGTGAAAGAAAATCCTGCAAGGGAGCCAGAGCAAAGACAGCAGTGGATCTCCACCCGAGCCGAATAAGGTCCCAGGAGAAATCGGAGCCGTCGACGCGAAGGTAACGGCGTGCAAAATCCTTCTCGACTTCCGGGGCAGATTGGTACCAACCTTGTGCAGTATCGTTATCGTGTGTACCGGTATAAACCACGCAATTTGGCAGGAATGAATGCGGTAAAAATAGGTTATCCGGGCCAGAAAAACCAAACTGCAAAACTTTCATCCCAGGCAAAGAAAATTTGTCACGGAGGGCGATCACATCGGGAGTAATCAGTCCCAGATCTTCGGCTATTATGGGAATGTCCGTGCCTAAACCTGAACGGATGGTGTTGAATAAGTCATCACAAGGACCTGGGACCCAGCGACCGATCTCAGCAGTGGGATGCCCGGCAGGAATCTCCCAATAACCGGCAAAGCCACGGAAATGGTCGATGCGGAGGATATCCACCAATTTTAAGGTTGCGCGCAGGCGCTCCAACCACCATGCATACCCTGTAGATTTATGAACTTCCCAGCGATAAAGTGGATTTCCCCACAATTGCCCGGTGGGGGAGAAATAATCGGGAGGAACGCCCGCGACCACCGTTGGCTTCAAATCCGCGTCGAGGAAGAAAAGATCGGGCTGGGACCAAACATCCGAGGAGTCGTTCGCGACAAATATGGGGGTGTCACCAATGACGGACAGCCCTTTTTTATGGGCATATGCATGCAACGCGTTCCATTGGCGGAAGAAGATATACTGATAAAAAGTAAAACGGGAAATCGAGGAAGCCAGGGCTTTGCGGGCTTCTGTGAGCGCATTGGGATGCCGGTGGCGCAACGGATCAGGCCAGCCATCCCACGAACCTCCGCCGTAAGCCTCTTTTATTGCCATGAATAACGCATAGTCGTCCAGCCAAAAAGCGCTATCAGCGCAGAAAGAATCGAAATTATTTTTGAGTGACCCTGAAAGATCAGGATAAGGGGCAGCGGAGTCACCCCGCCTGGATGGCTTCAATACGATCGAGGATTCAGACGCCAGGTTCGTAGAAAAGCGGGAGAACGCGCGCTCGAGCAAACCCAATTTCCAGGGGATGAGCGTTCCAAAATCGACTTTACCAGGATCAAACCCCTGATCCCCGGCAAGATCATCGGGGGTTAGCAAGCCATCGCGCACCAATAATTCCGGGCTGATTAGATAGGGGTTGCCTGCAAAGGCTGAAAAACATTGGTATGGGGAATCACCGTAACCCGTAGGACCAAGGGGCAACACCTGCCAAAGTTTGCATCCGGACCCCGCCAACCAGTCCACCCAATGATAAGCGGTGGGCCCAAGATCCCCAATGCCATATGGGCCTGGAAGGGATGTAGGATGAATGAGGATTCCCGAAGCGCGTTCAAATTTCATAAGGCTGTCTCTTGGTCTCCAAAAGCTCGCCCGCTTTCACCCGGAAGCCCGAATAGTCGGAGGCATTTACATCTGTGCTAATAGCAGCCCCAGGTTCAACAACAACCCCAGCTGGAATAACGCTGTTCTTCCCAACGACCGCCAAGCGAATATCCGGATCCGCGATGCCGCCACCCACATGAGCGTCCTTTTCCACGATCACATGTTTATCAATAATGGCGCGCTCGATGACCGCTCCAGTCTCTATTATCGTATCGGTGAGAATAATGGATTCCCGCACGACCGCCCCAGGGCGGACGATGACCCCAGGCGATAAGACACTGCTTTCGATGCGAGCATTTTCCTGAATGGTGCAACCATCCGATATCATGCTGGCAAAAACTTGTGCGTTTTGGGGGATGCGGACCGGAGGCCGTTCCTCGGTGCGGGTATGGATAATCCAACTGCGGTCATAGAGTTTAAGCGGCGGATTGGGGGAAAGCATATCCATGTGAGCCTGCCAATAAGAGAGGATCGTGCCTACATCCATCCAATAACCGGTAAATGGATAGGCAATCACCCGGAGCCTGCTTTTCACCAGGCGCGGAATGATATCTTTTCCAAAATCGTGGGTGGAATCCTCACGCAAATGATCCTCCCAAAGGACGCGGTCAAGGAGGTCGCGGTTAAAAACATAGACGCCCATATTAATCAGATCCGAGGGAGGATCTTTCGGCTTTTCAACAAAGGATTTTACGCGGAATTTTTTGTCAACGGTTACAACGCCAAAGCGGGAAGCTTCTGAAAGCGGGACGCGGATGGTAGCCATGGTCAAATCCGCCTGCTGGTCCATGTGAAAGGTAAGCATGGTGTCGTAATCCATCGTGTAGATATGGTCCCCAGACAGGATAAGAATTAAATCAGGAGAGCCGCGTTTGACAAAGGAAAAGTTTTGCTGAACAGCATCCGCAGTGCCTTCGAACCAGTCCGCCTCGAAACGGGCTTTATAGGGGGTGAGGATGCGAACCCCGCCGGTGAAGTCGCGATTCAGGTCCCAGGGTGCGCCGGCGCCGATGTGCTCAATCAGTGAATGCGGCCGATACTGGGCCAGGACCATTATATCGAATATGTCAGAATTGACACAATTCGAAAGAGCAAAGTCAATGATGCGATATTTGCCTGCAAAGGGGACAGCAGGTTTTGTGCGTTTGGCGGTGAGAACGCTTAATCGGGCTCCCTCCCCACCCGCCATAATGATCGCTCGAGTCTTCATCGGTCACCTCGTTAGAAAATTTCAATCTAGAGAGGAAATTAACGACGTGTAAATCCTTGAATATTGAGCTGCAGAACGCGTCCAGGAGAAATCTTCCTGCATATCATTTTGCTGGTATTGCCGCCATTGCACGGGTTGTGCAAAAACGTCCAAGGCTCGCACCAGAGCGGCATGCAAAGATGCGGGATCAGCATCCTGAAACAGGAACCCGGTCCTGCCCTCCTGAACGGTATCCAAAAGCCCTCCGGTGGCATGGACCACCGGTACACACCCATAGCGCATCGCTATCATTTGTGCCAGCCCGCAAGGTTCATAGCGTGAAGGCATCAGGAATATGTCTGCTCCACCATACAGGAGGTGGCCCAACCCTGCGTCATAGCGAATCACCGCACGGGCCTGGTCCGGAAAGTCTGACTGCAACTGGCGGGCAGATTCTTCAATGACCGGATCTCCCGACCCGAGAATAACGAACTGCCAATTCCTGCCAGAAAGTCTGCGCAGGGCTTCAAATGCAATATCCAGCCCTTTTTGATAGTCAACCCGTCCGACCATTGCCAGGAACGGGATATCGGGGTCCTGTTTCAGGACGAGGGTTTTTTGCAGTGCAGATTTATTAACCGCACGGGCGGGCAGTTGATTGAGATTAAAGCAAGACGCGAGAGCAGCATCCGTCTCCGGATCCCAAATTTTGATATCAAGTCCGTTCAAGATGCCGGTTAAGTTATTCAAACGAGTTTTGAGATATGGATCCAGGCCGCAGCCATAATCTGGGGTGAGGATCTCACGGGCATAGGTGGGTGAAACAGGGATAATGGCATTAGCAGACCATAGTCCGAGCGGAAGTGGTTGAGACTGTGCCCATACCGGTAAAGAATGGTCGACAGGAAGGGCGAGCCCGTATGCAGCAAGCACATCGGATCCATCCCCGCCTAAATAAGCAAGGTTGTGAATCGTGAGTACCGTGTGTGGAGAGCGCGGCAGTGATGAAGGTTGTTGGGAATGCGCAGCGTAAAGGGCGAGCGAGGTGTGCCAATCGTTGGCGTGGAGAATATCGGGCTGCCAACCCAGGTGTGGAATCAACTCCAAGGCAGCCAGGGAGAAAAAGGTATATTTTTCGCGGTCATGCGCCGGGTCCGGGGAATAGACAGCTGGAGTGCTGGAGATAGGCGCGCCAGAGATAAAATAAACCGGCATCCCATCCAGTGAAGTTTCCAAAACCTTAACGGGGATCGATAGACCGCCACGACATACCGAGTAATCAGCAATTGGGTGCAATGATGCGGGATCGATCCGGGTAGCTTGATGGAGCGGTAAAACAAGGCGGACGTCGAGCGGGCCCGCAGAGGATTGGGCTGGAAGTTTGCGCAGCGCAACGGGCAATGATCCGGCGACGTCAGCCAGTCCACCAATCTTTACAAAAGGTTCCGCTTCAGCGGCGAGAAACAAGATTTTCATGAATGAAAGCCCTGGATATATTTTACAACAGAAAGCATCGAGAGAGACGGGAGGACGGCTTCCAAAGACAAGGAAATAGTACTGATTATTTGCCATTTAAAACGCATTTGTGTTTTAGGTCAGCCATTCCATTTTCTACCTGGTGTGCAGGAAGCGAGATGGGCAGATCAGGGCATGAACTAGAGGAAGACAAAAAGGATTGTACGTGACTGTTAGTCGCACCCTAGAGATACAGCCCGCCGACCAAAACCCAGCAAGAAATATAGTTCGCGGGGAAATTCTTCTGTGTTCCAATAATAAATGACGTTACTGTATCAAATATCCATAGAACAGGGGAAAGAGAGAGATCAGCGGCCATAGATTAGCCGGTGAAGGGACCTGACCCAGGGTCTGTTCTGGTGGGGTCCCTGAAAGACAGGCAAGGAACCCTGAGTGGTCTCTGAATATTCTACTTCAAGAAACTGCGTGGTGTGGTACGTTCTGGGAGGAGTTTGAAGGGGGAGGTAGCGATAGGCATGAGAACGCAGTTGATCAGCATTGCGGCAGAGAGCCAGCATGGCGCGTACACCGGGCAAACGCCAGGAACAACCACGCCCTTTCATGCGGTGGACCACCAGCTTGTCGACATTGCCTTCAATGGCTCCCAGGCAGGCGGGGAGGGAGCAGGCCCGGTATTCCAGGTCCAATAACCCATCCTGGTTGTTGAGAACGTATCGGTAGAAGTCGAGTAGCAGTTTCTGTTGATTGCCTTCTGCCTGCTGGATGTGTTGCTGCAGCTCAGGGGCGACCGCATGGAAGCCTTCATGTCGTAAGCGAGTGACCACACGTCGGGCCGCGCTTTTATCATGGTATGCCCGGCGGGCCGCCCTCTGCAAGTGGAACCGATCCAGCACAAATTGCTGGGGCAGATCCATCCGGTCAAAGCTATGGCGCACCCACTGGTTGCCATCTCCCCCGCTGATCAGGATCTGGGTCTGGGTCAGGTCATAAGCCAAATGGGCTTCCCGCAGGATGTGTTCCTGCCACATCTCCGCATTCAGCCCGATGGCGGTCATACACTGCTTGTTTTCCAGGCGAAACCGGTCTTTTCCGACCTGTTTTCGGCCTGTGCTCAGGATCGCCACCCGGACTTCCGTGGATCGTCTCTTTTCCCGCTGCAGGTGCACCCACACTCCATCGCTCTCGCCGTACAGCACCGGCGCCGGAATCTTTCCCCCTTCCTGCACAGCCCCTCCTTCGAAGATGCGCCTTCGCTCGGCTTCTTCCCCATCCGCAATGCGGTTACCCACCAACCAGGCCATCCGTTGCAGGCTGGTGGCGGTAATCGGGACCTTGATCAGGTAGCTGAGTTGATCGGCTGCCCGGCGATAGGGATCACAACTGGACAGGGCCGCTCCCATCTCCTGAACCCTACCGCTCATCCGCCCATATCGTAACAGGCCAAACAACTCATCGACCGGTTTCACTCGCCGGTCCCGCTCATCTTGATAGATCCTTCGCTTGTATCGAACCGCTCCCAGGCTGCTCACCATCCAGCGCATCTCCGTCCCCACATTCCTCCAGCCTGCGGGCACCTCCCGCGCAATTCGATCATCCAACACTTGGATCACCCCCTGAAGCACTTGTTGCCCCAGTCCTACCGTCAAGCTGTGGATCGAATCCTCCACCGCTCCGATGAAAACCTTTTCCTCGATTTCCATCACCACATCTTCCAATTTTATGGTTATACTAATCGCGACAAATTCGTCTGTCATCTGAGAGCTCCTTTCGGTATTGTTGGCGCAACCTCAATATTGATTGGAACTCTCTCTTTTTGCAACCCCTTTATTCTATGGATTTCTGTGACTGTAACATAAATGACTAAGCCTATTGATTCCCAGTTGACAATACCTTATAATAAATATCACAAAGTGAAAGGTATTAGCCATGACTAATCAAGCAATTCAGGAACGACGACAATATAAACGACGTAACCTGATCTATTACATCCCGGTCATCGAGAGTGAAACAAAACATACAATCGGCCGCATGGCAGATATCTCATCGAAAGGGTTCAAACTGGACAGCGACACCGAATACCCCTTAGGACAAGATTTTCAACTTGGCCTAAATACGACACCAGACGTTGCCGACTTGCCTTTCATAGGATTTGTCGCTCGAAGCAAATGGTGCCAGGCAGACGCAATAGAGCCGTGCCAGTATTACATCGGATTCGATATTGTTGACATCGAACCGCACGCAGCAGAAATTGTCCAGTGCATTGTCGATAAATATGGGGCGGATGACACTCCCATCCAATAAACTGCACTCATTGCTTGACCCAGCTCTTCCCCTCGTAGAGTTACATCGTCATCTGGACGGAAATATCCGGCTCGAGACCATTCTCGAACTGGGCCGTCAGTATAATCTCCCCCTGCCCGCACAGGACGTGGAACATTTGCGCCCGTATGTGCAAGTGAGGGTCCCACAACCAGGGGTGATGGCATTTATCAGTTTATTCAAGTGGCCCATGAGCGTGCTATTGAATGCAGATGCGTGCCGGCGGGTGGCGTACGAAAACGTGGAAGACGCCAAACACGAGGGGATCGATTACATCGAATTACGGTTCAGCCCATGGTTCATGGCGGAGGCGAACAGCCTGGATCCGTTCGCGGTGGTGGAAGCAGTGGTTGATGGAATCGAGACAGGGGTGCGAGATTTCGGGGTGAAAGTAGGCTTGATCGGCATTCTAAGCCGGACATATGGACCGGAAATCGCTTTTAAGGAACTGGAAACACTGCTCAGCCAGCACGACAAAATCACAGCACTTAACCTGGCTGGGGACGAAGCTCATTTCCCCGCCGAATGGTTCCGGGAACATTTTCGCCGGGCACGGGATGCCGGCTGGCATGTGGCGGCACATGCAGGTGAAATCACAAGTGCCTTTTCAATCTGGCAAGCGCTGCGCGACTTGGGGGCGGAAAGGATCGGTCACGCGCTGAGCGCAGTAGAGGACCCGACACTGATGGACTACCTGGTGGAGCACCGGACCGGTATTGAGTCAAGCCTGACAAGCAACGTGCAGACTAGTTCCGTAAAAGATTTCGCGAGCCACCCTCTCAAGACCTTCCTCGAGGCCGGGATCCGTGCGACGATCAACACCGACGACCCGGGGATCAGCGGGATTGATCTGCAGCACGAATATTATGTAGCAGCTCCACAAGCCGGTTTGACTCAAGCGCAAATCCACCAAGCCCAGGTCAATGCGTTGGAAGCCGCGTTTTTAACAAACGAGGAGAAACAACTCCTGCGGGCTGGGAAGAAAAAACAGACGGGACCGTGATCAAACAAGGGATATTATGACGAAATCACCAGGCAAATCCTGGGGGCGTTTTCGCGAAAGATTGATCAATCTCTATCCGCCCCTGCTCGGAGCGGGGATTCACTCCAAAAACATCAACGAACACACCGTCCAGGTGGAGATGAAACTGACCGCATTCAACCGAAACATCGTGGGCACCCATTTCGGGGGATCCCTCTACGCGATGTGCGATCCCTGGTTCATGCTGATCTTGATGCGCTGCTTGGGTGAGGATTATGTAGTATGGGATAAAGCAGCCAGCATCCAATTTTTATTGCCTGGGCGCGGCAAAGTCAGGGCAATTTTTAACGTTCCTAAACCACGAATTGACCAAATCCGGATTGAAGCTGAGGGCGGCAAAAAAATCCAGCCAGCGTTTGAGGTAGATGTACTCGATGAGCAAAACCGATCCATAGCGCACGTCCAAAAATTGCTGTATATTCGGAAGAAATAACCGGCGATCAGTCGGGAGAAGCTGCCTCGATAATTTTTATCGCCGAGTTTCTTCGGTTAACCAGCCAGAACTCCAGCCAATATAAGCACGCCCCCGATGATCGTAAGCAGTAACAGCCGCTCTCCCAGGATGAGGGCAGCAACAACAAGGGTGGATACCGGTTCAAGGTACAAGAAAGCGCCTGTTTGAGCAGCCGAGAGCACTTGCAATGCGTCATACCAGAAAATGTAAGCCAGACCCGAACAGAAAATCCCTAAAAATGCAATTCCAGCCCAGCCATCCCATGGAATGGTTCCGATCTGGGCAAGACCGCCCTGAGAAAAAAATAAAATTGAGGAGAAAAGCCAGCCGAAAGCCATGACGTAAAACATCATAAGTGTGGCTGGATATTTACGAAGGCCGCGACGCGAAAGGACAGAGAAGACCGCCCAATTAGGGGCACTAATGAGTATAAGAAAATCGCCGAGGGTAGCAAATTTACCAGAACCAAGCTGCGCCAGCTCACCGTGAGTGACCAACAATATAACCCCGACCGTGGAAAGAAATATCCCACCACCCTGCAGCCAGGATAGTTTTTCCTTAAGCGCAAGCCAGCCAAGCAAAGCGATAAAGACCGGGGTGGTGGCAACGATCCAGGCACTTGTGGTAGCCTGGGCAGTAACCAGTCCATTGGACTGCAACCATTGATGGAATGTGATTCCCAGGAACCCAAGCAAGACAAAATACAACCAATCTTTTTTATCTGGGAGAGCAAAACTTCGCCTGAGCAGAACGGCGAACCCAAGAACGATCACCCCGATCCCAAAACGCAGCCATACAACAACGTCCGGGCTGGTATAGCGGAGGGCGATCTTGGTAGCAACAAACGAGGCACCCCAAATAATTACTGCAAAAAGCGCCTCAAGGACAGCCCGACTGCGGTTGATTCCCATAAGTCGAGAGTGTACCACAACATAAAATCGCTTAACATATTACTCATTCAAATCGACAACCGATGAGAAAATCCGATAAAATATCTCCGGGCAAGAACATGGACAAGGTTTTCTGATAAATCTCATATGCTTAAAGCAGACAAAATTGGTTAGAATTACGCCGATGAAACGCCCGCATATTATCGTAAACATTGCCATGACCGCGGACGGCAAGATCAACTCAACAGCACGCAAAGGTGCAGCAATTTCCTCCCAGGCTGACAAAACCAGAGTTGACTGCCTGCGTGCCAGTGTGGATGCTGTTCTCGTTGGCGGGAGGACACTGTTAAGTGAAGACCCAAAACTGACAGTAAAGTCGGCGGAATTACGGGCAGAACGCCTTAGAAAAGGGTGGCCTGAAAACCCTGCCAAGATCGGAGTTATTACCGAAATTCCGGCAAAGATACAAGCAGGAGTCTCGCAAACAGGCGGAATCCGCAGGAATGCAAGGGAGGCCCCCCTAAGTCAATTTTTAAACTCAGGCCCAGCGCAAGTCTATTTATTCACTACCGAATGTGTTGATCCGGACGAATTAGCCTACTTCGAAAGCGGAGGAGCCATTGTGCGTGCCAAAGGGAAAGACCGGGTTGACCTGCCCGCCGTCTTCGAGACATTACAAGAAGAAGGCATCCGATCAGTGCTTGTGGAGGGAGGAGGAACTTTGATCGCCGAACTGTTCCGGCTGGACCTGGTGGATGAACTGATCGTTTACATTGCACCAAAAATATTCGGCGGGACGAGCGCGCCGACGCTGGCAGACGGTGCGGGTTTTTTGGAGAACCAAGCACCAGGTCTGAAACTTAAATCGGTGGAAATACTCGACGATGAGGGCGGCATCCTCGTCCAATATTTAAGTAAACACAAGGAGTAATTCATGGGACTATCCCAGATGCAAATCAAGGAACTTCTTGACGAAGGCCGCGCCCACGCATGTGACGGTGTGGGTCCCGACCACGTATGCGTCAAGATCGCAGCGATCGCAGAACTCCCTTCCCGTTTTGGTCAGTTTCACATCGTCGCATTTTATAACAACAAGGACGACAAGGAACACGCGGCAATCGTAAAGGGGGATGTTACAAACTGTGAGGACATACCAGTCCGGGTCCATTCCGAATGCCTGACAGGAGATGTAATCGGCTCGCTGCGGTGCGACTGCCGAGACCAGCTGGAATCAGCGCTGCGCATGATCGGGGGAATGGATTGCGGAGTACTACTATATATGAGGCAGGAAGGACGAGGTATCGGGCTGGTCAATAAAATCCGCGCCTACGGATTACAGGAGCACGGTTATGATACCGTGGAAGCCAACCTTGCCCTCGGGTTCCGCGATGATGAGCGCGAGTACAGCGTGGCAGCGCACATGCTTGAGTCCCTGCACATCAAATCCATCCGTCTAATCACCAACAACCCGAAGAAAATAGAGGATCTAAAGAAGAACGGGATAAAGGTTAATGGGCGCATCCCACATATCATGCAACCGAACCAGTACAACCGCTTTTACCTGGAGACCAAGGCACTTAAATCAGGACACTTGATGGACCTGCAGGGTAAGGAACACCTCCAAGAACAAGCTGACTTTCCACTGGTGGAGGGGATGAATAAGGACGTGCTAAGCGTGATCCGCAAGTTTTATAAATAGCCTGACAACCCGGGTGAATATTTCGATACATATCAATTAAAGTACATAAGGGAGGGATGATTATGGAACAAGGAAATCGGACGGCTGTAATCAGCGGCGCAACGGGTGGGTTAGGTTCGCACGTGGCGGAAACCCTGGCTCAGAAAGGCTATAACCTGGGACTGGTGGACCGCCATTCTGACAGTTTGACAGCCTTGACAAATAGCCTCGCCCAGCCCGAAAGCTGCGTCTTGGCGCGGGAAGTAAACCTGCTCGACCCTATAGAAACCGAAGCCGCAGCCGAGGCGATTGCAGCCAAGTTCGGAAAGATCGATGTTCTTTTACACCTGGTCGGCGGCTGGGTTGGTGGTAAAACCCTGTTCGAAGCGTCTGCTGAAGATCTGGAATTTATGCTCAACCAGCACGTTTGGACAAGTTTCAATGTCATCAGGGCATTCGTTCCGCACCTGGTGAAAAATATGTGGGGACGGGTGATCATGATCACATCCCCTCAGGCTGCCCGTCCCGGAAGCAAAAGCGGACCCTACGCAACCGGAAAAGCGGGACAAGAAGCCCTGATGATGACGCTGGCACAAGAACTGAAAGGCAGCGGAGTAACTGCCAACATGATCCAAGTGAAAACAATCGACCTCAAGCGTGAAAAGATCTCTGCTCCAACTGCAGAAAATGCTTCCTGGAGCACACCCGAGGAAATAATTGCGAGCATCCTTTATTTGCTGTCACCGGAAGCGGGAACGGTCAACGGAGCGAAAATACCACTCCATCAATAAAAACGGATAATATAGCCGGATCGAAAATTTGAATTTATTTTGTTCGGCCCAAGGAAGAATCTTATGAGCCTGCAATCAGAAATTCTTGAACAGCCGGAACGTCTTGCCCACCTTCTGGAAACCCGGAAAGAAACTGTGGAGAAAATCGCAGCAGCCATCCACAAAAGTGAGATAAAGTACGTGTTCCTGGCTGCGCGCGGCACCTCGGATAATGCGGGAAGATATGCCAATTACCTATGGGGAGCTATTAACCATTTTCCCCTGGCTTTGGCTACCCCTTCGCTTTTTACCTATTACAACGAACCTCCCACGCTTAAAGGATCATTGGTGGTGGGGATTTCCCAATCTGGTCAAAGCCCTGACATTGTCAGCGTTGTGGAGGAAGGGCGGCGCCAAGGCTGCCTGACGCTTGCCATCACCAATGTACCCGATTCCCCTTTGGCAAAGGCGGCTGACTTGATACTTGATATCCAGGCGGGGGATGAAAAGGCTATTGCGGCAACCAAAACTTATACAAACGAACTAATGGCAATTGCGATGCTGTCAGCAGCCCTGAAAGGTGACAAGACGCTTAACCGCGACCTGGGAAAAGTCTCCGGGTGGGCTGAAAAGGTGCTCAAACAGAATGCGCCGATCGCACGATTGGCTGAACGCTACCGCTACATGCGTCAGTGTGTTGTTTTAGGACGAGGTTTTAACTATTGTACGGCGTTCGAATGGGCTTTAAAACTTAAGGAATTGACTTATATCGTGGCCGAGCCATATTCTTCGGCAGATTTTCAACACGGCCCAATCGCCATGGTGGAAGGAGGGTTCCCCATCCTGGCGATAGCTCCGCGAGGAATGGTACAGGATTCGATGATGGTGATGCTTGGCAAATTGCGCGGCGAACACCGTGCGGAACTTGTGGTCATTTCTGACGACAAACGAGCACTGTCTCTGGCACAATCTCCCATCCAACTGCCGGACGGAATGCCTGAATGGCTGAGCCCCATCGTTGGAATCATCCCGGCGCAACTTTTCGCTTATCACCTAACCCGAGCCAAGGGGCTAGACCCAGATCAGCCACGGACGATCGGGAAGGTAACTGAAACTCATTAAAAATTAAAACCGCTCCAGACAAACTCCTAAAGTGGTCTTCATTGCAGGTAAAAAACATAAATTTGGTTATTTCCAAAACTGGGGCAAGTACTTTTTATTGGTTTCCAGCATATCAGTGAGTACTTCCTGGACCTTGTCCGCTTGGGGACCAAGGGGGTGAGCAAGCAGGGCCTGATAGGCTGCATTACGGTCCCCATGAACAGCCGCTTCGATGGTCAGCAACTCAAAGGCTTTGATCTGCGCAACCAATCCGAAGCAAACAGGCGGCAAAGGCTGTGCAGGAAGTGGCTCAACCCCCTTCCGTGAAATTCTGGCCGGCATTTCGAGCACCCAACCGGCTGGCCAATCGGTGACCGCTCCGCTGTTGCGGGTATTAACGACATGCGTTTCACCCAAGTCATTATAATGAGCGTTAAGGAGCTGGGTGGCGACCGTTGAATAATATGCACCTCCGCGTAGCATCAGGTCAGCGGGTGGTTCCTCCAACCCAGGATCGGCATACTCAGATAGCAGCCTTTTCTCAATATCCATCACTTCCTCGGCACGGGAAGGCGGCCAATTCTCTTGTTCAGCCAGCTTTTTATCAGTAGCGTAATAATATTGTAGGTAAGAATTGGGGATCATACCAAGAACTTCAATCGTTCGCGGGTCCCACTCAGGATCCGGATCAGATTGAAGCGCCTCGATGTACCCGGAAACCACCTGCGGCCAGACTTCCTCCCCATCCACACTAAAACCGCGGTACCAGGTAAGATGATTTAAACCCAAGGTTAGAAGCTCGGTGCGTTCTGGATCGATATGTTTACCGGTCGCCATTTTTAGTTGATCGACAATCATCATCCTGGTCGTGAGGGCGCTATTACAAACACCTACTGCGGGAATATCCGCAGCATAATCACTCAATGCTTGTGTTACCAAACCGGATGGATTGGTAAAATTCACCAGCATGGCTCCAGGTGCGAGAGCGCGCATATCGGCCGCAATTTTCAGAATCACCGGAACCGTGCGCAATGCCTTGGCCATGCCTCCCACGCCGGTTGTCTCCTGCCCGATCAGGCCATGCCTTTTTCCCAGGTACTCATCCCCGCGGCGGGCTTCCATTTGTCCGACACGTAACTGCGTGGTCACGTAGGATGCACCTTGCACGGCCTGGCACTGATCGGTAGTCAGGCTGATTTTAAAAGGGGATCCTTTGGCTGCCAGCATGCGCTTCGCAAAGCCGCCAACGATATCAAGCCGGGCGGAATCGATATCCATCAAACAAAGTTCCGTAAGGGGAAACTGATCCACCCGGGAAATAAACCCAGCCACCAATTCGGGTGTGTAAGTGGAACCGCCTCCGATCACTGCAACTTTCATAATAATTTCCTATCTAATATATAGAATTGTAACGGATATTTCATGTAAGCGCTTACATGACATTTTAACACATTAATCTATAAAACCAGAAATGGTATGGCAATCAAGACTTGCAGGATTAATCTTTCCTCCCTTGCAATGACCTTGTTCAACGTTTATACTCAGCTTGAAGATCTTGGGAGCCGCCCAATAATTCCGGAGAAAACATGGAAGACCTCTATCGCGAAATAATCATCGACCACTATAAAAATCCCCAATACCGAGGTCACCTGGACCCGAATACCATCCAGTTCGAGGACGACAACCCCTTATGCGGCGACCATATCGAAATCACACTGCGGGTTGACCCGTCAAGCAAAGTAACCGAAGGTCGCTTTGACGGAAAGGGTTGTGCCATTTCACAAGCGTCAGCAGACCTGTTGATCGAATCGGTCATCGGGAAATCACTGGAAGACGTAAAAAAACTTAGCAAGCAGGATATATTAGACTTGCTGGGAATTGAACTTGGTCCAGTGCGGTTGAAATGTGCGCTGCTTTCACTAAAAGTTTTAAAAGCAGGGGTTTACGGCCTGGGTGAGGCCAGCGACGACCTCGTGGAATAACCTGGCATGGGAAAACCCATTGTCCCAAATCCCAATGTTCAATTACAGCCTGCTCGATCCGTCCAAAGTTGAATTCGTCGATATCTCTCCTGAAGACCAAATCTCCGAAGGCGAGCGGTTATTTGTAGAATTGGGGGGTAAATCTATTGTGCTTTTCAAATTGGCGGGTAAATTATTTGCGATTGGCGATGTCTGCAGTCACGACAACGGCCCGGTGGGGGATGGGGAAATCGAAGAAAACGAGATCATCTGTCCACGCCACGGAGGCCGGTTCAACATTGAGAGCGGCAAAGCCACGTCGCTGCCTGCCCTGGTGGATATCCCGGCCTACCCCGTAAGGGTGGTTGAGGGTATGATCCAGATCGGGATCCCCAGATAAAATAATCGTAAAAGCGGAAGCCAATACCTTCCGTCTTTTAATTTAATATGGCTTGAATTTCGTTCTCCACCATATCCGCTGCTATTGGCAATGCGGCTTGAACCTGATAGCTCAATCCAGCCCCCAATTCAAAATTCCTGCCAATAATACCGATAAGGGTGATCCGGCATTCTGCCAACGAGGGATTCAAGGAAAAACCCAAGTGCAAGGTCTCAGCAACCCCCCAACCATGAGAAGAGGTCGATTCGGGGGTGAAACTGGCCAGCTCATCCTGGCCCAGCCGGATGATTGTCCCGGCAATAGCGGATGAATGGACTGCATCCACCAGAATCGCGGCTTCCATCCCCGCCAGGGAATCCAGCAACGCGACCCCCGGCAATTCAGTGGTTTCGACCCTAGCCTGAACGGCAGTCTGCGGATAACAAGCCTGCCAAAGGAGGACTGTCTCCAATCCGGCAGCGTCGTCCGCACGCATCGATTGACCGATGCCAAGAACGAGGATTTTCATAGATAAATTTTACCGCCAAGACAATGTCATTATGGCACGTATCCCTTTTTCTTCGTACTAATTTCTAAGACCGTCCAACATCTTCCACCCGCAATTTCAGGAAATGAGTGGCGCACGAGATGCAGGGGTCATATGAGCGCACCAGGTGCTCTGCAGTTATGGTTGCCAGATCCTGTTGCATGTCGACCAGTTTGGGGGCTAAAACCAAAAGGTCAGCTTCGATGCGTGGCAGGTTCTGGGCAGTGGGCGGGACAATTTTGGCGAATTTAACCATGCCTTGCTCATCGATCTTGTAGCGGTGGTATAGCAACCCCCGTGGGGCTTCGCTCATCCCGCAGCCTTCACCAGCTTTGAGGGTGAGGACGGTGTGCGCTGGACCTTGGGGAAGGTAATTTTTAATCAGCTGGATGGCTTCGGCATAGAAATTCACCAATTCAATGGCGCGGGCAATCAGGGACTTGTAGGGGTTTCTGAGCGGTAGATTAAGTTTAGCCTCGTCCAATGCTGCTTGGGCTTCAGGCAGCAACTGGTCGTGATTCAGATTGAGGCGGGCCAAAGGGCCTACTAAATAGGTACCACCGTTTGCAGTGTGACCGTGGAGAGCATTCGAGTGTTGGACATGCTCTTCGAAATACCGCATCTCATAATCCGCGGCTAAAGTCTTTTTGCCTGAGGATGATAAAACATCACCGTGCATGACCCCATATTCTTCGGGATGGTGGATGGCGACGAATTCGTAGTCGATTTCCAAATCCGGATAAGGCAAAGTCAACGACCAACGAACCGTCTCCTTTGCCGCTTCCAATGCCCATTCCAAATTCGGAAGCAGGGCTTTGAGGGAGGATGCATCGGGCCAGCGATAAAACCCTCCAACGCAGGCATTGACCGGATGTACACTTCGCCCGCCGATAGCCTTTAAAATCTCGTTCCCAATCTTCTTCATGCGAAGCGCATTCCTGACCACATTGGGGGCAATTGCAGCCAGGTCGAGAGCTGAAGGTTGACCCAGCAAATCGGGAGCCTGGAGGAGGTAAATGTGCAGTGTGTGGCTCTCGATATATTCTCCGCAGTACATCAACCTGCGCAGAGCATAAACCTGAGGCGAAACTTCGATCCCCAGGGCTGTTTCAAGGGCAATGACAGAGCTCATCTGGTAGGCCACCGGACAAATACCACAGATGCGGGCGGTTATATCCGGCACTTCCTGAAGGAATCGGCCGACCAGGAACCCTTCGAACAATCGCGGGGGCTCATAAATATCAAGGCGAATTTCGACAACCTGGTCGTCTTTAACGCCAATGTATAGACCCCCTTCCCCTTCGACGCGCGCCAGGGCAGGAACATCAATCGTCTTCATTTGACCTCCTTGCTTGAGGCGAGTTTAAAGGCGGCATCGGATGCAGCCTGGAAAGCCGGAGAATGGCTGCTGAAACTGCGCAGAAGGTTTGCAGTTTCGTGAGGATACCGGTCAAGGGGAACCATGCTAGTAACCAGGGAGCTGAAATTACCCGCACTGGAGGGACCGAAGCAACCGTAACAACCGCGTCCGTTTGCAGGGCACAGGGCACCACATCCACCATGAACCACTGGGCCGAGGCAGGGGATCCCCTGTGCAACGGCGACGCAGACGAGACTTCGGCGTTTACATTCCACACAGACAGGGCTGGGTGGGAAGTTAGGTCTGCGATTCTGGAGCAATGCAGTGATGACCTCGACTACGGTTCTTTTATTTACCGGGCAACCCCAGATTTCCAAATCAACGGGGACATTGTTGGCAATGGAAGTGGAGGTCTCGAGGGTTTGGATAAATTCGGGGTGAGCGTAAACAGTCTTGACAAAATCATCCACCCGGGCAAAATTCCGTAGTGCCTGGATACCACCTGCCGTGGCGCATGTGCCTAGGGCAATGAGATATTTGCATTCTGAGCGGACATCTTTAATCCGGTCAGATTCGTGGGCGGTGGTAACGGAGCCTTCAACGATGCCCACATCGTACGGACCCGGTTTCACGGTACGGGTAGCTTCGAGAAAATAGGAAATATCAACCACAGTTGCCAGATCGAGCAATTCGTCTTCCAGATTGAGGATGGACAGCTGGCAACCATCACAAGAAGAGAATTTGTAGACAGCGATCTTTGGCCTCGAGCTGGATTTTGGAGAAAGAGTCATTAATATTCCTCCACGTTAAAGATGTTTTCAAGCGCCTTAAAGGGAAAAACAGGACCGTCTTTGCAAATAAAATATGGACCCTGCTGGCAATGACCACAAGCGCCCTGTCCGCATTTCATATTACGTTCGAGCGAGACATAGATCTGGTCGGAAGGAATGCGGCGGGCAAGAGCTTCATAGATGACGAAGCGCATCATTATTTCCGGGCCGCAGGTGAGAACAGCGGTTTTATGGGGGTCCACCCGAAAGTGATAAAACCACATCGGGACAACTCCCACCCTCCCCGTCCAACTCGCATCGCCGCGATCCACGGTCACCTGCATGTCGATATCAGCTTTTTGCCAACTCTCATATTCCGACGGAAACATTAAATCCTTGGGCGTGCGTGCGCCGTAAAGAATTGTGATTTTTCCGTATCTGCTGCGGTTGCGAATAATATTGTAAATGACGCCACGAAGCGGGGGTAGGCCAATGCCGCCACTTGCAATGACCACATCCATGCCCTCAAGGGTTTCCAGAGGCCAGATAGTCCCGAAAGGACCGCGAATCCCAACCACATCCCCGATCTTTAGTCGACTGGTAGCCCTGGTGACATTCCCGATATGGCGGATGGTATGGACGAGAAGACCGCCTGATGTTTCGAGATCGGAACTCATCGAGATAGCTGCTTCACCGTATCCAGGCACATACAGCATATTGAACTGACCCGGCTGGAAGCGGTAACGATTCCGTACTTCGGGATCAATGAACTGGAAGTGGAACGTGGATACGCCTTCGGCTTCGGGAGTAATTTTGACAATTTCTGCCCAGTGGGGCAGGAGCAGTTTATCGGTATAGCCTGCACTGTGAGCGGCAGTGCCAATCAGGGTGGTTGTCATGATTTCACCTCCGCCCGGATGGCAGCGATTTCCTCGGTTATATCGATCCCTGCTGGACACCAGGTGATACAACGTCCGCAACCCACGCAGCCGAGAACATCGAATTGAGCCTTCCAAGTACCCAGTTTGTGGGTAAGCCACTGTCGATAACGCGAGCGAATATTGGGGCGGGTATTTCCACCAACCACAAATGAGTAATTGGGATTAAAGCATGAGTCCCAGACCCGTTCGCGGCGGGTGGACTTACCAGTAAGATCCGGCGCATCCGTCGCATCCCAACAGAAGCAGGTGGGGCAAACCAGGGTGCAATTGATGCAGGAGAGACAGCGTTTGCTGACATCGTCCCAACGCCGGGCATTCAAGTTATCAGTGAGCAGACCGGGCAAGTCGCTGGTGTCCATGGTGCGTCCCATCGACCTGGCAGCGCGTTCCAAAGCCTGGTTGGCAGCATTTTGAACGAACGCGGAGGGAAGGTCAAAGGTCCGCTCAGCAAGGAGGGAGCGCCCCAACTCAGAGCCAACCTCGACCAGAAATACCTCATCGAGCTCGGTCACACATAAATCAAACCCTGAGGTATGACGAGGGCCTGTGCCCATAGAGACGCAAAAACAAGTGGAATCGGGATCAAGGCAATTGACGGCAAGGATAAACAGGCTTTCGCGGCGGGATCGATAAATGGGGTCGTAGAAATCCTCCCGCAGAAATGTTCGATCCTGGATATTGATGGCAGCCAATTCACAGGCACGGACGCCAATCAAGGCATAGCGCTGTGTCGGTTCGTCGTTTTCAATGAGACGCCATTTACCTTCTTTTACCGAGGTGAATAGGGTGCAACGTGGAGGGAAAAGAAATTGCTTCCAGGACTGACTGGCAGGGATAAAGTCGAAGTAGCGATCCTTACCGGTCTGTATCATGCGGTAGGAGGCCGGTTTCTGCTCACTGAGGATGCCGCGCGGAAGATCCTTCAAGCCGTCAATCTTTGTATAAACGATGCTCTCATCCTGAAGATGTGGCCCCACAGTTTGATAGCCGTTCCTGCGCAGATCCGCGAGGAGGAGGTCGAGTTCGGGTTTTGGAAGGGCGACAGTGCCTCCAACAGATAGAGATTTATCAGTCATTGATAACCTCCGCCGGACCGGCAAACATGTCGATCAACTGCAAGCGTGTCACCATCAAGCGGCTGGCAACTACATTTGCCAGCCTTCGCATCAAGAGATAACCAAAATCGTGGTCAACTTCGGCAAAGTTGCGCAGCCCCTCAGCGTCAATAGCAGTGACCGTGCTGTCCAAAACCGCCATGGCGCCGGCTGTGCGCGTGCGCACACCAGGGGTTACGCTGGACCAACCGAAAACGTCGTAAGGTTCAGCAGTATAAAATCTAACCTTACCGTGGTGGGGAACGAATATATCCAGCGAGACACGACCTTCCATGACAATATAAACATAATCCTGCTTATCTCCCTCGCGGAAAAAGATCTCTCCTGCCAGGGCATGACGCAAGTGGGCGAGTTCCGCGGTTTTATTAAAATGCTCGGGAGTAAGGCTGTTAAACCAGGGAATTAATTGAAGGGCTGCTTTTAAATCTGCAGAATCCATTGTCCTCTCTCCTTCCTTGGATAAAGCATATTTATTGGCGGATTGTACTAAATTTCACAATATGTACAAGTGCGTTCTTTCCTATTCTATCAGCGAATTGTCACACGCGGGACAGGATGGAAATATGCTAAAATCCGAGCACAAAATATCGACCGGCGCGGCATAATAAAATATACGGAGCAAGTCCATGAAGAAAATAATCCCTCCTGTCAAGGGGACAAGAGATTTCTACCCCGAACAGATGGCCTTACGAAACTGGTTGTACAGTACTGTTAGGAGTGTTTCGGAATCTTTTGGCTACCAGGAATGGGACGCTCCTTTCCTGGAAACCCTTGACCTGTACGCGGCAAAATCGGGAGAAGAGCTGGTCAAGAAACAATCCTACGTATTCACCGACCGGGGAGGAGACGAAATAACCCTGCGCCCGGAGTTGACCCCTTCCCTGGCGCGAATGATCGCGGCGCGCCAGAACGAGCTTGTTTTTCCAGTCCGCTGGTGGTCTTTCGGACCGTTCTGGAGATATGAAAGACCCGGACGAGGCCGGTCGCGGGAATTTTTCCAATGGAACATCGACTTGTTGGGAGTCAACAGCCCGGAGGTCGATGCCGAGTTGATCGCGATCGCGGCAGCATTCCTGAAAGCTGTCGGACTAACCCCGGCACAAGCACGAATCTACGTTAACAACCGCCGGCTCATGGAAGCCGAATTCGATATCCTGGGCATCCAGCCTGAAAAAAGGGCTGACGTTTCCGGGCTGGTGGATCGGCGGGAAAAAATGGAAGTTGACGCCTGGGAAACCAATGCCAGGGAAACCGGCTTGAGCGCAAAACAACTGGATGGACTGAAATCTCTGCTGGACGATAAAGAGGGGTGGCTGAAATCCGACGAACTGGTGAGACTATTTAAAATTCTGGATTCTATAGGCGTCCGGGATTACGTGCAGTACGATCCAAACATCATGCGAGGGCTCCTTTACTACACGGGTACAGTCTTCGAAGCTTTCGACATTTCAGGCGGAGTGCGCAGGTCGATCCTGGGAGGCGGAAGATACGACAACCTGCTGCGAGATGTGGGAGGAGAACCATTGCCAGCCGTGGGGTTTGCAATGGGAGACGTCGTGATCAGCCTGATTCTGCAGGAATTGAGCCTGCTGCCTCCCTGCCCGGTCTCCCCTGCGGAAGTGCTCGTGACCGCCTTCTCACCGGAACTGACAATGGATTCAATCTCCCTGGCTGCTGAGTTGCGTGGTGAGGGGATAAACGTAAGCAGCTATCCGGAAGCGGCCAAACTTCCCAAGCAATTCAAGTTCGCCGACCGGATGGGAATGCGGGTGGTGCTGGTCATCGGCCCCGATGAAGCCAAGGAGGGGAAAGTCACCGTGAAAAACCTGGGCAGCGGGACACAGGAAACTATCGCCCGGAACAAGGTAAAAGAAGCTGTAAATAAAATTCTTGAAAGCCGATAATGCCGGTGGTATAATCCCGTTCGCTCGTGGTGCCTGTAGCTCAATGGCAGAGTCCCTGACTGTGGATCAGGTTGTTGTGGGTTCGACCCCCATCAGGCACCCCTAGATGTAGCGTTACTTATTTCCATGACCCCCATTGCTGGGGGTTTATCGTTTGGAAACAGAGCATAAAGAATATGTGTTCTGTTTGGCGTTGCTGTCAAATTGCTGTCAAATATCAGGAGGAATAGATCGGCATTTGCACCGTCCCATGTTTTTTTACCAATTAAAGTAATCTAATTATATGGATAATTATGGTGTTATTTTATCAACTCTTCGATAAAGATTGTAATACCATCCCCCTTCAGTTTTAATTGGATAGAAAACGTAATTGTCATGGAATTCGGGGGATGCCCATATTTCGACTATAGATTTGTATTGCCGCGCAAGGTCATTAAGTCCCGGTAAAGGTTGGGAGGTAAGAAAATCAACCAATTGAATGTATTCAGGATGTTTGCCAAGCAAATACAAACCATCACCCTTGTCATGTCCCGGATTCCAAGTCGCAGTATATATTGGATCAAAATTTTCATGGGCAATGACTGGATCCACCAATCCCACCATATCAAAAACCTTCATTCCAGAGTAATAGCCAATCGCACCGATGGGAACCACGGCTATTGAATCATTTTCGGAAGCAATTGTTTGTAGAGTCTTTCCCATGACAATAAAACCGGTATCCAACGATTCCAAATACTCAAGTTTATCCGGATTTGCCAAAGGGACAACGGTATTAAATGTCGGCGGAAATATGTAGAGCCAGGGCTGCCAATTAATAACCGATATTAAAATTGGAAGCAATAAATAAAACGGCTTGATTGAGGCATAATGCACCTGATTGTCTAAAAAATTTGAATAACCGACTGTTATGATCAAAACCAATAAAAATGGGATTGTTGGCATCAAGAATCGCCCAAAACTAAAATGATCCCCGCCATTTATGACAATGGTTCCCCAGGAACACAAAACCAACACCGCGATATAAAGTCTTTCAACAGCGAAAGTTTTGTCCCAAGTTATCCTCCGAAATTTAATTATAAGTAATATTAAAGGAATCCCTATCGCAGCAAAAACATAATAAATTATGTTCCTCAATAAATAGGTCAATCCCCCAAGGATTTGGACAGAATTAATCCCCATTGTCTTTGCATAGTAGGTGTTGGGAAATGGATATCCAAAATATATCCATTCCCAGATTACCATGGGAGCGTAAATAATAATAAATGCACCTGCCATAATCAAGGTATCTTTTTGAAACAGCTTTTTTTGTCGAGAAAATTTGAGAATCCCGTCGAAAATTATCGTGAACCCGAATAACGCCAGGCTTTCCGGGCGGCATAAGGTTGTTAGCCCGAAAATACCACCTACCACCCAGCCAGGGATTTTATGATGTTGATATCCCAAATAGCTCAAAGCAGAGATCATCAAAAGCGCCGTATATAGCGGCATTTCCATACCATTTGAACCCCAAAAAAGAAATATGGGAGATAAACCTATCAAGACTATGGAAAGCAAATTTTCGAGCGTATGCCCAGGGTTTAGAGTTTCTCCCAGAAACCAACTCAAAATGAATATTAATACACTGGACATGAACCCCAAAATGGGCATAACTGGGACAGTGGATAACCCGATTTTTTGTACAAATATCAAAACCATCATGTAAAGAAAGGATGTGAAACCACTTACGGGAGCCTCTCCAGGATTCCAAACAAACCCATACCCCAAAGAGACGTTTCGAGCATATCGCGCATAAATGAACGCATCATCAATTAAAAAGTGATTATTAATAATGAAAAGTAATTGTGCAATATAGATTCCTATAATCGCAAGTACCAGCAAAATCAAAAAGACCAATGTAAATCGTTTATAAAACGGAATCATAGCCAAAAAACCCTGAACGACAAATATTGCGAGACGCTTTTCCCAAATAAATTGTAGTAAAAACAAGGGTAAACATCGTGTTAGTGATCCATACAAAACGCGAATTTGGTTTCATACCATTTTTCATGAATTCACAATTGCAGTATATAACCAATCTTGACATAGGACAATAACCCATTTTATCCTGGCAGGGACAAACTCCGCCATTCTGACTTATAACAGCATGAAGCTTCCCTCCTTTTTCGTCAGCACCGGTATTTTAGCCCAGATTGATATGGTTCGAGGATATTTGGATTAACGTCCTTTCATACTTATAAAAAATTTTCTATAATTAACTGACTCTAGCGCAAAAACTCGAACATTAACAACTCAGAAATAGTTTCGAAGGCTGAAAAGGTCCGAGCCAGTTCCGAAAGGCAGCTATTATGAAGAGCAAAAAAGATTTACCTTTCCGCTCCGAAGAACTTTCTGGTCCGTTCGGTGCCACTTTCGGGAGCTTTTCTGGCTGGTTTTTCACTATCAAGTGATGCTGGATGCGCCGCACATTGGTCATGGCGGCTGAACCGATCAACAGACAGGCCATGCGAAAAGATCCTCGCACTGGCAACTTGCCAGCCGGGAATGGGTGCTTGACACACAGGATCGTGGCTTCGATGGCAGTTCGCAGGTTATGAGCTTCTTTTTTCCGGTCCAAGCTTTTTCGTCGGCGTTGAGATGAGTGGACTCTGGCCAGCTGGAAATTCAGATGATGGCGCGCATCGCGTTTTCCTGGGTACGTGGGACATTGACCGGTCTGCCACAACGGACAGTTGGAGCAAATGACTGAATTGAAGAAAGCCACAAAGCCCTTCTTCTGGTTGCCCGGATGCACTGGCCCGTGTTGTTGCTGGGGGCAGGTGATCTGTACCGGTTTGCCCTCCTTGTTCAGCTTGATCACAAAATCGGACAAGCTGAGCTTCTTATGATTTGGGCTCTTGCCGCGAATGGCGGTTTGGATATGAGTGACCTGTTGCTCCTGCAGGGCCGCATCCGCATCCTGCCCTCCATGACCGCCATCCGTATACAGCTTGTCCAGATCCGAGCGCTGCTTCAGATTGGGGAGGGCTTCCGCCAGCAAATGGCTGTCCGCGGTGTGATTGGGAGCCACCTGCACTTTGGTAATAAGCTGCAGCGAATTCCTTGGGTCGCAGGTCTCCGTTACGTTGGCAACATAGCCTTGATAGCCTTTGCCGCCCTTTTGCCGATAGGTGGCTTCCAGGTCATCTGGGGATTGCAAGCTGGTGGCACTCAGTTCGCGATTGGCTTTGGCTTTCGCCGTTTCTCCTTCCATCCGGAAGTGCTCGTTGAACACTCGCTCCAACACCTGATAGACCGGGTCCTCGCCGTAGCCCTCTTTCAACTCGCCCAGCAGACGCTGCATGAACTCGCCGATGCACTGGATGTGTCCAGGAAACTCTTCCCGCTTGAGATGGTAAACGTACTGCCCGGCATGCTCCTGCAAGTAAGGCGTAAATTCTTCCGCATAATGACCCTGGTCCCTTTTCTTCAACATGCGCTGCACTCGCTGCAGTACTTCCACCAGCAACTGCAGCCGCCCTATCTGGCGAATGTTGCTCCCCACCATGGTGCTGTCCATCCGCTGAATGCCGGTCTTGATCTGGAATGCCGCAATTTGCTGATCCGTTATCTGCTCGAAGACGTGATCTAGAAGGTTCACCCCCTTCTCCTGCATGTACCGGCTCAGCCGCTCCCGAAAATAGTACAGCGTGCGCAGATCAAAGTAGCCTTTACCAAACTCGTCGTACCCTAAGGCATAGCGCACCTGCAGGTTGTACAGAAAGGCCTCGTACATCTCTTCATCCGACCAGCCAAACCCTGCCTTTAGGTATTCCAACCCCACCAGCACATTCACCGGAACGTTGGGCCGGGATGGTAGATCGGAATATAGCACGGCAAACGGTTCTTCGTCCAACCGGCAGAAGAACTCCCGATAGAACACCCCTGCCCAGGAGGTATACAGGTGTTCGCGTTGCTCCTCGGGTAATTCGTTGACGCTCCGGATCAGAATGGGTTGTTGATGCCGCTGGTTCTTTCGAAACATATCTGGACCTCACGCAATCTTGGATAGGCCTATTATATTAAACTCTGAGGCGTTTTGTCCAATCGTTTTTGCAGTGAAGTCTTAACTAATCAAAGAAGATACTGTGCCCCTCACATAAATGTGCCGCAATTGGTATAACGTTTAGAATATTTCACCATGAGGTAATAGGAGTTGCATAGATCTCATGAATTTCCAAAATAAATTATGCATTATTCTTCAGTAAACTTACACAAATTAAGGTTTGTGCAAAAGTAAAGAAAAGAAAAATTGACAAAATTAGCAGTATTTTCAACTATCAGATTTTTGCACTAAGAATCCGACCTTGCGACAAACATGGGCTAAACAGTGTAAATTCAAATTAGTGCAATCTAAGGACCTGCAGGTTAGCCCCGCATGGGGGCCTTCGCTAGGTCTCCATGATCTGGTCTCCCTAACTCCCCTGTCATAATCAGATGTAAATAATTGACCTTTGATCCCAAAAAAAACTCCCATTTCGGGAGTCTTTTTTCGAACAAAGACGCGTAATTATAGGAAAGGTGTGAGTCTTCCGTCGTGTTACTCACACATAAAAAGACTCGGCCTGAAATTCCCCAGGACGAGGAACAAGCATCTTAACTCCGTTGAAATCGCCTATTTGCCCGAAGAGCTGGTGACTTTATTGGAATCCTTTTGGAAGAGAGCCAGGTACTTACCATAGCCTTCACGCTCCAACTCTTCGACCGGGATAAAGCGCAGTGTTGCGGAGTTCATGCAGTAGCGCAGACCGGTTGGCGCGGGTCCATCATCAAAAACATGACCAAGGTGGGACTCTCCGGCTTTTGAGCGAACTTCAATACGGGGCATGAACAGGGATTGGTCGGAATGTGTGAGAATATTGTCCGGTTCAAGGGGACGCGTAAAGCTTGGCCATCCCGTTCCCGAATCGTATTTATCCTGCGAACTGAATAGCGGTTCCCCCGAAACTACATCCACATAGATGCCAGGTTTCTTATTATCCCAAAATTCGTTGTTGAAGGCTGGCTCGGTCCCTTCGTGCTGAGTCACTTCAAATTGTATTCGGGATAGCCTGTTTCGAAGCTCGGATTCAGGTGGTTTGGTATAGTCTTTCATCGCTACCTCCGATGAGTAACTGATGTGTGTAAGTTTATTCGGACAAATGCTATTATATTCCGGATACATTAATTTTAGCTTACTTCCCGGCCATGTTTGAAAATCAAAGATTGATACCCACCTGATGCCCTCGGAGTGAGGCATATTTTGATATACTGGTATCTACAATAAATTAGAATGAACCGAGAAGTAAATGAATAATGTCTTTTCAAACTCCCTTAGGGAGCCAAATGACCCATTGGCAGAAATCACTCTTGAACAACTGCCCGCGGAATTGCGTGAAGCAGCCGCGCGCGCCGGTTGGACATCACTTGTACCGGTCCAGGCGCGCGCCCTGCCCTATTTATTAGCCGGACGCAACATGATGCTCCAAGCCCGTACCGGCTCCGGTAAAACCGGGGTGTTCCTTCTGCCCATGATGACCCGATTGGATAAATCCCGCCCCGTCTGCCAGGCGCTCATACTTGTCCCGACCCGGGAATTGGCACGCCAGGTCTGGCAGGAAGCTGAAAAAATTTGCGGGGGCAGCGGTTTGCGAGCGACCGCGGTCTATGGCGGAGTAGGTTACACCGCACAAACAACTGCGCTCAAAGCAGGTTCACATATCGTGGTCGGCACACCCGGAAGAGTGCTGGACCATTTATTGAAACGGACTTTCGTTTTGGATCAACTTAAAACCGTTATCTACGACGAGGCTGACCGCATGCTTTCGATGGGTTTTTATCCCGACATGCGGGAAATCCAACGTTACCTGCCCAAGCGACCCCTGCACACCTGCATGTTCTCAGCGACTTTCCCCGATTCAGTCCTGCGCACGGCACAAGAATTCATCCATGAAGGAGAATTCCTCAGCTTGAGCAGTGATCATATCCATGTTACCGAAACCGAGCACGTATTTTACATCGTGCCGGGAATGGACAAAGACCGCAGCCTGGTGCGTCTGATCGAAGTGGAAAACCCAACATCAGCCCTCATCTTCTGCAATACAAAAGCCCGGGTCCATTATGTATCTGTTGTCTTGAAGCGATTCGGATACGATGCCGACGAGCTAAGCGCCGACCTATCTCAAACCGACCGTGAAAAGGTGCTCGACCGGGTTAGAAGAGGCACCCTGCGATTCCTGGTAGCTACTGACGTGGCAGCACGCGGGCTGGATATACCTGCCCTCTCGCATGTGATCCAATACGAACCTCCGGACGAACTTGAGGCATACATTCACAGGGCCGGGAGGACTGGGCGCGCGGGGGCCAGTGGTGTTGCCATCCTCCTGGTAAACCGCCTAGAAAAATATACTCTTGACAAAATTGCCAAAACATTCAGCATCCCGTTCGAGGAACGCGCAATCCCGTCCGACGCAGATGTAGCCGCTATAGTTGCTGAACGAACCACAGCCCTGCTTGAAACACGACTGAGAGGACGTGATAAGCTCCAGTCTGAACGGTCACGCAGGTTCACACCGTTGGCGCGCAGCCTGGCAGATAGTGAAGAGGAATTGCCCATCATTGCCATGCTGCTGGATGATTATTACCAGCAAACCCTGCATGCCCCCGTGGTGCTGCCCTCCCCCGAGATTAAAAAGCCTGAAAAGACATTAGACCAGAGAAGGAATCAATTCTACCGGAAATAATAATCTAATAGGATAGGGTGAGTCCATGGATCTACAAGTGAATGAAATAAGCACACCGAAAGAATTAAAAAGTTTCATCCATTTTCCATTCGACCTTTACCACGGCAACCCATATTGGGTGCCGACCCTGCTTTTTGATGAAATGAACACCCTCAGGCGAGATAAAAACCCTGCCTTCGAACACTGCGAGGCACGGTATTGGCTCGCTTATAGTGGGGGACGAATTGTCGGCCGGGTGGCTGCCATCCTAAACCGGAGTCATATCGAAAAATGGGGACAACGGTACATGCGTTTCGGGTGGATCGATTTTATAGATGACCCGAAAGTTAGCGAGGCTCTGATGTCGAGGGTGGAAACCTGGGCAAAGGAGACGGGAATGACCGCTGTACATGGGCCGCTCGGCTTCAGCGACCTGGACCGGGAGGGGATGCTTGTAGACGGTTTTGATGAGCTTTCCACGCTGGCGACAATTTACAACCACCCATATTATCCCAACCATATGGTGAAGCTCGGATACGTGAAAGACACCGATTGGATGGAATACGAGTTTTCGGTCCCACCCGAACCCAACGAAACCATCGCAAGAATTGCGGATATTTCCCTGCGACGCAACAAGCTTAAAATATTGGATCTGCATCACAAAAAAGAGCTTCTGCCATATGCCAAAGAGCTTTTCAAATTGCTGGAGGATGAGTACAAGCATTTATATGGCACCGTTCCTCTGACGGAGAAACAAATCGAAACCTACACCAATCAATACTTTGGTTTTGTAACCCCCGATTTTGTGCCCATGGTCATGGACCAAAATAACCGCATGGTTGCATTTGGGATCGTCATGCCATCATTGTCGCTGGCGTTACAAAAAACCAAAGGAAATCTCTTCCCATTCGGATTTTTGCATCTTTTGAAGGCACTCAAGAAAAATGACCGGGCTGACCTGTACCTGGTGGCCGTGCGTTCTGAATACCAGGGTAAGGGAGTAAATGCCATCCTGATGAACAAGATGCACACCGTGTTCAATAAACTTGGCATTACGAAAGTGGAATCAAACCCGGAACTCGAAACAAACCAGGACGTGCAAGGTCAATGGAAATATTACGAAAAGAGGCAGCACAAGCGCAGACGAGTATTTATCAAGCAACTCAACCCATAGACTGATTCGTGTTCCGTAGTAACAAGGAGGAAATATGGACTACAACCCGATTCTTTCCATCGTCACCGCAGCCATTGAAGTTGGAGCAGCTTTTTGGGCGTTGCGTGGACCTGGGCGAAAAACAATCATCCATGCAGTAAGCGCGGTCCTGATTTTCCTGGCAGCATATCAAATCATCGAGGCTATTTTTTGCACCGGCTCCCCGGTCACCCTGGCATTTCTTCCCAAACTGGCTTTCATGGTGGTCGCCTGGCTCCCGCCGACAGGTCTTTTGCTGGTAGCCAGGTTATATCCGACCAAAACCAATATACTAATCTATTTCTCCTACTTAATGTTCATGTTTTGCGGGCTGCTCGTGGCAAGGATAGCAGTGGACAGAAGTTTCGTGACAGCTACGGTATGCGAAATTGTTTTTGCACGTTATACAAACCCTACCCCGTTGTACCAGATCTACGGTATTTATTATCAAACCGGGCTGATGAGCATGCTGCTCCTGCCCGCTTATGGGGTGACCATTTGTAAGGATGATCACCAGAGGCTTCTGCTTGGACAAATATTGCTCGGCTCGATCGCATTCATTTTTCCAGCGCTCCTTACCGTGTCGATAATCCCGATAGCCAATAATGCACTCCCTTCCATCATGTGTCATTTCGCTTCGCTGCTGGCATTATTTTTAATACGGTTAATCTGGCTGGAGAGACAAATAACGGTAGGGGAAGGGGCGGGCCAAATTCTCGAAGGAGCCCAGCAGGCATATAATTGATATTAAAACCCGATATTTAGTCCCCGACTTAAAATAAAAACCTTACGCAGGTTTCCGAGAAACCTGTGTAAGGTTTTCCTCTAAATAAGCTGCGATCAATCTTCAGAATATCCGCATAATGCCAGTGCCCTCGGACCCGTGTGGATACCCAGGACCGGCCCGGTTATATTAACCAAGAGTTCCACCGGGTTGAAATCTTTCTTAATCCTGTCTGCCAATGCCTGCGCCTCAGTGAGGGCATTGCCATGGAGAACAGCGATGCGTTTTAAAGTACCGGGGGTGATTTGCTCGAAGAAGCGACTCACCAAGGTGTCAATGGATTTCCTGCGGGTCCGGGCCTGACCAGCCGATTCCACCAACCCGGTTTTATGGTCAATCTGCACCAAGGGCTTGATATCCAATAGTCCACCGATGAAGCGGGTAGCATTGCCGATCCGACCGCCGCGATGGAGGTATTCCAGAGTATCAAGGCAAACGATCTGCACCAGCCTATCCCGTACTTTGGCAGCTGCATCGATCATTTTGGTTGCGGTACCGCCTAATTCACGTATACGGGCTGCGGCAAGTACCTGCCATCCCAGGCTCATCGTGGGGCCCTTTGAGTCAACCACGTATACCGGAAAATCCATCTGACGTCCAACTTCTTCAGCCAATCGGAAGGTACCGCTCATGGCGCTGCTAACCGTCATCACGACAATCTCCCGAGCGCCCGCCGCAATCGCATCCAGGTACGCTTTTTCGAAATCTGCTGGACTGGGGAGAGTCGTGGTGGGCCAAACGGGGTCGCTTTCGAGGCGCTGGTAGAAATCTTCCGGAGTTATATCAACCCGGTCCCGGAAAATTTTATCCCCCCAAACAACAACCTGGGGAATAACGGTAATCCCATACCTGTCAATCATAGCCTGGGGAATATCACAAGTACTGTCGGTTATTAATGCGGTTGTATTTGTCATCGTGACCTCAATTTGTAGTCAATGAAACTGCCAATTACAGGCGGCAATCATAACATTAATCACCGCAATAGATGGCTGCCCATTTCATGGATAAGTTATGAACTGAACTCTTATACAGACATGGGAATTATAAAAATTCCGGGAGTTGAAACAATCCAAAATTTGTACCCTGTTTACCGAAGTTGTATAATATTTTTTGTAATAGATGCTTTCTAATCGTTCGGTTAATTCATGTTTGGGTAATGCGAAACAGATTTTGGATGCAGGGCATCAGCGAACTGAAACACCCGCGGGGATTATTTAAAAAGGGAGATAAAAATGTCAATCGAATGCATGCTTACCAACAGGGAAAAAAACCTGCGTATTGAAATGCAGGATTTTGTGCGTTCCATTCCCCGCCAGCTGCTCCTGGATATGGATGCGGAAAAAGTGACCTACCCACGCGAGGTTCTCCAGGAAGCTGCCCAGCGCAAATTATTGGGATTGCGATTCGATCCCAAATGGGGTGGGCGCGGTCTCCCCTGGACTTCAGAGATGGTAGCCCTGGAAGAAGTCGGTACCCTGGGGACCTCGCTTGCCTGCCTGTATTCGCTGGTTTCGATTGTTGGGGAGGCTATCCACAAATTTGGGAGCCCGGAACAAAAAGAAAATTATCTCAAGCAGGTGTTGCTGGGGCAGAAAACGGTCGCCGAAGGGTTAACAGAACCGCGCGGCGGTTCGGACTTTTTCGCGGCAACCACAAATGCCCGCAGAGTTGGAAACGTTTTTTACCTGAACGGTCAGAAACGGTTCGTGGTTGGAGCGGAAGGAGCAGACCTGATGCTCGTTTACGGCAAAATCGAAGGCATCCAGGAACCCAAAAATTCAATGACTGCCTTTCTGGTGGAACGAGGCGAAGGCGTCAAGGTTGAGCACGTTTATGGGTTGATGGGTACACGAGGCGGAGGAACAGGACGCATTGTCTTCCGGGACGCACCTGTCCCAGTCGAAAATGTCCTAGGAGGCGAGGCAGGCATAGGGCAGGGTACAAAGGTTTTTAACCAAATGATGGTGCCGGAAAGGATGACCTCCGCCTGTGGAGCAATCGGCATGGGCCGGGTTGCCCTGGAGATCGCAGCGCGATATGCTGACAGGCGGCGGGCTTTCAGTCAAAAGATCCGCCAATTCGAAGGAGTAAGCTTCAAAATCGCAGAAAGCCAGACACTCCTTGACAGTGCCCGCGCCCTGGATTACGCCGTGTGTCGTACGATCGAATCCGACAAAAACCCGGACAGGGTGCGGAGATTGGTTTCAGAGGCCAAGAAGTTTTCCACGGAGACTGCCTGGACGGTTGTCAATCATGCCATGCAAATCCTGGGTGGAATCGGATATACGAATATCTATCCAGTCGAACGATTGCTGCGCGACGTGCGCCTGATCACGATCTGGACAGGCACAAATGAAATCATGGACCTGGTAATCCAGCATGAATATTACCGCGAGTTAATGGGTAGAAAGATCACCGGACGGGATGTTGAATCGGATGCGCAGGGGGTGGAATATCCCGAGGAAAAAGAATATAACGAGTAAAAGCGAATATCGCATATAATCAGCGCATGTTTTCCTTCGACATAGCAGCCCATGCCGGAGCTGCACGGGCTGGAGTTTTTCAAACTCCGCACGGCAACTTTGAAACACCGCTATTCGCACCCGTGGGTACACAGGCTACCGTGAAAACCCTGACGCCGGCACAACTCGATGAGCTGGGCGCCACTCTTATCCTCTCGAATACATATCATCTGTATCTACGACCCGGCGATGAACTCGTGCGCGAGATGGGCGGCCTGCATAAATTCATGCAGTGGCCGGGCCCGATGCTGACCGATTCGGGCGGGTACCAGGTCTTTTCACTTGCTCAGACCCGCAAGATTGACGATGAGGGTGTGACATTCAAAAGTCACATCGACGGATCTCTGCACCGGTTAACCCCTGAAAAATCCGTCCAAATCCAGGAGAATCTCGGCGCGGATATCATCATGGCTTTCGACGAATGTTCCGATCCAAACGATCATGCCTATAGCAAGATCGCAATGGAACGGACCCACCGCTGGGCCGAACGCTGCCTGGCTTCAAAAACCCGGGACGACCAGGCCCTTTTTGGGATCGTCCAGGGAGGCATAGACCCGGATTTGAGGGCAGTCTCGGCCAAATTCATCGGCTCTTACCCCTTCCCGGGGATCGCCATCGGAGGTCTATCTGTAGGGGAAACTAAAGAGGAAATGCAATCCACCCTAAAGCTAATGTGCCAAGCCCTGCCAGATTCCAAGCCGCGTTACCTGATGGGCGTGGGCACTCCGGAAGATCTGATCAATGGAATCGCCCTGGGAGTGGATATTTTCGACTGCGTCCTCCCCACCCGGCTCGCACGTCACAATGCAGCCTTTTCTTCCGAGGGGCGGCTGAACCTGATGAACGCCTCCTTCTCGAAAGATCCGCGCCCGATAGACGATTCATGCAACTGCTACACCTGTCAGAAATTTTCACGGTCATACCTGCGGCATCTTATCGTTGCAAAAGAGCAGTTGGCTGGAACACTACTTTCCATCCATAATTTGCATGCTCTGATCCAGCTGGTAAAAGATATGCGCGCGTCGATTTTGGCAGGCACATTCGAGAGAAAAGTGCCCGATTGGCTTGCGCATTGGAAAGGAAATGCGGAAAGGTTATTATCCGCATAAATTAATTTGCCACTTATCGGATTTGCCAATCCAGGGGTAAGGAAACTCGTTGATAACACAAGGTATTCCTTGAAGCGAAAAAGGAGAATATATGACCATCTTTGAATCGTTAATTCTCGGAATAATCCAAGGCCTGACCGAATTCATCCCGGTCTCATCCACAGCCCACCTTCTCATCGGTCAGAAAATCCTGGGAATCCCTGCCAGCGATGCCATGTTTTCTTACCTGGTGATCGTGCAGTTGGGGACCGTGATTTCCCTGGTGGTCTACTTTTGGAAAGACCTGGTGCAACTGGTGAAATCATTCTTCGCCAGACCATTTTCGACGGTTGAAAATTCCCTCGCCTGGTATATTATCATTGCCACGATCCCTGCCCTCATTTTTGGATATTTATTAAAATCTGCCGTAGAAACGCTTTTCAAGACACCGCTTGCGGAAGCTTCAGTCCGCTTACTTATCACGGCGGTTGTACTTGCGCTGGCTGAATGGCTGGGTAAGCGCAACCGAAGCCTTCGCAAAATGAAATGGTTGGACGCGTTGGTCATAGGAATCGCCCAGGTGATCGCCATCTTCCCGGGTGCATCCCGCTCAGGGACAACCATCGGAGCAGGGATGGCGCGCGGATTTGACCGTACAGCTGCAGCGCGATTCGCTTTCCTGATGTCGGTGCCAGTGATGCTGGCGGCCGGAGGCTATCAGTCATTGGACCTATTCAAGATGACAGGGGTCGGTTCGTTTTTACCGGCGCTGGCGGTTGGGTTCGTGGTAGCAGCCCTTATCGGCTGGCTGGCTGTCAGATGGCTGCTGGGATATTTAAGCAAAAATTCCCTGTACATCTTTGCGGGATATTGCGCGGTCGTTGGCGCGATCTGTCTCGTTTTTTCATTGCTCTAGGTGGATCTTCCCATGTTCAACTTCGAAGAATATACCGACTCGATGGTAGATTTACTCAAACACCTGGTCGAGATCGAAACTCCTTCGAGCAGCAAAACTGCGCTGGACCAGATTGGAGAATATGTAAAAATCGAATGTCGTCGAATGGGGGCACAAATTAAAGTGCATCCACAACGGGAAACGGGAAACATAATCGAAGCCCGTTTTGAAGCACTTCCTGCCGAAATGGTGCCACGAAAATATGCGCCCGGCGATGGAAAAAAGGGGAAAGAACGCATCCTTTTCCTGTGTCACATGGATACGGTCTTCCCGGTGGGAACATTGGCCAAAATGCCGTTCCATGAAAAAGACGGCAAAGTTTACGGACCCGGTGTAGCCGACATGAAAGGTGGGATTGTCGTGGGATTGACAGCACTGAAAGCTGTCCTGGAGATCAAAAGCCTGAATCATCCGGTCACCGCATTATTCACCACTGACGAAGAAATTGGAAGCAAGACATCCAAAGAATTGATCGAAATATTAGCTGCCGAATCCGGGCTGGTGTTGGTGCTCGAACCCGGAATGCCGGATGGATCCCTAAAGACCTGGCGCAAGGGAGTTGGCGAATTCACCATGCGGGTACAGGGACGTGCCGCGCATGCAGGTGGCGACCATGAAAAAGGCCGTAATGCAATCGAAGAAATAGCCCACCAGGTGATAACCATCCAAAAAATGACCGATTACAGCAAAGGGACCACCCTAAACGTAGGGATGATCCGGGGAGGGATCGCTACCAATGTAGTCCCGGACGAAGCCAGCCTTGAAGTTGATTTACGGGTGATGCAACCAGGGGAGGCCGAAAAAATAAGCGCAGCCATGCAAGCACTTAAGCCGACTTTAGATGGCACGGTCCTGGAAGTAACCGGGGGTCTCGACCGTCCCCCCATGCCTTATAACGACTCAATTAAGACAACTTTCGAGAAGGCCAAAGTTATTGCTGCCAAGGAGAACCTCGATCTCAAAGCCAGCGGTACCGGAGGAGCCTCGGATGGAAACTTCGTGGCAGCGCTTGGGATCCCGGTGCTGGATGGTCTTGGACCAGCCGGAGGAGAGTATCACTCCGAGAGGGAATATATCGTCATAGGCAGCCTTCCAGAGCGAGCCAAACTCCTGGCTGCCATCCTTCGAGATTGGTAGGAAATGAGACGCTCTTTTACCATAATGATTTCCACTTTTATCCTGCTAACTGGTTGTAGTCCAGCTGAACCAATTGCCACCCCGGAAACCATTTCGGTTCAATACACTTCTGCAGCCTCACCCTGGCTGGCGGGAGTTTACGAGTGCGCAGGGGAAAATGTGGTCTCCGCCGAGGAGCGGGTCGCAGATTTCCAGAACCCGCAATCTTTCAACCTCAGCCTGCGGATTGGACAACCCGCTAACCTGACCTCGCCGGCTTACCAAATCGGCAGCGAGGAGATTCTGGTCATCGTTAACCCACAAAACCCGGTAAAGGTGTTGAACGCCGAACAGGTGCGCGGGTTATTCAGCGGTCAGACAATAAACTGGCAAAAAGTGGGTGGTTCCAATGGGGGAGTGCAGGTGTGGGTTTTTTCCTCAGGTGAAGATGTCCAACAAGTTTTCGAGACAGAAACCATGGATGGAACCCCGGTTGCATCCACTGCGCGACTGGCAACAGACCCGGACGAGATGGCGAAGGCAATTTCCAGCGACGTGAATTCAGTCGGAATCCTGACACGGAGATGGAAGGCTGGTAACGTCACAGACGTCTTCCCCGCTGCGACCGTACCGGTGCTGGCACTCGCCAAAGATGACCCTCAGACTGGAATAAAAGATCTGATCGCCTGCCTGCAAAACAATACCCAATGATCCAAGCCACCTTATTTGTCGTTGGGTCAATATTTATTATTTGGGTTTCCATTCCATCCCTGCGACAACCCAGATCGCATGGATATTACCGGTTCTTTGCCTGGGAAACTATTTGGGGTTTATTCCTGATTATTGTGCCAGGCTGGTTCATCCATCCATTCGCCTGGTATCAAATCGTTTCATGGATCATACTGTTCACCAGCATAATCCCACTATTAAGCGGAGTGTACTTGCTGAGGCACGTAGGGAAGCCTACGGATGCTCTAGAAGCCACCACGCAATTGGTTCAAAGAGGAATTTACGGTTATATTAGACATCCGCTCTACGCCGCATTGTTCTATTTTGCCTGGGGGATATTCTTCAAATTACCATCTCTTTTGGGAGGTTGTCTTGCAATGGTAGCCTCAGCTTTTCTTTACGCGGCAGCGCGGGCCGACGAATTCGAGTGCCTTATCAAGTTTGGGGAAGATTATTCGATTTATATCAAGAAGACGAGAATGTTCATCCCGTTTTTATTTTGACCATCTCTGGCTGGTGCAAGTGCCATTCAGTGGCCTTCTCGAAGGCATGACCAACCTGCAAAAGCCGCGCCTCTCCCCAATGCTTGGAGACAAGCTGCAAGCCAAGGGGGAGACCATTCCCAGAAAAACCGCACGGAATGGATAGAGCCGGGAGACCGGTCAAGTTGAACGGCGATGTGAAGCGGGTCAACTGGCGGGCAGCTTCGATGGCACCGGTCCCTACGATTTCCGGGGCGGAGATGGGGGTGGTGGGCAGGAGCAGTAAATCAAATTTCGTGAAGAACATCTCGAAACGGCGACGACCCTCGGACTGGACCCGACGGGCAAGAGAGTATTCGCTGGAAGTCAACACAGCACCGGTATCAAGACGCTGGCGAATATCAGCACCAAACCAGTCAGGGTGGGAAGCAATCCGTTCGCGGTGGAATGCAGCCGCGTCAGCCTGGGTCATACGCGAGTTGGCAAGGGCTAACTCGGATATCCAGGACATGTCCACCTTTTCAACCTGAGCGCCGAGATCTTTGAAGACTCCAGCAGAGTCTTCCATAGCTGAGATAATATCCGGATCAGAGGCAGAGATATAATCCCCCATTCCCAACGCGATATGCACACTCCCAACGCCCTCTTCCAATTTGCCAAGATAATCGTCCACCTTTATATCCGCCGACCCAGGATCATGTGGGTCAAAGCCTGCCACGACTTGTAATACAACCGCAGAATCCCGGACAGTGCGAGCCAAGATGCCCACGTGGTCTAAATTCCAAGAGAGAGGTACCACTCCACGCGTGCTCACCCGTCCGAAGGTGGGTTTCAGGCCAACCACGCCGCAAAGGGAAGCGGGAATGCGGATGGATCCACCGGTATCAGTCCCCAATGCAACCAGGCACATCCCGGTTGAGACAGCGGCCGCTGATCCACTGGAAGAACCGCCCGTGATGCGAGTGGGATCCCAGGGGTTCTTTACAGATCCATAATGCGGGTTGACGCCGGTGACACCCAGAGCAAATTCATGGGTGTTTGTTTTTCCGACAATAACCGCGCCGGCCAACTTAACTTTTCGAACCGCCTCGGCATCCTCAGTTGGAATAACGTCAGCAAAGAACTTCGAACCTGCCGTCGTGCGGATGCCTGCTGTTTCGAATAAGTCTTTCAGCGCAACCGGTATGCCAAGCAATGCCAAGTCATTCAAATTTGACGGCTGAAGGGAATGAAGGGCATCTGCTTGCATGGCTGCCTGGACAGCGAGTTCTGGAGTGGGAGTAATAAAGGCGTTGACAACCGGATCGAGTCTTTCGATCTGGTGGAGGCAGGCCCGGGTGAGGTCAAGCGAAGAAAAATCTGCGCGGCGCAAAGACTGCAAGGCAGTAGACAAGGTTAGGGTAGAAAGGTCAGGTTCCATATTTTCCGATGCGAAGGGAGAGAGTAATCCTAATACTATTATAAATAAATTGGGCGGACGAACCGTCCGCCCAGTGGCATTAGAAGAGACCAAGTACCTTTCCTGTATCCGGATCCAAATCCACGTCATAGAAAACCGGACGGGTTGGCAATCCGGGCATGGTGCTCATTTTCCCCAGAAGAGGATAAAGGAATCCTGCTCCCACAGAGGCGCGAATATCACGAACAGGGATGGTGAACCCAACCGGTGCACCTTTGACCGCAGCATCAGCAGTGAAGGAAAGATGGGTTTTTGCCATGCACAAAGGCAGTTTATCGAACCCAAGGCGGGTGTAGAGATCGATCTTGGCCTGGGCTTCAGGCATGATCTCAACACCAGCTGCGCCATAAATCTCCTTCGAAATAAGCTCCAACTTTTCCTTGATTGACAGGTCCAGAGAATATAGGAACTTGAATTTCGATGGCTGATTGGCTGCCTTAATCACGGCTTCGGCCAACTTGATGGCACCCTGGCCACCATCAGCCCAATGGGTGGAGACGATTGCATCCATTGCACCGGCCTCGAGGGCAGCCTGGCGGACGATCTCCACCTCAGCTGGCGTATCGGTGGAAAACGAATTAACCGCAACGACAACGTTGACTCCAAATTTCAGGGCATTTTTGATGTGGCGAGCCATGTTGGGAAGACCGAGCCGAAGAAGCGGGATATTTTCATCTGTGTATTCGGGAGCGAGTGGTTTGCCCGCAACCACTTTCGGTCCACCACCGTGCATCTTGAGAGCGCGAACCGTGGCGACCAGAACCACTACCTGCGGGATCAGGCCGGAGTAGCGACATTTAATGTCGAAGAATTTCTCCATGCCTATATCTGCGCCAAAGCCCGACTCGGTAATTACAAAACCTTCTGGACCTACCAGCTTGAGCGCAATCCGGTCTGCAATAATAGACGACTGCCCGTGAGCGATGTTGGCAAATGGGCCAGCGTGAACCAGGGCGGGAGTGCCCTCCAGGGTCTGCATCAGGTTAGGCTTGATGGCATCCTTCATAAGGACAGTCAAGGCGCCAGCCACACCCAGGTCCTCAGCGGTTACAGCGCCGCCCTTGTGGTCGGTACCGATAACCATTCTCCCAAGCCGTTCGCGCATGTCGCGCAAGGCAGTGGTGAGAGCGAGGATGGCCATGATCTCGCTTGCCACGGTGATGTCGAACCCAGTCCGGCGGGTCTTTCCTTTTTCTTCAGGTCCGAGGCCAACTTCAATTTCGCGCAGGAAGCGATCATTGGTATCGATGGTTCGGCGCCAGGTAATAGAATCCGGATCGATATCCAACCGGGAGAAACGGCTGCGCTCCTCAGGAGAAAGGTCATTGGGATCAACTTTCTTGATGCCTAATTTCTCCATCCGGCGAAGCATGGAAGGCGAAAATTTGCGCTGCCCTTTTTTATCGGGCGGACAGAGAGCATTGAACAGTTGTTCATCCGTCTGCTCGCTTTCGTGGAACATGCGGGCTTCGATGGCTGCAGCGCACAGGTTGTTGGCAGCGGTGATGGCATGGATATCGCCGGTGAGATGCAAATTAAAATCTTCCATCGGGATGATCTGTGAATAACCACCTCCAGCCGCCCCGCCTTTAATACCAAAGGTGGGACCCTGGGAAGGTTGGCGGATGGCTGTGAAAACTTTCCGCCCCAGATGAGCGCCCAACGCCTGCGACAGCCCGACTGTAGTCGTGGTCTTTCCTTCTCCCAAAGGGGTGGGAGTGATGGCAGTGACATCAATATATTTGCCGTTCGGGATATCCTTCAATCGTTCCAGAATTTCCAATTTAACCTTGGCTTTGTATGGGCCATAAAATTCCAATTCCTCCGGCAAAATGCCAACTTCTTCTGCGACTTGCGAGATGGGCTTTATATCAGACGCCTGCGCAATGTCTATATCTGAAGGTACCGGGCGGACTATTTTTAACTTCGTTGGGACGAACTTTTTTGCCATAGAATCTCCTTTTAAATATGCCACTATGCATTGATCAAATTAGAAAATATTTCATAATGCCAAGCCAGAATGGTGCCAAGATTTCATTCCATGAGTTTATCCGGTATCACGCAATTGTCCATTAATTTGGCACTTCGCGCAAGAGGTGGACAAATATTCATGGAGATTTTGAACTCGATTTTAGGAACAATTTGCATTAATGGGCAAGGATCGGATGAAATTCACTATATCCCGCGTCTAACCGCAAGCATGGTGATATCGTCATTTTGCTGGGTACCTTCAGTAAAGGTTTCAAGTTGTTTATGAATTTTTGCCAAAATGGAAGACAAGGTGTGATCCGAGCAAAACAGCGGAATCAATCCTTTCTCGCTAAAGCCTTCACCGTCAGAATTTTCCGCATCTGTCAAGCCATCGGTAAAAGCAAATAAAGTGTCTCCCGGCTCAATCATCACTTCCTGGAGAATATAATTTGCATCAGCCATTCCACCGATTGCCGGACCCGTACGGGTCAAGACTTGCTTCACCCCTTTTTTATCAATCAGGCGTGGCGGCAGATGACCTCCGTTAATGTAGGTTAAAAGCCCGATTTGAGGATCGAATATTCCAAAGAATATTGTGGCAAACATTCCCGTGTCGCCATGAGTTTCGACGATATATTTATTAGTCAGGGAAATAGCCTGCATTATCCTTTCCCCGGAATTCCCATATTCCGTTGAGATGCAGGCATAAAAATTGATATTCGATACACTTCGAATAAAACTACGGAACAGGGTCATAAAAAGGGCTGCGCCCAGACCTTTATCGCAAACATCGGCAATGACCACCCCGATGTTCCCACCCGGGAGTTCGAATACATCATAAAAATCTCCAGCAACCTCACGGGCAGGCTGCAGGGAAGCGGCGATTTCCCAACCTTTCGGGTGAGGCAGGAGGCGGGGCAGAAAACCCGCCTGTATTTCGCGTCCGACCTCAAACTCTCGTTCGAGGCCCATGAGGTATATTTTCTCCTGTTCCCACAAACGGGCAGTCTCAAGAGCAACACTCATCGAAGCCGCCAGGGTCTCGACCAAGCGAACATCAGACTGGTTGAAAGCGTGTTCCCTGTGCATATCGGATAAAATGATCTCCCCCTGCACAGAACTGCCAATCGTCAGAGGGACATATAAGGCAGATTTTGGCAGCCCCCCACCAGTTACGTCCTCACTTTGATACCTGAGGACGGCTTGCTCCATATTTTCGTTGATCAGCAAAGTATGAGGATTTTTAAGTAAATTCCCGATAAACCCTTTGCCAGCCACTTTAAACGGGGTGAAATCCCGGCGATTACCATTTTCAACCAGATAGGGCACCATTAATTGATCACAGGAAGGGTCATAAATCCCAATGGAAAGATCTGCATTTTGATAGATCTGACGAATCTTATTGCCCACCAAGTTGTAAATGGAAGTCGTGTCCAATTTTTGAGCCAGTCCCTCCTGAACACTATTTATTATCTGTAATTCTGCGGTCCGCAGTTCGGATTCTTTCAGAAGCCGTTGGGTCTCATCAAACAGGTGGGCATTTTCAAGAGCAACACTTAGTGAGGCTGCCATTGTCTGAAGGAGGCGAACATCGGAATCGACGAAGGCATATTCCTGTTCCACATTTTGTAGACTCAGGATGCCTGTCACCTGATCACCGACAATCATTGGAACACCCAGCCAGGTTTTGGGGGTAAGGGTGCCGGGTAAAGTCGGTTGCCCAAGGCAGGCTGCCTGTTCGGCTACATTTGAGCTGACCAAGACTGGCTGACGGGTCTGGACGATTTGGGTGCGGAAGCCGCGATTAGGAAATCGACCTGGGGCATAAACTCGTTCGCCGCGTTCGATCGCATAGCGATGCTCGATCGTATCGGTTTGAGCATCATAGGTGGAAATCATTACAACCTGGGCATTAAAAACATCCCGGATTTTATTCCCGACGAGGTCATAAATTGCCTGGACTTCCAAACGTGAGGCGAGTCCCTGCTGGACGCTGTTCAGGAGGTCCAATTCGGCATCACGCTGGGCAAGATTCTTTTCCAGTTCAGAATTACGCTCTTTTAAACGTGAGGGATGTGCAGCCATTTGTCCCGCTCCTTCAATCAGTAAATCAAACCAGACAGGAATTCGGAAAAGTATATCCTTTCACAAGAAATCCCACAACAGCATACAAACCAGGCGCCCCAATAAAAGCAACTGGACAGAGCCCGAATGCCTTTGTAATTGAAATCATCCTTCCAAATATTTGTGTATTTTAATCAATATTCG